>NZ_JAOANW010000041.1 GCF_026162365.1 Nitratireductor luteus | reverse complement strand
TGGAGGTCTCGAACTACCGTCGTTTTTGATGCCGAAACCGCCAAAGCGGACCCGAGCCACCGAGTTCGGTTGTTTGGCGTGGGTTTCGCGCCCTTATCGGGCTCATGATTGGTCGATTTCGGCGTATCGGCGGCGTTTTCCGCCGCTGCCACCGCTATGCGGGCGCAGTTCGCCCCTGGTGCCAGACATAGCGGGTGAGATTGTAGGCGAGATTGGCCATGCCAATCTTGGTCCTGGCGCGGGCGATGCCGATGGTGCGCACGAAGAGACCCATGCGGGATTTCTGTTGCGCGAAGACGTGTTCGACGAAGGCGCGGATTTTAGAGCGCCGACCATTGGCCCGCGACGTTGCCTCGCTCATCGGCCGGCCCTTGGGCTTCTTATGGTGGATGTCGGAGCGGTAGCCGTTCTTCTCCAACCACGCTTCGTTCTTCTTCGAGCGATAGGCCGTGTCGGCCCACACCGTCGAGCCGGTGTTGGTCTTGTCCAGCACGTTGCGGAGTTGCGCCCCGTCCCAGGCCGAGGCGCTGGTGACGGTCCAGCCGCGGATGAAGCCGTGCCGGCGATCGATCGAGGCGTGGTTCTTGTAGCCGAAGGCCGGAACGGCGATGTCGCGCTGTTTGGTCTTTCCCTCCTCGTCGGCCTTGGCCTTGGAGAACTTCACGGTCCAGCGCGCATCCCGATCCTTCTGGCGCAGCTTCGCCGGCTTGTCCTTCCACTCCTCCGGCACCTTTCCTGCCTTGATGTCGGACTTCTCGCCGTCCGAGTTGCGCTGCTTCGGCGCCGCCACGATGGTGGCGTCCACGATCTGCCCGCCCATGGCGAGGTAGCCGGCCTTGCTGAGGTGCTTGTCGAAGCGGGCGAACAGGTTTTCCACCGCCCGGGCCTGGGTGAGGTGCTCCCGGAACAACCAGATCGTCTTGGCGTCCGGCACCTTGTCGCCGAGCTCCAGGCCCAGGAAGCGCATGAAGGACAGCCGATCCTGAATCTGGAACTCGGCCTGGTCGTCCGACAGGCCGTAGAGCGCCTGCAGAACCATGATCTTGAACATCAGCACGCCGTCATAGGGCGGCCTGCCACCCTTGGCACCATCGGAGCGCTTCAGCGCCTTGGCCAAAGGCTTGCGGAAAACAACCCAAGGCACGACCGCGTTCAGCTTTTCCAGAGGATCGCCCGCTTCGCTCAATCGGGCATACCGCTCGTCAATGTCCCAGAACCCGGCTTGTCCCCGCATCCGCTACCTCCGCGCAAATCACCGCGACAGTGAATCAAAATCCGGTGCCGAAGGCGAGGTTTTTAGAGACCTCCA
>NZ_JAOANW010000040.1 GCF_026162365.1 Nitratireductor luteus | reverse complement strand
TTCATCAAGCCACGCACAGGGTTTCTGTCATGGAGGGACCGCCGGTGGACAACAGCATGGTTCCCCGCAGTTCTCGGTGCAGTGGCTAGGCAAGAATACGTGCCGCCCGCGGCAGCCCCTTGGAAGTAGGCATGGATGCCCCCGATTGATAACTACCCAGTGGCACATCCACGTGAATTGCCCGGCAATTCCACGCGAATGTTTTGCATTTATCGAAAGTTAAACCTTTCGAGAGTTGAGGACATGTGGCGAAAGTCATGATTGAAGATGACGAAAGTCACATTTCATTTGCGGCCCGGCAAGGATTACGCCGTAGAAGATGCACCTTGCGAGCTGGCTGGAGAACGGTCGCTACGTTGGCACCTGTTATCTTCATCAAGCTACGCGCAGGGTTTCCTGTCATGGCGGCACTGTCGGCGGACAACAGCACGGTTCCCCTATCAATCAATGCGCCGGCTCTGCGTTCGCCTGTGGGCGCGCTAGAGGCCTTTCAGCAAGTTTCCGGCGGCAAGGATGGCAAATGCAGCAGCCAGCAGCCAGTAACTATAGGCACTGGCCACAGGAATCGATATGCCTAAGACGGGCAAAAAAGATAGTATTGCAAGAATAACCGATAGAATGAAAACAATCCCTGTTGGCGCGCTCAGTCTCATTTCTTGAACCTATTTTTAGATGCTTCTATTTCCGGAAATCACGAAGGATGATGTTCGCGTGCAGCCTCTTGCAATCCGAGGCGCAGCAGGATTCTGACCTTCAAGATGACAGTTCGGGGAAGGCGCTGGTAATGGTTTGTGCAATTGCATTTTTATCCCCGTTCAGAACTTTCCGACGACGTTAAGGAAGAGGCCCTGATCGTCGAGGGTGAGGTCTCTGAGGTCGTCGGAGAAGCGGCCGAAATTGTAGCCGAGACCGACCTTGAAGTTGTCGCCGACATGGCGGTAGACGGCGGCGAGTGCGCCGTAGTCGGTGGTGTCGGCTTCGGGCATGTGCATGACGCGGCCTTCGAGCAGGAGATCCCATTTCCTGATGAGATGCAGGTCGGCGCGCAGGATGCCGAGATGGGCGGAGCTCTTCTGCCATTCGGCCTCGAAGCCGGTGCCGCTGCCGGTGCGGTATTTGACCTGGCCGAAACGGAAGCCGTATTTGCCGCCCACCGACAGCCACGGAGTGAGGTCGTAGATGGCGTCGACCGACAGGATGTGGCTGCGCTGGGCCGGGGCGAAGAGGTCGCCGGTAGCGCCAGAGATGAGCTGGTTGTTGCCCGGCAGGTCGTAGAGCCAGGTGTATTTGAACAGTGCGTTGAGGCGGTCGTTGTCGACCGGGCGGTAGGCATAGCCGAGGGAGGCTTCGACATAGTCGGTGTCGGCGAACGAGGTCTGGG
>NZ_JAOANW010000039.1 GCF_026162365.1 Nitratireductor luteus | reverse complement strand
CGCTTCGAGCCTTTCCATATGCCCGGCATCGACGTCTTTCGCAGGCCCTTGCTTCTCTACGGGATCGGCGCATTGCCCTCCCAGCATAGGATCAGGAGAATGAGGCAGTCCCATCTTTTGAGCGTCCTGACCGACATCGAGTGCGGTCGGCACGGAGTTGAGTTCGAACTTACCTCATCCATCGTCCTGCGAAGGACGCTTGTCCGCCGGGGCGGAACTTTCTGTCTCTCTCCTTCCTGGCCGTCCGGATCAGATGATCGGGGCCGTAGCTTCCCGCGTCCAGCGGAACCCGACGCCATCCAGCCACATGCGATGCATGATGACCGCCAGGCGACGTGCAAGGGCGACGATGGCCTTGCGCATCCCGCGTCGCTTCGCGACGTTCATTGCCCAGGCTTTCAACCATGACCATTTCGTCACGCGCGTCAGCAGCGTCTGTGCGGCCTCATAGAGCAGCGTTCTCATCATGCCGTCCCCACAAAGGGAGATGCGGCCCACGCGCTTGCTTTCGCCGGACTCGTTGAGCTTCGGCGTCAGCCCGAGGATGGGACCCACCGCCTTGGAGCTTCTGAAGCGCTGCGGAATGTCGATGGTTGCGGTATAGGCCAGCGCCGTAACGGCACCGACACCGGGGATCGTCATCAAGCGCTTGCAGGTCGCATCCTCCTCCGCGGACGCCAGCACCTTCTTGTGCAGGCGAGCAAATTCGGCGCGCAGCTTGTTCCGGGCAGAAAGCAGCGCCCCCATGAGTTCCTCCAGGTCGGGCATGCCTTCAACGAGTTCCCGAATACGCTCCTCGAATTTCACCGTTCCCACAACACCAACCTTGAGGCCGAAGTTGCGCAGAAGACCGCGGATATCATTCTCGATGGCTATCGCCTTGCCTTGCAGGAGCTTACGGGCCGTCAAGAGCGCCCGCCGCTTCTGGCTCGTTAGCGTCTTCACATGCACCGGACGATACAGGTTGACCCGCATCATCTGCGCGATGCCGCGCGCGTCGTTACGATCAGTCTTGTTCGGCTGGGCCTTCAGGAACGCCTTCACATGGCGCGTCTCGATGCAGATGACCGGTAATCCGGCGCGCGCAAGCCCCTCGAAAAGCCACTGCGACAAAGGCCCAGCCTCAAGCCCGATCCGCTCAATGTTCCAGCTCGGATCCTTCATAACCGCGAGCAAATCGCCGGGGTGGCTGTGAACCTTCACCTCGCGGCAGATTTTGCCCGATTCGTCGACAATGCAAACGGCGGTCTCTTTCACCGAGACATCGAGGCCGATAAAGTGCTTCATGCTGCGCTTCCTTTCCTGATGCTTGTGGCTGTCGCGACAGACCACGTTCTATCATCAGCTCGAAGCGCAGCACCTTCCCGCATCACCGTCCGAGGATGGGGCGCAAGCCGAATATCCTATCTTT
>NZ_JAOANW010000038.1 GCF_026162365.1 Nitratireductor luteus | reverse complement strand
TAGTCTTACTGTGTCATAAAACTGTTTTGGCAGCATGGACATCGTGGCAGCCGCCGCGCCAAGGCGTGGGCGAGCCTAATCCTGATGGTGGCGATGGAGTTGGTGACGTGGCGTTCGGGACGCAGCGGCGGCACCGCGGGGTCGATAATCTTCGGGTAGCGCAGGTGCCTTGAGGAGCGGCGCTGAGCGTGGGGCTGAGGGGGGAATCAGACTCCGTTCGGAGACCAGGAATCCGTAAGCGGCGATGGCGAGCGTGGCGTGGTGATGGAAGCCGCGCCAACCTCGGCCCTCATAATGGCCAAGACCGATCTCCTGCTTGAGTTCCTGATAATCCCGTTCAATCCGCCATCGCAGCTTGGCCTGATCGACGAGAGTGGCGAGCCTGGTATCTTCCGGCAAGGTCGACAGCCAGTACTTGGCCGGCTCGACCTCGCCGTCCGGCCACTCGATCAGAAGCCATTCCTTGGCGCGCGGCTCAGAGCGCCAGTAGTCGCGATGGGCTGGGCGGACCCGGACGGTGGCAAAGCGTGAGGTAAGCGGCACCTTGGAGCCCTCGCGCCAGGTGATCTGACGCCAGGCGTCCTCGGGCAGGGCTTGCGCCAGCTCCTTGGCCGAAACGGGCGTGTGCCCGGCCTGGCGCCGGACGCGTGAAGGTGGGCGGCCGTGGCCGCTCCACGGCTTGGGCGGCAGCGGCTGTGTGCCCGGCGACCACAAGCGGATCGAGGACTGGACTCCGGCGACATAGGTCAAGCCCATCTCCGTCAACCCGGTGCGGAAAGCGGTGTCGTTGCCGTAACCGGCATCGGCCAGCACTACGCCCGGCGATATGTCGTTATCCAGCGCCGCCCGGATTTGGGTGAGCGCAATTTCGGGCTTGGTGCGGAAGACAACGTCCTCCGGCACGCCCGCCTTTTTCCGCCGATCGGGATCGTTGGCCCAGCTTTCCGGCAGATACAGCTGATAGGCGACCGGCAGGCTCGCCTGGTCGGTGGCAACCGACAGACTGACGGCGATCTGGCAGTTGTCCTGCTTGCCGAGCTGGCCGCAATACTGCCGCGCCACCCCCACCGAATGCTTCCCTTTCTTGGGAAAGCCGGTGTCGTCAACGATCCAGGCGCGGATCGGCGCCTGACGCTCCAGCGCCGGCAGCACTTCAGCCCGCACGACGCCAAGCACGGCATCGTCCGACCAGTCCGCTTTCGCCACGAAATGATGCAGCGACTGGTGCGCCGCCTGCACACGTCCCGGCTCAACCCGGGCCGCCATCGGCTCGACGCTCTTGCGCTCACCGGGCAAAAGCAGCCCCGTGCAATAGGCCTTCAGCGGCGCCACCCGGTCAGCATGACCCAATGCCGAGGCGAGCGTCTCGACATAGGCTGCAAAACGCGATTCACTCGTTTCGATTCCATCCTGGCGATCCATAGCTCCCTCCATTTGAAGCGCGAATCGCCATTGTCGCAATCAATCGTTAACGAAACTTATGACACAGTAAGA
>NZ_JAOANW010000037.1 GCF_026162365.1 Nitratireductor luteus | reverse complement strand
ATTCAGGAACGGAGTCCGATGCACACACACTGTATCTCTGACCAGCTCGAATTTGAAGGCTTCGCCGGGCATAAAGTGATCGCCGGTTTCGATGGCGGGGCGATCACCTCGGATGCGGGCGCACTGCTGCTTCGCCACGTCGACAGGGCCATTGGCCTGTTCGACCGGGTCGCCTCCTGCTTCGTCGATGGCCGCGATCCGGACTGCACGGTGCACAGCGTTCGCACGCTGGTCAGTCAGCGCATCGCCGCCATTGCCTTGGGGTACGAGGACGTCGATGACCATGACACATTGCGCCACGATCCGGTGCTGGCGCTGCTGTCGGAAAGCCTGACGCCGAAGCGGGAGGATTGCGCGGTGCTGGCCGGCAAGTCGACGCTCAACCGGCTGGAACACGGCCGCGTCGGGGAGCCGACGCGCTATCACAAGATCGCCTATGATGCGTCGGCGATCGAGACGCTGTTTGTCGACCTGTTCCTGGAAGCGCATGCCGAACCGCCCGCCGAGATCGTGCTCGATCTCGACGCCACCGACGATCCGCTGCACGGCGACCAGGAAGGCAAATTCTTCCACGGCTATTATCGCTGTCACTGCTATTTGCCGCTGTACATCTTCTGTGGCCGCCATCTGCTGGCGGCCAAGCTGCGGCGGTCCAACATCGACGCCAGCGCCGGCGTGGTCACAGAGGTCGAGCGCATCATTGGGCAGATCCGCACGGCCTGGCCCACAGTCCGCATCATCCTGCGCGCCGATTCCGGTTTCGCCCGCGACGAACTGATGGATTGGTGCGAGGCAAACGGCGTCGACTATGTCTTCGGCCTGGCCCGCAACCAGCGGCTGGAAAAGGAGGTCGCGCCAGCCCTGGAGGAAGCGCATCTGGCAGCCAATGTCCGCGGCCAAGCCGCCCGTGTCTTTCGCGATTTCCTGTGGTCGACCAGGGACAGCTGGTCGCGCCGGCGGCGGGTCGTTGCCAAGGCGGAATGGACGCTGCTGGGCGCCAATCCGCGCTTTGTCGTCACCTCGCTCGAGGCGCAGCACTGGCAAGCCAAGGCGCTTTATGAAGACCTCTATTGCGCCCGCGGCGACATGGAAAACCGCATCAAGGAGTGCCAGCTCGATCTTTATGCCGACCGCACCAGCGCCCACACCATGCGTGCCAACCAACTCCGCCTTTGGTTCGCCTCCTTCGCCTATGTGCTGATCTGCGCCTTGCGCCGCATCGGACTGGCTGGCAGCAAGCTCGCCAACGCCACCTGCGGCACCATCCGGCTGAAGCTCCTGAAGATCGGCGCTCAGGTCCGCGTCTCGGTGCGCCGCATCAAGGTCGCCATGACCTCGGCCTGTCCCTACGAGCGCGAGTTCAGCCGGGCGCACGAACGAATATGCACCGCGGCCCGTTGATGCCGCCGGCCTGAACCCGTCCCGCAACCAACACAGGAGACATTGCCACCGATCACCACCGCCGCTCTCCCGCGGCGCAGGCCGCGCGCGGCTCCAAACGCACGCCCGTCTGATCGGCCGCCGAACGCGTCAGAATAAACGGGCGGTGAGAGAAGTGGGCTA
>NZ_JAOANW010000036.1 GCF_026162365.1 Nitratireductor luteus | reverse complement strand
ACCATCGGCAAGCGCATGGGCGACGACAACATCGAGGTGGCGCGTCCGGGCGAGTATGACGAGGTCTATTCCAAGGGCCGGCTGGCCTTCTATCTGAAGGGCAAGATCAAGGGCAAATATCTGCTCACGGCGGCCGCCGACAGCGGCGAGGACGACCTCGACACCCTGTTCCGCAATCTCGACGGCACCGACCCGCGCCGGCTGCTGCGCCGGCTCGACCCGGATGATTATTATCCCGTCTATGGCGACGATTCCACCATGGTGGAGGATGCTCCCACCAACGGCAAGTTCTATGTGCGGCTGGAGCGCGGCGACAGCCACGTCATGTGGGGGAACTACAAGACGTCCATCACCGGTACCGAGTTCCTGCGCTCCGAGCGGGCGCTCTACGGTGCCAACGCCGTCTATTCTTCCGAAGCCACGACCTCCTTCGGCGAGCGCCGCACAGAGGTCACGCTCTATGCGGCCCAGCCCGACACGTTGCCGCAGCGCGAGGAGTTCCTGGGCACCGGCGGCTCGGCCTATTTCCTCAAGCGCCAGGACATTATCGAGGGCTCCGAGACAGTCACTGTCGAAACGCGCGATGCAGTGACCGGGCGCATCGTCGGGCGCCATACCTTGCGCTATGGCGAGGATTACAGCTTCGACTACATGCAAGGAGTGATCATCCTGCGCCGCCCACTCACCTCGATGACAGGCACCGACGGTCCGGTGCGCGACGGCGCGTTGGGCGGCAACAAGCTCTATCTGACGGTGCAGTACGAGTTCGAGCCAGTGGCCAGCGACGTCGACGGCTACGTCTATGGCGGCCGCGCCCAGCATTGGCTGAACGACAACGTACGCGTCGGCGTCACCGGCATGGACGAGAGCACCGGGCTTGCCGACCAGCAGGCCTTCGGCGCCGACCTGCAGCTGCGCCATTCCGAGCGCACGTTCCTCGAGGCCGAGGTCGCCCGCTCGAAAGGCCCGGGCTTCGGCCTGTCGCGCTCCAGCGATGGCGGGCTGACCTGGGGCGACCGGCCCTCGACCGGGTCGCGCGACCGCGAGGCGACCGCCTGGCGCGTGCGCGGCCAGATCGCCCTGGAGGAGGTCGGCGCCGGCATCCAGGGCACGGTGGGCGGCTATTACGAGGAGAAGGAGGCCGGCTTCTCGACCTTGTCCGAGCAGATCAATGTCGATCGGCGCATCTGGGGCGCCCATGCCGATCTGGAGCTGACCGAGCGGCTCGCGCTGGGGCTGGCCTATGACGACCTGAAGGACGACGACGGCCAGGTCAAACGCGACGGCACCGCCAGCGTCAGCTGGGAGATGAACCGGCACTGGAGAGTATCCTTCGGGGTCAGCTATTCGGAGCTCATGTCACCGCGCGCCGTTCAATCCGGCAAGTCCGGCTATAACGGCTCAAGGCTCGATGCCGGCGCCCGCATCGATTACCGCATCGATGACGACCGCAAGGTTTATGCCTTCGCGCAAGGGACGATTCACCGCTCGCGCGACATCGACCGCAACGACCGTGCAGGCGTCGGCGCCGAGTGGCAGCTGACCGACACGGTGGGGGTGAACGGCGAGGTGTCCTACGGCACCCACGGCCTCGGCGCGCTGGCCGG
>NZ_JAOANW010000035.1 GCF_026162365.1 Nitratireductor luteus | reverse complement strand
ACCAGTCAGCCAGCGCCTCATTCTGTTCTTAAAGGAGGGGGACGTGAGGACTGGTTTGTCATTTGTCCAGCTTTTTGTCTTAACATCTATCGCTGTCAGCCTTGCCGAGGCGGCATTCGCACAAGAGGATCAGGCTTCCGATACGACGCAGACGAACGGCGATGTGACGGTGCTGGAAAGGCTCCTGGTGACGGCGCCGCTGTTCGGCGCGCCCGACACGGCAACGCGCAGCGTCACCCTCCTCACCCGAGAGGACATTGAAGAGCAATTGCCGACCGCCCGCTCGCTAGGCGATATTCTCGGCAAGACGGTTCCAGGCCTCGCCCCGGCCACCGGCGCCTTCACCAATTACGGTCAGACTATGCGCGGACGTGATCTCCAGGTCATCATCGACGGTGTGCCGCAAAAGCTGACCCGAAACGCCTCCCGCGATCTTTTCAACATCGATCCCGCGCAGATCGAAAGCATCGAGGTTGTCCATGGCGGTTCGGCGCTCTACGGCGGCGGAGCAAGCGGCGGCATCGTCTACATCACCACTTTGCAGGGCGGCGGCGAACCCCGTTTTACCAGCAGGTTTACGGCCGGCAGCAGCCTCACCAATCCATCCAAGGACGGGCTGTTCGGCGGGTATTCCCAATCCGCTCAAGGTGCGGTGGACAATCTCTCCTACGCCTTTGCCGCATCCGGCGATCTCCGAGGCGCTTCCTTCGATGCCAACGGCGACCGCATAGCGCCCGAACCCAGCCAAGGAGACCTGCACGACACCACCAGCTATGATCTAATGGGTCGCCTCGGCTACGATGTTGATCAGCACCGCTTCGGGGTTTCGGTCAATTTCCGTAATATAGACCAGGACACGGATTTCGCTTCCGGTCCGGCTGTTGCTGACCTGCCGGCAGGCAGCGTTTACGGGCGTGCCGTGCCGGGCCTTGAGCTGGACGAGCAGGGCAGCCTGCGCGACCTGCGCGCTACGCTCGACTATGCCAACAGCGATATTTTCGGCGGCAGCCTCAACGCACAGCTTTACGCGCGCGACTACAGCACGCGCTTTTACCCCTTCGACGGGCGCAGAATTCCGACCTGGAATGCGATCGCGCAATCGATCGTCGACAGCCGTGTCTATGGCGGCAATGCGACATTTGACACGCCGTTGCCGGCGCCCGATTGGCTGAGCTCCGCAAGGCTGATGTGGGGAGCGGATTTCTCGCTGGAAACCACCTCCATGCCGGTGAACCTGTTCGACGGCAACGCCTACGATGCCAGCGGGGGCACCGTATTCACAAAGACGGGCACGCGCGTTTTCATGCCCGAAACGCAGCACAACCAGGTCGCTCTCTTCGGTCAACTGGAGATCGAAGCGACAGAGAAGCTGATCTTCCGGGGCGGCTTACGCCAGCAATGGGCCAGGGCGGAAGTGGGTGACTACACCACGCTTGGCCAGGGAAACCGGATTGAGGGCGGCGACATCAGCTATTCCGAGCTCTTGCCGAATATCGGTGCTGTTTACAGCCTGACCGACGATGTCAAGCTCTATGCCGATTTCGCGCGCTCATTCGAACTTCCCGACATCGGCCTGCAGCTTCGCTATGCGCCAGCCGATTTCCAGCTCTCGTCCAGCAATCTGAAGCCGGTCGTCACCGACAGCTACGAGCTCGGGTTGCGCTTTGATTTCGGCGACACAACGGGCAGCCTGGCCGGATTCTACAGCTATTCGGAACTGGGCGCGCCGCGCATCGAGGATTTCCGCCTTGTCCAGCAGCGCAATCCAGAACGCATTTATGGCGTGGAACTCGCGCTTGATCACACGATCAATGAGCAATGGCAGGTCGGGGGCACCTTCACCTGGCTGGAAGGCGAGTTGCAGAACATCGGCACCGGCGACTGGACGGCGCTCAATGGATACCGCATTCCGCCCGTCATCGTGACCGGCTATGCCGAATACCGACCAACGGAGTGGTGGAAACTGCGCCTTCAGGCGCTTTATTCGGGCAGCCGTGACCGCGCCTTCGAGGACGGTGTCGGCTTCGGCGGTCGGGCGGTGGAGGACTATCTGGTCGTCGACGCCTATTCCAGCTTTGAACTGCCTAGGGGTAAGCTGGACGTCGGT
>NZ_JAOANW010000034.1:0-2500 GCF_026162365.1 Nitratireductor luteus | reverse complement strand
GTTCTCCGCGAAATCTATTTAGGTAGAGCGTCAGACGAATACCTCGGGGGGTAGAGCACTGGATGGGCTAGGGGTCCTCACCGGATTACCAAACCTAACCAAACTCCGAATACCCGAGAGTACTATCTGGCAGACACACGGCGGGTGCTAACGTCCGTCGTGGAGAGGGAAACAACCCTGACCAACAGCTAAGGTCCCCAAGTCATGGCTAAGTGGGAAAGGATGTGAGACTCCCAAAACAACCAGGATGTTGGCTTAGAAGCAGCCATCATTTAAAGAAAGCGTAACAGCTCACTGGTCTAAATAAGGGGTTTTGCGCCGAAAATGTAACGGGGCTAAAGCCATGCACCGAAGCTTTGGGTTTGATCCGCAAGGGTCAAGCGGTAGCGGAGCGTTCCGTAAGCTGATGAAGGAAGACCCGTGAGGGCTTCTGGAGGTATCGGAAGTGCGAATGCTGACATGAGTAACGATAAAGGGGGTGAGAGACCCCCTCGCCGAAAGTCCAAGGGTTCCTGCTTAAAGTTAATCTGAGCAGGGTTAGCCGGCCCCTAAGGCGAGGCCGAAAGGCGTAGTCGATGGGAACCACGTTAATAATCGTGGGCCTGGAGGTAGTGACGGATTGCGGACGTTGTCTTTCCTTATCGGATTGGAGAGGCGGCCAGGCGGTTCCAGGAAATAGCTCCTCCGTATAGACCGTACCCGAAACCGACACAGGTGGACTGGTAGAGCATACCAAGGCGCTTGAGAGAACTCTGCTGAAGGAACTCGGCAAATTGCACGCGTAACTTCGGGATAAGCGTGACCTCTTAGCGGGCAACCGTTGGGGGGTGGCACAGACCAGGGGGTAGCGACTGTTTATCAAAAACACAGGGCTCTGCGAAGTCGCAAGACGACGTATAGGGTCTGACGCCTGCCCGGTGCCGGAAGGTTAAGAGGAGGGGTGCAAGCTCTGAATCGAAGCCCCGGTAAACGGCGGCCGTAACTATAACGGTCCTAAGGTAGCGAAATTCCTTGTCGGGTAAGTTCCGACCTGCACGAATGGCGTAACGACTTCCCCGCTGTCTCCAGCAGAGACTCAGTGAAATTGAATTCCCCGTGAAGATGCGGGGTTCCTGCGGTTAGACGGAAAGACCCCGTGCACCTTTACTATAGCTTTACACTGGCATTCGTGTCGACATGTGTAGGATAGGTGGTAGGCTTTGAAGCAGGGACGCCAGTTTCTGTGGAGCCACCCTTGAAATACCACCCTTATCGTCATGGATGTCTAACCGCGGCCCGTCATCCGGGTCCGGGACAGTGTATGGTGGGTAGTTTGACTGGGGCGGTCGCCTCCTAAAGAGTAACGGAGGCGCGCGATGGTGGGCTCAGAACGGTCGGAAATCGTTCGCTGAGTGCAATGGCATAAGCCTGCCTGACTGCGAGACAGACAAGTCGAGCAGAGACGAAAGTCGGTCATAGTGATCCGGTGGTCCCGCGTGGAAGGGCCATCGCTCAACGGATAAAAGGTACGCCGGGGATAACAGGCTGATGACCCCCAAGAGTCCATATCGACGGGGTTGTTTGGCACCTCGATGTCGACTCATCGCATCCTGGGGCTGGAGCAGGTCCCAAGGGTATGGCTGTTCGCCATTTAAAGCGGTACGTGAGTTGGGTTCAGAACGTCGTGAGACAGTTCGGTCCCTATCTGCCGTGGGTGTAGGAATATTGACAGGATCTGTCCCTAGTACGAGAGGACCGGGATGGACGTATCTCTGGTGGACCTGTTGTGGCGCCAGCCGCATAGCAGGGTAGCTATATACGGTCGGGATAACCGCTGAAGGCATCTAAGCGGGAAACCCACCTGAAAACGAGTATTCCCTGAGAGCCGTGGAAGACGACCACGTTGATAGGCCGGGTGTGGAAGTGCGGCAACGCATGAAGCTTACCGGTACTAATAGCTCGATTGGCTTGATCATTCTCATTGCTTATATCCATCTTTGGAAGCGCTCACGCATGAGCGGCCCTGCGGGCCTATGCTCTAGCCAAGCGCGCCGGACGACCGGCGGCACGCGGTCGCGTGCCCGGGCTTTGCCCGGACAGCGCGACAACGACGCCGGAAAGGCAAAAAAGACAAAACCAGCTTCTCAAACAACATGCGCTTTGCCGACCTGGTGGTCATGGCGGGGCGGCTGCACCCGTTCCCATTCCGAACACGGCCGTGAAACGCCCCAGCGCCGATGGTACTTCGTCTCAAGACGCGGGAGAGTAGGTCGCTGCCAGGTCTGCCAAACGCATGTCGTTCTCTCACAATATCTGCCAGTCAGCACCCGCCAAACGGCGGCAACGGGCCCCACCAGCCCGTTCTCACGAAAAAACGGGGCCAAATCCCCGCAAAACGGCCCGCAAACAAGCAGGCCACCCGGAAAAAAAACCGGATCGGTGACGCGGGGTGGAGCAGCCCGGTAGCTCGTCAGGCTCATAACCTGAAGGTCGTAGGTTCAAATCCTACCCCCGCAACCAC
>NZ_JAOANW010000033.1 GCF_026162365.1 Nitratireductor luteus | reverse complement strand
CGCTGCGTCCCGAACGCCACGTCACCAACTCCATCGCCACCATCAGGATTAGGCTCGCCCACGCCTTGGCGCGGCGGCTGCCACGATGTCCATGCTGCCAAAACAGTTTTATGACACAGTAAGACTAGGCTAAATTAAGTTGCTGGAATGCTGCTGGCAGGTCTAACGCTTCTTGAAGCCCGTAAACTTGGGAGGCCGCTTTTCCAGAAATGCGCTGACGCCCTCGCGATAATCGTCGGAGCGGCCAGCCTCGCGCTGCAGATCGCGCTCAAGGTCGAGTTGGGCATCCAGCGTGTTGCCTGACGCTGCCTGAGCAGCCTGCTTGATGAGGCCGTAGGCATGGGTCGGGCCTTCGGCCAGCCGTCCGGCCATGGCCAGAGCCTCCTCCGTCAGCATTGCATCATCCACCGCCCGCCAGATCAGCCCCCATTCGGCAGCCGTCTCCGCGGAAAGCGCATCCCCGGTCAGCGCCAGCGCCTTGGCGCGGGCCTCGCCGAGGTGGCGGGTGAGGAACCATGTGCCGCCGGAATCTGGCACGAGACCGATCTTCGAGAATGTCTGGATGAATTTTGCCGACCTGGCGGCAAGCACGATGTCGCAAGCAAGCGCGATGTTGGCGCCGGCCCCGGCAGCAACGCCGTTGACGGCGCAGACAACCGGCTTGGGCAGGGCCCGCAGCTGGCGGACGAGCGGGTTGTAGAAGGTCTCCAGCGTGCGGCCGAGGTCGGGCGCTTCGCCCAGCATGGCCGGATCGCGGTCGGACAGGTCCTGCCCCGCGCAAAAGCCACGCCCGGCACCGGTCAAAATAATGGCGCGGCAGGCCTCGTCATCTGCGCACCGGTCAAGTGCGGCGCGCAGTGCGGCATGTTGCGCCTCGTTGAAGGAATTGAGCTTGTCGGGCCGGTTGAGCGTGATGATCGCGACATTGCCGCGCCGCTCCACCAAAACTGATTTTTCCACCGCGCTGGCCATGTGATCCTCCCGTGCCGATCAAAACGTTACATGAACGAGATCGAAGCTCAATTCAATGTAACGCTTTATCCAGGCTCATTCGAAAACGATCGCCGGAGTGGATGCGCTCGCGCCCTCCTCCTCGAGCCGCGCCGCTACCTTTTCGGCAATCGCGCGATAGACCTTCGCCTGCGGCCCATCGGGATTGGACACCACGACCGGCGTGCCTGCATCGGAGGTTTCGCGCACATCCATCGTCAGCGGCACTTCGCCGAGGAAAGGCACGCCAAGGCGCCCGGCCTCGGTCCGCGCGCCGCCGTGTCCGAATATGTCGTAACGCTTGCCGGTGTCGGGGGCGAGGAAGTAGCTCATGTTCTCGACGATGCCGAGCAGCGGCACGTCGACCCGCCGGAACATGTTCAAGCCCTTGCGCGCGTCGATCAGCGCCAGGTCCTGCGGCGTCGACACGATGACCGCGCCGGCGAGCGGCACCTGCTGGGCCATGGTAAGCTGGGCGTCGCCGGTGCCCGGCGGCATGTCGACGACGAGGATATCGAGTTCGCCCCAGGCTACGTCGCGCAGCATCTGGCGCAAGGCCGACATGACCATCGGGCCGCGCCAGATCATAGGCGTTTCCTCTTCGACCAGGAAGCCGATGGACATGACCTTGACGCCGAACGCATCCATCGGCTTCAGCGTCTTGCCGTCCACCATTTCCGGCTTGCCCTTCAAGCCGAGCAGGCGGGGCATCGACGGGCCATAGATGTCGGCGTCGAGAATGCCGACCTTCTTGCCAAGTGCGGCAAGGCCAAGCGCGAGATTGACAGCGGTAGTCGACTTGCCGACGCCGCCCTTGCCGCTAGCCACGGCGATAATGGCCTCCACGCCGGGCACGCCTGTCTTGCCCGCCGGCTGCGGTTGGGGCTGGAGCCGCGGCGGCGGCGGCTCTGCGCGCGGCGCGGGCCTGGACGTTTCGGACGAACCCATGCCCCCACCCTGCTTTTCCGCCGTCAGCGCGACCATGGCGCCGCTGACACCGGGGATGGATTTGACCGCCTTTTCCGCGGCCTGCCGCATCGGTTCCAGTTCCCGCGCCCGGTTGGCTGGCACGGTGATGGAGAAAAACACTTTGCCGTCGGCGATGAAGATCTCCGACACGAGCCCGCGCGATACGATGTCGCCTTCGAGGTCCGGGCCCTTGATCGTGGACAGCTTGTCGAGAACGGCCTGGCGGGTGACTTCGGTCATGATTGCTCACTCATTTTGCGCATGCCTGCCAGATAGGCATGTTTTGCGCAATAACCAAGGCGTAGAGCAACTCCCGGAAAGCAATCTCAAAACTGCTTGCGCAATCCCGCCGACAGCGAGAACACGGGCTCGACCTCGTTGGTGGCGGTGAAGTCGGTGTTGAAGCCGAGCAGCAGCTCGAAATCCTGCTCGGTCATATTGCGATAGACGAAGCCCAGCCGGAGCGGAACGTCTGCATCGGCCAGGTCGACGGCGACATTCTCGTAGTGGAGGCTGCCGTCGGTGCCCCGGCCGACCGGCACCTGCAAATCCGCCTTTCCGGCAATCGCCTTGGGGCGCATGCCCGCGTAGAAATCGATCGTGTCGCGCGCCGTGAACAGGCTGCGCCGCCGGGCAGTCACGCCGCCGGCCGCATAGGCGAACGAGCCGTAATCGACCAGCATCGCAGCATCGTCGTTGACGAAGGCAGAACCAAGCTCCGCATAGGCCGAAAGCGTCCACAGACCATCCACCGGAAGGCTGACCGAAAGGCCGCTTGAGAAATTGCTGGAGGCATCGCCCGACAGGAACGGGCCGGGCGCGTCCCATCCGAAGAAATTGCTCGTGCTGTGGCCGAATGCGAAGGACAGTTCGGTCGCAAAACCCCGGTGGCGGGTAAGGCGCGCGACGGAGAAACCGGCGTCGGAACCGGTCTCAGACTGGCCAAAACTGCCTGAAAACTGGAGAAAATCGTGCTGTCCCAGCGGAAAAATCTGTGAAAAGGCGGTGTTTCCGTCCAGATTTGACAGGGATTGGGAGAAAAAAAGCTTCGGCACGGCGGCATCGTGCAGGATCGAAAGAGCCGGCGCTTCCATTTCCGCGAAGGCGAAACTGGCCGCGACCTGGTCGACATTGCGGGCCAGATGCCGGGGGTCGGTAACGGCGAAGCCGGGCGCATCCGTGGTCAAGGTGGTGGCGGGCACATAGAAGTCCGTGCCCAGCCTGTCGATAACCATGATCTCGCGGTCGCCCAGCGCCCGGGCCACGGCATTGCCGATCATCGGGCCCGATGTCGCGATGCCGCCGTTGAGCGGGCTCATGGTGGCGGTCGCGAGATTGCCGCCGCTGGCGATGGAAAGCCCGCCAACCGGCGAGAGCGCGGCTTTCATGTCGGGTACGCCGTGGCCGAAATTGCTGGAATAATCGTGGGTGACGCCGGGCGCGAATGTCGATGTGCCGGCCTTGGTGCTCTGGAAACCGGCCCAGTCGTTGCGTGCGGTCACCAGCAATCGCGCGGTGATTTCGGCCGGCGACAGGTTGGGAAAGGCCTGTGCCAGAAGCGCGACATCGCCTGAAATCTGAGGTGCGGCGAAAGACGTGCCCGTTCCCACGGAATAGGCGGTGTTGCTGCCACTGGTGGGTGCATAGACGGAGCCGTCGGCGGTGAGGCAGAACGCGGCTGCCGAGCCGCATGGGGCGGAGAGAAGATCGGCTTTCAGGATGTCGCCCGTACTGGAATCGACCGCGAAAAGCGCGTTGCTGACGGCGATCCACGCTTCGCGAAGTTCCGGCACGAAAAGCGGCAGGGAGGCCCAAGCGGAGGAATCGCCCAGGCTCCGATCGTTGGAGTTGGCGAAGACGATCACACCGGACTGCTGGAAACGGTCATAGGCGGCAAAGAGGTTCTGCCACTCGGCCGCCGCTCCGCCCAGCCGGCCCGCGATGTGCTGGGCGTACTGGGCCGAGTTCGAGCCGGAATAGTCGGCACGTTCCTGGGAGGCAGCCTTCTCTGTATCCCACCCCCATGAATTATTCTGCGCCACCGCGCCGGAAAGGCGGGCGTCGTCCGTGGTGGCGGCGAGGAAGGTCAATACGTTCTGGCCGGGCCCGCTGTGGTCTTCCCACGAGGACAAATGAAGGTCGGCCTCGGGCGCCACGCCCATCATGCCCGTGCCGTTTGCCAGACCGGCGGCTATGGCGGCGACGGCGGTGCCGTGATCGTCGACGCCCATGGCGGTGCCGGGATAGGTCTCGATGGACTTGCCGGCCAGTTCCTGATGCGTGAGGAGGAAGCCGTCGTCGACGACGGCGATCAGCTGGCCCTTGCCCCGTACCTTGTCGCCATTGGGAAGCGTGGCGGTGTGGGCGATGTGGATGTTCTGCAGCAGGTAGTTGTGCGCGCTCGTGCAGTTGGCGTTGGCGACGCCGCTGCACAAGGGGGGCACGCCGAGGCTGGAACGCAGCCAGCTTTCCGCCGCCGGCGAAGGGTCGACCGCCTGGAATTCGGCGGTATTGGCATAGGCGGAAGCGGCGGCCGTGTTGAATGTCGGATAGGCTGAGGAGGGCGGTGGACCAGATAAGGGCGGTTGGGCAGAGCTTGTGTCGTCGGAGCCGCCGCCGCAGCCGGCAACCGCCAGGCATGCCGTCGCGACGGCAGCCATATAACCGCACTTTCTGCCGACCATTCCCAGTGCCGCCTCTCCTCGTAGCTCCGGTCAGCCCCCATCCAGCCAGACTACAAAAGGCACTATAGGCAAATCAGCGACCGCCTCCAGCAAGCGCAGGTAGCAGCGGACAGAGCCGCAGCAACCAGCTCAATCCCGCGCGATGCGCTCGACCAGCGGCGGCAGGTGGCCCAGATGGCCGATCTCGTGGAAGCGCGCCGCGCCGCCGGGCCTTTCGGCGTGCTCGACCGCCCAGGTCAGTTCGTGCGGCACGAAGACGCCCCAGCTTCCGGCGTCGAGCGCCGGCAGCACATCGGACTTGAGCGAATTGCCGACCATCATGGCGCGCTCTGGGCCATCGCCGTGGCGGGCGAATATGGTGCGGTAGGTTTCGGGATTCTTGTCGCTGACGATCTCGACGCCGTCGAAATGATCGCCGAGGCCGGACTGGGCGAGCTTCCTTTCCTGGTCGAACAGGTCGCCCTTGGTGATCAGCACCAGCCGATAGTCGGCGGCCAGCCGCTCCAGCGTGTCGCTGACATGGGGCAGCGTCTCGATGGGGTGGACCAGCATTTCGCGGCCCGCCTCCATGATATCGGCGATGGTCTTGGCCGGCACCCTGCCCTCGGTGACCTCCAGCGCGGTTTCGATCATCGACAGGATGAAGCCCTTTATGCCGAAGCCGTAGAGCTTGAGATTGCGCTTTTCGGCCTCGAGCAACCGGGCGGAGAGGTTTTCCGGATCGGCGTGGCCGGCGAGCAGCGCGGCAAAGCGCTGCTCGGTCATCCGGTAGAACTGCTCGTTCTGCCAGAGCGTGTCGTCCGCGTCGAAGCCGATCGTCGTCAGCCGCATGCGCGCCTCCCTTGAAACGGCGAAGCTGTAGCGCAAGGCGGGCCCTGGCTCAATCGGCCGGTTGCCGCCGGACCTTGAAGCCAAGGCGGCGGCGTAATAGCGATAAAGGCAGCACTGCCGGTCTCGGCGCGCGCAGCGAGGAAGGAAAGAGCCATGAACAAAGCCGGCAAGGGCCGCATTCTTCTGTCCGTGACCGGGTTCAACCCGCAGCGCTGGTACGAGCTTCTGTCGAAGGAGCGCGAGGTGGTGCTGGAGCCGGACGGAGCAAAGGATCCCTCCATCGACTACGCGGTGGTCTGGAAGCAGCGGCCGGGCATCCTTGCCCAACTGCCCAACCTGAAGGCGATCTTTTCCATCGGCGCGGGCGTCGACCACATCTTCGCCGACAACCAGGTGCCGGACGTGCCGGTCGTGCGGGTGGTGGCCGACAACCTCTCCCAGTATATGTGCGAATATGTGACCTGGCGCGTGCTCGACCATCAGCGGCAGGGCATGCTCTACCGCCGCCAGCAGGGGACCAAGGTGTGGCACGAGCGCCCGCAGCCGCCGGCCGACGCGGTGAATGTGGGCATCATGGGCTTCGGCCAGTTGGGCCGCGCGGCGGCCAAGGCGCTGCTGGCGCTGGGCTTCAAGGTGAATGGCTGGAGCCGCACCGAGCACGCCATGAAGGGGGTGAGCACCTTTCACGGCGAGGGCGGGCTGACGCCTTTCCTGAACGCCACCGACATATTGGTCGTTCTCCTGCCGCTGACCCCAGTGACGACCGGCATTGTCGATTTCAGCCTGATCTCGCGGCTGCGGCAGGACGGGCCGCTGGGCGGGCCGTGCCTGATCAATGCCGGGCGCGGCAAGCTGCAGCGGGAGGCCGATATCCTGCGGGCGCTGGGCGAGGGCAAGTTGAAGGAGGCGAGCCTCGACGTGTTCGAGGCCGAACCGCTGGCGCCCGAAAGCCCGCTGTGGACCCATGACCGGGTGTTCGTGACCCCGCACGCGGCCGCCACCTCCGACCCCGCCCACCTGGCCCGGCCGATGCTGGCGCAGATGGACGCCTTCGAGCGGAGCGAGAAGCTGACGAATGTGGTGGACCGGGCGGCGGGGTATTGAGGGGTTCTTCACTTTCGCTCCACCGCCGGAGGGGTTGCGGCACGTCCATTCACGTGCTCCCGCAAGCCGCAGCCTATCGGCGACCCATTGGCTGACAATCGGAAAAGCATGGCTGGTCCTCCTCTGATCGATCTTCGGTAGCGACGGCACCTTCCGTGCCGCCCGGCCGCGCCTCTCAATAGGCCCGGCTCTCCCGCCGGCCGGCCGGGGTGACGGAAAGGGCGGCCAAGCGTCATCGCCGCCACGCCCGCTTTCGCGTCTGGCCATTGATCCCTTCGACAAGGTTGGGAAGCGGGGCGCGTTGTCCGTGCCTCTCTGTGTAGTTTGTGTGGCGCGATCAACGCACCCCGCCGGCCGCTGTCCTGCGGTGACCGGTCAAGGAAGGTTCCCATTGCCCTTTGGGGCGCCCAGTCTCGTCACTGAGACGCCTGGACCGAACCTCCCGCGGCTTCTCCGCGCCCTGCGTCCTTCGACAAGCTCAGGACACAGGACTCCGGCCTGCTGCAGGCCCTCACATGCCTCCGGTACCGACCCGGAGGGGGAGGCTGCCGCCGCCCTCCCTGATCCCCGGTCTAGATCCGGTTCCCGCAAGAGCGATGGGGAGCATGATAAGGCAGGCCGGGCGGGTGGGGATAAATCTCCGCGCGGAAAATTGGAAAGGCGTGTCGGGACAAGAGCTTGGCCGGAACGGGGGGCGTTTTCCGTCCACGGGGGCGGGTGGCTTTATGGGAATGCCGATGGCCGCCGCCGCCGTTCAGGCATGGATCCTCGGGTCAAGCCCGAGGATGACGAATGGCAGGTGGAGGTCTCTAAAAACCTCGCCTTCGGCACCGGATTTTGATTCACTGTCGCGGTGATTTGCGCGGAGGTAGCGGATGCGGGGACAAGCCGGGTTCTGGGACATTGACGAGCGGTATGCCCGATTGA
>NZ_JAOANW010000032.1 GCF_026162365.1 Nitratireductor luteus | reverse complement strand
CAACCGTGCTGGGGATGATCCACCAGGAACAACCGTCATATGGCGCGGCTTCTCTCGCCTTGCCGACCTTGTCATAGGTTTCCAAACCCCAAAGCTAAGCCCAACCCAACTTATGGGTAAGTGAAAGGTCCGCTTCGCGCTTACGAAGAGAAGGCTTGATCCAGAGCCGGACCATGACCTCAACAGGTCAGACTCTTGAAGATTGTTTCACACAAAACTACATCTCTTTACGAAGCGTGCCTAACACGCCGTCAGCAACGCTTTGGTGAAACTTCATTCGTGGAGGTTGTCATGGCAAATGGACTGATGGAAAGTAAGAAAGCTCAGGACTGGATTAATCTGGTCCTCGCAGTCTGCCTGTTCGTCTCACCTTGGGTGATCGGCTTCGCTTCCGAAACAGCGCCCGCGTGGAATGCGTGGATTGTAGGCGTAGTACTCGGAAGTCTGGCTGTTGCGACCCTTGCGGCGTTCGCGGAGTGGGAAGAATGGGCGAATCTCGTGCTCGGGATTTGGCTGGTCGTCTCCCCCTGGGTTCTTGGATTTGCGGCCAATGTGAACGTGATGTGGACTCATATCGTCCTCGGCGTGCTGGTTGCCGCTGTATCAGCCTGGGCTGTGTGGGACTATCGTCAGAACCCGCACGCACATGCATAGTTGGAACCGATCGCTGACCACGAGCCCGCCGCAGTTGTGGCGGGCTCATGCTATCTCGGCGAAACTGATAACGAGCCCTGTGGCAACCCTCTTGGCATGCTCGTTACGTCGGGTCCACCAGCTTTCCGCTCAGTGAAGCCGCTTTGGGTGATCCCTATCTTTTGGCTTCAACGTCGGCCGCTCAAACGGGGAGTGCTCTACCGCGTAGTCCAGCTTCTCTCGCTCGGCGTAACCGATGGCTTCTTCCAAGGTCGGAAATTGCAGTACAATCTGCGTCAGAGTGTCGTCGCCACCTGTATAGCCCATCAAATGTTCGATAAAGGGCGGCGTGCGCCGCTCGAAAACTAGGCGCCAAGGGCGCGTTGCGACTCGGGCCGATGTCATAACCGATCTGCCGGGTCGGAATATCTACGCCTTGGCTGCGCCGATCAGATCAAGCGCGGTCGACCAAGAGCCGGTGGCAGATTGGTGGTGACAGCCTGCCAGTCCTTCCTCTCAACACGGGTCGTCTCTGTGTCCTTCGTCCGTGGCTCCGTCATCGACATCCTTCCGTTCCAGCGAAGGAGCCCAGCCGGACGCAACTAGCGCCCGGCTGGACGCTGACACCAGCACTCACTTGCCGCTGTTGATGGTAATGCGTTTGGCGTTGGTCTGCGCCCTTTCGGTCTTCGGCAAGGTCACAGCAAGAACGCCGTTCTTGAACGTTGCGGCGACTTTGTCCTCCTCGACTTCGCGGCCGAGAGCGACGCGCCGTTCAAAGCGCCCGTAGTAGCGTTCGCTGAACTGGCGATCCTTGTCCTCGGTCTCCGACTTCTTTTCGCCCCGAAGTGTCAGGACGCCATCTTCAAGCAGAACTTCGATGTCGTTCTCGTCTAGCCCGGGCACTTCCGCCATGACGCAGATCTCTTTTTCATTTTCAGAGACTTCCACGCTCGGCCAGGCAGCGTTGCGCGGCGTCATGCGTCCGAACATTGACGGCGTATCGAAGCCACGGAAGACTTCATCGACAAGACGGTTGACGTTACGGTGCAGCGACAGAAACGGATCCATATCGCCGCCGCGATAGATACTCGGAGCCTGCTCGTTGCCCCGGCTCCAGGGGACCAGGTCACGTACACTCATGGATGGTACCCTTTCTTAGTTCCTAGGTTGTTTCTCCTTCTTTTAGCGCAGCAGTCCTCCCTCGCCTGACGGTGTCAGGCGTGCCCCAACTCGGTGCAGTCCTGCCTCAAGCTGCTACGTTGCCTTCGATTCGCTTTGGCGCGGCCTTCTTGCTTTGTTCGGCGTTGATGGCGATACGCCGCGGCTTCATCTCTTCCGGAAGTTCCTTTTTGAGGTCAATCACGAGCAGCCCGTTCTCCAGTTTCGCGCCCTCGACAATCACATGATCTGCAAGCTCAAAGCGGAGACCGAACGGCCTCAGCGCCAAGCCGTGATGGAGATATTGCACCTCCTCGTTGTCTGACTTCGCACCGTTGACGACAAGCATATTGGGCTCGTGCGTGATCGTAAGCTCGTCTTCGCTGAATCCCGCTACCGCGATGGCGACCCGATAGCTGTCTTCACCGATTTTGGCGATGTCGTACGGCGGCCAATTGTCACTGTTTTGCGGGTGAGCGGCATTTTCAAGCAGGTTGAAAATGCGGTCGAAGCCGACACTTGACCTGTAGAAGGGTGAGAAGTCGATACTTGCTCTCATAGCTACATCCTCCTTTGAGCAACATAGTTATGAGGAAGCGCCAAGAAGCCTGGCGCTTCCTGACATTGCCAGCACCATCAGGCTGCTGACAGAAATTAGGTGGGTACTGCATTCCGTCGCGTCAAGTATGCACATAGTCTTCCGAACTACCCCATTACTTCTGGCGTTCAACCCCGGTGGTTACCGCGACGTCGAGAACCACGCCGCGCAGATCATCGACAACAGTATGCTGCTTGTAGGCCGGCTCAAGCCGGCGGTTGCGGGCGTTTGTCGCCATGGTGGCATCCGGGTCGGTGACGCAGACCTTCTTGAACTTGCCGGTTTTGCGGCTTTTTCTCGCTTCCGATTCCTCGTTCGCCGTACTCACCGCCTCCGTGTGGCGAACCGCCAGGCTGTCCCAGCTCACGTCGGCCCGGATCAGCGAAGCATCGACATGGACGATCTCACCCTTGACGATCTTGGCGTCGATACAGGCCTGAACCGTGCGTTGAAAGGTCCGGCGAAACCGTTCCTCGCCCCAGCACTGGCGGATGCGTGTGAGGGAAGAGTGATCGGGAAGAACTTCATGCAAGCCATAGCCGGCGAACCACCGGATGGCGATGTTGACCTGGGCCTCGCACATCAGCCGGCGGTCGTGGACGATCCCAAGTAGGAAAATCCCGCGCGCCATTTTGTTGGCAAGCGCGACAGCGACCAGCATGTGTGGCTTCTTGGCCATCATCCGGGCCAGCCAGGAGCCCCGTGGAGCCCCCTTCCGGGACGCCCATCGAATAACGGCCATTGCGCCAATTATGAGCAGCCGTCGAATGTCTTGCTGGCCCATCTTCGATACCTTCCCCAGCCGCTGTTTCCCGCCGGTCGAACTCTGCCGTGGTACAAGTCCAAGCCATGCGGCAAAGTCGCGGCCGCATTTGAACGTTGCCATGGGTGGCGCAAAGGTCTCGATCGCAAGAGCGGTGATAGCGCCCACGCCCGGCATCGTCCGCAAGCGTCGGGACGTCTCGGCCCGGTCGGATAACGCATCTATCTTCCGGCTCAGCGCTTCGACCCGCCGTGTCAATTGCGAGATCTGCCCCAACAGGTCGCGGCAGATCTCGCGCACCAGAGCCGGCACATTGGACTTCGCGTCCTCAACGATCTCCTCAAGGCGGCTTAGGTAACGGATTCCTTGCGGTGCGATTTGGCCGAATTCATAGAGGTGCGCACGCAATGCGTTGACCAGTTCGGTGCGCTGATTGATCAGCTGTTCGCGGGCGCGAAACACAATCGCGCGAGCCTGCTGCTCTTCCGTTTTGGCCTCGACAAAGCGCATCGTCGGCCGTTGTGCAGCTTCAACTATTGCTTCCGCATCAGCAGCATCGTTTTTTTGCCGTTTGAGGAACGGCTTCACATAACGCGGCGCGATCAGCCTCGCTTCATGGCCAAGTCGGACCATCTCGCGAGCCCAATAGTGCGAGCCTGACACGCCTCCATGGCGACAATGCAGGCCGGCTGGACCGCCATAAACCTACGAAATTGGAAACGCGTCAGCTTCTTCCGGAATATGACTGAGCCGTCAGCCGCCGCCCCATGCAGCTGAAATACATTCTTTGCCAGATCAACCCCGATGATGGTAACCGTTCTCACGGATGCCTGCCTCTCCTCTGCGTGGCCTAACACCACAACCTTGGCACATTGCGATGCCGTCGGAGAAGGCTGGCATCCACCCCATCTGGAAAGCGTCGGCCAATTGAGCGATGATCCCATCATCAGCCTGCCGGCAGTGGCGCGCTGATCAGCCTGGCCTCGCCGGAAAGCATGGTGACCAATGCTGTCACCTATACCACTCCACGGGACACGGCCTTCTTCCACTTCGTCTGGGTGGACTGGCGATGAGGCATTGCGCTTAGTAGGAGGCTCTTCTGCCGAGACGACGTGGCGACAAAACCCGGAGATACCGCGTGGAATGCAAAAGACCAAAGGGCGCTCCCAGTGTGGCCTGCTCCTCGGCTGGCAAGCGCGTTGGTGCATGGCTCGCGAAGGCGCTCTGGGCCTACGCCCATGGAGGAGGAACGGGCGCCGGCCCCGGTGGCTGTCGGACGGGAAGCGCTGCACGCCGTCTTGGTAGGGCTCGTGCCGCGGAACCCAAAGGCATCCAGCGGAGTTAATAAAAGGGGTTTGTGTGCCCACACTTCTGCTCGAAGCGGAATGGGAGCATCCCCCTGCACAGCAGAAGGAGAGTTGATCATGGCCAGCAAACTCTTGATAAGCACGGCGTTTGCCACACTGCTAGCTGGTGGTGCGATGGCACAGACGACCACGCCCACGGTCCCCGCCGAACCTGCTCCGGCCCAGCCGGAGGTTGAAATGGTGGTGCGTGCCTCGGGGCATCTGGCGTCCAACCTCATCGGTGAAACCGTCTACAGCGGGACCGGCACTGAAGCGGAGAACATCGGCAAGGTCACCGATATCGTGATCAGCGGCGACGGCAATGTCGAGGCCATCGTCGTCGGGGTGGGCGGTTTCCTGGGCATCGGCCGGAAGGAGGTCGCGCTCCAATACGACGTAGCGACGTGGGTGGAGCGCGAAGGCGACCGCTGGCTTGTGGTCGAAACCAACGCCGATGCGCTGAAGGCGCTGGATGACTTCGACCGCTCCGCCTATCGGCCCATGCCGGTCGATGCGGATGTAGCCGAGCCGAAGCCGGCGACCGCTGAGGAAATCAAGGCCGCTGAAGAAAAGGCCGCGGCAGCGCAGGCCGAAGCTGAAGCACAACCAGAAGCGCAGCCAGTCGAACCCGAAGAGGAATAGGCCCGTTTAAGCAACGGCTATCCTCCAGCAGGATGCCGCCTTCTGCGGCAGCATCTGCGCGACGGTCTGGACCAACCTGGATTTTCCGGTACGCTCGCTCCGACACGACGACCGGCGATCTATCTTGACCAAACGGTCTGAGTATCGGACGGCCCCGGCCGAGGCAGGCCGTAGAAAATCAGAGAAGGCACGATGGATACAACGCACCCGGAAATCGGATCAATCAGCATGGTAAGGCTAGCAAGTACAACTGCCATCGCCTTCGCCATCGCGATGGCCGGTGCTGGAGTTCAGGCGCAAGGTCTCGACTCGCAAGGGGCAATCGAGGCGATCATCGGATCAGACGTACATGAGGAGGCAGCTACAGGGGAAGTCGATTCGGGCAAAATCATCACGGCGATCGGGAAGACGCGCGAAAACACGCGCGTGGTGCGCAGGGCAACACATTTCGACCCGATCGACATCATTTTCGTTTCCGATGCGGCGGTAATAGAAGGTGGACCGCCGCCGGAAATCGAAGCCAAAGTTGAAGAACATGAGGACGAGATCGCGAACCTCCGACAGGAGCTCGAAGGCAACGCCATGCTCTACCATGCCATCAATTCACGCCGAATCCTGCTGCGCGATGTTCTGGCAATCGAGTTCGACGAACAAAGCCGGGCGATCGTCTTTGCCGCAGCGAAGCCAGCCTGGTGAAAATGGGCCAGCTATTGCGCATTGCAGCCGCCCCGCGCGTTCGCACCGGACTTCCTTCCACGTTCTGAGACGGACAGGACCCCGGAAGGTTCCACCCTCTGCGGCCTGCGCTTCGCCATTTCGGGCAGACTTGACTGTCAGGATATGTCGCCGAGATCAACGCCGCATTCTGCTGCGTCGCGCTCGGGTATTGAGCCGACTGTCCAGACACGCCTCCCTTCCTATTCGGTATTTGGTTTTCAAATTTTCCAGGGGGCACCGACGGATACACGATGCTGACGAATGATGTGGCGTCAATCTCATTGAATCTCAGGAGATCATTGCCGAACGATCATCCCGTGCAATGTCGACCGGGTGAGAAAGTCGGCCGGGGTGTAGAAGTTATGCTGAGTGTCGACAATATCGACGCTTCCTGTGATGGTGGCTGGGGGGTTAACCGATTTTTGTCTTGTTGATCCCGACGGATATTATATCAGGATCACAAATCGGCATTCGGATTAACCGCATCCCCACCTCTGTTGCTGATGACGATAGGCGGATGATCGCACTGGGGGCTCCATCGAGGCTTTTCCGCCACCTGAAAACATACATTGCCGGCGAACCCACTGGAGCCCAGGCCAGGAATCGGCGTTGGGCCGAAGACCATCGAAACGCACTTGGGGCAGCTTTGGGCGAGCGGCCGGTCATGCTCGATCGAGGCACTCAGGCAAGTGTCCGTTCCGGCGCTTCCCCGCCATTCAGAAGCTCGAGCACCATGGCCGCTGTCCAGGTGAAACGGCCGCCGCCGCAGGCTTCGCCGGTAATTGGGTCGTAATATTCGGCAAAACCGCCTTTTTTGATCAGAGCAAGACTTGATGCACGAATCGATTCCGCCATCTCTGCCCCGCCCACCGCGGCGAGGCCGTCGGCAATCATATAGTTGACAATCAGCCAGGCCGGACCGCGCCAGTAGCGCTTGGCGTCGAAGCGCGGGTCGGCGGGATCATGGCTTGGCAAAAGATAGCGGCAGCGGGAGCCCAGGGCGCGGATGCGGTTGCCGATAGCCTGCGCCCGGTTCTCGGGAACAGCCGCGAAGACTGCGAGTACCCCGCCCACCGAGGCGCTGTCGATGGGCTTGCTCGTTACCCTGTCTAGGCAGAGATACTGGCCGTGGGAATCGCTCCACAGCCGTTCGATCGCTGAAAGGCCCTTTTCCGCCCGCTGGCGATTGCTGCGGGCAATCTCGAGCTCGCCCAACGCCTGGGCCAGTTCTGCCAGATCAGCGCATGAGCGGATCAGGATGGCATTGAAGCCAGGATCGACCACGCGGAATGGCGAGAGGTCGTGCAGAATGGCATTGTTCCACCCATGCCGGCGGAAGTGTTCGAGCAGCCAGAGATAGCGGTCATACTGCTCCTTCGTCGGGCGGTGGGCGGGATCGGCATGGTTCACGTCCCGCCGCTGGTAAGGCGCGATACCTTCCGTCGGTACACGCTCGAAAGGATCGTCCCAGTCGATGGAGTTGTCCCGTCCTGCCTCCCAGGGATGGATGATGGCCGCCAGACCTTCGCCCTGCGGATCACGCGCCGAGTAAAGGAAATCATGCCAGCGGTCGATTTTCCGTACGAGCCCGCGCACGCGTTCTGTAAAGCGGGTTTTGTCCGGCGAACGATCGAAAATCCGCCGGGCGGCGAAGCCGGCCACCGGCGGCTGGGTGATGCCGGAGGTCGGCACGGGCCGGCCTGTCTGCCATACCTCGGGGCCCGGGAAATAGCCGTCGTCCTGCTGATGGAAGACGATATGCGGCACCATACCGTCCGGCCACTGATGCTCGAAAAGAGTTTCCATTTCGAGCCAGGCGCGGTCCTCGTCGAGTGCCGCGAAGCCGATGGCTGTGAGGCAGGAATCCCAGTTCCATTGGAAGGGGTAAAGTCCCTTGGTGGGCACGGTATAGGTGCCGCGGTCGTTCTCACGCAGAATTTCGGATGCAAGCCCGGCAAGGCGGGTTCGTTCTTCGGGTGTCATGGGAGGATGTTCGTTTGATGTTGGTTGAGATTCGTTGTGGTCGGAGAGGGGGCCATCAGCAAGGCATCCTTTTAGTGGGCCTGCAGCGACTGCTCTGTCTCGGGATCAAACCAGCGGATGCGGTCCGGAGAGGGCGCAAGGCGAATCGTCTGCCCGCGCTTCAGTTCAAGGTCACTGTCGAGCACGGCGCGGAAGAGATGGCCGTCGACCTCGCAGGTCACGAGCACATGAGGCCCGAGCGGCTCAATGACGCGGACTTCGGCGGGAAGGCCGGTCCCCGACGGTGCAAGATCCTCCGGCCGGATCGCAAAGGCGACTTCGTCATGCTCGCTCGTTGGTCCCTTGAAGACGACATCGGCGACCCGCCATGAGCCGTTCTCGGCCTTCATGGCGGGCAGAAAATTCATCGGCGGGTTGCCGATGAAGGAGCCCACGAAGCGCGCGGCGGGATTGCGATAGACTTCGATGGGCTTCTCCGCCTGAACGATGCGGCCCTTGTTCATTACCGCGATGCGATCGGCGAGACTCATCGCCTCGACCTGATCGTGGGTGACGTAGATCGTGGTGGTTTTGCTTTCGGCCAAAACACCCTTGAGTTCGGCACGCATCTCGAGCCGCAGCAGGGCGTCAAGATTGGAAAGCGGCTCGTCCATCAGGATCACGTCCGGCTCCATCGCGAGCGCTCGGGCGACGGCCACACGCTGCCGTTGACCGCCTGAAAGCTGGCCGGAATAGCGCTTGAGCAACTGTTCGATATGCATGAGTTCCGCTGTGCGGTTGACGCGGTGCTGAATCTCCCCTTCCGCAAGCTTCTGCATTCTGAGACCAAAGGCGATGTTCTCGAACACGGTAAGGTGCGGGAACACGGCATAGTTCTGGAACACCATGGCGATGCCGCGCTGGCGTGGAGGCAGGTGGTCGACGCGCCCCCCGCCGATCCAGACCTCGCCCTGGCTCGGGCTTTCGAGTCCCGCGATGATGCGCAAAAGCGTTGTCTTGCCGCAGCCAGAGGCGCCGAGCAGCACCATGAACTCCTGGTCGGCTACCGTCAGGTCGATGGAGTGGAGAGCCGTGAAGTCGCCGAAGCGCTTCGCAACATTTCTGATCGAGATTTCGGCCATCGCTTATCCGTTCATTCTCATCGGCTGGCGATACCCCACATGGCAAAGAGGTATCGGCGCACCGCGAAGATGAAGATCAACGCCGGCAGCACCAGCATGGCGCCGCCCGCGAATTTGAGGTGCATCGGGGAAACGTTGATGTTCTGCAGGAGGAAGGCGGTCAGCGTACGGTTTTGGATCGTCAGGACAGCCGCCGCGAAGACCTCGTTCCATGAAATGACAAAAGCAAAGACGGCCGAGGCGGCAATGCCGGGCAGGACCAGCGGCAGAACCACCTTGTGGAACGCCTGGAAGCGAGTACAGCCGAGCGTCCAGGCCGCCTCTTCGAGTTCCACCGGGATGCCGGAGAAGAGCGAGAAGGTGATGAGGACCGCGAAGGGCAGCGCCAGCGTGGTATGCACCAGCGCCAGGCCGAAAGCGGTGTCGTCGAGCCCGGTGCGGATGAACATCACCGCCAGCGGAAGCGCAAGCAGCGGCAGCGGGAATGCTCGCGTCATCAACACCATGATGCGGAAGGCGTCCTTGCCGCGGAAGTCGAAACGCGAAAGGGCGTAGCCTGCCGGCGCACCGAGGCCGATGGCGAGCACCATCGTAATGCCGGCCACGAGAATGGAATTGCCAAGCGCCCTCAGCACACCGGCGAAGCCGAGGAAGAAGGCGATGCTTTCCGTCTCCATTCCGGGCACTAAGCTCTTGGGGAAGGCGTTCACCTGTGCGGGCGAGGAAAGCGCGTTGATGGCCAGCAGATAGATCGGCGCCAGCACCCATACGCTGAGAATCAGGATGGTGATGGCTACCAGAAAGCGCCCGCGCTTGCGGATGTCGGCCGCGGGTACGGCGGTTTCGCGTGCGGTAACGGCGGTCATATCTGCGCCTCCCTGGGAACCCTGAGCGTGCGCAGGAAGACCAGCGTGAAGGCTATGGAAATCGCCAGGATCACCAGCGCGTAGGCTGCCGCCACGTGCCTGTCCTGCAGGTTGAACTGCCAATGGTAGGTCTCGCCCATCAGCACCGGGAAATTGGTTCCGGCGAGCGCGATCACAACGGCGAACACCTCGAAGGCGAGGATGGTGCGCAGGATGAGCGCGGTCTGGATGCTGGGCCGGAGCAGGGGCACTGTGATGCGGGTAAAGCGCTTCCATGGGCTCGCGCCGAAGACCTCTGCCGCCTCATGATACTCCTTCGGGATCAGCCCCATGCCGGCGACCAGGATGACGAGCACGATGGCTGTCGCGCGCCAGATCTCGGCAAGCACTACGGCGAGGAAGATCGTGCCCTTGTTCTGATAGCCGAGCCAGGCGACGGGCTGCTCGACGGCACCGAGGCCTACGAGCATACTATTTAAGAACCCCGTCTGCTCGAAGATGGCGAGCCAGATGATGCCTGCGGCGAGATCGGAGATACCGAGCGGGATGGTCCAGATGTAGAGGACGAGGTCGCGTCCCTTCTCCATGCGCGTCACCAACGTGGCCATGAACAGCGCCAGCGCGAGCTGAACCGGCACTACGGCCAGCGCCAAGAGCATGGTGTTCCAGAAGGCGGTCGGGAACTTCCAGTGTCCTGCCATGGTCCGGAAATGCTCGAGCGTCAGCGCGCCGTCCTGGGAGACGGCCTGCCAGGCGACCAGCAGGAACGGATAGATAAAGAACACGCACAGGAAGAGCGTCGCCGGCAGAAGCAGGAGATAGGGCAGGCTGCGCTTTTCCATTTCTTATCCTTCGGTTTGACCGCCCGACCTTGTGCCTTCGCCCGAGCGGTGCCGGACGAAGGCTGCTCATGTGCTACTCCACAGGGCAAGCGCCGTCGGAGGGCTCGTCGGGTGCCCAGCAGGGCGCGCCCGATTCCTCCATGACCGATCGGAGGGTTTCGGCCTGATCGTCGAGCACTGTGCGTACGTCCTGGCCGGCCAGGACGATGCGCTCGAAAGCATCGACGTAGACCTGGTTGAACTTTCCGTTGTATTCGCCGAGGCCGATGGGCAGGAGGCTCGGATTGGCATTTTCCGCATCGCTCATCCGGGCGATCGCTTCACCCGACATCCGCACCGAGGCAGGCATGTCCTCCGGCAGGTCGGTTTCGACCACGGGGAAGAAGTTCGTGGCCCTGAGCGTGGCGATTTGGGCTTCGGGCCGTAGCATGTATGCGATGAGCGATTTCGACGCCTCCATGTCGGGGGCGGTCTGGGGAATGGCCATGCCCGCGATCACCGGCATGAAGCCGCGGCCCGTGGGGCCGGCGGGGGCAGGAAATGCCACGAAGTCCTCCGGCCGCTGGTTGAAGGCGTCGGCAAGCCTCGCCGTGTGGTCCCAGGCCACCCAGACTTCGCCCGTCAACAGAGGTTCCTGCATGAAGCCGTAGCTGGTCGAACTTGGATTGGTGTGCTGCCACAGCTCCTTGAACTTGTTCCAGCCTTCCTCGGCCTCGGCCGAGCGGAATTTCGTTACGACCGAGTCCGTGTAGGAGGGATAGAGATAGCCTTGGAAGAAGCGATGCTTCAGCCCTTGAGGACCGGCCGGAAAGCCGAATTTGGGCGAACCGGTTTCTTCGGCCAGAACGCCCGCCCACTCGACAAGCTCGTCGTAGGTGAGTGCGTTGATGTCGGCGCCCTCCGGCAGATGGTCGAGGGCCTGCCGGTTGGCGGCCATGATATAGGTCGCCTGCATCCAGGGCAGGTACTTCTGCTCGCCCGTTCCAAGAGTGCCAAGTTCCTTGAATGTGGCGTTTAAGGTGACGTCACCCAGATCGATGTCCGACAAATCGACCAGGTTGTCCGCGAGCGAGACGAACTCGCCATGCAGAGCGCCAAGGACACCGATCGTGCCGGAGCCGGCCTCAAGTTCCGCCTCGATGCGCGTCAGCCACGGACCGCGATCGTCGGTCGCCTGATAGTCGATGGGCTCGTCGAAGCCTGAAAGGACCTGTTCGCGCATGGCCTGGGTTTCTTCCACCGGTGCAGCCTGCGTCGACCAGAACAGGATATCGGCATGCGCGGCCGTTGTACCGCCAAACGCGACGGTGGTGAGCAATGTCGCCGCCACCCATGCTTTTCTTGCTCTCATCGTCTCTCTCCCTTTTTCGTACATTGCGTAATGCGGGGCCGCTCACGCCGGGGGCGCCGGCCCGTGGCTGCCACGCTCGATGAAGCGGGGCACCTTGAGGCTCACAAGCGGCCCCTTTGCGTCGCCCTTGATGAGGGCGAGCAGCATGCTGGCAATTTCGCGCGCGCTTTCGCGCGTGGCCTGGTCGAAAGTCGTCAGCCCCAGTGTGGAAAAACCGGCCGCGGGTACATTGTCGAAGCCGACGATCGACAGATCGCGCGGGATGGAGATGCCGAGCGCCTCCGCCTCGCGCATGGCAATCAGGGCAAGTTCATCGAACAGTCCCACGATGGCTGTCGGCCGGTCAGGTTGGGACAGCATCTCGCGGATCGCCGCGCGATGCGCTTCGTTGTCGAAACGGGGCGACCGGGCTATGCTCAGCCGTATCTCCGGGTCTCCCGCTTCGGCAATGCCAGCCTCCAGTCCCGCCTCGCGGTGGCGGCGGAAGGTCATGCGGTCGCTGATGGTGATCAGGCCGAAATGGCGATGGCCAAGTGCATAAAGATGCTGGAATGCCTGCCGGAAAGCGCCCTCACCGCTGGTGTCGAGCCAGCTATAGGGTGCGCTCTCATCCGAAAGCCGGCCATGGACCACGAACGGAAAGTGGCTTTCCATGAGGAATCTCACGCGCTCGTCGTCCTCGGCGATACGCGTCAGCACCACGCCGTCGGCACGGCCGGAGTGGACGAGATGCTTCAACACGTCGAGCTCCGATTGTCCGGGGGAGGCAGTAGCGATCATGAGATCGATGCCCTTGGCAACCAGCCCCTCACCGAGACCTGTCACGAACTGGCCAAGGAAGGAATCGACGAAATTAGGGCCACGCATCGGGACCACTAGGGCGACAAAGTCGCTGCGGCCGGATACCAACATGCGGGCGGCCATATTGGCGACATAGCCGAGCTCGCGGGCTTTCTCCGCCACCCGCCGGCGTGTCTCAAGGGAGATATCCTCATAGCCGCCCAGGGCACGCGAAACTGTCGCGACCGAGAGGTCTAGTGCCGCCGCCAACTCTTTGAGAGTTCTTCTTCGCCTCAAAGCGCAACACCTCCCAGAGCATGCATTCGAGACCTGGAGGGTCTTAGATGATGCTCTAAAACGTTTTAGATTTTGCTCTTAATATTTACATTGGTCAAGCCGCCCGCAACGTCGATCGCCGGCATCCGAATCCCTTCACCTTAGTTGACATCTGCCTATAGCTCATGGGCATGTTGCTTCAATCGGTTGTAACCAGGAGCGTGAAGTGAGATGCTGGATGGAATGGACTTTGAAGCTGGAGCACACGGATTCCGATGGGACGCTGCATTCGTCGACTTTGGCGACGATCGATCGTCCTGAATTGAGCGATGAAGCTGATCTTGGCATGTTGCATGACACGGGGAAACACCTGCTCTGGCTGATCCAGATGGAGATCGCCACCGCCTGAGCCCTTTTGTTTCCGTGCCGGATGGCTAGGCGGGGGCCCGAGGATCGAGGCCGCTATGCGCTGTCGGGTCAACTAGATGCCGTAATGGGCCGGCGCTCCTCTGGTAGCCATGAAGGTGGCTGTCCCTCAGAGTGATGATGTTGAACGGGGTCCGATTGTGTCGGCCCCAAGCATCAAGCGAGGGACAACCATGGACTAT
>NZ_JAOANW010000002.1 GCF_026162365.1 Nitratireductor luteus | reverse complement strand
CGACATAGGCTGCAAAACGCGATTCACTCGTTTCGATTCCATCCTGGCGATCCATAGCTCCCTCCATTTGAAGCGCGAATCGCCATTGTCGCAATCAATCGTTAACGAAACTTATGACACAGTAAGACTAGCTGCCCTTTTTATCGGGCACCCCGCCAGTGCCCAGGACTGTAACGAACCCACGACACAGGTCGAAATGAACCTGTGCGCCGGGAAACAGGCGGCGACGGCGGACGCGGAGCTGAATGCCGTCTACAAGGATGTCATGTCGCGCCTGGACGATCGGCCCGAGGCGAAAAAGGCACTGCGGGAAGCCCAACGCGCCTGGATCAGGTTCCGCGATGCCGAATGCGCGTTCCGCACCGTGGACAGCCGCACGGGCTCGATCTACCCGACCCTTCTTGCCAACTGTACGGCCGACATCACGCAGAGCCGCGCGGACGCACTGAAATCGCTGACCGAATGCGAGGAAGGCGACATTTCCTGCCCACTTCCCTGATGTATTCCATCCAGCGCGATTCCGCCCGCGGCCGGAAATCGGTTTGCCGAAAGAATTCCGGAATCAGCTGCGGATCAGGCGTGTGAAATGGCCCATCTTGCGGCCGGGCCGGCTCTCCGTCTTGCCGTAGAGATGCACGACGACGTCCTTTTCCGCCAAGAGCTGTGGCGCAGTATCCTGCTCATCGCCCAAAAGGTTTTGCATCACGCAGTCGGCCAGGCGGTCGGTGCCGCCGAGCGGCAGTCCGGCAACGGCCCGGATATGCTGTTCGAACTGCGAGCAGGCGCACGCGGCTTCGGTCCAGTGACCAGAATTGTGCACGCGCGGCGCCATCTCGTTTGCAACGATCGCGCCATTGCCAAGCACGAAAAACTCGACGGCGATGACACCGACATAGTGAAGCTCTTCCAGAATCTGAAAAGTGGCGTCGCGCGCGGCCCTGGCGGTGGCAGCGGGGATGCGGGCCGGCACCAGCGTTTGACGCAAAATGCCTTCATGATGCTCGTTCTCGGCCGCATCGTAGGCGACCACGGCACCGTCTCTCCCGCGTGCCGCGATGACGGAGATTTCGCGCTCGAACGGCACGAGACCCTCGAGGATCAGCGGCACTCCGCCCAATGCCGCATGAACGCCAGCGGCCTGTCGTGGGAGCGCGTTGCGAAAAACACGCTGTCCCTTCCCGTCATAGCCCAGGCGTCTTGTCTTGAGCACGCCGCTGCCGCCGAAGCGCGCGAGCCCTTGGGCCAGATTCTCGTCGCTATCCACAGAAACGAACGGGGCCGTGGATATCCCTGTGGAATTCAGAAATATCTTCTCTGTGAGCCTGTCCTGCGCCGCCTCCAGCGCTTCGGTCGGCGGGAAAAGCGAAGTCCGTTCGGCCACCGCTCGCGCCGCCACGACAGGCACATTCTCGAATTCGTAGGTGATCACGTCGCTCGCCTCGGCAAGCTGCTGCAGCGCCTTGCCGTCGTCGTAGGCCCCGACGATCTGGCTGTTTGCGACTTGCGCCGCCGGGCAATGAGGGTCCGGCTCCAGCACCACGATGCGGAAGCCCAGCCTTGCTGCGGCCATGGCCAGCATCCGGCCCAGCTGTCCGCCGCCGATGATGCCGACCGTTTGCCCCGGCGAAAGCGGCCGGCTCATGCTTCATCCACCGGTTTTTGGGCGACCTTTTCAGCTTGCTCGGCCCGCCAGGCATCCAGCCGCTTGGCCAGGTCCGCGTCACGCAGCGCCAGGACGGCGGCGGCAAGCAGCGCCGCGTTGACCGCTCCGGCCCGGCCGATTGCGAGGGTGCCGACCGGAATGCCCGCCGGCATCTGCACGATGGAAAGAAGCGAATCCTGCCCCGAAAGCGCGTGCGATTCGACCGGGACGCCGAATACCGGCAGCGGGGTCAGCGCCGCGGTCATGCCGGGCAGGTGGGCGGCCCCGCCGGCACCCGCGATGACGACCTGAAACCCCGCACCCTTCGCGCCCTTGGCGAAATCGTAGAGCCTGTCAGGTGTGCGGTGGGCGGAAACGATCAGCGCCTCATGGCCGATACCAAGCGCCTCGAGCGTTTCGGCCGCATGACGCATGGTCGCCCAATCCGACTGGCTGCCCATGATGATGGCGACGTCGGCGCGTTTGCTGTCCATGTCATGTCCCGCGAGATTTCAAGCCAGATTCAAGATGGCTCGTCAGATTCAAGATGGAATGAAGCTGCTCTATTCCAAGCGGCAACGCGCCGCAAGGCGGGCCCGATCCATTTTTAAAGGGTTCTCAGGCGATAATGTCGGGAATGATTCGGTCTTCCAGCTCTTGCAGACGGTCCTTGAGCGCGAGTTTTTTCTTCTTCATCCGCTGGATCCGCAAGGGGTCGCATCCGGTGGCTATCATCGCGTTGATGGCCGCGTCGAAGTCGGCATGATCCTGTTTCAGGCGCGCGAATTCAAGGCGGATATCCGCCTTATCCTGGTCCGATCTGTTCACGATCCGATGTCACTCCGCCGCATATGCACCATCTCCTGGATCGCTTCCGGCGGTTGCCGGAAGCCGACGGCAGCCAGCCCGTTTCGTCTCCCGCAACGGCGCCGCCTAATATCACATTTTGCACCCCGGCGAAATCCTACCACGGGCCATTCGACAAGCTGCCACAAGGATGGCACAGTGTCATCGTACCGTCACCAATAGGGCGGGTGGTGTTTCATACGGACCACGAGGAACCGAAGGGAGCATACCATGTCGCTTGAGTCCCATCTTGCCGAATTGCAGCGCAAACATGGCGATCTTGAACGTGAAATCGATGATGCATTGTTGCATCCGTCAACCGATGCTCTGCAGATCGCCCAGCTGAAAAGACGCAAGCTGGCCATCAAGGACGAGATAGAAAAGATACGGGTCGGCGCTACGCGACATTAGAGCGCCGGGCGTCCATTCGGACGCTGCGCAAGGACGCTCTAGCTCTTCGAGCCTACGCATCGTGCTTTCCGGAAATCGATTCCGATTTTCGGGCAGATGCTGTCGGGCACGATGGTTGTGCAGAGCCTCTCTTCCTTGGTCGTCCTGGAAGCCCAAAGGGCTGTCCGGGACCTGTTGGAAGAACGGCATAGAGCACGGCCCCAGTCCTTGCCCCAGCGCACTTCAGAACCGGCAGCCCCTTCTGCGGGGCCTGGATCGCCGTGCGGTGGCCGGGACGATGGAGCTACGGCACTTGCATTCCCGAAGGCTCGCATGGGCCTTCGGGAAGTAGTTGTGTGAAGTTGAGAATCAAGCAGGCGGCGACCCCGGCTCGTCCTCCGAATCGGCGCGCGGATCGAGCATGAGAGCCTGCGGCGTGACAGCCCTTTCGGCCGGCAGGACATTGAACGCCTCCCTCTTCTCGACCGGGACCGGAGCACGGCGGGAAACGCGCAGCATGGCATAGCCGGCCACGCCCAGATGAGCCGCCCCGGTGACCAGGAAAAGGCTTTCCGGCCGCAGCCCCTGCATGAGCACGCCGGCGAGAATGGGCCCGGCCATCGTGCCGAAACCGTAGAGCAGGAGAAGGCCGCTCGACACCTTCACGAAATCCGTGGACGCAGCGTGGTCGTTGGCATGGGCGACGGCCAGCGAATAGAGCGTATAGGCCATCAGGCCATAGACGGCTGTCATGGCGATGATGATCCAGCCCGATCGCGGCGCCATCAGAAAGATGGCGATGGCCACCAGCGCCGAGCCGAATGCCGCGCCCGCCATCACATAGCGCCTGTCGGTCCGGTCGGAAAGCCGCCCCGCCGGCATCTGGCCGATTGCGCCGGCCAGAACGGCAATGCTCATCATCACCGCGATCTGCACCGTCGTGATGCCGATTTCCGCGCCGTAGACGGCGCCGAGCGTGCCCCATGCTCCGTTGGCCACGCCGACGAGCACACAGGCGATCGCCGCCACCGGTGAGTTCTGATACAGCCCCTTGACGTCGAGGGACACCTCGGCGAGCGGCGCGGGCGTTACCGCCGACGAGATGGCCGTCGGAATGAGCGCCAGGCAGAACAGGATACCCGTAAGCATGAACAGCATAGCCGTCGAGACATCGGCCGAGGTGACGACGAGCTGTCCGGCCATCAGCGACGAATGGGTTACCATCATATAGAAGCCGAAGATCGTGCCGCGCGATTCATTGGTCGAGCGCTCGTTGAGCCAGCTCTCGATGACCATGAAGGCCCCGGCCATGGTGAAGCCGGTGAAAATGCGCAATATGATCCACCCGACCGAATCCACCCACATGCCGGACAAGAGGGCGACGATCGCAGCGGTCGCGGCAAAGGCGCTGAAGGCACGCACATGGCCCGCCCGGCGCACCAGGCGCGGCGCAAGGAAACAGCCGCCGATGAACCCGACGGCCCAGGCAGTGCCCAGAAGACCGAGAGAGGCTGTCGAGAACCCCTCGAATTGCCCCCGCAGCGGCAGCAGCAGGCTGTGCAGCCCGGAGCCCGCCAGCAGAAATGCCGTGCCCAGAAGCAGGGCAATGATGGAGCCGAAGGATGAAAGCATGAATGCCCCTCTTTAGATCGGGATAATTTTTCGGAGAACCGTCATCCCGATTAATCCCCTTGTTGGAGCATGATCTTTTCCAAAAACCTGTCCCCACTTTTCGGAATCATGCCTGACGTCGCATGCCGGCGCACCCGGCTCGTTCGACGGTCTTCGGCCTGTCAACCGCCCTTGAATACTGCCTCGGCCGCGGCCTTGGTCGAATCCTTGGCTGCTATCTCCTGTTCGATCCGCGCAATCTCCTTTTGCAGCAGGTCGATACTGCGCTTCAACTCCTCGACCGACAGCGTGGACAGGTCCTGGCCAAGCGTGAACTGGGGATTTCCCTTTACCGCGTCTTCGTCTTCAGTGCCCATAACCGACATCCGTTGCCACATACGATTCGCAGAATACATAAGATGGTATTCGGTGGGCAATTCAATGACCCGCCTGTGTTTCCTCCGGCAATATGAAAGGTTTGGGATCATGTCGCCACTCGATCTCCCAGGAATGATGACGGTAATTGCGATCACCGAGCCCGGCGGGCCGATGGTGTTGAAGCCGCAGATGCGTCCGCTGCCCAAACCGAAGGAAGGCGAAATTCTCATTCGCGTGCGCGCCGCCGGCGTCAACAGGCCGGACGTCGCCCAGCGCAAGGGAACATACCCGCCTCCGCCCGGCGCGTCCGACCTGCCGGGGCTGGAAGTAGCCGGCGAAGTGGTGGCCACCGGCGACGGCGTCATGCGCTGGCGCAAGGGCGACCATGTGACGGCGCTGACGCCCGGCGGCGGCTATGCCGAATACTGCACCGTGCATGGAACCAATGCGCTGGCCATTCCGCACGGCTTCACCTTCACCGAGGCAGCAGCCCTGCCTGAAACCTTCTTCACCGTCTGGCACAACGTGTTCCAGCGCGGCGGCTTGAAGCCCGGCGAAACGCTGCTGGTCCATGGCGGATCCTCCGGCATCGGCACCGCCGCGATCCAGCTCGGCACAGCGTTCGGCTCGACGGTGCTGGCGACCGCCGGCACCGAGGTCAAATGCGCCGCCTGCACGGATCTCGGCGCCGCGCGGGCCATCAACTATCGCGAGGAGGACTTCGTCGAGAGAGTGCAGGAGTTGACCGACGGGCGCGGGGCGGACGTCATTCTCGACATGGTCGGCGGCGATTATATCGACCGCAATTATGAGGCGGCGGCGATGGATGGGCGTATCGTCCAGATCGCATTTCTGAGCGGCATCAAGGCGACGGTCAATTTCTCGAAGCTGATGATGAAGCGCCTTACCCATACGGGTTCGACGCTCCGCCCCCGCTCGACCGCCTTCAAGGGACAGATCGCTACGGAGCTCGAAGCCCATGTCTGGCCCCTGCTCGCCGCCCGCAAGATTGCCCCGGTCATGGACATGATTTTCCCGCTCGCTGACGCTTGGCGGGCGCATGAACGCATGGAGGAAGGCGACCACATCGGAAAGATCGTGCTGGACGTGGCATAGCGTCATGAAAATGCCCCGGCGCAAGTCCGGGGCATCTCAAGAGCGTTCGGTCGCAGGCGCGGCGGCGACCCGTTCAGTTCATCGCCTTCAACTGCCCCAGATTGACGAAGATCGTCTCGCCGGAGGAATCGTCGATGCCGTCATTGTCCGTGACGAAGAAGGCGTTGCCCGCCGCGTCGATGGTGAACCCCTCGATCTTGTCGACCACGAAGCCGTTGGTGGCCCGGCGCATGTCCTCGATCAGATCGCGCTCCAGGGTCTTTTCCACCAGCGGCAGCTCGCCGCCCAGTGCAGCCGGCGCGAAGCCGTCAAGAGCTACGCTGTAGAGCTTCTTGATCCTGGCCGCAGAGCCGATCTGGTTGTCGCGCTCGACGATGTAGAGCTTGCCGTCATGGGCGGTGATCTCCGACAGGCCCACCCAGCCGGCCTCGCCCTTGTCGAGCGGATATCGCACGGCGGACCATTCGCCGCTCGCCGGCTTGTAGGCGACCAGCTTCACCTGGCCGGCGGGATCGTCCTTCCATTCGCGCTGCATCGCCATGACCAGCATCTGATCGTCGCCCTCGCCCACCAGCGTGACGCCTTCCATGCCGAAGCGGATCTCATGCGCGAGGAGTTCTGCGGGGAACGCGACTTCTTTCCGGATCTCACCCTTGCCATTGACGTAATAGAGCGCGTGCGGCGTGAGCCGGTCGCTGCGGCCTTCGGAGGCCAGCCAGAACCCGCCTTCGCCGTCGCTCACGATGCCTTCAAGGTCAAGCTTCTGCGCCGGAGCGCCGTCCCGCGTGACGAGGATACGGTCAGTGATCTCGGCCGGCTCCCCGGCCGCGTCTATCGTGAAAATCGCCGGCTGCGAACGGTAGAAGGAGTCGGAAACGGCGTAGAGCCTGCCGGCCTTTGAAGGATCGGCGGCAAGGCCCGATAACGCGCCCCAGCCAATCGGCGCGCCGTCCTTCATGACCGAGCGGATCGTCGGATAGGCGGCACGGTCCTCGCTGAGCTCGTAGACCATCACATGCGACCGCGCGCCGCCGTCTTCGACCAAATCCGCCTCATTGGCCGTCACCAGCAGGTTGCGGCCGGGGATCGCAACCAGCCCTTCCGGTCCGATGCCCGAGGGCAGAACCTGCACGAATTCCGGCGCATCGCCGGTATCGCGGTAGACCGCGATCAGCGAGGCACGTTCCAGCGCCACGAAGATATATTGCGTGTCGCCGAAGCGCTTGACCTCAAGCCCTTCCGGTTCGGCGCCCTTGGCGTCGGAGCGCTTGTCCGGATAGTGGCCGGCCATCGCCGCGCGGTGCTCAAGCTCCGCGCCCGAATCGAACAGCACTTCGCCCTGTTTCGAGAAAATCGTGAAGCCGCGCGAGCCGCCTTCGTAGTCGCCCTCATTGGCGGTCACGAGACGATCATTGTCGAGCCACTTCACCGCGTCCGGTTCACGCCGCAGATCGCTCGCCTGCTCGGTGAAGTCGAGCGCGCCATTGTCGGAAAGGTCGATCCCGGCGGCGGACGCCGAGCCCGCAGAGAAGTGGCTGACGACCTCGCCGCTTTCGGCCGAGACAATGGCGATATGGTTGTTTTCCTGGAGCGTGACGACGATCTCGCCCGCATCGTTGAAGTCCACGAACTCGGGCTCGGGATCTTCGCCGGCGATCTCGGCGATACCGGTCAGATCCACAGTTTTGACCGTATCGCAAACCGGCTCGCCGGCATCCAGCGCGAATACCTGCAGGTTCCCCGCCGGCAATTGCGGGATGACACCGTCGTTCAGATCCTCGTCGCGCTCGTTTTCGATGGCGACGGCCAGATATTGCCCGTCCCTGCTGACGGCCACGGAATCGGGCTGTCCGGCAAGCGTGCAGGAGGCGGTTCCGGCCCCGGTTTGGAGGTCGATGACCATGAGGTTACCGGAAGGCTCGGCATAGCTCGCCGATGTGTTGATCCCGGCAATGACCTTGCCGCGCGAAATAACCACGGAAGTGGGCTCGCCGTCGATCTTGAGGATGCCGCCGGCCTTCGGCGCGCGGACATCGGAAATATCGATGAACCCGACCGCACCCAGCGGACTGTCGGAGTAGGCCAGGAGGTTTCCGTCTTCGCTGACCGCGACGATCTCAGAAGATGTCTCGGTAGCGGCATCGATATCGGCCGGAAGGTTCATGGCCACCGGGAATGTCGCCACGCGGTTGAAGGCCATGTCGGCGAATGCCGGTATGGCCGTTGTGACCGAAAGCGCGGCAGCGAACGCGCCCGGAACCATATATCTTCTCATTATTGTCTCCCTCGCCTGAATGGAATGAGGCTTATTGGAGGATGACCGTTTCAGGCGCGTGACGGGTGGATGACGGTTCTGTAACGGAGCTGTGGACGGCGAACGGTCGCCTGCCGGCGCCAATAAAAGACAGTGTTCCAAGCGCATTGCGATCACGGGAAAATGCCGTTATATGTGCCCGTGATTTACCCAAATTGGTGGCTTTGACCACCGCCCGCCCCTGGGAGGCGGGCGAAGAAAAGGATTCTATGCCATGGCCAACGCACTACTCATGCCCAAGGCAACCGCCGTCTGGCTGGTGGACAATACCGCACTGACATTCGAGCAGATTGCCGATTTCTGCAGGCTGCACCCGCTGGAAGTAGGCGCCATCGCCGATGGTGACGCGGCACAGGGCATCAAGGGAATGGACCCCGTGATGACCGGTCAGCTCACCCGCGACGAAATCGCCAAGGGCGAGGCCAATCCGGAATACCGCCTGAAGCTTTCCGAGCCCAAGGTGCGCGTTCCCGAGTCCAAGCGCAAGGGCCCGCGCTACACGCCGCTCTCCAAGCGTCAGGACCGGCCCAACGCCATCCTCTGGCTGGTGCGCAACCACCCGGAACTGAAGGACGCACAGGTTTCGCGCCTCGTCGGCACGACCAAATCGACCATCGAGCAGATCCGCAACCGCACGCACTGGAACTCCGCCAACCTCGTGCCGATGGACCCGGTGACGCTTGGCCTGTGCTCGCAGATCGACCTCGATATGGAAGTCCATCGCGCCGCCCGTTACGCACCCCCGGCCGAAGCTGCGGGCGACACACTGCTGCCGGCGTCCGAGACCGAGGGCCTAGATGTCGGCGACAATGCCGCCGAACAGGCACCCGAGGACAAGGAGCTGGACGCCGACGCCGTGTTCGCGAAACTGTCCTCCCTGAAGGGTCGCAACGAAGAAGAAGAAGGCGACGACAACAAGGAATAGGCTACCTGCCATCCTCGTTCAGCGCGAGCGCTTCGCAGTTGCGTTCGCGCCTGCCGCCGTCATAAGCCTGCACAAGCCGCTGTCGCAGCAGGGTCTCGGCAATGTCGAGACCATCGGCTGTATGGGCGTCGGCCATCACCCGGCCGTAATACTTGCCGCCGCCGATATTGCTGATGGTAACGCCCTGCCGGCCGAGCAAGGTGGCGAGCGCCTCCCGTGCCGCGATCCCCGCCGCCTTTTCCGCCAGGCATCGGCTCCTGATCTCCGGCGCATCGATGCCGCGCAGGCGCACGCTGACCGTTATCTTTTGCCTCGGCCAGATCAGCGCTTCGGCGACGAATGTGTCGCCATCGAGGACACGCAGAACCTCCGCAGCCACCGGCCCGCCGACCACCGCATCGTTCGCATGCGCGAAACCGCCGGAGAAGGCAGGCACAGCGACCAACAGGACGAGTGTGAAGAATCGGAACATTAAAGGAAGATATTCCTATATCAATTCTTCCGCAACCCTGCCCCCGGGCCCTGATCAGAAGTCCGTGGCGATGCCCTTTACTTCCCAATCTCCATAGCGGGCCGGATCCGGCCCCTTGCGTCCGCCGATCTCACGTGGCGGCTCGTCCGCTTTCGCCGCCTGCCGCCGGGCTTCCGCCTCGGCCAACGCCCGGCGCGCCGCGGCGGGCAGGTCGCTCCGGCCATGCGCCGGTTTTTCCTGATCGTTCGATGTGGGTTTTGTGTTCAATTTGCCGCTCCGGGATAGATGAGGCCATTATTGAATATGCAATTCCGCCTTCCCATCATATAGCCCAGTAAAGTTCGTTCTGCGACCGCTCTGAGAACCTGACTCTGGCAGGGAAAGAAGACGATGAACATGATCCGCACGGCCATGCTTTTGGCCTTGATGACAGCGCTCTTCATGGGCGTGGGCTACATGCTCGGCGGTGCCGGCGGCATGATGATCGCATTTGTCATCGCTGCAGGCATGAACCTTTTCAGCTATTGGAACGCCGACAAGCTGGTGCTCCGCATGCACCACGCGGTCGAGGTGGATGAACGCAACGCGCCCGAATATTACGGCATCGTGCGCAGTCTCGCCGCCAATGCCGGGCTGCCCATGCCGCGTGTCTATCTTATCCAGAACCCCCAGCCAAACGCCTTCGCCACCGGGCGCAACCCGCAAAACGCGGCGGTCGCCGCGACGACCGGGCTTTTGGAGCGGCTTTCGCCGGAAGAGGTTGCCGGCGTGATGGCGCACGAACTGGCTCATGTGCAGAACCGTGACACGCTGACGATGACCATCACCGCCACGCTGGCCGGCGCGATCTCCATGCTCGGCAATTTCGCGCTGTTTTTCGGCGGCGGGCGCAGCAACAACAATCCCTTTGGCTTCATCGGCATCCTGGTCGCGATGATCGTGGCGCCCTTCGCCGCCATGCTGGTGCAGATGGCCATCAGCCGCACCCGCGAATATTCGGCGGACCGGCGCGGCGCCGAAATCTGCGGCAACCCGCTCTGGCTGGCCTCCGCGCTGAGCAAGATCGCCCGGAGCGCGAAACAGGTGGTCAACCCGGATGCGGAGCGCAATCCGGCGACGGCGCATATGTTCATCATCAACCCGCTGTCGGGGCGGAACATGGATGGTCTGTTCTCCACCCATCCGGACACCGGCAACCGCATCGCCGCCCTTGAGGCGATGGCGGCCGAGTTCTCTGCCGCGCCGGCAAGCCAACCTTCAGCGGATCAGGGGTCATGGGGCTCCCGGCCGGAGCGCAAGCCGCAATCGCCCGCACCCTGGGGCCGCGCAGGCGCGGACCGAGGACGTAAAGGCCCGTGGTCGTGAGGCCGAAGACCGGGTCCAAACCGGATAAGAGAATGCCGACGACGGATAACGACAAGCCGGGTCTGGCCGCCCGAAAGACGGCGGCCAGGCTCCTGTCGGCAGTGATCGATACCCGCACCTCGCTCGACGCCCTGACCGACAACGAACACGGCCACCCGCAATATCTGGCGCTGGAGCCGCGCGACCGTGCCCTGGTGCGAGCCATCCTGGTCAGCGCCCTGCGGCACCGCAACACCATCGCGAGCCTTATAGAAAGCCGGCTGGAGCGGCCGCTGCCCGCCAATGCCCACGCGCTGTCGCATGTCCTGCATGTCGGCGCGACGCAAATATTGTTTCTCGACGTGCCCGACAGCGCCGCCGTCGACCTGGCCGTCGCGCAGGCCAAGGACGATCCGCGCACCCGCCGGTTTTCCGCCCTGGTGAACGGGGTACTGCGCAATCTTGCCCGCCGCAAGGAAAGGTCGCTGCCGGCCGCCCTTGCCGCAACGCGCGACGCGCCGGAGTGGTTTGCCGGCCGGCTGGAAAGCGCCTACGGCGCCGAGCGAGCAGGCGCCATTCTGACCGCGCATCGGCTGGAAGCGCCGGTCGATTTCACCGTCAAATCCGATCCGGGAAAATGGGCCGGATTGTTCGGCGGCAGCGTGCTGCCCGGTGGCTCCGTGCGCCTCGACAAGCTGTCCGACGCGGTGACGGCGCTACCCGGCTTCGAGAAGGGCGAATGGTGGGTGCAGGACGCCGCCGCCGCCCTTCCCGCCCGCTTGTTGGGCAATATCGAAGGCCTGGACGTGGCCGATCTGTGCGCGGCGCCCGGCGGCAAGACGGCGCAGCTTGCCCATGCCGGCGCAAGGGTCACCGCCGTCGATCAGTCGGCGAACCGTCTCAAGCGGCTTGCCGGCAATCTCGAGCGCCTCGGGCTGACGGCGGAGATCGTGCAGGCCGATCTTCTGAAGTGGCAGCCGCCGCACCTTTTCGACGCCATCCTGCTCGACGCTCCCTGCTCTTCCACCGGCACCGTGCGGCGTCACCCCGACGTTCCCTGGACCAAGACGCCGGAAGACATCGCCCGGCTCGTCGAACTCCAGCGGCGCCTTGCCGAGCAGGCGGCCGGATGGGTGAAGCCTGGCGGCACCCTTGTCTTTTCCAACTGTTCGCTCGACCCCGCCGAGGGCGAAGAACTCGTCGCCGCCCTGCTCGCGGCGCGGCAGGACCTCGTCCTGTCGCCGATCGCGCCGGAGGAAATCCCGGGGGCGGAGCGTTTCGTCACCGCTGAAGGCTATTTGCGCACCACGCCGGAAACCAGCGGCGAGGACGCCAAGTGCCTTTATGATGTGGACGGTTTCTTCGCGGCCCGCCTCAAGCGCCTCTGATCCATACATTTGTCCTTCGCACAAATGCTTGAATCATTTAGAGTCTTCGCCGGGCGAGGGGCAAATCGAAACAACAGGTGCAGTCAGTGGAAGGTATCGGGGGTCAAGCTCCTCTGCTTTGGGGTCTTGCGGCGCGCCAAGCTTGGCGGCGCCTGCGCAGGCGGTTGCGCGCCGGCCCCGCCTATCGCTGGCGCTATTCCGGCCGCACACCCGAGCGCCTGCTGATCGCACCGCCAGACCTGCGTCTGGCCGACCCCGAAATTGCCCGTGAAATCTATCATGGCAGGTTCCTGCTTTCGGGCCATCTTGTTGAAACCGGCGGTCAGTCGCCGTTCAACCTGCAGATACGCCATCAGGGCTGGCTCGAGGGTCTGCACGGCTTTCGCTGGCTGCGTCATCTCAATGCCGCCCACTCGGAGCTGGCTTCGGCCAATGCCCGTGCCCTCGTGGCCGACTGGATCGCCGCCCACGGCAAGCGCATCTCGGGCTATGCCTGGACACCCCGCGTCACGGCGCGCCGCATCATCGCCTGGCTGCAGCATTCGGCGGTGGTGCTCCAGGGGGCGGACCTTGCGTTCTACCGGCAGTATCTCAAGATGCTCGCGGTCCAGGTGCGCTATCTGCGCTCGGTGGCGGCGGAAATGCCGGACGGCGAGGAAAAGCTGCGCGCCCGCGTGGCGCTCGCCTTCGCCGCGCTCTCCCTGCCCACTTCGGTCTCCGTCCTGCGCAGCGCCACCCGCCAGCTTAGTATCGAGCTGGAACGCCAGGTCCTGCCCGACGGCGGCCACATCTCGCGCAACCCACGCGCCGTGATGGAGCTCCTTGCCGACCTGCTGCCGCTGCGCCAGACCTACGCAAATCAGGCGGAGCCGCCGCCCGATCAGCTGGTCGGCGCCGTCGAGCGCATGCTGCCCGCTTTGCGCTTCTTCCGCCATCAGGACGGAAGCCTGGCGCGCTTTAACGGCATGGGAGTCACCGTCCACGACCGCGTCGCCGCCATCCTGCGCCACGACGATACCGGCGGCGCGGCCCTGCTGCATGCGCCGCACTCGGGCTATGACCGCCTTGCGCTGGGCGATACGACGGTGCTGGCCGACACGGCGGCACCTCCCGTGCCGGAATTGTCCAACATGGCCCATGCCGGCTGCCTCTCCTTCGAGATGTCGTCAGGGCGGCACCAGTTCATCGTCAATTGCGGGGTCGACAGTTTCGGCGCGGAGGCGTTCCGCCCGCTCGCGCGCGCCACGGCCGCCCACTCGACGGCAACGGTTAACGATACTTCTCAGGCCCGGTTCGCACTGCCGCCCGGCTGGGACGACTGGGTGGGCACGCCGTTGATCGCCGGTCCGCGCAACGTTCAGTGCCGCCGCAGCGACGCCGGGGGCGTGCATGCGTTCGTCGCCGTCCATGACGGCTATGTCGGCCGTTTCGGCATCCTCCACGAGAGGGAGCTGGCGCTGTTGCAGAACGGCAATCTGCTGCAGGGCGCGGACCGCTTCCATCGCCCCGACGGCTCGGCCGCCGCCCCCGGGCACACGGCCGCGCTGCGCTTCCACATACACCCCGACATCGAGATCTACCGGGACGATGAGGACCGGCTCATTCTCGCCGGCGACAACACCGACACCTGGGTCTTTTCGTGCGAGAACCGCGAGGCCGTGGTCGAGGAATCGATCTTCTTCGCGGCCATCGCGGGCCCGTGCCGCAGCCGCCAGATCGTCCTGCATATCCAGCTCGCCGAAACCCCGGAGCTCCGCTGGCAGTTCCTGCGCGCCAACGCGGTTGCCGGCGCGGCCTGAACCAAGCCGCTTTTGCCAGATTTGGCAGACCCCCGTGCGTGCCCGGTTGAGCGCGGACGAAAAGCACCGTAAAGACGGGCCGCATATAGCCGCCTGCCACGGAGTAGCCCTTTCCATGACCGTTTCGTCGAAGAAAATTCCCGCCCCCGATCTCGTGCCGGTGCGCCGCGCGCTGCTGTCGGTTTCCGACAAGGCAGGCATCGTCGATTTCGCGCGGGCGCTGGCGGCCAAAGGGGTCGAGCTCGTTTCCACCGGCGGCACCTCGGCGGCTATCGCAGGCGCTGGCCTTGCCGTCCGCGACGTCTCCGACCTGACGGGCTTTCCCGAGATCATGGACGGCCGGGTCAAGACCCTGCACCCTTCCGTGCATGGCGGCCTGCTGGCGATACGCGATGACGAAGAGCACCAGGCGGCGATGGAAGCACACGACATCAGGCCCATCGACCTCGTCGTCATCAATCTCTATCCGTTCGAGGAGGTCCGGTTCGGCGGCGGCGATTATCTCTCGACCGTGGAGAATATCGACATCGGCGGGCCGGCCATGCTGCGGGCGGCGGCCAAGAACCATGCCTATGTGGCCGTCGTCACCGACCCCGGCGACTATGCCACGGTGCTGGCCGCGCTGGACGAGAACGACGGCGGCCTGACCTACCGCCTGCGCCAGGAGCTGGCGGCCAAGGCCTATGCCCGCACATCCGTCTATGATGCGGCTATCTCGCAATGGTTTGCCGAGAGCCTCGATCTCGCCCAGCCGGACTGGCGCGGTTTCGGCGGCAGGCTCAAGGAGGTGATGCGCTATGGCGAGAACCCGCACCAGACGGCCGGCTTCTACGTCACCGGCGACAAGCGGCCGGGCGTGGCCAATGCCCGGCAGGTCCAGGGCAAGCAGCTTTCCTACAACAACATCAACGACACCGATGCCGCCTTCGAGCTCGTCAGCGAGTTCGACCCGGCGAAAAGCGCCGCGGTCGCCATCATCAAGCATGCCAACCCGTGCGGCGTGGCCGAGGGCGGCGATCTGGCCGATGCCTATCGCCGGGCGCTTGCCTGCGACCCCGTCTCGGCCTTCGGCGGCATCATCGCCCTGAACCGGACGCTGGACGCGGATGCGGCGGCGGAAATGGTCAAGATTTTCACCGAGGTCATCATCGCGCCGGATGCCAGCGAGGAAGCGCTGGCGCTGATCGCCGCCAAGAAGAACCTGCGCCTGCTCCTGACCGGCAGCGTTGCCGATCCGCGCGCGCCCGGCCTCACCGCCAAGACGGTTGCCGGCGGCCTGCTCGTCCAGTCCCGCGACAGCGGCGTGGTGGACGATCTCGAACTGAAGGTGGTGACGAAACGGGCGCCTTCCGACCGCGAAATGGCCGATCTGCGCTTTGCCTTCCGCGTGGCCAAGCACGTCAAGTCCAACGCCATCGTCTATGCCCGCGATCTCGCGACGGTCGGCATCGGCGCCGGACAGATGAGCCGGGTCGATTCGGCCCGCATCGCCGCCCGCAAGGCGGAAGATGCTGCCGCCCAGGCCGGCGGCGAACCGCTGACCAAAGGCTCCGTCGTCGCCTCCGATGCCTTCTTCCCCTTCGCCGATGGCCTGCTGTCGGCGGTCGAGGCCGGCGCAACGGCGGTCATCCAGCCCGGCGGTTCGATGCGCGACGACGAAGTGATCGCCGCCGCCGACGAGAACGACATCGCCATGGTCGTGACAGGCATGCGTCACTTCCGGCACTGACGGGGCTGCTTCGGGGAGCGCACCAATGATCCTCATCCCGGCCGACCGCAGGGAGAGCCGGGATGACGCTGGGCACCTCACGCTCCCCAATCCACACCGACAAACTTTCTCAGAGTCGATGACGGGGGTGGAGCGCCACTTCCAGCTTGTGATCCTCAGCCCGGCGCCACCTTGTATTGCCGGCTGCTGACGAAAGGCAGGAGCACCAGGCCGATGGCGAAGAGCACAAGGATCGGCGTTACACCCAGGCGCTGCGCATCCTCGGGGGCCAGCGAAAAGGCCGCGGATGAGAAATAGGCCGTCGCGGCCGCCACGGCGAACGGGCCGATGAAGGTCGTTGCCTTGCCCGACAGGGCGTAGAGCCCGAAGGCTTCCGTCACCCGCTCGCGCGCCACCTGGTCGACCAGCAAGGTGCGTGAGGCGGCCTGGATCGCCCCACCGGCGGCGCCGATGAACCCGCCTGCCACGAAGAAGGCGATGTCAGGCACGGAGGAGCCGGCCCCGCCCAGCGGAATGAAGAACACCTCCGTGCGGGTGGTCGAGATCACCAGCAGGCAACACGCCGAAAGGACCAGGATCGCCAGCGTCACCACGGCTTTCGGGCCGAAGGCCTGGTCCATGCGACCGCCCGCCCACGCGCCCAGCGCGCCGGTGACACTGGCCAATATGCCGAACAGGCCGATCAGCGTGATCGACCAGCCGAGCACGCCGGCGGCATAGATGCCGCCGAAGGCATAGAGCGCGTTGAGCGCATCGCGATAGAACATTGAGGAAAGGAGGAAACTGAAATAGCTGCGCTCGGAGGGAAGCCGCCGCATGGTTTGCGCGAGCCGGCCAAGGCCCTCGCGTACGGCGCCCGTGACCGCCTTGCGGCGCGGCTGGTCCGGCGTGAAGAACAGCATCGGCAGGACGAAGACGGCGTACCAGAGGGCGGTCAGCGGGCCGGCGGCGCGGTCGCCTTCACGCGCGGCGGCATCGAGGTCGAAGACCGGCTCCAGGCCGAGCAATGTACGTCCGGTTTCCGGCGAGGCCGACATGAAGCCCAGCACCAGAACGAGCGAAGCCAGCCCGCCGAGATAGCCCAGGCCCCAGGCCGAGCCGGACAGCCGCCCAAGCTCGGCGCGGGGCACCAGATTGGGCATCATCGCATTGTTGAAGACAGCGGCATATTCCATGCCGAACACGGCGAGCGCGATGAGGATGAGCACAGGCCCCATCGTGTCCATTCCCGGGACGGCGAACCACAGGCCGGCGCAGGCCAGCACCCCGATGAGCGAGAAGGCCAGGATCCACGGCTTGCGCGGCCCGGTCGCGTCCGCGATGGCGCCCAGCACAGGCGAGGAAAGCGCGATGGCCAGCCCGCCGGCGCCCGTGGCCAGACCCCATAATTCCTGCCCCCGCGCCGCATCCGGCGCGACCGCGGCCGCGAAATAGGGGGCGAAGACGAAGGTGATGATGAGCGTATGGAAAGGCTGCTGCGCCCAATCGAAAAGCATCCAGCCCCAGATACCGCGGCGCGGAACCGCCACGTGCTCAACCATTGTCATTGCTCGTTCGCCTTTCTCAGTACACAACACAGGTGGGCTCTGTGAGTGGTCTGTAGGCGTTTTCGCCGCAGGCCCACGCATGCAGAGAAGATGGCCGCACAATCGTCGACCGTTACGGCATGGAACCTCGGGTCGGGGCCCGACGATGACGAATCGTATGGAGGGATAGCGCCAATCGCCGACCTCGACGATTTACAACAGCGCCTCAACTTTCGTCATCCTCGGCCTTGAGCCGAGGATCCATGCCGTAACCGTGAGAATATATCACCCGGCCAAGTCGGCCATCAGGCCCGACGCCACAGTCAACCGTGAAATCGTGATGTCGCTGCCCTCGGTCAATGTGTGCAGCCGCTCGCGCACCCGTACGACGCGTTCGCCGCCGGCCTCGACCCAAAGCTCGGCCGGATCGTCGGCGTCCCGGTACGCGGTCATCGCCGAGACGGCCATCGAGCGCCGCGCCGTGTCGATCATGTCGAGCGCGCGTTGCAGCGCCAACCCGTCATAATAGTCCGAAGGCGTAATGGCATGGGCTGCGTCCTCGATCCGGCTGATGCGGAAGGCCTCGCTGACGCCGAAAAAGGCCCTTGCGGCCTTGGGCAGTTGCGCGCCCGCAAGGCCTGCCGCCGCCACGATGTCGGGTACCAACTCGGAGATGCCGAGGAACGAAAGCCGCCGGGCCAGATCCTCCGGCGCGCCGTCGTTGACGAACCGGGTGGTGCGCTCGGCAATGCGCCCGCTGAGAAAGGCCGGCAGAATACCGCCAAGTTCCGGCTCCAGCGTCTTGCGCGCCTGCGAGAGCTGCTCGATGCGAGAACCGACGCCGACCGTGGCGTCGCCGTTCTTGAGCTGCCAGGCGGTGGCGGAGTGGATGAGGCGCCAGACCTGCTGGTAAAGGCGAAGCTGCACCATGCCGTCGATCTTGTTGTCCAGCGCATCGATGGCCGCGAACAGCGAGCGAAGGTCGAAGCCGTCGCGCACCACCACATAGGCCGCCACGATCTCATGCGCCGGCCGGCCCGTCATATCCTGCAGGCGCGTAACGAAAGTGGGCCCGCCACGGTCGATGACGTCATTGGCAAGCTCGGTTGCAATGATCTCCCTGCGCAGGCGATGCCCGCGGATTTCGGCAGCGTATTTCCCGCGCATGCGTTCGGGGAAATAGGCGAACAGATCCTCCTCGAAATGCGGCTCATCGGGTAGGCGGCTCGCCACAAGCTCGTCGAAAAGCACGATCTTGGCATAGGCGAGCAGCACGCCGATTTCGGCGCGCGTCAATGCCTCGCCACGCGCTTCCCGGTCGGCCAGGGCCTGCGGACCGGGCAAATGCTCCACCGCGCGGTCGAGCAGGCCCGCATTTTCGAACACTGTCATCATCCGCGCCTGGTGCGGCAGGTCGGAAAGGCCCCGCTGCTCCACCAGCGAGATCGCCAGCGTCTGCCGGTAATTGTTTTCCAGAACCAGGCCCGCGACCTCCTCGGTCATCTCGGCCAGCAGCTTGTTGCGGGCCTTGCGGGTGAGGGCGTCGCTGCGCATGGCGGCGGCGAGCGCGATCTTGATGTTCACCTCGAGGTCGGACGAGTTGACGCCGCCCGAATTGTCGATGGCGTCCGAATTGGAGCGGCCACCATACATGTTGTATTCAATGCGGCCCTTCTGGGTGACGCCGAGATTGGCGCCCTCGCCGATGACCTTGGCACCAACTTCAGGCGCCGTGATGCGGATCGCATCATTGGCGCGATCGCCCACATCCTGGTTCGATTCGGTGGTGGCCCGCACATAGGTGCCGATGCCGCCGAACCACAGAAGGTCCACCTTGGACTTGAGGATGGCCTGCATGATCTCAGCCGGCGAACCGGTCCTCTTGTCCATGCCGATCGCCTCGGCCGCTTCCTTGCTGAGCGCGATCTGCTTTTGCGAGCGCGGAACGATCATGCCGCCCTTCGACAGCTTGGATTTGTCGTAGTCCTGCCACGAGGAGCGGCCCAGGTCGAAAAGCCGCTTGCGCTCGGCGAAGGTCACGGTCGGGTCCGGATCGGGATCGATGAAGATGTCGCGGTGGTCGAAGGCGGCGATCAGGCGCGTGGCGGGCGAAAGCAGCATGCCGTTGCCGAACACGTCGCCGGACATGTCGCCCACTCCGACAACAGTGAAGGGTTCGCTCTGTATGTCGCGGTTCATCTCGCGGAAATGCCGCTTGACCGCTTCCCAGGCGCCGCGCGCGGTGATGCCCATCTCCTTGTGGTCGTAGCCGGCCGAACCGCCCGAGGCGAAGGCATCGTCCAGCCAGAAGTTGTGTTTCTGGCTTATCTCGTTGGCCGTGTCGGAAAAAGTTGCCGTGCCCTTGTCGGCCGCCACCACGAAATAGGGATCGTTGACATCGTGGCGCACGACATTTTCGGGCGGCACGACTTCGTCGCCGTCCAGATTGTCGGTGATGGAAAGCAGGCTCGAGATGAAATTTACATAGGCCGCGCGCCCGGCCTCGAACACCTCCTGCCGATTGCCGCCGTTCGGCAGGCGGCGCGGATAGAAGCCGCCCTTGGCGCCCACGGGCACGATCACGCCGTTCTTGACCTGCTGAGCCTTCACGAGACCGAGCACCTCGGTGCGGTAATCCTGCGCCCGGTCGGACCAGCGCAGCCCGCCCCGCGCCACCGGACCGAATCGCAGATGCACGCCTTCGACTTCCGGACCGTAGACGAATATCTCGCGCCAAGGTCGCGGTTGCGGCAGACCCTCGACCGCATGGGAATCGAATTTCAGCGCCAGCGAGTAATTGCCCTTCAGCTGCGCGAACCAGTTGGTCCTGAGCGTCGATTTGATCAGGTTCTGCATGCGGCGGATGATCGTGTCGTCGTCGAGGCTAGGGACCTCGTCGAGCGCCGCCTCGATCGCGCTTTCGATCTTCGCCGTCCGGCCGCGGCTGTTTTCGTCCTTCGCCGCCTCGGGCGAGAAACGCGCTGTGAAGAGGTGAAACAGATCCGCTGCGATGGCCGGGTAGCGGTTGAGCGTCGCCGAGATGAAATCCTGGCTTTGCGGAATGCTCGCCTGGTGCAGGAAGCGGCTATAGGCGCGCAACACCGCGATTTCAGAGACGCGCAACCGCGCCGTCTGCGCCAGCGCGTTGAAGCCGTCATTGTCGTATTCCAGCCGCCAGACGGCGAGGAACACCTCCTCGAAAAGGGCGCCGTTGTCGGAAAGGTCGATGGCGCCGGCGTAGGCGTTTTCCAGCTCCATGTCGTGGAGGAATATCTGGTCCTCGTCGGGCTCTCCGATCTCGAACGTGCGCTCGCTGATGACGCGGAAGCCCATATTCTCCAGAAGCGGAACGCGCCGGCTGAGCGCCACCGGCTCGCCATAGTGATAGATCTTCAGCGCCGCCTGGTTCTCCTCCTGGTCTTCATGCTGGTGGAAGTCGATAGCAATCGGATTCTGCGCTGATAAGCCGGCTATGCACCGCGCGTCGGCAATCGCCGTTCGTGCTTCGAAACTGTTGCGGTAGCTGTCGGGAAAGCGCGCTGCCAGTTGCGCGGTGGCGTCGTCGGTTTCCGTGTCCTCCACGGCCTCGGTCAGCGCATCGTCCCAGGTTCGGACGATTTCACGGATCCCGGCCTCGAGGTCGCCGGGGTTCACCCTCGGCGTCTTGCCGCCCGACCGCCCGATGATGAAATGCACGCGCGCCAGCGTGCCCTCCGGAAAAGCCGGATAATAGGCCGACACGTGGCCCTCGAACGTGGTCTTCAGATAATCGCCGATTTCGGCGCGCACGCGCGAATCGTAGCGATCGCGCGGCACGAACACGATGACCGAGACGAAGCGGTCAAACTGGTCGATGCGGTAGAGAGCGCGGACGCGCGGACGCTCGCCCAGCGCCAGGATGGCCTCGGCGTGCTTGCGCAGCGTCGGCACGGATATCTGGAAAAACTCGTCGCGCGGATAGGATTCCAGGACGTTGATCAACGCCTTTCCCGAGTGATCCGTCGGCGCGAATCCCATTCTGGCGATCACGGCTTCCGCCTTCGAACGCAGATACGGGATCTTCATGACCTGGCGCGTATAGGCCGTCGAGGTGAACAGACCGACGATACGCAACTCGCCCGTCAGCTTGCCGTCCTCATCGAATGTCTTGACTCCGATATAGTCGAGATAGGCGCGCCGGTGCACCACCGACCGGGCATTGGCCTTGGTGACGATCATCGGCTCCGGCCCATGCAGGAAAGCACGGATTTCCGGCGTCGTGGACACCGCTTCCGAGCCACGCCTCAGGACCAGCACCTTGGGATCGGCGAGGATGCCAAGACCGCGTTTGTCGGCGCGTTCCAGCGTGCCGCTTTTCTCGCCGCCCGAATAGAGGAACTCACGCATGCCCAGGAAAGTGAAATTGTCGTCGCGCAGCCATTCGAGAAAGGCGATCGCCTCATCTATGGCCTGGCGGTCGAGCGGAATGGGCGCATAGCGCAGCTGCGTTATTTCCTGGTCGAGCCGGGCAAGCATCGGCTTCCAGTCATGGACTGCCGCCTGCACCTGGGAAAGGATATTCTCCAGCGCTGCGCGCAGCGTCTCGCAGCGCTCCGGCGAAATGCGCGGCAGATGCACATGGATGAGGCTGACCTGTTCGGCGTCGCGCACCGACTTCGAAGCGGCGTCGCCAAGGATTTCGGTTATTCCCTTTTCGTCGTGCCGCACCAGCAGAACAGGATGCAGGACCAGCGTCGGTTCCACCGAAAGGTCGGCCAGTTCGCCCAGCACCGAATCGAACAGGAACGGCATGTTATCGTTGACCACCGTCACGGTCGTGATCGACCGCTCGGAAAGCTGAATGCCGGAAGCGCATTCGATCTGGACGATGCTCTCGCCCGCTTTCTGGGCGCGCAGGGCCTGCATGGCGATCTCGACGGATCGGTCGATGTCGGCCCTGTCGTAGCGTTCCAGATCTTCCGCCGGGGCACGCGAAACCATGATCTCGCGCAAACGCTCGGCGCCCCCACCCTCTCCCGCTTTTTGCTGTGTAAGCTTGCGTGCGGACTTCGGCTTGGTGGTCATGCGGGATTTCCCCTCCCTGGCGCAATTCGATGTATCGTATTCATAAGTGCCCTGTTTGACGACCCTATGTCGGCTTTCAGGGCGGCAATGAACCCCTAATCGGCTCAAAAGGTGTAACAATCATGACGAGCGGTGTCACGGCATTGAACATTCCCGTTTCCGAGCTTTCCGACGAAACCCGTTCCTATTTCGACAAATGCCGCGAGAAGCTGGGCCTGGTGCCCAACGTGCTGACGGCATACACATTCGACGAAAAGAAGCTGCGCGCCTTCACGGACATGTACAACGATCTGATGCTGGGCGATCCAGCGCTTTCAAAGCTGGAACGCGAGATGATCGCCGTAGCCGTTTCCAGCGTGAACCACTGCTATTACTGCCTTGCAGCCCATGGCGCCGCCGTGAGGCAATTGTCCGGCGATCCCATGCTGGGCGAGATGATCGCGATGAACTATCGCGCCGCCGGCTTGGAGCCGCGCCGGAAAGCCATGCTCGATTTCGCCGTCAAGCTGACCGAGCATCCCGACAAGATCGAGGAAGCAGATCGGCAGGCCCTGCGCGAGGTGGGATTCAGCGACCGCGACATATGGGACATCGCCTCGGTGGCGGGCTTCTTCAACATGTCCAACCGCGTTGCCGCCGCCGTCGACATGCGGCCGAACGACGAGTACCACGCGATGGCGCGCTGAGGACAAACAGCGGTTGGCCCGATCCGCATAATTCTAGCGATGTACCGTAATCCGCGTCCGCGGGCCAAGCAGCGGCAGCAACCGCGTCATGACGCCCTGGGTCACCGCGATGCAGCCTTCGGTCGGCTGGAAGCCCGGCCGGGCGATGTGCAGGAAGATTGCGCTGCCGGCGCCGCGCTTTCGCGGGCGGACATTCCAGTCGAGCACGACGACCGTATCGTAGAGATGGTCTTCGCGCAGCATCTTCTCGTGGCTTGCCGCGAAGGGCAGCGGCACCTGCCTGTTGTAATTCGCATCCGCGACGGCGTCGCACCAGCCCATGTCGCCGCGAATGGCGAACACCGGCAATCGCGCCCTCGCCAAGCCGGAACTGCGGCGGTCACGGCGGTAGTAAATTTCCAGCGGACGCATCGTGGCGAACGGCGTGGCGCCATCGCCCTCGCGCTTGAAGGCGCTGATGCCGCCACGCCCCAGGGCGCAGCGAAAGATAAGGCCATCGACGCGGAGCAGGCCCCGGCGGGGATTGCCGGGCGTCGGACGGACGTGCAGCGAAAGGACTTTCCGCGGTCGCCCGTAGTCTGTACTGTGCTGTTTTCGTTCCTGGATTATAAGCGCACCGTCGAACAAATATTTGTTATTGCCTTCCAAGCCTGTAAGAATCCGCCTACACGGAGGGATCCGCAGCTTGGGGGCTTGGTCAACCATACCATATAATACATTAACGGATTGAAACATGACGCCACGCACCATCCTTATCGTCGACGATGACGAAGACCTGCGGACGACGCTCGTCGAGCAGCTGGCGCTCTATGAGGAATTCGACATTCTTCAGGAACCGACGGCAACCAAGGGCATCCATGCCGCACGCAATGCGATGGTTGACCTCATCATCATGGACGTCGGTCTGCCGGACATGGATGGCCGCGAGGCGGTGAAGCTCCTGCGCAAGGGCGGCTATCGCGCGCCCATCATCATGCTGACGGCGCAGGACACCGATTCCGACACGATCCTGGGGCTGGAGGCCGGTGCCAACGATTATGTGACCAAGCCGTTCCGCTTCGCCGTTCTGCTGGCCCGCATCCGCGCGCAGCTTCGCCAGCACGAGCAGAGCGAGGATGCCAAGTTCACCGTCGGCCCCTACACTTTCAAACCCAGCCAGAAGCTCCTGATCGATGAGCGCGGCGGCAAGATCCGGCTGACGGAAAAGGAAGCCGCCATCATCAAGTACCTCTATCGCGCCGAGCAGAAGGTCGTGACCCGCGACGTATTGCTCGAAGAGGTCTGGGGTTACAATTCGGGCGTCACGACCCATACGCTGGAAACGCATGTTTACCGGCTGAGACAAAAGATCGAGCGCGATCCTTCCAAAGCCGAAATTCTTGTGACAGAAAGCGGCGGATACAAGCTCGTGCCCTGATCCTGTAGGTTCGGGGAGGCCGGTGATTCGGGCATCGAGCTGGGGACGACCGCATGGCGCTGGACGATGACATCCGCGTGCTGTCCGGCGTGGCACTCTTTTCAGGGTTCACGCGCGAGCAGCTACGCCTTATGGCTTTTGGCGCCGAGACCATCGCTCTCGCTGCCGGACGCAAGCTGTATTCGGAAGGCACACCCGCCGACAGCGCTTTCGTCATCGTCTCGGGCACCGTGGCGCTCTACCGGGAATATGAAGGTAGAAACCATGTGTTCTCGCTGGAGGGGCCGGGCGCCATTCTCGGCGACCTGGCCCTGATCGCCGATACCGAACGCATGACCAGCGCCTTTGCCGAGACGGATGTCAAACTCATCCGTCTCAGCCGCTCGATGTTCCGGCGTATCCTGGAGGAGTTTCCGGAAACCGCCGAAACTCTGCATGGACGCATATCGATGCGACTGCAGGAGATGCTCAAGCGAATGGAAGAACTGGCCTCACGGCTCGCGCGATAACAAGCGATACCGAAGGCGCGTACGATCGCGGCGGCTTCAACCGAATGCGAATTCGGCGATCACCGGCACATGGTCGGAGGGGCGTTCCCAGCCCCGTGCCTCGCGCAGCACCTCGATCTTGCCGAGCGCCGGAGCGAGATCGCCGGACGACCAGACATGGTCGAGCCTGCGGCCCCGGTCGGAGATATCCCACTCCTTGGCGCGATAGCTCCACCAGGTGAACAGTTTTTCCTCCGGCGGAATGTGCTGGCGCATCAGGTCCACCCACGCGCCGCGCTTCAAGAGCTGCGTGAGCCCCTCGGTTTCCACGGGTGTATGGCTTACCACCTTCAGAAGCTGCTTGTGGGACCACACATCCGTTTCCAGCGGCGCGATATTGAGATCGCCCACCAGTATCGTTCCCGTGTCGGCTTCGAGCGAGGGACGCACATCATGCATCTCCTCGATGAAATCCAGCTTGTGGCGGAATTTCGGATTGATATCGGGATCCGGCTCGTCTCCGCCCGCCGGCACATAGAAATTGTGCAGCAGGATTTGCCGGCTTCCCAGATCGAGCGATGTCGCGATATGCCGGCAATCGCCTATGCCGCAGAAGGTGCGGGCCTCCACTGTCCGCATCGGTCGCCGCGAAACGGTGGCCACGCCGTGATAGCCCTTCTGCCCATGGATGGACACATGTTCATAGCCGAGCTTTCGGAAGGCGGCGGTCGGGAACTGGTCGTTCGGACACTTGGTTTCCTGAAGGCACAGGACGTCCGGCTGATGAGTTTCCAGGAACTGCTGCACGAGCGGCAACCGCAAGCGCACGGAATTGATGTTCCAGGTAGCAATCTTCAGCGACATGACCGGCCCCGCCTTTGTGATCGGGCGAAATTGCCTGTACACGGCCCCGAACACAAGCAAACGGCACCGCGTGGGAACACGGCGCCGTCTTGTCCACAACTCTATGGCATTCTGCGGTCAGGTGGAATCGCCTGACGTCCGCATCAATGCGGAAAAGCAAGAAGATGGAGCGACCTTACCGCCTCAGTTCTTTCGGTTGATCTGGTTCACCCGGCGATAGTCGATGGCGAAGACACTGGGATCGAAAGTCACGCCCTGCTGGACATTGAAGATCATGACCGTCGTGTCCTTGCCCTGGGCGTCGGTTATGGTCCACTGGCGCAGTTCGTAGGACTGGCTGTCGAACATCATGGTGATCGTGGAGTTGCCGAATACCGACTTGTCCTCCAGCTTGATCGTCGTCAGGTCAGGCTCTTCCGTCACGCCAGCAACCTTGTTGCCGGAAAGGTCGATCCGCTCGCCGAGCAGCAGGCTCAACGGCGTTTTGGAAAGCGGGTATATGTCGGCGGTGTTGAGCTTCTTGTTCTCGATGACAACGGATGTGCCATCGGACGTGACCTTGAAACCCGACTTCGTGTCGTAATCGAAGCGAATCTTGCCGGGGCGCTCGATATAGAACTTGCCGCCGGTCTGCTCGCCGCGCGGCCCGAACTGGACGAACTCACCCGTCATCGTGCGTACGCTCGAAAAATGCTGGGCGATCTGTTCCGCCGCGGCGGAGGCGGCACTGGCGCCGGGCGCGGCGAGCGCGCAGGCGCCGGCGAACGCCATGGCCATGGCGAAGCGCCGCAATGTGTAGGTTCTGGAGGTCGGCCTCATATCAATCCTGACTTTACGAAACTGTTCGTTCGATCCTGACTAAATCCTCAACGGGGCCGAATTTTGACCCGCGCGTACAGCACCTCGAACGGCTCGCTTACTACATATCGTCCTGTTCGGTCGGAACAAGTATCTCGCGCTTGCCGGCGTGATTGGCCGGGCCGACGACACCCTCCTGCTCCATGCGCTCGATGATCGAGGCGGCGCGGTTGTAGCCGATGCCGAGCCGGCGCTGAATGTAGCTGGTGGAAGCCTTGCCGTCGCGCAGCACCACGGCCACCGCCTGGTCATAGGGATCTTCCGAATCGCTCCAGTTTCCGCCGGAACCGCCCGAGCCCGAGCCGCCGCCATCATCGTCGCTGCCGTCGTCTTCGGTGACCGCCTCGAGGTAGTCTGGGGCGCCCTGCATCTTCAGATGCGCGACCACTTCCTCGACCTCGCCGTCGGAAACGAACGGCCCGTGCACGCGCTGAATGCGCCCGCCGCCGGCCATGTAGAGCATGTCGCCCATGCCGAGGAGCTGTTCCGCGCCCTGCTCGCCCAAAATGGTGCGGCTGTCGATCTTCGACGTGACCTGGAAGGAGATGCGGGTCGGGAAGTTCGCCTTGATCGTGCCGGTGATGACGTCGACCGAGGGGCGCTGCGTGGCCATGATCACGTGGATACCGGCAGCGCGCGCCATTTGCGCCAGGCGCTGCACCGCGCCCTCGATGTCCTTGCCGGCCACCATCATCAGGTCGGCCATCTCATCGATAATGACGACGATGAAGGGCATCGGATCGAGATCGAGTTCCTCCGTCTCGTAGATGGCCTCGCCGGTTTCCCGGTCGAAACCGGTCTGCACCGTGCGGTTGATCGTCTCGCCCTTCTTCCGGGCGGCGGCCACGCGCTGATTGAAGCCCTCGATGTTGCGCACGCCGACCTTGGACATCTTGCGGTAGCGGTCTTCCATCTCCCGCACGGTCCATTTCAGCGCCACCACGGCCTTCTTCGGGTCGGTCACAACCGGGGTAAGCAGATGCGGGATCCCGTCATAGACGGAGAGCTCCAGCATCTTGGGGTCGATCATGATCAGGCGGCACTGGTCCGGCGTCATGCGATAGAGCAGCGACAGGATCATGGTGTTGATCGCCACCGACTTGCCCGAGCCGGTGGTGCCGGCGACCAGCAGATGCGGCATCTTGGCGATGTCGGCGATCACCGCCTCGCCATTGATGGTCTTGCCCAGCGCCAGGGCCAGCCGGGTCTTTGTAGTCTCGAATTCGCGGCTGGCCAGAAGCTCGCGCAGATAAACCGTCTCGCGGCTGGAATTGGGCAGTTCGATGCCGATGGCATTGCGCCCGGGAACCACGGCAACGCGGGCGGCGATCGCGCTCATGGAGCGGGCGATGTCGTCGGCAAGGCCAATGACGCGGGACGACTTGATGCCAGGTGCCGGCTCCAGCTCGTAAAGCGTGACGACCGGACCGGGGCGCACATGGATGATCTCGCCCTTGACGCCGAAGTCCTCCAGCACGCCTTCGAGCAGGCGCGCATTCTGCTCCAGCGCGTCCCTGGAAAGGCTTGGATCCTTGGTCGATGCCTTGGGCTCGGTGAGCATGTGAAGTTGAGGCAATTCGAAGCTGTCCGAGCCAAGCAGCGACGGCTGGGCTTCGCGACGCACCCGGGCTCCCGGCGTCGGACGTGGCGCCGGATTCTCAACCCGAGCAGGAGCGGGCCGGGCCAAAGCGGCATTGTCTGCCCACGGCGCCCGGTCATCGTCATTATCGAAATCGTCGAAATCATCCAGCGACGGCTCGAAGCCGCCATCGAATCCCGGTTCGATGCGCCCGGCCCCGCGCGGCGCGGCCGGCTGCACCGGAATATCGTATTCTTCCGGCAATTCCGCTCCGCGCACGGAAAAACGGCGGCGTATCAGGGCGCGCAGGCTCAGCCACCAGTGGACCAGCCAGCCCAGCGCGACGAATGCATCGCCGTCGTCATCGGCATCATAATCCTCGAAAGGTTCGGTTTCCTCGGGAAGGAAATCCTCCTCGACGGGCGCCCGCCCCAATACGGACGAGGCAAACAGCGTCAGCCAGATGGCCGGGCCGATCAAAAGGCCGCCGACGACGAAGCCCATGAAGCCGCTCGGATAGCTGCCCGTCACGAGCTTCGGCGCAACCAGCACCATATCGCCGAACACGCCGCCGAGCCCGGTGGGCAGCGGCCAGGTCTGCGGCGGGGCAATGCATCCGGCCACGCCGGCGGCCAGCAATGCACCGCCGAGCCATGCCGCAATGCGGCGCCCCGGACGGTCGACGCCCTGCGCGCTTGCCAGCATGGCGCCCCAGAACACCGCCGGCACCAGGCCGGCGACCGACGCCAGCCCAAAAAACTGCATGGCGATATCGGCGAACACCGCGCCCGGATAGCCCATGGCATTGGTTACGGCATTGTCGGTGGCGTGGCTGAAACTGGGGTCCGCGACATTCCATGTTGCGAGGCTGGCAAGGCAGAAGGCGACGAACGCCAACAGCGCCAGGCCGAAGGCGCGCGCCGCCTGACGGCGCAAGAACGCCTGAAAGCCGAACCCGCCCTCATGCATCGCAAATGTCGCGGAAGAACCGGAACTCATACGCATTTTCCCGTCCGTGCGTCATTGACGGCGCACGGGCGATCCCCGCGCGCCTACCTACGGGCACCCTAGGCAGCGAAGGTTAAGGCTGCATTAACCATGCAAGGGAAGTGGAGCGGAACGACCGCGGCGATAAAAAAAGAGGCCCGGATCGCTCCGGGCCTGAGTTTACAGCGGTCAAGTTGCTGCGACGGGATTTTCCAAGTCAGGGCCTTGTGGCCCCGCGTTCACCCTTTCAGCGCCTAGCGCACGCGCGAGGCGATGAACTCCGGATAGGCTTCGACGCCGACTTCAGCGACATCGAGGCCGCTGAGTTCTTCCTCGGCGCTGACCCGCAGGCCAATCACGGCCTTGATGATCATCCACACGACCAGCGAGACGACGAAGGTGAACACGCCATAGGCGACGATGCCGATGAACTGGACGCCGAAGCTTGTGTCCGGATTGGTCAGCGGAACGGCGATGGTGCCCCATATGCCGGCGATCAGGTGGACCGGGATGGCGCCGACGACATCGTCGATCTTGAGCTTGTCGAGCAGCGGAACGGTGAACACAACGATGACGCCGCCAATCGCGCCGATGACGATGGCCATGAACGGGCTCGGCATCAGCGGCTCGGCCGTGATCGAGACGAGACCAGCCAAGGCACCGTTGAGCACGAAGGTGATGTCGACCTTCTTGTAGACGATCTGCGTGAGGATCAGCGCCGCGATCACGCCGCCGGCAGCAGCCAGGTTTGTGTTGGCGAAGATGCGGCTCACATCGGAAACGTCCGAATTGGTGCCCATGGCGAGCTGCGAGGCGCCGTTGAAGCCAAACCAGCCAAGCCACAGGATGAAGGTGCCGAGCGTGGCGAGTGCCATGTTGGAGCCGGGGATAGGCTGTACCTGGCCCTTCGGCCCGTATTTATCGGTACGCGCGCCGAGCAGGAGTGCGCCGGCAAGGGCCGCCCAGCCGCCGACCGAATGCACCAGCGTCGAACCGGCGAAATCGGAGAAGCCCATTTCGGACAGCCAGCCGCCGCCCCACTGCCAGGAACCGGCAATCGGGTAGATGAAGCCGGTGAGCACGACGACGAAGACGAGGAAAGGCCACAGCTTGATGCGCTCGGCCAGCGTTCCCGAAACGATCGAGGCGGCGGTCGCCACGAACACCATCTGGAAGAACCAGTCGGAGGCGACGGCATAGTCGCCCTCGTTGGCCGTGCCGGCGGCCGGCCAGCTATAGGGCCAGAACGTACCGAAATAGCCGTTCACATTGACATACATCAGCGAGTAGCCGACCGCCCAGTACATGAGGCCGGCGATGGAATAGAGCGCGATGTTCTTCAAGAGCTGCATGGAGACGTTCTTGGAGCGCACCATGCCGGCTTCCAGCATGGCAAAGCCTGCGGCCATCCACATGACCAGGAAGCCGCCCATGAGGAACAGTAGCGTGTTGAAGATGAAGGCGGGGTCGCCGGCGGCGGCCTCGGCCGCAGGCTCTGCCGCATCCTGGGCATAGGCCGGCAGGGCGGCGAAGCCCATGAGGGCGATGGCGCCGAGCGACGCGCGGCCCGAGGTGAAAAGGCTAGGAAATTTCATATTACTCTCCCTGAAAAACCGGATGCCCATCAAAGCGCGTCGGTGTCGGTCTCGCCGGTGCGGATACGCACGGCCTTGTCGATGCTGTGGACGAAGATTTTGCCGTCGCCGATCTGGCCCGTCTTGGCCGCGGTGGCGATCGCTTCGACAACCTTGTCGGCCATGTCCGAATCGACGGCGACTTCAACCTTGACCTTGGGCAGAAAGCTCACGGCGTATTCGGCGCCGCGATAGATTTCCGTATGTCCCTTCTGCCGGCCGAAGCCTTTGACCTCGGTGACGGTCAGGCCCTGAATGCCGAGCTCGGTCAGCGCTTCGCGCACCGCCTCCAGCTTGAACGGCTTTATGATTGCCATCACGAATTTCATCAGGTTCACCCTTACTGTTGCGGACAAGCCGCGTTGCAGTGCCGCCGACGCCCCCCGGGGCAGCCAGCAATGCCAAAGGTGATTCAAGACCCGTGCCAACTGCACGAGACGCAGCGTAGATGACTGAATTTTCTATGGAATCTGCGGCGCGTCGTTCGCGATCACAATCATTTCAATTCTGTTAATGAACAATAATTGTGCAAATTTTAAATTGTGCACATTATTTGCGCAGCCGTACGAGCCCTTCCTGGGCCACCGAGGCGACAAGCACACCGGCGCGCGAATAAAGGGATCCACGCGAGAAACCGCGCGCACCCTGGGCGGAAGGGCTGTCCTGCGTATAGAGCAGCCAGTCACCGAGCGGGTCAGGCCGGTGGAACCACATCGCGTGGTCGAGACTGGCCATCTGCAACTGCGGATCGAATACCGAGCGCCCATGGGCGAATGTAGAGGTATCGAGCAGCGTCATATCCGACAGATAGGCGAGAACCGCCGCCTGCAGGGCGCGGTCCTGCGGCACCGGGCCGGTGGTGCGCAGCCAGACATTCTGGAAGGGCGGCAGCTTGTTGCGCGTCGTGTAGTGCTCGACATTGACCGGCCGGATTTCGAGAGGCCTCTCGCGCTCCCAGTAGCGGCGGATATTCTCCGGCACGCTGTCGCCAAAAGCGGCCAGGAATTCGCGCTGCGACCGGAGCTTTTCAGGCGGCGGAACATCCATCGGCATCGGCAGTTGGTGCTCCAGCCCTTCCTCGTCGATCTGGAAAGAGGCCGAAAGGGAAAAGATGGCATGGCCGTGCTGGATCGCCACCACCCGGCGCGTGGTGAAGCTGCCGCCGTCACGAATGCGGTCCACGTTGTAGATGATGGGCACTTGCGGATCACCGGGCCGCATGAAGTAGCAATGCAGCGAATGCACATGGCGGTCGGCGCCGACGGTGCGCTGGGCGGCGACGAGCGCCTGGCCGATCACCTGCCCGCCGAAAACGCGCTGCCAGCCAACCTGCGGGCTGCGACCGCGAAACAGGTTGTGTTCCAGCGGCTCGAGATTAAGTATGTCGAGTAGCTCCTGCATGGCTGTCGACATAGATCGTCCCCTCTGGCAGCGTGAATGTCATGCAGTGTGAAATCGAAGGCCGGCCCCGAAGTCAAGGCGGCTTCAATGCGCGAAAGGCGAACCCATGAGCGAACGAACGCCAAACGCCAGAACAAGAAGGAAGTCCGGCACCGATACGGAAGCGCAATCGGCGGATCGGTTCGATGTCCTGATTGCGGGCGCCGGCTATGTGGGCCTGGCGCTGGCCGTCTCCATCGCCGAAGCGCGGCCGGGCATGCGCGTCATGATCGTCGACGCCGCGCCGGAAGGCGTGTGGGAGAAGGATGGCCGCGCCTCGGCAATCGCGGCGGCTGCCTCGCGCATGCTCGCTCAGCTCGGCTGCTGGGAGGAAATCGCCGGCAATGCCCAGCCGATAACCGACATGATCATCACCGATTCGCGCACCTCCGATCCCGTGCGCCCGGTCTTCCTGACCTTTGGCGGCGAGGCCGCGCCCGGCGAGCCGTTCGCCCATATGGTGATGAACCGCGACCTCAACACGGCCCTGCGCCGCCGCGCGGAAGAGCTCGGCGTCGACATCGTGCAGGGCGTCGGCGTCGATGGCTTCGAAGTCGAGGGCGCCACCGTTTCCGTGCGCCTGAGCGACGGCATGCAGGCGCGCACGCGTCTTCTCGTCGCCGCCGACGGCGTGCGCTCGCGCCTGCGCGATATGGCCGGTATCAAGACGTTACATTGGGATTACGGCCAGTCCGGCATCGTCTGCACCGTTGCCCATGAGCGCCCCCATAACGGACGCGCGGAAGAACATTTCCTCCCCGCCGGCCCCTTCGCCACGCTGCCGCTGATGGGCAACCGCTCGTCGATCGTCTGGACGGAGCGCACCGGCGACGCCGAAAGGCTGGTGGCCGAAGACGATTTCATCTTTGAACAGGAGCTGGAGCTGCGGTTCGGCCTGAAGCTCGGCGAGATCCACGTCGAGGGGCCACGGCGCGCCTGGCCGCTCGGCCTCACGCTGGCCCGCGATTTCGTCAAGCCGCGGTTCGCGCTCGCCGGTGATGCCGCCCACGGCATTCACCCCATCGCCGGTCAGGGTCTCAATCTCGGATTCAAGGACGCCGCAGCACTGGCACAGGTGCTGGTCGAGGCCGATCGGCTGGGCGAGGATATCGGTGCGATCGACGTTCTCCAGCGCTACGAGCGTTGGCGCCGCTTCGACACGGTCCAGATGGGCGTAACCACCGATGTGCTGAACCGGCTTTTCTCCAACGATCTCGGGCCGCTGCGCGCCGTGCGCGACATTGGCCTGGGGCTGGTCGACCGCATGCCTGGCATGAAGAGCTTCTTCGTGCGCCAGGCCGCCGGCATGGACCGTTCCGCCCCGCGCCTCCTGCAGGGCGAGGCGATCTGACCAAAAGCAGTGCTACACGGGCCGCGGCTCCCGTGCCGCGGCCGAGCCGAAACCACCAACCACATAACCGGAGCACGAAATGAAGCGCCACGCGAACGCCATCTGGAAAGGTTCTCTCACGCAAGGGTCCGGCCGGGTCGACACCCAAAGCCAGGCCATCGGCGACCTGCCCCTGACCTTCAAGGCTCGTTTCGAGGACGAGACCGGCAAGGCCGGCACTAACCCCGAAGAGCTGATCGCCGCCGCGCATGCCGGCTGCATCGCCATGCAGCTTGCGCATATGTTGGCGGAGAGCGGCACGCCCGCCGAATCGCTCTATTCCAAGGCCGAGATCGATCTTGAGCCTGCCGAAGGCGGCGGCTTCGAAATCCGCTCCAGCACGCTCACCATGATCGGCAAGGTGCCCGGGCTCGAAGAGGAAGAATTCAAGAAGATCGCCGCCAAGGCCAAGGAGACATGTCCCGTCTCCAAGGCGCTGGCGGCCATCGACATTAAACTCGACGCCCGTTACGCCTGAACTTTCGGGTCCAAGTCCATTTATGACGCTTTCTGCCCCGCGAACGTAACGGAAAGTCGCGGGGCAGCCCTACTTCGCAACCAAAAATCCGCTCCGCGCCCTACATTCATATGCAGATGGAACGATCTGGAAAGGGATGGTACCCCCGCCAGTTCGCAGGAAAATTCCGGGAGGAATGCCATGCTGCATGTTCGAGAACCGGGGACGCTGAAGAAGCAGACCGCCGGATCGACATTGGAGATCACCGACATAACGCCCGATGCCGCCCGGCGGCAGGCCTATGACGACCATGAGCGGGTTTGGCTCGGCCGCGACGACGAACGTGGCCTGCAGGCCATCGTGTCCATTCACAACACGGTGCTGGGGCCGGCGCTCGGCGGCACCCGCGTCTGGCCTCACGAAACGTTCGAGGCCGCGCTGACCGACGCGTTGCGCCTGTCGCGCGGCATGACTTATAAATCAGCTATCGCCCACATGCCGTTCGGCGGCGGCAAGGCCGTCATCATCGCCGATTCGAAAACGCAGAAGACCCCCGCCCTGCTGGAAGCCTATGCCGAGATGCTGGCCGCGCTCGAAGGCCAGTTCTACACGGGCGAGGATGTGGGGCTGACCGTTGCCGACGCGGATTTCCTGCGCGAGCGCACGCCCAACGTCACAGGCACCACCAAAGGCGGCAGCGGCAATCCCTCACCGGTCACCGCCCATGGCTGCTTTCTCGGCCTCAAGGCAGCGCTGGCCCATCGCCGGGGCACGAATACGCTCGCCGGCGTGCGTGTCGCCGTGCAGGGCCTGGGCTCGGTCGGCTGGGCGCTGTGCGAGGAGCTTCACCACGAGGGCGCGCTGCTCACCGTGACGGATATCAACGCTGCGGTAATGGACAAGGCCAAGGCCGTGTTTGGCGCCACCGCGGTCGGCCCTGACGAAATCCTCTCGGCCAAGGCCGATATACTCGCGCCCTGCGCGCTGGGCGGCGTCATATCCGGCGAAACGATCCCCGCGCTCGATGTCGAGATCGTTGCGGGCTCGGCCAACAACCAGCTTGCCCATCACGAGGATGCCCGGCTGCTCCTCGAGCGCGGCATCCTTTATGCGCCCGACTACGTGATCAATGCCGGCGGCCTGATCAATGTCGGCGCCGAACTCGCTCCCGGCGGCTACGATCGCGCGGCCGCCATGAAGAAGGTGGAGAAGATCCCCACCACGCTCACCGACATCTTCCAGCGTGCAGAGGCGCAGAATCGCCCGACCAACGACGTGGCGGCGGAGATCGTCCATGAACGGATCGCCGCGGCACGGCAGGGCTGATGCCTCCAACTCGTCAACTCTGAGGAAGCTCTTGATGCGTTTGGCGGGCCAAGCTACCCGGTTCCCCCTGCGGTCGGTCCCCGTAGAAGGTGCGGCTGGCGCTGGATTGCGCCGGAACGAGGGGTCGGTCGGGCTCTATGATTTTCCAATAGGGTCCCGGATAGCCCTCCGGCTTCCGGGATGACGAAGCTGGGGCGCCGCACGCTCCCCCAAGCCGCATCGGCAAACGAGCTCGGAGGCGAAGATGGAATCCCAGCACCCTACTTGTAGATGCCCGTGAAAGCCGCCTCGCCCCACAACTGCCTGATCCGCGCATCGCGGCCGCAGCCTTCGCGATAGCCTTTATAGGCCTTGGCCTTGGTGATATAGCCGAAGCGGGTCAGGATGCGGTCGTTGCTGCGGTAGTAGTTCTGGTGGTAGTCCTCGGCGGCCCAGAATTTGGCCGCGGGCAGGATGGGCGTGACGACGGGCTGTCCGAGCTCCTTGGCCGCCTCCTGTTTCGCCGCCTCCGCCGCTTTTTTCTGCGCAGCGTCCAGCGCATAGACAGCGGTCGAATAGCTTTTGCCCCGGTCGCAGAATTGCCCGCCGGCATCGGTGGGATCGACGGAACGGAAGAATATCTCCAGAAGCCGCTCGTAGCTCACGCGACTGTCGTCATAGTCGATCTTCACCACCTCACGATGACCGCCGGAAGCATAGTTGCGGTAGGTGGGATTGGCCGTGCGCCCTCCCGCATAACCCGACACGGTCGAGATCACACCGGTCACCTTGTCGAAATCGGCTTCCACGCACCAGAAACAGCCACCGGCGAAGAGGGCGGTCCGGGTCGCGGCCGCCGCGCCCGTGGTGCCCGTTCCGAATGCGGCGACGGCAAGCGCCAGCGCTGCGATGATGTGACGTTTCATGGGATCGCTCCTGTTTTCCAGGAAAGACCTATCGCACCCGCCAGCCGGATCAAATCAATCCGCTACACGCTTGCGTGAGCGGATTGGGCGTGAGCGGGTCGGCTCACACCCGCCGCTCCACCATCATCTTCTTGATATTGGCGATCGCCTTGGCGGGGTTAAGGCCCTTGGGGCAGGCCTGGGTGCAGTTCATGATCGTGTGGCAGCGATAGAGCCGGAACGGATCTTCCAGATTGTCGAGCCTTTCGCCGGTCTTCTCGTCGCGGCTGTCGATCAGCCAGCGATAGGCCTGCAGCAACACCGCCGGCCCCAGATAACGCTCGCCGTTCCACCAATAGCTGGGACACGAAGTCTGGCAGCAGAAGCACAGGATGCATTCGTAAAGGCCGTCGAGCTTGGCCCGGTCCTCGTGGCTTTGCTGCCACTCCTTGGCCGGCTCCGGCGTCACTGTCTGCAGCCACGGCTCAATGGAGGAAAGCTGCGCATAGGGAATGGAAAGGTCGGGCACCAGGTCCTTGACCACCGGCATATGCGGCAGCGGGTAAATCTTCACCGCCGCGCTGATCTCGTCCGCGCCCTTGGTGCAGGCCAGCGTATTGGTGCCGTCGATATTCATCGCGCATGACCCGCAAATGCCTTCGCGGCAAGAGCGGCGGAAGGTCAGCGTCGGGTCGATCTTGTTCTTGATCCAGATGAGCCCATCGAGCACCATCGGGCCGCAATCGTCCATGTCGACGTAATAAGTGTCGACGCGCGGATTATCGCCATCGTCCGGCGACCAGCGATAGACCTTGTACTCGCGAAGATTGGTCGCGCCCTCGGGCTTCGGCCAGACCTTGCCCTGATGGACCTTCGAGTTCTTGGGAAGGGTGATTTCAACCATGATGTCCTCGCCTCAATAGACCCGCGCCTTGGGCGCGATCTTGGCCAGTTCTATGCCGCCATTCTCTTCCTTGAGCAGGGGCTCCGTGTGCACCGGCCGGTAGTCCAGCGTGACCTTGCCCGCCTCGTCCACCCAGGACAGCGTGTGATGGCGCCAGTTCTTGTCGTCGCGCTCGGAGAAATCCTCGCGCGCATGCGCGCCGCGGCTCTCCTTGCGCGCCTCGGCGGCGTAGACCGTGGTGATGGCGTTGGCCATCAGGTTCTCCAGCTCCAGCGTTTCCATCAGGTCGGAGTTCCAGATCATCGAACGGTCAGAGACCTTGACGTCCGGCAGCTCGTCCCAGACCGCCGAAATGCGCCTGCAGCCCTGCTCCAGGGTTTCCTGCGTGCGGAAGACCGCTGCGTCTTCCTGCATGGCGCGCTGCATGGTCTCGCGGATCGCCGCGGTGGGCTTGGAGCCGTTGGCGTGGCGCAGCCGGTCGAAGCGGTCCATGATCTTCTCGCACGCACCTTCATCGATGGCCGGGATAGAGGCCTCGCGGTCGACCGTCTGCCCGGCGCGGATGGCGGCGGCGCGGCCGAACACCACGAGGTCGATCAGCGAGTTCGAGCCGAGGCGGTTGGCCCCGTGCACGGAGGCGCAGGCTGCCTCCCCCACCGCCATCAGGCCGGGCGCCACGGCGTCCGGATTATCCCTGGTCGGGTTCAGCACCTCGCCCCAGTAATTGGTGGGAATGCCGCCCATATTGTAGTGCACCGTCGGCAGCACCGGGATCGGCTCGCGCGTCACGTCGACGCCGGCGAAGATGCGCGCCGATTCGGCGATGCCCGGCAGCCGCTCGTGGATCACGGCGGGGTCGAGATGGTCGAGATGCAGGTAGATATGGTCCTTGTTCTTGCCGACGCCGCGCCCCTCGCGGATTTCGACGGTCATGCAGCGCGAGACCACGTCGCGCGAGGCAAGATCCTTGGCCGAGGGCGCATAGCGCTCCATGAAGCGCTCGCCTTCCGAGTTGACCAGATAGCCGCCCTCGCCGCGCACGCCCTCGGTGATGAGGCAGCCGGCGCCGTAGATGCCGGTCGGATGGAACTGCACGAATTCCATGTCCTGAAGCGGCAGGCCGGCCCGCGCGATCATGCCGTTGCCGTCGCCCGTGCAGGTGTGGGCGGAGGTGCAGGAGAAATAGGCCCGGCCGTAGCCGCCGGTGGCCAGCACCACCATCTTCGCCGCGAAACGGTGGATCGTGCCGTCCTCGAGGTTCCAGGCGACCACGCCTGTGCACACCCCGTCGGTCATGATCAGGTCGAGGGCGAAATACTCGACGAAGAACTGGGCGTGATGCTTCACCGACTGGCCGTAAAGCGTGTGCAGGATGGCATGGCCGGTGCGGTCTGCCGCCGCACAGGTGCGCTGCACGGGCGGGCCGTCGCCGAAATTCTGCATATGGCCGCCGAAGGGACGCTGGTAGATCTTGCCTTCCTCGGTGCGCGAGAAGGGCACGCCATAATGCTCGAGCTCATAGACGGCGGCCGGCGCCTCGCGCGCCAGATATTCCATGGCATCGACGTCGCCGAGCCAGTCGGATCCCTTCACCGTGTCGTAAAGGTGCCACTGCCAGTGATCGGGTCCCATGTTCTGCAGCGAGGCGGCGATGCCGCCCTGGGCCGCCACCGTGTGCGAGCGCGTCGGGAAAACCTTGGTGATGCAGGCCGTCTTCAGCCCCTGCTCGGCCATGCCGAGCGTGGCGCGAAGCCCGGCGCCGCCCGCGCCGACGACCACGACATCGAATTTATGATCGACATAGGTATAGGCGTTGGCCGCCTTCTTCTGTGTTGCCTGTGCCATTTCCGCAATCAGCCTCCAAGCGCGATCTTGATAAGGGCGTAGAGCGCGCTCACGCCGAGAATGATCGGAAAGAATGTGTTGAGCACCAAGAGCGCGATCTTCGCGCCTTCTCCGTGAACGTAATCCTCGATGATGACCTGCATGCCGATCCGCATGTGGTAGAGGATGGAAATCAGCGTCAGCGCGATGACCAGCGCCACGAAGGGATTGGCCAGCGCGCCGCGCACCTCCTCATAGGAGGCGCCGTTGTAGAGCACCACGAAACCGATGAAGAAGATGACCAGCGGCAGGTTGGAGATGGCAGTCAGGCGCTGGCGCCAGAAATGCTCGGTTCCCTCCTTGGCCGATCCGAGCCCGCGAACGCGATTCAAGGGTGTGCGCATATCGCTCATGTCAGGCTCCTCCGCCGAATGCATAGCCGGCGATCCAGACCAGAAGCGTCAGGCTTATCGAGCCGGCGAGCGTCGCCCATGCCATCCTCGTCGCGGTTTCCTTGCCGAGCCCGCGGCCGGTATCCCAAATGAGGTGCCTTATGCCGCCCAGCATGTGATGCAGCAGCGCCCAGGTATAGCCGAACAGGACGAGACGCCCGAGGAAGGAGCCGAACAGCCGGCTGACCGCGTCGAACGCTTCGGGACCGGCCGCCGCAGCGCCAATCCAGATCACCAGCAGGACCGTGCCGAAATAAAGCGCCGCGCCCGTGATCCGGTGCACGATCGACATCAGCATGGTCGGGATAAGGCGGTAAACTTGCAGGTGGGGCGAGATGGGTCTCGCGTGGGTGGCTGGTGACTTGCTCATGGCTTCCCCGTTTCATCGCCGGAAGGACAGGCCGCGTATACGGGCCCGCCGCCAGCATCCGGCAGTGGCTTTCTAATGCTCTTTTTGCAGTGCGTCAAAGCCGCATGAACGACCTTTTCAGCTTGAACCGATTGAACGGCATCAATCACCGCTTGCAGGCGATGGGCGACTTGCCATTGACCATCCACAGAGCCTCGGCATCATCCACGACCAGCGAATAAGGCGGCTCTTGGAACCGGCTCTGCTGACCGGGTGGCGATGGAGGCAGCACGACTTCCACCCCTCGCGGGCTCACGATTTGCAGGCTTTCGCCGGCCCCCAGGATCGTCATTTCCCGGTCCGCGTCGCAAACGAAACGGGTAGGCGAAGCAAATGGCGACGCCTCCGATGGCGCCGCCTCGCCCTGCGGCACGGCGCAGCCGCTGGCCAGCGCCACCAGCCCGAAAATCAGGCAGGTTTCGGAAAAGTGTCCCACGGTTTTCCAGCCAGAACCTGCGGTGAACAAACGAATCCATGCAGGCATTTGTCGGGCGGTCCACGAGCGCTTACTTGCGAGTGAAGCGGCGCCCTTTCCGGCAGAGCCGGCAATGTCAGCCTGCATCGAAGCGAATCACGTGGGAAGACCAGTCGGCGGGGACCGCGATCTGCTCGTAAAGGCGCCGGCCCTCGGGCGGCTGGCGCGGGGCGTTGAGCGTCAGCCGGCACCAGCCGCGCTCCTCCGCCTGGTCGGCCATGAGATCGACGAGCGCCTTGGCGATGCCCTTGCCGCGGTGAAGATGGTGCACGTAGAGATGCTCGGCCAGCCCATAGCGGAGGCCGGTAAGAGGGTCCGGCAGGTCGTAGAAGATGGCAAAACCCAGCAGCGTTCCATCGACCCGTGCTCCCAGGACTTCGGCCACCCGGTCCTGCAGCAGGGTTTCGGCGTAGAATTCGTCGGGCCTGCGCGGCGCGCCACGCTTCAGCGATTGCGTGTAGGCCGCCAGGAGCGGCGCCAGCTCATGGGCGTCCTTCAGCCGCAGCAAGGCTATCTCGGTATTGTGGTTTTCGCTCATTTCCGCGATCCCGGCCGCTGTTCCTTCATCAGGCGGACATCAATCGGCGAAATTAACCACGCCTGTCAATTGCCCCGCCTTACTTCCGTCAAGCGGATGACAAAGGTTAAGAAAGCGTTAAATTCGGGCTACGGAGGCCGCGGCACGGCAGCATTTTGCAGTCAGGTGGAATCACCTGGCATCCGCACAAATGCGGAAGAGGCAATGAAGGAGCCAGGGCACATGTTTTCACGTCACCCGTTTCACATGGCATGCGCGCTCGCCGCAATGGCATTGGCGATCGTGGTCGCAGCCCCCGCATTCGCGGGCAATACGGCCGGCGAGCACGTCTATGAGGACGAATACGGCAATCTCGTCATCCACCACCAGGCCGGTTTCAAGAGCATCGTGGTCGGCAAGGGTTACCTGGCGGAGGAAATCGCGCCCGGTGCCCCCGGCAAGCCCAGGGTCGTCTATGGCGTGCCGCGCGAGACCAGGGTCGTGCATCTGGAGGATGAAGGCACCCTCTATCTCCGCCCGAAGCGGTCCGACTGCCGCTACGGCGCGCTGCTGCACGGCCGCAGCTACATGTACGGCCTGCCCGAAAATGTCGTGCCCGTGCCCGTGGTGACATGCCGCTGATACCGAGGATCATGCGGAAGACGAAGACGCCGCCGGGCGAAACCGGAACGAGGTGCCCCGAATGAGCCATGCCCGCGCCGCGCGCCAGCTGCGCTCTCACATAGACAGCCTGCAGACCATGACCCGCTTCGTGCTGGCGACGCTGGCGCTGGCCAGCGGCGTCTACACATATCTGGGCGTGCGCAGCCTGCTCGACGGCACGGCGACGCTCGTCTTCCTGGCGGCGGTGATCTATTCCGCCGCCGTTTCGGTGGGCATCTACGGCTTCTGGACCTATCTCATCCGTTTCCTGCCCGAAATGCGCGACGGCGCCTCGCGCATGGCGCTGTTCGCGGTCATGGCGGTGGGCTCGCTGATGATCGTCGCCATGTCATCATGGCTGAATGCGGCCGCCCTTGCAGGGTCCGCCGCCGTCGAGCAGCATCTGGCCGAGACGCTGGAGGACTACACCGCCGACCTCGACCAGGCCCATTCCAACGCGCTGGGGGCGCTGTCGCTCCTGCCCGACATCCAGCGCGCCTCCGTGCGCTTTTCGCGGCTCGCCGAAAACGAACGCAGTTCCGGCGCGCTGACCGGCACCTCCGGCTCGGGCAGCGTGGTGCAACTGCTCACCCAGATGTCGGCGCAGATGAATGAGCTGGAAGGCACGATCCAGCGCTCGCGCGAAACCGTCACCAACCTCTTCAGCCAAGGTCAGGAACGGCTGGCCGCCATGCGCGCACTGGTTTCCGGCGCGGGCTCCGTCGAGCCGCGCTCCGACCGCTTCGCCGAAGAGGCCGTCTCGCTTGCCGGTGTGATCGCCGCGCTGGAGCAGACCTCCATCGCGCCCTCCGTGGCGCGCGCGGCGGCTGATCTTTCCGCCGGCTTCATCGCCCCGGTGGCCGATGGCGGCAACGCCGATCTGGCCGGGCGGCAGGATGCCGTGATGGCCACCGTGCGCGAGTCCGTCGCCGCGCAATCGGCCGCGCTGAGCGGGGCCGCCGAGGAGATCATGGCGCAGCCGAAGGTGGCCGAGCGACGCTATGTGCCGCTTTCTTCCGCCGAAGCGGTTCTGCTCTATGCCGGCAGCTTCCTGCCGAGCTGGGCCGGGGCGATCTCCATCGATCTCCTGCCGGGAGTTCTTGTCGCCATGCTCGCGGTGGTCTTCGCGGCCATCCGCCGCGGCGAGGAAGACATGAGCGAAGCCGAACGCATGTCCGCCGCGGACATGATGCGCGCGCTCGAAATGCGCCAAGCCATGATGGCGCGCGAGAGCGGCGAGCCTCCGGATGCGCCCGCCGACGCCGAATCTGCGCAATCGCGCCCCGAAAACGTCACCGCCCTTTCCCTCACTGAACGCAAGCGGCAAGAGCCATGACCCACAGCACCTTCGATACCCGGCCCCGCAGGAGCGCCCTCATACGCTATCTCGAACGCTTCGACGACGGCACGCTGGTACGCTGGGCCTTTGTCGGCGTGTTGATCGGCTCGGCAACCGTGCTCGGCATGGATCTGCGCGAGCTGGTCGACCGCAATGGCGGGCTGTGGCCCGAGCAGTCTGCCCTGCAGCGCACGGTGACCGTGTTGCCGCCTGTCGTCGAAACCGACAGCCAGGAAAGCGCGGGCGTAGACCCCCGCAAAAACATCACTACCGACGAGGACCTGCTGCGCCAGCCGCTCGCCTTCTCGCTGCAGCCGGGCGGCGTGCTGCAGGTGACGGGCAGCATCGAGCCTGGCGCGGCGCGGCGGCTGGGCGAGGAACTTGAAGCACGCGGCGAATATGTGACCACCGTCAGCCTGAACTCGCCCGGCGGCTCGCTGGACGACGCCATCGCCATGGCCCGCACGATACGCGAGCGCGAACTGGCGACCCGCGTGGACGACGGCGCCGTCTGCGCCTCGTCCTGCCCGCTCATGCTGGCCGGCGGCGTAACGCGCCATATCGGCGAGGAAGCCGCAATCGGCGTGCACCAGTTCTACGCCGCCGCCGGCACTCAGATAGCGCCCGAACAGGCGATGGCCGACGCACAGACGACGACGGCCCGCATTTCGCGGCATCTGGACGAGATGGGCGTCGATCCGGCCCTTTGGCTGCATGCCCTCGTCACCCCCCCGCGCGCGCTCTACTATCTCAGCCGCGAGGAGATGCTGGCCTACGGCCTTGCCACCGAGCCGCAAAAGCTCGCGCTGAACTGATCGGAACCAGCACCGAGGCCGCAACGTTGGGTTCGGCAACCGATGGAGCTGCCCGATGGCCGAAACGAAAACGCTGACCGACCACGACGATATCCGCAACTGGGCGGCAGCCCGCGCCGGCAAACCCGCCCTCAGCGACCCGGCGCCCGGCATGACCGGCGAAGAGCCGGTGCTGCGGATCACATTCGGCCAGCACGCCTACCTGGATACCGACGAGGGCGCCGACCAGATCGGCGGGCTGCAGCTTATCGAGTGGGACGAGTGGTTCCGCCTGTTCGACGAGCGGGAACTGGCCCTGGTCGTCAGCGAAGACGTGCCCGGCCAGCGCGACGAGTTCCACGAGATCGTCCGGCGCTGAGAGCTTCTACCGGCTACTCATCTCTGTACTCCAGGATATCTCCGGGCTGACATTCAAGGGCGCGGCAGATTTTCTCAAGCGTTTCAAACCGCACGCCCCGCACCTTTCCCGATTTCAGGAGCGACACATTCTGCTCGGTGATGCCGATCTGCTCGGCGAGATCCTTCGAACGCATCTTGCGCCGCGCCAGCATGACGTCGAGATTGACCACGATCGGCATCGTTTACACGAAGTCCCGCTGTTCGGCCCGAACCTCGGCAGCCACAGCCAGAACCCGGCCGGTCATGTACATGATGGCGGCGATCAGTAGAGCCATGCCCTGGGAGCTGCCGAAGCTGACGGAAAGAACCTTCTGCCCGGCCGGATTGCCCAGCGTCAACGCGAGCACGATCACGGTCTGCAGGACGATGCTTCCCGCCACCGTCAGAACGAACGCGATGCTGGCACGATGCATCCAGGTAGCCGCTTCTACCGACAGCGGCTCCTCTCCACCGAACGCGCCGAACATTTGCCAGACGCAGTAAAGCGCCAGGAAGACAAGGCCGAACTGCAGGGAGGCGAGCACGGCCGTCAAGGCTACCGCCGGCGGGGTGAGCGCCAACGGCCCCTGCAGGGAATAAGCCTGACGGATGGCCGTCTCGAACTCCCTCGCATCGCCGATCCAGCTCGTCAGGAACCACAGAGCTCCGAAGCCGATGAAGCAGGCGAAGGCAAGCACGGCAAACTGCATCATACGGCTGAGACGCCGCAAGCGCACCGATTCAGACAATGGATCATCCTCCGTATTGAATAATTATCGTATTGCGATAAATAATTACCGTTTCCAATAGATTCATGCAAGAGGTTTCGCCATGTTTCGCACGTACTCCGCCCGCCGCGCCGCCTGCGCAGTTCTTATCCTGGCACTGAGCCTGCCGGCAGGCGCCTGCATGGCGCCCGGTCCCCAAAGCCCGCTCGAACTGAGCCGGTTCGATCCATTTGCTGCCGATCCGGCAGCGGTATCGGCGGCCATCGTCCTGGATCGGGCGCTCCATCTGCGGCGTGGCGACATCGTCATGCGCGTTTCACTGGATTCGCGCGAGCCCGGATTGTCCTTCGACGAGACCTTTGTCCTGGCTCTCAACGGTCATGCTGCCGGGGAATTGCCGGGCCTCGCGGTGGCGCCGAACCAGCATGTGCAGATCGCCGCGATCGCCAAGGAGGATCACGCTCGTTTTCAACAGGTGCAGCAGAAGGCGCGCCTTGCGCAACAGCAAACAGCGCCGGCGGGAAAAGGATCCCTAAGCATCACCATCTCCGGCGCCTGCCGCACGGGACCGATCGGGCATACGGCCACAGCGCACGCCTATCTGCGCACTGCAGCCACAAGCCGTTACGTGCCGCTCACCGACCAGATCGAGCTGGGCCGGGTGCTGGATGGCACCGCCCGAGGCAGCATCGCGCGCTGCGGCGCTGGCAGATGACGTGCCCGGCGCTCAGCCTCGCGGCCATTCGCGGATGTCGACGAAATGGCCGGCGATCGCCGCCGCCGCCGCCATGGCCGGCGAGACGAGGTGCGTGCGGCCCTTGAAGCCCTGGCGGCCCTCGAAATTGCGGTTCGAGGTCGATGCGCAGCGCTCGCCGGGTTTCAGGCGATCGTCGTTCATCGCCAGGCACATGGAGCAGCCCGGCTCGCGCCAGTCGAAACCGGCTGCCTTGAAGATCTTGTCGAGGCCCTCGGCCTCGGCCTGCGCCTTCACCAGGCCCGAGCCCGGCACGATCATCGCGTCGATGCCTTCCTTGACCTTTTTGCCCTCGGCGACCTTGGCGGCCTCGCGCAGATCCTCGATGCGGCCATTGGTGCAGGAGCCGATGAAGACGCGATCCAGTGCGATATCGGTGATCTTCGTTCCGGGCTCAAGGCCCATATATTGCAGCGCCCGCTTCTTGGACTGGCGCTTGTTCTCGTCGGGAATATCGTCCGGGTTCGGCACGACGCCGGTGATCGAGACCACGTCCTCTGGCGAAGAGCCCCAGGTGACGATCGGCGGCAGGTTGGCGGCATCGAGCTTTACCACGCGGTCGAAATGCGCGCCGTCGTCTGTGAGGAGGTCTTCCCAATAGGCCCGCGCCTTGTCCCAGGCCTCGCCCTTGGGCGCCCGGGGGCGGTCCTTGATGTAGGCATAGGTTGTCTCGTCCGGCGCGATCATGCCGGCGCGCGCGCCGCCCTCGATTGACATGTTGCAGACCGTCATGCGGCCTTCCATGGACAGCGCCCGGATCGCCTCGCCGGCATATTCCATCACATGGCCGGTGCCGCCCGCCGTGCCGATCTCGCCGATGATGGCGAGGATGATGTCCTTGGCGGTGACGCCGCGGGGCAGCACCCCATCCACCTGGATCAACATGTTCTTGGCGCGCCGCTGGATCAGCGTCTGGGTGGCCAGCACATGCTCAACCTCGGAGGTGCCGATGCCATGGGCGAGCGCGCCGAACGCGCCGTGGGTCGAGGTGTGGCTGTCGCCGCACACGATCGTCATTCCCGGCAGGGTGAAGCCCTGCTCCGGCCCGACAATGTGGACGATGCCCTGGCGGGTATCTGCCTCGTTGTAATATTCGATATTGAACTCGGCCGCGTTCTTGGCGAGCGCCTCGACCTGGATGCGGCTTTCTTCGTTCTTGATGCCGAACTTGCGGTCGGGCGAGGTCGGCACGTTGTGGTCGACGACGGCGAGCGTCTTTTCCGGGTGACGCACAGTGCGGCTTGCCATGCGCAGTCCCTCGAAGGCCTGCGGGCTGGTCACTTCATGCACCAGATGGCGGTCGATATAGAGCAGGCAGGTACCGTCGTCCTGGCTGTCGACCAGATGATCGTCGAAAACCTTGTCGTAGAGCGTGCGGGGCTTGGTCATCTTCTTCTTCCCTAGCGGAACTCGTTGGAAATGGCTGGCCGGCCTCGGTCCGAGGGCCGGTCTGGCTGATCCGCTCAGGCTATAGACGGCACAGTAGCGCGCCGGAAATCCGCGCGAAAAAGCGGCCGGGCAGGCGTTTCACGTCCTGCAGCACGACTTTCTCATAGGCCGGATGTCCAATCAGCTTTTCCATACAGGCGCTAATACCAGCGTTTCGCGCGGGGGGCAATTGAGTAGCATATCGCGCCCGACCCCCAACGAGCTTGGGCCTTTAACGAAAAAGAGCGCCGTGCGGCGCTCTTTTCGATCTGTTGGAGAGCCTGGGGCCTATTCGCCCTTGGCCTCGGTATCGGCCTGCGCCTCGGCAGCCTCGGCCGCCGCCTTTTCCGCGGCCAGGGCCTGGGCCGCAGCCACCTTTTCAGCCTCGAGACGGGCCTTTTCTTCGACCACCACCTGGCGCGCCTCATCGTTCAGCTTGCGGGCGCGGGCATTGGTGTTTTCGGTGATGCGGGCGGACTTGCCGCGACGGTCGCGCAGATAATAGAGCTTGGCGCGGCGAACCTTGCCGCGGCGCACGACTTCAACGCCCTCGACCAGCGGCGAGAACACCGGGAACACGCGCTCCACACCCTCGCCATAGGAGATCTTGCGGACGGTGAAATTTTCCTGGAAGCCGGAGCCAGAACGCGCGATGCAAACGCCTTCATAGGCCTGCACGCGGGTGCGCGTTCCCTCGGTGACGCGCACCAGGACACGCACGGTGTCGCCCGGCGAAAAATCTGGAAGGGTGCGCTGCGCGGTAATCTTTTCGACCTGCTCGGCCTCGAGCTGACGGATGAGGTCCATCGTTCATGTCCTTTGTTCTTCGCGAAGCGTCAGAGCGCTCGTCTCGCCGGCAGTTCCTTGACCGCCTGATGAGTGCCCTTCGATGGAAGGACAGGAGCGAATTCACGTTCATTGATTAATGCACGGCCATGGACCTTCCATGGCAGCGGATGCGCGCACATACAACAGGCGTCGGGGGAAATCAACTATCGAGGACGCATCGGGACGAACTTCAGGGTCCCGACGACCTCAGATCCCGCCTCGCGCCCGCCATCGGAAGCGTGCCTGATACCGTCCGTCACGAGCACTTCCTCGAAATCGAATGGGCTGATGCCTTCGAGACAGGCGACGTTGACGCCATATTCATTCGGGTTCGACCGTCTCTGGTGATGCGTATAGATGCCGCATCTGGAGCAGAAATAGTGCCTCGCGGTATTCGTATTGAATTGATACAGCGAAAGGACGTCCTGGCCCTCCACGACCGTGAGATCGTCCAGATTCGCCGAAACGGCGACCGCACCGCGCATACGGCAGTATGAGCATGTGCAACGGCGCGCGCTATGCAGCCCGGCGCTGAGCTTCACCCGGAACTTCACCGCCCCGCAATGGCAGGCGCCCGCTGCATGTTCCAGGTCGTAGTTCATTGCTCGTTCCTCTGCCTTGCTAACCGCCGATACGGCCCAGATGCGTGTCCTTGAAACCGCTGGCTCTCTTCAAGCCGTAGCCAAGCGCGCGGTACCCGCAGCCCGGCAAGATAGTAGCCGAGCGCGATAGTAGCCGAGCGCGACAAGCGCCAATGCCGCGCCTTCCAAGCGCAGGAGCGCGCTCACGGCTTTTCCCCGCCTCGCGCGCGATAGGCCTGCCATAAATCCGGCCGGCGCTCCGCCGTCAGCCTTTCGGCCTGTTCATGCCGCCACGCGGCGATCTTGGCGTGGTTGCCCGAAGTCAGCACCTCGGGGATCTCCCTGCCCTCGAACTCCTTCGGCCGTGTGTAATGGGGGTGCTCCAGAAGGCCGCTTTCGAAGCTTTCCTCGTCGCCAGAGACGACATTGCCCATCACGCCCGGCAAAAGCCGCACCACGGCATCCAGCAGCACGATTGCCGCCGGCTCGCCGCCCGACAGGATATAGTCCCCGATGGAGACCTCCTCCAGTCCGCGCGCATCGATCAGCCGCTGGTCGACGCCCTCGAAACGCCCGCACAGGATCACGGCGCCGGGACCGGCCGCGAGTTCGCGCACACGCTCCTGCGTGAGTTGCCTGCCGCGCGGGCTCATGATGAGGCGCGGGCGCGGGTCGCCGGGTGGCACTGAACGATCCAGCGCGCGCGCCAGAATGTCGGCGCGCATCACCATGCCGGCGCCGCCGCCGGCCGGCGTATCGTCGACGCTGCGATGCTTGTCGGTGGCGAAATCGCGTATTTGCACGGTTTCGAGTGACCATGTGCCGTCCTCGCGCGCGCGCCCGGCAAGCGAAACGTCGAGCGGCCCCGGGAACATCTCCGGATAAAGCGTCAGAACGGTCGCACGGAAACTCACCGATTGCCCCCGGCCGATTTCGGGCCGCGTGGGCGTGCGGAAGGATCTGGAGACTCGCCGGACGCCTCCTCGGAGTCCTCCCCGAGCCCCGCCGCCAGGCTGTCGAGCCTTACGATCCCTTCCTCCATATCGATCTCGGGCACGGCTTCCCGTGTGAACGGCACCATTACGCTGGGGGCCGAATCTGGCCGGATTTCCAGCATGTCGCCCGCACCGAAATTATGAATGGCGAGCACCTTGCCCACTTTTTCGCCGGTCTCGTCGAAGGCCGGCAGGCCGATCAGGTCGGCGTGGTAGAACTCCTCCTCTTCCAGCTGGTCCGGCAGAGCCAAGCGGTCGACATAAAGCGCCTGCCCCGTCAGCGCCTCCGCAGCGCTGCGGTCGCTCACACCCTCGAAGCGGACGATGACGACATTCTTGGCGGGACGCACATCCTTCACCTTGAGCGCCCTGCCGCTCTCGGTGTGAAGGGGGCCGTACTGGCCGAGCGCCAGCGGGTCCTCCGCGAAGCTTTTCACCCGCACCTCGCCCTTGATCCCATGCGCCGCGCCAACCACCGCGAGTTGAACGGGGTTCTCGAGCTTTACCGTCTTGGCCATATTTTCTCCGATGGCGAAATTCCGCCGGTCAACCTTGGCGTGGCGGCTCGCTGGCGGAAAGCCGCGCGGCCACTGCCTCGATGCGCTCGGCGAGTTCGGCAAGGCCGCCGGTCAAGGCGGCGTCGTTCTTGTCGGCCTTCAAGAGCGCGTCGTCACGCGTCTTGCGCAAGGTGGCGATCTCGCCTTCCATGCCGCGCACCCGCTTCTGCAACTCCGCCAATTCGTCCATCACCATGATGCCGGCCATCACGGTGATACGCTGATCGCCGATTTCACCGAAGGAATCCTTCAGATGCTGGACGTAGCGGTCGAATCGCTCCGCCAGGTCGATCAGGTGCTCTTCCTGCCCCTCGTCGCAGGCCATGCGATAGGTCTTGCCGTCGATGGATACCGTAACTTGAGCCATGACTGGGCCTACCGGTCGAGCACGGCGCGGATGGTCTCCATCGCCGTCACCAGCCGCCGCGACACCTCGCGATTGACCTCGGCCAACCGCTCCGCGCGCGCCTCCGCCTTGTCGATTTCCTGGGCAAGCCGCGCCCTGTCCGCGCCCATGCGTTGCACCTCCGCTTCAGCCTCGGCGTAATCCTGCTCCTTTTCGAGACGGCCGTCGGCCGCCGCTTCCAGCATGCCGACAGCCTTTGCAAGGCGGCCGATAGCCTCCTTCAAAGTAGTATCGCCAGAACGTTGGGTGTTCATCGCCACCATTCCCAGCCCGCCCGCCTGCGAAATGCGCACGATCCTAAGCTTTTAACTCCGAAAGATTACGCGGCAGGTGAAGCACGCGTCAACAAGATCCCCACGCTATCCCCTACAATGCGGACCCTATCAAGGCGCGCGGAGACCGCAGGCTCGATACCAAGAGCCTTGGGTTTTATTGACTTAGGGACGCCACCTGCTATGTGTCCCCTGCATTTTCGGGCCACGATGCGCCAACCGTTCAATCTCCTGCCGATCTGCGAGCAAACATGATCCCACGCGACAAACATGACCGGATGGCGAACGCAATCCGTTTCCTCTCCATGGACGCCGTCGAGAAGGCCAAGTCCGGCCACCCCGGCCTGCCGATGGGGACGGCCGACATTGCCACTGTCCTGTTCACCCGTTTCATGACGCACGACCCGAAGAAGCCCCACTGGGCCGATCGGGACCGCTTCGTCCTGTCGGCGGGCCACGGTTCGATGCTGCTCTATTCCCTGCTCTACCTGCTCGGCTACGAAGACATCGACATCGACGAGATCAAGAATTTCCGCCAGTTGGGCTCGCGCACGGCCGGCCATCCCGAATACGGCCATGCGGCAGGGATCGAGACGACCACCGGGCCGCTCGGCCAGGGTCTCGCCAATTCGGTCGGCATGGCGCTGGCGGAACGTCTGCTCAACGCGCGCTACGGCGACGAGCTTGTCGACCACTATACCTATGTGCTGGCCGGCGACGGCTGCCTGATGGAGGGCATCAGCCAGGAGGCCATCGCATTTGCCGGCCACCTTCGGCTCAACAAGCTCATCGTCATGTGGGACGACAACCGGATCTCCATCGACGGCCCGGTCTCGCTCGCCGATTCCACCGACCAGTGTGAGCGCTTCGCGGCGTCGGGCTGGCATACGCTGCGCGCCGACGGCCATGACCCGGAGGCCATCGCCTCGGCCATCGAGACCGCCCGCGCCTCCGACCGCCCGACGCTGATCGCCTTCCGCACCACAATCGGCCACGGCGCGCCGACCAAATCCGGCACCGCGAAGGTACATGGCTCGCCGCTCGGCGCCGAGGAGATCGCAGGCGCCCGCGAGGCGCTCGGCTGGGACGCGGAGCCCTTCGTCGTGCCTTCCGACATTCTCGACGACTGGCGGTTGGCCGGCCTGCGCTCTGCCAAGGAGCGCAAGGAATGGGAAAAACGCCTGGCGGCAGCCGACGCCGACACCCGCGCCGAGTTCGAGCGCCGCATGCGCGGCGACCTGCCCGAAGCCTTCCCCGACGTTATCGACGACTATAAGAAGAAGCTGGCCAAGGAAAACCCGAAGGTTGCCACCCGTAACGCTTCGGAAATGGTATTGGAAGTCATCAATGACTGTCTGTCGGAAACGATCGGCGGCTCGGCCGACCTGACCGGCTCCAACAATACCCGCACCAGTCAGCTTGACACCGTGAAGCCGGGCGATTTTTCCGGTCGCTACGTCCATTACGGTATCCGTGAGCACGGGATGGCCGCGGCCATGAACGGGATGGCGCTGCATGGCGGCGTCATTCCGTATGGCGGCACCTTCCTGACCTTTTCCGACTATGCGCGCCCGGCCATGCGGCTGGCTTCGCTGATGGGCATCCGCTCCATCTTCGTGATGACCCATGACTCCATCGGCCTTGGCGAAGACGGCCCGACCCACCAGCCGGTCGAGCACTTGGCCGCGCTGCGTGCCATCCCCAACCACTACGTCCTGCGCCCCGCCGACACAGTGGAAACCGCCGAGTGCTGGCAGATCGCGCTGGAAAGCCGCAAAGTGCCCTCCACCATCGCCCTGACCCGCCAGAAGCTGGAGCCGGTGCGCATCAGCTATGATGACGAAAACCTCTGCGCCCGCGGTGCCTACGAGCTGGCGCCGGCGGGCGACGATGCGGTTGTCACCATCTTCGCAAGCGGCTCCGAGGTCGAGATCGCGGTCGCAGCCAAAAAGCAGCTCGACGAGCGCGGCCATCCGACGCGGGTCGTTTCGGTGCCGTGTTTCGAGCTGTTCGAGGCGCAGCCGGAGGACTATCGCGAGGCTATCCTCGGAGAGACGCCGGTACGCATCGCCATCGAAGCCGGTATCCGCCAAGGATGGGACCGTTTCATCGGGCCCGATGGCGTTTTCATCGGCATGACCGGCTTCGGCGCCAGCGCGCCGGCACCCGATCTCTACAAGCATTTCGGCATCACCGCCGAAGCTGCCGTGCAGGCGGCCGAGGCACGTCTTGGAGAAACGCAGTAAGACCGGCTGAAAGGATCCGGGGCGGCGCCTTGCCTTCTGGCACAGTCATCGTCCCGGCCTATGGCTGGATTCTTTATCGCGGCCGCATTAAGAGTCCACCCGAACGCTCGGCGGCCTAGGGCTGGTGAGGGATTTTTGGCTCTGGGAAGCGGGGAGGATGAAACCAATGTCGGGAATAACGGCCAATCCGCCACGCTTCCCAGCGCCAAAAGGATCCGGCAGACCTACCCGTCCGGGTTTCGATTGGGCTAAGTAACTCCCGTCTTTTCGCCATGTAGCCATGGCCTCACGCTCCGGAGGAAATTCATGACTGTCAAAGTCGCCATCAACGGATTTGGCCGCATCGGCCGCAACATCGTTCGCGCCATCTACGAATCGGGCCGCAAGGACATCGATGTCGTGGCCATCAACGATCTGGGTCCGGTCGAAACCAACGCCCACCTGCTGCGCTACGACAGCGTGCATGGCCGCTTCCCCTCGGAAGTGAAGGTCGAGGGCGACGCGATCAATATCGGCAGCGACAGCTTCAAGGTTTTTGCCGAGCGCGATCCGGCCAAGCTGCCATGGGGCGAGCTCGGCGTGGACATCGTGATGGAATGTACCGGCATCTTCACTTCCAAGGAGAAGGCCTCGCTTCACCTCGAAGCCGGCGCCAAGCGCGTGCTCGTCTCCGCCCCCGCTTCCGGTGCCGACCTGACGGTCGTCTATGGCGTGAACCACGACAAGATCTCGTCGGAGCACAAGATCGTTTCCAACGCTTCCTGCACTACCAACTGCCTGGCCCCGGTGGCCAAGGTGCTGCACGACGCTTTCGGCATCGAAAAGGGGTTCATGACCACAATTCACGCCTATACGGGCGACCAGCCGACGCTGGATACGATGCACAAGGACCTTTATCGCGCCCGCGCCGCGGCCATGTCGATGATCCCGACCTCCACGGGTGCGGCCAAGGCCGTCGGCCTGGTGCTGCCCGAGCTCAACGGCAAGCTCGACGGCGTATCCATCCGCGTGCCCACCCCCAACGTCTCGGTCATCGACTTCAAGTTCGTGCCGAAGAGGAAGGTCACGGTGGAGGAGGTCAATAAGGCGCTGGTCGACGCCGCCGACGGTTCGCTCAAGGGCATCCTCGCCTATACGGACGAGCCGCTGGTCTCCATCGATCTCAACCACAATCCCGCCTCCTCAACCTTCGCGCTCGACCAGACCAAGGTGATCGAAGGCGATCTCGTGCGCGTCATGTCGTGGTACGATAACGAATGGGGCTTCTCCAATCGGATGGCCGACACGGCGGTAGCTTTCGGCAAGACGATCTGACGCCGACGACGATAAATGCGACGATACGCCCGGCCTTCGTGCCGGGCGTTTTTTTCTTCCGGTGCTTGCGGTTCCGCGCGTTTGGCCGCACTGTTGGCCAAATCCGGGAAGTAGAGAGGGCGATGGATCAAGGCATCTACGTCATAACGCTCGTCGGCACCGTTCTGGTGCTGATCGCCGCCTTTTCCAGCCTGATCGCCTTCCGCTTCGGTGCTCCCCTCCTCCTCATCTTCCTTGGAATAGGCCTGGCCGCGGGCACCGACGGGCTGGGGCTGGATTTCGACAATGCGTCAGCAGCCTATTTCGTGGGATCGCTGGCGCTGGCCGTCATCCTGTTCGATTCCGGATTCGGCACGCCAATATCCGCCTTCCGCTCCGCGGCCGCGCCGGCGGTCGCGCTCGCTACGCTGGGCGTGGTGCTCACTGCCGGCCTTGTCGGCCTTGCCGCGCATTTCCTGACGGATTTCGATTGGCTGCAATCCTTCCTGCTCGGCGCCACCGTCGCTTCGACCGACGCGGCCGCGGTGTTCTTCCTGCTGCGGGTCGGAAACATCTCCGTGCGCGAGCGCGTCCGCTCGACGCTGGAGGTGGAATCGGGATCCAACGACCCGATCGCCATCTTCCTGACGCTCTCTCTCGTCGCATTGATCGCCACCGGCGCGCCGCTGGAGCCTGGCAAGCTCGCGGGCGAGGTGGCGCTTGGTTTCCTCCAGCAGATGGGCATCGGTCTTCTGGCCGGCATCGCCGGCGGCTATGTGATCGTGCGGCTGGTCGTTCGCCTGAACCTGGACCAGGGCCTTATCCCGATATTCGTGCTGGCCCTGTCGCTGCTCGTCTTCGCGCTCACCGGTGCCCTCGGCGGTTCGGGTTTCCTCGCCGTCTACGTGGCCGGTCTCGTGGCAGGCAACGGCCAGTTGCGCTCGCCCGCCTCAATCAAGCGCTTCCAGGATGGCGTGACATGGCTGGCGCAGATCATCATGTTCCTGGTGCTCGGGCTGTTCGCCACGCCTTCGCAGTTCGCCGAGATCGCCTTGCCGGCGCTGCTGCTCGGCCTCTTCCTCATCTTCATCGCCCGCCCGGTCGCGGTGACGCTGTGCCTACTGCCTTTTCGCTTCTCCCGCGCGGAGACGGCCTTCATCTCCTGGGTGGGCCTGCGCGGAGCCGTATCCATTCTCCTGGCCATCACGCCGCTCATAGACCAATTGCAAGGCGGTCGGGCGCTGTTCAACATCGTCTTCATCATCGTGCTCGTCTCGCTGATGGTGCAAGGATGGACCGTCGGTCCGCTCGCCCGACGGCTGAGCATGGTGGTGCCGCCCCGGCTGGGCCCGCTCAACAAGGTGGAACTGGAACTGCCAGGCTCGGCGCATCATGAACTATTGGCATATCGCGTGGTGCCGGGCAGCCCTGTCGAGCGCGGGCAGCGCATTCCGCGCTGGGCGCGCCCGGCGCTGGTGGTCCGCGATGGGCGCTCGATGACCTATCAGTATGCAGGCCGCCTGATGGCGGGCGACCATGTCTACATCTTCGTTCCCGACCGCTACCCGCGCCTGCTCGACCGTCTCTTCGCAAGTCCCGCCGAGATGGACCCGGAGGACGCGGATTTCTTCGGCGCCTTCAGCGTCGACCCGACCCGGCCCGCCGCCGATATCGAGGCGGCCTATGCGCCGGGATTGAGCGACAAGGAACAGGCGATGACAATCGCCGAATTCATGCGCAAGCGCCTGGGCGGACGCGCCGAATATGGCGATCGGGTCACGCTAGGAAGTATCGAACTGATCGTTCGCGATGTCGACGAGAAGGGCGAAATTGCGGCGGTGGGCCTGTCGGTCGACCCGCCCGCAAGTCCACCGCGCGTGCCTGTTTTCCTGAGCATCGGCGAGGCGGCGAGCCGCCTGTGGACCATGCTGAAAGGCCGACGCTAGCGCATCGGCGAAAAGCCTCGCGGCATCTTGCCAGCGCGGCTCTGCACTGTATGTTCCGGGCCGCATCCGACAATCGCAGCCTGCTGAACGAGGAGCAAGGGGACCATGGCCGATTTCAGGACTCTCGACGATCTGGGCGATATCGCCGGCAAGCGCGTTCTCGTGCGCGTCGATCTCAACGTGCCGATGAAGGACGGCGTGGTGACCGATGCGACCCGCATCGAGCGCATTGCGCCCACGCTTGCCGAATTGTCGGGAAAGGGGGCCAAAGTCATCCTGCTCGCACATTTCGGCCGGCCCAAGGGCAAGCGCGATCCTGAAGCCTCGCTCGGCCCCGTGGCCTATGCCGTCGAGACGGCACTGGATCAGCGCATACATTTTGCCTCCGACTGCATCGGCGAGACCGCTGCGGAGGCGGTCGGCGAGATGGCCGATGGCGATATGCTACTCCTTGAGAACACCCGTTTCCACCCGGGCGAAGAGAAGAACGATCCCGACTTTGCCGCCGCGCTTGCCGAAAACGGCGACATATATGTCAACGATGCCTTCTCCGCCGCCCATCGCGCCCATGCCTCCACCGAGGGTCTCGCCCGGCTGCTGCCGGCCTATGCCGGTCGCACCATGCAGGCCGAGCTGGAGGCTCTGGAAAAGGGGCTTGGCGATCCGGCACGCCCGGTGCTTGCCATTGTGGGCGGGGCAAAGGTCTCGACCAAGATCGACCTGCTGCTCAACCTGGTGAAGAAGGTCGACGCGCTGGTCATCGGCGGCGGCATGGCCAATACCTTCCTGGCCGCGCGCGGTACCGATGTGGGAAAATCGCTGTGCGAGCACGACTTGGCCGATACCGCCAGGCAGATCATGATCGATGCCGCCTCGGCCGGCTGCGCCATCGTGCTCCCATCGGACGCGGTGGTGGCCCGCGAGTTCAAGGGGGGTGCTGAAAGCCGGGTTGTCGAGGTCGACGCCGTGCCTGCGGACATGATGATCCTGGACGTCGGCCCGAAGACGGTCGAGAAGATCAAGGAATGGCTCGACCGTGCCGATACGGTCGTCTGGAACGGCCCTCTCGGCGCCTTCGAGATCGAGCCCTTCGACAAGGCGACGATGGCGGCTGCCCGATATGCGGCCGAGCGAACCCGTGAAGGACTGCTCGTGTCGGTGGCCGGCGGCGGCGACACGGTCGCGGCGCTGAACCAGGCTGGCGTCGCCGACGATTTCACCTATGTCTCGACCGCCGGCGGCGCTTTTCTGGAATGGATGGAAGGCAAACCGCTGCCCGGCGTGCTGGCATTAACGAAGTAGGCGAACTTCGTTTTCTTTCAATCGATTAGGAACCAAGCCACCGCATTCCGTTTTCTGCTGTCATCTGCTAATCGCGTTGCATGGCACGACTAGAGCGCCGTGCGTCCATTCGGACGCACAAAGGACGCTCTATCTTTTTGTTTCCGCATTTATGCGGACGTCAGGTGGTCCCACCTGAGTGCAAAATGCTAAAGGAGGCACAGGAATGAGCGAACGTCTTGAAGATATCGCCGCCCGCATGTTGGCAAGCGGCAAGGGAATTCTGGCCGCCGACGAAAGCACCGGCACCATCAAGAAGCGGCTGGATTCCATCGGTGTGGAATCGACCGAGGACACAAGGCGCGACTATCGCGAGATGCTGTTCCGCGCCGAAGAGGGAATGAAGAACCACATCTCCGGCGTCATCCTATATGACGAGACCCTGCGCCAGAAAGCTGGCGACGGCACGCCGCTGGCGAAGGTCATCGCCGATAGCGGCGCGGTGCCCGGCATCAAGGTCGACAAAGGCGCCAAGCCCCTGGCCGGTTTCGCGGGCGAGACCATCACCGAGGGCCTCGACGGACTGCGCGAACGCCTCGCCGAATATTACGATCTCGGCGCGCGCTTCGCGAAATGGCGCGGCGTGATCTCCATTTCCAACGATCTTCCAAGCTGGGGAGCCGTCAAGCAGAACGCGCAAGCGCTGGCTCGCTATGCGGCACTCTGCCAGGAGGCCGGCATCGTTCCCATCGTCGAACCGGAAGTGTTGATGGACGGCAAGCCGGGCGACCATTCCATCGACCGCTGCTACGACGTCACCGAATGGGTTCTGAAGACGGTCTTCGCCGAGCTTTACGATGCCCGCGTGCTGCTCGAAGGCATGGTATTGAAGCCCAACATGGTCATCGACGGCAAGAATGCCCGCAAGGCCAGCCGCGAGGAAGTGGCGGAAAAAACCGTGCGCTGCCTCAAGGCGACCGTACCCGCCGCCGTTCCGGGCATCGCATTCCTGTCGGGCGGCCAGTCGGACGAGGAAGCCACGGCGCATCTGTCGGCCATGAATGCCGGCCACGACACGCCGTGGACGTTGACGTTCTCCTATGGCCGCGCCCTGCAGGCAGCGGCCCTGAAGGCGTGGGGTGGCAAACAGGAGAATGTCGCCGCCGGCCAGCGGGCCTTTGCCCACCGTGCCCGGATGAACGGTCTCGCCGCCCGCGGCGACTGGAAGGAAGCGCTCGAAAAGGCGGCTTGACTGCCGCTCCCTTCGCATCCTCCTCCACCCCTGCCGGACATCTCCCCCTCGAGGGGAGGTCGGCTGTCAGGGCCGGAGGGCGAGGGGGTGCGCAGGGCGCAACGATGAATTGCTGCTGTAGTGTTAGCTCCAGGTCGCGTAGCGGATACAGCCCCGCCGGAATTATCGGTTCCACCCCCGATTGTCCTTTGCTAAACCTTTTCCATGAACCCGCTCAAGGCCGCGCTTTCCTGGCTTGCCTTCCCGGTCTATGCCTGGCAGGGCATCGGGGTGCGGCTGCGCACGCCGCGTATGCTACCGCCGCAGGGGCGGGTGCGTCATCGCATCGACGGGGCCGAGCCGGCAGTGCGCCTGCTGGTGATCGGCGATTCGTCCGTCGCCGGTGTCGGCATCGCCGATACGAGCCACGGCCTGCCGTCGCAGCTCGCCCGCCTTGTCGCCCTGCGCCACGAACGCGCGGTCGTGTGGCGGGCGGCCGGCTTCAATTCCGCAACTGCGGGACAGGTTCGCGACTTCGTGGTACCCAATCTGGCCGACGAGCACTGGACCCATATCGTGATCGCGGTGGGGACCAACGACGCCAAGAATTTTCACAGGGTAAAACGTTTCAAGCGGGAGTTCGGCGGTCTTCTCTACGCCCTACGCGCCAAATGGCCGGAGGCCCTGATCGTGTGGTCGCCTGTAGTGGACATGCGCCGCATGCCTGCTCTTCCGCCGGCTCTCGGCCGTATACTGGAAATCCGCGCATCGCTGATCAACCACATGGGAACGCAGCTTTGCGAGGAGCGCGGCGTGGTGCCGGCGACGCGGCTGCCCATAGACGATCCGGATGCCGGCTTTTCCGATGACGGCTTCCATGCCTCCGCGGACGGATACCGCGCCTGGGCCGAGCATCTTCTTTACTACATGCAGGAAGACCGGTTGATCGAACGCCCCGGCCGGCTGGTCGCCTGAAGCAGAATCGCCCGCTTCGTCTTTTCCATTTCATTCCACGTCGCATACTGCATAGCCGCCCGGCCAGCAAAGGCATAGAGCAGCGGCATTGGGCGAGCCGGTGGAACCCGCCCGGCCTTCATCTTATTTGCACAGAACCCGGCTACTTGCGCATGCCGGCATGTAGCTATTTTCGACCCGTGGAAGATCCGCCATGACCGCAGAAGCGGCAGCAACCGAGCAGCAGATTCCCGACTACGGCAGCGAGAACCTGCCGACGCCGGCGATCGCCGTCACATCGATCATCCTGTCCGTCGGGCTTGTCGCCGTCGGCAACGGGCTGATGTTCGCCTTCATTCCGCTGCGCTTGGCGGCCGAGGGTTTCAGCCCGGCCTGGGCAGGCACCATCCTCACCGCGCTGGCGGCGGGCGGCATGGCCGGCTGCTTCATGACCGGTCACATGGTGCGCCGCGTCGGCCATGCCCGCGTCTTCATGACGCTGACGGCCATCGTGATCCTCTCCAACGCCTTTATCGGCATGATGACGGACCCCTATTTCTGGCTCGGCTCGCGCGTCCTCTACGGCTTCGCCATGAACGGGCTTTTTATCGTGGCCCAGAGCTGGCTCAACGACGTGCTCGAGAACAATATCCGCGGTCGGGTGATGGCGATATTCTACGTTACCTACGTGGTGGCACTCGGGCTCGGCTCCTTCTCCGTGCGCTTCATCGACATCGCCGCCAACACGGCGCCCGTGATCGGCGTCGTTTTCGCCGCCGTGTCGATCATCCCCGTCGGGCTGACGCGCCTGCGTCCGCCTCCGCCCCCGGAAACCGCCTCAATCGCGCTGAAACTCGCCTGGGAGGTTTCGCCGGTGGGCCTTGCCGGCATGCTAGCCGTCGGCGGGTTGTCGATGATGGTGGCGGGCTTCGCGCCAATCCATGCCACCGCGGCGGGCCTGAGCCAGCAGGACGTCGCGCTTTTGATGTTCGCCATGCCGGTCGGGACGATCCTGATCCAGATTCCCGCCGGATGGATTTCCGATCGCATGGACCGCCGCTATGTCCTCGTCGCCGCCTCGCTGCTCGTCATCGTTGGCGGCGTGCTGGCTACGCACGTCGACGGCGGCGCCATGATCTGGATGCTGGGCGTCTACATGATATGGAGCGGCGCAACGGAGGCGATCTATTCCATTTCCAGCGCCCATGCGGGGGACCGCGCCCAAAAGGGCGATCTCGTGGCCCTGTCGAGTACGATGCTGTTTGCCTGGTCGCTGTCGGGCTTCCTCATCCCGGGCGGCACGACATTGCTTACGGCGGTTTTCGGCACCGAGGCCTTCATGTATGTCGCGATCGTGGTGGCGGTCGCCTTTTGCGCATTCGTCCTCTGGCGGATCAAGCTCGTCGAAGCGCCTTCGGCAGACGAGACAACCGATTTCACGCCGCTGCCGGCCCAGGCGCCGTTGCCGGCGGAATTGGCCTTTTATCCCGACGAAGCGGCCGAGCAACCGGAGCCAGAGGACAAATCGAAAGAAAGACAGGCGGGCCTGTCTTGAAACTGACAAGCTTGTCTGCCTATCTATTAGATGCCTGAACCATCCACCGGATGGCGGAAATGCGGCAGACTAACCCGCCCGCAGGCGACGAGCTGACGACCGGCTTTGCCGTTTTCGCTTTTCCAGAATCGGATTTTGGTTCAAGCTTACGGTGCACGATAGAATGTCGTGCAGCCTGGTTGTTCTTATTGGAAAGGAAAGACACTGAGAACAGCACTGCAGAAGAAGGCTGAAATCATGCCTTCACCGGCCGGGGCAAGCGGCGACAGCCTGTCTCGCGCCATCCAGACCGCGCTGACGAGCCTGGAAGGCTCCAAGGCGGAAAACATCGTTTCCATCGACATTCAGGGCAAATCACCGCTGGCCGACCACATGATCGTGGCGTCCGGACGGTCGCATCGCCATGTAGCGGCGGTTGCGGACCATTTGCTCCGGGCTCTCAAGGAGGAAGGTCTCGGTGCGGCACGCGTCGAAGGTCTTGCCGGCGCCGACTGGGTGTTGATCGATTCGGGCGATATCATCGTTCACGTGTTCCGGCCCGAAGTCCGGGAGTTCTACAACATCGAAAAGATGTGGGCGACTCCCGACCTGGACGACGAAACGCTGCACTGAAAGCATGTCCCGAAGAGCGGGAGCCGTTTTTCGGGAGAAGAACATGCTGGAAGCAAATGACGGATCGTCGTGACGGACGAGGGAACGCCGTTGCGGTCTGAAATATGCCGCCTGGAACGGCGCCGTACTGCGCCGTGCGTCCTTTTGGACGCATAAAGGAGGCTGACATCCGCATTCTGATTCATGCCGTCGGCCGGATGAAGGTCGGCCCCGAACGCGAATTGGCCGACCGCTTTCTCGATCGATTACAGAAGAGCGGCCCGGCCGTTGGCATCGAGTTTTCGGGTGTGATCGAATGCGCCGAGAGCCGAGCGCAGTCGCCCAATGAGCGCAAGCGCGAGGAAGGCCGAAAGCTGAACGAACTGGCCGAGGCTGGCGTGACGATCCTGCTTGACGAGCGTGGAAAGAACATTTCCTCGCGCGCCCTGGCCGAAATGATTGCCCGCTACCGCAACGAGGGCGTGAAGCAGGTGACATTCGCCATCGGCGGGCCGGACGGGCACGACGACGAGGCACGCGCCACGGCCGAGCTCGCCATATCCTTCGGTGCGCAGACCTGGCCGCACCAACTCATGCGCATCATGCTGGCCGAGCAGCTTTACCGCTCGGTGACAATCCTCGCCGGTCACCCCTATCACCGCGATTGACGGCGTGGCGCACAGCGGAAAGACTGATATTCGATATTACAGATCGCCTGCCGGTTGTCGTTTCGGCAACCATGGTTGATGCTTCCTTAACGAAGCCGCACTAATGTGCTGCGAAGAGCGTTGCGGCGTGTCGCCGGGCGTTCAACGAAAGTGCCGGGCGATCAGTCGCCCCCTGTTTCCAGCAGCATATCGGTTTTCGAACCGCAAGCAGAAGGCATGCGATGAACATGCGGAAGTTCAATTGCAGAATGGGGATCCGGGGGCTCGCCGCCGCCTCTTTCCTTGCCTGCGCCGTTCTTCCGGCCGCCGCTCAGACCGTCGATACGTTGGAGATCGAACAGAACAAGAGCCAGGAGGAGTTCGACCGGGTCGCCCGCGAGATGGAACTTTCGCAGCAGCGGCAGGAAGAACTTGCCGCTGAACTCGCGCAGGTGAAGAACGACAATGCGGCGCTGACGGCCGCGCTCATCCAGGCGGTGAAGACCGAACGCAAGCTGAGCGAGGACATCCAGGCCATCGAAGGCAGGCTGGAAAACCTGACGGAGCGGGAAAATGAGCTGAAAACCTCGCTCCGCGCCCGGCGGGGGACCCTGGCCGAGGTCCTAGGCGCCCTGCAGCGCATGGGGCTCAACCCTCCGCCGGCCATATTGGTGCGTCCCGAGGATGCGCTGGCCTCGGTCCGCAGCGCCATCCTGCTCGGCGCCGTCGTCCCCGAACTGCGGGAGGAGACCGCAATCCTCGTGGCAGACCTCCAGGAACTGGCGCGGATCGTCGCCTCCATTCGTTCGGAACGGCAAAGTCTTGAGGAGAAGGTCGCCGAACAGGCCCATGAGAAGCAGCGCCTGACCGCCCTTTTAACCGAAAAGCGCCGCCTTCAGACCGAAGCCGAAGCCCTGATGGAAGAAGAGCTGGCGAAGGCGCAGGATCTGGCCCTGCGTGCCGATAGCCTGCAAGGGCTGATCGTTTCGCTGCAGACCGAGATCGAGAGCCTTCGTGCCGCGCTGGAGGAAAGGCGCGCCCGCCAGGAGCGCGATACGGAGGATGCGCGCCAGGAAAACCGGCTGACCGAGGTGTTGCCTTTTGCCCGCCGCGCGGGCCTTCTGCCCTTGCCCGTTTCAGGCGAATTCGCCTCTCATTATGGCGAGGATGACGGCACCGGAAGCACCCTGAAGGGTGACATTCTAAGGACACAATCGGGCGCAATCGTAACTGCACCGGTCGATGGTACGGTGCTTTATGCGGGACCGTTTCGTTCATACGGTCAGCTATTGATACTGGACCCCGGCGACGGTTATCATGTCGTATTGGCTGGCATGGACCGGCTGCATGTCTCACTGGGACAAACCGTACTGGCGGGCGAGCCGATAGGCATGATGGGCGAGGCAAGACTGGCAAGTATCTCCACAGCTGCTGCTGGCAGCGCTACTCCCGAACTCTATGTGGAGTTCAGGAAAGATGGGAAACCGGTCGATCCGAAGCTCTGGTGGGCTCGGGAATTATCTGGAAGGACGGGAAATGATACGTAAGTTGTCCCTATTGCTTGCCGGTGCGTTGATGGGCGCATCCGCCGTCAGCCTTGTTCATGGAACAAGCGGATCGGCTGCGGTTGCGGCAGGCACGGAGACTTATCGCCAGCTGGCGATCTTTGGTGACATCTTCGAGCGCGTGCGCGCTCAGTATGTTACGGAACCGGACGATCAGAAGCTGGTGGAGAGCGCCATCAACGGCATGCTCACCTCGCTCGATCCGCATTCGTCCTTCCTGAATGCCGACGCCGCCAAGGACATGCGAGTGCAGACCAAGGGGGAGTTCGGCGGCCTCGGCATCGAAGTCACGATGGAAAACGAGCTGGTCAAGGTGGTATCTCCCATCGACGACACCCCGGCCGCCCGCGCCGGCATTCTGCCCGGAGACCTGATCGAAAAGATCGACGGCGAAGAAGTGCGCGGCATGTCGCTCAACGACGCCGTGGACAAGATGCGCGGCCTGGTGAACACGCCGATCGAGCTGTCGATCCTGCGCGAGGGCCAGGTTCAGCCGCTCAAGATCACCATCGTTCGCGACATCATCAAGGTGAAGGCCGTCAAGCACCGCGTCGAAGGTGACATCGGCTACATGAAGATCACCTCGTTTACGGAAAAGACGATGGACGATTTGCGTGCGGCTATCGACGCGATCAAGAGCGAAGTCCCCGACGACAAACTGAAGGGCTATGTGCTCGATCTGCGGCTGAACCCCGGCGGTCTCCTCGACCAGGCGGTCAATGTCTCCGATGCGTTCCTCGACCGCGGAGAGATCGTCTCCACACGCGGACGCCAGCCGAATGACATCTCCCGCTTCGGTTCGCGGCCTGGCGACCTGACCGACGGCAAGCCGGTGGTCGTGCTGATCAATGGCGGCTCGGCCAGCGCTTCCGAAATCGTCGCGGGTGCTCTGCAGGACCATCGCCGGGCGACCATCCTCGGCACCCAGTCCTTCGGCAAGGGCTCCGTGCAGACGATCATCCCGCTGGGCGAGAACGGCGCACTGCGCCTGACCACGGCGCTCTATTACACGCCATCCGGCCAGTCCATTCAGGGCAAGGGTATTACGCCCGACATCAAGGTGGAGCAGCCCCTGCCCGAAGAACTCGCCGGACGCGACCTCTCGCGGGGCGAATCGGATCTGCGCGGCCATATCCAGGGTGAGCTGGAGAGCACCGAAGGTTCAGGCTCCATCGCCTATGTTCCGCCGGAACCGGAGGATGACGTGCAGCTGAACTACGCGCTCGAGCTGCTGCGCGGCGAGAAGTCCGACCCGGCCTTTCCGCCGAACCCCGACAAGGCGGTCATGAACCAGTAGAATGCCGAACGCACGCCGCCAGACTGGGCGGCGTGCGTTCGCGCCCGTTCCACACTTTCACACCGCTCACGATGTGAGGCGGAAGAGTTCCGGCTATCAAATTCAAACTCATTCAACTGCGCTATCATCCACCGGTTGGTGATTCGCGGCCGCTGGCCGCGCGGCATTTGGGCATGCGATAGGGGCTGCACGAACGCATGGAACCGGGGCGCGACGATATGAACAGGCCGCTCGGCCAGGCAAAGCCAGGCCGCGACCGCGCCGCAACACGCATAAGCATGAAGGCCGTGGCCGGCGTGGCCGCAGCCGTTGTGCTGATTGGCGGATCCGCCTTTCTGTCGCTTCGTGACGACCCCCTGCGCTCCCCCTCGCCCATGGCCGTTTCCGAGCCGGAAATGACGACGGCGCCGGCGAAGGGCCAAGCCAAGGTGGAGACGGCAGATGCCGAACGGGAAGCATTATCACCCCGCCAAGGAGCACCGGGCGCCTCCATCATTCGTGTGAATCCGGAAGATCAGCGGGCCGACGACGAAATTATCGTCATTCACGATCCCGCCGCGATCGGCCAGAACCCGCGCGTCGCACACCTGCCCGACCGGAGTCTTATCGAGGCGTCCGAGATGGGGCCGCTCCCCGTGCGCAATGCCGCCGGTCTGCGGCCGTTCGATGTCTATGCCCGCCCCTGGTCCGGCGCGCGTGGCGCGCGGATTGCGCTGATGATCGGCGGGCTCGGCATCTCGCAGACGGGCACGCAGCGCGCCATAGAACGCCTCCCCTCCGAAATCACGCTCGCCTTTGCCTCGCAAGGCAACAGCCTGTCACGCTGGATGCAGACAGCCCGGCGTGAAGGCCACGAGATCATGATCCAGCTTCCGCTGGAGCCGTTCGACTACCCCGCCGTCAATCCTGGCCCGAGAACGCTTCTGGTCCGCACACCGTGGAGCGAGAACGTGCAGAACCTCCATTGGGCACTGTCGCGCATGACGAATTACACCGGCGTCATAAATTATATGGGCGCACGCTTTACGGCCGATCCTGACGCAATGGGCCAGCTGATGGAGGAGCTGGGACAGCGCGGACTGGCCTACGTCGACGATGGGACCTCCGCGCGCAGCCTGGCTGAAACGCTGGCGCCCCGAAAGGGCGTTCCCTTCGCCGCCGGGGATACGGTGATCGATGCCGCGCCGGAAAGAGGCGCGATACTGAAAAAGCTCGACGAATTGGAGCGTATAGCCCGCGCGCGCGGTTACGCGGTCGGCACCGGCTCCGCACTTGATATGACCGTGGAAACCGTTGCCACCTGGAGCGCCGAGGTGCGTACGCGCGGCATCGAGCTCGTGCCGGTTTCGGCGGTTGCGTTGGATCCGGAGGGATAGTGGACAATATGGCGACAGACAAGAAATCAAGGGCGAGCAAGCTGCCTTACCGTCCATGCGTCGGTATCATGGTGCTGAACGACACCGGCGCCGTGTGGGCGGGCCGGCGCATCATCGAGCCTGAAGGCGAAATGGAAGGGGCCACGATGCTCTGGCAGATGCCGCAGGGTGGCATCGACAGGGGAGAGGATCCATTCGAAGCCGCCAAGCGCGAACTCTACGAGGAGACAGGCATGAAAAGCGTCTCTCTGCTCGCCGAGGCACCAGAATGGATCGACTACGACCTGCCGGAGCATCTCGTCGGCATCGCGCTGAAGGGAAAATTCGGGGGCCAGACCCAGAAATGGTTCGCCTTCCGCTTCGAGGGCGATGAAAGCGAGATCGCCATAAACCCGCCGCCGGGCGGCCACGAGCCCGAATTCGATGCGTGGGCATGGAAGCCCATGGACGAGTTGCCGGATCTCATCGTCCCCTTCAAGCGCCGTGTCTATGAGGATGTGATAGCCGCATTCAGGCACCTTGCGCCCTGACGCTCCTACTCGATGACGCCGCACGCAATGCGGTCACCCGCCTCACCGGAAGGCTGGCTGCGATAGTCATCCGCTTCCGCGTGCAGGACAACGGCGGAGCCATCCTGATCGCGCAGGGAATTTTCGCCCTCTTCCAAAGGCAAATCTTCCGCGAAGAACTCGACCTTGAGGATGCCATCCTGACCGACATTCACATTCGGCAGGTCACCTGGATGCGGCCCTTCCGGATCTTCGATCCCGTGCGCCTTTCCACCGGCGAGGTGGCCTCCGGCTGATTTGAACTCGTCGGCCGGGTCGCATTCGCCGGTCTCATGTACGTGGAACCCATGCGGTCCCGGCGGCAGATCCGTCATCTCCACGACAATATGAGTCACGCCCGATGGCGTTGCGTTGAAGGTCACCCTCCCGACCGAGGCTTCGTCGCCATCGATCATACTGGCGGTTGCCTGGTCTTGTGCCTGCGCGGAGCCGAGGGAGAGAGCGCCTGCGGCCAGAACGAGTGTCAGTAGTCTCATATGCAGCTCCCGTGTTTGGATGGAAAGATGTGCCGTCCCTTCCTCCTCCAACACGGAAGCGCCCGGTTTGTTTCCATTCCCACAACTGAAGCTCAACAAAAAAAGCCGGCGTCTCCGCCGGCTTTCTCGCAATAGCATATCGTCTATCAGGCCGGCAGGATCGCGCCTTCGAGCGTGGTGAGCTGACTGAGGAATTCCTCGGCCTTCGTGCGCGTCACATCGTCCTTGGCGTCGTCCACGTCTTCGCGCGCTTCCTGGATGCGGCGGGCCAGATCCTCGCGGTCGATATCGTCGACGTGAACCGCCGATTCGGCCAGCAACGTGCAGCCTTCCGGCAGGATATCGGCGAAGCCGCCAAACACCACGTAGCGGTCCTGTTTGTCGGCAGCGCTGGAAACGGTGATGACGCCGGGCTTGATGCCGGTCATGGTCGGCGCGTGATTGGCCATCACGGTCATTTCGCCTTCCGTTCCCGGAATCACGACCTGGACGACCTCCTCGGAAACGAGAAGCCGCTCGGGCGAAACCAGTTCGAATTTGAAGGATTGAGCCATGCTTCTTTAGCGAATAGCGAATAGCGAATAGCGAATAGAAATTCGCAACCTGCCGCTTTCACAATCCCTATTCGCTACTCCCCTATTCCCTATTCGCTCTGGATCAGGCTGCTTCCGCAGCCAGCTTTTCCGCCTTCTCGATGGCGTCCTCGATGGTGCCGACCATGTAGAAGGCAGCCTCCGGCAGGTGATCGTATTCGCCGGCGACAAGGCCCTTGAAGCCCTTGATGGTGTCGGCGAGATCGACCAGCTTGCCCGGCGTGCCGGTGAACACTTCGGCCACGAAGAAAGGCTGCGACAGGAAGCGCTCGATCTTGCGGGCGCGGGCGACCGTCAGCTTGTCCTCTTCGGAAAGCTCGTCCATGCCCAGGATCGCAATGATGTCCTGCAGCGACTTGTACCGCTGCAGCGTCTGCTGCACGTCGCGCGCCACCTCGTAGTGCTCCTCGCCGACGATCATCGGGTCGAGCATGCGCGAGGTCGAATCGAGGGGATCCACGGCCGGGTAGATGCCCTTTTCCGAGATCGCGCGATTGAGCACGGTCGTGGCGTCCAGATGGGCGAAGGAGGTTGCCGGCGCCGGGTCGGTCAGATCGTCGGCGGGCACGTAGATGGCCTGCACCGAGGTGATCGAGCCCTTGTTGGTCGTCGTGATGCGCTCCTGGAGCGCGCCCATGTCGGTCGCCAGCGTCGGCTGGTAGCCAACGGCCGAAGGAATACGACCGAGAAGCGCTGACACTTCCGAACCCGCCTGGGTGAAGCGGAAGATGTTGTCGACGAAGAAGAGCACGTCCTGGCCCTGGTCGCGGAAATACTCGGCAACCGTGAGGCCCGTCAGGCCAACGCGGGCACGGGCGCCGGGCGGCTCGTTCATCTGGCCGTAAACGAGCGCGGCCTTGGAGCCTTCGCCGCCGCCCTTCTTGTTGACGCCCGAATCGATGAACTCATGATAAAGATCGTTGCCTTCGCGGGTACGCTCGCCCACGCCGGCGAACACCGAATAGCCGCCATGCGCCTTGGCGACGTTGTTGATCAGTTCCTGGATCAGAACGGTCTTGCCGACGCCGGCGCCGCCAAACAGGCCAATCTTGCCGCCCTTGGCGTAAGGTGCGAGCAGGTCGAGAACCTTGATGCCGGTGACCAGGATCTCGGCTTCCGTAGACTGATCGACATATTCCGGCGCGGGCGCGTGAATGGGACGCATCTCCGTCGCCGTGACAGGACCTTCCTCGTCGATCGGCTCGCCGATAACGTTGATGATGCGGCCCAGCATTTCAGGACCGACAGGCACGGTGATCGGGGAGCCAGTGTCGGTCACATCCTGCCCACGCACCAGACCTTCGGTCGAGTCCATGGCGATGCAGCGAACGGTGTTCTCGCCCAGATGCTGCGCCACCTCGAGCACTAGGCGGTTGCCCTGGTTGTCCGTCTCCAGCGCGTTCATGATCGCCGGCAGATGATCGGTGAAGTGCACGTCGACGACGGCGCCGATGACCTGGCGAACGGTGCCCTTGGCTCCGGAGGACGCCGCGGGTGTCTTCTTTGCCGGCGCCCGCTTGGCGGGCGCGGCCTTATTGGCGGTCGCCGAAGTCGTTTTCGGTGTCGCTGCTCTAGCCATAATCAATAACCTCTTCGGTCCGTTGAGCAATTCCAGGAAAAGTGGAAACCGGTTTTCCGTCCGGAATTGCGAATACAGGAGTTTAGAGCGCTTCCGCGCCCGAAATAATCTCGATCAGTTCCTTGGTGATCTGCGCCTGGCGCTGGCGGTTGTAGGTGATCGACAGTTTGTCGATCATCTCGCCCGCATTGCGCGTCGCGTTGTCCATCGCGGTCATCTTCGCACCCATCTCGCCGGCGGCATTCTCCAGAAGGGCCCGGAAAACCTGGACGGAGATATTGCGCGGGATGAGATCGGCCAAGATACTCGCCGCATCCGGCTCATACTCGTACGCCGCGTCGGAGTCCTGGTTTTCAACCGCGCCATCAGCCGGTGCCTGTGCCGGGATCACCTGCAACGCCGTCGGTATCTGGCTGATGACCGACTTGAACTCGGAATAGAACAGGGTGCAGACGTCGAATTGTCCATTCTCGAACAAGCCGATGATCTTCTTGGCGATCTCATCGGCATTGGCGAAGCCGATCCTCTTCACCTCCCGCAGGTCGACGCGATCGATGATGTGCTGGCCGTATTCGCGACGAAGGATGTCGTAACCCTTCTTGCCGACGCAAAGGATCTTGACCGTCTTGCCTTCCGACAGAAGCTTGCGCACGTGATCGCGCGCATGGCGTGCGATCTGGCTGTTGAACCCGCCGCACAGGCCGCGCTCGGCGGTTGCCACAACCAGCAGATGGGTGTCGTCCTTGCCGGTGCCCGTCATCAGCGGTGGCGCATCACTGCCCGAAACCGTCGAGGCGACATTGGCCAGAACCGTGCCCATGCGCTGGGCGTAAGGCCGCGCGGCTTCCGCGGCCTCCTGCGCGCGACGCAGCTTCGCCGCGGCGACCATCTGCATCGCCTTGGTGATTTTCTGCGTCGCCTTGACCGAGGCGATCCGATTGCGAAGGTCCTTGAGGGAAGCCATGCGTCACAAACCTCAGGCGAAGTTCTTGGCGAAGGCGTCGATCTCTGCCTTGAGCTTGCCGCGCAGATCGTCTGACAGGGCCTTTTCCTTGCGGATCGCCTCCAGCACTTCCTTGCCTTCGCTGCGCATATGCGTCAGCAGAGCCTGCTCGAAGCGGGTCACGTCCTTGAGAGCCAGCTTGTCGAGATATCCCTGCACGCCGGCAAAGATGACGGCGACCTGCTCTTCCGTCTTCAACGGCGAGAACTGCGGCTGCTTCAATAGCTCCGTCAGGCGCGCGCCGCGGTTGAGCATGCGCTGCGTGGCGGCGTCGAGGTCCGAGCCGAACTGGGCGAAGGCCGCCATCTCGCGATACTGGGCAAGCTCGCCCTTGATCGAACCGGCCACTTGCTTCATCGCCTTAACCTGTGCGGCGGAACCGACGCGGGACACCGAAAGGCCGACATTCACCGCGGGGCGAATACCCTGGAAGAACAGGTTGGTCTCAAGGAAGATCTGCCCGTCCGTGATCGAGATCACGTTGGTCGGAATGTAGGCCGACACGTCGTTGGCCTGCGTCTCGATGATCGGCAGCGCCGTCAGCGAGCCCGAGCCATTGTCCTCGTTCAGCTTCGCCGCGCGCTCGAGAAGGCGGGAGTGCAGATAGAACACGTCCCCCGGATAGGCTTCACGGCCGGGCGGGCGGCGCAGCAGCAGCGACATCTGGCGATAGGCCACGGCCTGCTTGGAAAGATCGTCATAGCCGATAACGGCGTGCTTGCCGTTGTCGCGGAAATATTCGCCCATGGCGCAGCCGGCGAACGGGGCCAGGAACTGCATCGGCGCCGGGTCCGAAGCCGTGGCGGCGACGATGATGGAATATTCGAGCGCGCCGCGCTCTTCGAGCACCTTCACGAACTGCGCGACGGTCGAGCGCTTCTGGCCGACGGCGACATAGACGCAGTAAAGCTTCTGGCTCTCGTCATCGCCGTCATTGAGCGCCTTCTGGTTGAGGAAGGTGTCGAGAACGATGGCCGTCTTGCCGGTCTGGCGGTCGCCGATGATCAGCTCGCGCTGGCCGCGGCCGACCGGGATCAGCGCATCGATGGCCTTGAGGCCGGTCGACATCGGCTCATGCACGGATTTGCGGGGAATGATGCCCGGCGCCTTGACGTCGACGCGGCGGCGCTCCTTGGACTTGATCGGGCCCTTGCCGTCGATCGGGTTGCCGAGGCCGTCGACCACGCGGCCGAGAAGCTCGGGGCCAACCGGCACGTCCACGATGGTCCCGGTGCGCTTGACGGTGTCGCCTTCCTTGATGTCGCGGTCGGCGCCGAAGATGACCACGCCGACATTGTCGACTTCGAGGTTCAGCGCCATGCCGCGAATGCCGCCGGGAAACTCGACCATCTCGCCGGCCTGGACATTGTCGAGGCCATAGACACGGGCAATACCGTCACCAACGGACAAGACCTGACCGACCTCCGAAACTTCGGCCTCTTTGCCGAAATTCTTGATCTGGTCCTTGAGAATTGCGGAAATTTCCGCTGCGCGGATATCCATCAGCCGACCTCTTTCAGTGCAAGCTTGAGCGAATTGAGTTTGGTTTTAAGCGAAGTATCGATCTGGCGCGATCCGAGCTTGACGACAAGTCCGCCGAGAAGGGAGGGATCGACCGTCACGTCCATGGTGACGTCCTTGCCGGCGACATCCTTGAGGGCCGCCTTGAGCTCTTTTTCCTGCGCCGCCGTCATCTTGTGCGCCACCGACACTTCGGCGGTAACCTCGCCCCGTGCCTGCGCGGCGATCTGGCGAAAGGCGCGTATCATCTGCGGCACGGCGAAGAGACGCCGGTTGCGCGCGGTCACGCGAAGGAAATTGCCGACCAGCCCAGTGATGCCGGCCTTGTCGAGCACTGCGCCGACGGCCCTGAATTGTTCTTCGGCTGAAAAGACCGGGCTCTTGATCAGGCGCTGAAGATCGTCGCTGCCCTTGAGCATCTCCTCGAAGCGGGAAAGGTCGCTTTCAGCGGCTGGAACGGCCTTCGCCTCATTGGCGAGTTCGAACAGCGACTGCGCATAGCGTCCTGCCACTCCGGAGATCATCGAGCCAGATTCTGCCACGGGATGGTCTCTTCTCACAGCTGAGGGTCGCGAGATTTGACGCTGGAGTGCGAAGACTCGGGCTAAATCCCTGACCTTGTTGATATTATTTCAACACAGGAGAACGCGTGCCACCGTCCCCCGGCCGAAAGCCGCTTGCCGTCTAGCACAGGCTTTCCGGACTCGCAACACGCCGCAACACAACGAAAGGGGAGGTTTTGTCGCAGCCGCCCCGCGGCCACAGCGCCGTGCGTCTTTCTGAACGCCCGAAGGACGCTGTAGATTATTGAATCTATGCATCGTGCTTCCCGAAAATCAATCCGATCTTCGGGCCGATGCTGTAGCCGCAACGTCAGCCTATGAAGCCAAACGTAAAAGCCAGCGGCAACGCAGAAAGCGCGATGGTGACGATGAGGCAAAGCCAGTTGTAGAGCGTGTTGGCGCCGTCCGACATCATGGAAACCAGACGCCCGAAAGCCGCCAGCGCCCACGCGAAACCGAGCACCATATAGACCAGCGGCTGGGCGAACAGGATGGCGCCGAGGCCGATGCCCAGATAGAACCCGCCCAACTGCGCGCGCACAGATGAAACACCCGAAGGCCGCGACGGCTCGCTCTCCAATCGCAGCGCCCGCAACATCAGCCGTGGCGCGAAAAGCGCGCAGGCCCCTAGCAGCAGGGTAAAGGCCGCCACGCTCCAGGCCAGCCACTCACCCTGGCTGTAGGGCCAGGGAAACGCGAAATCCATGGTCCGTTCCTCTTGGATATTCCAGTCGCTGCACGCGATAGTACGATTCTGGACTCAGCACCAACTTCAATCGTAGAGTGTAGAATTGGGCGAAGCAAATGTGGACGTGTGTCTCTTGAGAAGAAGCGAGCTTCAAACCCTGGCCGAGGCAAAACTTGAGGACGCGCAACTGCTGCTTCTGCACAAGCGCGCCTCAATGCATATTATTTGGCAGGTTATGCAGTGGAATTCGCCTTAAAAGCCTGCATAGCCAAACAGATCAGCGCTGACACAATTCCAGACAGGAACTTCATACGGAACGTATATTCACATGAGTTCTCACAGCTGGTCGGATTGGCGGGGTTATCCGGCGAGCTGAAGCGCGAACTTTCGAACAATTCATCATTTGCGGTCAATTGGGCGATTTCCAGCGAATGGCTTCCCGACGCCCGTTATCGCTCCTATACTATGTTTGAGGCCCAAACGCTGTTTGAAACGACGGAGAACTCGGAGAGCGGAGTCATCCAATGGATCAGACGTTTCTGGTAACGAAGGGGCAGAGACTCATCGAGCTGTTGGATCTCACGCTCGCGAAGCCACAAGCTGCAATGTGGGTCCACTATCCCGATAGCGATGTATGGAAGCTTTGGATCGTCCCTGACAGCGCGGTGCAGGATAAGCGAGAATTCTACAGAATTGTAGCCGAAGTCATCTCGGATCAGGAAACTCTTGCCGGATTGGACGTAAGCGCCACAGAATTTATCCGTGAAGACCATCCTGCTATTCGAGGAATGCAAAGGGTGCTGCGTATGCCGGGCGTTGGTGATGCCCATTTCACAGGCAACACATTTAACGGATATTACCTTCCAGATGGCATTGTAATACGCATGGACGTAGCGCGGAAAAATCCAGCAGCCGCGTGAGCCGGATTCTCACAGAAAACTCTGCGGATCGATATCGACCTGCACGCGGACCGAGCCGCGCGGGCGCGGCGCGGCTTCTATCATGGCGCGCAGATAGGCCTGTATGTCGGCGCGCCGCCCGCCCTGGACAAGCAGGCGGAAGCGGTGGCGTCCGGCGATCAGCGATAGCGGCGCCTCGGCGGGGCCGAGCGCCATCAGATCGTCGGCTGCGGGAGCTGCCCGGCGAAGCGCACGGGCGTGGCCTTCCGCCTCGGGCCGGCTTGCCGCGCTGACAATGATCGCCGCCAGCCTGCCGAAGGGCGGCAGCCCTGCCCGCTCGCGCTCGGCAATCTCTCTTTCGTAGAACGCCTCTGCATCGCCGGAAACGAGCGCCTTCATGACCGGATGCTCGGGTTGATATGTCTGTATCAGCCCATGGCTCTTCCGCCCGGAACGGCCGGCCCGACCCGTCACCTGGCTGAGAAGCTGGAAAGTGCGTTCGGCCGCGCGCGGATCGCCATTGGCAAGACCCAAATCCGCGTCGACCACGCCGACCAGTGTCATGCCGGGAAAATTGTGCCCCTTGGCCACAAGCTGCGTTCCCACGACAATGTCGGCCTGGCCCTCGGCAATCGCCTCCAGCTCCAGCCGCAGCCGCTTCACTCCGCCCATCATATCGGAGGAAAGCAGGATGGTGCGGGCCTCGGGGAAGTGGCGGTCGACCTCCTCGGCGATGCGCTCCACCCCCGGTCCGCAGGCAGCCAGATGGTCGAGCGTGCCGCATTCGGGACAGGCTTCGGGCTGCGGCTCGTTGTGCCCGCAATGATGGCATACGAGCTGGCGGCGAAAGCGGTGCTCCACCAGCCAGCTCGAACAGTCCGGACACTGAAACCGATGCCCGCACACCCGGCACAGCGTGAGGGGAGCGTAACCCCGCCGGTTGAGAAAGAGTAGCGACTGTTCGTTGCGCTCCAGCGTCTTGCCGATGGCCTCGATAAGGACCGGAGACAGGAAGCCGCCCCGCTCAGGGGGCGCTTTGCGCATATCCACCGCGCTCAGCTCCGGCAGCGCCGCATCGGCAAAGCGCGCCGGCAGCTTTATGCGTTCATAGCGGCCCTGGTCGGCGTTGACGCGGCTTTCCAGCGAGGGCGTGGCCGAGGCGAGCACGACCGGAAATCCTCCGATATGCCCGCGCACCACGGCCATGTCGCGCGCGTTGTAGAAGACCCGGTCCTCCTGCTTGTAGGCGGGGTCGTGCTCCTCGTCGACTACGATCAGCCCCAGTTCGTCGAAGGGCAGAAACAGTGCCGAGCGCGCGCCGGCGACGACGCGCACCTGACCCTCCGCCACCTGACGCCAGACGCGCTCGCGCTTTCGCGGCGCCAGATCAGAGTGCCATTCCGCCGGCTTGGCCCCGAACCGGTCGTGAAACCGTTCCAGAAATGCCTGCGTCAGAGCGATCTCGGGAATGAGGATCAGAACCTGCTTGCCCTTTTCGAGCGCGGCGGCGACGGCTTCGAAATAGACCTCCGTCTTGCCCGAGCCGGTGACGCCATCGAGAAGCCCGACGGAAAACGCATCGGCCCGGGCCAGACGCCGCAGCCTGTCCGCCGCTTCCGCCTGGGCGGGGGAAAGTTCCGCCTTGGCAAAATCTGGATCGGGCGCCGGCACGATGGGACGGGGAGGAATTTCGACCCTATCGAAAACGCCCTGCGCGCTCAGCCCGTCGACGACGCCGAGCGAGACACCGGCCGCATGCGCCAGCCCGGATCGCGTCCATGCCTGGCCGTCGCCGGCAAGTGCCAGCACGCGCTCGCGCGCCGCCGTCATGCGGTCGGGCCGCCGCTCAGCCAGGCGCAGGCCCTGGATGGGAGCTTCGGGATCGAACGCGGCCGGCGCGCGCAGAAGCATGCGTGCCACCATACCCGGCGGGGACAACGTATAGGTGGCGATCCACTCGACGAAACGGCGCGTCCGCGCATCCACGGGCGGACAGTCGAACACATGGGCGATCGGCCGCAGCTTCTTCGCATCGACCGGACCGCCATCGCCGTCCCAGGCGATGCCCGCAACCTCCCGCGGACCCAGCGGCACCCGCACGATGGAACCCGGAACCACCCACATCCCCGCCGGCACGGCGTAGGAATAGGGTCTGTCCGCCGGCATGGGCACCATGACCGGAATCACGCGTCTTGTCGCCGAATCTTGTTCCATGAGGCGTGACCTTGCCGTTTTCTTGGATTAGAGCAAGGCCGAGTGTAGATAAGAGGCTGCACCGTCCGCGCCAGCGCCACCCAAGGAGTAGACCATGAAATTTTTCGTCGATACGGCCGATGTGAACGATATCCGCGAGCTCAACGATCTGGGCCTGCTGGACGGCGTGACAACCAACCCTTCGCTGATCATGAAATCCGGCCGCGACATCCAGGAGGTGACCAAGGAAATCTGTTCCATGGTCGAAGGTCCGGTGTCGGCCGAGGTGACAGCTACCGATTTCAGCGGCATGATGAAGGAAGCTGACATCCTGTCGAAGATCGCAGACAATATCTGCATCAAGGTGCCACTTACCCTCGACGGCCTGAAGGCCTGCAAGGAGATCACCGGCAGCGGCCGTCTGGTCAATGTGACACTGTGCTTTTCGGCCAACCAGGCGCTGCTGGCGGCGAAGGCGGGCGCCACCTTCATCTCGCCGTTCATCGGGCGTCTGGACGATCTGGGGATCGACGGGATGGAACTCATAGCCGAGATCCGCACGATTTACGAGAATTACGACTTCTCCACGGAAATCCTCGCCGCCTCGATCCGCACCGTCAACCACGTGAAGCAGGCCGCCCTCATCGGCGCCGACGTGGCAACCGTCCCGCCCGCAACGTTGAAGGCCCTGGTCAAACACCCTCTGACCGACAAGGGACTGGAAGCCTTCCTCGCCGACTGGGCCAAAACCGGCCAGAAGATCGGCTAACAGCTGACGCGCCGCCGTTCAGCCACGCTGGGCGGCGGCGCTCCATCCGACGGACGTGAACTCGGCGTCGGGCTCATCCAATAGCCTGCCGACCGCATGTTCCTGCAGTTTCCCGGCCACTTCCGACGGCTCCCCGTCCAGAAGACCCGGCGGAATGGGGCGGCCGATCGTCATCTGGATCGCGCGCCCCTTCTTGTTCAGGAGCTCGTGGAACAGCGTCATGTCGCGCAATTCGCTCGAATATTTGGATAAAAGATAAAACAGGCCAGAATTGCGGGCGGTTATGTTGACCGGGATAACCGGCACCTCGTAGCGCCGGGCAAGCGCGACCACCGAAGGCTGCCAGGGCCGCTCTGTCAGCTTGTCGTCGTTCCAGTAGGCGATGCGCCCCGCGGGAAACAGCACGACCGCCTTGTTGGACGCAAAGGCTTTGGCCGTCATTTCCAGCGTATCGCGGCTCTTGGCATGCGACTTCTCGTTCTGCCGCCACTCCACCGGGATTATCAGGTCGCGGAAGCGCGGATTGACACGAAGCGCGTCGCGGTTGGCGAAGATCGCCAAGTCCGGCCGAACCTTCTTCATCAGGTCGAAAACGGCGATGCCGTCGGCGATCCCCGTCGGGTGCGTCGGCGCGAGAATGAACCCGCCATCAGCCGGGATATGCTCGATGCCCCGAGCCGAAACGTTCAGAAGCAGCAGCTGACTGATATAGGTGAAGGCGTCCCATCCTGAAAGCTGAGCCACCGTGTCGGCCATGACGACCGCCTGCCGATAATGGAAATAGCGGTAGAGCAGCGGCTTTGCCACCGGCCAGAGCGGGTGCCGGGACAAATGCGTCGTGCGCTCGGCGATCAGCTGATCGACGACGTGGGAAGGCTCGCCGGCGCCAAGCGCCTCGCGCTTCAGCACGCGGCTTCCAAGCACCCCGGCCACCGATGAGAGCGTCGTGTGAATATCCATGAGCGAAGCACTCCATTGGTGGCTGTTTCACCGAAATCTGTGACGTCGCAATGACAACACGCTTCAATTACCGCCCGCACGAAGTTCCCCCGAGAGGATATGATTCTACATTGTTATAATAGGTTCCGGTCAGCGCTTGTCGAGGCGCGCCATGTCCTGCGCCACGGCAAGGCGAAGGGACTCGGCCAGTTCCCGGGCAGCGCGGTTCTCGGCGTCGCGCTCGGCCCGCAGCACGGCATACTCCTGCCGTGGCCTATCGAAGGAGGATGACACGTTGCGCCTGCCATTGGCGACGACGGAACCCGTAGCCGTATCCTTGAGACGGTAGATGCCGGTCATCGTTACCGTACCGGCCGTCGGCTCGTTCTCGCTGCCGGACTGGACCTGCACGGACGACGTCGTACTGCGCGTGACCGTAAGATCGAGCGCATAGCGCGGCGAGGCAGGCTCGCCAGCCCCCCCGGACAGCAGGAATATGAGATGATTGCGCACTTCCTGCGCGTAGCGCGTGGAGACGGGGTCAATTGCGACGCTCGACAGATCGACCGCAGGCGCGCCCAGACCGGTTCTCTCCGGGCTGCTGTCGTAAAGCGGCTGAACCGTGCAGCCAGCGGCAAGCGCCAGTATCAGGCCGAGGCCGGCCCCGGCCAATGTGCGAATCTTCACCTTTACCGCTCCAGCTTAAGCCACGACGTTGACGATGCGCTGCGGCACGACAATCACCTTGCGCGGCGCGGCGCCGTCCAGCGCCTTCTGCACGAAGTCGAGCTTCAGGACCGCATCTTCAACCGCAGATTTGTCCGCGTCGCGCGCAATTGTCAAATCCCCGCGCTTCTTGCCGTTGATCTGTACCGGCAGCACAATCTCGTTGTCGACCACCAGCGCCGGGTCGAATGCAGGCCAGGCGCTGGCAGCAACCAGCCCGGTGCCGCCGATCGCGGCCCAGCACTCTTCCGCCAGATGCGGCATGAACGGTGCTATGAGGTGCACGAGAATTTCCACCGCCTCACGCGCTGCAGCCTTTGCTTCCGGGGAAGCGTTGGCGTCAAGGCCGGCGAAGCCTGCGCTCAGATCGTTCACCAACTCGTGCGTGCGGGCAATGGCGCGATTGAAGGCCAACCTCTCGATGTCTTCGCCGACAGCCTTCAAGGCCTTGTGCGCCGGCTTCGAGATAGCGGCTGCCCCGCCATCTGCCGCGGCCTGCGGGCTGATGCCCGCCACAACAGGCGCAATGTCACCCACCAGACGCCAAATGCGCTGCACGAAGCGGTGCGCACCCGCCGCGCCGTCATCCGTCCATTCGACGTCGCGCTCGGGCGGCGAATCGGACAGCATGAACCAGCGTGCGGTGTCCGCACCGAAGGATTCGGTGATCTCCTCGGGGCTCACCGTGTTCTTCTTCGACTTCGACATCTTTTCGAGCGCGCCGATGGAAGCAGATCTTCCGGTGGCCATCTCGATGGCCTTGCGGTCGGCGCCCGATCCCTCGATGCGCACTTCGGCCGGCGACAGCCAGCGGCCGTCCACTGCCCGGTAGGTCTCGTGAACCACCATGCCCTGGGTGAACAGGCCCTTGAAAGGCTCATCCAGATCGAGGTGTTCCGTCGCCTTCATGGCGCGCGTGAAGAAGCGCGAGTAAAGCAGATGCAGGATCGCATGCTCGACGCCGCCGATATACTGGTCCACCGGCAGCCAGCGATTGGCGGTTTCGCGGTCCGTGGGTGTCTCAGCGCGGGGGCTCGTGAAGCGTACGAAATACCAGGAGGAATCGACGAAAGTGTCCATCGTGTCGGTCTCGCGCCGCGCGTCGGCGCCGCATCGCGGGCACTTCACGTGCCGCCAGGTCGGATGGCGGTCGAGCGGATTACCCGGCTTCTCGAAGTCGACGTCGTCGGGCAGCTTGACCGGCAGCTCTTCCTTGGGCACCGGCACGACGCCACAGCTTTCGCAATGGATCATGGGGATTGGACAACCCCAATAGCGCTGTCGCGAAATGCCCCAGTCGCGCAGACGGAAATTCACCTTGCGGGTTCCGGCCGGCTCACCAGCGAGCATCGCCTTTTCCAGACGCCGGGCGACCTCGTCAAAAGCCTCATCCGGTTTCATGCCGTCGAGAAAGCGTGAATTGATCATCACACCGTCATCGGTGAAGGCTTCCTCGGTGATCTGGAAAGTCGCCGCATCGGCCCCTTCCGGCATCACGACGGGGGTGACCGGCAGGCCGTATTTATTGGCGAAATCCAAGTCGCGTTGATCGCCCGACGGACAGCCGAAAATGGCGCCGGTGCCATATTCCATCAGCACGAAATTCGCGACATAGACGGGCAGCGTCCAATCGGGGTCGAAGGGATGCTTAACGCGAATTCCGGTGTCGAAACCCTTCTTTTCCGCAGTTTCGAGCGCAGCGGCCGAAGTGCCCATGCGGCGACACTCCTCGCGGAACCGGGCAAGCTCGGGATTTGCGGCGGCAGCCTTCCTGGCCAGCGGGTGGTCGGCTGCGACAGCCATGAAGGAGGCGCCGAAGATGGTGTCCGGCCGGGTCGTGTAGACTTCCAGCACCTGCTCGCCCTCGGGGGCGGTATCTTCCGCCAGCTCCCAGCGAATGGAAAGGCCCTCCGAGCGGCCGATCCAGTTGCGCTGCATCAGGCGCACCTTCTCCGGCCACTGGTCGAGACCGTCGATCGCCTGCAACAGCTCTTCGGAATAGTCGGTGATCTTGAAGATCCACTGCGCCAGCTCGCGCTGCTCCACCTCGGCTCCCGAGCGCCAGCCGCGGCCGTCGATCACCTGCTCATTGGCGAGCACCGTCTGGTCCACCGGATCCCAATTGACCTTGGAGATCTTGCGCCCGACCAGGCCCTTCTCGAAGAAATCGACGAAGAGCATCTGCTGGCGGTGGTAGTAGTCCACGTCGCAGGTTGCAAATTCACGGCTCCAGTCGAGTGACAGGCCGAAGGTCTTGAGCTGGTCGCGCATCACCGCGATGTTCTGGTAGGTCCATTCCTTGGGATGCACCTTGTTCTGCATCGCTGCGTTTTCCGCCGGCATTCCGAAGGCATCCCACCCCATAGGATGCAGCACGTTGAAGCCCTTCGCGCGCTTGTAGCGGGCAACCACATCGCCCATCGTATAGTTGCGCGTGTGGCCGATATGGATGCGCCCGGAAGGATACGGAAACATCTCCAGCACATAATATGTGGGCCGCCCATCATCGTCGCGGCTCTCGAATAGCTTCGCCTCGTCCCAGGCCTTCTGCCAGCGGGGTTCGGAAATACGCGGATTGTAACGTTCGGTTGCCATGCCCGGATTTTCACAGATAGAAGCTGATTGTCGGGCGGACCTTCACCATGCTTTGTGACGACCGTCAACTGCAAGGCCCTGATTCCGCCCGAAGCAATTCCTGGGAAAGTGGATACAGGTTTCCGTTGGGAATTGCCTGGAAGCAAAAACAGATGGACCATGGAAGGCTGGAGCGACAGACGATGAATGATGCCACCGACAATCTGCGGAACGTCAGGAACCGGATTGCGCAAGCCGCGCGCGAGGCGGGGCGTCCGACGGATTCGGTCTCGCTCGTTGCCGTTTCCAAGACCTTCGAGGCTACCGATATCCGGCCTGTGCTGGAAGCCGGCCAGCGCATTTTCGGCGAAAATCGTGTGCAGGAAGCCCAGGGCAAATGGCCGGAGCTGAGGCGGGAATTCCCCGACATCGAGCTGCATCTCATAGGACCCCTGCAGTCCAACAAGGCGAAGGAGGCCGTCGCCCTTTTCGATGTCATCGAAACGGTCGACCGGGAAAAGATCGCCAAGGCACTGGCCGACGAGATGCGAAAGCAGGAAAGGCAGCTGCCTGTTTACGTCCAGGTCAATACCGGCTTGGAGGAACAGAAGGCGGGTGTCGACCCGCGCGCAGCGGTCGATTTCGTCGGCCGCTGCCGACATGTTCACGGCCTCACAGTCGCAGGCCTCATGTGCATCCCTCCCTTCGAAGAGAATCCCGGCCCGCACTTCGCACTCCTCGAGAAGCTCGCCGGAGAGGCGGGCGTCGGCAAACTTTCCATGGGAATGTCGGGCGATTACGAGACCGCAATTGCCTTCGGCGCGACCAGCGTGCGGATAGGCTCGGCGATTTTCGGCGCACGTTAAACTCCGCCGCCGCCCCTTCGCACCTAGTGCAGCACGACCTCGCCCGTCACGTTGCGCCATTCGCTGGACGCAACCAGATGGCAGTGCGTGTAGGTTACCGAATGCAGCGGTCCTTCCAGCTTCTCGTTCCAGAAATCGATGAAGCGGAAGAGCTCAGGGAAATCCGGTGCGATGTCGTATTGCTGCCAGATGAAACTTTGCAGCAGACGCGGATGATCCGGCAGATGGTAGAGAAACTCCGCTGTCGTCAGGCCGTAGCCCTTCAGCATCATCTCCATGTCGGCATGTGGGCGCATCGATTCCCTTTCCGATTCGTTGACTACAACCATATTGTGTCCTCGCATGACTTGACCGTCCAGAACCAAAATGCTCCAAGCCGGTAAAAGTTTCATGAAAGCAATACGTTAGCAGCATAGCCAACTCACTGCTAACAATCGGCTCATTGCGGTGTCCGGCCCAGTGCCTGTGCGTCCCCACCCTGGCCCTGTCCCGGCCCCCTACCCCAGCCATTGTCTAATGTTGTGGTCACAGCCAGAATGTTAATAATGCGCGCGAAAGCGGGCGCCTCTTGCGCCCGCGATGGCTTATGCCGCGTAATTGTCTGGAGGAGGTATCATGTCCGAAGTGCACGTTCATCGGGTCAAGCAGGAGTGGAAGAAAGACGCTCTGATCGACAAGGACACCTATGAAAAATGGTACAAGGACAGCATCGAAGACCCCGAGGCCTTCTGGTCGGAGCACGGCAAGCGCATCGACTGGTTCACTCCTTTCACGAAGGTGAAGAACACCTCCTTCGAAGGCGACGTCTCCATTAAATGGTTCGAGGACGGCACCACCAATGCCTCCTACAACTGCATCGACCGCCACCTGGAAGAGCGCGGGAACCAGACTGCGATCCTGTGGGAAGGGGACGACCCGGCCGAAGACAAGAAGATTACCTATCGCGAGCTTCATGAGCGCGTATGCCGGCTCGCCAATGTGATGAAATCGAACGGCGTGAAGAAGGGCGACCGCGTCACGATCTACATGCCGATGATACCGGAGGCCGCTTATGCGATGCTTGCCTGCGCCCGCATCGGCGCGGTCCATTCCGTCGTGTTCGGCGGCTTCTCGCCCGATTCGCTGGCGGGCCGCATCGACGACTGCAGGTCCGATTTTGTCATCACCGCCGATGAAGGCCTGCGCGGCGGCAAGAAGGTCCCCCTCAAGGCAAATACGGACAAGGCCATCGAGATCGCCGAGAAGGCCGGCGCCAAGGTGCGCAACGTCCTGGTCGTGCGCCGCACCGGCACCGACGTGAACTGGGTCGACGGCCGCGACCTGTCCTATGACGACGAGACCTCGAAGGCGTCGACGGATTGCGAACCGGAGAAGATGAACGCGGAGGATCCGCTCTTCATCCTCTATACCTCCGGCTCCACCGGCAAGCCCAAGGGCGTGCTGCATACCACCGGCGGCTATCTCGTTTATACGTCGTTGACGCACCAATATGTCTTCGACTACCACGACGGCGATATCTACTGGTGCACCGCGGATGTCGGCTGGGTGACCGGCCACAGCTATATCGTCTACGGCCCGCTGGCCAATGGCGCGCAAACGCTGATGTTCGAGGGCGTGCCCAACTATCCCGACGCCTCGCGTTTCTGGCAGGTCATCGACAAGCACAAGGTCAACATCTTCTACACCGCGCCCACCGCCATCCGGGCGCTGATGGGCGCCGGCGACGATCATGTGAAGAAGACCTCGCGCAAGTCGCTGCGCGTCCTCGGCACGGTCGGCGAGCCGATCAATCCGGAAGCCTGGGAATGGTACTACAAGGTCGTCGGCGACGAGCGCTCGCCCATCGTCGACACATGGTGGCAGACGGAGACCGGCGGCATTCTCATCTCGCCGCTGCCGGGTGCAACGGACCTCAAGGCGGGTTCGGCCACCCGCCCCTTCTTCGGCGTCAGACCGCAGCTTGTCGACGGCGATGGCAATGTTCTGGAGGGGGCGGCCAGCGGCAATCTGTGCATTGCCGATTCCTGGCCCGGGCAGATGCGCACCGTCTATGGCGACCATGAGCGCTTCATCCAGACCTATTTCTCGACCTACAAGGGCAAGTACTTCACCGGTGACGGCTGCCGCTGCGACGAGGACGGCTATTACTGGATCACCGGCCGCGTCGACGATGTGATCAACGTCTCCGGCCACCGCATGGGCACGGCCGAGGTGGAGTCCGCGCTCGTCTCTCACCCGAAGGTCTCCGAGGCTGCGGTTGTGGGCTATCCTCACGATTTGAAGGGCCAGGGCATCTATTGCTACGTCACGCTGATGGCCGGCGAGGAGGGATCCGAAGAACTGAAAAAGGAACTGGTTGGCCATGTGCGCAGCGAGATCGGGCCGATCGCTTCGCCCGACAAGATCCAGTTCGCGCCCGGTCTGCCCAAGACCCGCTCCGGCAAGATCATGCGCCGCATCCTGCGCAAGATCGCCGAGGACGACTATACGGCGCTCGGCGACACCTCGACGCTGGCCGACCCGGCCGTCGTCGAGGACCTCGTGGAGAACCGTCAGAACAAGCGCGGGTGAAGACAGGTTCCGCGTTGCGAGCCGGAGGCGCCGGGCGCCTCCGGTTCTACAGCCCGTTCCTGTCGCCAAGTAGATCGTGCCCGGTCAGCATCCGATCTCACGACGTATCTGGTCGACCAGCCTCTTGTCCGGACACACATTCTCGCAAGGTATCCCGTCGCCATCTCCGTCGGCACGCCGGTAACCATTGCACCACATGACAACTGCTTCACGGCAGGAGCTTACCGCCTTGCAGCTTGCCTGTGCTTGAACGACGTCCGAGGGCGTTGAAACGCGCAACTCTGGAGGAGCTGCCATTAAGGGACCTCCCGCGACGAACATCGTCAGGAAGACCGTCATAGAGATCATCTTGGCGCCCCGTCCCATAGGGCAACCTGCTCTCTATTCGGCCCGAATGCAAGGAATCGACATCCTGCGGGATCCGCCTCTTGCAGATGACGGCGTTAGGCTCCACATTGCGTCCATCAGCAACGAAACGAAAGGAGGTGATCCAATGTCGAGTGATTTCCGTTCAAGCGTGGTCTCGATGGATTGCCTTTGCGGGGAGCAGTCTTTCCGCTGAAGCGCATGAAGCGCGGACGGGCCTGTTGAGGCCTGCCAGGGCCGCGTGAGAATACGAAAACACGAGGGCTGTCCGTAAGGACAGCCCTTTTGTTATCCAGCGCCGAGGTAGCTGGGATCACCTGTCGTGGCCGTTGCCGGAGCCCTCCCGCAGCTCCAGCCGGCGGTAGAAATCGCCAAGCTGTTTGCCGCGTTCGGGCTTGAAAGTGCGCCCGGCTTCGCTCATCACCGCGATGCGGTCGATGCGGAAGGCACGGAAATCGCCGCGCAGCTCACACCAGCCGACCAGCGTCCACACCTTGCCCCAGAACCACAGTCCAAGCGGGCGCACCTCCCGCAGCGTGCCGCGGCCGGCCTCGTCGCGATAGTCGAGCCGCAGCACCCGCCGCTGCTCGATCGCTTTTTCCAGTTCGTCGATGATGAGGCGCTCGGCATCCGAGATCACCCAGTCGGGCGTGTGGATCTCGGTTCGTGAAATACGCTCGCGCTCGGCTTCGGGCAGCACGGTGCCGATCTTGACCAGCGCCTCCTCGGCCGCCCGGGCCATGGCCGCGCCGCCGAAGGCGCGCACCATGCGGGCTCCTGCCACCAATGCCACGATCTCGTCGCGCGTAAACATCAGCGGCGGCAGCTCAAAGCCTTCGCGCATGAGATAGCCCACGCCCGCCTCTCCGTCGATCGGAACGCCGGTCGACTGAAGATCGGCGATGTCGCGGTATATCGTGCGTTCCGAAACTTCCAGCCGCTCGGAGAGTATACGGGCCGTAACGAGCCTGCCTCCCCGCAGATGCTGGACGATCTGGAACAGCCTGTCCGCTCGTCGCATGAGGGACAATCCTTAGTTGAACAAGCCAAAGCTATTGCCGTCGGGGTCGAGACAATACACGAATCGTCCCGCGGGTATAGGCACGATGGGGGAGACCACCTTGCCGCCATTTTCCTCGACGCGCGCCATCGCGTCCTCGAGCGGAGCCGCGACCGATAGGTGAATCGTGATGCCCGTTCCCTCGGCAGCCGGCTTGCCGGGATAGATATGCCCGGCGACCGCCTGGTCATCCTTCGCCGCGAACCGTGCCATCGGATTGGGTCCGTCCATGTCCGTAAGGGTGTTTTGAAGAACGGCGCCGTAAAAGGCACGGGCCCGGGCCATATCGGTTACCGGTATCTCGAACCAGACGGCTGCATTGTCCGGGCTGTATTCGCTCATGGCACCTCTCCATATCCTCGTTTCCGGCCTTATCGCACACCCATCCTGACAACATACCGTCAGGAGGGGTGTCACAGCCGGTAGAAGAAGCAGGCCGCCCCTAGCAGGCTCTACGCGTGCTCGCGCGACATGAAGCTCTGCATCTCCTGCACCACCGGCTCCTGATCCGGAAACACAAGGCGCAGGAAGTTCGCCGCGAAGGTGACGGGTGCCGTTCCCGCCGCGCTGACGATACGACCATCCGCGACGGCCTTGGGCGTATCGATGTAATTGGCCGCACCGGCATAGCCAGGTACATGTTCGTTGATCCACTCGCGGCCATTGCTCGTGTGCTTCGCATCGGCGAACAGACCCGCTTTGGCAAGCGGCAGCGTTGCCCCGCAGATCCCGCCTATGACGCCACCGCGCCCGGCCACGCTCTTCAGAAGCGGTGCAACGTCGGGTGCGTCCGCCGAGGCCCAACAATCAGAGCCAATAAGGGCAAGGGCATCCAGATCTTCATTTTGCGCGGGGTCAAAGTCGCGATCCGCACTCACCTGAAAACCCGCCGTCGAACGAACCGGATCGCCCTCAGGTGTCAGAGCCACCACGCGCGCGCCGAGCCATTCGACCGCCGAGGCCGCTAGCAATCCATATTCCCAGTCGGCCAAGTGGTCTATGAAGACTATGCCGATCGTCTTTTGCTGCTGTGCCATTGGGTTCTCCTGCGCAGGAATGCGACACCAAGCACGCCGAAGAGACAATAGATCACAGCGCGGATCGACGAAACACGATCTAGCGCCGCCGATTCCGCGTCGGTGGCTCCCAACCTATGTCGTCCTGGAGACGACGTGGAAGGTCCTTCATGATTCGCTCGCCGATGCGGCGACGGCGGCGCTGCCGCCAGTCACGGGCCCAGCCCGCAAGGGAAGACAGACCGGGATTCTTGAACATAGGCATCTCGCATCCTCCTCGATGATGTGATTGCCCGTATCGCACACCCGTCATGACAACATTCTGTCAGGACAGAAGCGGGACCGTCCTGCCGTCCTATGCGCCGTCTTCCCCGTCATCCTTTACCGCCACGGTGTAGTTCAGGGGCAGCCGGCCGCCATCGGCGTATATGGTCTGGCCCGTGATATAGCTAGCGTCGTCGGACACCAGAAACGCGGCGACGGATGCGATCTCCTGCGGGTCGCCGATGCGGCCCATCGGTGTGCGGGAGAGGATGCGGTTCTTGGCCGCAGGGTCGCCATTCACGCTCGCCAGCATGTCTGTCATGATCGAACCCGGACCGATGGCGTTGACGCGGATGCCGTATGGCGCGAGTGACAGCGCCATCACCTTGGTCAGCTGATTCACGCCGCCCTTGGAAACCGAATAAGGCACCTGATTGGCTATGGCGAAGACCGCGTTCACCGACGACATGTTGACGATGACGCCCGGCACGCCGCCGCCCTCCACCTTGTCGGCCATGTAGCGGGCCACCGCCTGCCCCACCAGGAAGGTGCCTTTCAGATTGACCTTCAGGACACGGTCGAAATCCTCTTCCTTGATGTCGAGGAAGTCCGCACCATGCACGATGCCGGCATTGTTGACGAGGATGTCGATATCGCCCAACGCGTCGATCGTCGAGGCGACGAGATTGTGCACGTCGAGGCTCTTGCCGACATCCGCCTTGACGAAGCGCACTTCGCCGAACTGCTCCAGATCCCCGACCGCGCGAGCGCCCTTTTCCGTATCTATGTCGGCGATGACCACGCGCACGCCCTCCCGCAGCAGCCGCTCCGCAATCGCATAACCGATACCGCCTGCTGCGCCCGTGACGATTGCCGCCTTGCCGTCCAGTGCCATTGTCCCACCTCATCTTTTCACATGCGCGGAAAACTGATCCGTCGAGCAGCCAAGGTCAAGCCGGGCGCCCACATATGTCGTGATGCTTTTGACATTGTTCTGGTCCGCGTGCACAACGGCCGCGAACCTTTTCCGGGACCCCGCATGACCAAAATCCTCTCTCTGCTGATCGTGGCGATGATGGCTCTGCACCTCATCCGCCCGCTCGGCCTGCCGGGATTGAGAAAACGCCGGGATTTCTGGAAACTGGCGGTGCTCGCACTGGCGGCAATGATGGTCACCGTGGCGCTGAGTCACACTTAGAGCCTGTTCCGAAAGTCGCGATGGCGGCCTGCAAAACAGGCTCTCAGATCATTTCACGCAATTGCGTCGACGACAGCGACGACCGCGGGCCGTGGACAAAGGTCCAGGCGGGCGGCGACAGGCGGGCCAGCAGCGGCGCGTCGTCCTCATCGATGCGTGCGTAGTCGAACACCTTGGCCATTTTCGACGACAGGAAGGAAAGCGTCGCGCCCGGCCGGTCGAAGACGGCGATGGGCACCGAGCGGGCAACTTTGCGCCAGCGCTCCCAGCGGTGGAAATCGCGCAGGCTGTCGGCTCCCATCAGCCAGACGAAATTGACGCCGGGATTGCGCGCGAGCACCAGTTCGATCGTATCGGCGGTATAGCGGATCTTGTGCGCCGCCTCGAAGGCGGTGACCTTGATGCGCGGGTCCTTCGAGCATTCCCGCGACAGGGCGATGCGTTCGGAAAGCGGGGCGAGCGCCCTTCTGTCCTTGAGCGGGTTGCCCGGCGTGACCATCCACCAGAGTTGATCGAGACGCAGCCGGCGCAGCGCCGTTTCCGCCACCAGCGCATGGCCGGCATGGGGCGGATTGAACGATCCGCCGAACAGGCCGACGGCCATGCCTTTTTCCACATGGGGCATACGCAGGCACGAGGCCGGAACGCCGGACAATTCACCCGCCGCGACTTCTCGACGGGAACTCACGGGCGGGTCTGGCCGGCGCCGCGGACGCGGTACTTGAAGGAAGTGAGTTGCTCCACACCGACGGGGCCGCGCGCATGCATCTTGCCCGTGGCGATTCCGATCTCGGCTCCCATGCCGAATTCGCCGCCATCGGCGAATTGCGTGGAGGCGTTGTGCAGGAGAATGGCCGAATCGATCTCGTTGAAGAAGCGCTCGACCGCAGCAGCGTCCTCGGCGACAATGCCTTCCGTATGATGCGACGACCAGGTTTCGATGTGATCGATCGCGCCCGCCACGCCGTCCACCAGTTTCACGGATATGACCGCGTCGAGATACTCCGTCGCCCAATCTTCCTCGCTCGCCTCGCCGGCTTCGGGGAACAGGGCCCGGACTTCGTCCGTCGCCCGGATTTCACAGCCGGCGGCAGCCAGTGCGGCAAGCACGGGAACCAGATGCGTGTCCGCCGCGGCCCGGTCCACGAGCAAGGTCTCGGCGGCACCGCAAATGCCCGTTCGGCGCATCTTGGCGTTGACAGCGATGTCTACCGCCATTTCCCGGCTGGCGGACCTGTCGATATAGAGGTGGCACAGCCCCTCCAGATGGGCGAATACCGGCACCCGCGCATCGCTCTGCACGCGCTCGACCAGGCTGCGCCCGCCGCGGGGCACGATCACGTCGAGATTGCCGTCGAGCCCCTTGAGCATTTCCCCGACCGCCGCCCGGTCCGTCACCGGCACGCGCTGTATGGCGTCCTCAGGCAGGCCGGCCGACTTCAGCCCCTCGACCAGTGCGGCATGGATCGCCGCCGAGGAATGGACCGAATCCGAACCGCCGCGCAATATGACCGGATTGCCCGCCTTCAGGCACAGCGCGCCGGCATCCGCCGTCACGTTGGGCCGGCTTTCATAGATCACGCCGATCACGCCCAGCGGCGTGCGCACGCGCTCGATCCTGAGGCCGTTGGGGCGCTCCCAGGCATCCATGACATCGCCGACGGGATCTTTCAGCGCGGCAATGGCGCGGACGCCTTCGGCCATCGACCTGATGCGCTCCTCGTCGAGCAGCAGCCGGTCCATGATTGCAGCGGACAGGCCGGACTGGCGCCCTTGCTCCATGTCGCGCGCATTGGCCTCCAAAATGGCCGGCGCCCGAGCCGTCAGCGCCTCCGCCATCGCCTGCAGGGCCTCGTTCTTCGCTTCCGTGGACGCGGTGAAGAGCGGCCGGGCCGCCGCCCGCGCCCGCGTCCCGATCTCGCGCATCATCTCGGCGATGTCCTCGCCGCCCTTGTCGACCGGGTTCAGCATCTATTCCTCCGCTTTCACCGTCTCGCCGCGCCTCACGGGCACGGCCAGCACGAGATCGTCGCGATGCACCATCGCGGCGCGGGCCTCGTAGCCGAGCACGTCGGCAATGGCGCTCGTCTTGAGTCCCGCGATCTTGCGGGCGTCCTCGGCATCATACGCGACAAGGCCGCGGCCGGCCTCGCGACCGTCGGGCCCGAGGATAGCCACCGTGTCGCCGCGTGAAAAGCGACCCGAGACCGACTTCACCCCCGCCGGCAGCAAGGATTTTCCGGCTGCGAGCGCATGGAGGGCACCCTGATCCACCCCGATCGCGCCCGCAGGCTCGAGTTGCCCGGCGATCCACGTCTTGTAGGCGCGCACGGGGGTTCCGCTGGGCTTGAACAGTGTGGCGCGGCCGCCTTCCTCGATGGCCCGCAACGGATGCATCGTGTGGCCCGAGGCGATCACCATGGCCGTTCCTGCGGCGGTCGCGATCTTGCCGGCGTCGAGCTTGGTGCGCATGCCGCCGCGCGAAAGCTCCGACGCTGCATCGCCCGCCATCGCCTCGATCTCCGGTGTGATGGCATCGACGACCGGAATGAACGTGGCGCCCGCATCGCGCGCGGGCGGCGCGGTGTAAAGCCCGTCGATGTCCGACAGCAATATCAGGAGGTCCGATCCCATCATCGTCGCCACGCGCGCAGCCAGCCGGTCGTTGTCGCCATAGCGGATCTCGCTGGTCGCCACCGTGTCGTTCTCATTGATGATCGGCACCGCTTTCATCTTGAGCAGGGTGGAGATGGTCGCGCGCGCATTGAGATAGCGCCTGCGCTCTTCCGTATCGCCGAGCGTGACGAGAACCTGGCCCGAAACGAGCCCCTGCCGGCCAAACTCCTTGGCCCAGGCGCTTGAAAGCGCGATCTGGCCGACCGAGGCCGCCGCCTGCGCCTCCTCCAGCGGCAGCCGCCGCCGCTCCAGCCCGAGCACCGTGCGCCCCAGCGCAATTGCACCCGATGAGACCACCAGCACATCCGTTCCGGAAGCCGCCAGCCGGGCAATGTCCTCCACCAGCGCCTCGAGCCACGCTTCGCGTAAACCCTTGTTCCGGTCCACCAGAAGCGCCGACCCGATCTTGACGGTGATGCGGCGGTAGGCAGTAAGAGCCGGGATGCTCATAGCGACAATTCCAGAAGGTGCAGCATCGTTCCGACCATCACTTTTGCCAGCGATCATCCACGATCTCGGCACCAGCCTCCTCCGTCCGAGCTTCCTCGATGAAGCGCATCAAGGCGCGAAGAACCCCTTCGACACCCTCCTTCGTCGCCGCCGACAGAAGCAACGGCTGGGTGCCGGAAGCTTCCCGCAAGGCGGCAAGCTTTTCGGTCCGCTCGTCCTCGTCCAGCAGATCTGCCTGGCTGAGCGCCAGCACCTCCGGCTTTTCGTCAAGTCCATGGCCGTAGGCTTCAAGCTCGCCCCGAACGGTGCGATAGGCCGCCGCCACGTCTTCCTCCCGCGACGAGACGAGATGCAGAAGCACCCGCGTGCGCTCGACATGGCCTAAAAACCGGTCGCCGATCCCCACGCCCATATGGGCGCCTTCGATGAGGCCGGGAATATCTGCAAGCACGAATTCGCGCGCATTCACACGCACCACGCCCAGATTGGGGTGCAGTGTCGTGAACGGGTAGTCCGCGATCTTGGGCTTAGCCGCCGTCACAGAGGCGAGGAAGGTTGATTTACCCGCATTGGGCAGGCCGACAAGCCCGGCATCGGCAATAAGTTTCAGGCGCAGCCATACCCACGCTTCCTCGCCCGGCAGACCGGGATTGGCGCGACGCGGGGCTCGATTGGTAGAGGATTTGAAGTGCTGGTTGCCGAAGCCGCCATTGCCGCCGGCGGCCAAGCGAAAGCGCTGACCCACCTCGGTCAGATCGCAGATCAGCGTTTCATTGTCTTCCTCGAAGACCTGCGTGCCAACGGGCACCTTGAGCACGACATCCGCGCCCTTGGCACCGGTGCGGTTGCGCCCCATGCCATGGACGCCTGTCTGCGCCTTGAAATGCTGCTGATAGCGATAGTCGATCAGCGTATTGAGGCCGTCAACCGCCTCGAGCCAGACATCGCCGCCACGCCCGCCGTCGCCGCCATCGGGACCGCCGAATTCGATGTATTTTTCGCGATGGAACGAAACCGCGCCCGCCCCGCCATCGCCGGAGCGGATGTAGACTTTTGCTTGGTCGAGAAATTTCATGGCGCCGCGTATCTTTCCGTTTGTCGTCCCGTCTACAGCATCGGCCCGAAAATCGAAATCGATTTTCGGAAAGCACCGATGCGCAGATTCAATAACTTGCAGCGTCCCAAGTACATCCGGAAGGACGCGCGGCGCTGCAGCCAATTGAAAGCGCGAGAGGCGCTCCCGCATTCGCGAAACGCCTCCCGACTGTTTCCCTCAGCTCATGCGCCCCAGCTCCTGAGGCTGACCCAGGTCCTGCGATCGAGCTGGTAGCGCTCGATGGGCACGCGTCCCGCGACCACCGAATCCATCATGCCCTGCCCCACATACTGGAACCCGCATTTGTGGATCACCCGGCGCGAGGCCGCGTTGATGACCCGGCACGACACGTTCAGCCGGTCGGCATCGGTCGCCCGGAACGCCAGATCGACCAGCGCATGCGCCACCTCCGTCGCATAGCCGCGGCCCCAGTAAGGTTCTCCGATCCAGTAGCCGAGCTCCAGGCCGTGCTCGCGGTTGTCGAGCCCGGCGCAGCCGATGAAGGCGCCGCTGTCGGACAGGGCCACCGCATAGTTGCAACCGCCATTGCTACGGGTCTTGCTGCCGCGAATGAAGGTCACTGCGTCCGCGGCGCTATAGGGATAGGGCATGCGCGAGAGCATCTCGGCCACCCGCTTGTCGTTGGCCAGCTCGACCAGCTCGTCCGCATCGTCTTCATGCGGCGGCCGCAATACCAGCCGCTCGGTCACCAGGACCGGGCACTCTATACTGTAACTTTCGCTCTCAACCTCTTCACTGTCGGCAACCATCGTTTTTCCTCCGGGCAAAAAGAAAGGGGAGATGGCGACCCATCTCCCCTGAACCTTTTTCCGGATTTCATCCGACACCGGGTCCCAAGATGGGTCGCCGGTGTTCTTGGTGCGGAACCGGCTACTCCGCTGCTTCGAGAATTGGGTTTACGGACACGTAGGTTCGGCCGTTGGCCTTCTTGGCGAAGGACACATTGCCGGCGTCGAGCGCAAACAGCGTGTGGTCTTTGCCCATGCCGACATTCGAGCCGGGATGCCACTTCGTGCCGCGCTGACGAATGATGATGTTGCCGGCAACGACCTTCTCGCCGCCGAATTTCTTCACGCCAAGGCGCTTGGATTCGGAATCGCGACCGTTGCGCGACGAACCGCCAGCTTTTTTGTGTGCCATGGTGTTACTCCTTTGCGTCCTGCGAACGCCTGGTTGTTCTTATGAACGCCTTCGCGTCCAAATTCAATTCTGTTTTCGAACTGGCCCTACTTTGCCAGTTCCTTGGCCTGCTCGCGCCAGTCCTTGATCTGATCGGCGCTGAAAGGCATGGCTTCGTCGATCCGCGCGACATCGTCGTCGGAAAGTCCGGCGATCTGCGCGTAGGTGGCGATGCCCTGCTCCTGGAGCTGGCCCGCCGCTACCGGACCGATGCCCTTGATCTTGGTCAGATCGTCGAGCTCGCCCGCCGGCGCCGTGAACAGCGGAGCCGCGGTTGCCTCGGCCTTGGCTTCGGCCTTCTTCGGCGCGGCCTTCTCGCCGTCCTTCTTGGCCTCGGCCTTTGCCGCCGCCTTCTTGGAAGGCTTGGCGCCACCCGTCAGGATCTCCGAGATGCGCACGGTGGTCAGAAGCTGGCGATGGCCGCGCTTGCGGCGCGAATTCTGCCGGCGGCGCTTCTTGAAGGCGATCACCTTCTTGCCGCGCCCCTGCTCCACCACCTCGGCCGCCACGCTGGCGCCGTCCACGAACGGCACGCCGAGAGTTACGTCCTCGCCCTCGCCGACGATGAGCACATCGCCGAACTGGATGATGTCGCCGGGCTCGCCGGAAACTTTTTCGACCTCAAGGAGGTCGTTTGCGGAAACGCGATACTGCTTTCCGCCGGTCTTGATGACTGCGAACATCATTCTAGCCTTTCGGTGTCCGGTCCGGCTTGGGCCGCGCGCACGCTGCCTGCCGTCTTTTTATCAGTCTGATTTAATAGGCCCGAAGGCCTCACGAAATAAGCGGCGCAGAGAACGCTCCACGCCGCAATAGGCGGGTCCATAATTCAAGCGGGCCGCAAGGTCAAGTCCGCCACCGCCGATCATGAGAGTCCGGGACCGGATTTGGCACAGATTTAGCCTTGTATCAAAAGCGGTTCGCCGCTATCTAAGCGCCCGCACAGGGCTTTGCCCGGCACCGGCGACCGCGGAGAGGTGGCTGAGTGGTTGAAAGCACCGCACTCGAAATGCGGCATACTCGCAAGGGTATCGGGGGTTCGAATCCCTCCCTCTCCGCCATTTCCTATTAAAATCTAATGGATTAGGGATCAGGTTGCCGGGCCATTATGCCGTATGGCGTCCGGGGCGTGAGAGGGGTCGATATGCGTGCTCTCGAAAGTTGGAAAGGAAACCGCTATATGCGCTCCCACAAGGACAGGAAATGGCACGCATCTATCAGACCCGCGCCTGGCAGGACCAGCTTTCGCCCTCGCTACCCGAGCTCGAACTCCTCGCGCTTGAGACCTATGCCACATTGCCCCAGGATTTCCGCGAGCTAACGGGCGAGATCATCATCCAGATCGCGGAATTCCCTACCGAGGAGATCATGGACGATCTGGCGCTGGAAACGCCTTTCGACCTGCTGGGGCTTTTCGAGGGACGCGGTATTGCGGAACGCTGGAACCCGGCGACGGGCGAAGGTCCCAACCGAGTGACGCTGTATCGCCGGGCCATCCTCGACTATTGGGCAGAGAACGAGGAAACGCTGGGCGACATCGTTGCCCATGTGCTCATCCACGAGATCGGCCATCATTTCGGCCTTTCGGACGACGACATGGTGCGCATCGAAGAAGCCGTCGCCTGATCGTTGCCCGGCGTTCGACGAGGGCTGCAGCTGTCAGAGCCTCATCACCCGCGTCTTGTTCATGCATAGCCGCAGGGTTCTGAAGACATAGAAGAGCAGGCCGATCCCCAGCGTCACTATCGTGATGATGATCCACAGGACCACGTGACCAATCACCTCTGCCAGATTGATCTCGCATTCCAGCCTCGCAACCTGATGCCCCTCGCGATTGAGGAGATAGGTCTTGTTGATGATGGTCTTGTAGAAATAGTAGATCGCAAAGAACGCTCCGACCCCGAGCGTTGCGATCGACACGATGGCCCATATGATGAGATAGCCGATCGCTTCCATGATCGAATATTCGCATCGCAGCTTCATACCGCCGCCGGACGAAGCCTGCGCCTGGCCACCATCACTTATAACGTTGATCGTCGTCATCCTTGATCCCCCTGCCCGTCAGTTATTCAACCACACGGATCAAGGGTCGCAATCAAAAATTGCATGACGGCAAGAAATTACCACTCGCCGAGCTTGGTATCGGCCGTGTAGTCGACGCCCTCGACTTCCTTGTAGACGGCCTGCCCGCAGCGCATGGTCCGGGCTTCCGCATCATAGGCATAGATTGGCGAACCGTGCAGGAGCCAGCCCTTATTCAGCGCCGCCGTCACCTTGTGGCAGAAGCCTGAATCGTCTGGCCCGGTCAAGAACCGGTACAGCCTCATTCCTCGCTGTCCTCCAATTCCTCGATGGCCTGGGCCCGTCTTATCAGTGCTCTTGCCTGTTCGAGGTGCAGCCGCTCCATCATGCGCCCATTCAGCGCGACGACGTTCTTTTCCCGGTTCTCGGGCCTTGAGAAGGCCTCCACGATTCCTCGCGCCTCAGCGAGCTCTTCGGATGAAGGAGCGAAGATGGCGTTGGCGGGGTATATCTGGGCCGGGTGGATGAGCGTTTTTCCGTCGAAGCCCATAGAGCGCGCGTCCGAGCAATCCTTCGCGAAAACTTCCATGTCGCGAAAGTTGTTAGTGACGCCGGCAAGAACATCGATGCCGGCGGCGCGCCCGGCAAGAACGATCTGCAAGAGCCAGGGCCGCAGGTTCTCCCGCAGCGGCGCGATACGCGTTTCCTTGACGAGGTCATTGATGCCAGCCACCAGGCAGGCGAGCCGGGCGGCGGGATTGCAGGCAAGCTCGGCGATGGCGGCGGCATTGACGATGGAACGCGACGTTTCCATCATGGCCCAGAGCTTCACCGAAGGCGGCGCATCTGCTTCCTCCAGCGCCTCGTCGGCGGCGAGGATATCCTTCGGCCCCTCCACCTTGGGAAGCAGTATGCCGTCCGGTCGCATGGCGCGGGCAGCCAACAGATCTTCCGTGCCCCATTCGCTGCAAAGGGGGTTGATGCGGATGATGATCTCGCAGGATGGACGCGCCTGGGAAGAGAGCAACTCGCGCAGGCGTTCCCTGGCGGCTCCCTTTTCTTCCGGCGCAGCGGAATCCTCGAGATCGAAAATGACCGCGTCGCAGGACAGGCTCTTGGCCTTGGCCAAGGCCTTCGCATTGCTCGCGGGGACATAGAGCGCGGAACGGCGCAGCCTGATAGGCGAATCATTCATAAGCAATTCTTTGCTCAGCTCTTACGTTCACGCAAGATGCCTTGGCATCGCGTCGGGCTTGTGCAAACAAAACTCCTATGCAAAACAGGGCATCCAGCCGCCAATACCAAGGACCACAGGTCTTACGCTCATGGAAAAGTTCACCACGCTCACCGGCGTCGCCGCTCCCCTTCCGATCGTCAATGTCGATACAGACATGATCATACCCAAGGATTATCTCAAGACGATCAAACGTACGGGGCTGGGAACCGGGCTGTTTGCCGAAATGCGTTATAATGAAAACGGCTCGGAAAATCCTGATTTCGTGCTCAACCAGCCGGCCTATCGCAATGCCAAGGTATTGGTGGCCGGCGACAATTTCGGCTGCGGTTCCAGCCGTGAGCATGCGCCATGGGCTCTGCTTGACTTCGGCATTCGCTGCGTAATCGCCACCAGCTTTGCGGATATTTTCTACAACAACTGCTTCAAGAACGGCATCCTGCCCATCAAGGTGAGCGAGGAAGAGCTGGAGAAGCTGATGGACGACGCCGAGCGCGGCTCCAACGCCACGCTGACGGTCGATCTCCAGGAGCAGGAGATTCGCGGACCCGACGGCGGCGTCATCAAGTTCGAGATCGACGCCTTCAAGCGGCATTGCCTGCTGAACGGTCTCGACGACATCGGGTTGACGCTGGAAAAAGCAGCCGCCATCGACAGCTTCGAGGGCAAATACAGCCAGGCCCGTCCTTGGGCTTGAGGTTTGGCCGTCAGCGCTTTGGTAGCATGAGATGCGACGTCTGATCTCGACCGGTTCGCCCTTTGAAAAGATCGCCGGCTACAGCCGGGCCCTGGTCGATGGCGAGTGGTGTTTCGTCTCCGGCACGACCGGCTATGACTATGCATCTATGGCGATGCCGGACAGCGTGGAAGAGCAGACGCGCAACTGCATCGCCACGATCCGCGCCGCGCTCGCGGAAGCCGACTTCGCGCTCGAGGACGTCGTTCGCGCCCATTATTATGTAACCGAGGCGGCCTACGCCGACCGGGTTTTCCCGATCCTCGGCGAAGCTTTCGGCGGCATTCGACCCGCGGCCACCATGGTCGTGTGCGATCTCATCAAGCCGGAAATGAAGATCGAGATCGAGGTGACGGCGCGGCGGCGCGGTGGCTGAACTTCGCGGCGCCGTACCGGAGCAGGGCGCATGCGCCTTGCGCGCCGGTTTTCCGTGCCGTAGCAAGGCATCGACTTTTTTTCCTGAGAGGCTCCCATGGCAACGAAAAAGCTCCTTCTTCTTCCAGGCGACGGCATCGGCCCCGAGGCAATGGCCGAAGTCGCCAAGCTCGTCGACATGATGAACACCGAGCTTGGGGCCGGCTTTGAGACGGAGGAAGGGCTTGTGGGCGGCTCGGCATATGACGCGCATGGCCAGGCCATTTCCGACGCCGATATGGCCAAGGCGCTGGCAGCCGACGCAGTGCTTTTCGGCGCGGTGGGCGGGCCGAAATGGGACGGCGTTCCCTATGAGGTTCGCCCCGAGGCCGGCCTTCTGCGGCTGCGCAAGGAGATGGAGCTTTTCGCCAATCTGCGCCCCGCCATCTGCTATCCCGCCCTTGCCGCTTCCTCCTCGCTGAAGCAGGAGGTGGTCGAGGGCCTCGACATTCTCATCATTCGCGAGCTGACGGGCGGCGTCTATTTCGGCGAGCCCAAGGAGATCATCGATCTCGGCAACGGCCAGAAGCGCGGCATCGACACGCAGGTCTACGACACGTTCGAGATCGAGCGCATCTCGGGCGTGGCCTTCGAGCTGGCACGCACGCGCCGCAACAAGGTCTGCTCGATGGAAAAGCGCAACGTCATGAAGTCGGGCGTGCTGTGGAACGAGGTGGTGACGGCCACGCACAAGGAAAAATATTCCGATGTCGAGCTCACCCATATGCTGGCCGATGCCGGCGGCATGCAGCTCGTGCGGTGGCCCAAGCAGTTCGACGTGATCGTTACCGACAATCTGTTCGGCGACATGCTGTCGGACGTGGCGGCGATGCTGACCGGCTCGCTCGGGATGCTGCCGTCCGCCTCGCTCGGCGCGCCGGATCCGAAAACGGGCAGCCGCAAGGCGCTCTACGAGCCTGTGCACGGCTCCGCACCGGACATCGCCGGGCAGGGCATCGCCAATCCGATCGCCATGATCGCCTCCTTCGCCATGTGCCTGCGCTATTCTTTCAACATGGTGGAGGAAGCGGACCATCTGGAGAAGGCGATTTCCGCCGTTCTTGACGAGGGTTACCGCACAAGGGACGTCATGTCGGAAGGCATGACCGAGCTGGGCACCGGCGTCATGGGGGAAGCCATCGTGGAGAAATTCAGGTCGCTTTTATCGGATCAGGCAGCCTGACCGGATTTTCCCTCACAGAAAGCTCAGCATCAAGGCCAGCAGGACGAAGCCGACAAGCCCGGCGATGAAGATCGTCTTGCGCAGGAGCGTGCGCAAGATGATGTCGCCCTGGCGCGTGTCGCGGGCGCGGTAGGTCTTTTGCTCTTTCTGCTCGTTCATGGCGGCCTCCGTGTTCCTGCAACGGCCGGCCAACTGCATTTGTTCCGGCATTCAGATGAAGGCGATCCAGCGTCCGGCGAACAGTGCCGCCACCCATATGGCCAGCGACAGCAAGGCGCCGAGCCGCAGGCCGGAGCCTGTGGCCCCGCCCGCCGAAGCCCTTCGCCAAGCCACACTCGTGCGGACGACGATCGCGTTGGCGATGCCCAACGCAACCAGGGAGATCTTGGTCAGGAAGGCCGCGTTGGCGGCATATTCCAGCGGCTGAACCGAAAACAGCAGAAAGCCGGTGGCCACGGCCAGCACCAGCCCCGTGGCTGAGATTGCCGTCATCAGCCGCAGAAAGGGCTCGGCCGCCAATTTCGGGAAAAGGCCGAGTATCTTGAGGTCGGCCGGCAGGATGGTGCCAACAAGCAGCGTCAGCGCGAATATATGCGTCGCGTTGAGCAGCGGATAGGCATAGACGGAGCGGCGAAAGAACGCCGCCAGCGGCCAGTCATGCAGTGCCTGGAGCCATTCGGCGAGCATGGACCGCGCCTGTCAGGCGTCGGGGACGCGGTTTGGATAGACGTCGTAGGTCGCGCCGTTCACCGTCACCCGAGCCGCTTTCATGGTCCTTTCCGCCGGATCGCTGGAGCGGAAGCCGAGGCAGGTCACCATATCGCCGACGCTGGCGGCGTCCTCGTCGAAACCGGCACGCAAGGTCCGCGCGAGCGGGGCGAGGTCGACATGCCAGGTGCCGTCTTCGGCCCTCACCGTCAAGGTGACATGCGGATTGCCGATATAGATCTCCTCGATCGTCCCGTTCAGCTCGAAAGGCTCGTTGTCGGTCCAGGCCCAGCCATGGTGGGCAAAGGCTGGGGCGGCGAGGCCGAAAAACACGAGGGCCGCGATAAACAGGGCGGGCAGCGGCAGGGGTGAAATCGTCCGGTTCGTCCGCATGATCGTTTCCTGCATTCGTTAGACGCTCCCGGCCAGAGTATGGCGCGGCGGCTGTCGGTCAAGTCACGTTTCGGCGAACCATGCCCGATGCACCACGTTGACTCCGCGCCAATTCAGCGTAAAACAACGCGCGTAAACGGAGCTGACTTTCATGCGCGATCCCATCGCGATGCATTTTTCGGGCCTTTCGCCCCGCACCGCCGGGAATGTCGGCGCGGGCCTCCGCTTCACCACCACGACGGCCAAAAAAACGACCGCCAAGACGGTCTGATTTCCCTTGGCCCGCTCGCGCTCTCCCCGGGTCCGGCCCGGGGAAGAGAAACCCGCAGGTCGGCGGGCATCTTCCAAAGCAAGCGGAGAGGGACAGGAGTTCAAAATCATGGGTTTCAAGATAGCCGTAGCCGGCGCTACTGGAAATGTCGGCCGCGAAATGCTCAACATCCTCGAAGAACGCGGCTTCCCCGCCGATGAGGTGGTGGCGCTTGCCTCGCGCCGGTCGGTGGGGCAGGAGGCCTCCTACGGCGACAAGACGCTGAAAGTGAAGGCGCTGGAAAATTACGATTTCTCCGACACCGACATCTGCCTGATGTCGGCGGGTGGCGGCGTTTCCCAGGAATATTCGCCGAGGATCGGCAAGCAAGGCTGCGTCGTCATCGATAATTCGTCGGCCTTTCGCTACGACCAGGACGTGCCGCTGATCGTGCCGGAGGTCAATCCGGATGCGGTTGAAGGCTTCCGAAAGAAGAACATCATCGCCAATCCCAACTGCTCCACGGCCCAGCTCGTCGTAGCGCTGAAGCCGCTGCACGATGCGGCAACCATCAGGCGCGTCGTCGTGTCCACCTACCAGTCGGTCTCCGGCGCGGGCAAGGAGGGCATGGACGAACTGTTCGAGCAGACGCGCGCCGTCTTCGTCGCCGATCCCATCTCCACCAAGAAGTTCACCAAGCGCATCGCCTTCAACGTGATCCCGCATATCGACGTCTTCATGGACGACGGCTTCACCAAGGAAGAATGGAAGATGGTGGCCGAGACCAAGAAGATGCTCGACCCCAAGATAAAGCTGACGGCAACCTGCGTCCGCGTGCCGGTCTTCATCGGCCATGCCGAAGCGGTGAACATTGAGTTCGAAAAGCCGATCACCGCCGACGAAGCGCGCGAGATCCTGCGCGAGGCACCGGGCTGCCAGGTCATCGACAAGCGCGAGGACGGCGGCTACATCACGCCCTATGAGAGCGCCGGCGAGGACGCCACCTATATCAGCCGGTTGCGCGAAGATTCGACCATCGACAATGGCCTGGCCATGTGGATCGTCTCCGACAATCTGCGCAAGGGCGCGGCGCTGAATACGGTCCAGATCGCCGAATTGCTGGTCGCAAAGGGGCTGATCCAGCCCAAAAAGCAGGCAGCTTAGGCCCTTTTTCGCCTGAAAACAGCGACGGCGCGGAGCGTTTCGCGCCGTTTTTTCACGTTTGGGCCAGCGCCACACCCGCCTCGCGCATCCTTTTCTCCATCGCCGCCATTGATCCGCCGAGGTCGATGCCACGGCAGGCGTCGAGCAGGACGGTCGCCTCGAAGCCTTGTCTGCGCGCGTCCAGCGCCGAATAGGCCACGCAGTAATCGGTGGCGAGCCCGGCTAGCGTGACCCTTGTGATGCCGCGCTCGCGCAGATAGCCCGAAAGGCCCGTCGGGGTTATGTGGTCGTTCTCGAAGAAGGCCGAATAGCTGTCGATTTCCCTGCGGAAACCCTTCCTGATCACCAGCTCCGCCTTCGTCCATTCCAGGTCATCGTGAAACTCCGCCCCGTGCGTGCCCTGCACGCAATGGTCCGGCCACAGTGTCTGTTCGCCATAGGGCATGGCGATGGTTTCGAAGGGCTGTTTCCCGGCATGGCGGGACGCGAAACTCGAATGCCCGGCGGGATGCCAGTCCTGAGTCAGCACTACATGGTCGAACCGCTGGATCAGCCGGTTGATGAGCGGCACCACCTGGTCACCCTCGTTCACGGCGAGTGCCCCGCCCGGGCAGAAATCATTCTGGACGTCGATGACGATCAGCGCCTCATCGGCCATGCCTTGCCTCCGCATATGTGAGTGATCGGTGCAAGGGTGGACCGGATGTTCCCCTTTGACAAGCAGGCGCATCGGCGTATCATTCGTATACAAACGAGTTTGCGCCGCAGACCAACAAGAATGGCGCTGGGACAGGAGCGTGCCGCCCGGTTCGACACTGATCGAAGGCAGCGGCGGTGCGCGGCGTGCAAGACGAGGCAGGCAGGCAAGCCATGGACTATGCCAGACCGACCGAACTCGAGGAGGCGCTGCTTCTGCTGAAGCAGAAGCCATGGACCGTGCTTGCGGGCGGCACCGATTTCTACCCGGCACTGGGTGCCGGGCCCCTCAAACAAGACGTGCTCGACATCAACGGACTGCCGGAGCTCGCCGGCATCACCGAGACGGATGACCATGTCGTCATCGGCGCGCGGACGAGCTGGACCGAGATCATGCGCCATCCCCTGCCGCCGGCCTTCGACATGCTCAAGCAGGCCGCGCGCGAGGTGGGTTCCATCCAGATCCAGAACCGTGGGACGGTGGCCGGCAATCTGTGCAACGCTTCTCCCGCCGCCGATGGGATGCCGCCTCTCTTGGCGCTGGACGCGCGCGTTGAGCTACGTTCTGCCGATGAAGGCCAGCGTCTGGTCCGGCTGTCCGAATTCGTTCTCGGCAACCGCAAAACGGCGCTTCGGCCCGGCGAGCTCGTAACGGCGGTGCATGTGCCCAGGCACGCGACGGCCGGCCGGTCCAGCTTCGTGAAGCTCGGTGCGCGGCGCTACCTCATCATATCCATCGCCATGGCTGCGGCGCGCATCGCGCTGGAAGGAGAGCGAATCGTGGAGGCGGCGGTCGCCGTCGGCTCCTGCTCGGCAGTGGCGCAGCGGATCGAGGGATTGGAGCAAGCGCTGATCGGTAGATATATCAGTAATATATCAGAACTTGTCGTAGATTATCCACTTTCGGAATTGTCCCCCATCGACGACGTTCGCGGCAGTGCCGAATATCGCAGGCTGGGGGCGCGAGAGATCGTTGAAAGGGCGCTGCTCCAAGCCGCTTTCACCGACGCAGAGCGAGGCGTTGCGGCATGAGCGGTGGAAGCATTTCCCTATCGTTTGAGGTCAACGGGCGGCCGATCGTCGTCGAAACTGCTCCGGTTCAGCGGCTTTCCGCGCTTCTGCGCGATAAGGTCGGGTTGACGGGAACCAAGGTCGGCTGCGACGCCGGCGATTGCGGCGCGTGCTCGGTGCTGGTCGACGGCGAGGTCGTTTGCGCCTGCCTCGTTCCCGCGTCGGACGTTGCGGGCCGGCGGGTGCGCACGGTGGAAGGGCTCTCCAACGGCCGCCTTTCGGCTCTTCAGCAGTCCTTTCTTCGCCATGGCGCGGCACAGTGCGGCATCTGCACGCCGGGCCTGCTGGTGACGGCAAGCGCGCTTCTGGATGAGAACCCGGCACCCTCGGAGGCCGAGGTCCAGGATGCGCTGGGCGGTGTCCTGTGTCGCTGCACGGGCTACCGCAAGATCGTGCAGGCGGTGATGAACGCAAACAGGCCAGTTGCCGTCGAAAGCGGAACCATCGCCCCGCGCGCGGCCGTCGGCGCTTCGCCCATCCGCCTTGACGGCGAGCGCAAGGTAACGGGGCGGGAGATCTTCGGCGCCGACGAGCGGCCGTCCGATGCGCTTTCGGTGCTGGTGGTGCGTTCGCCTTTTTGGCACGCGACCTTCGAGATCGGCGATAGGGAAGCTTTTATCGCGGCGCATCCGGGCATCGTCGGCGTCTTCACGGCGGCGGATATCCCCGGTGAAAACCGCTTCGGCGTCATTCCGCCCTTTGCCGATCAGCCGGCTTTGGCGGAAGGGCGTGCCCGGTTCCGGGGCGAAGCGGTTGCGCTGATCGCAGGGGAACGCGACGCCATCGAGGCGCTCGATCCGGCCAGTTTTCCGATCGCCTGGACCGAACTGCCGTATTGCCTGACGACGGAAGAGGCCAGAACCCCCGGCGCAAAGCTGGTTCATGAGGGCCGCCCGGACAACATCCTGACGCAGGGGCTCGTTGAAAGCGGCGTCCCCGAGGCCGGTCTCGCCCGCGCCAAGGCCATAGTCGAGGGCTCGATGGAGACCTCTTATGTGGAGCATGCCTATATCGAGCCGGAAGCCGGCTATGCCATGGTCGATGGCGACACGCTGGTCATAAAAGCCTGCACCCAGGCCCCTTTCATGGATCGCGACGACACGGCCAAGGTGTTGGGCCTGCCGCCGGAAAAGGTGCGGATCGTGCCGCTGGCGACGGGCGGCGGGTTCGGGTCCAAGCTCGACGTCTCGCTTCAACCGCTCATCGGCCTCGTGGCGCTTAAAACCGGCAGGCCGGCGGCTCTCGTCTATAGCCGCGGCGATTCCATGCGGTCGACCACCAAGCGCCACCCCGCCAGAATGCAGGCCCGCATCGGCGCCGATGCACAAGGCCGGATCACCGGCATGATCTTCGAGGGTGACTTCAACACAGGCGCTTACGCAAGCTGGGGTCCGACGGTGGCCAATCGCGTGCCGGTGCACGCGTCGGGCCCATACAGGACGCCGAATTACCGCGCGGTCGGCCGCGCGATCCATACCAACGGGCCGATCTCCGGTGCCTTTCGCGGCTTCGGCGTGCCGCAGGCGACCATCATGCAGGAGACGCTCTACGACCGCCTGGCCGGGAAGCTGGGGATGGACCGACTGGAATTCCGGCTGGTCAATGCGCTGTCGGACGGCGACCGGACGACCTGCGGCCAGGAACTTCATGGCGTCGGCATCCGCCAATGTCTGGAGCAACTGCGGCCGCACTGGGAGCGCGCGCTGGCTGATGCGGAAAGCTTCAACAAGGAGAGCTTCAAGACGCGGCGGGGGATTGGCGTCGCCTCTTGCTGGTATGGCTGCGGAAACACGGCGCTGCCCAATCCCTCGACGATCAGGGTCGGAATTTCGCGTGACGGCGCCGTCGTCCTGCATCAGGGCGCCGTCGATATCGGCCAGGGATCGAACACGGTGATCGCGCAGATATGCGCCGACGCCAGCGGCCTGCCGCTGTCGGCCTTCACGCTGCTTGGCGGCGATACCGGCATCACGCCCGACGCGGGCAAGACATCCGCCTCCCGCCAGACCTTCATTTCGGGAAAGGCGGCGGAGAAGGCGGGGCGCGCGCTGCGTGAGACGATCCTGCGTTTCGCGAACGTGTCGGACGCGGCGGAAATATCGCTGGAGGGCACGGTGCTGGTCATTCGCGAAGGGCAGGCGGTGCGCCATGTGTCACTCGATAATCTTCCAGCCGATGCGCATGGCTATGCTTTCTCGGCCGAGGAGACCTACGATCCGCCGACCACCGCGCTCGACGGGAAGGGCCAGGGCAAGCCCTATGCCGTCTATGGCTATGGCGCCCAGATCGTAGAGCTGGAGGTGGACATGAGGCTGGGCACGGTGAGACTGTTGAAGATCACTGCCGCCCACGATGTCGGCCGGGCCATCAATCCGATCCTGGCCGAAGGGCAGATCGAGGGCGGCATCGCCCAGGGGATCGGCCTTGCGCTGATGGAGGAGTATGTGCCGGGCCGCACGGAAAACCTGCACGACTACCTCATCCCCACAATCGGCGATGTGCCGCCGATCGAGACGATCCTGGTGGAGGTGCCGGACCCTGAAGGCCCCTTTGGCGCAAAGGGGCTGGGCGAGCACGTGCTCATTCCGACGGCGCCGGCCATCCTCAACGCCATCCGCCATGCCAGCGGCGCCGAGATCGAAAAGGTGCCGGCAACGCCGTCGCGCGTTCTGGCGGCCATTCAGGCAGCGGGGCGGAAGCCATGAACGAGCTTTCCGAACGTTTCGAGGCGGAGCCGCCGAAGAAGGCCCAGAAAGAAAAGCTGCGCTGCGACGCCTGCCCCGTCATGTGCTACATCGCCGAAGGCCGCACCGGCGCCTGCGACCGCTACGGCAATTTCGGCGGGCGGATCACGCGCTGCGATCCGGTGACCGTATTGGAGCATGCGGCGGAGGATGGCACGGCGCTGGTGCCGTTCGAGGACGAGCGCTCCTGGGATGGCGGGCTGGTCAATACCAGACGCCGGTTCGTCAGCGCCATAGGCGCCGGCACGACCTATCCGGACTATAAGCCGGCACCCTTTATCGTGAGTCAGGATGTCGAGGGCGTCGATCTCGTCACCGTAGTGACCGAGGCGATCTTCTCCTATTGCGGTGTCAAGGTGAAGATCGACACCGACCGGCATCTTGGCCCGGAAACAGCTGCCGTGCGGGCCGAGGGAGAGGTGATAGGCCATGTCACCACCGCCGAATACGGAAGCCAGATGCTCTCGCTGGGTGGTGTGCAGCACCTGACCGGGGGCTCCAAGTCCGAAGGCCGCGTGACCTGCCGGGCGCTCATGGATCTGTGCAACAAGAAGCCCGTCGAGCTTTCCATTGACGGCGGCGCGACGGTCATCGTGGAAGCCGGCAAGGCACCGGTGATCGACGGCCAGCGCGAAGCGCGCATGCGGGTCGGTTGCGGGTCGGCCACCATCGGCATGTTCGCGACCCAATGGAAAGGGCTGGTGGACGAGGTGGTCGTGGTGGACGACCACATAACCGGTGTCGTGTCCGAGCATCAGGCCGGCAAGGTGATCGGCTGGGAGGATACCGGGATCAGGATCGTCGGCCGCAAATCGACGCCCGGCCGCTATTTCAAGGTCTCCGAGCCGGGGCTCGGCTGGGGCGGGACCACCATCGACGACCCGCTGGAGATTCTGGGCGACTTCAACGCAAAGAAAGGCGCCCGGCCGGGGCTCTCGCTGCTGATGGTATCGACCACCGGAGAGCAGTTCGCCTATTACGAGCTCGACGAGGATCTGAAGCCGGTGGAGAAGGCCTTTCCCGAGCGGCTGCGCAAATCCGTCGACCTGATTGAGGAGAATTGCGAGCCCGCGCTTTGCACCGTGCTTTTCATGGGCGGGGCGGGCGGCAGCCTGCGCGCCGGCGTGACCGAAAACCCGGTCAACCTCACTCGCTCCGTGCAGGGGCTGAAGACTTATGTCACCTGCGGTGGCGCGCCGGTCTATGTCTGGCCGGGCGGGGGCATCACCATCATGGTGGACGTCTCGCGCACGCCGGACAATGCCTTCGGCTATGTGCCGACGCCGGCGCTGGTCGCGCCTATCGAGTTCACCATGCGCCGCGACGATTATATCCGTCTCGGCGGCTATGAGGCCGAGATCCGTTCGCTGGAGGACGTGCTGGAGCGGGGCGGCGAGTATTTCAACGAGCGGCGGCAGGAAGCAGCCCCGCCAGGCAGCCCTTGGCCGCCGCTGGCACAATTGCGGCGGGAGCCCCGGAAATGATGGGCCCGACCGTGCATTGGCTGCCCGACAAGCGGCGGCTGCATATGAACCACGGGCCGATCGACCTGATCGTCGAAGCTTTCGGCCCGGAGAACGAGGTGAGGCAGGCCTATGCGCAGGCGGCCGCCCGGTTCCGGAGCATTCTGGAAGAGCTCGTGAGCGAGTTGCCCGCGCTACGCCGCCCGGTCGGGCTGCGGGCGCGCCGTTTCCGCCACTCGACCGCGCGCCGGATGGAAGCGGCCAGCGCCCGGCACCATCCGGCCTTTGTGACTCCGATGGCGGCGGTTGCCGGGGGCGTCGCCGATGAGATGCTGGCTGCTATGGTCGACGGCCGGCGGCTCCGGCGCGCCTATGTCAACAATGGCGGCGATACCGCGCTGCACCTTGCCGCAGGCACTGAGACGACGGTGGCGATCGCCGGCACCGGCCATGGGTTTTCCGATCGGCTGACGATCCGCGCCGCCGACCCGGTGCGCGGGCTCGCCACCAGCGGCTGGCGTGGGCGCAGCCATTCGCTGGGCATCGCGGACGCCGTGACGGTGCTGGCGACAAGCGCGGCGCAGGCCGATGTGGCGGCAACGCTGATCGCCAACGCCGTCAATCTGCCGAGCCATGGCGGCGTAGAACGATTGCCGGCTAATGAATTGTCGCCGGACAGCGATCTCGGTGACCAGATGGTGACGGTGGCGGTTGGGCCTTTGTCGGGGAAAGAAGCATCGACAGCACTCGACGCAGGGCTTGCGGTGGCGCAAGACATGCGGGACCGTGGCCTGATTGCGGACGCGGCGCTTTTCCTGCAGGGCCGGCATCGTCTGGTGGGCGGCTCTCGGTCTTGCTTCGGCGAAGCGCCGCGGCAACGTCCCATTCCATTCAATGAAATGCTTCTACTTGAGGAAACGAGCCATGCCTGAGTTTTCCGTCCGAAAGATCACGTTGCTTACCGAGGAGATATTTCACGAGGGCGGGCCGGTACGCGAGACGCCGCGCCGCCGGGCGGCGGCCATGGCTCTGGTGGCCAATCCCTTTGCCGGGCGCTATGTCCCCGAGCTCGAAAGCGCGATGGACGATCTGAGACCGCTGGGGCTGGAGCTCTCCGACCGGCTGATCGCTGCCTTGGGCGGCGACACGTCGGTGATCGACGGTTTCGGCAAGGGGGCCATCGTGGGCGTGGCGGGCGAGCTGGAGCACGGCGCGCTCTGGCATGTGCCGGGCGGCTATGCCATGCGGGAGCGGCTCGGCGATTCCCGGGCCATCGTGCCCTCGGCCAAGAAGGTGGGCGCCTTCGGCGCGCGCATCGACGTACCGCTCGGCCATATCAACGCCGCCTATGTGCGCAGCCATTTCGACGCCATGGAAGTCGGGATGGCCGACGGGCCGCGTCCCGATGAAATCCTGTTCGTGCTCGCCATGACCTGCGGACCCCGCGTCCATGCGCGCATGGGCGGTCTTCGTGCCGAAGACATCAAGGGCCAGGACGGGCTGCGATGAACGTGGCCGACAAGCTGCCGCCGGTGCACGACGACCTGGAAGCGGGCGGCGAATACCGCCTGCACGAGCAGGTAGGATTCGTCCTGCGTAAGGCGAACCAGCGTCATCTTTCGATCTTCGCAGCGCATGTGGGCGACCTGACGCCGCCCCAATTCGCCGCGCTGGCGCGGCTTCATGAGGTCGGCGAAACATCGCAGAACCAGCTCGGCCAGCTCATCGCCATGGATGCGGCGACCATCAAGGGCGTGATCGACCGGCTGAAGAAGCGGGGACTTGTGACACTGAAGCCGCATACCCTGGACCGGCGGCGGCTGGTGGTGGGGCTTTCGGAGGAGGGGCGCGTGCTCGTCGAGAGGCTGTTGCCGGTGGCGATGCGGATCACGGCCGAAACGCTGAAGCCGCTGAACGCGCGCGAGGCAGAGATTTTTCTGAAGCTCCTGGGAAAGATCGCGGACGGATAGGCGCGCTGGATCATTCCACGCAGTCCCTGACAGAAACCGGCTTCCACTTTTCCTGGGGTTGCTCTTATCCCACGCCCACATAGCGATGCACCATGCCCGGGTCGGCCCGGAGTTGCGCGATGTCCACCGTTTCGCGGTTGCGCCCGTTTTCAATGAAGGAAACGCGGTCGGCGACCGGCAGCACGGCGTCGACGCGCTGTTCCACCAGAATGGTGGAAACGCCGCGTTCGCGCAGGGAAGCGACCGTTTCCCGGATGCGGGCGATCATCGAGGGCATCAGCCCTTCGGTCGGCTCGTCGAGCAGCAGCACCTTCGGCTCGATGCAAAGCGCCCGGGCCATCGCCAGCATCTGCTGCTCGCCGCCGGAGAGCGTGCCCGACCGCTGCTTCAGCCGCTCGCGCAGCACCGGAAACAGATCCAGTACGCTGTCGCGGGTCTCGCCGCCCTTGCCGCGCGTCATCAGGCCGACCTCGATGTTCTCGCCGACGGTCAGTTCCGAAAAGAGCCGGCGGCCTTGCGGCACGTAGGCGATGCCCGCGCGCGGGACTTCATGGGCGGGCAGGCCGGAGATCGTCATGCCGTCCAGCACGATCTTCCCCACCGAGACGGGCAGCAGTCCCATAATCGCCTTGAGGGTCGTGGTCTTGCCGGCGCCGTTGCGGCCGAGCAGGCAATGCACCTCGCCCGGCCTCAGGTCGAGCGACAGGCCGCGCAGCACCTGCACCTTGCCGTAGCCGCTATCGACGGCGTCGAGGGTAAGTATTGCGTTCACGCATCGCCTCCGAGATAGGCTTGCTGCACAGCCTTGTTCGCGCGGATTTCGTCCGGCGTGCCTTCGGCCAGGATGCGCCCCTGTTCCATGACCGTGATGCGCTCGGCCAGCGCCATGACCACGTCCATATTGTGCTCGATGAGAAGCACGGTCGCCTCGCTGGCGATCTCGCGGACAAGCGCGATGAAGCTTTCGATTTCGCCGTCCGACAGTCCCTGCGTGGGCTCGTCGAGGATCAGCAGGCGCGGCTTGAGCGCCAGCCCCATCGCCACTTCCAGCAGGCGCTGATGGCCATAGGCGAGGTTACCCGCCAGCGCTTCCGCACGGTCCCCAAGCCCGACCCTTTCCAGCGCATCGAGGCCGTGTTTCAGCAGCAGGCGGCTGGAGAGCCCGTGCTGCCTGTCGCCGAGCAGTCGCCGCTGGACGGCAAGGGCCACATTGTCGAACACCGTAAGGTTGGCGAAGATGGAGGTGATCTGAAACGTGTAGGCGATGCCGGCGCGCACGCGCCGGTGGGCAGGCATCCGCGAGATGTCGCTTCCGTCGAAGACCACGGTGCCCGAACTGGGTGCAACGCGGCCGCAGACGAGGCTGACGAAGGTGGTCTTTCCGGCACCATTGGGCCCGATGATGGCGCGGGTCTGGCCCTGAGGCAGCGAAAAATCCACTTTCTCGACGGCCTTCAGTCCGCCGAAGGAGCGGCTGAGCGCGTTGGTGGAAAGAAGGGGGTTCACGGCAGCCATGGCGCCCACCTTTCTCGTATCGTGCCGACGATGCCCTTCGGGAAGTAAAGGATGAGACCGATCAGGACGAGGCCGACGACCAGCAGATGCGCCGTCGTGTGGCTGGAGGCAAGGTCGATCACATAGAACATGAGCAGCGTGCCGATCAGGGGTCCGAGCGTCGTCGCCGCGCCGCCTAGAAGCACCCAGAGCAGCGGCAGTATCGAATACTGGATCGCCGCGAAACCGGATCCGACATAGCCGAACAGCACTGCATAGGCCGCGCCCGAGGCCGCGCAGACGAGGCCCGAAAGAGCGACGGACAGAAGTTTGTTGGCAAAGACGTCATAGCCCAGCATGCGCATGCGCTCCTCGTTCTCCTTTATGGCCACCAGCGAACGGCCGAACGGCGCACGGACCAGAAACAGCACGGCGCCGAGAACGAGGGTGAAGAGCGTGAGCGCGACCAGATAGCGTGTCGAGGGGTCGGAGAGATCGAGCGCGCCGCCGGGAAACGCAAGAACGCGGGCTTGCTGCCGCAGGACCAGCCCTTCCTCGCCGCGCGTATAGGTCGTGAAATAAAGGGTGGTGAGGTAGAAGACCTGAGCGAACATCAGTGTCACGATCATGAAGGCGACGCCGGTCGTCCGCAGCGCCAGCGCGCCCACCAGAAGCGCCAGCGCGAGGCCGGCCGCAAGCCCCATAGCAAAAGCGGGCCAGACGCCCCAGTCCAGATGATAGATAGTCAGCCCCGCGCCGTAGAGACCGGCGGCGAAGAACATGGCGTGGCCGAGGCTGAGCAGGCCCGTATAGCCGAATGCGATGTTGTAGCCCATGGCGAATACGGCAAGCACCAGCACGCGCGAGAAGACGCCGCGGTGATATTCGGGAAGGATGAAATTGAGCGCGAGCAGCGCTAGGACGATGCCGATATGCAGAACCAGCGTCTTGCCGCGCGGGAGAAGGGAGATCATCGCGCGGCCGCTCCGAACAGACCCTGCGGGCGGAAGACGAGGACCATGGCGACGAGGAACGTCGCAAGCATCTTGGCGAGCGTCGGCGAAAAGAACATGGAGACGATGCCGTCCGACAGGCCAATGAGAATGGCGGCGACGACCGTGCCGCGCAGCGAGCCAAGCCCGCCGATGATGACGACGATGAAGGACAGAAGCAGCGGATCGTGGCCCATCAGGTAGTGAGCCTGCTGGATCGGCACGATGAGGACGGCGGCAAACGCGGCCAGCGCCGCGCCCAGCGCGAAGACGCCAGCATAAACCTTGCCAACCGGAATGCCGAACGCCTGTGCCGTCTCGCGGTCATATTGCGTGGCACGCATGACGAGGCCGATCTTGGTTCGTGTAAGCACGAACCATGTGCCGATCATCATCAAAGCAGAAGCGGCGATGACGGCGAGCTTGTAGGCAGAATAGCCGAACCAGGGCAACTGGATGCGATAGCTGAACGGCGCTTCCACCGGGCGGGCATCCGCGCCGTAAAAGCTGAGCGCGAGCTGCTGGATGATGTAGAGCAGGCCAATCGTGGCGACGATGGTGGCCTCCGGCTCATAGTTGAGCCGGCTAAGGACGAGGCGCTCGGCGACGAAGGCGACGGCGGCGACGACGAGCGGGCTTAGCACCAGCGCAAGCAGAAAGCCGACGGCCGGATGGCCGCCCAGCATGGTCGAGAACCACCAGGCCAGCACTGCGCCCAGCATGTAGAACTCGCCATGGGCGACGTTGACGACGCGCATGACGCCGAAGACCAGCGAGAGGCCCAGCGCCATGAGCGACAGCACCGCCGCCGTCACAAGGCCTTCAAGCGTGGCGAGGAGAAGATAGGGTCCGAAGGCCATGGGTTAGCGGCAAACTCCTGGAAGCAACGGGACAGATTGTGAGGTCAGTACTCGATACAGCGGGCGTCATCCCGGCCGACTGCAAGGAGGGCCGAGACCAATTGAAAGGAGCGGCCGGTCTCTGTAGAAGGGCCGCTGGGTGCTGGTGCGCGGCAGGGACGGGGACCCGACCCTGATCTACGTTCAGCTTCCAATGGGTCCCGGAAGTGCTTCGCCTTCCGGGATGATGATCTGCTAGGCACCTCGCGCCCTCCAAAACGCACCCACGAGTTTCCTCGGCGGTGATGGCGCTGGTACGAGCACTTGAGCGCCCGGTGCCGGATCAGAACAACATCGTCGTATAGTCGGCTTCCGGCTCGTAGTGGCCGTCTTCGATCGAGGTGCGATGCACGACATTGAGCCTGCCATCCTCGACCCTGGAGATATTCTGTTCGCCAAACACCTGGTGGATCTTGCCGTTGAAGCGCTTCTTGCCCTGTGGGTGTTCGCGGCCCGCTTCCATGTCGGTCATGGCTTCGGTCGCCTCGATCAGCTTGGTGCGGTCTCCGGGGCCGGCATAGCCGGAGGCTTCCATCGCGGTCTTGATGATGTGCAACGTTTCCCAGCAGCCGAACATATGGGCGGCGGTGGAGACATCCGTCGGATCGCCGACACTGGCGCCGTTCTCATCAATGCCGACCGTATCGCGGTAGAAAGACACATACTCAGGCTCGTCAGGCTGGGCGTAGCGCGGCATGCCTTCCCAGAAATGGCTTCCGTCCAGAAACTCCAGGCCGGGGCTGTTGATGTCGACGGCTTCAAGGGAATCGATGAAGCCGAAAAGTTGCGGACCGGAATTGCCGAAAAACTCGCCGAGTTCCTTGACGAAGGTGAGGACGGCGGGACCGACCATGACGTGGTAAATCACATCGGTGTCGGAAGGGATCTGCGGCAGGTAGCGGGTGAACGACGTCTCCGTCGGCGGTATCGGCACCTTGGCGACCACCTGTCCGCCCTGGGCCTGGATGGCTGGCTCGAAGAAATCGCGGTGATCATGACCGAACGCGTAGTCGGGATAGACCAGCGTGATCTTCTTCCCGAGATTGTTGGCGATCCAGGGCGCGACCGAGCGCACCTGCGCCTTCACGTCGGTGATGCCCGGCTGCACGCAGTAGCGGTTCATCTTGCCGGAAGCGACGTGATAGCCCTCGCTGACCACATAGTAGGGCATCTTCAGCTCGCCCGCGGCCGGCGCGGAGCCGACGACCACGTGGCTGAACAGCGTGCCGTATACCAGGTCGACCTTGTGCTGGTTAGCGAATTTCTCGACCACTTCGGCGCCGCGCTTGGGATCGGTGCCATCGTCCTCGATGATGATTTCAAGCGGACGGCCGTTGATGCCGCCGGCTTCGTTTATCAGCTTGGCGGCGGCTGTCGTGGTGCGCTCGTACCAGCGGCCGTAGGCGGCGCCGATGCCAGTGCGATGGCACTGAAATCCGATCCTGATGGGTTCGGAGGTTTGGGCTTGCCCATAGCGGACGAAGCCCGGCGCGGCCATGAGGCCGGCGGCGACGCCAAGGCCCTTGAGCGCACTTCGGCGCGTCAGGCCGTGCGGCGTGAGAATGGTGGATTTGCGATTTTCAGTCATGCCGGTTCCCCTCTGTTCAAGACAGTCCAACCGGGCGGTGGGGCGCTTTTTTTGTGCCCTCTCTCGCCACAAAAATCACTTGTGTACAAACTAAATCACCAATCCCGGCCATTGGCAATACAACATGACGCAGCGTTATGCGAGGGCATGTCAGCCCGCGGTCGGGGTGGACAGCAACCACAGGCCGAAAACCGTGTAGAATATCATCAGGACGGCCATCGGGATCTGGCTCAACGCCGCGCGCCGCGCGCTGCCGTAAAGCCCGTAGGCAGTGGCGTGCGCGAGGATGATGGCCAGCACATGGCCACCGACGATCGCCGCCGCCTGCGCATTCCAGATGGCCCAGGCGGCATCGGCGCCCAGCGTCAGGCCGGCGCGGATGGGCATATCGGCCGTGCCGAAAAGGTTCCAACCGCGCGCCAGCGGGTCCGAAGCTGCGGCCAGAGCATATTGTCCATTCACCAGCATGACGACGAGATAGTGGGAAAAGTGGTAGGCGAGCGCGATGGGCACGAACGACCACACGAGAGCGCCAGCTGCGCGCGCGGTTCCCTTTCCACCGGCCAGCTTTTCGCCCGCCAGGATCGCCGCGAGAAAAAGCACCGCGAAAAGAGTCACCATTCCGGCAAGCCCAAGCGTGTTCTGGAGTATGACTGCGGAGCGGCCTGGAAATTCAAGCGGATTGACGCCGATGATCTGGAGCCAGGCGAAGGTGCGCATCAGCCCGTCGAAGGAAATATAAGCCAGCGCCAGGAGCACGAAGGCGACCCCGCTTGCCGGCAGGACCGGCGCGTGCCGCAGCTTCGCTCCCGGCAGAACCAGCCAGAGGTATCCGGCGCGAACAGCGAAAACTGCAAGATGGGAGACCAGACGGAAGAAGACAGAGAAGAACTCGCCTCTCGCCATCCATGTCCCGTAACCGAAGAGGACGATGCAGGCGAAGGTGAAAAGCCAATAGGCCACGACGACCCCGGCGAGATTGCCGGGATCGTCGGGCGCGAGCGAGACTAGCTCGAACCATGCGAAGGCGAAGAGAATGGCAAAGGCTGGCCATCTTCCCACCCGATTCGGCAGAATTAGAAAGGGGTTATCTTCGCGGGCCGTTTGGCCAGTCACTGCGGTCCAGATACGCCACGGTCCGTACCAAGGGTTCAGCCACGGCCACCAGAACCCGAAAATGCCCTGGGCAAGCGTCAGGCAGAGCCAGAGCACGGTCCAAACGGTCAAGGGCAGCAGATTAGCCAGCGGATCGCGGCTGCCGGCCCAGCCCACATGGAGCAGGAAGGCAAATGCGGCGAAGGAGAATGTGCTGGCGGCGAACTTTCCGAAGGGCCGGTAGCGGCAAAGCCGCAACCGCCAGGCGCCTGCTTGCAACAAGGCGCCCGGCGGCATGAAGGCCAGAACGACGAAGCTGAACACGACCGCCATCGCGCCGCCCATCAGGTAATAGCTTGTAGGCAGAAGCAGCACATGCCCCCGCTCCGAAGCATGGGCAAAAGCGGCAACGGTGCCTGCCAGGAGGGCAAAGCAGGCGATGGCGTATCCAGCGATGCGGGGGAGCTTCAGGCGCATGAACACACCCTGGCCCAAGGTCGTACAAATGGAAAGACCGTTACAGCATCCTTCAAGCATCCAAAAAACGCGCAGCGTTGTAGCACCGCTTCGCAGAGGGATACTCACCATGATCAGAGATCAAAAGAAATCGGGCCGGCGCGCGAACCGGCCCGACTTGTCAAAAGTTCCTTTGAGTCCGATTACATTTCGAGCAGGGCCTTGGCTTCGTCGAGCGTTGCCAGCGACGCGTCATGGTCACCGGCCAGATGCTCAGCCTCGCCACGGGCGCGAAGCTCCATCACCTGAGCTCTCTCATCATCGCTAAGGTTCGCCGTTTCCAAGGCGGCATCGATCTCGGCCATGACGGACGGGCACATATTAGCCAAAGCGGAAGCCGGAAACGCGAAAAGCGCGACGGCAAGCAATAGAATTCGCAACATGAAAGCCTCCCTGGCCGGGGTTCGATGGCAACGAACGGCGCCAATCCGGCCAATAAGATCATATCCGCGTCTCATCGGAACGCAAAGTGCGCGGATTTCAAATTGTCGCGAGGGGCGAGACTTGTTGTGAGATGCGGGAGCAACCCCAACTGCGACGATCCCGCCGCGCCCCCCGCCTCCAAACAGCAAAAAGGCCCGGATACCCGAGCCCTAAGCAATTCAAAAATAAGAAATTTTGGAGCGGGCGAAGGGATTCGAACCCTCGACCCCAACCTTGGCAAGGTTGTGCTCTACCCCTGAGCTACACCCGCTCGCGCGGCGAAAGCCGCAAGCGGCGCCTATATGGCTGAACTGGACGGCGATTGCAACAGGGAATTCGCATGTTCGGTGTATTGGACGCATTTCGCCAGCGCCCCTTCTCAGCGCGCATAGGAGCATCTTGCAACCGGTAACGCCTCCACATAAACGAAAGCCATCGGGAAATCCGTGAGGACGGGATGGATATGGCAAAGACGGCGGACGAGTTATTCACATTCTTGCGCGAGCTCGGCATCGACACAGCAACCAGAGAGCATCCGCCGCTCTTTACGGTCGACGAATCCCAATCCCTGCGAGGCAGCATTCCGGGCGCCCACACCAAGAACCTCTTCCTGAAGGACAAGAAGGGGCGCTATTTCCTGGTGACCGTCGAGGAACGCGCCGTCGTCGACCTGAAGACGATACATCACACGATAGGCGCCTCGGGACGGGTCTCGTTCGGCAAGGAAGATGCGCTGATGGAATTGCTCGGCGTGACACCGGGATCGGTAACCCTTTTCGGCCTGGTCAACGATCTGGATCGGAAAGTCACGTTCGTCCTCGACGAACCGCTGACGGAAGAGCAAATCATCAATGGCCATCCGCTGCACAATGCGGCGACGACATCGATCGGCAAGGACGATCTCTTTCGTTTTCTTGAGGCCACCGGGCATGAGCCGCTCGTCTTGAAAGTCTCGATTTGATGGCCACATCTGGCACAGACATCTTATACTGATCGGAATTTCGGCTTCGGCCGGCGCAACACGGGGGTCCAAATGAGCACGCGCGACAATCCTTATAAGGCTGCCGGTATGACGACGGCCAGCGTCGACTTCGGTACGCCTGAACATAACAAGTCGCAGGCGCAGCCATCCGTGCTGAATTTGGACGGCAATACCACGGCCGGCGAGTTGATCAAAGAAACGTCCACGGCCTCCTTCAGTGCGGATGTCATTCAGGAATCGCGGCGCCAGCCCGTATTGGTCGATTTCTGGGCGCCGTGGTGCGGGCCCTGCAAGCAGCTTACACCCCTTTTGGAACAAGCGGTGAGGCAGGCCGGCGGCAAGGTACGGCTGGTGAAAATGAACATAGACGAACACCCTGCTATTGCCGGGCAGCTTGGTATCCAGTCGATCCCCGCCGTCATCGCCTTCAAGGATGGTCAGCCTGTGGACGGATTCATGGGTGCCGTCCCTGAAAGCCAGATCAAGCAATTCATAGACAAGCTGGGCGGCGACGGGGGCGACCGGATAGGCGAAGCTCTGGAGGCGGCGAAGGCAGCAATAAGCGAAGGCGACAGCCAGACGGGCGCCCATATATACTCCGCCATCCTCCAGGAAGAACCTGAACAGGTCGATGCATTGGCCGGGCTTGCCGGGCTGCTTTTCGACGCCGGGCAGACCGATAAGGCGGCAGCGCTGCTCGACCGCGTGCCTGCGGCAAAGAGCGATGCGTCGGCGGTCGCAGCGATTCGTGCGCGCATGGCTCTCGCCGAACAGGTGGCGGCCCTGGGCGACCCGGAGGCACTGGCGGCCCGTCTCGAAGCCAACCCCGCCGATCATCAGGCGCGGTTCGATCTGGCCCTGATCGCCAATGCACGGGGACGGCGCGAGGAGGCTGCCGAACGTCTTCTGCACATCATACGCACCGATCGCAGCTGGAACGATGACGGCGCGAGAGCAAAACTGCTCGAGCTCTTCGACGCCTGGGGACCTGCCGATCCCGCAACGCTGTCGGCGCGCAGACGTCTTTCATCCCTGCTTTTCTCCTGAGCGCCTCCCCCGCTGCGAAAAGCTCAGAAAAGTAGCTGCGCATTGAGTTTTAAGACCTGCGCCACATATTTGCAGGTGATATGGAGCAAACGACAACAGACTGCCTGACGAGGCTCGCGCCGTGCGGCACGAATGTTGGCTCGATGGAGGTAAACGTTTGAAGGCGGGAAATGCCGAATATTCCGATACCGCCGATCTGCCGCAGGTGGTGCCGGTATTCCCTCTCGCCGGCGCTTTGCTCTTGCCGGGTGGACGGCTCCCGTTAAACATCTTCGAACCCCGCTATGTCGCCATGACCGATCACGCTCTTGCCGATCAGCGATTGATCGGAATGATCCAGCCCAGCCTTGAACGACCCGGTAAAATGGTCGCGGCGCGCGCGGGCGAGCCCCCGCTCTGCACCGTAGGCTGCCTGGGACGGCTGGTTTCGCTTTCGGAAACGGGAGATGGCCGGTATCTCGTTTCGCTTCAGGGCATCTGCCGGTTCACCTGCGTCGAGGAGATAGCGACGGACCGGCCGTTCCGGCTCTGCCGCATCGAACCCTTCGCCCGGGATCTGCGAAAGGACACCACCGCCGAAGCCATCGACCGCAAGGGCCTGATCGATGCACTCCGCGCCTATCTTGCCGCCCACGACCTCGAAGCGGACTGGCAAAGCGTAAGCAGGGCGGAGAATGGCCCGCTCGTCAACGCTTTGTCCATGATGGCGCCTTACGGCCCTGCTGAAAAACAGGCACTGCTCGAGGCCCCGGATGTGAAGGCGCGCGCGGAAACGCTCGTCGCGCTGACGGAAATGGTGACCGCCCGGCATGCTGGCGACAATGGCCGGAATTTGCAGTAGTGTCGGTGTGCCTGGTGGATGCAGGGAAACTCCCGTTCCTTTACCGGCATCTGCCTGCGCTTGCTCACTTCCCGAGCATCGCGGGCGATTCACTTTGGGGGGGCGCCGATGAGACGGAATCAGGACGACAATGTCGACGTGAAGATGCTGGAACTGTTGATCTGCCCCATCAGCAAGGCGCCACTGAAGTGGGATCGGGAGCGAAGCGAGCTGGTTTCGCGCGCCGCCGGCCTTGCTTACCCAGTGCGCGACGGCATTCCGGTCATGCTGCCTTCGGAGGCGCGACCGCTCTCCGACGACATCCCCGGCCGACCCGCCTGAAAATCCGATCCCGTCTACCCCTTCGATAGCATTTTTGCAGTCAGGTGAACTCACCTGACGTCCGCGCAAACGCCGACCGACAAGAAGATTGCTCATCTTTATGCGTCCGAATCGACGCATGCCGCTCCCGGCGGCTTTCCAACCGCCGGATCGATGCATAATGTGGTCACATGGCACAAAAGAAAGCACATGAAGTCGACGGTTGGCTCTCAAGGCCCGATCCAATTTTCTGGATCGTGCTGATCTACGGACCCGATCGCGGACTGGTCTCGGAGAGGGCACGGCGCTTTGCCATTGCGAGCGGCCTGCCACTCGACGATCCCTTCACAGTCATCAAGCTGGACGCCGGCGAAGCTGAGCAGCAGCCTGGGCGGCTGCTCGATGAGGTGCAGACCGTGCCGATGTTCGCTGAGCGGCGGTTGATCTGGCTGCGCGGCGCAGGAGGACAGGCCGGGCTCGCCCGCGATATCAGCCGGCTTATTCAAGAGCCTTCCGGAGATTGCACGATACTCATCGAAGCCGGCGACTTGAAGAAGGGAGCCGCCCTGCGCAGCGCAATCGAGCGCGGCGAGGGTTCGATGGCCCTGCCGTGCTACGCCGATGACGGCCGTAGCCTCGACACGATCATCGACGAGGTGCTCTCAGCAAACGGGCTGTCCCTCGATCTCGAAGCCCGCCAGTTGCTCAAGGCAAATCTCGGAGGAGATCGTATGGCCACGCGAGGGGAGCTTGAAAAGCTCGCGCTCTATTGCGCCGGCGGTAAGTCGGTTCAGGCCGCCGATATTCGCGAACTGGTCGGCGATGTTGCAAAATCCAGTGCGGACGATACAGTCGACGCCGTTCTGTGTGGCCGCATAGCCGAATTCGACACGCTGTTTTCGCGGCACCTTGCGACGGGAAGCCCCGCTTTCCTCGTTCTGTCGGCGGCGTTGCGCCAGGTGCATCAGCTTCAAATCCTGCGCAATCAGGTCGAGCGGGAGGGAAAGACACCCGCTGGCGCCGTCAGCGCGGCTCGCCCCCCGGTCTTCTTCGCGCGCCGCCGTGCCGTCGAGATGGCCTTGCAGCGCTGGGATCTTGGCAGGCTTTCAGCAGCAGCGGAGCGTCTGCATGGCGCGGTCCTGCGCACCAGACAGCACCCGGCCGGCGCGGATGCCGCTAGCCGCCAGGCGCTGCTGGCTCTGGCCATAGAAAGCGCCCGCGCAGGCCGCCGACAATGGCCGGCATCAAGTTTGAAATGAAAGACGGCCCGTGTGGGCATTAATAGCCGGCTCACTTATTTTGAGCATGTGCCGAAAATCGCTATAATGCGCCATCTGCGCGTCCCAATGGGGAGCCGTGGCCTAGCGCTGGAGAAGCCGGCAAAGCTCATCGAGCTGCTCGAGCGACCGATAGGCGATTTTCAGTTCCCCGCCCTTGCTCTTGTGGTTGATCGTTACCTTCATTCCGGTATTATCGCTCAGGAGCTTCTCCAGGGACAAGGTGTCCGCATCCTTTTCCTTGGGCCGGGAGCTGCTGGCTGCCGGGGTGGAGTGGTCCGGCGCGCTTGCCAGCGCTTCTGCCTGACGCACGGACAGCCCCTCCTCAACGATCCGCCTGGCCAGGGCGGCTGGATCGTTTGCGCTGACCAGCGTGCGGGCGTGGCCTGCGGTGAGCGAGCCGTCGACGATCAGGTCACTGACCGCAGGCGGCAGCTTCAACAGGCGCAATGTGTTGGCCACGTGACTGCGGCTCTTGCCGATCACTTGGCCGAGATCCGCTTGGGTGTAATGGTGCTCATCCATAAGCTGCTGATAGCCACGCGCTTCTTCGAGCGCATTGAGATCGGCGCGCTGCACATTTTCGATGATGGCCAGTTCCAGCGCCGCCTTGTCATCGACATCGCGCACGATCACCGGAACTTCGGTCAGACCGGCGCGCTGGGCCGCGCGCCACCGCCGCTCGCCGGCGATAATCTCGTAACGCCCTTGAGCCGCCGGCCGCACCACGACCGGCTGAACGATGCCGTGCTCGCGGATGGACTGGGTGAGATCGGCCAAATCCGCTTCGCCGAAATTTCGTCGCGGGTTACGCGGATTGGGCGATACGAATTCTATGGGAACGAAGCGATCGGCGCGAAACGTTTCCGCCTCGCTTGCAGATGGCTTGTCCATTTCGCCGATCAGCGCTGCCAAGCCACGGCCGAGACGTTTACGGGAAGGATCTTCGTTCATTTTACATCCACATTCTCAATGATTTTCAAGCCGCCCGCAAGCGGCGCTCACGCCGGATGACTTCGGAGGCAAGCTGCAAATAGGCTTGGCTTCCGGAACATTTCAGATCGTATAGAATCGCCGGCTTCCCATAAGATGGCGCTTCCGAGACCCGGACGTTACGCGGGATCACGGTTTCGTAGACAGCATCGCCCATATACGCCCGCACATCCTCGACCACCTGATTGGCAAGGTTGTTGCGCCGGTCGAACATGGTCAGCACGATGCCCTGTATGGTTAAGTTCGGGTTAATGGAGCCTCTGATCTGCTCCACAGTCTCAAGAAGCTGACTGAGACCTTCCAGTGCGAAGAATTCGCATTGCAGCGGCACAAGTACCGAATCAGCGGCGGCCATGGCGTTGAGCGTGAGCAGGTTAAGCGATGGAGGGCAATCGACAAGCACATAGGAATAAGGGGCGTTCTCCGCCTCCCGCAGTGCCCGTCGGAGTTTCAGAACGCGGTCTGTTGCTTCAGAAATCTCCATCTCGATGCCCAGAAGGTCGAGGGTGGAGGGGATAATCGAAAGCCCCGGAACCGCCGTTTCCATTGCCGCATCGGAAACGGTGGAGCGTCCTGTCAGGACATCATAGGATGACACGAGCCGCGCCTGCCGGTCGATGCCGAGCCCCGTGCTGGCATTTCCCTGGGGATCCAGATCAACAATAAGCACCTGCTCACCGATAGCAGCCAAAGCTGTGGCGAGGTTGATGGCTGTGGTCGTTTTCCCTACGCCACCCTTCTGGTTGGCAACCGTGATGATGCGTGTGCGCTTGCTCATGGCCCCTTGCCGCCCGTCTATCCGTTCCAGAAGCATTGCAGCCCTCGATTTTCAACGGCGCTGGAGGTTGCTGATCTCCAGAATCACGCCTTCACCTGCAATCAAGTCGCCATGTTCTACCAGATCGTATTTCCAAGCGGCACCGCTTTCTGCGATTTCCTGATGATAATCCCGGCCTTTATGAAAAAGAGCCGTTGCTCCGCCCGATAGCCAGGGTTCCGCCAGCTCCAGCAGCATTCCCAGCGGCGCCAGCGCGCGCGCGGTGACGATTTCCGGAACGTCCAGCACGCCGTGGCACGCCTCTATACGCTTCGCATGCACTTTCGCCGGGCATCGGAGGCCGGAAAGGGTCGTCTGCAGGAACGACGCCTTTTTGCGATTGCTCTCCACCAGATCGATGTGCGCAGAGGAGCGCTCGCATGCGAGTATGGCAATTACTGCGCCGGGAAACCCGCCCCCGGACCCCAGATCCAGCCAGTGAAGCGCGTCGGGCGCCAATCTCCACACTTGTGCGCTATCAAGAATATGGCGTTCCCACAACGACGGGAGTGTCGAGGGAGCCGCCAGATTGATATGCGCTGCCCAGCGCTTGAACGCAGTCTCAAAACTCTCCATTTTTGCGAATGTTTCACGTGAAACCGGTCCAGCCGCCGCACACAGACTTTCAAAGCGTTGACTGGTCACGCAGCGCCCCGCGCCTCGCGTGCATATTGCCGGGATGCCATGAGGACAAGCGCGAGCGCTGCCGGCGTCATTCCGTCAATGTGTCGCGCTTCGGCCAGGGTTGCCGGTCTTCGTAGCCGCAGCTTTCCTTTCAGCTCATTCGAGAGGCCGACAATGGCATCGAAATCGAGGTCAGCCGGAATAAGCGCTGTATCCTCCCGGCGCAACTGCTCTGCGTCGGCCGTCTGGCGGTCGAGATAGACCGCGTAGCGTGCCTCAGTCGCCAGAAGTCGTGCCGCATCCGAATCAATTTGTGACAACTCAGGCCAGATCGCGGTCAAACGCGGTATATCCATGTCGGGATAGGACAGAAGATCATAGGCCGTCCGCCGGAGGCCGTCCCGATTGAGCTGAATATCCTTCGCCGCCGCTTCGCTGGGCGTGATCGTTAGCGATCGCGACAGTTCTCGCGCCCGGTCGAACCGGCGTTGCAGGCCGCGGTAACGCGCAACACGCTCCCCTCCCGCTATGCCCCAGGCTTCCGCCATCGGGGTCAGCCTTAGATCCGCGTTGTCTGCACGCAGGGAAAGCCTGAACTCGGCCCGAGAGGTGAACATGCGATAGGGCTCACTGACGCCCCGGGTCACTAGGTCGTCAATCATAACGCCGATATAGGCGTCCGCGCGGCTAAGGTGGACGACATCCTGTCCGCCCGCCCTGCGCGCGGCGTTCAGCCCCGCGACCAGGCCTTGGGCCGCCGCTTCCTCATAGCCTGTGGTCCCGTTGATCTGGCCCGCCAGGAAGAGTCCGCCAATTCGCCGCGCTTCCAGCGAACTTGTAAGCTCTCTCGGATCCACATGATCGTATTCGATCGCGTAGCCTGGCTGAAGGATGATCGCCTTTTCGAGTCCCGGTATGCTTGCCAGCAGCGCACGCTGTACGTCCTCCGGGAGTGACGTGGAGATGCCGTTCGGATAGACGGTGTCGTCCTCAAGGCCCTCCGGCTCCAGGAATATCTGGTGGCCCTCGCGATCGCCGAATTTTACAATCTTATCCTCGATCGACGGGCAGTAGCGCGGCCCCACCCCTTCGATCGCGCCCGAGTACATAGCAGAGCGGTGCAGATTTGCGCGAATGATGTCGTGGGTATGAGATGTGGTCCGTGTTATCCCGCAGTCGATTTGGCGGGTTGTGATACGATCGGTCATGAGCGAAAATGGTATGGGTTCCGCGTCCGCCGACTGCATGCACAGTGACGCCCAGTCGATCGTTCGCCCATCCAGCCTAGGTGGTGTGCCGGTCTTCAGCCGCCCCAACCGGAACCCGGCCTGCTCGAGCGAAGCCGACAGGCGCTTGGCGGCGGGTTCGCCCACCCGGCCGGCGACAATCGTTTTCTCACCGATATGGATAAGCCCCCGCAGGAATGTTCCCGTCGTCAACACCACTGCACCACAGTCTATGCGCCGCTCTCCGGAAATGATGACTTGCTTGACCTTGCAATCCTCGATGCCGATCTCCCAGGCCTCGGCCTCGATCACATCCAGGAACTCCTGAGCGCCAATGGCCTCTTGGATCGCTGCCTTGTAAAGCGCGCGATCTGCCTGGGTTCGAGGACCACGCACAGCCGGCCCCTTGCGTCGGTTGAGCATCCGGAACTGAATGCCTGCGGCATCGGCGGCTCGGCCCATCAGGCCATCCAGTGCATCGACCTCCCGCACGAGCTGCCCCTTGCCGATCCCACCGATCGCGGGGTTGCAGGACATAACGCCGATGGTCTCCCTGTTCAGGGTCACAAGGGCCGTATTCGCTCCCGCGCGCGCCGAAGCGGCCGCGGCTTCACACCCGGCATGCCCTCCGCCTATTACGACGACATCGTACTTCATCTTCATTCCCTGCGATAACTGTGCCTGGATGCGGATTTCGAGGCTCCGCGTCAAGCAACTTCGAAAAGTTTCACGTGAAACTTGTCGGTCAGCAAGTGTACGAATGTTTCACGTGAGTCATCCCGACTCCGCTGACCTGCTGAATGTTTCACGTGAATCGCCGCTCACACGGAATCCCAGGATGTTTCACGTGAGTCATTTTCCGATGCAGAAGCTCGAGAATATTTCGCCCAACACTTCTTCGGTACCGATGTCGCCGCAGATCCGGCCCAAAGCATCCGCGGCCCGCCGGAGGTCTTCGGCCCTCAGTTCAAGGTCCATAGAGATACTTTCGACGGCAGCTTCCAGGCATTCAGCGGCCGTCCGCAGCTCTTCGATGTGCCGGCTTCGGAACGGCAGTATCTCTCCCGTTGACTCCTGCAGAGGCCGGCAGAGTTTCTCGATCTCCTCGAGTAGCTCAACCAAACCGGAGCCGTTGACGGTCGATACGAGACGGTCCCATTTCTCATGATGCGGGTTTGCCAGCAGGTCGGCTTTCGTTCCCACCCGTAAGATGGGAGCCATGTCGGGCAGGGGTACCGATTTCGGGTTCGTCGCATCCTGAAGATAGAGTATGAGATCCGCCTCGCCGGCTCTCTTCAGCGCCCGTTCGATGCCAATGGCCTCGACTTTCGCGGCCCTCTCTCGAATGCCGGCCGTATCCACAAGATTCACTTTCATGCCTGCTATGTCGAGGCTTATCTCCAGCAGATCCCTGGTGGTTCCGGCTTCGTCCGTAACGATGGCCACATCGCGTTTGGCCAACGCGTTGAGCAAGCTCGACTTGCCGGAATTGGGGGCGCCGAGAATGACGATGCTCAGCCCTTCGCGCACGATCTCCGCGCGGTGGTAGCCGGATGCATGGGTCCGGATCGCGCTCAGAAGCTTGGCCAGATCGGTCCAGACCCTGTCCGAAACGGAGCCTGGAACATCCCCTTCGTCCGAGAAATCCAGCTCGGCCTCCAGAAGAGCCCGCGCCTCCAGAAGAATGCGGCGCCAGCCGGAGTAAAGCTGCCGGTGGGCGTCGCTGTTGTTGGCGATCGCAAAAAGTCGTTGCGCCTCAGTCTCCGCATCGATCAGATCCGCCAGCGCCTCGGCGGCTGTCAGATCCATCTTGCCGTTCAGGAAGGAGCGCTGCGTGAAGGCACCGGCCTCCGCCGCGCGCGTCCCCCGGAAGGAAGAGATCAGCTCCAGCATCGCCCTGACGACCGCACGTCCGCCATGCAAATGGAATTCAGCACAATCCTCCCCCGTGAAACTCGCCGGGCCCGGAAAGAAGATGCAAAGACCTGTATCGATCACCCCGCCTTCCCTGTTCTGGAACCGGACCAATTTCGCCTGGCGCGGTGGTGGAACCGATCCGGCAATCTGTTCGACTACCGACCTTGTATGCGGACCTGATAAACGGACCACCGCAATGCCGGACGGGAGGCCGCCACTCGACAATGCGTAGATCGTCTCGCCATACGGAGTTTGATTGATCATTCCCGGCGCTCTACCTATGGGCAAGTCGACTGAAGCCATGGAGGCCACATTGCCGTTGCCCGCGAAGAACTTGCTTTCGGCTGAAACCAGCCCCTATCTCAAACAGCATCAGTCGAACCCCGTTCATTGGCGGCCGTGGAGTGAAGCGGCGCTGTCGGAAGCACGGGAGTTGGATAGGCCCATTCTTCTCTCCATAGGGTACGCCGCATGCCACTGGTGCCATGTCATGGCGCATGAGAGTTTCGAAGACCATGACATCGCCGATCTCATGAACCGACTCTTTGTGAATATCAAGGTCGACCGAGAAGAGCGACCGGACATCGACCAGATCTACATGGCCGCCCTGACGGCAACGGGCGAACAGGGCGGTTGGCCGCTGACAATGTTCCTGACACCGGAAGCAAAACCGTTCTGGGGCGGAACCTATTTTCCTCCGATCCAGCGCTTCGGCAGGCCCGGTTTCCGGGATCTTCTCGTAGCCGTGCATCAGGCCTGGACGGAGAGGAACGACGATCTGACGCGCAGTGCGGAAGCGCTGAATGCCCATGTGGAGGCACGGCTTGCGCCCGAAGGCGACGACACCCCAGGGGCCGCGCCTCCGCTGGAGCAGCTTGCCCTGCGCATTCATTCCATGATCGACGGTGAGCAGGGTGGTCTGCGCGGGGCGCCGAAATTCCCGAACACGCCCTTTATGAACATTCTTTGGCTGAACTGGCTGGAGAGGGCGAACGAGGGCCATAGGGATGCGGTGATCTTCAGCCTTCGGAAAATGCTTTCCGGCGGGATCTATGACCATATCGGCGGCGGGCTTGCGCGCTATGCCACCGACGCACGATGGCTCGTGCCCCATTTCGAGAAGATGCTTTACGACAATGCACAGCTGATCAGCCTGACCTCACAGGCCTTTGCCGCAACGGGCGATCCGCTTTTCCGGACCCGCATCGAGGAGACAATCAACTGGCTCCTGCGCGATATGCGCACCGAGGCTGGCGCTTTCGCCTCTAGCCTCGATGCCGACTCGGAAGGCGAAGAAGGAAAGTACTATCTCTGGACCGAACAACAGATAAGGGAGGTGCTTGGACCGGACACCGAAAGGTTTCTGGAAGTCTACGAGCTCGCAAGGCCGGAAGGATGGGAGGGAGAACCCATTCTGCATCGCAGCTACTACAGTTCCATCGATCTGGAGGACGAGCCATGGCTGGCCGAACAACGGGCAAAACTCCTTGCCGCCCGCCAGCGCCGGTTGGCGCCGAGCCGTGACGACAAGGTTTTGGTGGACTGGAATGGCATGGCTATTGCGGCAATCGCTCACGCCGGCCGGCAGTTACAGCGTGCCGACTGGGTGGGAGCAGCCACAGCGGCATTTCATTTCATATCCGAATCGACTGTCGAAGGTCGCCTGCCACACAGTATCGGTGCCGAGAAGAGCCAGTTTCCGGCCCTTTCCAGCGACTATGCAGCAATGATCCACGCCGCCGTCGCAGTTTATCAGGCGACCGGCGACCCCGATATGATCGCGCATGGTGTGGAGTGGTATGAGGCGCTTCAGAAATGGCATGCTGCGCCTGGCGGACGCGGTCACTTTCTCACCGCTTCCGATGCGTCCGACGTGCCGATCCGGGTCCGGGGCGATATCGACGAGGCAACACCCTCTGCCACGGCCCAGATCATAGAGGCTCTCGCCCAGCTCTCGATGGCGACAGGCAATCAGTCCATCTATGATGCCGTTGCCGTTGCCGCTCGTCATGCATTGTCACGCATCAGCCAACAGGCCTATGGGCAGGCGGGCATCGTCTATGCTGCCAGCCTCGCGCGCGAACCGATGAAACTGCTCGTCGTCGACGATGAGGAAGGTACCTTCTCACGGCTTGCCGCCGCCCACCCCGATCCCCGCCGCGTCGACATTTTGCTCTCGGATCAGCCGCACCCGTCTGAAACAGCCAGCGATATTGCGATAGACCGGACACGGCCGGGGGCCTGGTTGTGCATCGGGACCCGCTGCCTTCCCTCGGTCCGCAGCCCTAAAGAACTGGAAGCGCTGTTGCCAAAGCATATCGCTTGATGATTAGCCGGCGTATTAAAAGATGGATCAGGTATTCATCGAATCGAAGAATTCGGCATTGCTCTTGGTCTGCTTGAGCTTGTCGATGAGGAACTCGACTGCATCGGTCGTGCCCATCGGAGCAAGGATGCGACGCAGGACGAATATCTTCTGCAGGTCCTGGCGTGCGATGAGCAGGTCTTCCTTGCGCGTGCCCGACTTGAGGATGTCGATCGCGGGGAATATCCGCTTGTCAGCAACCTTCCGGTCGAGGACGATTTCCGAGTTGCCAGTGCCCTTGAATTCTTCGAAGATGACTTCGTCCATGCGGCTGCCCGTATCGATCAGCGCCGTGGCGATGATCGTCAACGATCCGCCCTCTTCGATATTGCGTGCTGCGCCGAAGAAGCGCTTGGGCCGCTGGAGTGCATTGGCATCCACGCCGCCCGTCAGCACCTTGCCGGAAGACGGAACCACGGTGTTGTAGGCGCGACCGAGCCGGGTGATCGAATCGAGCAGGATCACGACGTCGCGCCCGTGCTCCACCAGCCGTTTGGCCTTCTCGATCACCATCTCAGCCACCTGAACATGACGCGTGGCCGGCTCGTCGAAGGTCGACGACACGACCTCTCCCTTCACCGAACGCTGCATGTCCGTCACTTCCTCCGGCCGCTCGTCGATCAGCAGAACGATGAGATAGCATTCGGGATGGTTCGATGTGACCGAATGCGCGATATTCTGCAGGATCACGGTCTTGCCTGTGCGGGGCGGCGCCACGATGAGGCCGCGCTGGCCCTTGCCCAGCGGTGCGACCAGGTCGATTACGCGTGGGGTATTGTCCTTGGTGGTCGGGTTCTCGATCTCCATCCGCAGACGCTCGTCCGGATAGAGCGGCGTGAGGTTGTCGAAGTGGATCTTGTGACGGATCTTCTCCGGATCCTCGAAATTGATCGTGTTGACCTTCAGGAGCGCGAAATAGCGTTCGCCTTCCTTCGGGCTGCGGATCGGCCCTTCGACCGTATCGCCCGTTTTCAGCGAAAAACGGCGAATCTGGGAGGGAGAAATGTAGATGTCATCCGGGCCCGGAAGATAATTTGCCGATGCCGAACGCAAAAAACCGAAACCGTCTTGCAGAACCTCAACGACCCCCTCGCCGATGATCTCGAACTCCTGGATCGCGAGCTTTTTCAAGATAGCGAACATGAGCTCCTGCTTGCGCATGATGCTCGCATTCTCCACCTCGAGAGATTCGGCGAACGCGATGAGATCGGTCGGCGATTTGCTCTTGAGCTCTTGAAGTTTCATTTCCTGCATGGTGCGGACTCTGGATCGATCATGGGAATTTGGGATGCGGCACGCCCCGGAGCGCTTGAAGCGTCCCGAAATCCGGAAGGAAACAACGCCGGACGTGCAAAGGAAGGAACGCTCTTTTATCGTCCTGCCCCGGAAAGAGCAAGGCGCGTTTTAAATCCTTCGCCGAAAACCGTCAGAACGGCTTCACGATGACGAGAATAACGATAGCGATCATCAGCAATGTAGGTATCTCATTGACGATGCGCCAGTGCCGCGCCGGCTTTTCGTTGCGGTCAGCGGCAAACATCCGCACGCCCTTGGCCAGATAGCCGTGCACGCCAGAAAGCAGCACCACTGCCGCGATTTTGGCGTGAAGCCATCCGCCGGAAAAGCCGAATCCCTTCCATGCGAGCCAGAGTCCGAATACCCACGTGGCCATCATCGCGGGATTGATGATGAAGCGCAGAAGCCGGTATTCCATCACCTTGAAGGTTTCACTCTGCGACGTGCCGGCGGCGGTTTCGGAATGGTAGACGAAAAGCCGTGGCAGATAGAGCATCCCAGCCATCCAGGAGATCACGGATATAACGTGGAACGCCTTGATCCAATTATAGAGTCCGTCCGGCGCCGCCAAAAACAGAAGGAGTACCAGAACGACAAGGATGACGAGCGCGACGATGGCTCTCATGCCGGCTTTCCTGCCGCTGACCTCACCGCTCGCGGTCATCGGCTTGCCCCGCGCACACTCTGCACCATCGCCTCCACATGGGCGATCGGCGTTTCCGGCGTGATGCCATGACCGAGGTTGAACACGAGAGGGCCATCTCCCAGAGCCTCCAGGATTCGATCGACCCCCTCCTCCAACGCTTTGCCGCCGGCCCTGAGCCGCATCGGGTCGAGATTGCCTTGCACCGGACCGAGCGCCTGCAAACGACGCGCCTGGGGCAAAGGCACCGACCAGTCGAGGCCGAGCGCCGTTATGCCTGTTTTCGCGCGATAGCTGTCGTAAAGCATGCCTGCCCCTTTCGGGAACCCGACGATCGGCACCTCCGGATGCTTCTCCCGCACGCGCCTGACCATCTCGGCAACCGGCTTCACGCACCAGGCCTCATAACTCGCCTCGTCCAGGACCCCTGCCCAGGAATCGAAAATCTGCACAGCGTCGGCGCCGGCGTCTATCTGCCGGATGAGATATTCCGCCGATTGTGCGGCAAGCTTCGCGAGCAGGGCCTCCATGGCCTCCGGGTGGGAAAATCCGAACAGTCGTCCAGGCGCCTGATCCGGCGTTCCATGACCGGCGATCATATAGGTCGCCACGGTCCAGGGCGCACCGCAAAAGCCGATCAGCGCCGTTTCCGGCGGCAATTCACGCCGCAACCGCCGTACGGTCTCATAGACCGGCTCGAGATTCACGTGAAACAACAACCCATCCAGCGCATCGACGTCCTGCGCCTTGATGGGCGTCATCATCGGTCCGCGGCCCTCCACGAAACGCAGGTCGCGGCCAAGCGCGTGGGGCACCACCAGAATATCGGAAAAAAGTATCGATGCGTCGAAGCCGAAACGGCGGATCGGCTGCAGTGTCACCTCTACAGACATATCGGGGTCATAACAGAGATCGAGAAAGCTTCCCGCGCGTTTCCGGGTTTCCCTATATTCCGGCAGATACCGGCCAGCCTGGCGCATCATCCAGATGGGAGGAGGGAACACCGTTCTCCCTCGCATGACCTCCAGGAATTTCATTTCCGCCAAGGTGACGCCTCCGTTTAGGAATTAATTAAGAATCTATCGATTAGTCTTCTTTTGATTCTAAGAGTCTGTTTGGAACGTGGATTAAATCCTGTCCACCGATCCGGCTAGGCAGGCATTGCGCATATTGCCGCGTCCTTGACCCATACATGTGGGAAAAGGCCGTGGACAGTCATGATTCAGCAATCTGAATCAAACAACTAACCGGCAAGGCTCGATATGCGAAATATCGAGTCTCTGTGGATGGTTTCGCTCATCCACATTCTTTTGCACATGGGTAGTTCGCATCCTCCTGTGCGGTGAATTGTGGATTTCCATCCGTCTTTTCCCCTGCCCATGGTCTCGTCAGGAACTATCCCACGCGCTATCAACACTTCTCCACAGAGAGTGAGCGTGCGGTGTGCATAAACCTCAAAGCTTCTTCCATCTGCATCTGATTTCGGACGCAACCGGCGAAACATTGCTGGCGGCGGGCAGGGCGGCGGCCGCTCAGTACAAGAATGCGCGCGCCATCGAACATATCTACCCGCTCATCCGCACCGACAAGCAGCTTGCAAAGGTCTTCGCCGAGATCGACGAGGAGCCGGGCATCGTCCTCTACACGATCGTCGATCAGTCCCTTGCCCGTCAGATCGACGAGCGATGCGCGGCAATGGGCCTACCCTGCGTTTCGGTTCTGGAACCGGTCCTGACCGTTTTCCAATCCTATCTGGGAACGCCGGCCGGCCGCCGCGTCGGCGCCCAGCATGTGCTCGATGCGGAATATTTCCGCCGCATCGACGCGCTGAACTTCACCATGGAGCATGATGATGGCCAGCTACCCAATGACGTTGATGAAGCCGAGATCATTCTCATCGGTGTTTCGCGTACCTCCAAGACGCCGACCAGCATCTACCTGGCCAATCGCGGGATCAAGACCGCCAACGTCCCCATAGTCCTTGACGTGCCACCGCCTGCGAGCCTTGCGCGAGCGGAAAAGCCGCTGATCGTCGGCCTCATCGCCTCGGCCGAGCGCATCGCCCAGATCCGGCAGAACCGCATCCTTGGCACGCCGGGAACGGACAATTTCGACACCTATACCGACCGCAGCACGATCGCGCGCGAACTCGCCTATGCCCGTCAGCTCTGTGCGCGCCATGGCTGGCCGGTAATCGATGTCACACGGCGCTCCATCGAGGAAACCGCTGCAGCCATCATGGCGTTGCGGTCAAAACCGCAAAGATCCCAAGGGGAATCGCTATGACAGAGAAAATCATCCTGGCTTCCACGAGCCCGTTTCGCCGCCAGTTGCTGGAAAATGCAGGCGTTTCCGTGGAGGCTGTTGCCCCGGAAGTCGATGAGCGCGTTGTCGAGGCGCCTTTGGAAAACGCCGGCGTAAGTCCGGAAGACGTCGCGCTCATTCTGGCCGAGGCCAAGGCGGTGGACGTCTCGAAGCGTCATCCCCATGCCCTCGTCATCGGCTGCGACCAGACGCTCTCCCTCGGCGACCGGGTTTTTCACAAGCCCAAGGATATGGAGAGCGCGCGCAGACATCTCCTCGATCTGTCCGGCAAGACGCACCAGCTCAACAGTGCGATCGTGCTGGCGCGCGCGGGCCAGCCCATCTGGCGGCACGTTTCCCAGGCCAATCTGACCATGCGCAAGCTTGATCCGGGCTTCATTGGCCGGCATCTCTCGCAAGTCGGCAAAAATGCGCTTTCCAGCGTCGGCGCCTACCAGATCGAGGGGTCAGGCATCCAGCTCTTCGAGAAGATCGAGGGGGACTATTTCACCATCGTCGGCCTGCCCCTCCTTCCCCTTCTCGGAAAACTGCGCGAGGAAGGAGCCATCGATGGCTGAAACCCTGCCGCGCGCCTTTGTCTGCGGCCATCCCATCGCGCATTCCCGCTCGCCGATGATCCACGGATACTGGTTGCAGCACTATGGGATCGAGGGAGCCTATGAGCGTTTGGACGTGCCGCCGGAAGCCTTCGGGGCGTTCCTTCGGGACCTGCCCGGTTCGGTTTATGTCGGCGGCAATGTCACGATCCCTCACAAGGAAAGCACCTGTCGGTCGGTGGACCACCTTGATGATGCAGCCACTCGCATCGGCGCCGTCAACACGCTGTGGATGGAGGGGGGCCTTCTGCACGGCGGCAACACCGATGCCTACGGCTTCGCCGCCAATCTGGATGCCGAGACGCCCGGCTGGAGCCAGAGCGGCGTCGCCACGATCCTGGGTGCGGGCGGTGCGGCCCGAGCCATCGTCCACGCCCTCCAGGAGCGGGCATTCCGCCAGATCCGCATTGTCAACAGAACCTCCTCCCGCGCACAGGCCTTGGCCGCGCATTTCGGCGGAGCCGCCAGTGCCCACGCTTGGGATGCTCTGCCGGAGCTGCTTACCGAGACCGGTCTGCTGGTCAACACAACTTCGCTTGGCATGGACGGTGGGCCGGGTCCGGAACTGGACCTTTCACCGCTGCCTTCCACGGTCATTGTCAGCGACATCGTCTACGCCCCTCTCCTCACGCCACTGCTGGCGATGGCGCGGGACCGTGGGTTGCGGACGGTGGATGGCCTCGGGATGCTGCTGCATCAAGCCGTCCCAGGTTTCGAAAAGTGGTTCGGCCGCCGCCCCGAAGTGACGCCCGAACTGCGCGCGCTCATCATTGCCGATCTGGAGTTGCACCAATGATCGTTTTGGGCCTGACCGGCTCCATCGGCATGGGCAAATCCGCCACGGCGAAGATGTTTGCCGAAGCGGGCGTGCCGGTGCACGATTCGGATGCCGCCGTGCATCGCCTGTATGAGGGCGCCGCCGCGCCGGAGGTGGAAAAGCTGTTTCCAGGCACCACTTCAAGGGGCAAGGTCGACCGCGACAGGCTGGCCAAGGCGGTCGTCGGAAATCCGCAAGCACTGAAAAAGCTTGAAGCGCTCATTCACCCTATGGTCCGGCAGGACGCCGACACGTTCGTTGCCGAGCATCGTGCCCGCGGCACACCTCTCGTCCTCCTCGATATTCCGCTTCTGTTCGAGACCGGCGGCACCGACCGGGTCGACAAGGTCGTGGTCGTCACGGCGCCGGCCGAGGTGCAACGAAGGCGCGTCCTGGCACGGCCGGGCATGTCGGAGGACAAGTTCAAGGCCATGCTGGACCGGCAGGTGCCCGATGCCGAAAAGCGCGCCCGCGCCGACTTCATCATCGACACGAGCCAGGGCATGGATGCGGCACGCGCCGAAGTGGGCCGTATCGTCGAGAGCCTTCAACAGGATTGAGTGGTTCTCCGTCTTGCCCGGCCCGGCTTCCCACGTGCATGCTGCGCCCAGGAGCGAATCGATGCGTGAGATAATTTTCGACACAGAGACGACGGGATTGGATCCGCGTGAGGACCGCGTTATCGAGCTTGGTTGCGTCGAGCTCGACAACCGCTTCCCCACCGGCCGGAGCCTGCATAAATTCATCAATCCGCAAGGTCGCCAGGTGCATCCCGATGCTCAGGCGGTCCACGGCATTTCCGACAGCGATCTCGCTGGCAAACCGGTCTTCGGTGAGATTCTTGAAGAATTCCTGGAGTTCATCGACGGCGCAAAGCTGGTCGCTCATAATGCCAATTTCGACATGGGGTTTATCAACGCGGAGTTCGGGCGTCTTGGTCAGCCTTTCGCTGACCCTTCGCGTGTGGTCGACACGCTGGCCATTGCCCGTCGCAAGCACCCCATGGGCCCCAATTCGCTCGACGCGCTGTGCCGGCGATACGGCATCGACAATTCACGCCGCACTAAGCACGGCGCTCTGCTTGACGCAGAACTTCTGGCCGAGGTCTATATCGAGCTGGTCGGCGGCAAGCAGGCAGCTTTTGGCCTGGAGGTCGTGGATGAATCGGCGCGATCCGAGGGCCCGTCGCTCCAGGTGCAGGTCGTCCTGCCCACGCGTCCGAGAGCGCTTCCCAGCCGACTTACTCCGGCAGAGCACGAAGCGCACAAGGCCATGGTTTCGGGGCTTGGCGACAATGCTATCTGGCTGAAGTTGGCGGCCGGCAGCAACCCGCTGCCTAAGCCCGGAGAATAAAAAAGCCAGGACGGCTGGCCGTCCCGGCTGGAAATTCGGCAACTCCAAAAGGATCAGGTCGTCTGAACCTTGGCCTTCGTCTGTTCTTCGGCCATGCGCTGCTGGAACATGCGGGCGAAGTCGATCGGGTCGATCATCAGGGGCGGGAAACCGCCGTTGCGTGTGGCGTCGGCGATGATCTGCCGGGCAAAGGGGAAAAGCAAGCGCGGGCACTCGATGAAGAGCAGCGGCAGCATGTGCTCCTGCGGAAAGCCTTCGATGCGGAATACGCCGCCATAGATCAATTCGACATTGAAGAGGACATTCTTGTCCGCCTCGGCCCGCGCGTTCAGCGTGAGAACGACGTCGTAGTCTGCGCCGCTGATCGGGTTGGCGTTCACATTGACATTGATATTGATCGCCGGGGCCTTGTCGCGGCCGCGCAGGGACTGCGGAGCACCCGGGCTTTCGAAGGAAAGATCCTTCACATACTGCGTAAGCACGTTCAGGCTGGGCTGTTTGCCGTTCCCGCTCTGTGCCGCGGCCCCCTGCGCTTCCTTATTGTCCTGCGGTTCTTTGGCCATCCGCCTTGTCCTCGTCCTTTGCTGTGCGCTCTCAAGCGCGGTTCTGGAAAATCGAGCGTTCGCTACCATGCGGACTCGTTCAAGACAAGTTTAAGCAGGGTGGGGATCAATCGTTGCGCCGACCGGGCTCCCTCCAAGGCGAGTGCTCGTTTTTTCCCCTTGTGTAGTCGTCCATGTCGAGGTCGATCGTCTTGTCGTCCTTCTTTGGGTGCTGACCACCGCCCGCCGCGCCGGCGCTGACCACGACAATCCTGTCTCGCAGCAAGCGCCAGCCGATATCGCGAATGGCGGGCACGAACAGCAGAAAGCCGAGCGTGTCGGTCACGAAGCCCGGCGTCAGCAGCAAAACACCCGCTATCATGATCATGACACCATGCACCAGGTCGCGGCCGGGCATCCGCCCCTCATCAAGCGTATGGCGAACGCGCGCAAGGAGCCCGAACCCCTGAATGCGCAGCAGGATCGAGCCGGCCACCGCCGTCAAAAGAACCAGCCCAAGAGTCGGCAGTACACCGATCTGACTGCCAACGACCACAAAAACGGCAATTTCCAGGAGCGGTATCGCCAACAGGAGAAATGGGACAATAGAGAAAGGCACGTTCTTGTCTAACCTTGTTCAAGTCGTGGGAGAAAAGCCGGCCGAGGGCCCGCTGCGACATTGCCTGACGGCACTCCGATACAATGAGATAGTAGCGCGCGGACAGGATTTGAATGATAGGCTTGTGCGTTCTATATGAAATCAGGTTGCGGTGGATCGGTTTCACCGCTGTTTGCCCTGGATTGCGAGGGCGATGCGACAAAGGCGGCTAGCGGCTGAACGATATGGAATTTTTTGATTTCGGCACAATTTTCTTCCTGGTCGCGGCGGTCGTGATCTTCTTTCAGCTGCGAAACGTCCTCGGACGTCGCACGGGCAACGAGCGTCCGCCCTTCGACCCCTATACGGCCTCCCGCCGCAAGGCTGCCGACAAAAGCGCTGAGGACAATGTGGTTTCCCTGCCGCGACGCAAGGATGCTCCGGAAGCTGCGGAGACCTACGCGACGATCGACGCGATCGCCAAGCCGGGCACCAGCGTGAACAAGGGCCTGCGCGCGATCAAGGATGCGGACCCATCTTTTGACCCGTCCGGTTTCGTGGAGGGCGCGAAGATGGCATACGAGATGATCGTCATGGCCTTTGCCGATGGCGACCGGAAGACCTTGAAGAACCTTCTTTCGCGGGATGTGTACGAGGGCTTCGTCTCTGCGATCGACGAGCGCGAGAAGCGGTCGGAGAAGATCGAATCGTCCTTTGTCGGTATCGACAAGGCCGCGATTGTTGGCGCCGAGATGAAGGGGACCGAGGCCCATGTCACGCTGCGCATCGTCAGCGAACTGATTTCGGCCACGCGCGACAATGCGGGCAGCGTGATCGATGGCGATCCGGAGACCGTCGCCGAAGTCAAGGACGTCTGGACCTTCGCCCGTGACACGCGCTCCGGCGATCCGAACTGGAAGCTGGTGGCCACCGAAGCAGAGGAATAGGCCAGGTGGCTGAGACGGTCCGGCAGCCGGAACCTTCGAGGGGGCTGCCCCCGGTCATGCGGCCAACTGCCTTCGCCGATATTCCGGGCTGGATCTCCGACGATTTGGTGGCGGCCTTTGCTGCTTTCCGACGTAGCGCGGAATACGCCAGAACCGTAAAGCCGTATCGAACCGGCAGCCTGGGCATCTCCGCCGCATCCTTTGACGAGGCATTTGAAGCAGCACTGTCGGCCGGAGAAGATGTCGGCCCGACCGACGCACGCGCCTTTTTCGAGCGCTTCTTTAGTCCGTATCGCGTTTTGCCCGACTCTGGGGCGCCCGGTTTCGTCACAGGCTATTACGAACCCGAAGCGGAAGCATCTCTCGTACGGACCGAGCGCTTTCAGGTCCCGATATATGGCAGGCCTCTCGACCTGTTGGAAATCTCGCCCGATGACCCGCCCTCCGGCATAGAACTGGGCTATGCGTTTGCCAGGCGCGAGGGCGAGCGCCTGATCCCTTATTTCGATCGCCGGGCCATCGACACCGGTGCGCTGGAGGGAAGGGGGCTCGAGCTGTTCTGGCTGGCCGATCGGGTCGACGCCTTCTTCATACACGTTCAAGGTGCTGCGCGTCTGCATGTGCCGGATGGCCGCGTGCGGCGGATCACCTACGCGGGCAAGACCGGCCATCCCTTCACCGGCATCGGCCGTGTTTTGGCCGAGTTGGGCGAGATTCCGCTGCGTCAGGTCACGATGCAGTCCATTCGTGCCTGGCTTGCCGCCAATCCGGACCGCATGGACGAAATTTTCTGGCGCAACCGGTCATATGTTTTCTTTCGCGAGACCGAACCGGGCGAGGCCAGGCTCGGTCCCGTCGCCGCGGCCAAAGTTCAACTTACGCCTGGCCGCTCGATGGCTGTCGATCGTCTGCTGCACACTTTCGCGACACCCTTCTTTGTCCATGCGCCGACGCTTGATGCCGAGAGAAGCCCGTTTCAGCGGCTGATGATCGCCCAGGATACCGGGTCGGCAATCACCGGCCCAGCGCGCGGCGATCTGTTCATGGGCACGGGAAAAGATGCCGGCGAAACCGCCGGTGTCATCCGGCATCCCGCCGATTTTCATATGCTCGCCCCACGGGCACTGGACGGGTTGCGGGGATGAAACGGACGGCTCGCAAGCACCTCACCCGTGAGGACCGCGTCCTGTGGACCAGGGTGGCGCGGACCGCAAAGCCGCTGCCCGGAAAAGCCTTTCCCGAAGAAGATGAGGCCGAGACACCGGTAGAGCCGCCGCGCACAAAGGCGGCGACGGACAAGATACTGTCCAGCCCGGCCCCTGGCCCAGGAATAGTGTCGCCAAGGAAGAGCGCTCCACCCAAGCTCGATGCACCCACCCGCGATAAGATCGCACGCGGCCGGGTGGCGATCACGGGGCGGGTAGACCTGCACGGCTTGCGGCAGGAGGAAGCGCATATGCTCCTGTTGTCATTTCTGCGCCGGGCCTATGAGGCGGACCGTCGCTATCTGCTTGTCATCACGGGCAAGGGCTCCTCGCCCTCAAGCGAGGGCGTATTGCGGCGCGCGGTCCCGCAATGGTTTGCCACTGCCCCCTTCCGGCAGTTCGTGAGCGGATACGAGGAAGCGTCGCGTCAGCATGGCGGTGAGGGGGCTATCTATGTGCGCCTGCGCCGCAGGGAGCAGGTCAGGTGACACCGTTTGGAGAACGCATCCGGCAGCTTCGCCGGTCCCGGGGCGCCAGCCAAAAGGAGATGGCGGCGGCCCTTAATGTCAGCCCCGCTTATCTGTCAGCGCTGGAGCACGGCCGACGCAGTCCGCCCAACTGGGCGATGGTGCAGAAGATCATAGGTTACTTCAATGTGATCTGGGACGAGGCGGACGAGCTTCAACGTCTTGCCGAAATGTCCAACCCGCGCGTTGTTGTGGATACGGCAGGACTTCCCGACAGGGCGACGGCGCTTGCCAACCTGCTTGCGCGCAATATCGCCACCTTGGAGGATACGCAGATCGAAGAACTTTATCGGCGCCTTGAAGCGATGTTGGAGGGTGCATGCGAGCCCTAGGCCCTGTCATGACGCCGGGATAAGCGCCTGCAGTTCTTCCAGCCGGTCGTTGACCAGCCAGCCGTAGTAGTTTTCTTCCGGAAGCTTTGTTGTCTGGCCCTTTTTGCGGCGCAACCGGTTCTCGGCTGCTAGTCGGGTCGCCCGCGCTTCCGGGTTTCCGACATTGTACAACGTTGCGGTAATTCCTGGATTCCTGGAAATGTCGAACCCCGCGATCTCGCGATAGGCATCGATGGATTTCCTGATCGTCGCAGATATGTAGGCCAGCGTGATATCGGGATCCATGATGGTCTGGTAGACCTTCTGGGGGTCGCGGTGATCGATCTTCTCGTAACCGGAAACGCGGTTGACGATGTCCGTCATCTGCAGCGCCGTCAACGGATTGAGCTGCCCGATGCCGAAGGTCTGGCCTGCATAGAGCGGCTGGAAGAAAACCGCGCTGAACCGGTCGTCAGGAAAGCGCTTTCCGTCCACCCTCCTGCCACGGAAAGCCTTGTCCCAAACCGCTTCCCGGCAACTCCACAAGGTGTAGCTGCCCTTCCTGTCTTCGCACTCGGCAAATTCCGGACGCTCGATGAAATCGGCGATGCTCTCGCCGTCATAGGAGAAGGTGAATTCGCTTTTCAGGTATGAGACAGCCTTCACATAATAGGTTTGCAGCCGGTCGTAGACATCTACATTGTAGGTGTGCTCGCCGACAATGGCGCCAATGATATGTGTCGGGTCGATCCCGTAATCATCGGCTGTTGCGCGGATCTTCTCGCGCAGCGCCACGTCGCTCTTCAGAAGCTGGTAGACCCTCTGATACTTGGCGTCGTATGTCGTGTTGCCGGCATTCGTGCGCGAGGCGGATGCACCCGGCACGGCCGGCTGCTTTTCATGACTGTTGCCGGGCGGCACGAGGCTGGCGGCTTGCACGGCGTTCGCCGCCAAACCCAACAAAAGCCCTGCCAGGATGCTGTGCCTCAGCGCCATGCGCCGCCCCGCCGTCATATTTTCTGATTGCGCGCAACCTATGGAAACCCGCGCACCGAGTCGAGCCCAAATATTAGGGGCCTCAAACGTTGTGGGAAAGACGCAACGCTACAGGATGAAGCGCGAAAGGTCGGTGTTCTTTGCCAGGTCGCCGACATTCGTGTCGACATAACCGGCATCGATCGTGATCTTGGAGCCGGACCGGTCGGGTGCGTTATAGGAGATATCGTCCAGGACGCGCTCCATCACGGTCTGCAGCCTGCGGGCCCCGATATTCTCCACGCTGGCGTTGAGATCGACGGCGATCGCGGCCAGCCGGTCGATGGCATCGTCAGTGAACTCGAGCTCGACGCCTTCGGTGTCCATCAGTGCTATATACTGCTTGATGAGGCTTGCCTCGGTCTCGGTCAGGATGCGCCTGAAATCGTCCTTCTCCAGCGCCCGCAATTCGACTCTGATCGGCAGGCGGCCCTGCAGCTCCGGCAGGAGATCGGACGGCTTCGATACGTGGAACGCGCCGGAGGCGATGAACAGGATATGATCGGTTTTGACGGGGCCGTACTTCGTGGCCACGGTCGTTCCTTCCACCAGCGGCAGCAGGTCGCGCTGCACGCCTTCGCGGGAGACGCCGGCACCCATGCCGCCTTCCCGGGATGCGATCTTGTCGATCTCGTCGAGAAAGACGATGCCGTCGTTCTGCGCCGACGACAATGCGGTCTGTATGACGGCGTCTTGGTCGAGCAGCTTGTCGGACTCGTCGTCGATGAGGTGCCCGTAGGACTCCTTCACTGTGGTCTTGCGCACTTTTGTGCGGCTGCCGCCCATGGCCTTCTGCAACATGTCGTTGATGTTCAGAACACCGATATTTGCGCCCGGCATGCCCGGAATCTCGAAGCCCGGCATGCCGCCGCCGGTGTCGGACACCTCGATCTCGATTTCCTTGTCGTCGAGCTCGCCGCTGCGCAGTTTCTTGCGAAAGCTCTCTTTCGTGGCCGGGCTCGCCGTCTTGCCCACCAGCGCGTCCAGCACGCGCTCCTCGGCCGCCACATGGGCTCGGGCCTTCACCTCCTCGCGCATCTTCTCACGGGTCAGCCCGATAGCGACTTCCACGAGATCGCGGATGATCTGCTCGACATCGCGGCCGACATAGCCGACCTCCGTGAATTTCGTAGCCTCCACCTTCATGAAAGGCGCGCCCGCCAGCCTGGCCAGCCGCCGCGAGATTTCCGTCTTGCCGACGCCGGTGGGGCCGATCATGAGGATGTTCTTGGGCATCACCTCTTCGCGCAACCCCTCCTCGAGCTGCTGACGGCGCCAGCGATTGCGCAGCGCGATGGCGACCGCCCGCTTGGCGTCCTTCTGGCCGATGATGAAGCGGTCGAGCTCCGAAACGATCTCGCGCGGGGAAAAATTCGTCATATGTTGGTCTCGCTTGCGTGTCGGTCGTATTGCATGATGAGCGCGTCGCCGGTGCGCCCTTCAAGGTGCGGAACAGGGCGGAACCCGACTTTGGCATAGGCGCGTATGGCGCGCGCGTTACCGCGATCCGGATCGATGATGATGCTCCCGTGCCCTTCCTCGATCAACCGGCGAACGAATGCGGCAAGTGCGGCGGAGCCGATACCCTTGGACAAAAAGTCGGGATCGCCGATGGAAAGGTCGACGCCGACCGTTTCGGAAGGAAGCTCCATCAGCCAGGGATGATCCTTCACCCATTGCTCGTTCTGGTGGTGGCCGATGAACCAGTTCTGGATGTAGCCTACCGGCTGGTCGGCGAGTACGATGAGGAACGGCCGCGTGGAATCGCGCCCCGAGATCATGTCGCGGATGAAGCCCAGCTCCTCTTCAGGCTCACCCCACCATTCCCGCATGTGAGGGGTGCTGAGCCACTGCGCGAGCATCGGCAGATGGGCCTCCATCACCGGCTTGAAGCGGATGTTTGAGCCGTCATTCTTCATCCAGGGATTCCAGAACGACGTTGTCGTTGGTGTAGATGCAGATGCCTGCCGCGATGGCCATCGCCTTGCGTGCCACTTCCTCGGCGTCCTTGTCCGTATCCAGCAGCGCGCGGGCGGCCGCCAGCGCAAAATTTCCGCCCGATCCGATCGCCATCACACCCTGTTCAGGTTCCAGTACGTCACCATTTCCGGTAAGCGCCAGCGTGATCGATTTATCGGCGACCAGCATCATCGCCTCCAGCCGGCGCAGATAGCGGTCGGTGCGCCAGTCCTTGGCGAGCTCCACGCAGGCGCGCATCAGCTGATCGGGATACTGTTCCAGCTTGCTTTCCAGCCTCTCCAGCAGCGTGAACGCATCCGCCGTGGCACCGGCAAAGCCGGCGATCACATTGCCCTTGCCGATGCGGCGCACCTTGCGGGCATTGCCCTTCATCACCGTCTGGCCGAGGCTGACCTGCCCGTCGCCGGCGATCACCACCTTGCCGCCCTTGCGTACGGTGACGATGGTGGTGGCGTGCATGGAAGGGGCTTCACTCATGGCGGGTCCTTTCGGGCGGCGGGTATCTTCAGAGCGGTTATGTAAGCGGCCCGCTGGCAATTGCAAACGGCGCGCATTGCCGATCGCCGCCTTCAGCCCTGCCTATGCCCGCGATGCCGGCTGCCGCTGGCGTTCCGGCAGACATGCTGCTAGAAGGCTGGCCTTCTGATCGCCAAGAGGACCGCCATGGCTCAAGGGACGGCGCGCAAAGCCGAAATCAGTCGCAAGACCAACGAGACGGAGATCGCCGTTTCGGTCGATCTGGATGGGGAAGGACGTTTCGACATCGCTTCCGGCGTCGGGTTTTTCGACCATATGCTCGAGCAGCTTTCCCGCCATAGCCTGATCGATATTACGCTGAACGCCAAAGGCGATCTGCATATTGACGACCACCACACGGTGGAGGATTGCGGCATCGCCATCGGCCAGGCCATCGCGAAGGCGCTCGGCGAGCGGCGCGGCATCATGCGCTATGCCTCCCTCGATCTCGCCATGGACGAATGTCTGACACGGGCGGCTGTCGACGTTTCGGGACGGCCGTTCCTCGTCTGGAATGTCGTGTTCCCGACCGCCAAAATAGGCACTTTCGACACCGAACTGGTGCGCGAGTTCTTCCAGGCCTTTGCGCAGAATGCGGGTATCACGCTGCATGTCGCCAACCATTACGGCGCGAACAACCACCACATCGCCGAGACTTGTTTCAAAGCCGTGGCGCGGGTGCTGCGCGCCGCGCTTGAAGCGGATTCCCGTCAGCCAAACGCTGTTCCCTCTACCAAGGGAACGCTGAACGGTTGAAAGCCTGCACGAGGCGAAGAATTGAATGGCAAGTTATCTCGTAGTCGAACCTGAAACCGAAACAGGCGATGCCGCGGAAAAGGCTGTGGTGTTGCGCGACGGCTTCTCCTTTCTCGCCTTTCTGGTGCCCTTCATCTGGTTCCTCGTCCACCGCATGTGGTGGGAGGCGCTGACCGCACTTGCATTGGGGCTGGCACTGGCAGGACTGGGGACGGTTGCCGGGTATTCGGCCGTGGCCTCCGTCGTCTCCTTATGCCTCTCATTCCTGATAGGCATGGAAGCACAGAGCTGGCGGGCAGCGGCCCTGCAGCGCAAAGGCTGGTGGGTCTGGGGCGTCGTGGAGGCGGGTTCCAGGGGCGAGGCGGAAGTCCGTTACGCGACCGAATCGACTTCCGGCCCAACATATGCCCGCATGACCGAACGGCCTGCAGCAGCGCCCCCGGCAATGCCCTGGAAATCCGCCAGGGCTCCCGCCGGTGAGCGCCGCCACTCCACCTTCGGCCTGATCGACTATCCCCGGAAAACCTGAACATGCGCGTTGCAATCATCGACTATGGCTCCGGCAATCTCCGTTCAGCCACCAAGGCCTTCGAGCGTGCTGCCCGCGAGGCCGGCATTTCTGCAGAGATCGAACTGACGGCCGATGCTGGCCGCGTGCGCACTGCGGATCGGATCGTTCTGCCTGGTGTCGGCGCCTATGCGGCCTGTCGGGCGGGCCTTGATTCGGTGCCTGGCATGGTCGAGGCGATCGGCGAAACGGCGATTGACAAGTCGCGACCCTTCCTGGGCATTTGTGTCGGCTTGCAGCTCATGTCCCAGCGCGGGCTGGAGAAGACGGTTACGGAAGGCTTTGGCTGGATCAAGGGCGACGTGAAGGAAATGACGCCCTCCGACTCGAGCTTGAAAATTCCCCAGATCGGCTGGAACACGATTCACGTGAAACATGACCACCCGTTGTTTACCGGCATCCCCACCGGACCGGACGGCCTGCACGCCTATTTCGTGCATTCGTATCATCTCGATGCGGAACAGGAGGAGGACGTGCTGGCACAGACCGATTACGGCGGTCCCGTCACCGCGGCAGTGGCGCGCGACAATCTGGCCGGCACCCAGTTTCATCCCGAAAAGAGCCAGCGGCTTGGCCTAGCGCTCATTGCCAATTTCCTGAAGTGGAAGCCATGATCCTTTTCCCCGCCATCGACCTTAAGCAAGGCCAGTGCGTGCGCCTGAAGCTCGGCGAGATGAGCCAGGCGACCGTCTACAATGCCGACCCCGCTGCCCAGGCAAAAGCCTTCGAGGAGCAGGGGTTTAAATGGCTGCATGTGGTCGACCTCGACGGCGCCTTCGCCGGCACGAGCGTCAACGGTGCGGCGGTCGAGGCGATCCTGGCGGCGACGAAGAACCCGGTGCAGCTCGGCGGCGGCATCCGCACACTCGAGCAGATCGAGGCATGGCTGGACAAGGGTCTCGCCCGCGTCATCCTCGGCACCGTGGCGGTGCGCGACCCTGAGCTGGTGCGTGAAGCCTGCCGCCGGTTTCCAGGAAGGATCGCCGTGGGCATAGACGCGCGCGGTGGTCACGTCGCGGTTGAAGGCTGGGCCGAGACGTCAGAGCTTTCGGCAGTGGAACTGGCAGAACGTTTTGAAGGAGCCGGTGTGGCCGCGATCATCTACACCGATATCGACCGCGACGGCGTCCTGGCTGGCATCAACTGGGACGCGACTATAGACCTTGCTGGAGCCGTCGATATACCCATCATCGCTTCCGGCGGGCTCGCCTCCATCACCGATATCGTGCGCATGACCATGCCTGACGCGGCCAAGCTGGAAGGCGCGATATCGGGCCGCGCTCTCTATGACGGGCGCATCAATCCGGCCGAGGCGCTGCGGCTCCTGCGCGAGGCGCAATCATGACGCTCAAATCCCGTGTCATCCCCTGCCTGGACGTCAAGGACGGACGTGTAGTCAAGGGCGTGAACTTTGTCGATCTGATCGATGCCGGTGATCCGGTTGAAGCGGCCAAGGCCTATGACGCAGCCGGCGCGGACGAACTGTGCTTTCTCGACATCACCGCCTCCAGCGACAATCGCGAGACAATCTTCGATGTCGTGGCGCGCACGGCCGAACAGTGCTTCATGCCGCTGACCGTGGGTGGCGGCGTTCGCGAGGTGGCGGATATCCGCAAGCTGCTGCTTGCCGGCGCCGACAAGGTGTCTATCAACACGGCGGCGGTAAAGAATCCGGATTTCGTTGCCCGCGCGGCTGACAGATTCGGTGACCAGTGCATTGTCGTCGCCATCGACGCCAAGAAGGTGTCCGGGAAGGGTGCAATCGCCCGCTGGGAAATCTTCACCCATGGCGGACGCAACGCCACCGGCATGGACGCCGTCGAGTTCGCCCGCCGCGTTGTCGATCTCGGTGCTGGGGAAATCCTGCTGACCTCCATGGATCGCGACGGTACCAAGGCCGGCTACGACATAGGGCTGACGCGTGCGGTGGCTGATGCGGTGCGTGTGCCGGTGATCGCCTCGGGCGGTGTCGGCACGCTCGATCATCTGGTCGACGGTGTTAAGCAGGGCCATGCCGCCGCTGTGTTGGCGGCATCGATTTTCCACTTTGGCACCTATACAATCGGCGAAGCGAAACGCTTCATGGCCGATCACGGCTTGGCCATGCGGCTCGACCCGACACAAGGCGAGGCAGCGACAAGATGAGCACTTTCGATCTGGCGCGACTGGAGGCCATCGTCGCCGAGCGCGCCCGCTCTGGCGACGCCAATTCCTGGACGGCCAAGCTCTATGCCGCAGGCATGGAAAAAGCCGCCCAAAAGCTTGGCGAGGAGGCCGTCGAGACGGTTATCGCTGCAGTGGGCGGGAATCGTAAGGGGGTCGTTTCCGAAAGCGCTGATCTTCTATATCATTGGCTGGTTGTCCTGGCCCTGGCCGAAGTGCCGTTGGACGAGGTGATGGCCGAATTGGAAAGCCGTACGTCGCGCACGGGCATTGCCGAGAAGGCCGCCCGCCGAGCGAAATGAACCGGCCGGAGGCGGAAAGGGGATCACGGCGCATGGATCAACTGGTTGCGGGGGAACGCTACTCTCCTTACCGCTTCTTTTCCGCCGAGCGCTGGGCAAAATTTCGCGCCGACACGCCGCTCACCCTGTCCGAAGACGAGGTTCGCCGGCTTCGATCGTTGAACGACCCCGTCGACCTGGACGAAGTGCGCCGCATTTACCTGTCCATGTCGCGGCTCCTTTCGGCGCATGTCGAAGCCAGCCAGCTTCTATTTCGCCAGCGCCAAGTCTTCTTCGACGTCGACGACGCGGTCAAGGCTCCATTTATCATCGGCATCGCCGGTTCGGTCGCGGTCGGCAAGTCCACCACGGCGCGTGTGCTGAAGGAACTTCTGGCCCGCTGGCCGTCGAGCCCCAAGGTCGACCTCGTCACTACCGACGGCTTTCTCTATCCGAATGAGGTGCTGCGGCGGGAAGGCCTGATGGACCGCAAGGGCTTTCCCGACAGCTATGACGTCGGCGCCATTTTGCGCTTCCTGTCGGGCATAAAGGCGGGGCTGCCCAATATGCGGGCGCCGCTCTATTCGCATCTGACCTATGACGTATTGCCCGGCGAGTTCGTCACCATAGACCGGCCCGACATTCTCATTTTCGAGGGCATCAATGTGTTACAGACACGTGAGTTGCCCGTGGACGGCAAAGCGGTGCCGGTGGTTTCCGACTTTTTCGATTTCTCGATCTATATCGACGCGCCGGAAGAACTGATCCATCAATGGTATGTCGATCGCTTCATGCGGCTGCGCGATACCGCCTTCAGGGACCCGCAATCCTTCTTCCATCGCTATTCAGGGCTTTCAGCCGATGCCGCACATACCATCGCGGAGCAGCTCTGGAACAACATCAATTTGAAGAACCTGAAAGAAAACATCCTGCCCACCCGCCCCCGCGCCGATCTCATCCTGCGCAAAGGCGCCAATCATCTGGTGGAGGAAGTGGCGCTGCGGAAGCTTTAGGGGAACGATCCCGAAAAGTGGGTACCGGTTTTCGGAAAAGATCGCGCTACAACAAGGAGATAGACCAAGACGGCGGTTCAACGAAATCGCCATCTTGATCTAGGGCTTAGTTACCCGGCGCAAGGTCAGATTGATGCGCCCGGCGCCTTTGAGAATGGTCGACGTCTCGGGATAGATGCGGTCGACGCCGTGGTAGCAGAGCCTTCCCTCGCCAGCGAGCAGCACCACATCTCCGCTCTCCAGCCGCAGTGACATGGTGGCGTCCGCGCGCTTCGTTCCGCCCACGCGAAACAGGCAGGCGTCCCCTAGCGATACAGAAACGACCGGAGCGTCGAAATCCTCCTCGTCCCGGTCCTGGTGAAGGCCCATCCTGGCACGGGGGTCATAGAAATTCACTAGGCAGGCTTCGGGCGGATGCGGGTATCTGGAAAAGTCGTCCCATAGCCGCAAAAGCCCGGGCGGGATCGGCGGCCAGTGCCTGCCGGTTACCGGATGCGTTGCCTGATAGCGGTAGCCCCGCTCCTTGTCGGTAACCCAACCCAGCGCGCCGCAATTGGTCATCCGCACGCGCATCGGTTTGCCGGTCCGCGGCATGGCGGGCACGTAGAGCGGCGCATCGGCCACGACTCTTCTAATCTCGTCGACCAGCAACCGTTGCGCATCCATGTCAAGATGGCCGGGGATATGACGTATGCCTGGCGGCAGCTGAATCATGGCAGGGTCCCGAAAAATGCAAAAACCCCGGACGTTCCGGCGTCCGGGGTATCATGATGCCAGCTTGAGGTTTGGTGCGCCACCCGATCCTTGTCGAAGCGCGTCCAGCGCTTACAACGCGGGAATGCGCAGCACCTGGCCTGGGTAGATCTTGTCCGGATGGGTCAGCATGGGCTTGTTTGCCTCGAAGATGATTGTGTACTTCGCACCATTGCTCTTGCCGTAATTGGCCTCCGCGATCTTCCAGAGATTGTCGCCCTTCTTGACCGTGTAGAATACCGGGTCCCTGACTTCGCCGCCCGCCTCGGCCACCTTCAGCTCGCCTGCCTCGACCTTGGAAACGCCGAGCGTATTGCCGACGGCGATGACGGCCTTTTCGAAGGCCGATTGATCGGCGACCTCGCCCTTGAGCACGACCTTGTCGCCCTGGACCTCGATGTCGACCTTGTCGGTGCCGAGCTTGTGCGAATCGAGCTCTTTCTTGAGTTCGCTGGCTTCCGGTGCCTCGTCGTCGACGACGCCCAGCTTCTTGCCGACCGACTTCACAAAATCAAAAATGCCCATTGCAATATGCTCCCGTTTGAACTGCACGCCATTTGACGTGTAACGCCAAAATATTTCAACCGGAAAACGGTCCTTCGGATCGGGCATGTGGCAGGCCGATCATTCAGGCTTTATCCGGCCCCGCATCTTTTTCACCTGTGAGCGGCCGGCCTTGGCCTTGAGGCGGCGCTCGACCGCCCCGCGGGAGGGCTTGGTCTTCTTGCGTGGTTTGGGCGGCGGCTCGGCGGCGCGCTTGAGCAGCTCCATGAGACGGTCGCGCGCATCGGCCCGGTTCAACTCCTGTGTCCGGTAGCGCCCTGCCTCAATCAGTATCTCGCCGTCCTTGGTCGCCCGGCTGCCGGCAAGTTGTAGCGCCCGCTGCCTGATACGCTCGGGCAGGTTGCGGGCATTGGCAGCGTCGAACCGCAATTGAACCGCCGTCGCCACCTTGTTGACGTTCTGGCCGCCGGGGCCGGAAGACCGGATGAACTGTTCGTCCAACTCATCTTCGTCGACGAAGATGCCAGGCCGGATGATGAGAGCTGGTTCGGGCATGCGTGTCGGCCTGGCTTCCTGTTGCCAAACGAAAATGGCCCGGTTGGACGGGGCCATTAACATGTATCAAAGCCGCCGGCGCGGGCAACCCCTGTTCGGTTGGCCTGTCGACTGGCCTATTCGGCTGCCTGCCGGATTTGCGGCGAAGCGTTCAGCACGTCGGCGTCGACATGGGCCTGGAACGCTTCAAAATTGTCCACGAACATGCCGACCAGCCTCTCGGCCTGCGCGTCATAGGCTGCCTTGTCCGCCCAGGTCGAGCGTGGGTCGAGTATCGTACTGTCGATGCCGGGAACTTCCACCGGGACCTCAAAGCCGAAGTGCGGATCGATCCGGAATTGCGCGTCGACCAGCGATCCGTCGAGCGCAGCTGAGAGCAGCGCCCTCGTGGCCTTGATCGGCATGCGCTGTCCCACGCCATAGGCACCGCCGGTCCAGCCGGTGTTCACCAGCCAACAATTGACCCCGTGGCTCGCGATAAGCTCGCGCAGAAGATTACCGTAGACTGACGGGTGGCGGGGCATGAAAGGCGCGCCGAAGCAGGTCGAGAACGTTGCCTCCGGCTCGGTGACGCCGCGTTCTGTGCCGGCCACCTTAGCCGTGTAGCCCGAAAGGAAATGATACATAGCCTGCGCCGGCGTCATCCGGGCAATGGGCGGCAGCACGCCGAAAGCGTCCGCCGTCAGCATGATGATGTTCTTCGGCTGGCCCGCTCGTCCGCTTGCGCTGGCATTCGGGATGAAATCGAGCGGATAGGCGCAGCGCGTGTTCTCGGTGAGGCTGCCGTCGTCGAAATCGGGAACCCGGCCTTCGTCGAGGACCACGTTCTCCAGCACGGTGCCGAAACGCCGCGTTGTGGCGAATATTTCGGGCTCCGCCTCCTCTGACAAACGAATAGTCTTGGCGTAGCAGCCGCCCTCAAAATTGAAAACGCCGTCCTCACCCCAGCCATGTTCGTCATCGCCGATCAGTGTCCGGGACGAATCGGCCGAAAGGGTTGTCTTGCCGGTGCCCGACAGGCCGAAGAAGACGGCCACGTCGCCCGCGGGCCCGGCATTTGCCGAACAATGCATCGGCATGACGCCTTTTTCAGGCAGGATATAGTTGAGCGCGGTGAAGACGGATTTCTTCATTTCGCCGGCATAGGCCGTTCCGCCGACCAGCACGATCATGCGCGACAGGTCGATGGCGATCACAGTTTCGCTGCGGCATCCGTGACGTGCCGGGTCGGCCTTGAAGGACGGAAGGTCGATCACCGTCATCTGCGGTATGAAACGCGCAAGCGCATCGCGCGCCGGGCGGATGAGCAGGTTGCGGATGAACAGCGAATGCCAGGCGAACTCCGTCACCACACGCACCGGCAGACTGTTCTGCGGATCGGCGCCGCCCACCAGATCCTGCACGAAAAGATCGCGATCGGCTGCCTGAGCGCGGAAATCGGCGTAGATGGCCTCGAACTGATCGCGCGTGATCGGCTGGTTGTTGCCCCACCACACCGGCTCTTCGCTGTCTGCGTCGCGCACGACGAATCTGTCCTTTGGCGAGCGGCCCGTATGCTGCCCCGTGCGCGCCACCAGCGCGCCATGCGCTGTCAGCTGGGCTTCGCCGCGGCGGATAGCCTCCTCACAAAGATCGGGCACGGTAAGGTTATAGAAGACGTTGCCAGTGGTCTTCAGGCGGGTTTTCTCAATTCCGCAATCTGGGTTGCGAGGTCCGGTTTCTTTCATCGGGGCGCACCTGGTTCCTGTTGCTTCTTGTGCCAGCCAGCAACAGGGCAGCAACCCCTATCGGCAGGCAGGCGATGTCTGAAACAGAAAAGCCAAGTGATTTCAAATCATTAATCGATTTAAATATTTAAATTCCGAGTTTAATCGGTTTTATTCCGCTGAAATTCCGTGGGCGCGCACCCAATTGCCGTGGTCAATTCCGTCACAGGCGCCGCCCGGGTGCGGCGAAGTGACTTTGGCCGGTGAATGTGCCACATTTTGTACCTAATTTGTCCTGCAACTGCGCCCAACGCAGCAGAAGGGACACTGCACATGAGGGAGCCGCTAGAGATGGCAACGATCGCGCTAGTCGACGATGATCGCAATATTCTGACGTCGGTTTCGATCGCGCTGGAATCCGAGGGCTATCGCGTCGAGACCTATACGGATGGCGCATCGGCGCTGGAAGGGTTGACCGCCCGCCCGCCCAATCTGGCCATCTTGGATATCAAGATGCCGCGCATGGACGGGATGGAGCTCCTGCGCCGGCTGCGCCAGAAGAGCGACATTCCAGTGATCTTCCTGACATCGAAGGATGACGAGATCGACGAGCTCTTCGGACTGAAAATGGGCGCGGACGATTTCGTGCGCAAACCCTTTTCGCAGCGGCTTCTCGTCGAGCGGGTCCGGGCGGTGCTGCGCCGGGGCAGTGCCCGCGAGGGGATGGCCAAATCGGGCGAGAAACAGTCGCGCTCGCTGGAGCGGGGCCACCTTGTCATGGACCAGGAGCGGCACACCTGTACCTGGAAGGGCGAAGCCGTCACGCTGACGGTGACCGAGTTCCTGATCCTGCATTCGCTCGCGCAGCGTCCCGGCGTGGTCAAGAGCCGGGATTCGCTCATGGATTCGGCCTATGACGAGCAGGTCTATGTGGACGACCGCACCATCGACAGTCATATCAAGAGGCTGCGCAAGAAGTTCAAATCGGTTGACGTTGAATTCGACATGATCGAAACGCTCTACGGCGTCGGATATCGGTTCCGCGAGGCCTGATCGCTTCCCACTCTGGATTGAAGTTCGGCAAGCGCGACGGGCTGGTCTAGTATATTAGAGCGTTGCCGTGCACCGCGGGATGCATGTACGACGCAAGGTGGCGGCTGAAGCGACTGAAAGAGTATGGTGGCAGACACGGAAAACAGGAAGACCCGGGCTCAGGGCAAGTCCGGCCGGTCAGGTACCAGATACCTTGGGTGGGTTGCGGTCCTGCTTCGCCGGATGCTGGGGCACTATCTGTTTTCAAGTCTCACGCGCCGCATTCTCATCCTCAACTTTGCCGCCATCGGTGTTCTGGTCGTCGGTGTCCTCTACATCAACCAGAACAGCGACGGCCTCATCGAGGCGCATATCGACAGCCTTACGACGCAGGGTGAGATCGTTGCCGGCGCCATTGCGGCATCGGCGACGGTGGAGATGGACACGCTCAAGCTGACACCGGAAAAACTGCTCGAGCTGCAAGCCGGCGAAAGCATGCAGCCGGGCGTCGACCATCTCGACAATCTCGACTTTCCCATCAATCCCGAGACGGTGGCACCCCTGTTGCGGCGGCTGATCTCCAATCCCCGCACCAGGGCTCGTGTCTATGGCCCGCAGGGCGACCATATTCTAGATTCCAAACCCCTCTATGCCAGCGGGCAGGTGCTCCGATACGATCTGCCGCCGCTGGAGGAGGAGAGAGAGAATCCGCTGTGGCGGATCTACAAGCGCGTCGCGGCATTCTTCGCTCGCGACAATCTTCCGCGGTACGAGGAAGTGCCGGGCGGCAGCGGCGTCATCTATGAGGAGGTGGTGAGCGCGCTTACCACGGGCAAGCCCAGCTATAAGGTGCGCCAGACCGCCGAAGGGAAGTATATCATCTCGGTCGCCGTCCCGATTCAGCGGTTTCGCGCGGTTTTGGGCGCCTTGCAGTTGACCCGCGAAGGCGACATAGACGAGATCAACGCCGAGCAGCGCAATGCCATACTCGGCGTCTTCGGCGTTGCAGCCTTCGTGACGGCAGTGCTGTCGCTTCTTCTGGCATCGACGATCGCCAACCCGTTGCGGAGGCTTTCGGCAGCAGCCATAAGGGTGCGGCGGGGCGTGAGAAGCCGCGAGGAGATTCCCGATTTTTCCCACAGGCAGGATGAGATCGGCAATCTTTCGATCGCGCTTCGCGATATGACCAAGGCGCTCTATGCGCGTATCGATGCCATCGAAAGTTTTGCCGCCGACGTGGCCCATGAACTCAAGAACCCGCTGACTTCGCTTGGCAGCGCGGTCGAAACCTTGCCGCTGGCCAAGGACCAGCGCTCACGAGATCGGCTCATGGAAATCATCCAGCACGACGTTCGCCGGCTCGATCGGCTGATTTCGGATATTTCCGACGCGTCCCGCCTCGATGCCGAAATGGTACGCGAGGATGCCGAGCGTATCGATTTCCGGCAATTCGTCTCGGACCTGGTGGGAGCGGCCCGCGATGTGGGACGCAACAAGAAGAAGGTCGATATCACCTTCACGGTCGCCGAGAAGGAGCAGAACAAGAATTACTTCGTTGCCGGCCACGACTTGCGGCTAAGCCAGGTCATCACCAACCTCATCGAAAACGCCCGTTCCTTCGTACCCGACGATGGCGGCCGTATTAACTTGCGCATGGGGCGCTCGGCCAAGCGCATTGTCCTGACGGTGGAAGACAATGGGCCAGGCATCCGCGCCGACGATATCGAGCGCGTGTTCGAGCGCTTCTATACGGACCGCCCCTCCGGCGAGGCCTTCGGCCAGAACTCCGGTCTCGGCCTTTCGATCAGCCGACAGATCATCGAAGCCCATGGCGGCACGCTGACGGCTGAAAACATCGCCGGCGCCAAGCCCGGCGATATCCGCGGCGCGCGCTTCGTCATAGCCCTGCCTGCGGACGAATAGGCCGGCGATGGCGGCACAGAACCATCATGGCGTGCTGCTGGTTTTGGGCCGCAATGGCGTTTTCATCCTTGGTCCTTCCGGCTCCGGTAAAACCCGGCTCATGCTGACCCTCCTTTCCCATTGCCGTGCCCTGGGCATTTTCGCCCGCCAGGTTAGCGACGATCAGGTGCTGCTCGAGCGGAAGGGGGACCGGCTGATCGGTACCTCTCCAGCCGCGATCGCGGGCTTGGCCGAAGCCTATGGTCATGGACCGGCGGCGATCGGACATGAGCCGAGGGCGGTCATAGACCTCGTCATACGGTTGGTCGAACCCGTTGAGGCACCACGCTTCGCGGAGGAAGATGCGGTCAGGATCGAAAGCGTCGACCTGCCGTGCCTGGTGCTGGCGGCCGGCGATGCGGCCGGCGCGAACCTTGCCATCTGCGCACGTCTCGGCCTGCCGCCATTTGGCTGACCTGCCAGACATCGCGAATTTTTGGACGAATCGCCGCAGATTGGACTTGTCAACGGCTTCGCCGTTGACAAGATACCCCTTCTGTCGTGAGGCAGCTTTGTAATCCGTTCGCACCGTTGGATGGAACGGCGGTAAATAATGGTTGCCGAATGGGAACAGATGTTTGAACGTCGGAGCAGAAAGTGCCAATCGGACGGAGCGTCGCCTTGACCGATCTGACTTATGGTGAAGGAATAGCGGTCGCATTCCGCCGCGTCGCCATTGCCGGACCCTGTAACGGAAGGGTTTCTGTTCGATGATAGGTGTCGTTCTCGTCACCCATGGCCGGCTGGCCGAAGAATTTCGCCATGCTGTCGAGCATGTAGTCGGGCCGCAGGAAAACTTCGGAACGGTGTCGATAGGCGCCGAGGACGATATGGAGCAACGTCGCCGCGACATTGTGGAGGCCGTGGCCCGCGCCGACACGGGCGCAGGCGTCATCATCCTGACCGACATGTTTGGCGGCACGCCTTCCAACCTGGCGATTTCCGTCATGGAGGCCGGCCGCATCGAGGTCGTTGCCGGCATGAACCTGCCCATGCTCATCAAGCTGTCGAGCGCGCGCGCCGGCAACGACATGGCGGCAGCGCTTGATGAGGCGCAGACTGCAGGCCGCAAGTACATCAACGTGGCAAGCCAGGTGCTCAGCGGAAAATGAGCATGGCACTGACCACGGTAGGTAACGGCCCGATCGAACGCGAATTTGCCATCGTCAATCAGCGTGGGCTGCATGCGCGCGCATCGGCCAAGTTCGTGCAACTGGTTGGCGCGTTTGATGCCAACGTGACCGTCGAGAAGGATGGCATCACGGTCGGCGGGACATCCATAATGGGTCTGATGATGCTGGCCGCCAGCCCCGGCTGCTGCATCAAGGTGACGGCGGAAGGCCCGCAGGCTAAGGAAGTCATGCATGCTCTGGCCGAATTGGTTGCCGCCCGCTTCGGCGAGGAAACCTGAAAAATTGTTGGCTTATTCCTGTCACATGCAGGAATAAAGATTTCTTTATATCGTTGTCCGAAGCGCTGCAATCTGGTAGCAAAGCGCCTGATCGCTCTACAGCGCATCGTCCTTCGGACGCACAAGGATGCTGTAGGTTATTGAATCTGCGCATCGTGTTTCCGAAATGGATTCTCATTTTCGGACCCGATACCGCGCCCCGTTGTCCAACTGGAGCTAAAATCCATGGCCGCCAATGACTACCTCGTCGCCGATATCTCGCTTGCTTCCTGGGGGCGCAAGGAAATCGAAATAGCAGAAACGGAAATGCCGGGTCTGATGGCGTGCCGTGAGGAGTTCGGCAAGGAAAAGCCGCTGAAGGGCGCCCGCATCTCCGGCTCGTTGCACATGACGATCCAGACTGCAGTGTTGATCGAAACGCTCAAGGCCCTGGGCGCGGATGTGCGCTGGGCTTCCTGCAACATCTTTTCCACGCAGGATCACGCCGCCGCCGCGATCGCGGAAACGGGCACGCCGGTCTATGCCGTCAAGGGCGAGACGCTTGAGGAATACTGGACCTATACGGACCGCATTTTCCAGTGGAGTGACGGCCAGCCTTCCAACATGATCCTGGACGATGGCGGCGACGCGACAATGTATATTCTCCTGGGCGCGCGCGCCGAGGCTGGAGAGGACGTGCTCACCAATCCGGGCAATGAGGAGGAGGAAATCCTCTTCGCGCAGATCAGGAAGCGCATGGCCGAGACGCCAGGTTTCTTCACCCGCCAGCGCGACGCGATAAAGGGCGTGACCGAAGAGACGACCACCGGCGTCAACCGGCTTTACCAGCTTCAGAAAAAGGGACTGCTTCCCTTTGCGGCGATCAACGTCAATGATTCGGTCACCAAATCGAAGTTCGACAACAAATATGGCTGCAAGGAATCGCTGGTCGACGGTATTCGCCGTGCCACCGACGTGATGATGGCCGGCAAGGTCGCGGTCGTGTGTGGCTATGGCGACGTGGGTAAGGGCTCGGCCCAGTCGCTTTCGGGCGCCGGCGCGCGCGTGAAGGTGACCGAGGTCGATCCGATCTGCGCCCTGCAGGCAGCCATGGACGGCTTCGAGGTCGTGACCCTGGAGGACGCCGCGCCGACCGCCGACATCGTGGTGACGACCACCGGCAACAAGGACGTGATCACCCTCGATATCATGCGCAAGATGAAGGACATGGCCATCCTGGGCAATATTGGCCATTTCGACAACGAGATTCAGGTCTCGGCGTTGCGCAATCTGAAATGGACCAATGTGAAGCCACAGGTGGACATGATCGAGTTCCCCGACGGCAAGCGCCTCATTCTCCTTTCGGAAGGACGCCTGCTCAATCTGGGCAATGCCACAGGTCACCCCAGCTTCGTCATGTCCGCTTCCTTCACCAACCAGGTGCTGGCCCAGATCGAGCTTTGGACGCGTACAAGCCAGTACGAAAACAAGGTCTATGTGCTGCCCAAGCATCTAGATGAAAAAGTCGCGCGGTTGCATCTCGACAAGCTGGGCGCGAAGCTTTCGGAACTCTCGCCCGAACAGGCGGCTTATATCGGCGTGAATGTTCAGGGCCCCTTCAAGCCGGACCACTACAGGTATTGATCCAGCTGGATATACCACACAACATATTGATGCTGGCCTCTTGACAAAGAGGCCAGCATTATTTTTGTCGCGGCTCCTTCTTCACGCCGATTCGCTCAACGGCTACAGTGCGGTGATTCGAGGGCGCCACCGGTATTGAGTTCAGCGCAGCGCGGACCGGGGGCGGTCTTGACGATCATGCGGCGGAGAGGAACAGGACATGCCGGGGCTGGACCCGCTGTGCGGCGGGGCTGCAGGGCCGCAGGGCCATAGGAAAACGCGGCTGCGCAGGGCTCGCGGCTTGATGCGCTTGGCGTTGCCCGCCCTCGGCTGCACGGCGCTCACCGGCAATCCGGCCATGGCGCAAGACGCCTCGAACCTGCTTCCAGCCGGACTCACGGTCGGCACAGTCGAAGTCATCCAACTTTCCATATTGGCCGGCGTCATGGGAGCGGCGCTACTTTCGGCGATCTGGCTGATACGCCAGCGCGCCCGTATCGCAGCGGAAAATGTCGCACTGCGCACGCGCGTGGCAGAACTTTCCGGCGCCCTTGCCCGTTCCGAGGCGCTCCTCAATCTCAAGGATCAGCGGCTCGTCGTCTGGCCGGGTGAAGGTGGCCGCCCCAATGTCGTGGGTGAACTGCCTGCCGAAAGCGGCGCCCCATTGGAGCGCAGCACCTTCTTGGCATTCGGGCGCTGGCTCATGCCGCGTTCGGCTTCCGCGTTGGACAGAGCGGTGGCCGGGCTCCGCGACAAGGGCGTGGCCTTCGACCTGGTCGCCGAAACGCGCGACGGCGTGTTGCTTGAGGTGGAGGGGCGTAAGTCGGCCCTGCATGCGGTCGTTCGTTTCCTATCGCTGTCATCCACCCAGTCCGCGAACGCGCGCTTGAAGCTGGAGCAGCAGCGGCTCGCCGGCGACCATCAAAACCTGCTGGGTCTGATCAACGCGCTCGACATGCCGTTCTGGCTGCGCGACCAGGCCGGCCGGCTCAAATGGGTCAACGAGGCCTATTCCCGGGCAGTGGAAGCCGAAAGCCCCGGCGCGGCTGTGCGCGAAGGCCTGGAATTTCTCCCCACGCCCGCACGAGACAGCCTGGCACAGCAGCATCTGAGCGACACGATCTTTCGTGAGCAGGTAACGACCGTTGTCGGCGGCGACAGGCGGGTCTACTCGGTAACCGATTTCGCCCGAACGGAAGGGAGCGCCGGCATAGCCCTGGACACGAGCGATCTGGATGGATTGAAGCGGGAGTTCGAGAGCACCGTCCGCAGCCACGCCGACACGCTCGACCAGCTTACCACGGCCGTAGCGATCTTCGACGCGGAGCAGAAGCTCAAATTCTACAATCAGGCCTTTCAGAAACTCTGGAACCTTGATTCCGGCTTTCTCAACGGCTCCCCGGAAAACGCGCTTCTGCTCGACCGGCTGCGCAGCGGCGGCAAGCTCGCCGAACAGCCCGAGTGGCGGCGCTGGAAGGAACAGCTCCTTTCCGCCTATCGCTCGGTTGAGCCGGAGGAGCACTGGTGGCATCTGCCGGACGGCCGCACCGTCCGGGTGATTGCCAATCCCCAGCCACGGGGCGGCGTGACGTGGGTCTTCGAGAACCTGACCGAGAAGATCGATTTGGAAAGCCGCTACAACGCCGTCGTCCAAGTACAAAGCGAGACGCTGGACAATCTGGCCGAGGGCGTCGCCGTGTTCGGCTCGGACGGGCGCTTGCGCCTTTCTAACCCCGCTTTCCGGACGCTTTGGCGTATTCCTGAGAAGCTGGCCGACGGCGATGTGCATATCTCCATTCTCAAGGCCGCCTGCGATTCCGTCGCGAAGGAGAGCCCATGGAGTGACTTTGTGGCCGCTGTCACCGGCTTTGATGACGAACGCCGTGACAGCCATGGCCGCACCGAACTGACCGACGGTGCCATCCTGTCCTACGCCATCATTCACCTGCCCAACGGCCAGGTGATGATGACCTTCGTGGATGAGACGGACAGCGTGAATGTGGAGCGCGCGCTGAAGGAGAAGAACGAGGCGCTGGAGAAGGCCGACAAGCTGAAGAACGATTTCGTCCAGCATGTTTCCTACGAACTGCGCTCGCCTTTGACCAATATCATCGGCTTTACCGAATTGCTGGCCCTGGAAACGACCGGACCGCTCAGCCAGCGCCAGCGCGAATATGTCGACCATATAGGCTCATCCTCGTCGCTGCTTCTGACCGTGGTGAACGATATTCTCGATCTGGCTACCGTCGATGCGGGCATCATGGAGCTGGATATCGGAGAGGTTGAGATCAGGCCGATCGTTACCTCAGCCGCCGAACTGATCTCCGAACGGGTCAAGGAACACGGTATAAAGCTTGAAATCGCCGTCGATGACGCGCCCTTCTCCTTCCATGCGGATGAAAGCCGCATTCGCCAGATTCTCTACAATCTGCTCAGCAACGCTGCCAACTACGCGCCGGAAGACAGCCTTATCACCCTGTCCGCGCGCCAGAGCGAGGATGGCGTCGAGTTTCGGGTGCATGACGACGGCCCTGGCATGTCGCAGGAAGTGCTCCGCTCCATCTTTCGCCGTTTCGAACCGCGTACCAACGGCGGCCGCCGGCGCGGTGCCGGCCTCGGCCTTTCCATCGTGAAGAGCTTTGTCGAACTGCACGGCGGGACGGTGGATATTGAGACCGGCGAAGGCCGGGGAACCTCCGTCATCTGCCGTTTTCCCATTGCGCCGCGGGGCATGCGTGCGGCTGCCGAATAGGCCCGCCATGACGCCGTCATTCCTGTCCCTTCATCTGGCCGACGAGGACGCGACCGAGCGGTTTGGCGAGGACCTGGCGATCGCGCTCCGGCCCGGCGCTCTCGTCGCACTCCAGGGCGATCTGGGAATGGGCAAGACGGCGCTTGCCCGCGCCGTCATTCGCGCGCTGGCCAACGATCCTGCGCTGGAAGTGCCGAGCCCCACCTTCACGCTTGTGCAGTCCTATGCGCTGCGCATCCCCGTGCACCACTTCGATCTCTACCGCTTGTCGGCGCCCGAGGAGCTGGAGGAGTTGGGCCTGCCCGAGGCGCTCGCCGAAGGCGTCGCGCTGGTGGAATGGCCCGAACGGGCCGAGCAGGCCATGGCTGGCGCCATTCGTCTGCGGCTGACCGAGAAGGGCGAGGGGCGTGACGTGCGCATCGAAGGACCCGATGACGCACTGGCGTGCATCCGCCATTCCCTTGCCGTGCGCGCCTTCATCGACGGAGCCGGCTTTGCCGGCGCCCGCCGGACCTTCCTCCTCGGCGATGCCTCCATTCGCGCCTATGAAACGGTCGCGCCGCCTTCCGGCTCGCCGCTGATCCTGATGGACGCGCCCGAGCGTCATGACGAGCCGGCCGTCCGCGACGGTCTGCCCTATAGCCGGATCGCCCATCTGGCGCAGAACGTGACCGCCTTCGTCGGGGTGGCGAACGCCCTTCGCGCGGAAGGGTTTTGCGCGCCGCGCGTCCACGCCCAGGCGCTCGACGCCGGTCTTCTCCTGATCGAGCATCTGGGCAGCGGCCGCTTCCTGGGGGACAGTGATCGGCCGGTGGCGGCGCGCTACGAGGCGGCATCGCGCCTGCTGGCCGCACTCCATGAGAGGCATTGGCCGAGCACCTTTCCGGTCGACGATCACCGTACATATGAGCCGCCGGCCTATGACCGCGAGGCGCTGAGCATCGAAACCGACCTATGTCTCGACTGGTATATGCCCTTCGCCCTCGGCAGGCCCGCGGACGCAGGGCAGGTGGCGGAGTTCAAGGATATCTGGTCCGCTCTCTTCAACCGGCTCTCCGCCGCTGAACAAAGCCTCGTGCTGCGCGACTTTCATTCGCCCAACATCGTCTGGCGGGAAGATCGCGACGGGTTTGACCGTTTGGGTCTGATCGATGTGCAGGATGCCGTTTTCGGCCCCGCTGCCTATGACGTCGCGGCGCTGGCCTTCGACGCTCGCGTCTCGATCCCGCCCGACATACGGGAGCTTGTGGTCGAGACCTATTGCGCAGCTCGTGGACCCGGTTTCGACCGGGGCGCCTTTGAGGAGGCGTACGCAATCACCGGCGCGCAGCGCAACACCAAGCTTCTGGGCACTTTCACGAGGCTTGCCCATCGCGACGGCAAGCCCCGCTACCTGAGCCACCTGCCGCGTATCCGGGGCTATCTGGAGCAGGTGATGCAACATCCCGGCCTTGCCCGTCTGCATCAATTCTACGAGGATCACCGCCTGCTTGAAGGAGAAGCCGAATGAGCGGGCTCGTACCCTCGAAGGCAATGGTGCTGGCGGCGGGCCTCGGCAAGCGCATGCGGCCGATCACCGACACGATCCCAAAGCCGATGGTCGTCGTCGGCGGTAGGCCGCTGATCGACTGGAGCCTCGACGCCCTCACCCGCGCCAGCGTCGCGGAGGCGGTCGTCAATGTGCACTACCTACCCGAACTGCTGGAGGTTCATCTGGAGGCGTGGAAGAACCCGCAGATCCGGATTTCCGATGAGCGGGACGTGTTGCTGGATTCGGCCGGCGGCATCGTCAGGGCGCTGCCCATGCTGGGGAAGGAACCCTTCTTCATCGTCAACGCTGATACATTCTGGATCGATCGCGATAGGCCAAACCTTTTGCGGCTTGCCGATGCGTGGGACGCATCGTGCATGGACATGCTTCTGCTTCTGGCCGACCCGGCGGCAGCTACGGGTCATTCGGGAAAGACCGACTTTCTGGCGGACGCAGACGGCCGGTTGCGCCGTGCGGGCGCCGAGGCGGCGGGCTGTATCTATGCCGGCGCGGCAATCATCCATCCGCGCATCTTCGCGCCGCCGCTAAGGGAAGGCCCTCATTCGCTCAATCTTTATTTCGACGCGGCGATCGAACGCGGCCGCCTGTTCGGCCTGCCGCTGGAAGGCCACTGGCTCACGGTCGGCACGCCCGATGCGATTGCGCTAGCGGAGGCCGTCCTGTCGCGGGCGGGTGCCACGGCGTGATGACCGGACATCGTCACCCCCGGGTCTTTTCCATCCCACCCGGCGTGCGCTTCCTCCCGGCGCTGGCCGATGCGCTTCTGGAAGGGCGGCTTGTGCCGGGTTTCCGCTACGAGGCGGAACCGCTGGCGCTGGCCGACGCAACCATTTACCTGCCGACGCGCCGTGCCGCGCGCGAACTGCGCAACGTCTTCGTGGACCGCCTCGGCGGCGCCTCTGCGATCCTGCCCACCATTCGTCCGCTTGGCGAGTTCGAGGCGGAGCTGGCCGATCTGGAGACCGAAGGCGGAGCGGCCATGCTCGATCACGCGCCCCCCGTGGGACAGCTCGACCGATTGCTGCTTCTGGCGCCGCTGGTCCAGGCGTGGAAGGCGCGCGTGCCCGCCGAAATCGCCGCCCGCTTCGACGAAGGACTTGTCGTGCCGGCCTCGGTGAGCGACAGCCTGTGGCTGGCGCGCGATCTGGCTGCGCTCATGGATGAAGTCGAGACCGAGGAGGCCGACTGGGCAAGGCTTGGCGCCCTGGTGCCGCAGGAACTCGCCGGCTGGTGGCAGGTCACGCTCGATTTCCTGACCATCGTCACCACCCACTGGCCGCATATCCTTGGGGCGATGGACCGCTCCAATCCCGCAGCGCATCGTAACGCGATGCTGACTGCGGAGGCTGAAAGGCTGAAGCGCAATCCCGGCCGCGGCCCGGTGATCGCCGCTGGCTCGACCGGCTCGATCCCCGCCACCGCACGCCTGCTTTCCACGATCAGCCGGCTGGACAATGGCGCGGTGGTGCTGCCGGGTTTCGACAGGGGCCTCGACGAGGACGCATGGGAGGCCATCGGCGCACTCGATAAGCCTTCGGCCTTCGGCCACCCGCAGCATGGCCTCAAGAAGCTGGTTGCATCCATCGCTCTCCCGCGCGGCGATGTCGAAAACCTGGCCGAGCCGGCGCGCGAGCTGGAGATAAGGCGCCGTCTGGTCGCCGAGGCGCTGCGTCTTGCTGAAACGACAGAGCGCTGGGCCGGCAATCGCGATCTCGTCGAGAGCGCAAGGGTGACCGGGGCGATGGAGGGCATCAGCCTCATAGAGGCCGCTAACGAACGCGAGGAAGCGCATGCGGTCACCGTGGCGCTGCGCCATGCCATTTCCCGTGAGGGGACGACGGCGGCGCTGGTGACACCCGATCGCGCACTGGCCCGCCGCGTTGCGGTGGAGCTGCGCAAATTCGGCATCCAGGCCGACGATTCGGGCGGCAGCCCGCTTGCCGACTCCATACCCGCCACCTTGTTGCGGATGATGCTGGAAGCCGTCTTCCGCCCCGGCGAGCCCGTCGCCATCGTCAGCCTCCTGAAACATCCGCTTCTGCGCCTCGGCATGAAGCGCGAGGCGGTGCGCCGCGCGGCCGAATGGATAGAGCTCATAGCCTTGCGCGGCGATACGGGGCGCCCGGATGTGGCCGGGCTCTCCAACGATTTCGATGCCCGGCTTTCAGCCCTGGCCAGGGCCGCGCGCAAGCCGTTCTGGCTGTCGCGCCTCGGCGAGACTGCAAAGGGCGAGGCACGAGCAGTGCTTGCCGCGCTCGACGCCGCGCTCGCCCCGCTGACCGCGCTTCGCGGTGGTACCGTCGATCTGGTCACGGCGGTGCGCGCTTCCGTCGATGCGTTCGAGGCCCTCGGACGAAGCGACGACGGCGCGTTGGCAAAGCTTTACGACGGCGAGGCGGGAGAGGTGCTTGCCGGCTTCCTGCGCGATCTCGTCGGTACCCGTTCCTCCCTCGCTTTCGATGCTTCCGACTGGCCCGATATCTTCGTGGCCCTGATCGCCGGAAAGACGGTGAACCCCACGGCCGGTGCCGACCAGCGCGTTGCCATTTGGGGCACCCTCGAGGCGCGGCTGCAGAGCGTCGACGTGCTGGTGCTTGGCGGTCTCAATGAGGGCACATGGCCTCAGCTTCCTTCCTCCGATCGCTTCATGTCGCGACTGATGAAGGCCGAGCTTGACCTTGAGCCGCCGGAGCGGCGCATCGGCCTTGCCGCTCATGATTTCATGATGGCTTTGGGGGCGCCGGAAATCGTGCTGTCGCGGGCTGCCCGCGCAGGCGATGCGCCGGCCGTCGCCTCACGCTGGCTCCAGCGGCTTTTAGCCTTTGTCGGCGATGAAGAGGCCGATGCCCTGCGCGGGCGCGGCCGCCGTTTCATACGCTGGGCCGACGTGCTTGAAGCGCGGCAGGATCAGCCTTTCGCGCCGCGACCCTGCCCGAAACCGCCGCTGGAGGCGCGCCCGCAACGCTTCTCGATCACGGAGATTGAGACGCTTCGGCGCGATCCCTATGCTGTCTATGCACGGCGGGTGTTGGGCCTGTCGCCGGTCGAACCGCTCATCCGCGATCCGGGTGCGGCCGAGCGCGGATCGCTCTTTCACGATATATTGGAGCACTTCATCAAATCGGGCGTCGACCCATGCGCCGGGGACGCGCTCGACCGGCTGCTCGATTCAGGCCGGGCGCTCTTTGCCGAAGTGGCCCTTCCCGCCGACGTGGAGGCTGTCTGGTGGCCGCGCTTCAAGCGCACCGCCGAAAGCTTCATCGACTGGGAGCGCGGGCGCGGCGAACACGTTGCCAGCCGCCTGGCCGAAATCCGTGCCGACGCGCTTGCCGTTGGCGCGACGGGCAAGACGCTGTCGGGCCGGGCCGACCGCATCGACCTCCTGGCAGATGGTCGTGCCCACATCATCGATTACAAGACCGGCGCACGGCCTTCGCGGGTCCAGGCACACAGGCTGTTGGCTCCGCAGCTCGCGCTCGAAGCGGCCCTTCTGGCGCGCGGCGCATTCGCCGGACCGGGCGCCCGCACGCCCGCCGAACTCAGCTATGTGCGGCTGAAGGCCAATGGCGATGTGGAGGAAGAATCAATCCTTGAGGTCAAGGGTCGCAACAAGAGCGAGAAGACCGCGACGGGGATCGCCGACGAGGCCTGGCGGCGGCTGGAGGAGCTTCTGGCCCACTACGACCGGATCGAAGCGGGCTATCTGTCCCGCGCCCTTCCCTTCAAGGAAGGGGATGTGGATGGCGACTACGACCATCTGGCGCGCGTCCTCGAATGGTCGGCAGGCGGCGATGCGGGCGAAGGCGAGGGCGGGGCCGCATGAACACGGGCCTGCGTATTCCTTCTGAAACGCTGAGGGCGCAGGCGCTGGCCTCCGATCCGGCACTGTCTGCCTGGGTGTCGGCCAATGCCGGTTCGGGCAAGACCCACGTGCTGGCAAGCCGCGTGATCCGGCTTCTGCTCAAGGGCGTCGACCCCTCGCGCATTCTCTGCCTCACCTATACACGCGCCGCCGCCGCCAACATGGCCAACCGCGTCTTCGGTAATCTCGCGGGCTGGAGTCTGCTTTCGGACGAGAAGCTCTCCGTCGAGATAGAAAAACTCGAAGGCCGGAAGCCTAATGCCGAAAAGCTGCGCCGGGCAAGACGCCTCTTTGCCCGGGCGCTGGAAACGCCGGGCGGGCTGAAGATCCAGACGATCCACGCATTCTGCGAGGCCATTCTGCACCAGTTTCCGCTGGAGGCAAACATTGCCGGACATTTCCAGTTGCTGGACAGCCAGATGGAGGAGGCGCTGGTCGCCGAGGCGAGGCGTGATCTGTTGACCGGCGTGGCGGCGGAAGAGGACGGGCCGCTGGCGGAGGCCTTTGCCCATGTGCTGGCGCTGGGCGGCGAGAGTGGCCTTCAATCGCTTCTTTCCGACATCGTTGCCAAGCGCGACCGGCTGCGCCGGCTGATCGAGGCGATCGGCCACGCGCCGGAACCCTATGCGGAGTTGTTCGAGGAGTTCGGCTTCCGGGCCGGCGACAGGCCCGAAACGCTGGCCGCTGCCATCTGGCCGCTGCCAGGTTTCGACGCGTCGCAGTTTCGCCAGCTTGCCAATGCCGCCGACGAAACCGAGGCCAAGGATGTGCAGAAGCACATCCTGCCGGAGGCCGAAAAGGCGTTCGCGGAGGTAAGTCCGCTCGCACGTCTCCACCATCTGCGCAAGGCGTTCCTGAAGGCCGACGGCGCGATCTATGGCGAACGAACCTTCAAGGCGGTGCTGAGGGCCCGGCTGCCCGACATTTTCGAGCGTTACGAGCAGGCCGCCGCCATCATATCGGAAACCTGCGACAGGCTCGCGCTCCTGCAGATGCTGGAAGCCAGCCGCGCCGCGCTTATCGTGGCCGATGCGCTGATCGCCCGCTATGAGCGCTTGAAACGGGCGCGCGGCTTCCTCGACTTTTCCGACTTGATCATGCGCACGGTGACATTGCTGTCGCGGCCGGATGTGGGGCCCTGGGTTCAGTTCAAGCTCGACCGGGGCATCGACCACGTGCTGATCGACGAGGCGCAGGACACCAGCCCCGAGCAATGGCGCATCGTCCAGCTTTTGACCGACGAATTCTTCGCCGGTGAGAGTGCGCGGGAAGGCGTCGAGCGCACCATCTTTGCCGTGGGCGACGAAAAGCAGTCGATTTACTCCTTCCAGGGCGCCGAGCCTGCCGCTTTCGCCGAGAGCGGCGCGGCATTCCATCTTCGTGTTCCGCAGGCGGGCGGCCGCTTCGAGAAGGTGCGGCTCACCCATTCTTTCCGCTCGACCGACGACGTCTTGAGCGCAGTCGATCTGGTTTTCAGGCGGGAGGAAGCGCGCCGCGGACTGACCCAAGATCCCGAGGGCCCGCCCGAGCACAAGGCGATCCGTGACAACGCACCGGGCTATGTCGAGGTATGGTCGCCACTCAGGCCGGAAACCGTGGACGAGCCCGAGGATTGGACGGAATCGGTCGACCACGCCTCGGCTCCCGCCGCCCGGCTCGCGGAAATCATGGCCGACCGCATCGCCCGCTGGCTCGAACAGGGCGAAATGCTGGAAGGCCAGGGCCGCAAGCTTCGGCCCGGCGACATCATGGTGCTGGTCCGCAAGCGCGACCGCTTCGTGCATGCGCTATCGCGCAGCTTGAAGAACCGCAGGATCAATGTCGCCGGCGCCGACCGCCTGCGGCTGACCGCACATATCGCGGTCAAGGATTTGCTGGCCCTCGGGCGGTTCCTACTGCAACCCCACGACGACCTTTCGCTGGCCGCCATCCTGAAGAGTCCGATCTTCGGACTGGATGAGGAGGCTCTTTTCAGCCTCGCCTGGGCGCGCGGCGAAAGCACTTCGCTCTATGCTGCCCTGCGCTCTGCGGCACATGATGGTAGGCACCTTGCGGAAATCCTCGAAACGCTCGAATCATGGCGTAGCGACGCCGCTTTCAAGCCGGTCTATGAGTTTTATGCCGGCGTTCTGGCCGGCGTTCCAGGCAGACAGGGCGCGCGCGGCCAGTTCATCGCACGGCTCGGGCAGGAGGCGAGCGACGTTCTGGACGAGTTCCTCTCATTCTGCCTGGCCGCGGAGCGGACGGGACTGCCTGGGCTTGAGTCCCTTTTGGCGACGCTCGACGGCTCCGCGCCGGAGATCAAGCGGGAAATGGACCAGTCCCGCGACGAGATCCGCATTATGACGGTGCACGCGGCCAAGGGGCTCGAAGCGCCGGTGGTGTTCCTCGTCGACCCCGGCAGCGCGGCGGCAAGCCACAGTCATCTGCCGACGCTCATGCCCTTTCCGATGAAGCAGAGCCCGCACCTCACCGGCTATCTGTGGCGCGCCGGCAAGGATCTCGCCAACGGCCGCTCCCGACAGTTCGAGCAGGCGGCCAAGGACAAGGCGGAAGAGGAGTATCGCCGCCTGCTCTATGTGGGCATGACGCGTGCGGAGGACCGGCTGATCGTTTGCGGCTATCATGGCATGCGGCCGGCGGAGGGTACCTGGCACGGCCTCGTGCGCGCGGCTTTCGAGGATGCGGCGGGCGTCGAGGAGCAGGCCGACCCCCAGGACTGCGCGCCCGTCCTGCGCTATAGGGTGACGCCATTGGGCGGAGCGGGCGAAACGGGCAAGGCGTCCGCGCCGGCAGCATCCCTTCCCCCGCTGCCACCCTCGCTTGGCGCGCCTCTTCCTCCGCCCCCTGCCTTGCCACGGCCGCTTGCGCCCTCGGGCGCATCGGCGCTGATCGAAGGCGGCTATGAGGCCGTCGCCTCGGCGCGGTCTCCCGTGCTCGATGACGAACGGCCGGCTGGTTTTGCACTGGAGCGGGGCAATGTGGTTCACCGGCTGCTCCAGGTCCTGCCGGGCATGGAGCCGGAGGCGCGCGGACGCGCCGCTCGGCGCTATCTTGAACGGGTCGGCGCGTCCTGGCCGGTGGAAGAGCGGGAGACTGTGCTTTCGTCGGTCATCTCCATCCTGGCAGAGCCGTCTTTCGCCGCCGTCTTTGCACCGGGTTCGCGGGCCGAAGTTTCGGTGATGGGCAAGCTCACGATCGCCGGTGCGCAACGTGCCGTTAGCGGAAAGATCGATCGTCTCGCGGTGACGGACGAGGCGGTGCTGATCGTCGACTACAAGACCAACCGCCCCGCGCCCGAAGAACTGGAGGCGGTGCCGCCGGCTTATATCGCCCAGCTCGCCCTTTATGCGGAGCTCTTGCGTCCGTTATACCCCGGCAAGGAAATTTGTTCCGCGCTTCTGTTCACGGAAGGACCACACCTTCTCCATTTGCCGCGTAGCGCGATGGAAGCTGCCCTTGCCCGACTCACGCGAGCGTGAGAAAACCGAGCTTGAACGGCAGGGTGTGCATGCCCACATGCCCAGTCAACATACCCGGTCAGCGGACCAGTCAACTGGATTGACGATAAGGAGAGGCTCATATGGCCACCGTCAAGGTAGACAATAACAATTTCCAATCCGACGTCCTTCAGGCGACTGAGCCGGTTGTCGTCGATTTCTGGGCCGAATGGTGCGGCCCCTGCAAGATGATCGCCCCGGCACTTGAGGAAATTGCCGCCGAGCTCGGCGGCAAGGTCAAGGTGGCCAAACTGAACATCGATGAGAATCCCGAACTTGCAGCTCAGTTTGGCGTACGCTCCATCCCGACGCTTATGATCTTCAAGAACGGCGAAGTCGCCGACATGAAGGTCGGTGCTGCTCCCAAGACCGCGCTTTCGGCCTGGATCGGCGGCGCTGTCGCCTGACGGGCTTTCACACGATGTGAGATGGAGAACCCGGCCTTTGCGCCGGGTTTTCTTTGATTATTGCGGCGGCGTGCCGTTGGCCGCCAGCACTTCGCCTACCAGATAGAGCGATCCACAGATCAGAATGCGTGGCGGCGGCTCGTCGCCCCAGGTTTCCGCCAGAAGTTTCAACGCGTTTTCCACCGAGGCCACGGGCTCGGCCGAAAGCCCCACTTCCGCCGCTCGCGCGGCGAGCGCGTCGTTGGGCACCCCCGCATCGCTGCCGTTCACCGGCACCGTGTAGACGTGGCGGGCCATGCCGGCGAAGGCCGCGAAATAGCCTGCCTGATCCTTGGTGTCGATCATGCCGGAAATGAGAAAAAGCGGACGCGGGCGTTTTTCCTCCTCGCCGGCCATGGCCTCGGCGATCGCCGTGCCGGCGCCCGGATTGTGTCCGCCATCCAGCCAGATTTCAGCATCTTGGGGCGCAAGCGCGAGAAGCCTGCCTTCGGTCAGCCTCTGCAGGCGGCCAGGCCAAGAGACGTTCTGCATGGCCTTGTCGGCGATCTTGTCTGATACGGCGAAGCCGGCTGCCTTGACAGCGGCAACTGCAGCCGCGGCATTGGCAAGCTGGTGCCGGCCCGGCAGCCTTGGCGGCGTCAGGTCGAACAGGCCATCTTCGTCCTGATGGACCATCCGTCCGTGCTCCTCGAACGCGATGAAGTCTTGCCCATAAACGGCCAGCGGCGATCCGATCCGCTCCGCCGTTTCGATCAGCACTTCCCGCGCCGCATCCCAATCCTGCTGTCCGATGATCACCGGGCGGCCTGGCTTCATGATGCCGGCCTTCTCGATTGCGATCAGCTCGACGCGGTCGCCGAGATAAGCCTGGTGATCGAGCGAGACCGGCATGATGAGCGAGACCGCCGGCTGCGCGATGACATTGGTGGCATCGAAGCGCCCGCCCAATCCCACCTCGACAATGGCGGCATCGGCGGGATGTTCGGAGAACAGGACGAACATGACCGCGGTGAGTATCTCGAAGACAGTGATGGTCTCGCCGCGATTGGCTTCCGCGACGCGCTCGACGGCTTCGGCCAAAACGCCATCTTCCACCAGCCGCCCGCCGCCTGCCGCGCCCATGCGGTAGCGCTCGTGCCAGCGAACGAGGTGAGGCGAGGTGTGCACGTGCACGGCGTGGCCGCCGGCCTCCAGCAAAGCGCGGGCAAAGGCTGCCGCCGAACCCTTGCCGTTAGTCCCGGCGATGTGGATCACTGGCGGCATCCGCTCCTGCGGATCGCCCAGGCGTGCCAGAAGCCTGCGAATGCGGTCGAGCGAGAGATCGAAGCCCTTGGGGTGAAGCGACAACAGCCGCTCGATGGCGCTTTCGGCGGCACTCATTGATTTCACCCAAAAGACATGGTCAGTTTGACGCGGCGTTGGCTTCCGCGCTTTCAGGGCTTTTAGCAGGCGCCACGTCGTTCTTGGCCGTCACTTCCTCGATCCGGTCTTCAAGCGGTGACTTGAGCAGGATGTTGATCAGCCGCGCCACCGTCTCCTTCATCTCGAGACGCGAGACGACCAAGTCGACCATGCCGTGCTCCATCAGATACTCCGCCCGCTGAAACCCCTCGGGCAGCTTCTCGCGGATGGTCTGCTCGATCACGCGGGGACCGGCAAAGCCGATCAGCGCGCCGGGCTCGGCAATGTGGACATCGCCCAGCATGGCGTAGGAGGCCGTCACTCCGCCCGTCGTCGGATTGGTCAGCACCACAATATAAGGCAGGCCGGCTTCCTTAAGCCGGTCAAGGGCCACGGTGGTGCGTGGCAGCTGCATGAGGGACAGGATGCCCTCCTGCATGCGCGCCCCGCCGGAAGCAGCGAACAGCACCAGCGGCAGCTCACGTTCAACGGCGGTCTCGAACGCCTTGACTATGGCCTCGCCCGCTGCCATGCCGAGCGACCCGCCCATGAAGGAGAAATCCTGCACCGTCGCCACGATTTCACGGCCTTCGATGGTGCCCACCCCGTTTACGATGGCGTCTTCCATGCCCGTCTTCGATTTGGCATCGCGAAGCCGGTCCGTGTAGCGGCGCTCGTCGCGAAACTTCAGCGGATCGACGGGAGCTTTGGGGTTCTCCAGCGTTTCAAACTTGCCGTTGTCGAAAAAGAACTTCAGCCGCTCCCGCGCGGAAATGCGCATATGGTGCCCGGAAGCCGGGATTACCCACTGGTTATCCTCGAGATCCTTGTGGAAGACCATTTCTCCAGTCTCGGGGCACTTGATCCAGAGGTTTTCCGGCATGTCGCGCCGGCCGAGCATCGAGTTGATCTTCGGCCGGACGTAGTTCGTGATCCAGTTCATGGCCGCAGCCTTCCTTCGTTTCTCTTCCGGAGCGATTAGCGTCTCTCTTCGGGCCGCGATCCGCTCGGATTATTCCCGCGCCAACTCTGCTCGGCAGCGGCGAGCCGTGCTTCGCGCACGCCGTCTGCCAGCCCGCGAACCAGCGTCGCCACGGCTTCGGCCGGGTCGGCGGTCGTCTTGCCGTCGGGGCCGAGGACATTGGCCACCGCGTTGACGATCGCCGTTCCCACCACCACGCCGTCGGCCGCGGCACCTATGGCGCGCGCCTGGTCCGCCGTCTTCACACCGAAGCCCACGCAGACCGGCAAGTCGGTGTGGCTCTTGATCCTTGCAACCGCCGCGCCGACCTTGGGAACGTCGGTCAATGCCGAGCCCGTGATCCCCGTCATTGAGACGTAATAGACGAAGCCGGAAGTGTTCTCGAGCACCTTGGGCAGCCGCTTGTCGTCCGTGGTGGGCGTTGCAAGCCTTATGAAATTGAGCCCACCCTTCAGCGCCGGCAGGCAGAGTTCCTCGTCCATCTCCGGCGGCAGGTCCACGATGATCAGCCCGTCTATGCCGGCAGCCTTGGCATCCGCGACGAAGCGCTCCACCCCATAGATATAGATGGGGTTGTAGTAACCCATCATCACGACGGGAGTCGCGTCGTCGCCCTCGCGGAAGGTGCGCGCCATCTCCAGCGTACGCTTCAGCGTCTGCCCGCCCTTGAGCGCGCGCAGGCCCGCTGCCTGGATCGCCGGGCCATCCGCCATCGGATCGGAGAACGGCATGCCGAGTTCGATGATGTCGGCGCCAGCCTTGGGCAGCGCCTTCATGACGGAGAGCGAGGTGTCGTAGTCGGGGTCGCCGCCCATGAAATAGGTGACGAGCGCAGGGCGGTTCTCGGATCGCAGCTTCTCGAAAAGCGCATCAATGCGGTTAGCCATCGCCTACGCCTCCATGCCGAGATGCTTGGCGACGGAAAAGATGTCCTTATCGCCGCGTCCGCACAAATTCATCACGATGACCTTGTCTCTGCCCATCTTCGGCGCGCGCTTGATGACTTCGGCCAGGGCATGGGCGGGCTCCAGCGCGGGAATGATGCCCTCCAGCCGGGTCAGAAGCTGGAAAGCCTCCAGCGCTTCCGTGTCCATGATCGGCACATACTCGACGCGGCCCGATTCCTTGAGCCAGGAATGCTCGGGGCCGATGCCGGGATAGTCAAGGCCGGCCGAGATCGAATGGCCATCCTTGATCTGCCCGTCCTCGTTCTGCAGCAGATAGGTCCGGTTGCCGTGCAGCACGCCGGGTGCGCCCGCCGTCAGCGAGGCGCAATGCTCGTCGCCTTCAAGGCCCCTGCCACCCGCTTCCACGCCCACCATCTGCACACCACGGTCGTCGAGGAAAGGATGGAACAGGCCGATAGCGTTCGAGCCTCCGCCGACGGCAGCTACAAGCATGTCGGGCAGGCGGCCTTCGGCCTCCAGCATTTGTTCCTTGGCCTCCTGGCCGATGACCGACTGGAAATCGCGCACCAGCTCCGGATAGGGATGCGGCCCGGCGGCGGTGCCGATCAGGTAATAGGTGTCGTCCACATTCGTCACCCAGTCGCGCAGCGCCTCGTTCATCGCGTCCTTGAGTGTGCCATGACCTGAGGAAACGGGCTTCACCTCTGCGCCCAGAAGCTTCATGCGGAAAACGTTAGGCGCTTGCCGCTCGACGTCGGTGGCGCCCATATAGACAACGCAGGGCAGGCCGAAGCGCGCGGCGACGGTGGCCGAGGCTACGCCATGCTGACCGGCGCCCGTCTCGGCGATGATGCGTGTCTTGCCCATGCGGCGGGCGAGCAGGATCTGCCCCAGGCAGTTATTGATCTTGTGGCTGCCCGTGTGGTTCAGCTCATCGCGCTTGAAATAGATCTTTGCACCACCCAGGTGCTCGGTCAGGCGCTCGGCGAAATAGAGCGGTGAAGGCCGGCCCGTATAATGCTTGCCCAGCTGGTCGAGCTCGGCCTTGAAAGCCGGGTCTTTCTTGGCCGCGTCCCAGTGCGCCTCGAGGTCGAGGATCAGCGGCATCAGCGTCTCGGCGACGAAACGGCCGCCGAAAATGCCGAACATTCCCTGTTCGTCGGGTCCGGTGCGGAAGGAATTTGGCTCAGCCGGCTGGTTCAATACCGTCTCCTCGTCGTCAGGCGGTGCCTTCCGTGCGCGCCGCCCGGACGGCACGGAAGAAATCGCGGATAAGCTGCGGGCTCTTTTCGCCCGGCGCGGTTTCCACGCCGGAGGAAATATCGATGCCGCGCGGCCGCGTTGCCGCGATCGCTTCACCGATATTGCCTGCGTTCAGGCCACCCGAAAGCATGTAATCGACCGTGCCGTCAAGCGAAGCCAGCAAGCGCCAATCGAAGGCAATACCGTTGCCGCCCGGCAGTTCCGATCCGGCGGGAGGCTTAGCGTCGAACAAAAAGCGGTCGGCGACGCCATAATAGGGCTGCACGGCATCGAAATCGGCCGCTTCGCGGATCGGGAAGGCCTTCATCACCGGCAGTCTGTAACGCGCCTTGACTTCGGCGACCCGTTCCGGGCTCTCCTTGCCGTGAAGCTGCAGCATATCGGGCTCCATGGCCGCGACGATGGCATCAAGCGTCGCCTCATCGGCATCGACGGTCACCGCGACCGCCTTGGCCCGCTCGCGCACGGCTTGCCGAAGTCGTCCTGCCTCGACCTTGCCCACGTTGCGCGGGCTTTTCCCGAGGAAGATGAAGCCCACATGGCTCGCGCCGCAATCCAGCGCCGCTGCCAGTGCGTCGTCCGTTTTCAGGCCACAGATCTTGATATCGAGGGTCATGGAAGAGGGAGTGACATGAAATTTTGGCGGAGTCGAGGTTGGTTTAGGGCCGTGGAGCAATGAGGGAGTAGGCAGTAGGGCAAAAAGACCAGGGGTCATACTGCCTTATTGCCCTATCCCTTAGCCGTCCTCGAACCGTATCGCCTGCAGCGCTGTTCCGTTGCGTTTCAGCCATGCCTTCGCTTCATCGGTGCGCGGACACAGTTCTCTGCACAGCTTCCAGAAACGGGGGCCGTGATTCATTTCCTTCAGATGCGCCACCTCGTGGGCAACCAGATAATTTATGACCGCCGGAGGCGCCATCATGATCCGCCAGGAGAAGGACAGGACACCGTCGGAGGTGCAGGAGCCCCAACGGCTGCTCGTGTCGCGGTAGCGGACGGCCTTTGCCTTGCGGCCGACCGCATCCGTGTGCTTTGCCACCAGCATTTCCAGGTCGCGCTTCGCCTCCCGCTTCAGGAAATCGCCGACCCGTCGAGGCAGGTGCCGCCGGTCGCCGCTGACGATTAGGGCTGGCTCACCGTCGATCTCGTCGACAACAACGCCGCCGCGTCGTCCCGGCTCGTGCACGATGATATGGGGCACGCCACGCAGCGGCACCTTGATGCCCGGCCGCACGGCCGGGCGTTCCGGTAATCTGACGATGCGCTCTTCCAGCCAGCCCTGATGCCGGCCGATAAAGCGCTGGACTTCCGACGCCGATATTCCCGGCGGGACCGTGACCCGCAAGCCACCGCCGCCCGGTTCTATCCTGAGCGTCAGCCGCCGCGCCCGTGCGTTCTCGACAACGCGCAGCGGCAGTGTTCGCCCCGCCACTTCGTGGCTCAGTTCGGGTGTGGGCACCTTGAGCCTCGCCGTCTTGAAGGGATTGAAGATCATCAGCAAAGAATAAGCGATTCGGCAGGCGCGGTCAGATACAAAACGGCGCCCGAAGGCGCCGCAGGGGGAGAGATCATGAAAGAATTCCGCGCTCAGTCTTTGCCGTTTACACCCGGAACGCTGGGATTGTGACCGGACTTCCGCTCGTTCATGAAGCGGTCGAACTCTTCCTTGTCCTTGGCGCGGCGCAGTTCGCGTACATAGTTGTCGAACTCGTCGCGCATGGCTTCAAGCTTGCGCCGCTCTTCGGCCAGACGCTCAAGTTCCTGTTCGCGCCATTCGTCGAACGCGATATTGCCGGTGCGCGCATGGCTGCGCCGGGCTTGACGGCAATTGGCGAACATGCCGTCGGTCGCGCGGTTTATGTCGCGTTTGAATTCCCCGAGGCGGTCTCCCCACAGAATGTAGGCGAGCATGGCGAGGCCGAGGGGCCAGAACAACATGAAGCCGATCACCATCAGGGCGATGGTCGCGGGAGTCCATGCCGGTCGGATAAGGGCTGTATTGGTCATCGTTACCATATCCTCATCGGTTGAAGTGCAGGGGCTGCGGCCGCTTCAAACGAGATGGGGACAGATCGCCGCCGATTCAAGAAAGGGCCGGAGGGAATCGGTCATGCCTTTGAAAAACATGGAAATTTTCAGGCCTCAGGCAGCCCTTTCAACCAGCGCTTCCGCCACGCGCAGGATCATCTCGATGTCTTGCGGACGCGACAACCTGTGGTCGCCGTCACGAACGAGCGACAGCGTCACGTCGTCGGCCGGCAGATGTTCGACCAGCCGCATGGCGTGGGCATAGGGCACGTCGGGATCGGCCATCCCTTGAATAATGTGCACCGGGCAATGGGTATCGATGACGCCTTCCAGCACCAGATTCCTGCGCCCGTCATCGAAGAGCTTCTTTGTATAGATATTGGGTTCGTCGGAATATTCCGAGGGCTCCTCGATCAAGCCCTGCCGCTCCAGATCCCGCCGATGGGCATCCGTCAACTCGGGCTCCATGAGCTCCTTGGTGAAATCCGGTGCCGGCGCGAGCAGCAGCAGCCCACCCAGGCGACTACCCTCTCCTGCGCGGTTCAGTTCCTGGACCATCCTGAGCGCAATCCACGCACCCATGGACGAGCCCACGAGCACCTGCGGCCCTTCGGTGAAGTGGCGGAAGACGGCGAGACTTTCCTCCAGCCAGCGCGAGATGGTGCCGTCCGCGAAGGCGCCACCCGATTCGCCGTGGCCGGAATAATCATGGCGCGTCATCGCCCGCCCATGCGCCGCGGCCCACTCGGCCAGCGCCACGGCCTTGGTTCCCATCATGTCGGACCTGTAACCGCCGAGCCAGACGAGGCCGGGAGGGCTTCCGGGCTGATGGCGCACCGCTATGGCGTTTCCGTCGACTTCGATTTGTGTTGCCGAGCTCTGGTTCATGAATATCCTCCGGTGGCAACCTTTTTGGCGCCGGCGCCGTTTTCGTCAAGCCGAAGGCTGGCGCAAAGCAGTCGCGGCATGTTCTTGCAGGTGATTCTTTGTGCCACCTATGCTATTGACACAACGCCCGACAAGCGCACATAGCGCATGCCTGTCGCCAGGGCTCAGCCGTTCCGTCAATGATTTGAGGAGACAACGACCATTCGCAGACCATTCAAAGCGCCGCCTACAGTCAAGGAAGGCCCACGCGCCAATCGTGAGATTCGGGCCGTCCGGGTTCAGCTCATCGACGACGAGGGCAACAACCGCGGCATCCAGCCGATCGATGAAGCCCTGAGGATCGCCGAAGATGCCGGTCTCGATCTCGTCGAGGTTTCACCCAACGCCGATCCGCCTGTCTGCAAGATCACCGACCTCGGCAAGCTGAAATATCAGAGCCAGAAGAAGGCCGCGGAAGCGCGCCGAAAGCAGAAGACGGTAGAGATCAAAGAAATCAAGATGCGGCCGAACATCGACACGCATGACTACGAGACCAAGATGAAGGCTGTGCGCCGCTTCTTCGAAGAAGGCGACAAGGTCAAGCTGACACTTCGTTTCCGTGGCCGCGAGATGGCTCACCTGGAGCTCGGTATGCAATTGCTGAACCGTGTGAAGGAAGAGGTTGAACCGATCGCCAAGGTTGAGGCCGAGCCGAAGCTTGAAGGACGGCAGATGATGATGGTGCTGGCGCCGCGCTGAGCGGTGGTCCACGCCGTTCCATTGATATTGGAAGGTTGGCCGTTCGCGGCCGGCCTTCATCCGTCAAAACCGGTTGCGCGCAAAGCGCTTCGCCGCTATAACGCCGCGTCTCGAACCGGCCGGCAGGGCATGCCGTGTCGGTTCCTAATGCTGAAAACAGCTCGGAAACAGGCCAGCGAATCCTTCCGGGATCGCGGCATCGAAGCGCCAAGGCCCTTCGACGAGCCAATAACGGAGTAGCAAAATGCCCAAGATGAAGACCAAGTCTTCTGCCAAGAAGCGGTTCAAGGTGACCGCCACCGGCAAGGTGAAAGTCGCCGCCGCAGGCAAGCGCCACGGCATGATCAAGCGTTCCAACAAGTTCATCCGCGACGCGCGGGGCACGATGGTTCTTTCCGATCCCGATACCAAGATCGTGAAGAAGTTCATGCCCTACGCATTTTAAGCGGACGAGATTAAGGAGATCATGTTATGGCACGCGTAAAGAGGGGCGTTACGTCCCACGCAAAGCACAAGAAGGTCCTGAAAGCCGCGAAAGGCTTCTATGGACGTCGCAAGAACACCATTCGCATCGCGAAGCAGGCAGTCGAAAAGTCGCTGCAATACGCCTATCGCGATCGCAAGAACCGCAAGCGCAATTTCCGCGCTCTGTGGATCCAGCGCATCAATGCCGCCACCCGCGAACACGGCCTGACCTATGGCCGCTTCATCGACGGCCTCAACAAGGCCGGTATCGAGGTCGATCGTAAGGTCCTGGCCGATATGGCGGTGCACGAGCCGCAGGCTTTCGCCGTTCTGGTGAAGAAGTCGAAGGCGGCTCTGGAATACCTTAAAGAAACCACACCGAATGCGTTTGAAAGCGCTGTCGCCTAAGGCCAGCGCTCCCGGTACGCATCCGCACAATTCGGGAAACCCGCGCTGGCAAGCCTGGCGCGGGTTTTTCGTTGTTACTGTTTTGGAAGATTGCTGTTTTGAAAGATTTTATTGTGGATATGAAAAATGAAGATGAACCAAGGCCATTTCGACGAACACACCGAAAACATGAGCGGGCTCTCGCCTCAGGCACTGGAGGACCTGCTACGCCTGCTTGTGCTCGGCCAGCGGCAGCGCGTTTCCAGCGCTGATCTGGATGGCCGGAAGGTCTGGATCAAGCGCCACGATGCCGAGCCGACTCCACTCTCCGGCCGGCTTCATGCGGTGCTGTCGCCGCTCATTCCCGTTCATGCTCTGCGGGCCTCGCCAAAGGCGAGTACGGCACAGATGGTCGAGCGTGAAATCCGCAAGATGCAAGCCTTTCGCGAGGCTGGTTTCGAAACACCCCAGGTCCTGCACAGTGCCGCCGCGATCATGGTGCTTTCGGACCAGGCGAGGATCGTCCAGCAGGAGCTCGATCGGCTCAGGCCGGTGGATGCCTCGCGTCATGACCAGTTGCTGATCGAGGCCGCAGCCGTGCTCGGTCGTGCCCACTGCCGTGGCCTCTGTCACGGCCGTCCCCATCCGCGCGACATGTTCATTGCCGAAGGCGGGTGGGGCTTTGTCGACTTCGAGGAAGAGCCGGAAGCCTCGATGCCGCTGTGCGCCGCGCAGGCACGGGACGTCTGGCTTTTATTCCTGCAGATTTCCACCCAGGCCCTTCAGCCGGAGACCGAGGACAGGGCGCTGGCCGCCTATCGCGCCGAAGCGCCCTCGGGCTCGCTGATCGGCCTCAAATCCATCATCAATGTGCTTTCGCCCTTGCTTCCTGTCCTCTCCCTGGTTGAAAAGGTGTCGCTGCTCGGCAGCGACGGGCGAAGGCTGCTCTCGGCGACCCGCTTCCTGAAAGGGACGCTGGCCGCAACAGGAGCCGAAACCGAAACGTCAAAGCCGGTAGCGGCAGGCTGAAGGAAGGACCATGACCGATCTGGACCAACTCGAACGTTCGATCCTAGAAGACATCGCCTCTGCTTCCGACGAGCAGGCGATCGAGGCGGTGCGCGTCACCGCGCTGGGCAAGAAGGGGACGATCTCCGAGAAGTTGAAGACGCTTGGCGCCATGACCCCGGAAGAGCGGCAGGTGATGGGGCCGGCGATAAACGGGCTGAAGGACCGCGTCGCCGAAGCGCTTGCCGGGCGCCGGGCGATCCTGCGCGACGCGGCCATCGCCGCCCGCCTGGAGCGCGAAAAGGTGGACGTCACCCTGCCGGTCGTTCGCCCTCCCGCCGAGCGCGGCCGCATCCATCCGATCAGCCAGGTCATTGACGAGATTTCCGCGATCTTCGGCGATCTGGGATTCGCCATCGCCGAAGGCCCGGACATCGAAACCGACTATTACAATTTCACGGCGCTGAACTTCCCCGAAGGCCACCCCGCCCGCGAAATGCACGACACGTTCTTCTTCCCCCCCGACGAAAAGGGCGAGCAGAAGCTCCTGCGCACCCATACGTCGCCGGTCCAGATCCACACGATGGAGGCGCAGAAGCCGCCAATCCGCATTGTCATTCCGGGTAAAACCTACCGGCAGGACTCGGACGCGACCCACACGCCCATGTTCCACCAGCTCGAAGGTCTGGTCGTCGATAAGACGTCCACTGTCGGGCACCTGAAATGGGTGCTGGAAGAGTTCTGCAAGGCCTTTTTCGAAGTGCCCGCGGTCAATATGCGCTTCCGCCCGTCCTTCTTCCCCTTCACCGAGCCGAGTCTCGAACTGGACATCCAGTGCGACCGCTCGACGCCGGGCGAGGTTCGTATCGGCCAGGGCTCCGACTGGCTGGAGATCCTCGGCTGCGGCATGGTGCACCCCAATGTCCTGCGTATGTCGGGAATCGATCCCGACGAGTATCAGGGCTTCGCCTGGGGCATGGGCATCGACCGCATCGCAATGCTGAAATACGGCATGCCGGATCTACGCGCCTTCTTCGACGCCGACGTTCGCTGGATCGACCATTATGGCTTCCGCCCGCTCGACATGCCGACATTGTTCGGCGGACTGAGCAGCTAGGGGAGAACGAATACCAATGAAGTTCACGCTTTCCTGGCTCAAGGATCACCTTGAGACCGACGCCACGCTCGGCGAGATCGTCGACAGGCTCACCATGATCGGGCTTGAGGTCGAGTCCGTGGACGACAAGGCGGCGCTGAAACCCTTCGTGATCGCGAAGGTTCTGAGCGCCCAAAGGCATCCCGACGCCGATCGGCTGCAGGTGCTTTCCGTCGATACGGGCGACGGGAAGCCGGTGCAGGTCGTCTGCGGCGCACCCAATGCGCGCGCCGGTCTCGTCGGCGCGTTTGCCGCACCTGGTGCCTATGTGCCGGGCATCGATACCACCCTGTCGGTCGGCAAGATCCGTGGCGTCGAAAGCCACGGCATGATGTGCTCCGAGCGCGAGCTCATGCTTTCCGACGAGCATGAAGGCATCATCGACCTGCCCGAGGATGCCCCGGTCGGCACCCCGTTCGCGAGCTGGGCCAGCCTCGACGATCCGGTCATCGAGATCGGATTGACACCCAACCGGCCGGACTGCACCGGCGTCCTCGGCATCGCACGCGACCTGGCGGCAGCCGGGCTCGGCCGGCTGAAAAGTCCGGCGGTGGAGCCCGTTGCCGGCAAAGGGCCAAGCCCCGTGGCCGTGTCCATCGCGGCGCCCGATCTGTGCCCCGGCTTTGCCCTGCGCGCGGTGAAGGGCGTGAAAAACGTCCCGTCGCCTAAATGGATGCAGCAGAGGCTGATCGCGATCGGTCTGCGGCCCATCAACGCGCTGGTCGACATCACCAACTACGTCACCTTCGACCGGGGCCGCCCGCTGCACGTCTTCGACGCCTCCAAGGTGAAGGGCAATCTCACGGTCCGTCGCGCGCGCGACGGTGAGAAGGTGCTGGCGCTCGATGAGCGCGAATACGAGTTGACGTCCGATATGTGCGTCATCGCCGATGAGGAGGGTGTGGAATCCATCGGCGGCATCATGGGCGGCGAACATTCGGGCTGTGACGAAAACACCACCGACGTGCTCATCGAATCGGCCCTGTGGAATCCCGCTAATATCGCCCGCACAGGCCGTAGTCTCGGCATCATCACCGATGCGCGATACCGCTTCGAGCGCGGCGCTGACCCGAAAATGATGGTCCCGGGCCTCGAACTGGCCACCCGCCTTGTACAGCAAATCTGCGGCGGCGAAGCGACCGAGGCGCAGGTGGAAGGCTATGCCGGCTACCGGCCGCGCACCGTCAGCTTCCCTTACAGCGAGGTCAAGCGCCTGACCGGCCTGGATGTGACCGCCGACGAGAGCGCCGGCATTCTCACGCGGCTGGGCTTCGGCGTCGAGGGAAGCGGTGAGACGGCCCTCGTCTCCATCCCCTCCTGGCGTCCGGACGTGGACGGCAAGGCCGATCTCGTCGAAGAGGTTATGCGCATCCACGGCGTTAACGAGATCGCGCCGCAGCCGCTTTCCGCCTCGGGCACGGTCAGCAAGCGCATCCTCACCACGCTGCAGGTCCGCACGAGACTCGCCCGGCGGGCGCTCGCGGTGCGCGGCATGATGGAAGCCGTCACCTGGACCTTCATCCCGCATGACCATGCAGCTATCTTCGGAGGCGGCGCCAAGGCCTTGCAACTGGCGAACCCGATCGCCGCCGACATGTCGGACATGCGCCCTTCGCTGCTGCCCGGCCTTTTAGCAGCCGCCCAGCGCAATGCCGACCGGGGCTATGGCGACGTTGCACTCTTCGAAGTGTCCAGCATCTATGAGGGCGACGAGGCGGGCGATCAGCGCCGCGTGGCGGGCGGCGTGCGCCGCGGCACCGCCCGTATGGAAGCGCATGGGCGCCACTGGTCGGGCAACGCCCCGGCGGTCGGTGTCTTCGACGCCAAAAGCGACGCCCTGGCCGTGCTGGATGCCTGCGGCGCACCCGTGGATAGGCTGCAGATCACCGCCGGTGGGCCGGACTGGTATCACCCCGGCCGCTCCGGCACGATCAGGCTCGGCCCGAAGGTCGTGCTCGCCACCTTCGGCGAGTTCCATCCAAGAACGCTGGAAATCCTCGATGTCTCGGGGCCACTCTGCGGGTTCGAGGTATTCGTCGATGCCATTCCGGAACCGAAAGCCCGCGCCACGCGCACCAAGCCGAGGCTCGACCTGTCGCCCTTCCAGGCGGTAAGGCGCGACTTCGCCTTCGTCGTCGACAAGGCGGTCGAAGCTGCCAGCATCACCCGCGCCGCCGCTGCTGCCGACAAGAAGCTCATCACCGGCGTGCGTGTGTTCGACGTCTTCGAGGGCGCGGCACTCGGGGAGGATCGGAAGTCGGTGGCGATCGAGGTCTCGATCCAGCCTGTCGACAGGACCCTGACCGACGAGGATTTCGAGACGCTGGCCGCAAGGGTGGTCGAAAACGTCAAGAAGCAGACCGGCGGCGAGCTGCGCGGCTGACCCTACATGACACTGCTCCCGTGCCGGGCTAACCTGCCGGCATGGGACGCGTCATGATCCGCAACACGAGGGCTGGCTACGGCCTGCTCGCGATCGCCCTGCACTGGACGATCGCGGCTCTCGTCGTTGGTCAGATCAGTCTCGGGTTGGTCATGCTGCGGGTGACTGACCAGCGCCTCGCCTTTGATCTCATCCAGTGGCACAAATCCATCGGGCTTCTGATTCTGGCGCTTATCGTGATCCGGCTTGCCTGGCGGATGGCCAATCCGCAACCCCGGCCTTTGGCCTCGCTGCGGCGCTGGGAAAAGACGGCCTCGCAGGCGGTCCATCGATTACTCTACGCGCTTCTGATTGCCTTACCGCTGACGGGCTGGGCGCTGGTTTCGGCATCCGTACTCGGCATCCCGACACTTGTCTTCGGCCTGTTCCTGTTTCCGCATCTACCGGTCGGCGTCTCCGAAGGCGGCGAGGATTTCTGGCGCCTGCTCCATGGTTCCCTGGGTTTTACGGCGCTGGCCCTCGTCGTGATCCATATCGCTGCGGCCCTGCGCCATCACTTCATCCTTCACGACGGCGTTCTGAGGAGGATGCTGCGCCCCGTCCGTCGCACGAAAGCGTGAGTGGAACGTGCTTGAAGCGTATTGGATAGTGAACCACCCGGGGGAACGAGGATGGTTGAGCGATTTCCCGCGATAGCGGTTCTGCTTTTTCTTGCCGCATCTGTGCAGGCTGCGGCGGCGCCCTCCCTGTCGGCTGTGGTGGGCCGCTATTCGATCATGACGCCGGGATCAAGCCTCTTCTTCGCCGTGCCCGCGGTCGGCGGACCGGGAATCACGGGGAGGTTCGACAGATTTGACGGCAGGATCGACATTCCGGCATCGAGTGTCGAGCACGCCCGCGTGGAGATCATTATATATCCCGATAGCGTGGCGACCGGCCAGAAACGCGTCGACGATTTCCTCAAATCCAACGCCGTCTTCGATACAGCGAACGAGCGGACCATCGTCTTCCGTTCGACCCATGTCCAGCGGACCGGCGAGGACACGGCAACCATCGTAGGTAGCCTGACCGCCCGCGGCCGCACTTTCCGCGAGACATTCCATGTCAGGCTTGCCGAATCCGGGCGGGGCGCGCTTCGCTTCCATGTCGAGGGCAGGGTCCTGCGCTCCCGTTATGGCATGGATGTTGGGACACCCATCTACTCCAACGTCGTCGATTTCGATATGAACCTCGCTTTCCGTCGCCGGTAGAGCACCGTTCCACCTTCCCGTATTCACCCGGACCTCGGGTGGTTCCACCTGTCTGCAAAATGTTATACTGAGCCGAGCGCCCTCCCGAATGCGCAGGGCGTGCACAAATTTATTGATCTACGTGTCGTGCTTTCCGGAAATCGATGCTGGTTCTCGGGGCCGATACTGTAGTGTCACGACACTGGTAGGGGAGGTTTTCATGTTCCGCTGGGGTATTCTGTCGACGGCCAAGATCGGCCGCGAATTCGTCATTCCGCAGCTTCAGGATGCGGAGAACGGCGTGGTTACGGCTATTGCCAGTCGCGATGGAGCGCGGGCAAAGGCTGTTGCGGCCCGCTTCGGCATTCCGTACACCTTCTCCTCCTACCAGGCGCTGCTCGCTTCACCGGAAATCGACGGCGTCTATATTCCCCTGCCCACCTCGCAGCATGTGGAATGGGCGGTGAAAGCGGCCGATGCCGGCAAGCACGTGCTGGTCGAAAAGCCACTGGCGCTGGATGCGAAGGACATCGCGCCTGTGATCGAGGCGCGGGACCGCAACAAGGTCGTGATCGCCGAAGCCTTCATGGTCACTTATCATCCCCAATGGATAAAGGCGCGCGAACTGGTCGCCGAAGGCGCCATCGGCCGCCTGCGCCATGTGCAGGGAGCCTTCACCTATCATAATGTCGATCCCGACAACATGCGCAACCGACCGGAACTGGGCGGCGGCGGTCTGCCCGACATCGGCGTCTATCCGACCGTCGGCACCCGCTTCGTCACCGGAAAGGAGCCTCGGCGCATCCAGGCCATGGTGGAGCGCGACAAGGCCTTCGGCACGGATATATATGCCAGCGTGAAGGCCGATTTCGCCGACTTCGAGATGAGCTTCTATGTCTCCACCCAGATGGCGGCACGCCAGATGATGGTGTTTCACGGCGATGAAGGCTTCATCGAGATCGAAACACCGTTCAACTCACGCGTCTATGGCGACGATCGCCTCATCCTGCACAACGCCGATCATGCACTGTCGACCGTGTACCGGTTCGGCGACATCCGGCAGTACCGGCTTCAGGCCGAAGCCTTCGCCCGTGCGGCGAGCGGCGAAAAGGCCGATCTGTTCTCGCTCGAGGATTCGGTGAAGAACCAGAAAGTCATAGACGCGATCTTCCGTGCCTCGAACCATGAAGGCTGGGAAGCGGTGGAAGGGACTTGAAGCGCGGGCCACTGCATTGGCCCGAAAATCGGAATTGGTTTCCGGAAAAGCACGATGTGTAGGCTCGAACGGACACAGGGCGCTGTAGTATACCGGCCCGCTGGAAAACATCCTGCCGCGCCAACAAGATCGCCCGGAAACTGCCTTGCGTGATAAAACGGGGGTTCTTATATACGCCGCAACGTCGCGGAGCAGCATTTGCAACTCTGCAATGCGGCATTTTCTTGAGAACAGGGGCTGTTGCACGGAACGCCTCAGTGGGTCCTGGCAGTCTGCTTAGCGGAGAGAATAAATGGCAAAAGTAATCGGTATCGACCTCGGAACGACAAATTCCTGTGTCTCCGTCATGGACGGCAAGGATGCGAAGGTAATCGAGAACGCCGAGGGCTCGCGTACGACCCCTTCGATCGTGGCGTTCACGGATTCGGATGAGCGACTGGTCGGCCAGCCGGCAAAACGGCAGGCGGTGACCAATCCCGAAAACACGCTGTTCGCGATCAAGCGTCTCATTGGTCGCCGCTTCGAGGATCCCACGGTCGAGAAGGACAAGAAGCTCGTCCCCTACAAGATCGTGAAGGCCGATTCCGGGGATGCCTGGGTCGAAGCCCAGGGCAAGCAGTATTCGCCCTCGCAGATCTCGGCCATGATCCTTCAGAAGATGAAGGAAACCGCTGAATCCTATCTCGGTGAGAAGGTGGAGAAGGCGGTCATCACCGTTCCTGCCTACTTCAACGACGCTCAGCGCCAGGCCACCAAGGACGCGGGCAAGATCGCCGGCCTCGAGGTGCTGCGCATCATCAACGAGCCGACTGCGGCAGCGCTCGCCTATGGCCTCGACAAGAAGGAAGGCAAGACCATCGCTGTCTACGACCTTGGCGGCGGTACCTTCGATATCTCCATCCTGGAGATCGGCGACGGCGTGTTCGAGGTGAAGTCGACCAATGGCGACACCTTCCTCGGCGGTGAAGACTTCGACATGCGTCTGGTCAACTATCTCGCCGATGAGTTCAAGAAGGAGCAGGGCATCGACCTGAAGAACGACAAGCTCGCTCTCCAGCGCCTGAAAGAGGCTGCGGAGAAGGCCAAGATCGAGCTGTCGTCCTCCTCACAGACGGAGGTCAATCTGCCCTTCATCACGGCCGATCAGTCCGGTCCGAAGCACCTTGCGATCAAGCTTACGCGCGCCAAGTTCGAGAACCTGGTCGAAGACCTCATCAAGCGCACCGTCGAGCCCTGCAAGGCAGCTCTCAAGGATGCCGGCATCAATGCAGGCGAGATCGACGAAGTGGTTCTGGTCGGCGGCATGACCCGCATGCCCAAGGTCCAGGAGACGGTGAAGAACTTTTTCGGCAAGGAACCGCACAAGGGCGTCAACCCGGATGAAGTGGTCGCCATGGGTGCTGCCATCCAGGCCGGCGTTCTGCAGGGCGATGTCAAGGACGTGCTGCTGCTCGACGTGACGCCGCTTTCGCTCGGCATCGAGACGCTGGGTGGCGTCTTTACGCGCCTTATCGACCGCAACACGACGATCCCGACCAAGAAGAGCCAGGTTTTCTCGACCGCCGAGGACAATCAGAACGCCGTCACGATCCGCGTCTTCCAGGGCGAACGCGAGATGGCGGCCGACAACAAGATGCTTGGCCAGTTCGATCTGGTGGGCATTCCCCCGGCACCGCGCGGCGTACCGCAGGTGGAGGTCACCTTCGACATCGATGCCAACGGCATCGTCAATGTCTCGGCCAAGGACAAGGGCACAGGCAAGGAGCAGCAGATCCGCATCCAGGCCTCCGGTGGCCTCTCCGACGACGAGATCGAAAAGATGGTCAAGGACGCCGAGGCCAATGCCGAGGCCGACAAGAAGCGCCGCGAAACCGTCGAGGTGAAGAACCAGGGCGAGGCGCTGGTCCATTCCTCGGAGAAGTCGCTCAAGGATTATGGCGAGAAGGTTTCCGAAGATGATCGCAAGGCCATCGAGGACGCCATCGCCGGTTTGAAAACGGCGCTCGAGGGCGACGACGTCGAGGATATCAAGGCCAAGACGACGGCGCTTGCCGAAGCTTCCATGAAGCTCGGCCAGGCCATGTATGAAGCGCAGCAGACCGACAGCGGCGACGGTGAAGGCGGTGGTGAAGCCTCCGCCAAGTCCGACGACGATGTCGTGGACGCGGACTTTGAGGAAATCGACGAGGACGACAAGAAGTCGGCCTGATTCCATGGTGCCAGCAGACCAGGGGTAGGGCTCGGGTGGTTTGCACCCGGGCCTTTTCTGCACCGTAAAGCGCGCCCGTGGGCAAATGCTGCCGCCGGCGCCGAGGACAGGATCCCCATCCGGTGCCGGCCCCGCGCATCAATCTGGCAAAATCCCGCAGACTATGGCATTTGACCGCCTCAGCACCTAAATTTCGAAAACCGAACGGAATGCGAAAGCCGCTCCGGCCAACAAGCGAGTCGTGAATTCATGAAGGCAGATTTTTACGAGACGCTCAGCGTGTCGAGAAACGCCGACGAAAAAGAACTCAAGAGCGCCTTCCGCAAGCTCGCCATGCGCTATCACCCGGACAAGAATCCAGGCGATGGCGAAGCCGAGAAGAAGTTTAAGGAAATCAACGAGGCCTACGAGACCCTGCGCGACCCGCAAAAGCGCGCGGCCTACGATCGTTTCGGCCACGCCGCTTTCGAGAATGGCGGCATGGGCAGCCGCGGCTTCGGCCAGCAAGGATTTGGCGGCGGCGGTTTCGCCGACATCTTCGAGGATATTTTCGGCGACATGATGGGTAGCGGCGGGCGTCGCCGCTCCGGCGGGCGCGACCGCGGCGCGGACCTTCGCTACAATATGGAAATCACGCTCGAGGAGGCATTCACCGGCAAGACGGCGCAGATCCATGTGCCCACATCGGTTACCTGCGACGACTGCTCGGGCTCCGGCGCAAAGCCCGGTACGTCCCCTGTTCAATGCTCCATGTGCCACGGCGCCGGGCGCGTGCGCGCCGCCCAAGGCTTCTTCTCGATCGAGCGCACCTGCCCGCAGTGCCAGGGGCGCGGCCAGACCATTCAGGATCCCTGCGCCAAATGCTCCGGCCAGGGGCGTATCACCGAGGAGCGCTCTCTCTCGGTGAACATTCCCGCCGGCATCGAGGACGGCACGCGAATCAGGCTTGCCAGCGAAGGCGAAGCAGGGTTGCGCGGCGGTCCCTCTGGTGATCTCTACATCTTCCTTTCGGTCAAGCCGCACGAGTTTTTCCAGCGCGACGGCGCGGACCTTTACTGCAAAGTGCCGATCTCCATGACCACGGCCGCCCTCGGCGGCGCCTTCGAAGTCGCGACCCTCGACGGCACCCAGACGCGCGTGAAAGTGCCAGAAGGCACCCAGAACGGCCGCCAATTCCGCTTGCGCGGCAAGGGCATGCCGGTTCTGCGGCAACCGCAGATCGGCGATCTCTATATACAAGTCGCAGTGGAAACCCCGCAGAACCTGACGAGGAAGCAGCGGGAGTTGTTGGAGGAGTTCGAAACCATTTCCTCCAACGAAAACAGCCCGCAGTCTGCAGGATTCTTCACCCGGATGAAGGATATCTTCGAGTCCTTCGGCGAGTGATGCTTGCGATGCCGAGCCAAACCGGGCGATAGTCCCGCCCCAAGGAGAAGCACTATGGGCAAGGGTCTGGACATGCGTAGAGCACTCGCCGAAAGGTTCGACGAGGAGCTGCGCTTTTTCAAGGGCTGGATCGACAAGCCCAAGGCCGTGGGCTCCATTATTCCGACCAGCGGCATCACGGCCCGGCGCATGGCCTCCGTTGTCCGGCCCGAATCCGACGATGCCGTTCTGGAGCTCGGCCCCGGCACCGGCGTCATCACGCGCGCCATACTGGAACGCGGCGTCAAGCCTGAAAACCTGATCTCGATCGAGTATTCCGCCGAGTTCGTGACGCGGCTGCGCGCCGATTATCCCGACGTCAACTTCGTCCATGGCAGCGCCTTCGATCTCGATCAGGCCTTGGCGCCCTGGAAAGGCCGCCGCTTCGACTGTGTGGTTTCCGCGATCCCGCTGCTGAATTTCCCTTTGCCGGAGCGGGTCGCCTTGGTGGAGCGGTTGCTGGACCTGCTGCCGCTGGGCCGCCCGATCGTACAGATCACCTATGGCGCACTGTCGCCCGTGCCTGCAGGCAAGGGCAGCTATACCGTCAAGCACTTCGACTTCGTCGTGCGCAACATACCGCCGGCGCAATTGTGGATATATCGGCGCTCGGAACAGTAGAACGGCCTGGAAGGAAATTGCTCATGACGCCGCGTATCCTGGTCTTTGCGGGCTCGACCCGCAGCGGAGCCTTGAGCGGGAAGACTGCAGATGCGGCGATGAAGGAACTGGCCCTCCTGGGCGCCGATGTAACGCGCATTTCGCTTGCCGATTACCCTCTGCCTCTCATGGACCAGGACCTGGAGCGCGAGAAGGGCATCCCCGAAAGCGCCGTGAAGCTGGCCCATATGATCAGCGCCCACGACGGCATTCTGATCGCCACACCCGAATATAACTCGTCTCTCCCGCCGCTGCTGAAGAACGCCATCGACTGGGTGAGCCGTGTCAAGGCCGACCCGCAGGGCCGCTCGATGCGCGCCTTCAGCGGCAAGACTGTCGCCCTTTGCTCGTCGTCCAATGGAAATTTCGCAGGCATACGCTCCATCAACCATCTGCGCGCGGTGCTGGTGCACTGCCAGGCGGAAGTACTCACGTCCCAATGTTCCGTGCCGCGCGCGCAGGAGGCCTTCGACGAGAAGGGGGATTTCATCGAGGACCGTTTGAAGAACGCGATGACGAAGACCTGTCGCGCGCTCATTGAACATGCGCGCATCTTTTCCACCCGCGCAGAGGTCTGAGACAATGGACGAGAACATGCGCAACCGTTTGATCGTTGGCCTCGATCTGCCGAACATCGGCGAGGCCGAGAAAGCAGTCGCCGAACTTGGCGACGCCGCTTCCTTCTACAAGATCGGCTACCAGCTCGCCTTTGCCGGCGGCCTCGATTTCGCCAGCGAGCTAGCCCAATCCGGCAAGAACGTCTTCCTAGACATGAAGCTGCTCGACATCGACAACACGGTGGCCAAGGGTGTGGAAAACATCGCCCGCACGGGCGTGACCATGCTGACGCTGCATGCTTATCCCAAGGCGATGCGCGCCGCGGTTGAGGCCGCGCGGGGCTCCGGCCTGTGCCTGCTTGGTGTCACCGTGCTGACATCGATGGACGAGGCCGATCTGGTCGAAGCGGGTTATGAATACGATCCGCATAGTCTGGTCTTGCGCCGCGCCGAGCAGGTGCGCGACGCCGGCATGGGCGGCATAGTCTGCTCCGCAGCGGAGGCGCAGGGGGTGCGCGCAATAGTTGGGCCGGAAATGGCGGTCGTCACTCCCGGCATCCGGCCCGCGGGTGCGGCTGCCGGCGATCAGAAACGCGTGCTGACGCCGGCGGATGCCATCCGCGCCGGCGCGAGCCATCTAGTGGTTGCCCGCCCCATCGTCGGCGCGCCCGATCGCCGGGCCGCCGCCCTTGCCATTCTTGAAGAAATGGACGGGGCTGCAACAAAGGCCTGACTTGCTATCGGGATATGGGGAGGATTGAATAAATGCCCAAAGCCTACTGGATCGCCCATGTCGATGTGCGCGACGCCGAGCGCTACAAGGACTATGTCTCCACCGCCAAGCCGGCATTCGAGCGCTACGGTGCGAAGTTCCTGGCGCGTGGCGGAGCCTATGAAGCGTTGGAAGGCCGGTGCCGCGGACGTAATGTCGTCATAGAGTTTCCATCCCTACAGGCTGCGAAAGATTGCTACAACTCGGTCGAGTACCAGGCGGCCAAGGCAATTCGGCAGGAGGTGGCGGATGCCGAAATGATTCTCGTCCAGGGTTACGAGGGCTGAGGGCCAGATCGTTTGTACACTGCCTATGTGTTGCATTGCAGCAAAGGCATGGTACTCTCCACTTGAGGTCGCAGTGAATGCGCATGCCGCGTTCCGCCCGGTGGCCGTGGAAAATTGATCAGGCAATGTATTATCAGCTATATGAATTCCATCATGCGGCGATCCAGCCCGCCCGCGCCTACGCAGATGCCATAAGGCTGTTTTACTCGAATCCCTTCAATCCCGCCGCCAGCACAGCCTGGGGCCGCTCCATCGCGGCCACGGCCGAGATGTTCGAACGCACCACGCGTCGTTACGCCAAGCCGAAATTCGGCATCGAGGAGACGACTGTCGACGGCAGGCAGGTTGGGGTTCACGAGCATGTCGTGTGGCAAAAGCCGTTCTGCCGGCTCATCCGCTTCGAGCGCGACCTGCCAGCGGGCTCGAACCCGGGTCCTAAACTTCTTGTCGTTGCGCCGATGTCGGGCCACTACGCCACTTTGCTGCGCGGCACCGTCGAGGCGATGTTGCCGAATGCCGACGTCTATATCACTGACTGGACCGACGCCCGCATGGTGCCGCTATCCGACGGTCGGTTCGATCTCGATGACTATATCGACTACATCATCGACATGTTTGCCGTGCTGGGCCCCCAGGCCAGCGTTATGGCCGTCTGCCAACCGTCGGTGCCGGTGCTGGCGGCGATTGCGCTGATGGAAGGCCGAGGTGACCGGAACCTTCCCGCTTCGATGATCCTGATGGGGGGCCCCATCGACACCCGCCGCAACCCCACAGCGGTGAACGAGCTGGCCGAGGAACGAGGCATCGACTGGTTCCGCGAGAATGTCATCATGCAGGTGCCATGGCCCAATCCGGGCTTCATGCGTGAGGTCTATCCCGGCTTCCTGCAGCTTTCGGGTTTCATGAGCATGAACCTCGATCGGCACATCATCGCGCACAAGGAGTTCTTCATGCACCTTGTGGAGAACGACGGCGATTCGGCCGAGAAGCACCGCGATTTCTACGACGAGTACTTGGCGGTGATGGACCTCACCGCCGAGTTCTACCTGCAGACGGTGGATACGGTTTTTGTCAAACACGCGCTGCCCAAGGGCGAGATGATGCACCGGAACGAGCGGGTCGAGCCGGCCGCCATCTCCAGGGTCGCGCTTTTGACGATCGAGGGCGAAAAGGACGACATTTCCGGGCTTGGCCAGACCGAGGCCGCGCACGATCTATGTGTCAACATTCCGCAATCGCGCCGCAGCCATTATGTCCAGCCATCCGTCGGACACTACGGAGTGTTCAATGGCTCGCGCTTCCGGGCGCAGATCGTGCCCCGCATTGTTGAATTCATATCGGCGAGCACCACGGCCGGGGCGAATCAGCGCAAAACGCCGGCTCGCCCGCGGCGTGCCAAGTCGAGGTAGGCCCAGGGCTGACCGAACGCCCCCAGCTATAGCAATCGTGCAACATGCGCGGCGAAATGTGAGCCTTTCAAGAAGGTTCGGGTGCATGCTTTCAAAAAGAAATTGACAGCCCCCTCCCCTGCTTCGTTAACATCGCGTTAATGAAAAGAAATAAACGGGGAGCGGCATAATGGCTGCTGGGCGGGCGGTTCTTGGAACCGCAGTGGGATTGTTCGTGGTCATCAGCCTGACCGTAGGCCAGGTGGGGGCGATGGGGCTGATGGCGACGGGCGGCTACACCTCCCAGCCCATCGGACACTATGAGTTCTGCAAGAAGACACCTCGCGAATGCGCCCAGAGACCGCGCGATAACGGGCCGGAACGGATGAGCGAGGGCCTCATGCGCCGGCTTGCCTCCGTCAATCGCTCGGTCAATAATTCCATCAAGCCCTTGAATGACATCGATATCTACGGCGTCGACGAGGTCTGGACCTATCCTTCGAAAGGGGCCGGGGACTGCGAGGATTTCGTTCTCGAGAAGCGCCGGCAGCTCAGCGCCAAGGGTATTTCATTGGCCAATCTTCTCATAACCGTTGTGCGCAAGCGCGACGGAGAAGGCCATGCCGTCCTGACCGTGAGGACCGACGAGGGCGATTATATCCTCGACAATCTGCGCAATGACGTGAAGCTGTGGAGTCATACCGGCTACCGATACCTCAAGCGTCAGGCAAGCAACCACACCGGCCGCTGGGTAACACTGCGCGATGAAAACAACCTTCTGGTCGGTGCGGTGAGCCAGTAAAGCCGTTCCTATGGGTGCTCCAACTCCTTGAATCTACGCGTCGTGCTTTCGAAATCGATTCCGATTTTCGGGTTATGCGGTGGCGTTGCGCAATCAGATATTCTCGCCCGACTTCGGCATAAATGCGGAAAAAATACAGGCTGCGTACGGTCTCAGGCAGCCCTGGCCAGCCGCTGGCCGGCCATACGATACGAGATGGCTTCGGCAAGGTGAATCCGGCCCACATGCTCGGCTCCCTCGAGGTCGGCCAGCGTTCGCGCAACTTTGAGGACGCGATGGTAGGCGCGGGCCGACAGGGCGAGTTTCTCGCTGACTTCCTGCAAAAGCGCGGCGCCGGCATCGTCCGGCCTGGCGATATCCTCAATCATGGCCGCTGAGCAGCGGGCGTTTGTCGTCCAGGTTGGCAGTCCGAGCGCAGTGAAGCGCTCCCGTTGTGCATCGCGCGCCGCAGCCACACGCTGGGCAACCGTCGCGCTGTCTTCAGCCTTCTCGTGACGGATCAGATCGCCGGCGCTGACGGCCGGCACTTCGATTCGCAGGTCGATCCGGTCGAGCAGCGGCCCGGAGATGCGCGCCTGGTAATCGGTCTGGCAGCGCGGCCCGCGAGCACAGTTGTGTCCCGGTTCTCCCGCCATCCCGCAGCGGCAGGGGTTCATTGCGGCCACGAGTTGTATCTGTGCAGGATAGCTGATCCGGTGATTGGCACGGGCAATCACGCATTCACCGCTTTCGAGCGGCTGCCGCAGGGAATCCAGCACCTGCGGCGTGAACTCCGGCAGCTCATCGAGAAACAGAACGCCATGATGGGACAACGACGCCTCGCCGGGCCTCGCCCGCAGGCCGCCGCCCACCATTGCCGCCATGGAGGCCGAATGATGCGGCGCGCGGAACGGCCTGCGATCGGAAAGCCGCCCGTCCGCCAACTCGCCAGCGATAGAGGATACCATGGAGACTTCCAGGAGTTCCTTGGGTGAAAGCGGCGGCAGGATCGACGGCAGCCGTTGTGCAAGCATCGACTTGCCCGCGCCGGGAGGTCCAATCATGAGTAGATTGTGGCCGCCGGCCGCGGCCACCTCGAGCGCACGTTTGGCGCTTTCCTGGCCCTTGATGTCGGCGAGGTCCGGCAGATTGACCAATGCGGGCCGCATGGCGGTTTCGGGACGGCTCATGACCTGCGTGCCGCGAAAATGATTGGCGAGCGCAATCAGGCTCCGTGGCGCGAGAATGTCGATCTCCGCGCCGGCCCACGCCGCCTCCGCGCCGCAATCATGCGGGCAGATCAGCCCCCGCCCCATCGCGTTTGCGCCGATCGCCGCGGGCAGGACGCCAGCCACGCGGGCGACGGTACCGTCGAGCCCCAATTCGCCCAATACGACATAGCCGCTCAAGGCATCGCCGGGCACTGCCCCAAGCGCAGCCATCAGCCCAAGCGCGATAGGAAGATCATAATGGCTTCCTTCCTTGGGCAGATCGGCTGGCGCCAGATTGACTGTCACCTTCTTGGGCGGCATCGAAAGTCCAGAGGCATGGAGCGCCGCCTGCACTCGTTCGCGGCTTTCCGCCACCGCCTTGTCGCCCAGCCCCACGATATGCATGCCCATCTTGCCGGGCGCCACCATCACCTGAACGTCCACGGGCACCGCCTCGATCCCCTGGAACGCAATCGTCCGCACGCGCGAAACCATGATCTGCTACCCCCTACCCCGCAGATAGACGCACCGGCCCCCTCACGCCTGCCCTGAGATCCACGGCGTGCGCCAGCTTTGAAATACAAGCACAGATTGCAGGGCACATCAAGAACATTAAGGGAACGAGATGCACCGCAAGATTGTGGCGCAGTTGCGGCAGGTTGCAGGAGCGGAACATCCCCTTGCTGCTCCGCCGATGGCCTCTACACCGCTTTGCGCCGCGCCTCCACCGCATCCCAGAAGAGTGCTGCCACGTCGGCACCGCCGAATCTTTGCACCTCGCGCACGCCCGTGGGGGAGGTCACGTTGATCTCCGTGAGATAACCTCCGATGACATCGATGCCGACGAGCACGAAGCCGCGCTCGCGCAGCGCCGGGCCGATACGCGCGCATATCTCGCGCTCACGGTCGGTAATGTCGGTCGCTTCCGCACGCCCGCCCACATGCATGTTGGAGCGGGAATCATGCTCGGCGGGCACCCGGTTGATGGCGCCCACCGGCTCACCCTCGATGAGCAGGATGCGCTTGTCCCCGCCACGCACTTCCTTCAAGTAGCGCTGCACGATAAACGGCTCACGGAAGGTCTGGGTGAACAACTCAAGTAAGGCCGCCAGGTTACGGTCCGCTTCCTGCAGGTGAAAGATGCCAGCGCCGCCATTGCCATAGAGCGGCTTTACGATGATGTCGCCGTGCTTTTTGCGAAAGGCGTCAACTTCTCTTGGATCGCGGGTGATCAGCGTATCCGGCATCAGGTCGCAGAACTCGGTGACAAAGATCTTTTCCGGGCTGTTGCGCACCCAGGCGGGGTCGTTGACCACGAGCGTTCCGGGGTGCACGCGGTCCAGGATATGCGTGGAGGTGATGTAGTGCATATCAAAGGGCGGGTCCTGGCGCAGCAGCACGACATCCATCTCGGAAAGGTCGGTGCGTACTGCATCGCCCAGGGTGAAATGGTTGCCTGCCTCGTCGCGCACCTGAAGCGGCTCCAGGATTGCGAATGCCTTGTCACCCAGCTGCGAGAGCCGGTCCGGCGTGTAGTGGAAAAGCTGGTGCCCGCGCTTCTGCGCCTCCAGCGCCAGCGCGAATGTCGTGTCGCCGGCGATCGAGACACTTGCGATATGGTCCATCTGGAAGGCGGTTTTCAGCGGCATCGGCTGGAGTACTCCATGCGCGTTGGGGAAGGCCGGCAGATGACGCCGGGCTCGTGCGCCTGTCAAGCGGACATCATTCTCGATGCTGGCGGCGTTGTGCACACGAAAATGTTGTTTTCGATACTCTTCCTAAACATTTGGTCTTCATCCTCCGCCCCAATGACCTTGAAATCACAGGGAAATAACATGAAGGCCCCGCTGGGACACGGGTTGACGGCAGGCTTTTCGGGCGAAGGGATGAGCCTGACCGACCCTCTGACGGGGCTGGGCAACACGCATCGCTTTTTCGACAAGGTCAATCGCCTGATTGCCGATCGCGCCGACGACCCGGCGCCTTTCGCCATCGGCGTGCTCGACCTCGACGGCTTCAAGCCTATCAACGATCTCTTCGGGCGCACCGCCGGTGACGAGATTTTGCAGCAGGTGGCCATGCGCCTGCGCGCCGCGATGGACGATCATTCGACGGTCACACGCATCGGCGCCGATGAGTTCGCATTTCTCTACCCTATGGTTTTCAGCGAGGAAGCGGCCGCGGATCGGGCGAAGATGTTGATCGAGATTCTCTCGGCGCCGTACGATGTGGGCCACCGCACGGCCAGGCTCTCCGCTTCGGCCGGCTGCTCGCTTTTCTATACGGAGGAGGAGACGACCGAGCTTCTCCTGTCGAAGGCCGAGACGGCCCTTTACCAGGCCAAGCGCTCCGGCCGTGGCGCGGTGGTCGTCTATACCCGCGAAATGGAAGAGGCGGCCAAGCGGGTAACACGCATAGAACAGGCGCTGAGACGCGCAGTGGCGGCCGGCGAGGTGGAAGCTCATTTCCAGCCTATCGTCGACCTGGAAACCCGTCGAACCGTCGGGTTCGAGACGCTGGCACGCTGGACCGATCACGATCTGGGCTTCATCTCGCCGGTGACATTCATTCCGATCGCGGAGGAACGCGGCATTATCGGACCGCTTTCCCAGCTTCTGCTGCGCAAGGCAACCGAGGCAGCGCGCGACTGGCCGGAAGATCTGTTCCTGTCCTTCAACCTGTCACCGTCGCAATTGGTGGATCACAATACCGGCCTGCAGATTCTTGCGATATTGGAGCGCACCGGTTTCGATCCAAGCCGGTTGGAGATCGAAATCACGGAGACCGGGCTGATGTCCGATCCGGCGTCGGCGGAAAAGATCGTCGAGGATCTGCGGCGCATGGGCATCCGCATTTCCCTGGACGATTTCGGCACCGGGCAATCCAGTCTCGGCCGCCTGCGTGACGTCAAGTTTGACAAACTCAAGATCGACCGCGCCTTCGTCTCGTCCATTCTCAACGACCGGCCTTCCGAACACATCATTCGTGCCATTCTCGCCATGTGCGAAGGACTTGGCATGGAAGTCGTGGCTGAAGGCATCGAGGAGGAGGCGCAGGCCGAAAGGCTGATCCAGTTCGGCTGCACGGGCGGGCAGGGCTATCTGTTCGGCAAGCCCAAGAACGCCGAGGCGACGCTCGGCTATCTGCGGTCGCGCCCTGCGACGCAATAGCCCAAGGTGGCCGTCTGAAAGGCGATCCACTGGCGGCGGGCCGTCGGTTGGATCGCTATCGCCTTTGACTATGTCTGATAGAGCCCGGTTATCGGTTTTGGCTTTCCATGCCCGCACATTGCGCTAGATATCGGACTTGCCGCCACCCGGCGCGGCAACAGTATTTCATTCAGGGAGTTGTCATACATGAGTCATGGCCGATTTGGAGATCTTGAAGGCGCGTCGGTGTTGATCACCGGCGGAGGCTCAGGTATCGGCGCCGCGTTGACGGAAGGATTTGTCGCCCAGGGCGCCAGAACCGCTTTCATCGATATTAATGCGGAGGCCGGCCAAAGCCTGGTGGATCGGCTGGGCGCGGACCATGACGACGCGCCGCTGTTCCTGCGCGCAGATCTGCGTGACATAGAAGCGCTGCGTGCGGCCGTCGCCGAGGCGGTGGAGAAGCATGGTCCGATCTCCGTCCTCGTCAACAATGCCGCCTGGGACGACCGGCATCAGATCGAGGATGTCACGCCCGAATATTGGGACAAGAACCAGTCGATCAATCTCCGCCACCAGTTCTTCGCCGTACAGGCAGTGACGCCGGGCATGAAAAAGGCCGGCCGCGGCTCGATCGTCAATTTCACCTCAACATCCTACATGATGAATCTCGGAACCCTGCCGGCCTACACGGCGGCCAAGGGCGGGGTTGTCGGGCTTACCAAGGGGCTCGCGGGCGCGCTCGGCCCTCACGGTATCCGCGTCAACGCCATTGCGCCGGGCTGGGTGATGACCGAGCGTCAGAAGCAGCTTTGGGTAACGGACGAGGGTTTGCAGGATACACTGCAGCAGCAATGCCTCAAGCGACTCCTGCAGCCTGAAGACATGGTTGGACCCTGCCTGTTCCTGGCCTCCGAGGCATCCGCTGGCATGACGGCGCAGACCATGATCGTCGATGGAGGCATTCAATGAGCAGCACCGGCGTTTCCGTCCTTTGCGATATCGCCTGTGAGCTCGGCGAGGGACCTGCCTACGATCCAGCGGCCGATACGCTTTTCTGGTTCGACATTCTCGGCCGGAAGCTGATCGAGTTGCCGCTGGCCACGGGCAAGACCGACCAGCACGAGCTGCCCGTCATGGCCAGCGCACTCGCCATGGTCGACCATGCCCGCCAGCTCCTGGTGACGGAAACGGGACTCCAGCTGCGTGACCGCAACAGCGGTGAACTGACGATGCTGCAGGAAGTGGAGGCAGACCGGCCAGACATGCGCTCCAACGACGCCCGCGTGCATCCCTGTGGCGCGCTGTGGTTCGGCACGATGGGCAAGATGGCGGCGGAGGGGGCCGGTGCCATCTACTGGTTCTACAAGGGCGAGCTGCGCTGCCTCTTCCCGCGCATCACCATTCCCAACTCGATCTGCTTTTCGCCGGATGGCGCGATCGCGTTCTTTGCCGACACCCATGAAAACCGCCTTTATCGCGTCGCCTGCGATCCCGAACTCGGCCTGCCGGTCGATGATCCGATCCTGACGGTCGAAGGCAACGAGATGGCGGGCGGTATCGACGGTTCGGTCGTCGACGCGGAAGGCACGCTCTGGAACGCGCGCTGGGGCGGCGGGCGCATCGATGCCTGGTCCTCGGCGGGCGAGTTCATCCGCAGCATCGAGATGCCCGCCAGCCGGATGACGTGCCCGGTCTTCATCGGCCCTGACGCCGGCCGCATGGCCGTGACGAGCGCCCGTGAAGGTTTGAGCCGCGAGGAACTCGAGGCTGACCCTGACGCCGGCCGGACCTTCGTTCTTGAGCAGTCATTCAACGGCCGCTTCGATCCCCCGGTAGCGCTTTAGCTCGCGCGATAGCGGATAGTTTCGAAACGGGTCGAAAGGGCATCGTATATGAGGAGGCGGCCGATCAGAGGCTCGCCTGTGCCGGTGATCAGTTTGATCGCCTCCATGGCCTGTAGCGAACCCATGACACCGGTGAGGGCGCCGACAATGCCGGCCTCGGCGCAAGATGGCACCATGCCCGGCGGCGGGGCTTCGGGGAAAAGATCGCGGAAGGAGGGCAGGCGCACACCATCCTTGTCACGGGCGAAGGGCTTAAGCACGGTGACGGTGCCGTCGAAGCGGCCGACGGCGGCAGTCACCAGCGGCTTTTCAGCTGCTGCGCAGGCGTCGGCCAGTGCGTAGCGGGCCTCGAAATTGTCGGAGCCGTCGACCGCCAGATCATATTGCGCGACCAGTAGTTGGGCGTTGCCGGCATCGAGGCGCATCTCATGCGCTTCGACATTTACATGCGGGTTGAGGCGACCGATAGCCTGGCGCGCGCTGCGAGTCTTGAGCGTGCCGATGGTGTCTGCGCCGTGGATGACCTGGCGCTGCAGGTTGGAAAGCGACACGGTGTCGTCGTCGACGATACCCAGGGTGCCCACGCCTGCGGCTGCCAGATATTGTAGCACCGGGGCGCCGAGGCCGCCTGCGCCCAGCACCAGGACACGCGCCTTTTTCAGCCTCTGCTGGCCCGCACCGCCTATTTCTGGCAGCACGATGTGCCGCGCGTAGCGCTCCAGTTCTTCGTCGCTCAGCTTGGTTCGATCATTCATGGCGGGCACAATAGGGCAATTTGGCGAAAGGGGGAGCGGGTTTTCCGCTCGCAATTGCTTCAAGCGCCGGCATGATCTGCTCGTCAGTTCTCATCGGTGGGACGAACCGTGCCGGCCGAGACGGTCCAGAAGCTCGCCCTGCTCCGAAGGCTCTCGAATAGCTGCGGCTCGGTGCCTGTCATGAAGGCCTGACAGTTGAGCTCTTCCAGTATGTCGAACAGCCCGGCGCGCCGCTCGGCATCGAAATGCGCGGCGATCTCGTCGAGAAGGAGCACCGGCGCTGTGCCGGAAAGCTCCGCGGTCAGCCTTGCATGAGCCAGTACAAGTCCCAGGAGGAGCGCCTTCTGCTCACCCGTGGAACAGCTTGCCGCCGGCATGTCCTTGGGCGCGTGGTGCACCAGGAGCTCGGTGCGGTGCGGACCTTCCAGCGCACGTCCGGCAGCGCGGTCGCGGCCGCGCTCAGCGGCCAGACGCAGACGGAAGTCTTCCTCGATGTCGACAGCGGGGCGCGATCCCATCTGCGCATCCACCGTGCCGTCGAGCGCGATCCTGGCCTTGGGAAAGGGCCCCTCGGCCGGCAGCCGCTCGATCATCGCGGCGAGGAGGCGGACCATCTCGTGGCGGGCAGCGGCGATGGCGACACCGGTTTCGGCCATCTGCGTTTCGATGGCGGCGAACCATGCCTCGTCGCGCATGTCGTCTGCAAAAAGCCTGTTGCGGGCACGCATGGCCTTTTCGTAGTCGAGCGCCCGTCGACCATGGGCTGGGTCGATTGCCAGAACCAGCCTGTCGAGGAAGCGGCGGCGGTCGGCAGCCGGTCCGGTGAAGAGCTGGTCCATGGCCGGCGTGACCCATATCACCCGCAGCCATTCCAGCATCGCATCGGCGCTGCGAATCGTCTCGCCATTGATACGCACGCGCCGGGCGGCGGTTTCTCCGGCCGGAGTTACGGCACCCGCCGTACCCGTGCCGATGCTGCATTCGCCGAAAGGTCCCCCGACCTGCGCATGGACGGCAAAGCCGGCATCGGAGCCCGCACGGGCAACGTCTTCAAGCGTCGCACGGCGCAACCCGCGTCCGGGAGAAAGAAAGGAGACTGCTTCCAGAAGATTGGTCTTGCCGGCGCCGTTTTCGCCGGTCAGCACGATTGGGCCGGGCGTCAGCTCCAGCGAGAGCGCGCGATAATTGCGGAAGTCAGTCAGGGAAAGCTTCGTGAGATAAACCCGGGCCGGACGGCGTGCCTCGTTCTCCGGCTGCGTCATGGCGGCAGCGGTCACACCCGCATCGGCATCAGGACATAGAGCGTGTGCATGTCGGACGTATCCTGGATGACTGTCGGGGAGCCTGCATCGGCCAGCATGAAGCGTGCTTCCGTGCCGGAGAGCTGGGCGGCGACATCCAGAAGATAGCGCGCGTTGAACCCGATCTCGATGGGGTCGGAATCATAGGACGCTGCCAGTTCTTCGGTGGCGCTGCCCGAATCCGGATTGTTGACGGTAAGCGTGACCTGTCCTTCCGAGATGGCAAGCTTCACCGCGCGCCCGCGCTCGGAGGAAACCGTCGAAACACGATCGACGGCAGCCGAGAAGCTCTGGCGGTCGATGATCAGCTCCTTGTCATTGCCGGTGGGGATCACGCGCTGATAGTCCGGGAAAGTGCCATCGATGAGCTTGGACGTCAGAACCACACTGCCGATTGTGAAGCGGATCTTGGTATCGGAAAGCTCCACCGTCACCGCCACGTCCGGATCATCGACCAGCTTCTGCAATTCGCCCACGGTCTTGCGCGGGATGATGATGCCGGGCATGCCTTCCGAGCCGGCAGGCGCTTCGAATTCCGCCCGCGCCAGCCGGTGGCCGTCCGTGGCCACGGAGCGCAGCTTCAAGGCGCCGTCGGCCTCCACCGTGTGGAGGTAGATGCCGTTGAGATAATAGCGCGTTTCCTCCGTGGAGATGGCGAACTGAGTCTTTTCGATAAGCCCGCGCAGCGCGGCCGCGTCCATGCGGAATATATGCGAGAACTGGCCGGCGGTGAGCGCCGGAAAATCCCCCTGCGGCAGGCACTGCAGGCGAAAATTCGAACGGCCCGATATGACCGCCATCGCCGTGCCGTTGTCGTCGGTCTTCAGCATCACCTCGGAGCCGTCGGGCAGCTTGCGTACGATGTCGTAGAGAAGATGCGCAGGCACGGTGGTCGCACCGCCCTGCTCGACGGTTGCCTGGGCCGCTTCCGTCACTTCCAGGTCGAGATCGGTCGCCTTCAACTCCAGGCTGGCGCCATCGGCAGCAAGCAGCACGTTCGACAGGATCGGTATTGTGTTGCGCCGCTCCACCACGCGATGAACGTGGCTCAGAGACTTCAGTAGATTTGAGCGTTCCAGAATTACGCGCATGACCTGTCAATCTCGCCCGGAATGAAAACTATCGGCGGAGCAGGGGTGCGCCACCGGCAATCCCATGAAACAGGGATTGGATTCGCTGCAAAGTGACAGGAAATGCAGGAAAAACGCAAGCCCGCGGAATGGCATCGGCCGATTTCCGCGGGCTTTCTGGGGATAACGCCCGCACCTGCGGTCACATCCCGTCAGGCCTGGTCGCTGATTAGCCTCTTGAGCAGTTCTATCTCTTGGGAAAGCTGTCGATCGTCGCCGGACAAGCCTTCGATCTTGCGCACTGCATGGAGCACCGTGGTGTGGTCCCGCCCACCGAAACGCCTACCGATTTCCGGCAGGGAGCGCGGCGTCAGCACCTTGGAAAGATACATGGCCACCTGGCGCGGCTTGACGATGGTCCGGGTACGGCGGTTGGATAGAAGCTCGGTCTTCGACACGTTGTAGTGCCGCGCCACGATGCGCTGGATGTCTTCTATGCGCACCCGCTTGGGCTCGCCCGTGCGGCAGACAGGTCCCAGAATTTCGTCGATGCGCTCCAGCGTGATATGCGGCTCGAACGACTGGCGGAAGACGAGCTGGTTGAACGCACCTTCCAACTCGCGGCCGCTGCCGGTCACGGTGCGCGCCACGTGTTCCAGGATCTCCACTGGAATATCGAGCGTACCGTCCTCGGTCCTTGCAGAGGCAAGGCGCTGCTTGAGCATGGCAAGGCGCAGATCATAGTCAGGCGCCGCTATTTCCAGCGAAACACCGCCATTTAGGCGCGATTTCACGCGCGGCTCCAGTGATTCCAGCTCGGATGGCGGGCGATCTGCCGCCACGACGACCTGGCGAGCGCTGTCGAGCAGCATGTTCAGCAGGTGGCAGAACTCGTTCTGGATCGATTTGCCCTGCAGGAACTGCATGTCGTCGATGATCAGCAGGTCGATGTCGCGAAGCTGTTCTTTCAGTGTCAGCGCGTTGTTGTCGCGGATAGCGGTGGCGAACCGCCACATGAAATATTCAGCCGTCAGGTAGACGACACGGGACTGCGGCTTGCGCTTCAGGGAGGCCGCAGCGATCGCCTGGAGAAGATGCGTTTTGCCAAGCCCGACGGAGGCATGGAGGAAAAGGGGATTAAAGCGGATCGAGTTGGAATCGGATTCGGCAACTGTGCGCGCCGCGGCGCAGGCCACGCGGTTGGAGCCGCCTTCGATGAAGGAATCGAACGTATAGCGGCTGTCGAGCGGCGAACCAAAAATGTTGGGCCGTCCGTTCTGTTGCGGCCGCGTCGTCGGCGGACCGCCTGGCCGCTCGTTGCGGGCACCGGTGAGGACGCCGGAGGAAAGTGCCGTTTGCGGCTGGTGCGAGACCTTACGTGCGGCGGGCTTCACCTCGCTGCGCGCCGCGGTGCCGCGTGTCGCCGTGCGGACGACGATCTCCACTTTGAGGATCGACTGATCCTCGCGTTTCCAGAGTTCGGCTATGAGGTCGATATAGTGCCCATTGATCCAGGCCCGCAAAAAGGCCGTCGGCACGGAAATGCGCACCACGCCCTTGGAGGCTTCCGCAAGCTTCATCCGGCCAAACCAGCTGGAATAGACCTCCGTGCCCAAGCGGGCTTTCAACTGTGCCTGAACGCGCTCGAATACCGCATTGGAGCTGCTGGAGCCGTCCACGTTCTCTTCTTGAACCGCTGGATTCTGAAAGGAGAAATCTCCCTCAACTTCCCTCTCGACGCCGCTTTGCATCCTCGTTTCCCTGTTAAAATTTTTTCTGATCTTAGATACGGGCCGTCTAGACAAAAGGCGTCAGTACGGCCTTCAATTGCCCGTCCCCATGCCCTGCCCGGTCAATGCAGCCGGGAAGTGCCCCTTTTTGTATTTCCACGTCTCCCATCCCCCAAGCCGATGTCACGCTGCAGCCAAAGCAATAGCGCTTCCGGCCACGGGCCAGAACCGATTTCCACCTTCAAAACAGTGACGAATCTGCCCGACTCTACATATCGCTCGAGCAAAAACCTCCCGGCACGCGGAAAACTCCGCGCTGCTGCTACTGCCCATTTCGGCTAGTTTTCCCGGGCTGCTCGACTGCCCTTGCGATGGGCTGACAATACCGAAATCCGTGTGGAAAGAGCAAGTGCGCGGATAACGCTTTTTTCACGAATCCCGCCGGTGCAACCTCCGCGACAGGGCGGCGGAACCATTACAAAACGGATAAAGCTTTTTGATTCCAGAGCCTTTTCGAGAAGCTTCCAGTCACGCCTCGCAATAGAAAAAAAATCGAAAAATTCTGCTTGACATTAAGGCCCGCAGGGTGGCGGCTCCGTGACGGGTGCAGCCTGTGGATAACATTCCATAACTATATGATTACAATAGACAAATAGATTTCACTGCCAAGCACGGTACGGCCTTATATGACAGTATTCCTAATGGTTTGAAACAAAACGCCGGCAAACGAAGATGCGCTCGCCTCGAGCAAGGAAATAACCATCTCCTGCAAGCTGCTACCCGGCAAAGAAAAACCCGGCTCAAAAGGCCGGGTTCTTACAGCTACCGATGCAGGTTCAGGCGCTGAGCGTTTTCACGCGTTGCGCGAGGCGCGAGACCTTCCGAGAGGCCGTGTTCTTATGAACGACGCCCTTGCCGGCGGCGCGCATCAGTTCGGGCTGCGCGGCCTTGAAGGCCTCTTCCGCTGCCGTCTTGTCGCCGGCGGCGAGTGCCTCCTCGACCTTGCGGACGAAGCTGCGAACACGCGAGCGGCGGCTCTTGTTCACTGCGGTACGGCGGGCGATCTTTCGAACCGCCTTCTTGGCCGAAGTGGTGTTGGCCATATTTCCTCTCTCGTTTTCAACTGTCGCTGCCGCGAGGCGAGCCTGCACGACGCAGGGACCCTTGGGCACAAAATAAAAGGGCAGCCGTAGGGCCACCTCAGTTGGGCCGGCTTATAATCCAGCTTCCCAGGCGCGTCAATGCATTTTGGCGCGCGTTTCGCTCAGCGGTTCTTGAACTGGGCGGAGCGCTTCTCGGTAAATGCCCTCATGCCTTCCTTCTGGTCGTCGAGCGCGAACATGGAATGGAAGACCCGTCGTTCGAACCGGAGGCCTTCGCCGAGCGTCGTCTCGTAGGAGCGGTTGACCGCTTCCTTCACCATCATGACTGCCGGCAGCGAGAATTCGGCGATCTTGCCGGCCACCTTCAGCGCTTCCTCGAGCAGTTCGCCAGCCGGCACGACCCGCGACACCAGGCCCGAACGCTCCGCCTCCTCCGCGTCCATCATGCGGCCGGTCAGGCACATCTCCATGGCCTTGGACTTGCCGACGAAGCGCGTCAGCCGCTGCGATCCGCCCATGCCCGGCATTACGCCCAGCGTGATCTCGGGCTGGCCGAACTTGGCGTTATCGGCGGCCAGGATGAAGTCGCACATCATGGCAAGCTCGCAGCCGCCGCCCAGCGCATAGCCGGCCACCGCCGCGATGACCGGCTTGCGCACCCGCGTGAGGCGCTCCCATCCGGCGAAGAAATCCTCCATATAGGCTTCGATATAGCTTTTCGGCTGCATCTCCTTGATGTCGGCGCCGGCCGCGAAGGCCTTCTCCGAACCGGTGATGACGATGGCTCCGATCTTGCCGTTGCCGTCGAAGGCCTCGGCCGCCGCCACCAGTTCCTCCAGTACCTTGGAGTTCAGCGCATTGAGCGCCTTGGGGCGGTTGAGCGTGATGAGGCCGACGCGGCCGCGCGTCTCCACTAGAATAGTCTCGTAAGCCATGAAAACCCTCCTGATATGTGTTTGACGTTTACCCTATGCTGGCCCTACCGCTGGCATGCAGGACAGTAGAATGTGGATCGGCCCGATTGCACGATGCGCCGTATGGTGCCGTCGCAGCCTGGTTTGTGGCAGGCTTCGCCCTCTCGGTCATAGGCATTGAAGGAATGCTGGAAATAGCCGAGCGATCCGTCGGCTCGCATGTGGTCGCGCAACGATGAGCCGCCGGCGGCGATGGCCTCGGCAATGACGGCGCGCACCGCCTTGGCAAGTCGTTCGGTCCTGGCCGTAGCCCCGTTTCCTGTTGCTCTACCCTCGCCGACGATGGACCCCGCCCGGCGGCGGGGCGACAGGCCGGCGCGCCATAGCGCCTCGCAGACATAGATATTGCCCAGCCCGGCGACGATGCGCTGATCCAGCAAAGCTGCCTTCAACGGGGCCTGCCGGCCCCTGAGCAGCGCGGCCAGCAGAGCGCCGTCGAGCGTATTTCCGGTCGGCTCCACTCCCAGGCCCGCCAGCAGTGGGTGCGCGTCCAGTTCGGCTGCCTCGGCAAGCAGCATGAAACCGAAACGCCGCGGATCGTTGTAGGTCACCAGCGCCGCCTCGCCCTTCGGCCCTTGCAGCGAGAAGCGTACGTGATCGTGCTTCGCATCCCTCGGGCGGGCATGGTGGAAGGAGCCCGGAACATCCGCTGCGAACTCCCGTTCGATGCGAAAAGATCCGGACATGCCCAAGTGGCAGATCAGCACCGCGCCGCTATCCAGATGGATGAGCAGATATTTGGCACGCCTTGCAAGGGCTGTGACGCGTCGTCCGGCTACTCTTGCGGCAAAGTCGTCCGGAAAGGGAAACCGGAGATCAGGCCGGCGCTGGTCCAGCGCGACGATGCGGGCACCCTCCATCACCGGTTCGAGACCCCGGCGCACCGTTTCGACCTCGGGAAGCTCAGGCATCGGGCGATGATCCGGGCAGGAAGGGTGTGCCATGCGTGCCTGGGGGCAGGCCAAGATGGGCGGCTACGGTCTCGCCCATATCGGCGAAGGTCCTGCGCACGCCTATCGATCCTGCGCTCAACTCGGGCCCGATGCCGAGGATGGGAACGCGCTCGCGCGTGTGGTCCGTCCCCTTCCAGGTCGGGTCGCAGCCGTGATCGGCGGTCAGGATCAGGATATCGCCGCGCTTCAGCTTCGCCAGTGCTTCCGGCAGTCGGCGATCGAACGCCTCCAGCGCGGCCGCATAGCCAGCAACGTCGCGCCGGTGGCCATAAAGAGAGTCAAAATCGACGAAATTGGTGAACACGAGATCACCGTCCTCGGCGTCGTCCATGGCGCCGAGCGTGGCGTCGAAAAGCGTCATGTTGCCCGCCGCCTTGCGCACTTCCCCGACGCCTTGATGGGCGAAGATGTCGCCGATCTTGCCGACGGCGATGACACGCCCGCCCGCCGCCGTCACCCGGTCCAGCACAGTGGGCTCGGGTGGCGGCACGGCGTAGTCGCGACGGTTGGCGGTCCGTTCGAAGGTCACGGCGGTCTCGCCGACGAAGGGACGGGCGATGACGCGGCCGATATTGTAGGGGTCGACCAGCCGGCGGGCCGTCTCGCAAAGCGCATAGAGACGGTCGAGGCCGAAATGCTCTTCATGCGCGGCGATCTGATAGACGGAATCGGCCGAGGTGTAGCAGATAGGCTTTCCGGTCCTTATGTGCTCCTCACCGAGCCGGGCGATGATCTCGGTTCCCGAGGCGTGGCAATCGCCAAGGATGCCCGGAAGCCCCGCTTCGTCAATGATCCTCCGGGTGAGATCTGGGGGGAAGGTCGGGACGGTTTGCGGGAAATAACCCCATTCGAAGGGAACCGGCACGCCGGCGATCTCCCAATGGCCCGAAGGCGTATCCTTGCCCTTTGAAACCTCGTCGGCTGCACCGTAAAGCGCATCCGGCAAGGCCCGAGCGCTCTCGCCCGGCTTGCCGGCGGCCAGCGCATGGGCGGCATCGAGGCCCAGCCGCCGCATATTGGGCACATGGAGAGGGCCGGAACGCAGGCCCGCCCTGTCCGCCGCGCCGGTGTCGCAGGCCTCCACGATATGGCCGTACGTGTCCGCCCCACGGTCGCCGAAGCCGGCGGCGTCCGCAGCATGGCCGATGCCGAAGGAATCGAGGACGAAAAGAAATGCGCGGGCCATGCATGGTGCTCCGTGGGTGGAGCACCAGAGATAGTCAGGGGCCGCAATATTGGCAATGCCGCCAACACCGTCATGTTGACAGATGGAAGTCAGGCCGGTTGCGATGAAGCAGGGTCAGCAATCGCTGCAGGGTATCGTCGTGCTCACCCGGGGCCGAAGATGGTAGCGCCCGCCCATCGTCATGTTGAGCGCGTCGAACGCGCCGCCGAAGCCAAAGTGGTTGCCTTCATCCGTCGACCGTGAGCCGAATGGCTGGTAATCGAGTGTGGTGTGGGCGCGAATGAGAAACGATCCGGGGACCATGAGATCCCCGGGCACTGTCGTCTCCGTTCCCGGTGTCGTATCGGGACTTCCAGCGCCGGCAACCATTTTCCGCGACCAGACGACCTTGGCTTTGGGCTCTGGGTCATCGGTGATTTCGATAGCGGTCACGGTAATCACCGGCTGCGAGCGCTCATAGGGCTGCAGGACGGATTCGCCGATCTCCATGATGGCGTCCACCTCGGACCTGGTGATCGTCTGCTGCTGGGTGATCAGATCGCCAACCTGGCTGGCCGAGCGCTCCACATTCGAGCTGGTCACGACCGCGAGCGAATATTCCAGGGCAAGGAAATAAACCCCGATGAGAAGCGGCGCGATGAACGCGAATTCGACTGCGGCCACGCCACGTCGGTCACGAAGGAGCGCTATCGCTCTCCCGGCAAGTCCGCGATTGGCGGCCGGTGTTGCAAGACGGGCGACAAGTGCGTTTTGCTTCAGGTCAGTCATCGAAGGGCTCATTTTGCCAGGTGACGGCGGCGAAGAGTGAGCTCGTCCCGTCGTTCAGATTGAACAGCCTGCTCTTCATGAAACCGGTCAGCGTCGACCATTTATAGACGATGCGCATCTTGTTCTTGGATTGGGACGGTCCGGGATCGAATCCGCGGTTCTCGATCACCACTTCGCCATCCCTGACGCGCATTTTCGCAGCGGCGGCCAGCGCGAACGTATCGTACTGCTTGAGGTCAACGATCAGGCCGGGGCAATCGCTGCTGACGAGGAACAGCATTCGGTCACAGATCATCTCGCGAAACTCTGCTTCGTCCAGATCTGCCGCCTTCACCTGCCCGGTTCGCAGGACGCGGGCAACGTCGTCGGCGGCATTGTTCAACAACTGCCAGGTGGCAACCGAAATGCAAAGCTCGACGATGGCAAAGAAGAGTATGAAGAATGGCGCGGCCAGCATCGCGAATTCAAGCGCCGCCACGCCCTTCCTGTCGCGCATGAACAGGCCGAACAGCCCTTTGCGCCTCATATTCGCTTCCATTGCCTTCATCACTCCGCCCCACGGAACTACAGGAACTGCCAGGATACTAGCAGCAAGGGGTTGAGCTTCGGTTTTGCCGATGAGTAAGAACGGAGGCTTCCTGTTAAACCGGCGGCAACCAATCCAGCCGGGGCCGCCCGGCATTACTGACCCGCCATCTCCATTTCCGACATTCTTTCGGCTTCGGTCTTGTATGAGCCTTCGCAATAGGGCGTGCAGGACAGTGTCTGGATGCTCGAACGGCGGTAGATGCGTACTGATTCCGCGGCCTGCCGCGATACAGTGATCTGTTCGTCGACAATGGGCTGGCCCTCTATGTCCAGCACGACGATGTTGGTAACGCCGAAGCCCTTGCCTGTGAGCACGATGGTCGTGGAATCCTGCACCGCCGCGTCGGCGATTTCGGGATTGCCAATGACGACGGTGTCGGCCGGCCGCGCTAGCTTGACGATCTTGGCCTGGTTCATCACTACCTTGATGCCGGCATCGGCCAGGGCGGCAGCTGGTGACAGCACCAGGCCGGCCACCAATGCAAAACCTACGCTATATATATAGGACCTCACGGCCATTTCGGTTCTCCCGCCACATAAGCTGACCAAAGATGAACGAAACTGGTGAATTGAGTATTAATGCTAGGAAGACCCGTACTTGGGCGGACGCAGGCGTCAGTCGAAATGCTATCGAAATTGTTGTGACAGCATTAACCAGTCGGACGACATGCACCTCGTAAGGTTTCGGTAATATTGTTTGTTAAGCGCATTGAAACAGCTCCGGCCTACATTCCCGTCCATCCGATCGACGCACAAGAACAGTTGACGGAAGTGCTGTAGAAAACCGGAGTAAGGAGTTCTCCCATGACTAAGCTGTTTGCACGTTTCGCCAAGGACGAGTCCGGCGCGACCGCTATCGAATACGGCCTGATCGCCGCCCTCATCGCCGTTGGCATCATCGCGGGCGCCGGCGCGCTCAGCGACAGCATCGGCACCACGCTGACCGGCCTGGGCACGACTATGGAAAATCCTCCGGCTAACTAACCATGCCGGAATGATCGGAAGGGCCGCTTGCCGCGAGGCTGGCGGCCTTTTCATTGTGCCGAAAGCATATACCGCTGGCCCCTTCACCAAGCCTTAAAGCCCGCATGCCCATAATCGCTTCGTTTCCTCATCCAGGTGAAGCCGATGCTTGAAGCCGCCATCTTCGTCATATTCCCCTTCTGCATGGCCTATGCCGCCGTGTCCGACATGGTGTCGATGACTATCGCCAACCGGGTGTCGCTGCTGCTGATCGCCGCCTTTGCGCTGATCGCGCCCTTCACCGGTATGGAATGGGCCGTCTACGGCATGCATTTCGCCGCCGGTGCGGCGGTGCTCGTGGTGACTTTCGGCCTGTTCGCCCTCGGCGGCATGGGCGGCGGCGATGCCAAACTGCTTGCCGCCACTTCCGTCTGGTTCGGCTTCAACACAGGTCTCCTGGAATACCTCCTCCTGTCGACCGTGGCCGGTGGCGCGCTGACCCTGGCGCTCATCGCCTATCGCAATTCCCCCATCTCCGCCCTGACAGGCGCCAATGTGCTGTTGCGGCATTTTTCCGACCAGAAGGCGGGTATCCCGTACGGCGTCGCCCTCGGCGTGGGCGGGCTGCTCACCTATTCCCAAACGCCGCTGATGCAGTGGGCGATGGCGCGGATGACGGCTCCCTGAGCATTTTTGTAGGTTCGATTGCCAAACAAAAGGCCGCGGCGTTCGACGCCGCGGCCTTTCTTAGTCGTAGTGCCGCAACTCAGCAGCTTCCCGGATGGATCACCCTGTAATCCTCGACCCGTGCGGTGCAGGCGTTGGGAAAGGTACGGATCCGGTCGCCGCGCCTTGCGCAGACGGGATTATATTCCTTGGTGCACATTTGCGGGCGGTCCGGCCTTGGCGGGCGCGGGCGATCGGGACCTTCGTCGACGACAACCGTGCAACTCGACAGGATAACCGCCGCGCAGGCCATCGCGCCGAGTTTGATCAATGGATTAAAGAGATGCATGAACCCCTCCTGTTGCAACCGGACAAGGCTCAACGCCGTTGTGTCCGCCGCGTTCCCTACAGCATCGGCCCGAAAATCGGAATCGATTTTCGGAAAGCACGATGCGTAGATTCAAACTGTTAGAGCGTCCTTTGTGCGTCCGAAAGGACGCACGGCGCTCTAGCGGAGCTGGCGCGCCAGTTCCGCATCGGGGAAGCAGGTCGCGATCTTGCCTTCTCTTTCTTGCCAATTCCCTATTGAACGCCGCGTCTTGAAGCCCGCCAGCCCATCGGCGCCGCCGACATCGTATCCCATTCCCTCCAGCGCCCGCTGCATGGCGGCAATTTCGGACCGGCCGATGCCGCTGACCGCCCGCCATTCCGCCTGGAAGGAAATGTCGCCATACATGATCCGGTCGCCGGCATGGCCGACAAAGAGGGCGTAGAGATCGCTCTCATTGTAGTCCTTGAGCCGATAGAAATTGGGCGTGACGACGAAGGCGGGGCCATAGCGGCCGGCCGGCATCATCAAATAGCCCTCGCCGCTCAACTCATGGGCTGGAAAATCCTTTCCGCCCACACGCCTGATGCCCATGGCGGCCCAGTCTGCGATGCGGCGACCCTGGTCGGGACCTTCCAGCGCACATGAGATCTCTTGCGGAACGACGACCTCGAAACCCCAGTCGCGCCCGCGCACCCAGCCGTGCTGGGCAAGGTAGTTGGCGATGGAGGCCAAAGTGTCGGCTTCCGAGTTCCAGATGTCGGCGCGCCCGTCGCCATCGCCGTCCACGGCGTATTTCAGGTAGGAGCTGGGCAGGAACTGCGGCTGGCCCATTGCTCCGGCCCAGGAGGAGCGCATGGCGCGTGGATCGATTCCACGCTCTTCTACCATATCGAGCGCAGCCAGCACCTCCTCGCGGAACATGTCCTTGCGGGTCGACAGGAAGGCCTTCGTCGCCAGCACTTCAAAGGCGTCGTGGGGGATATTGGCGCGCCCGAAGCCGGACTCCCGCCCCCAGATCGCCAGGACAATGCCGCGCGGCACGCCGAAGCGCTGCTCGATGGTCGTCAATACCGATGCAAGTTGTGGTGCACGGCTGCGCCCGCCGGAGACCACGCCGCCCACATGTTGGAAATAGGCCGATGGCGCCCGGAATTCGGCCTGGTGCTGTTGGCGTTGCGAAGACGCACTCTGACCCGGCAGGACGAGGTCGGGCAGCTTGAGATTGGGAGAGGTCGCGCCGAGCGCCTGGTTGAAGGTCGTCTGGGAGATGCCGCGCGCCTGGGCGGCCGGCCACAGGTCGCGTGCCACCCAGCCGCGATACTGCTCCTCTATCGAGGCCGCGCGCGCGGCAATGGCGGCAAGGAGAATGGCGGCCAGCGCCAGCACGATCTTTCCCATCATTCCTCTCAAGGCGTCGTCCCCTTGCTGCGGTCAGTCGAAAGCGGTGCGTGATTTCAACGCGGCGGCAAGCGTGCCTTCGTCGAGATAGTCCAATTCGCCCCCGACAGGCACGCCATGGGCAAGCCGGGTGACCTTGACGCCCATATCGCCCATCTGGTCGGTGATGTAGTGGGCGGTGGTCTGACCTTCGACGGTGGCGTTGACGGCAAGGATGATCTCGGAAATGCCGCCCTCCGCCACGCGGCTCACCAGGCCCGAAATGTTGAGATCGTCAGGGCCTATGCCGTCGAGCGGCGAAAGCGTGCCGCCGAGCACGTGATAGCGCACATTCATCGCCGCCGCCCGCTCCAGCGCCCAGAGATCCGCCACGTCCTCCACCACGATCAAGGTGGCAGCATCGCGGCGCGGGTCGATGCAGATGGTGCAGGGATCGATCGTGTCGACATTGCCGCAGACGGAGCACACCCGGACCTTCTCCACCGCTTCGGCCATGGCGGCGGTCAGCGGCTCGAAGAGCTGCTCCTTCTTCTTGATGAGATACAGCGCCGCCCGCCGCGCCGAGCGCGGCCCCAGCCCCGGCACCTTTGCCAGGAGCTGTATCAGGCGCTCAATCTCGGGGCCGGCGATGGATTTGGACATGGGACTTCGATTGGTTGAGGCGGCAGGAATAGGGCAACAAGGCGGTAGGGCAGTAGGGAGACAGGGGCACTCCTGCCGAATCGCCCCACTACCTCACTGCCCTATTCCCCTAATCCCTTAGAACGGCAGCTTCATTCCCGGCGGGATGGGCAGGCCGGCCGTCATCTCCTGGGATTTTTCCTGCATGGCCGCCTCGACTTTCGTTTTGGCGTCGTTATGGGCGGCCAGGATGAGGTCTTCGAGGATTTCCACGTCGTCTTCCTTGAAGAGAGACGGGTCGATCTCCAGCTTCTTCATCTCGAACTTGCCGGTCAGCGTCACCTTCACGGCTCCGCCGACGGCCTGTCCGGTGACCTCCATCTGGGCCATCTCTTCCTGCATGGCCTGAAACTTGGCCTGCATTTCCTTCGCCTTGCCCATAAGACCCATCAGGTCGCGCATAGCGGTCTCCAATTCCTGTTAGATTTCCCGGTTTCTGTTAGATTTCATTGTCATCGTCATCCGTCTCGGGCGCAGTCGGGAGCTCGTCGTCGTCCGCAACCGCGTCCGGTATGCGGATATCGAGGATGCGCGCGCCCGGAAATTTCTTCAAAATGGCGGCAACTGCGGGATCCGCCTTCGCGTCGGCGATAGCCGATTCACGCTTGCCCTGTTCGGCCTCGGCCAAGGTCGGCGAGCCACCCTCGCGCGACAGCGAAACAACCCAGCGCCGGCCCGTCCATTCCATCAGACGCGTTGTGAGGTCGTTCAAAAGCGTCTTCGGCGCTTCCTCCGTCAGGTTCACCGCAAGCCTACCCGGCTCGATCTGCACGAGCCGCACGCAGTTCTTGAACTGCACCTTGAAGGCGATATCGCGGCGTGCGTCGGCCAGATCGGCGATGTCGGCTAGCGAACCGAGCGGAACTTCCTCAATGGCGGGCTCGGCCACAGGCGTCGGGCTGGGCTCGGCAGCCGGCGGCGCCACCGCCTCGGCCTGCACCAACCTCATGGTCTGCCCGCCTCCCGAAGCTGACACGCGGCCCGTGGCAATCGCATGGGCGCCGCCGTTTCCGCCATGGGTGGCGGGCACGCCGCCCCCGTTTCCATGCGGCTGCGGCACGGGGCTGGGAGTCGCCCCGCTCTCCAGCGATTTCAGCGCTTCGTCGAGTGTCGGCAAATGCGCCGCATGGGCGATGCGGATGAGCACCATTTCGGCGGCTGCCACCGGGCGGTTGGAATGCTGCACTTCCTGAATGCCCTTGATGAGCATCTGCCAGGCGCGCGAGAGAACTCGGACCGAAAGCTTGCCCGCGAAGGCTGCCCCGCGTGTGCGCTCGTCTTCGTTGAGCGAGGCGTCGCCGGCCGCCTGCTCTACGAATTTGAGGCGGGTGACGAGATGATTGAACTCGGCGAGATCGGTCAGCACCGTGGCCGGATCGGCGCCCGAATCGTATTGCGCACGGAATTCGCCGAGAGCGGCGGCGACATCGCCCTTCATCAGATGTTCGAACAGGTCGATCACGCGGGCGCGGTCGGCAAGGCCCAGCATGTCGCGCACGGTCTGCGCGGTGACCTGCGCCGCCGAATGCGCAATGGCCTGGTCCAGGATGGAGAGCGAATCGCGCACCGAACCTTCGGCCGCCCGCGCGATCATCGCCAGCGCGTCATCCTCGACGGCCACGCCCTCATGGCCGGCGATCTCGCGCAGATGGGCGGTCAGCACACCGGCATCGACCCGGCGCAGGTCGAAACGCTGGCAGCGCGACAGGACGGTGATCGGAACCTTGCGGATTTCCGTGGTGGCGAAGATGAATTTCACATGCGGCGGCGGCTCTTCCAGCGTCTTCAGCAGGCCGTTGAAGGCCTGGTTGGAGAGCATGTGAACCTCGTCGATGATGTAGACCTTGTACCGGGCCGAAACGGGCGCGTAGCGCACCTGCTCGATGATGTCGCGTATGTCGTCGATACCCGTATGGGATGCCGCATCCATCTCGACCACGTCGACATGCCGGCCTTCCATAATGGCTTCGCAGTGCTCACCCGGCGCCTCCAGCGCGATGGTGGGCTGGTCGATCTCGGCGGTCTTGTAATTGAGCGCCCGCGCCAGGATGCGCGCCGTCGTCGTCTTGCCGACACCGCGCACGCCGGTCAGCATCCAGGCCTGCGCGATGCGTCCGGTGGCGAAGGCATTGGTCAGTGTGCGAACCATCGGCTCCTGGCCGATCAGGGCGGAAAAATCGCGCGGGCGGTATTTGCGCGCCAGAACGCGATAGGCGCCGGCCTTGCCTTTGTCCGCTCCGCCCTTGCCAGCCTGTCCGGCGTCGTCCATCAGATTGTCGCGCTCCCGTGGTCGGCATTCCGCAACGGTCAGTTTCCCTTGCCGTGCAGTCGCGCGTCAAGCGCTCATCCGGGCAAGAGGTAAAGGCGGGCGGATGAAAGATAAGGTGGGAGGCTGGCACGGCGACCCGTGCCTGGCTCGTTAGGGCTGCTTCCTTCCGGACCTGACCCGGTTGGCGAGTGGCGCGTCCACCACCAACCTCCCAACCCCCATATCGTCAATTGCGGGGGCAAATGCAAGTGCGTCGGAACGCTGCCCGAAAATCGATTCCGATTTGAAGGCCGATGCTGTAGCTTGTTTGGAAAGAGGAAACGTCAATGCTGCCCGGCAAGAAAAAGGGTTTCGAACTCGATCCACGACTGGAGAGCGAGAGCCAGCAGATCATGTGGCTCGGCCTGTGCGAGCTGCGTATCCGCGACGACCGTCGCTGGCCATGGCTTCTGCTTATTCCGCAGCGGCCGGGCATTGAGGAAATCCATGACCTGACGCCGCTCGATCAGGCGATGCTGAGCTTCGAGACCAATATGGTTTCGCAGGCGCTGAAGGACATGACCGGCTGCACCAAGATCAACAGCGCCGCGCTCGGCAACATCGTGCGGCAGCTCCATGTCCATGTCATCGCCCGCACTGAGGGCGATGCCGGCTGGCCCGGTCCGGTCTGGGGCTATGGCCAGCGCGAGCCCTATCGCCGGGAAGACCTTCACCAACTTGCCGAGAACATCAAGCGCAAGCTGTGAGGCTTCCCATCGATCAATCGAAGCATGAGGACGGAATGGACACGAGCGTGAAGCCGCGCGCCGGCGATTCGGCTCTGGATGCGATCGCATTCACGGGCAATATCATCGATCCCCAATCTGAGAATCGCGCGGACGACGCGGCCGCAAATGCACTGGGGGAGCCGGAAGCCCGTCTTATGCTGATACGGGAAGGGCGGCTTTGCCTGAAGGTTCAGGAGAAGGGGTTACACGCCTATTTCACGGCAGAAGATGCCGCGCCTTTAAGGGCCAGACTGGCCGACGCGGTGTTGCTGGGGCGTGCGCCGGAAAGTCCGGTACTGGCCGCGCCTTTCGATCTCGACCCGGAAGCGCTGCCCGCCGACATCAAGGCCATCGATCTTCGGTCGATCTATGTGCAGGGTCTGCTGGACCCGGCGACGCTGGGTGCGCTGGCGCAAGGTGCGGCGCTTCTCGCCTGGAACGCCAATCACCGGTTCTGCGGGAAGTGCGGCCGGGAAACCGAGATGCGGGCCGGTGGCTACCGCCGGCACTGCACGGATTGCGAGCGCGATCACTTTCCGCGAACGGACCCCGTGGCCATCATGCTGGCAGTGCGCGGCGACAAATGCCTTCTTGGCCGCAGCCCGCATTTCACGCCCGGCATGTATTCCTGCCTGGCCGGCTTTATCGAGCCGGGCGAGACAATCGAACAGGCGGTGCGGCGCGAAACCTTCGAGGAATCGGGCGTGAGGGTGGGAAAGGTGACTTATCTGGCCAGCCAGCCCTGGCCCTTTCCTTATTCGCTGATGATCGGCTGCATAGGCGCGGCGGAAACCGAGACCGTCGATCCCGACACGGCCGAACTGGAGGATTGCCGCTGGTTCTCGCGCGAGGAGGTACTGGCCATGCTGGCGGGCGCTCACTCCGATAGGCTGGGCGTTCCCCCACGCGGTGCGATCGCCCGCCATATCATAGCGTTCTGGGCGGAGGCTGGCTGAACCCTCCTGACCGCTTCATCTGTCCCGGCGGCGTTCCGGAAGCGGTTACTCTTCGTCCTCGCTCTGGCTGGCACGAAAGGGGTGCGCCTCGTAGACACCCAGTATCCGCACCTCGCGCGAGAAGAAGCGCAGCTCCTCGAGGGCCAGCGCGAGGTTGCGATCCTCCGGATGACCTTCCACGTCGGCATAAAAGAGTGTGGAGAAGAACTTGCCGCCGAGCTGGTAGCTTTCCAGCTTGGTCATGTTGACGCCGTTGGTGGCGAAACCGCCCATTGCCTTGTAGAGCGCGGCCGGCAGGTTGCGCACTCGGAAGATGAAGGTCGTTACCATCGCTTGTTCGCCGGTTTTGCGCGGCGCCCATGTCTTCTCCTTGGACAGGACGACGAAACGAGTGACGTTGTTGTTGGTGTCCTCGACATTCTCGGCAACGATATCCAGCCCGTAGAGGTCGGCGGCCAGGCGCGGAGCGAGTGCGGCGCTCGTATGGTCGTTTTCGGCGGCCACCTGTTTTGCCGCACCCGCCGTATCGCCGGCGACCATCGGCTTCCAGCGGTGCTTGCGAATGATCTTCCGGCATTGGCCGAGTGCATGGATGTGGCTGTAGACTGTCTTGATCTCCGATATGTCCACGCCCGGCAGCACCATGAGCTGAAAATGGATCGGCAGGAAGTACTCGCCGACGATGTGCAGCTTGGATTCGGGCAACAGGTAATGGATGTCGGCAACCCGCCCGGCAATGGTATTTTCGATGGGGATCATGGCAAGGTCGGCCTTGCCGTTCTCAACGGCGGCGAAGGCGTCCTCGAATGTCGGGCAGGGCAGCGGCTCCATATCGGGAAACATGTCCCGGCAGGCCGTGTCGGAGTTGGCCCCGGGCTCTCCCTGAAATGCTATCCGGTTGGTTTTTCTTGCCGCCATGATCTCAACCTTGCCTGTCTTTCAGAATATCGCGTGCCCGCTCGAGATCTTCCGGCGTATCGACGCCGAGCGGCAACGAGTCCACCAGCCCCACATCGATGCACATCCCCGCCTCCAGCGCCCGCAGCTGCTCCAGCCGCTCGCGCAATTCCAGCGGCGAGGGCGGCAGCGCCACGAAACGCTCGAGCGCGCCGCGCCGATAGGCATAGATGCCGATATGGTGGTAGAGCGGTCCCTCGCCCCACGGCGCTGTGGCGCGGGTAAAATAAAGCGCGCGCAGCCGCTTCAGATCGCCGCCGCCCTTCGGCGTGCCGATGATCTTGACGACGCTCGGATTGGTCTTCTCCGCCTCGTCGCGGATTTCCACGCCCAGGGTGCCGATATCTGTCTCCGGCGCTTCCAGAAGCTTGGCGGCGGCAATGATGTCCGCAGCCGGGATCGCTGGGAGGTCGCCCTGCAGGTTGATGACGATATCGGCCTCGCCGTTCGGATCCACGCGGTTCAGCGCCTCGAAGATGCGGTCGGACCCGGATTGGTGATCGCTGCGCGTCATCACCGATTCCACGCCGTCGGCCTCAGCCGCCGCCGCGATCTCGCGCGTATCGGTGGCGACGACGACGCGGCCAAGGCCCGCCTCTCTTGCTCGCTCGGCCACGTGCAGGATCATCGCTTTCCCGCCGATATCGGCCAACGGCTTGCCGGGCAGGCGGGTAGAGGCCATGCGCGCTGGAATAAGGACAATGGCTTTCATGAAAGGACCGGGGTTGAAAGTGGCAAAAGGTCTCAGCGGAAACAGCCTTATATGTGTTGCATGCCCGAAGCAAAAGACCTAGTTTCCGCGCGATTTTACCGGCATCGGCCGAACGCGGGGGACACGAGAGCGGCACTTTCAGGCTACCGCCTCGCCGCGGCGTCCGGAAAAGGGAGCCTCAGGGCGAATGGACTCGTTCGAAATTAACAAGATCATCGGTGCGCTTCTTGGCGTGATATTTGTCATGTTCTCGGTCAGTATCGTTTCCGAGGCTCTCTTCCACGCCGAAGGGCTCGAAACGCCCGGCTACCTCGTCGAGGTGCCGGAAAGCGATCAGGGTGGCGATCAACAGCAGGAAGCGGCGCCCGAATCGGTTCTGCCGCTGCTTGCCGACGCGGATCCCTCCGCCGGTGAAGGCATCTTCAAGCGCTGCCAGGCTTGCCATACGGCGGAACAGGGCGGAGCCAATAAGGTCGGCCCCAATCTCTGGAACATCGTCGAGCGGCCGGTCGCTAGCCATGAAGGCTTCAGCTATTCGGCGGCCATGCAGGAATTCGCCCAGGGCGGCGAAACCGTGTGGGACTATGAAAATCTCGATCATTTCCTGATTAGCCCCAAGGGGCTCGTTCCCGGAACGGCGATGGCTTTCGCCGGGCTGAAGAAGATCGAGGATCGCGCCGATCTCATCGCCTATCTCCGCACGCTTTCGGACAACCCCACTCCGCTGCCGGAAGCAGGTAGCGAGGGCGCGAACGAGGAAGGCGATGCGGCCGCCGGCGACCAGGGCGCTGCAACCGAACAGCCGGCTGCTGATGCAGAGCAAGCGCCCGAGGCTGAAGGTGATGCGACCCAGGGGAAAGATGCCGCAGCTGAGGTACCGTCGGATGAAATCAAGCCGGCTGTACAGGCGCAGTAGACCCGATCTTTGCCGTTCAGAAGAAGAAAAGGCGGGCCTGTCACGCCTTTTCGTTATATTCTCGCTCTCAAGCAACGTAGGGTGTCGGATCCATGCGTGGTCCGCCCGCTTGCATGAAGCAATGGCAAAGCCAGCGCCCAAGGATTCCAGCATCGTCATTGGCGCCCACGCCATTGTTTTGCTCCGAGGATGGTCTACCCTTCCTGTTGTGTGACATAACAGGTGTGCTGACCAATGAATCCAAACACTGCGATTTCCGCGATTTCCCGCAAGATCCGCGGGTTGATCGTTTGGCTTGCCCCATTGCTTCTCCTGACGGCCACGGGCGCGAGCGCGCAGGAGCCGGAATGGCGTACAACGACCTCGCTCATCGATGAAGCCGTCGAGACGCAGCCTTTCGAGGGCTACGACTATGTGAACCCCGACGCCCCCAAGGGCGGAACGCTGAACTCGGCGGTCACCGGCACGTTCGACAGCTTCAATCCCTTTGTAGTGCGCGGTACGCCGGCGGCCGGGTTCACGAATTTCGGCGGCCTTCTGTGGGACACGCTGATGCAGCAGTCGCTTGCAGAGCCCAGCACCAGTCATCCGCTGATCGCGGAGGCATTCAAATATCCCGACGACTTTTCTTTCGCCACCTACCGCATCAACCCGCAAGCACGCTGGCACGACGGCGAGCCTATCACGGCGGAAGATGTGGTCTGGTCACTGGAGCAACTCAAGCAACACAGCCCCATGCACAACCGCTACTTCGCCAACGTGACGGAGGCGGTGGCGCTGTCGGACCGCGAGGTTCAGTTCAGGTTCGACCAGAAGGGGAATCGCGAGTTGCCGCATATCATGGGCGACCTGCCCGTATTGCCCAAGCACTGGTTCGAGGGCACCGATGCGAAGGGCAACAAGCGCAACGTCGCCGAACCGACGCTCGAACCGCCATTGGGCAGCGGTCCCTACAAGATCCAAAGCTTCGATCCCGGCTCGAAAATCACCTGGAGCCGAGCCGAGGATTATTGGGCCGCGGACCTGCCGGTGAACCGTGGACGTTACAATTTCGACCGTCGCGTCTACACCTATTTTCAAGATGAGAATGCAGCCTGGCTTGCCTTTACCAAGGGAGGATTGGAGGACATCCAGCTTGAGAACAGTTCGCGGCGATGGGTCACGGGATACGATTTCCCCGCCGTTCATGCCGGCGATGTCATCAAGCGCGAATTCCCCGATGGCGGCGTGCAGCCCATGCAGGCCTACGTGCTCAATTTGCGCAAGCCGCGCTTTCAGGATCGTCGTGTCCGCCAGGCTCTGACGCTCGCCTACGATTTCGAGCAGATGAACAGGACCCAGTTCTTCGGCCAGAACACGCGCACCACCAGCTATTTCCACGGCAGCGAGCTTGCCGCCACGGGCCTGCCGGAGGGGCGTGAACTGGAGATCCTCCAAGAGTTCCGCGACCGGTTGCCGCCGGAGGTCTTCACGGAGGAATTTAGCCTTCCCGTCTACGACAACGCCAATGCCGAGCGGCAATATCTGCGCGAAGCCGTCCGCCTGTTCAACGAAGCGGGCTGGGTCATCCGCAACGGACGCATGGTAAATGCAGATACCGGGCAGCCATTCAGGATCGAATTCCTTGGCCGGGGCCCCACCGACGAGATCATCTTCGGCGGCTATATCTCCGCGCTGCGGAAGATCGGCATCGACGCCTCGCTGCGCATCATCGATACTTCGCAATATATAAGCCGGGTCAATGCCTTCGATTTCGACGCGGTGACGGGCCTGTTTCCGCAATCGCTGTCGCCCGGCAATGAGCAGCGGGAATATTGGAGTTCCGAGGCGGCCGAGTTGGAGGGTTCGCGCAATCTGGCCGGCATAAGCGATCCTGTCGTCGACGCGCTGGTCGAAAAGATCATCTATGCTGAAGACCGAGACGATCTGGTCGCCGCTACCCGGGCGCTCGATCGGGTTCTTTTGTGGAACTATTTCATGGTGCCGCAATACCATCGTCCGGTCACGTGGGTGGCCTATTGGAACAAGTTCGGCATTCCCGAAGACCAACCCGAATACGCCAGCGTCGACATCGAATCCTGGTGGATCGACTCGGAACGCGAGGAAGCCCTTGCACGGAAATACAGAAGCCAGCAATAATCTGATTTTTAAGGGATTTTTGTAATGGCTAATAGCGGAATTACCCGTCGCGCCATGTTGGCCGGACTTGGTGGCGCCTCCTTGTCGCAGTTCTTGCCAGTATCTGCATGGTCTGCCGTTCCGGCTGGAAAGCCTCTGCATGGTCTCTCCACCTTCGGCGAACTCAAATACGGCCCGGACTTCACCCATTTCGACTACGCCAATCCGGATGCGCCCAAAGGTGGCACCTGCAACTTCGCGCCCAGTTACTGGTACTTCAATCAGAATGTGCTGACCTTCAACACGCTGAACAGTTTCGTGCGAATGGGCGACGCCCCGCCACGCATGGAGGATTGCTTCGACACGCTGATGGTCTGGGCCTGGGACGAGCCGGATGCCCGCTACGGGCTTCTGGCGGAAAGCGTGACATTGTCCGAAGACCGCAACACGCTGACATTCAAGCTGCGGCCGGAGGCACGCTTCCATGACGGCTCGCCGGTAACGGCCGAGGATGTGGCCTACAGTTACAACCTCATCAAGGAGAAGGGCCACCCGCAACTCTCGCTGATGCTGACGGAGATGACCGAAGCGGTGGCGCAGGATGCGGCGACCTTTCGTCTGACATTCTCCGGCAACCAGTCGGTCGGCACCACGCTCAGCGCCATTTCCGACATCCGAATCCTGTCAAGGGCTTCCGTCGAGAAGAACGGCTTTGACAGCTCCAAGATGCGTCCACTTTTGGGTTCCGGCCCCTACAAGGTGGGCCGGGTCTCCGCCGGTCGCTACATCGAGTATGACCGGGTGACGGATTATTGGGCGCGCGACCTCCCCGTGAAGCGCGGCCTCCACCATTTTGATACGATCCGCATCGATTTCTACCGCGACCGGAACGCCGGGTTTGAAGCGTTCAAGAAGGGTGACATATTTTTCCGGCAGGAATCCACCGCGCGCAGTTGGGCCACGCAGTATGATTTCCCCGCCGCGCGCGAGGGCAAGGTCGTGAAGCGCGAGATTCCCGCGCCCTTGGTTCCCCAATATCAAATATGGGCGATCAACCAGCGGCGCGAACGCTTTCGCGACCGGCGCGTAAGGCAGGCGATCGAGCTCTGCTTCGACTTCGAATGGACCCGGCGCAATATTTTCTACGGGGCCTATGAGCGCGCGGATTCGATGTTCGAGAATTCTCCCTACAAGGCCGAAGGCTTGCCGTCCGAGGAAGTTCTGGCGCTTCTGAAAAGCCTTCCGGGCAATGTGCCGGAGGAAGCTTTCGGCGAGGCGGTGAAATCACCGGACGCCGACGGTTCGGGCAAGGACCGCCAAGCGCTGCGCAGAGCGCGCCAGCTCATGATGGAGGCCGGCTGGAAGCTCGACAGCCAACTCCTGAGGAACGAAAAGGGCGAGGCATTCACGCTGGAGTTTCTCGACCGCGATATCGTGTGGGAGCGCATCCTATCTCCTTTCATCGAGAACTTGCGGTCCATCGGCATCGATGCCTCCCTGCGCATCGTCGATCCGGCGCAATATCAGGCGAGGGTCGTCAGCTATGATTTCGATCTGGTGTCACGGGCTCTACGGTTCGAACCGACGCCGACCGAGTCCTCACTGGAGCAGCATTTTCACTCCTCGATCAGCAATGTCGAGGGCAGCTACAACCTGCCGGGAGCCACCGATCCTTCCCTGGATGCGCTGGTGGAAGCAGTCGGCAGGGCGCAAAGCCGCGAAGAACTGACCATAGCGATGCGCGCGCTCGACCGCGTCGTCCGCGCTCGGCGCGATTGGATCCCGACATGGGGATCGAACACCAGCCGCATCGCCTATTGGGATATGTTCGGCTATAGCGAATCAGTGCCCGACTACTTTTTTGCGGTCGAGGTGCTGTGGTGGCATGACACGGAGAAGGCGCAAGCGATTGGCAAGGCATGACGGATCTATGAACATGACCGACGGCAGATTTTCCTTCGCTTCATGGTATCCCGGCGGAGCCGCCTGCTGATGGGCGCCTATATCCTCCGACGCCTGCTGCTGATGATCCCCACGTTGCTCGGCATCATGGCGATATCTTTCATTGTCGTTCAGTTCGCGCCGGGCGGTCCCGTCGAGCAGGTGATCGCCCAGGTGACCGGCCAGGCCGGAGGCGCGGATGCGCGTATTTCAGGCGGCGGATCGGATTTTGGCGGCGGCCAGGAATTCGAGGCCTCCGGCGGCGGCTCTTCGAAATACCGGGGCGCGCAGGGGCTGGATCCGGAGTTCATCGCGCAGCTCGAAAAGCAGTTCGGCTTCGACAAGCCGGCGTATGAGCGCTTTTTCCTGATGCTGTGGAACTATGCCCGCTTCGATTTCGGCGAAAGTTATTTCCGCGACATCTCGGTCGTAGACCTGATCCTGGAGAAGATGCCGGTCTCCATCTCGCTCGGCCTGTGGATCACGCTGATCTCCTACTGTATCTCCATCCCGCTCGGCATCCGCAAGGCGGTCAAGGACGGCTCGCCCTTCGACGTCTGGACCAGCGGGGTCGTCATCATCGCCTACGCTGTTCCAGGCTTCCTGTTCGCTATCCTTCTCATGGTGTTTTTCGCCGGCGGATCGTTTTTCGACTGGTTCCCGCTGCGTGGCCTGACATCGGACAATTGGGAGCAGCTTTCCTGGCCAGCGCGCATCGTCGATTATTTCTGGCACCTGACCCTGCCGCTGACGGCCATGGTGCTTTCGGCATTCGCCACGACGACACTGCTTACCAAGAACTCGTTTCTGGACGAGATCCGCAAGCAATATGTCATCACCGCCCGCGCCAAGGGGCTGTCGGAACGGCAGGTGCTTTATGGCCATGTGTTCCGCAACGCGATGCTGATCATCATCGCCGGCTTTCCCGGCGCCTTCATCTCGTCCTTCTTCACAGGCGCCTTGCTGATCGAGAGCATTTTCTCGCTGGATGGCCTCGGCCTGCTCGGCTTCCGCTCGGTGATCGACCGTGATTATCCTGTCGTCTTCGCCAACCTCTATATTTTCTCGCTGATAGGCCTGTTCATCAGCCTGCTTTCCGATCTCACCTACACGCTCATCGATCCGCGCATCGATTTCGAGCGGAGGGACGTGTAGATGTCGGAATTCCAGGCTGAGACGCAGGTTGAGCGTGTGAGTCGGCCCGCCCGCCGGCCGTGGCTTTCGCCGATTAACAAGCGGCGCTGGCAGAACTTCAAGGCGAACCGCCGCGGCTACTGGTCGCTTTGGATATTCCTCCTCCTTTTCATCCTGTCGCTGTTCGCCGAGTTCCTGGCCAACGACAAGCCGGTGCTCGCCTCCTACAAGGGCGAGATCCTGTTTCCGGTCTTGGTGGATTATCCGGAGGAAAAATTCGGCGGGTTTCTGGCCGTTACCGACTACCGCGACCCTTTCATCCAGGACGAGATCGAGGCCAATGGCTGGATGATCTGGCCGCCCGTCCGCTATTCCTACCGCACGGTGAACAGCGAAATTCCGCAGGCGGCGCCCGCAAAGCCGTCATGGATGTATGAGAAGGAAGTGCGCTGTCAGCGCTATGCTCAGGGGGCGGCCGATCCGCGCTGCACTATGGGCAACTGGAACTGGCTCGGCACGGACGACCAGGCGCGGGATGTGCTGGCGCGCGTCATATACGGGTTCCGCATATCGGTCCTGTTCGGGCTGATCCTCACGGCCGCCTCGGCGCTGATCGGTGTGTCGGCCGGCGCCGTTCAGGGCTATTTCGGTGGTTGGACCGACCTCATTTTCCAACGGTTCATCGAGATATGGTCGTCGATACCGGTGCTTTATCTCATCCTGATCATCGCGGCCGTCCTGCCGCCGGGCTTCTGGATTCTGCTGGGCATCATGTTGCTCTTTTCGTGGGTGGCTTTCGTCGGCGTGGTGCGGGCAGAATTTCTGCGGGCGCGCAATTTTGAATATGTGAGCGCGGCGCGGGCGCTGGGCGTCCCCAACCGCACCATCATGTTCCGCCACCTCCTACCCAACGCGATGGTGGCGACGCTGACGTTCCTGCCCTTCATCCTCAACGGCTCGATCACGACCCTGACATCGCTCGATTTCCTGGGCTTCGGCCTGCCGCCGGGCTCGCCCTCGCTGGGCGAGCTCCTGCGCCAGGGCCAGCGCAACCTCAACGCGCCCTGGCTCGGCATCACCGGCTTCCTGAGCCTTTCCATCATGCTGTCGCTGCTGATCTTCATCGGCGAGGCAGTGCGCGACGCATTCGACCCCCGGAAGACGTTCAAATGAACGGACCGCTCCTTTCCATCCGCGATCTCTCTGTTTCCTTCACTCAAGGTCAGCAGGAGACGTTGGCCGTGGATCGCATCTCGTTCGACATCGGGCGCGGCGAGACCGTGGCGCTGGTGGGCGAATCGGGATCGGGAAAATCCGTGACGGCGCTGTCGGTTCTCAAGCTTCTGCCCTACCCGGCCGCCAGCCACCCTTCCGGCCAGATAATCTATGGCGGCAAGGATTTGCTGTCGGCAAGCGAGAACGAGTTGCGCAAGGCGCGCGGCAACGAGATCAGCATGATCTTCCAGGAGCCGATGACCTCGCTCAATCCGCTGCACAACATTGAAAAGCAGATCGGCGAGGTGCTGAAGCTGCACCGCGGCATGAGCGATCAAGCCGCCCGGGCACGCACGCTGGAACTGATGGATCAGGTCGGCATCCGCGACGCCGAAACGCGGCTTGCCTCATTCCCGCACCAGCTCTCGGGCGGGCAACGTCAGCGCGTGATGATTGCCATGGCGCTCGCCAACGAGCCAAGCCTCCTGATCGCCGACGAGCCCACCACCGCGCTCGATGTGACCGTTCAGGCGCAGATTCTCGAGCTTCTGGCCCGGTTGCGCCGGGAAAACGACATGTCGATGCTTTTCATCACCCATGATCTGGGCATCGTGCGCAAGGTGGCCGATCGGGTTTGCGTCATGACCGGCGGCAAGATCGTGGAAACCGGTCCGACCGCGGAGATATTCGACAATCCGCAGCACGAATACACGCGTCATCTCCTGGCGGCCGAACCGAAGGGCGAGCCCCCCGCTGCCGACCTTTCGGCGGACAAGGTGATCGAAGGCTCCGATATCAGGGTCTGGTTCCCGGTAAAGAAGGGCTTCCTGCGCCGGACGGTGGACCACATCAAGGGGGTGGACGGCGTCGATGTCACGGTGCGCGCGGGGCAGACTCTGGGCGTCGTGGGCGAATCGGGATCGGGCAAGACGACGCTGGGGCTGGCCCTGTCGCGGATGATTTCGTCACAGGGGGAAATCCGTTACGCGGGCGCGCGCATCGACGCGCGTTCGTTCCGCCAGATGCGGCCGCTGCGCCGCGAGATGCAGATCGTCTTCCAGGACCCGTTCGGCTCCCTCAGTCCGCGCATGTCGGTAGCCGAGATTATCCAGGAAGGGCTCAGGATACACGAGCCGGGCCTTTCGGAGGACGAGCGGGATGCCATGGTGGTGGACGTGCTCCGGGAGGTCGATTTGAGCCCGGAAAGCCGGTTCCGTTACCCGCACGAGTTTTCCGGCGGCCAGCGCCAGCGCATCGCCATTGCCCGCGCGATGGTGCTGAAGCCGAAATTCGTGATGCTGGACGAGCCGACATCGGCGCTGGACATGAGCGTGCAGGCGCAGGTGGTGGATCTCCTGCGCGACCTGCAGGAGCGGCACAATCTGGCCTATCTCTTCATCAGCCATGATCTGAAGGTGGTGAAGGCTCTCGCCAATGAGGTGATGGTCATGCGCGCCGGCAAAGTCGTGGAGGCAGGCACCTCCGAACAGATATTCACCGCCCCCAAGACCGACTATACCCGCGCCCTGATCGCGGCTGCCTTCGACATCGAGGCGGTGCCGGGCGGCGTGGTGAGCGAATAGGACTGCCCGTTTCTTCGCCGCCTCCTGGTTTTCCCGCCGCCCTCACCATGCGGCCCGGTAGATCGCCAGTGCGTCCGCCTCGCTCACCTCGCGCGGATTGTTCACCAACAGCCGTGTCTGCTTCATCGCGTCCGCCGCCATCTTCGCCAGATGCTCCTCGCCGATACCGACCTCTCGCAGGCGGGTTTGCATGCCGAGCCTTTGTGCGAGGGCGGCAAGCTCTTCGATAAAGGCTGCACATATCGCCTGGCTGCCCTCGCCGCGGTCGAGGCGCGGAAACGCGTCACAGGCAATCTCGGCATAGATGTGCGCGGCCTCCGGCGCGTTGAAGCGCAGGACATGGGGCAGCACCAGCGCATTTGAAAGCCCGTGCGGCACATGGAACGTTCCGCCGATGGGATAGGCAAGCGCATGGATGGCGGCGACCGGCGAATTGGCGAAGGCCTGCCCCGCCAGCATCGAGCCAAGCAGCATTGCGCTGCGCGCCGCCACGTTCTTCCCGTCGAACACGGCCATCTCGATATTCGCGCCCAGCAATTGCAAGGCCTGCCGGGCGAGCATCCTGGAAAGCGGATTGTTGTTGGCGGATTTGGATGCGTATGCCTCGATGGCGTGCACCATGGCGTCGACGCCGGTGGCTGCCGTGATGGCCGGCGGCAGGCCGATGGTCAGTTCCGGGTCCAGCACCGCGATGTCGGGCAGGTTGAGCGGACTGGAGACGCCGCGCTTCTCCTCCTCGCCAACGGTGATGATGGAAACGGGCGTCACCTCCGATCCGGTGCCGGCTGTGGTGGGCACGAGAACCAGCGGTAGGCGCGGTCCTTTTGCATTGCCCACGCCCCAAGCCTCGTCGAGATCCTCTCCCGACCCCAATAGCAGAGCGGCCAGCTTGGCGACGTCAAGCGAGGAGCCGCCGCCGAAGCCCAGTACACCGGTGGCCCTTGCATGCCGCCCTGCCTCGACAGCCTTCATCAACGTCGCCAGCGAAGGGTCGGCCTCGACTTCGTCGAAGATCGTCACTTCCACGCCCGCCCGCCGCAGGGCCCCGGCAGCTGGGTCGCACAGGCCGAGCCGGCGCAACCCGGGGTCGGTGACGAAAAGCACGGTTTTTCCAAGCCTTTTTACAGCGATTTCATCCAACCGGCGACTCGCTCTGCTTTCAAAAACGATGGCGGGTGGCGTATGAAACACGAAGGGCGTAATGAGATTGTTCATTTCCGAAAATTGACAACTAGCAATGCATTTGTCGAGAGTGCATATGCCGGCCGGTTGGCAGCGGCAAAGGCCCGTGGTACGAATTTGACCAAACGATAAAAAACGGGGAAGTGAGCCCGCGCATGGCGGAAGCTGCAATCGAACTCGCCGGCATCAACAAGCGCTTCGGCGCGGTGCATGCGAACCGGGACATCGATCTGAAGATCGAAGCCGGCACCATCCACGGCATCATTGGCGAGAACGGGGCCGGGAAGTCGACCCTGATGTCGATCATCTACGGCTTCTACCAGGCCGACAGCGGCGAAATCCGCGTCGGCGGCAACTCTGTCCAGATCCAGTCCTCCAGCGACGCGATCGCGCTCGGCATCGGCATGGTGCACCAGCATTTCATGCTGGTGCACAATTTCACGGTGCTGGAGAACGTCATCCTGGGCGCAGAGAGCGCGCCGCTTCTGGGCACATCCATTGCCAGGGCCCGCAGCGAGCTGGAGCGGCTGGAACGCGAATACGGGCTGGAGGTCGATCCGGAAGCTATTGTCGAGGAATTGCCGGTGGGCCTGCAGCAGCGGGTGGAAATCCTCAAGGCGCTCTATCGGGGGGCCGACATTCTCATACTTGACGAGCCCACCGGTGTGCTGACGCCGTCCGAGGCAGATCATCTCTTCCGCATCCTGCGCCAACTCAAGGACGAGGGGAAAACCATCGTCCTCATCACGCACAAGCTGCGCGAGATCATGGCTGTCACCGACAATGTATCGGTAATGCGCCAGGGCGCGATGGTGGCGACGCGCAAGACCGCCGAAACGGCGGTGGAAGAGCTGGCCGAGCTGATGGTCGGCCGCCGCGTGCTCTTGCGGGTGGAAAAGGGCGAGGCCAAGCCGGGTGGCTTCCTGCTGTCGGTGCACAACCTGACGGTCAGGGACTCGCGAGGCGTCACCATGGTCGACAACGTCTCCTTTGATGTGCGGGCCGGCGAGATCGTCGGCATTGCCGGCGTTGCCGGAAACGGTCAGTCGGAACTGCTCGAAACTATTACCGGCATCCGCAAAGCGGTGTCCGGAAGCGTTACGCTGGACGGTGAGCCGGTAGACCTGACCGGCGAGGCCGACCCCGCCGACCTGCGCCGGCGCGGCATGGCCCACGTGCCCGAGGACCGGCACCACATGGGGTTGGTGCTTCCCTTCGAGGAAGGGGAGAACGCCATGCTCGGCTATCATCGGCAGGAAAAATATCTCAAAGGCCCCTTCCTCGATATCGAGGCCATACGCGCCGACGCGCGAGACAAGATCGAGAAATACGACATCCGTCCCACTGACTGCCGCTTGAAGACGGCCAATTTTTCCGGTGGGAACCAGCAGAAGATCGTGCTCGCGCGGGAAATGGAGCAGGACCCCAAGGTCCTGATCGTGGGCCAGCCGACACGTGGTGTGGATGTGGGGGCGATCGAGTTTATCCACAAGCGCCTGATCGACATGCGCGACCAGGGCAAGGCAGTGCTGCTCGTTTCCGTCGAGCTCGATGAAATCCGCTCGCTCTCCGACCGCATCCTGGTGATGTTCGCCGGCCGCATCGTCGGTGAGCGCGGACCGGAGGCAAGCGAGGGCGAGCTGGGCCTGCTGATGGCCGGCGTCGAGGAGAAGGAGGCGGCTGAATGAGCGCACCCTATGCGAAGCTGCCGGCCTGGGCCGACTACGGGCTGATCCCTCTGATCAATCTGACCGTGGCATTTCTCGTGGCGGGGCTGGTGGTGCTGCTGGTAGGCGAGAATCCGTTCCGCGCGGCTGCGATTCTGATCGACGGCGCGCTGGGGCGCGGGCAGGGCATCGCCTACACGCTCTATTATGCGACAAGCTTCATTTTCACCGGGCTTGCCGTGGCGGTCGCCTTTCATTGCAGCCTGTTCAATATCGGCGGCGAAGGGCAGGCCTATGTGGGTGGGCTGGGCGTGGCGCTGGTGGCGCTGACCTTCGACCAGATACTGCCTTGGTGGCTGACTTTTCCGCTGGCGATCATAGGCGCGGCGGTTTTCGGCGCGGCGTGGGCATTCATCCCCGCCTATCTCCAGGCCAAGCGCGGCTCCCATATCGTGATCACCACGATCATGTTCAATTTCATCGCCGCCAGCCTGATGATCTATCTCCTGGTCAACGTACTCAAGCCCGCTACCAGCCAAGCGCCGCAGACACGCACCTTCCTCGAAGGCGCCCACCTGCCCAAGCTCAACTGGATACTCGAAGCGGTGGGGCTCTCGGTGCGTTCGGCCCCCTTCAACCTGACCTTCCTGCTGGCTCTGGTGGCCGCGTTTCTGGTCTGGGTTCTCATCTGGCGCACCAAGCTCGGCTATGAGATCCGCATGCGCGGGCATAGCCCGAAGGCCGCCCGCTATGCGGGCGTGAGCGAGACACGCATCATCATCGTCACCATGCTCGTTTCCGGCGGGCTGGCGGGCATGATGGCGCTAAACCCGATCATGGGCGACCAGTATCGCCTGCATGTCGACTTCGTCACCGGCGCGGGGTTTGTCGGCATTGCCGTCGCACTCATGGGCCGCTCGCATCCAGCCGGCATCGTGCCCGCCGCGATCCTGTTCGGCATGCTCTACCAGGGCGGCGCGGAGCTCGCCTTCGAGATGCCGGGCATCTCGCGCGACATGATTGTCATTATCCAGGGGCTGGTAATCATGTTCGCCGGCGCGCTCGAGCACATGTTCCGGCCGAGCCTGCAAACCCTGTTCGCCAGCTTCAGCCCGCGCTCGGTGGGCGCGCAACCGAGTGAAGAGGGCCGCGCCTGATGGAAGCATTCGACACGCTCATCGCCGTTCTCGATTCAACGGTGCGCCTTTCCGTACCTCTGCTCTTCGCCGCATTGGCGGGGCTCTATTCCGAGCGCTCCGGCGTCTTCGACATCGGGCTCGAAGGCAAGATGCTGGCGGGCGCGTTCGCGGCAGGTGCCGCGGCTGCGGTCACCGGTTCCGCCTGGGCCGGTCTAGCGGCGGCCGTCGTCGTCTCCGTCTTCTTCGCTCTGGCCCACGGCTTCGCCTCGATCACGCATCGCGGCAACCAGATCGTCTCGGGCGTCGCCATCAATTTCATTGCCGCTGGCTCGACCATCATTCTCGGTCAAGCCTGGTTCAGCCAGGGCGGACGCACGCCGCTTCTTAGCGCCGAAGGGCGTTTCAACGCGCTTCATCTGCCCTTTGCCGATGCGATGCGCGATATCCCCATCGTGGGGCCGATCTATTCGGAGCTCCTGTCGGGCCATTCGCTGCTGGTCTATCTCGCCTTCCTGCTGGTGCCGTTCACCTGGTGGGCGCTGTTTCGCACGCGCTTCGGTCTCCGGCTCCGCGCCGTGGGTGAAAACCCGGCAGCGGTCGATACCGCCGGCATTTCCGTCGCGTGGCTGCGCTATCGCGCGGTCATCTGCACCGGTGTCTTGACCGGCCTCGCCGGAACCTATCTGGCGCTGGCGCAGAATGCGGGCTTCGTGAAGGACATGACCGCCGGCCGCGGCTTCATTGCGCTTGCGGCGCTGATCTTCGCCAAGTGGAAGCCGGTGCCGGTGATGTTCGCCTGTCTGCTGTTCGGCTTCCTCGACGCTTTCGCCATTCGCATCCAGGGAACGCCGCTGCCGGTTATCGGCCGCGTTCCCGTGCAGCTCATGCAGGCGCTTCCCTATATCCTGACGGTGGTCCTGCTGGCAGGATTCATCGGCAGGGCCATTCCGCCGCGTGCGGGCGGCGTGCCCTATGTGAAGGAGCGGTGACGATGAAGGCGGACGAGCTTTTCCAGGCGGCCAGGGCGGCGATGTCCAAAGCCTACGCGCCCTACTCGCGCTTCCCAGTGGGTGCCGCCCTCGCAACTGACAGCGGAGCGGTGCATGCCGGCTGCAATATCGAGAATGCATCCTACCCGGAAGGCTGGTGCGCTGAAACCACGGCGCTCGGTCATATGGTGATGGCCGGCGGTGGCAGGATTGCCGAGATTGCCGTGGTGGCGGAGAAGATGGATCGCATCATGCCCTGCGGCGGATGCCGCCAGCGCCTCTCCGAATTCGTGGCGGATGATGCGCTACTGCACCTTTGCGATGCCCGTGGCGTGGTCGAGACCGTATCTTTCTCAGCAATGTTCCCGCGCAGTTTCGATCTGGAGCAGAACCGTTGAAGGAGGCCGTGGATCGCCTGACGGAACGTCTGGGGGGACTTGTGCCGCGCACGGCGCTGGTGCTTGGCTCCGGACTCGGCGGCCTTGTGGAAGAGGTCACGGACCCGATACGCATTCCCTATGCCGACCTGCCGGGCTTTCCCCAAAGCGGCGTGACCGGCCATGCCGGCGAGATCGTCGCCGGCAGGCTTGCGGGACAGCCGGTGCTGATGCTGGCCGGGCGGGCGCACTACTACGAGAACGGCGATGCGGCGGCGATGCGGCCAGCACTGGAGGTGCTGTGGGGCCTCGGCATACGGCAGTTGATCCTGACAAACGCCGCCGGTTCGCTGCACGCGGATATGCCGCCCGGTTCCGTCATGCTGATCGAGGACCACATCAATTTCTCCGGCACCAATCCGCTCATCGGCGAGACCGGCGAGCGCCGTTTCGTCGGCATGAGCGAAGCCTATGACCGCGACCTTCGCGATGCGCTGGAGAAGGCGGCGGCAAGCGCCGGTGTGACCCTGCACAAGGGGGTCTATATGTGGTTCTCCGGCCCCACTTTCGAAACGCCGGCCGAAATACGCATGGCCCGGGTACTCGGCGCGGATGCGGTGGGCATGTCCACCGTGCCCGAGGTCATCTTCGCCCGCTACCTGGGGCTCAAGGTTGCTGCCTGCTCGGTGATCACCAACCTTGGAGCCGGAATGGCGGCAGGTGAGCTGTCGCACCAGGAGACGAAGGACATGGCGCCCGTGGGAGGCGCGAGGCTCGCTGCAGTGCTGAGGGCCTGTTTTCAGTCCGCTCGCGCGAGCGAATAGCGGCGATGCTCCCCCAGGAGATCATCCGCCGAAAGCGCGATCGGGTGGAGCTTACACCCGAGGAGATCGCCGACTTCGCCGCCGGCCTTGCTACCGATTCATGGAGCGAGGGGCAGGTGGCGGCGCTTGCCATGGCGATCTGCCTCAACGGGATGAGCCGCGAGGAAGCCGTGGCGCTGACGCTGGCGATGCGCGATTCCGGCGACGTGCTGGACTGGCGGTTCCTCGACGGACCGGTGACTGACAAGCACTCCACCGGCGGCGTAGGCGACAATGTCTCGCTGATGCTGGCGCCCATTGTAGCCGCCTGCGGCGCCTATGTGCCAATGATATCGGGCCGCGGGCTGGGGCATACAGGCGGTACGCTGGACAAGATGGATTCCATCCCCGGCTATCGTAGCCAGCCGGGTTTGGATGCCTTCCGGCGGACAGTAAGGGAGGCCGGCTACGCCATCATAGGCCAAACGGGTGACCTGGCGCCGGCGGACAAGCGCTTCTATGCGGTGCGCGATGTTACCGGCACGGTCGAATCCGTTCCGCTCATTACCGCCTCCATCCTGTCGAAGAAGCTCGCAGCCGGGCTCCAGTCGCTGGTCCTCGACGTCAAATGCGGCAATGGCGCCTTCATGGCGACCGCCGGAAAGGCGCGCAGGCTGGCGGAAAGCCTCGTTGCCGTGGCCAATGGCGCGGGCCTTCCCGCCACGGCTCTCATCACCGACATGAATGAGCCGCTGGCATCTGCCGCCGGCAATGCCGTCGAGGTTTTGAACGCGGTCGACTTCCTGACCGGCCGGACGCGCGACAGGCGGCTGGAGGAGGTGACGCTGGCACTGGCCGGCGAAATGCTGCTTGCCTCGGGCCTGGCGGCGACGGCGCGGGTAGCCGCCGATCTGTCGCAAGATGCGCTGTCCAGTGGGCGTGCAGCCGAGGTTTTCGGCAGGATGGTCGCGGAACTTGGCGGCCCGGCGGATTTTATCGAGAATGCGCGCCGGCATCTAGGCAGGGCCGAGATTGTTCTGGAGGCAAAGGCCAAGCGAGACGGTTTTGTCGGCTCGATCGACGCCCGCGCGCTGGGAGTCGCTGTTATCGAACTGGGCGGCGGGCGGCGTAGGCCCGAAGACGCAATCGACCACGCGGTCGGATTTACCGGGCTCATGCCGGTCGGTGCCGAGATAAGCGCCGGCGAGCCTCTCGCCATCGTTCACGCGCGTTCGCAAGATGCGGCTGAGGCGGCCGCGCGCGTTCTGCTAGCCGCCTACAAAATCTCCGACAAGCGACCGCGTCGTGCCGACGCCGTGCGAAGAAAGATCGACGCGGGACAGGCCGGCTAAACGTCCAGGTTTGCCACCGAAAGCGCGTTGTCCTGGATGAACTCGCGGCGCGGTTCCACTTCGTCGCCCATGAGGCGCGAGAACAGGGAATCGGCGTCCGTGGCATCCATGACCCGGACCTGAAGCAGCGAGCGGGCATCGGGATCGAGCGTGGTTTCCCAGAGTTGCTCGGCGTTCATCTCACCAAGACCCTTGTAACGTTGCATGGTGAGGCCCTTCCGGCCGGTGGCGAAGATGGCGTCAAGAAGTGCCATCGGGCCGGAAACGATCTCCGACTTGTCGTTGCGGAGCAGCTTCGGCTGCTTTTCGTAGATCTCCTGGAGGCGCGGCGTATACCGGTCGATGGCGCGGGCATCGGCGGAGCCCACCAGCGCCGCGTCGAGAACGAGTGCATCCTTGACGCCTCGCACCGTGCGCTCGAACAGATAGCCGCCTGTGCCGTCATTGGACGGATTGATCCGCCCTTGCCAGCCTTGCTCCGTCTCCTCCGAAATCATGTCGAGACGCTGCGCGACATGCTCGGCCGCCTCCTGGGCGCGCCCGGGATCGGCGAGAACGGCGGCATTCATGGCGCCGCCGATGGCCGCCTGCTCTACCACCGAGCGGTCGTAGCGGGTATGCAGCCCGTTGATCAGCGCGCGGATGGCGCGCGCATCGTCGATGACCTGCTTCAGATCCTGGCCGGAACGGACCTCGCCGGTCGACAGTTCCAGCGATGCTTCGTGCAGCCCCTGGTCGATGAGGAACTCTTCGAAAGCGACCTCGTCTTTGATATACTGCACCGACTTGCCGCGGGTGACCTTGTAGAGCGGCGGCTGGGCGATATAAAGGTGCCCGCGCTCGATCAGGTCCGGCATCTGCCGGAAGAAGAACGTCAGCAGAAGCGTGCGGATATGGGCGCCGTCGACATCGGCGTCGGTCATGATGATGACCTTGTGGTAGCGCAGCTTGTCGAGATTGAACTCGTCCTTGCCGATGCCGGTGCCGAGCGCGGTGATCAGCGTGCCGATCATGTCGGATGACAGCATGCGGTCGAAGCGGGCGCGCTCGACATTGAGGATCTTGCCGCGCAGCGGCAGGATGGCTTGGTTCTTGCGGGAACGGCCGCTCTTGGCCGAGCCGCCAGCCGAGTCGCCCTCGACGATGAAGATTTCGGACTTGGCGGGATCGCGCTCCTGGCAATCGGCGAGTTTTCCGGGCAGCGAAGAGATTTCAAGCGCGCCCTTGCGCCGGGTCAATTCGCGGGCCCTGCGCGCGGCCTCGCGGGCAGCGGCGGCTTCCACCACTTTGCCGATCAGGATCTTGGCTTCGGATGGATGCTCTTCCAGCCATGTGCCGAGCGCCTCGTTGACCAGGCTTTCCACCACCGGGCGGACCTCGGAGGAGACCAGCTTGTCCTTCGTCTGCGACGAGAATTTCGGGTCCGGCACCTTGACCGAAAGGACGGCGGTCAGGCCTTCGCGGCAGTCGTCGCCCGTCAGCGAGACCTTTTCCTTCTTGGTCAGGCCGGAATTTTCGGCATAGGACGTGACCTGCCGCGTCAGCGCGCCGCGGAAGCCGGCCATATGCGTGCCGCCGTCGCGCTGGGGGATGTTGTTGGTGAAGGCCAGCACATTCTCGTGGTAGGAATCATTCCACCACATGGCCACTTCCACGGTGATGCCGTCTTTCTCGGCGCTGATGGCGATCGGAGCCTGGATGAGCGGCTTCTTGGCGCGGTCGAGATATTTGACGAACTCCTCGAGCCCGCCTTCATAAAGCAGCTCCTGCTGCTTGATGTCGGCATGGCGCTTGTCCGTCAGCAGAATGCGCACGCCGGAATTCAGGAAGGCGAGCTCGCGCAGCCGGTGCTCCAGCGTCCCATAGTCGAAATCCGTCATCGTGAATGTGTCTACGGAAGGCAGGAAGCTGACTTCCGTGCCTGTCTCGCCACCCGCATCCCCGGTCGCCACCAGTGGCGAATCCGGAACGCCATGGGTGAAGCTCATCTCGTAGATCTGGCCCTTGCGCCGGATCTTCAGTTTCAGCCAGGACGACAGCGCGTTGACCACCGAAACGCCGACGCCGTGAAGACCGCCCGAGACCTTGTAGGAATTCTGGTCGAACTTACCACCGGCATGGAGCTGCGTCATAATGACTTCGGCCGCCGAAACCCCCTCGCCCGTGTGCATGTCGGTCGGAATGCCGCGGCCGTTGTCGGTCACCGTGCACGAACCATCGGGGTTTAGCGTCACCGTCACCAGCGTGGCATGGCCCGCCAGGGCCTCGTCGATGGCGTTATCGACGACCTCGTAGACCATGTGATGCAGGCCGGAGCCATCGTCCGTGTCGCCGATATACATGCCGGGACGTTTGCGCACGGCATCCAGGCCCTTGAGAACCTTGATGGATTCAGCGCCGTATTCAGCCTGTTCGCCGGGGAGTGTTTCGGGCGTATCGCTCATCAAAAACTTTCAATCTGGAAGCGCCGCAATAGGGCACGAAGAAGGCCTGCGAATCAGCAGGGTGCAACTGCCAAATATATAGGCGCTTCAAGCGCTTTTTCCAAGTTTTGCCCGCCAATCGGGCTGGGGATTAAGCGGGGCGAAAGAGGCAGTACAAGCCTTTGCCTTTTGCCGCAAACCGATTATGTAGCTCGGTAACAGTTGAAAGAGACAGAGGCACCATGGCGACGATCAGCCAGAAACCCAAGCTCGTCACCGTTTTCGGCGGTTCCGGCTTTGTCGGAACCCATGTGGTGCAGGCGCTCACGCGCCGGGGCTACCGCGTGCGCGTGGCCTGCCGCAGGCCCAACGCGGCCAACCATGTGCAGGTGCTGGGCAATATGGGCCAGGTTCACGCCATCCAGGCGAACCTTCGCAACCGCGCATCGATAGACCGCGCGGTGGAAGGCGCCGACCATGTGATCAACCTGGTCGGCATCCTGCACGAATCCGGCCGCCAGCGCTTCGATGCGGTGCAGAGCTTCGGCGCACGCGCCGTCGCAGAAGCCGCGCTGGCAGCGGGCGCCGGGCTGACACAGGGGTCGGCCATCGGCGCGGACCTCAACTCGCCCTCCCTCTACGGCCGCACCAAGGCAGAAGGGGAACAGGCGGTTCTGGACACCGTCAAGGATGCCATCGTCATCCGCCCGTCCATCGTCTTCGGGCCGGAAGACAGCTTCTTCAACCGCTTTGCCAACATGGCGCGCTTCACCCCGGCGCTGCCGCTTATCGGCGGCGGCCACACACGTTTCCAACCGGTCTATGTGGGCGATGTCGCGGAGGCTCACGCCCGTGCAGTGGACGGCGCATTGAAGGGCGGCGCGATCTATGAGCTCGGTGGGCCACAGGTGCTGACCTTCCGTCAATGCATGGAAGAGATGCTCGAAATCATCGGCCGCACGCGGATGCTGGTTTCCCTGCCGTGGCCGATCGCCCGTCTTCAGGCGCGCATCCTCGGCATGCTGCCCAACCCGCTGCTTACGCTTGATCAAGTCAAGCTCCTGGAGGTCGATAATGTCGTCTCCGAGGAGGCCAAGGAAGCCGGTCGCACTCTGGAAGGGCTGGGCATACCTCAGCATTCCATCAGCGCAATCCTGCCCACTTACCTCTGGACATACCGGCCGCACGGCCAGTTCACTCAGCCGCTATACTAAGCATGATTTCGGAAAGCGGATACCGGTAAGGATCATGCGCCAACAAGGAGGCCCGCGCCCTTGCAGGCCGTAGCTGCGCTTCTTCCCGACGGCCTCGGCCTGCTGCCCAGCCTTGTCCTCATCGTCGCGAGTTTCTTCACCTCGGCGCTCACCGCCGCCTTCGGCGTAGGCGGCGGCGTAGCCATGCTGGCGCTGCTCGGTCTCTTCATTCCCGTATCGGGGCTCATTCCGGTTCATGGGGCGGTGCAGCTCGGCTCCAATACAGGGCGGGCGTGGCACCAGCGCGCCCATATCCGCCATTCCATAGCCGCGCCCTTCATACTCGGGTCGCTGGCCGGAGCGGCGGCGGGCGCCTATGTCGTCGTGCAATTGCCGGATGCCGTGCTGAAACTGGTTCTGGGGGCCTTCGTCATCGCAGTGACCTGGAGCAAAATCCCGGGTGCGGCGCGGCTGAGCCGGGCCGGCTTGGCGCTGGGCAGCGCCGTGCTCGCGCTGACCACCATGTTCGTCGGAGCGACGGGACCTTTGCTGTCGGCCTTTTTCGGACAGATCATCCCCGATGACCGCAAGGCCCTGGTCGCCACGCACGCGGCCGGCATGACCCTTCAACATGCGCTCAAGGTTGCCGCCTTCGCCCTGGCAGGTTTCGTCTTCGCCCGCTGGCTGCCCCTGATCGCGGTGATGGTGGCGTCGGGCTATCTCGGTACGATCTACGGCACCAAACTACTTGAAAAGCTGCCCGAGGAGATTTTCCGCCGCTGGTTCAAGATTGGCCTGACGCTACTTGCGCTCGACCTTATACGGCGGGGGCTGATCGGACTGATTTAGGCGATTGTCCCGCATCAGCCCCAAAACAGCAGTGCCGCCAGGCCAAGGCTGCCGATCAGCAATCGCCACCAGCCGAACAGCGCATACCCGTGGCGTGAGACATAGCCGAGCAGCCAGCGCACGACCAGGACACCCGCGGCGAAGGCCGCGACAAAGCCCACACCGATGATCTCGACGTCGGCCGCCGACAACAGATCGTAGTTTTTATAGAGGTCATAGGCGAAGGCGCCGGCCATGGTCGGCATGGCGAGGAAGAAGGAAAATTCGGCAGCCGAACGCTTGTCGGCGCCAAGGAGCAATCCGCCCACGATGGTCGCGCCCGACCGCGAGGTGCCGGGGATCATCGACAGGCACTGAAAAAGCCCGATTTTGAGATACATGGAAAGCGGAAAAGTCGTGATGTCGGTGTAGCGCGGCTTCCTCGCCCAGCGGTCGACCCACAAGAGCACGAGGCCGCCGAGGATGAGCATCACGCATATCAGCATCGGCGTCTCGAACAGCACCGTCTTGATGATCTTGTAGCTGAGCACGCCGATGACGACTGCCGGCAGGAAAGCAAGCAGGATGCCGGCGACGAAGCGCCGCGTAGCAGGATCGCGCGGCAAGAGAAGCAACATCTCCCACAGGCGCGCGGCGTAGACGGAGAGGATGGCCAGTATGGCGCCCAGCTGAATGAGCACCTCGAAAGCCTTACCTGTCGATTTGAAGCCGAGAAAATGGCCCGCCAGCAAAATGTGGCCGGTAGAGGAGACGGGAATGAATTCGGTCAGGCCCTCGAGGACGCCTAGTAGAAGCGCCTGCGCAATCGTTTGGTCCGGCACTCAATCCCCTCGCGTCGGCTTGCTTGTCAGGGCCTGAATCTCCCCCTATAGCTCGGGAAAAGAACCCTCGGAATCAGACGCGCCGAGGTTTAGCGTCACGGTCATGAAATGGCCAGAGGTTTTGAATAGTGCTTATCGCATGCTGACCCTTTTCCATCATCCGCTGTATGCCTCCTGCCGGTATGTGCGCATTGCATTCGGCGAGTACGGAGAAGAACTCGCCCTCATCGAGGAGCGTCCGTGGCAGCGGCGCAAGGAGTTTCTGTCCCTCAATCCAGCCGGCACCATCCCCGTGCTTTTGGCGGAGGGTGACCATGCGATCACAGGCGCCACGGTGATCGGCGAATATCTCGATGAAACGCGCGGTGCGTTCCAGCGATCAAGGCGGCTTATGGCGGAAGATCCCATCCAACGCGCCGAAATCCGCCGGCTGGTCGACTGGTACCTGGTCAAGACGGACGGTGACGTGACACGGCATCTGGTGCGCGAGCGCGCGCTCAAGCCGCTGATGGCCGGCGCGCAGGGCGGCGGCTCACCCGATTCAGCCGCCATTCGCGCGGCGCGGGCCAATGTGCGCCAGCACCTCAAATATACGAACTGGCTGGCGGCGACTCGCGACTGGCTGGCCGGGTCTCGCCTTTCCTATGCCGATGCGGCAGCCGCGGCATCCCTGTCGATCCTCGACTATCTGGGCGAAATCGAATGGCGTGAATACGAGGCAGCGCGCGACTGGTATAGCCGCATGAAGTCGCGCCCCTCCTTCCGTTCGCTGCTTTCGGACCGGGTTCGCGGACTTTCGCCGGCCTCGCACTACGCGGATCTGGATTTCTGATCATGACCGCGCTGGCCACAACCCGCCGGCTTCGCGCGTTCGTTGAGGAAAAGGCGCACGCCGCCGGCTTCGACAAGGTCGCCGTCACCACGCCCGACGCCGTGCCGGAAGCGCCGGCGCGGCTGCGGCATTTTATCGAGGAAGGCCGCCACGGCTCAATGGCGTGGATGGCGGAGACGGCCGAGCGGCGCGAGCGCCCCCAAAACCTGTGGCCGCAGGTGCGCTCCATCATCATGCTGGGCATGAATTACGGCCCGGATGAAAATCCGCTGGCGCTCCTCGAAAGGAAAGATCGGGCGATCATCTCGGTCTATGCCCGCAACCGCGACTATCACGACGTCATCAAGGGCAGGCTGAAGCAGCTTGCCGGCCAGCTTGCCGCAAGGGCGGGCGAGGACGTGAAGGTCTTCGTGGATACGGCCCCTGTGATGGAAAAGCCACTGGCCGCCGCCGCCGGGCTGGGCTGGCAGGGAAAGCATACCAATCTGGTGAGCCGCGAACTCGGCTCATGGCTGTTCCTGGGCTCGATCTTCACCACGGCGGAACTGGAGCCCGACCTGCCGGAGGAAGATCATTGCGGCTCCTGCCGGGCCTGTCTCGACGTCTGCCCGACGGATGCCTTTCCTGCGCCCTATCAGCTCGATGCCCGCCGCTGCATTTCCTACCTCACCATCGAGCACAAGGGGCCGATACCGCACGAATTTCGCGAGGCGATGGCCAACCGCATTTATGGCTGCGACGACTGTCTGGCCGTTTGCCCCTGGAACAAGTTCGCGCGGGATGCAGCCGAAATCAAGCTCAAGGCCCGTGACGACCTGAAGGAGCCGGCCCTGGAAACCCTGCTCGAGCTGGACGATGCTGCCTTCCGCGAGATGTTTTCGGGATCGCCGATCAAGCGCATCGGGCGCGATCGGTTCATACGCAACGTCCTGATAGCAGCGGGTAATTCCGGTCAAGACAGCATGGTGCCCGCCTGCCACAAGCTTTCGGCCGACACCTCGCCACTGGTGCGCGGCGCCGCGGTCTGGGCGTTATCGCGCTTGCTCGACGGCAAGGAATTTAGCCGGCTTGCAGAAATGGCGCAGGCTGATGAGATGGATGAGGATGTGCGTCAGGAATGGCATCTCGCTCCGGGGCGGACGCCATGAGCGGGGAACGTATCTTCATCTTCGGTGCGGGCTACTCCGCGCGCACCTTCGCCCGCCAGGTCGCCGCCGGCGCTGCCAGTATCCACGGGACGACCCGCAGCACCGAAAGGTTCGAAGCCCTTGCCGCGGACGCCGTGGTCCCGCTCGTCTATGGCGGCGACGGCTTCGGCGAGCCATTGCTGCCGCCGCTGCGCGCGGCCACGCATCTTCTGGTTTCCTTAGCCCCCGGCGAGGCTGGCGACCCGGTGCTCGACGATCTCGCGCGAGCGCGCCTGGAGATGCCGGCGCTGCGGTGGATCGGCTATCTTTCGACCGTCGGGGTCTATGGCGATCATGGCGGCGCCTGGGTGGACGAGGAGACCGTCTGCCGCCCTTCGTCGGACCGCTCGCGCTGGCGATTGGCGGCGGAGCAAGGGTGGACCTCCCTCGCCGAAAGGCTGGGTGTCCCGATTGCCATCCTGCGCCTGTCGGGCATCTACGGCCCCGGGCGCAACGCCTTCGTGAACCTGGAAAAAGGCACGGCCAGGCGGGTCGTCAAGCCGGGCCAGGTCTTCAATCGCGTCCACGTCGAGGATGTGGCGGGGGCGGCCCGGCATCTGATGGGCGCGGGAGCAGGCGGCATCTACAACGTCACCGATGACGAGCCGGCCCCGCCGCAGGACGTGGTAACGTATGCAGCCGAGCTCATGGGCATCGAACCGCCACCGCCGATACCCTTCGATGAGGCCGGGATGGGGCCGATGGCCCGGTCGTTCTATTCCGAATGCAAGCGGGTATCGAACGCGAAGCTCAAATCGGCAGGCTACGTTCTCCGGTTCCCGAATTATCGGATCGCGCTGGAATCATTGTGGAGCGCCAGGCAGTAGGGAATTTTTTCCGCCATTGGGGCCGTTCCTATCCTGCGTTGAAAAATATTTCCGACCACCCTTGTATTCAACACAAAACTCTTCTATTTGTACGAAGTCGATATTTGTTGCTGAACTTTGTTTCGGCGCTCCTTTTGCGCACAAGCGCTCTAGAGCGCATCTGACGATCTTCCTATCAAAATCGATCTGCAACCGTTGTCGGGTATGTTGTCCGGCAGCTAATCTTTCGTGACCGATTGAAAGGAATTCGTCATGACTACTGGAACAGTTAAGTTCTTCAACACCACCAAGGGCTTCGGCTTCATTCAGCCTGACGACGGCGCATCGGATGTGTTCGTTCACATCTCTGCAGTCGAGCGCGCTGGTATGCGTTCTATCGTCGAAGGCCAGAAGCTGAGCTTCGACATTGTCCAGGACCAGCGTTCGGGCAAAAGCGCCGCAGAAAACCTGCAGGCCGCATAATTTATTCTCGAACCTGTGACCACGGATGTACTGGCACGGGAACGGGATGTGGGAAAGGTCGGGCCACGCCCGGCCTTTTTTGTTTAGCGCAATTCCAGGAACCGGATACCGGTTTTCCGTCCGGAATTGCTTACAGTCAGAAGTTTGGATCGTCGCATCGTTTTCGTGAAACGATGAAATGATCTAGCGTGTTTCCTGCAGCAAAGTGCGATCCTTTGGAACGCTTCGAGGACGCTGCAGGTTAGTCGAATCCACGCATCGCGCTTTCCGGAAAATCGGCCGGGCCGATGCCGCAAGGGAGCAGAGCAACCATGAGCACCCTCAACCAGACCACCCTGTTCAAGCCCGCGCGCCCATCAGCGACAAGCAAGGCAGAAACGACAACGAGCGTAGCGCGCGGCATCATCGATGCCGAGGCCAAGGCGCGTGAGGCCAAATCAGCGCGCCTACGCGAGGCCCGGCTGGCGCAGGAAGCCGCCGAGGCGGCGAATCCGCCCGCTGAACCAGCCAAGAAGAAGACCGTTAGAAAGAAGCCGGTAGCGCGTAAGGCCAAGACCGCCTGAGACGGAACGGCCCGCCGCCGCTCCCCAGAGCGCGACGGTCTTTGCCATGCAGGCGGCGAGTCGGCTATGGTGGCGCAAATCGACTGATTTGCGAGCACTCCATGCCGGTTTCGTTCCCGCGCCTTTTCCTGCCGACAATTCTCCTGTGGTGCATGGCCGCTTTGCCTGCCATGGCTGAACCCTTGGCCAAGGACCTTTTCGGCGCCCAAGATTTGCCGGCCGCGACAGCGCCTGCCGTCCACGGCTTCTACTCGAAAGGGTGTTTTGCCGGCGGCATCGCTATTTCGCCGGACGGGCCGACATGGCAGGCAATGCGCCTTTCGCGCAATCGGCGCTGGGGCCATCCCGACATGATCACGCTGATCGAGAAGCTCTCGCGCGATGCCGCCCAGAGCGGCTGGCCCGGCCTGCTCGTCGGCGACATTTCCCAGCCGCGCGGCGGACCGATGCTGAGCGGCCACGCCTCGCACCAGATCGGCCTCGACGCCGATATCTGGTTCACCCCTATGCCCGACAGGCGCATGAGCCCAGCGGAGCGCGAGAAGGTGAGCGCGGTCTCCATGCTGAAGGACGACACGCTCTATGTCGATGACCGCAAGTGGACGCCAGTTCACGAGGCGGTGTTGCGTCATGCGGCGAAATATCCGCAGGTCGAGCGCATCTTGGTTCACCCCGGTATCAAGAAGAAGCTGTGCGACACGGTGAAGGGCGATCGGCGCTGGCTATCCAAGATTCGGCCGTTCTGGGGGCATCATTATCATTTTCATATCCGCATCGGCTGCCCCGAGGGATCGCCCGGCTGTAAGCCGCAGGCGCCGGTGACGGGGGGTGAAGGCTGCGGCAATACGCTGGCCTGGTGGTTCACCGATGAACCATGGAAGCCGGCGGAAGGTCCGGCAAAGCCAAAGGCGCGTGACGTGATGACAATGGCCAACTTGCCAGCCGCCTGCCGCGCGGTGCTCAACGCTCCGTCGCCTCCCTCCGAGGCTGCGGTCACGCTGGCCGGGCCGGAAGGGGTGCTCTCATTCGCCGCATCGTCCCCGGCAGTGGCGCAAAGCCCTTCATCACTCCTCAACGCGCTGCGCCCGGCCGACATACCGCTGCCCTCGCCCAGGCCGTACCGGCAATAAAGTTTCCTTTCGCGGCGGCTTTTCATCCCCCGTCCGCTCGCTTATAGGTTCAAACGATTTAGTCAGCGGATTTGAGGACGGGCTTGACCGGGCGACAACGCGTTGCGCTGATTGCGCATGATCAGAAGAAGGACGATTTGGTCTCCTTCGCGAAGGCGCACGAAGTCTTTCTGGCGAATGCCGGCATCGTCGCCACGGGCACAACCGGGGCGCGCATCGCCGAAGCCTGCCCGAGCCTTGATGTGAAACGTCTGAAGAGCGGGCCGCTTGGCGGCGATCAGCAGATCGGCGCGCTGATCGCCGAAGGCGCCGTCGATCTGATCATTTTCTTCGTGGACCCGCTCACGCCGATGCCGCACGATGTGGACGTGAAGGCGTTGATGCGGCTCGCGATCGTGTACGATATTCCCATGGCCCTCAACGCCGCCACGGCCGAGGCCCTCTTACTGCACGCGGAAGCGAGCCTAAAGCATGGCCCCGAAAAGTGAACATCGGTTTTTCGGAAGATCATGCTCCGGCACGGAGCGGCCCGACAAGACAACTAGGAGAACCACCGCGAGATGGCGCACCCCAGCATCCAAGACACCGTACTCGATTTCCCGATCCTGATCGGCGACATCGGCGGCACGAACGCCCGCTTCGCCATCGTGGTGGATTCTTATGCAGAGCCGCGTGAGTTTCCGGTGGTACAGACGGCCGATTTCGCCACGATCGATGAAGCCATACAGACGACCATACTCGACCAGACCAATATCATGCCGCGCTCCGCGGTGCTGGCTGTGGCGGGGCCGGTCGATGGCGACGAGATCGACCTGACCAATTGCGACTGGGTTGTGCGGCCGAAGCAGATGATGGCCGAGCTCGGCTTTTCCGATGTCGTGGTGCTGAACGATTTCGAGGCGCAGGCCCTTGCCGTCGTTGCTCTGGGTGAGGAGCATCTGGAGAAGATCGGCGGCGGCGTGGCCGAAACGACCGGAAGTCGTGTCGTTCTTGGCCCTGGCACGGGGCTCGGTGTGGCCGGCCTTGTCCATGCGCGCCACACCTGGATCCCGGTTCCGGGCGAGGGCGGGCACGTGGATATCGGCCCCCGCACGGAACGCGATCTGGAGATATTTCCGCATGTGGAGCGAATCGACGGCCGGGTCTCGGCCGAGCAGCTTCTTTGCGGGCGGGGCCTCGTCAACCTCTACCGTGCCATCGGAAAGGCTGATGGCAAGGATGCCAAACTGGCGACACCCGCCGAGATAACGGGGGCGGCACTGGAACGGCGCGACGATATCGCCATGGAAGCGCTCGACCTCTTTGTCACCTATCTTGGCCGGCTGGCGGGTGATCTGGGATTGGTTTTCATGAGCCGGGGCGGTGTTTTCCTGACCGGCGGCATCGCTCAGAAGATTGTGCCCGCGCTGCAGAACGGTAAGTTCCGCGCCGCTTTCGAGGACAAGGCGCCGCACAGCGCGCTTCTGGCGGACATGCCGGTCTTCGTGATCACCCACCCGATGGCCGCCCTTTCGGGCATTGCGGCCTTTGCCCGTACGCCGGCTCGCTTCGGCGTCGAGACCTCGGGCAGGCGCTGGCGGTCGCGCTGAAATCCGCCCGAAGATGCGAAGCGGAGGCGATTGCATATGGGGACGCGATAAGGCATAGCCCTGCCGAGGGCAAACGCTGCAATGCCGGGGTGGCCGCCGCCTGGAGCGCGGTGCGTGCTTTTGGACGCATAAGGGACGCTCCATCTTGTTTTTCCGCATTTGTGCGGGCGTCAGGCGGACGACCTGACTGCAAATGCATAGCGAGTCAAAATATTGTTCGGCAGAAAAAAGAAGAACAACCAGCATATCGAGCCCGGCGATGTCGTGGCCATTGTCCGCCGCGTGATCTCTGAAAACGGTCGCGACTATATCGGCCTCTACACGAAGGCCATCCTGTGCATGCTGGCATTGGCCGCCACCACCGCGTTCAGCGCCTGGATCATGCGCTATATCGTCGATGATCTGTTCTACAAGCAGCGCTGGGACCTGGTGCCATGGATTTGCGGCGGCATCGTCTTGGCTTTCACGGTGCGCGGCTTTGCCACCTATGGGCAGGCCGTCCTGCTCGCGCGTGTGGGCAACAATATCGTGGCACGCTACCAGCAGCGGCTGTTCGGCCACCTGCTGAAGCTTGGAATGCCATTCTTTACCGCCACCCGCTCCGGCCAGCTCTCCGCCCAAATCAGCCAGAATGTCACCGGCATCCGCGACTTGCTCAACATGACGGTGGCAGCGATCGCGCGCGACGCGGTCACGCTGATCGGCCTGGTTGCCGTCATGCTGTGGCAAGACTGGCTCCTTTCGGTGATGGCTTTCGTCATCGGCCCGCCGATCATTATCGCCGTCAACTACATCATGCGCCGTCTGCGCCGCGTGACGCGCGAATCCGTTGAAATCAACTCGCACCTTTTGGGTGCAATGCAGGAGTCGGTGCAGGGCATCGCCATAGTCAAGGCCTTCACGATGGAGAATGTCCTGTCGCGCAAGATCGGGCAACTCGTCTACCAGGCGGAGGAACGCAACAACAAGATCGCCCGCGTGTCCGAGCGCATGTCGCCGATCACCGAGACGCTGGCGGGCGTGGCCATCGCGGGGGTCATCGGCTATGCGGCATGGCGCGCCTCGGTCAGCGCAGAGCCGCCCGGCGCCGTCATGTCCTTTATCACGGCGCTTTTGCTGGCCTACGATCCAGTCCGGCGGCTGGCCCGTGTGCAGGTCAATCTGGAGCGCGCGCTGGTCAATGCCCGGATGATCTACGAGATCCTCGACCTGGAGCCTCAGCAGGGCGATGCTCCTGGTGCCGGCAGCCTCAAGGTAACCAAGGGCGAAGTGCGCTTCGACAGGGTGCGTTTCGCCTATGCGGAGAACCTGCCCGTCCTGCACGGTGTGAGTTTTACGGCCAAGGCAGGCAGGACGACGGCGATCGTCGGTCCCTCCGGCGCCGGCAAATCGACCCTCTTCGCCCTGCTGCAACGCTTCTACGATGTCGAAGGCGGGGCGATCACCGTTGATGGGCGGAACATTGCGGAAGTCACCAAGGCCTCCCTGCGCTCTTCCATCGCTTATGTCTCACAGCACCCCTATCTTTTCGAGGGCAGCATCCGGGACAACATACGCTATGGCCGGCCCGACGCCACGGACGTTGAAGTAGAAGAGGCGGCCCGGCTTGCCAATGCTGAAGAGTTTATAAAGCTGCAGCCCGAGGGCTACGATACGCTGGTGGGCGAGAACGGGGTGACGCTATCGGGCGGCCAGCGTCAACGTGTCTCCATCGCCCGCGCCATTGTGCGCAACGCGCCTATCCTGCTGCTCGACGAGGCGACATCGGCGCTCGACAATGAATCGGAGGCGCGGGTCCAGGAAGCGCTGGAGCGCATCATGAAGGACCGCACGACGCTGGTCATCGCGCATCGGCTCTCCACCGTGGTCGATGCCGATCACATCGTGGTCCTGGAAGAGGGCCTACTGGCGGAGGAAGGGACGCACCGCGCGCTGATCAGGAAGCCGCAGGGCGTCTATGCCCGCTTCCACCGCATGCAGCAGGAAAAGGCGGAAAACCTTCTCGAAGGCGCCGCCGGGCTCCCGGCGGAAATGGCCGAAGACACGACGGAGACCAGCGGATGAGCGAAATGGGGCTTGTAGTCGTGGGCGCGGCCGGGCGAATGGGGCAGACGCTGATCCGCGTCATCCATCAGATGGACGGGGCACGGCTGGCGGGCGCGGTGGAGCGCGCGGGCTCTCCTCATCTCGGTAAGGACGCTGGCGAGCTGGCCGGCATTGGCATTCTCAACATCCCGATCATCGAGGATGCCGGTGAAGCTTTTGCTGATGCTGATGGCGTGCTCGATTTCACCTCTCCGGGCGCCTCGGTGGCTTTTGCCAGGCAGGCCGCGGAGGCCGGCATCGTCCACGTCGTGGGAACGACAGGCATCCAGTCCGATCAGGAAAGCGCCTTTGTCGAGGCTGCGCGCCGGACGCCGATCGTGAAATCGGGCAATATGAGCCTTGGCGTCAACCTTTTGTCGGTCCTGGTCAAGCAGGCTGCAAGGGCGTTGCCGGCCGCCGATTTCGATATCGAGGTGGTCGAAATGCATCATCGCCACAAGGTAGATGCGCCGTCCGGCACCGCTCTTCTTTTGGGCAAGGCTGCGGCGGAGGGCCGCGGCATCGACCTCGATGGAAACAGCGTGCGCTCGCGCGACGGGCATACCGGCGCACGCGAGACCGGCACCATCGGCTTCGCGACGTTGCGCGGCGGTTCGGTCGTCGGAGAACATTCGGTTATCCTGGCCGGCACGGGCGAGCGCATCACGCTTTCGCATCAGGCGGATGACCGCACCATTTTCGCGCGCGGTGCCGTTACGGCGGCGTTATGGGCGCGCGGCAGGAAGGCTGGCCTCTACTCCATGCTGGATGTGCTGGGGCTGGCGGAATAGATTCATCGATACAACGAGCGAGGGGAACTGCGCATGTCCGGAACGCTGATCCTGGTCCGTCATGGCCAGAGCGAATGGAACCTGAAGAACCTTTTCACCGGCTGGCGCGACCCTGGCCTGACCGAAAAGGGGCACGAAGAGGCAAAGTCCGCCGGGCGCAAGATCAAGGCGCTCGGTCTCAAGCCCGACATCGCCTTCACCTCTGTGCTTTCCCGCGCCGATGTCACCAATGACCATATCCTGGCCGAGCTTGGCCAGGAAGGGCTGGAGACCGTTCGCGATCAGGCGCTTAACGAGCGCGACTACGGGGATCTTTCCGGTCTCAACAAGGACGACGCCCGCGCCAAATGGGGCGAGGAACAGGTGCATGTCTGGCGCCGCTCCTACGATGTGCAGCCGCCCGGCGGAGAGAGCCTAAAGGACACGGGCGCGCGCGTATGGCCCTATTATCTGCACACGATGCAGCCCCACGTGCTGCGCGGCAGTACGGTGCTTGTCTCGGCCCACGGCAATTCGCTGCGCGCGTTGGTGATGGCGCTGGACGGGCTCTCGGGCGAGGAGATCGTCAAGATGGAAATCGCCACAGGCGTTCCCATCATCTATCGCCTCAATGCCGATTCCACCGTCGCCTCGAAAGAGGTTCTGGAAGACTGAGACGGGAGGGCTCCACCTCCCAACTCATGCTTTGCCGGCTTATTCGCGGCATATTCTGCAGCTTTGCAAAAATCGCCAAGGGAATCGGCGAATCCGCGTTGACAGCGAAAGGCAGGCCGCTTACATCGGCTGCGCACCTTGCCCAGGTGGCGGAATTGGTAGACGCGCACGGTTCAGGTCCGTGTGCCGCGAGGCGTGGAGGTTCGAGTCCTCTCCTGGGCACCATCGCTCTCCCAAGCGATGTGCGATGCTTCAGCCTCATTACAATCCTTAACCGTATTTGATCCCGGCTTTTGGAGCTTTGGCGAGTCTGCTGCCTGCGTGCCCCATTTGCAGTTTAGACGCGGGCAAGCATCATGGACAAGGGGGCCGCCACGGCATGAATCCCATCATATTGAGGCGCATCGCGCCCGTTTTCATCGCGCTTTTTCTGGCGCCTTTCCTTCCCACAGCCAGCTTCGCCCAGTGTGGCAGCGCCTCCTGGTATGCGCTCACCTCCAAGACCGCGTCGGGCGAGCGCATGAATCCGGCTGCGATGACAGCCGCTCATCGCAGCCTGCCTTTCGGAACCAAGCTGAAAGTGGTCAACAGGCGCAACGGCAAGGCCGTCGTCGTGCGCATCAATGATCGCGGCCCTTTCGTGGGCGGGCGCATACTCGACCTGTCGAAGGCGGCTGCGGCAAAGCTCGATTTCATCCGAGCTGGACATACGAAGGTCTGCCTCGAGCAGATGAAATAGGCTGGGCCCTGCGCACTGGCGCGTCCGGATCACAGCGCCGCCGGCGGCACTTCCTGCGGTCGGGGGCGTAACGTGGCCGACCGGGCCTTTCCCGGTGAACGGCCGGTGGCGCGCTTGAACGCGCGGGCAAAAGCTGCCTGCGAGCCGTAGCCGAGGCGTCTTGCCACCGTGTCGATCGGCATCCGGTCGCGCCCGATCCACTGCGCCGCCAGCCGCATGCGGAGGGCCGTGACGTAGCGTAGTGGCGTCGTGCCGGTGACCGCCACGAAGCGCTCGGCGAAGACCGAGCGTGAACTGCCCATCTCCGCGGCCATCTCGGCCACGGTCCAGTCGCGGCCGGGGTCGCGGTGCAGCGCGGCGATAACGCGGCCGAGCCGCGGATCGCGCAGGGCCTCGACCCAACCCGTCGCGTCGCCGCAGCCGCATTCCACCCAACCCCGCACGATCGTCGCCGCGGCAACATCGGCAAGCCTCGCGAGGATACCGGCCGAGCCGGCGCGGTTCGTCGCCATCTCGCGCTCCATCGCCGCCAGCAGCGGCAGAATTTCCGGCTGCCGGGCAAGCAGCGCCCCGACCGACATGACCTGCGGCATGAGGCCGATCAGCGGATGCAACGTGTCCAGCTCGAATTCCATGCGGCCGGTGAAGATCAGTGCATCTTTGGTGCGGCAGGTCTCTTCCGGGCAGTCGCTGACGGCGCAGATGTTCTCGCAAAGCGGTACCGCTTCGAAACTCTCGACTGCACGCACCGGCATGCCGGGGGCGGAGACGAGGGAGTGGGTATCTCCGCGCGGCAGCAAAACGGCGTCGCCGCCTGTGAGCTCCCGCACCTCGCCACCCGGTAGCTGAAGGTACACGCGGCCTGCCGCGACGAAGTGGAAGCGCGCCTCGGCGGCGGCGGGGAAGCCGATCCCGAACGGCGGGGCGAGGCGCAACTTGCCGTAGCTCGCGCCGAGAAGGCGCATGCCCATGAGCAACTCGCTCACCGGATCGGCGGCTTCTTGCCATCTTTCGGAGTTTCGATCAAGCATACCGGAGAATATGGCATGGATCGTCCGCCTCCGCCACCCATCTACAGTCGACCGACTTCGTCAATGAGAGGGTTTTGCGAATGCGCGATGCAACGATTGCGGAAAGTGGGAGCAACTCCGAAATGGCTCCGGCCTGGGGGGCCGTGATCTCCATGAGCCTTGGTGTGTTCGGGCTGGTCGGCGCGGAGTTTCTGCCTGCCAGCCTGCTGACTCCCATAGCTGCCGAGCTCGGCGTGACCGAGGGGATGGCGGGCCAGGCGGTAACGGCAACGGCAGCGGTGGCGCTCGTCACCAGCCTGCTCATCACCGCGGGGACCCGGCATATCGATCGCCGCCTCGTTCTCCTGGGCCTTTCCGTTTTGCTCATACTGTCGAACCTGCTGGTGGCCATCGCTCCCAACCTGCCCCTGCTGCTCACCGGGCGGATTCTGCTCGGAGTGGCCCTTGGCGGCTTCTGGACGCTATCGGCGGCGACCATGATGCGGCTTGTGCCCGAGCGTCATGTTCCCAAGGCGCTGTCCATATTGTTCTCGGGCGTCTCGGCCGCGACCATCTTTGCCGCCCCGGTCGGCAGCTATCTGGGCGCCATCGCCGGGTGGCGGACGGTCTTCCTGGCGGCTGCGGGACTTGGCGCGCTGGTGCTTGTGGTGCAGCTGGCGACGCTTCCCAGTCTGCCGCCGCGCGGCCTGTCGCGGCTGCGCACCATGGTCGAGGTGCTTTCACGGCGCGCGGTAGGCCTCGCCATGGCCGCCATACTGCTGGTCTTCACCGGCCATTTCGCCTTCTTCACCTACATACGCCCGTTCCTGGAAACGGTGACCGGTGCCGGCGTGACCGCCGTCTCCGGCATCCTTCTCAGCTTCGGCATCGCCAATCTCATCGGTAATTATCTCGGTGCGTTCCTTCTGGAGCGGTCGATGCGGCTGACGCTCGCCTTGATGCCCCTCGTCATGGGCACTCTGGCACTGGCGCTCGCCGGGACCGGCGGCAATATCGCCGCCGACGCGGCGATGGTGGCGCTCTGGGGCGTCGCCTTCGGCGCGGTACCTGTCGCCTGGTCCACCTGGATCACGCGCGCGGTGCCCGATGAGGCCGAAAGCGCGGGGGGCTTGTTCGTGGCGGCGATCAATTTCGCCATCGCCACCGGAGCCGCTGCCGGCGGCTTCATCTTCGATGCCAGCGGTGTCGGCAACGTCTTCATGGCAAGCGGCATCGTGCTCATCGCCGCGGCGGTGATGATCGTGACGGGTGTTGAGACGCGGGCCGCGGTCAAGGCGGCCTGAAGACAGGACGTAAGAGCGCCATACACGCACCGCCGCCCGGCGGTGCGTGTTGCGCCTGCGACACTACGCCTTGCGCGGCAGCACCCGGTCGGGGGGACGATGGCCGTCGAAGAAGGTGCGGATGTTGATGATGACCTTGTCGCCCATGTCGATGCGGCCTTCGATCGTCGCCGAGCCCATATGCGGCAGGATGACGACCTTGCCCTTGTCGGCCAGCTTGACGAGCTTGGGGTTGACCGCCGGCTCATGCTCGAAGACATCCAGGCCCGCGCCGGCAAGCTTGCCGTCTTCGATCATCGCGATCAGAGCATCCTCGTCGACGATATCGCCCCGCGCCGTATTGACGATGTAGGCGGTGGGCTGCAGGAGGGCCAGGCGCCGGGCCGACAGCAAGTGGAAGGTGGCCGGCGTCGACGGGCAATTGACCGAGATGATGTCCATGCGCGCCAGCATCTGGTCGAGACTGTCCCAATAGGTAGCCTCCAGCTCGTCCTCGATCAGCGGCGCGGCGCGGTGGCGGTTGTGGTAGTGGATCGACAGGCCGAAGGCTTTGGCGCGTCGGGCGACGGCAGTGCCGATGCGCCCCATGCCGACAATGCCGAGCCTCTTGCCCCATATACGGTGGCCCAGCATCCATGTCGGCGACCAGCCTGGCCATTTCCCAGCGCCAGTCAAAACCTGGGCCCCCTGGGTCAGCCGCCGCGGCACGGACAGCATCAGCGCCATCGTCATGTCGGCTGTGTCCTCGTTCAGAACATTGGGCGTGTTCGTAACGGCGATGTTGCGCTCCGCCGCCGCCGCCACGTCGATATTGTCGACGCCGTTGCCGTAATTGGCGATCATCTTGAGTCTCTCGCCCGCTTGGGCGATCAGCGCGGCATCGATCCGATCGGTGATCGTGGGCACCAGAACGTCGGCCTCCTTGACGGCGGCCACCAACTCGGGCTGGGTCATCGGCCTGTCATCGACATTCAGCCTCGCATCGAAAAGCTCGCGCATGCGCGTTTCCACCTGATCCGGCAGTTTGCGCGTTATGACGACGAGTGGCTTTTTCCTGCCGTTCATGGATACCTCGATGCGCCCTTGTTGAGACCTCTTTAACCAAGTCGGGCGACACTGGAAACATGCCCGCCCGCTGGTCCACCATGGGGTAGATGTCTACCAAGCGGGCGCGGCGAAGACAAAGAAAAAGGTTCCGCAGGGCAAGCCACGGGCAGTGGGCGGACCCTGTCGGCAGGAGAGTGGAATGCCGTCTTTCGCGCCGCGTCGTGCGTTTCTATCAGTTATCCTTCTGGGCGTGGCCCTCATTCTTTTAATCCCGGCCGAGCAAGCCGAAGCTCAAGCCGCCGATACCGTCAAACGCGGGCCGAGCGGCCTCCCGCTGCCCCGCTTCGTCAGCCTCAAGTCCGGCCGGGTGAACATGCGTGTCGGCCCCGGCGTCAACTATGCCGTCGACTGGATGTATCTGAAGCCGGGCCTGCCGATGGAGATTATCCAGGAATACGACAATTGGCGCCGGGTGCGCGATGCCGAGGGGGCGGAAGGCTGGATCAACCAGGCGCTTCTGTCGGGACGTCGTACCGGCATTGCTGCCCCCTGGTTCGCGGGTAAGCAGGCCACAATCCCTTTATACGTCAGGGCAGAGGAAGGTGCCCGCCGGGTTGCCGAAATCGAGCCCGGCGCCCTTGGAAACGTCGAACAGTGCAACGGTTCCTGGTGCCGCATGAACTTCGACGGCCATCAGGGCTGGATCTCCCAGGCTTCCGTATGGGGTGTCTACCCTGGAGAAACCGTCGAGGATTGAGGAGATTGTCGTCCGCATCCAGCAGGCGGCTGGGGGTGACGCAAGCCGGGCTACCGGCGTTTGGCCCGCAACCGCACCACAATATCGACATGGACGATTTCCGTGCCCTCGGGCGGCTCCGGCAGGTCCGACACCCTGACCGGCCCCGAGGGGATGTCGAAGACACGATTGTCGTCTTCTAGGAAAAAGTGATGGTGGTCGGATGTGTTCGTGTCGAAATAGGTGCGCGTGCCCTCGACCTGAACGATGCGCAGGAGACCTGCCTCGGTGAACTGGTGCAGCGTGTTGTAGACTGTGGCGAGCGATACGGGAACGCCGGATTTTTCGGCCTCCTCATGCAGTTGCTCGGCGGAGATATGGCGATCCCCGGCTGCAAACAGCAGTTCGGCCAGCGCTACGCGCTGGCGCGTGGGGCGAAGTCCCGCTTCGCGCACCCGCTTTTCCAGCGGTTGGTTGTCCATATAGGTCGTCACATTTGCCACAGCTGGGCTTTTGTCCTTGCGATCGGGCGTTTCACGAGACCGGTAATACAGCCGAAATGCTGCAATCTCATTGTTCACATATATTCGGTGACGCAAATGCGATCAATAGCGGCACGATGTCTTCGCCCGATCCACCTGTCGGCGGACAGAAATTGTCGCCGCTGCCGGCGGCCAGGTGGTTTCCCACCGCAAACAAGCTGTGGTAGGGAATCCGAACAACAACAACGGCGCACCGACATTGCGCCGCAGACGAGAACGGGATACATGGCGCAACAGAAATCCAGCTACGATTATGACGAACTCCTGGCATGCAGCCGCGGCGAACTATTTGGCCCGGGCAATGCCCAGCTTCCCGCACCGCCCATGCTGATGTTCGACCGCATCACCGATATCCGCGATGAAGGCGGTGAATTCGGCAAGGGGTATGTGCGGGCGGATTTCGAGATCAAGCCGGATCACTGGTTCTTTCCCTGTCATTTCCCCGGCAACCCTGTCATGCCCGGCTGCCTGGGCCTCGACGCCATGTGGCAGCTTACCGGCTTCTTCCTCGGCTGGCTGGGCGAGCCCGGCAAGGGCATGGCCCTGTCTACAGGCGAAGTTAAGTTCAAGGGCATGGTCACGCCCGACGTGAAGAAGGTCGAGTATGGCGTCGATTTCAAGCGCGTGATGCGCGGCCGCCTCGTGCTCGGCATCGCCGATGGCTGGCTGAAGGCTGACGGTGAGCAGATCTACAAGGCCACCGACCTGCGTGTCGGCCTGGCCAAACAGGAAGCCTGATTGCAATCACATGCGGGATAACCGCAGCACAGACACGCCCCACAATCCAGGGAGAGCGACATGAGACGTGTAGTCGTTACCGGCCTCGGTATCGTATCGTCGATCGGAAACAATGCCGAGGAGGTGACCGCCTCGCTGCGCGATGCCAGATCCGGCATCAGCTTTTCCGAGGACTTCGCCGAACACGGCTTTCGCTGCCAGGTATGGGGTGCGCCGACGCTTGACCCCAGCGAGGTGGTCGACCGCCGTGCCATGCGCTTCCTGTCCAAGGGCGGCGCGTGGAACCACGTCGCCATGGAACAGGCCATCGCCGATGCCGGATTGGACGAGACCAACATCACCAATGAGCGCACGGGCATCATCATGGGCTCGGGCGGCCCTTCCACCCGCACCATCTTCGAGGCGGCGCAGACCACGCTGAAGAACACTTCGCCGAAGCGCATCGGTCCCTTCGCCGTTCCCAAGGCCATGTCGTCGACTGCGTCGGCGACGCTCGCCACCTGGTTCAAGATACACGGCGTGAACTACTCCATCTCGTCGGCCTGCTCCACCTCGGCCCATTGCATCGGCAATGCGGCAGAGCTCATCCAGTGGGGCAAGCAGGACATGATGTTCGCCGGCGGCCATGAGGATCTCGACTGGACCATGTCGAACCTTTTCGATGCGATGGGCGCCATGTCCTCCAAGTTCAATGATACGCCGGCCACGGCCTCGCGTGCCTACGACGTCAGCCGCGACGGCTTCGTCATCGCCGGCGGCGCCGGCGTTCTGGTGCTGGAAGAACTGGAGCATGCAAAAGCGCGCGGCGCCAAGATCTACGGCGAGATCGTCGGCTATGGCGCCACGTCGGACGGCTTCGACATGGTTGCGCCCTCGGGCGAGGGTGCGGTGCGCTGCATGCGCCAGGCGCTGGCCACGGTGAAGGGCAGGGTCGACTACATCAACACCCACGGCACCGCCACGCCGGTCGGCGATTCGCGCGAAGTGGGCGCCATCCGCGAGGTCTTCGGCGCGGACATGCCGCACATTGCCTCTACCAAGTCGCTGACCGGTCATTCGCTTGGCGGCGCCGGCGCGCAGGAATCGATCTACGCGCTCTTGATGATGCAGGCAGGGTTCATCGGAAAGAGCGCCCATATCGAGGAGCTCGACCCCGAATTTGAAGGTATTCCGATCGTGCGCGAGCGCATCGACGATGCCGAATTCGACATCGCGCTTTCCAATTCATTCGGCTTTGGCGGCACCAATGCCACGCTGGTTTTCCAGCGCTACAGGGACTGAGGATTACGCCATGGAAGGCCTGATGAAAGGCAAGCGCGGGCTCATCATGGGCGTTGCCAACGATCACTCGATCGCCTGGGGCATCGCCCGCAAGCTCGCCGAGCATGGCGCGGATCTCGCCTTCACTTATCAGGGCGAAGCCTTCGGCCGCCGCGTCAAGCCGCTCGCCGAGAAGGCCGGCTCCAAACTCCTGCTGCCCTGCGATGTGGAAGACAGCGTCTCCATCGAGAAGGTCTTCGATACGCTCAAGAGCGAATGGGGCACGTTTGACTTTCTGGTTCACGCGATCGGCTTTTCCGACCGTAGCGAGCTCAAAGGTCTCTACGCCAACACCACGCGGGAAAACTTCATCCGCACGATGGTGATCTCCTGCTATTCCTTCACCGAAGTCTCCCGCCACGCGGCGGCGATGATGGAAAATGGCGGCAGCTTGCTGACGCTCACCTATGCCGGCTCCGTGCGCGTCATGCCGAACTACAATGTCATGGGCGTGGCCAAAGCCGGCCTAGAGGCGAGCGTGCGCTATCTGGCCAATGATTTCGGCCCCCGCGCCATCCGCGTGAACGCGATCTCGGCGGGTCCGGTGCGCACACTGGCCGGGGCCGGTATCTCGGACGCTCGCCACATGTTCACCTATCAAAGCCGCAACTCGCCGCTCCGTCGCACGGTGGACATCAACGAGATCGGCGGCTCGGCTCTCTATCTCCTGTCCGACCTGTCGTCGGGCGTGACCGGCGAAATCCACTATGTGGACTCAGGCTACAATATCGTTTCGATGCCGGTGCTGGAGGAATTGAAGCAGTCCGGCGAGATCGCCGAGCAGGCAGAAACCGAGAAGTAGCAGGCTTACGCCTACCGCTTTCCCCAAAGCACCTTGAACGCGCTATCGCGGCAAATCTCGCCGTGCCGCGAGAAGCAGGCCTCCATCGCACCTTCATAGGGCAACGGCCGGTTGGCGACGAGGAACAGGCGTCCACCCGGCTTCAGTGCTTTCGCCGCCTTGGCGATCAATGTCTTGCCGATATCCGGCTCGGCAGCGCGACCGGTGTGGAAGGGCGGGTTCATCACGATTGCGTCGTAGCGCATCTCGGTCGGCTCGCTTGCCAGATCGCGCCAGAACAAGCGGCACGGCATGCCTGCAGCCATCCGCGCCATGTTGTGCCGGGCGGCCTCCAGCGAGCCGTGATGGGCCTCGTAGAGGTCGATTTGCGTCACGGAACAGAGCTTTGCAACCGCCACCGACAGATAACCCCAGCCGGCGCCGAAATCGGCCACATGGCCTTTGATGTCGCCGGGCAGGTTGTCGGCCAGGAGTTGCGAGCCCCGGTCGATGCCGTCGTCGGAAAAGCCGCCAAGCGCTGTCTGAAACCCGTCGGCCGCAGGCGACTGGGGCTGTAGCGCGGCGACGATTTCCTCGGCGATGGCGTCCGGCCGGGTGAGCCAGAAGACCACACCATGATACTTGGACGCATGGTCGGTGATCGGCAGCAGCGTCTCGATCCGCTTGCGAAAGCTCCCCGCGCCATCCTTCTTGGTTCCCGCCGCGACGATCAGGCCTCCCGGCCTGACGCGCATCAACGCCTCCATCAGGCGCGCCTCGTTCTCGCGCCGATGGCGGCCGAGAAAGACCAGAGCGTTGTCGTAGTTTTCGCCGGTGGCCTCGGCCGTGACCTCGAAGCCGGCATTTGCCAGTGCCAGATGGTCCGGCCGGAACCCCTGAACGAGCGCCAGCGTCCCGCCGAATTCGCCGGGCAGGCGGAAACCTGCGTCCGGACCAAGCGCCAGGCTGCGGCCGTCGGCCGGGGTATCGAGCACACCGCGCTCAAAGGGAAAGAGAAGAGTGCGAAGGGTTTCGTTCATGGCTCTCTGTGTCGCGGCAAGAGATAGCGGCCTTTCAACCGGCCCTACGAAAACGGGCGCAGCCGGTGGCCGCGCCCGCTTCGATAACCGGTTAGAACCGGAATCAGCCTTCGGCTTCTTCCTTCTCGTCCTTCTTCTCGCGCGCGATCTCCTGACCGGTCTCCTGGTCGACGACCTTCATCGACAGGCGCACCTTGCCGCGCTCGTCGAAACCCATGAGCTTGACGAAGACCTTGTCGCCTTCCTTGACCACGTCGGTGGTCTTGGCGACGCGCTCGGCGGCCAGCTGCGAGATGTGGACGAGGCCGTCCTTGGGACCGAAGAAGTTGACGAACGCGCCGAAGTCGGCGGTCTTGACGACCGTGCCTTCGTAGATCTCACCCACTTCCGGCTCGGCCGTGATGGAGTGGATCCATTTCCTGGCCGCCTCGATCTCCTTGGCGTTCGACGATGCGATCTTCACCGTACCGTCGTCGTCGATGTTGATCTTGGCGCCGGTCTTCTCGACGATCTCGCGGATCACCTTGCCGCCTGTGCCGATCACGTCGCGGATCTTGTCGGTCGGGATGTTCATGACCTCGATGCGCGGGGCGAATTCGCCCAGTTCGCCACGGCTTTCCGAGAGCGCCTTGGCCATCTCGCCGAGAATATGCAGGCGGCCGCCCTTGGCCTGGTCGAGCGCGACCTGCATGATCTCCTCGGTGATGCCCTGGATCTTGATGTCCATTTGCAGCGAGGTGATGCCCTCGTTGGTGCCGGCCACCTTGAAGTCCATGTCGCCGAGGTGATCCTCGTCGCCGAGGATATCGGACAGGACCGCAAAACGCTCGTCTTCCTTGATCAGGCCCATGGCGATGCCGGCGACCGGCTTGGCAAGCGGAACGCCCGCATCCATCAGTGCCAGCGAGGTTCCGCAGACGGTGGCCATGGAGGACGAACCGTTGGACTCGGTGATCTCCGAGACCACGCGGATCGTGTAGGGAAACTGATCGGCGCCCGGCAGAACCGGATGGAGCGCGCGCCAGGCAAGCTTTCCATGGCCAATTTCGCGGCGGCCCGGCGATCCCATGCGACCCGTCTCACCCACCGAGTAGGGCGGGAAATTGTAGTGCAGCATGAAGGATTCTTTGTAGGTGCCGGTCAGCGAATCGACGAACTGCTCGTCCTCCCCTGTCCCCAGCGTGGCAACGACCAGCGCCTGGGTCTCACCGCGGGTGAATACGGCGGAACCATGGGTGCGCGGCAGGACGCCGACTTCCGAGACGATCGGGCGAACCGTCTTCAGGTCACGGCCGTCGATGCGGCTGCCGGTGTCGAGAATGTTCCAGCGCACGATCTTGGCCTGCAGCGCCTTGAACACGGTGCCGACCTGCTCGGGCGACCATTTGCGCTCCTCCTCGGCCTCAGGGAGGAAAGTCTCCTTCACCTTTGCCTTGGCAGCGTCCACGGCGGCGTAGCGATCCTGCTTGTCGATGATCTTGTAGGCGGCGCGCAGATCGTCCTCGACGATCTTGAGCATTTCGCCTTCCAGCGCCGAAAGGTCTTCCGGCAGGAACTCGCGCGGCTCCTTGGCGGCGACTTCCGCCAGCTTGATGATGGCGTCGATGACGGGCTGGAACTGCTTGTGGCCGAACATGACCGCGCCCAGCATGACGTCCTCGGGTAGCTCCTTGGCTTCCGATTCCACCATCAGAACGGCGTCGTGGGTGCCCGCGACGATCAGGTCGAGCTTGGTCTCTTCCATCTCGTCGACATGCGGATTGAGAATGTACTCACCGCCGATATAGCCGACGCGCGCAGCACCGATCGGTCCCATGAACGGAACGCCGGAGAGTGTGAGCGCGGCGGAGGCGGCGACCATGGCGACGACGTCGGGATCGTTCTCCAGATCGTGCTGGAGGACCGTCAGGACGACCTGGGTATCATTCTTGTAGCCGTTGACGAAGAGTGGGCGGATCGGCCGGTCGATAAGGCGCGAGGTGAGCGTTTCCTTCTCGCTCGGGCGCCCTTCGCGCTTGAAAAAGCCGCCGGGAATCTTGCCGGCGGCGAAGGTCTTTTCCTGGTAGTTTACGGTGAGCGGGAAGAAGTCGAGACCTGGCTTCGGCTCTTTTGCCGAAACGACGGTGGCCAGAACGACGGTCTCGCCATAAGTGGCGAGCACTGCGCCGTCTGCCTGGCGGGCGATCTTGCCCGTTTCAAGGGTAAGCGGGCGGCCACCCCATTCGATTTCCACTTTGTGATGTTTGAACATGACTTGTCCTTTTCGGCGAGGCCGGCACTTGCTGCCGGGTTGCCTCGCTCTCTTCCTTCGTTGAGGACGAGCCATGGGCAAGACAACGGGAGGCTTTTGTCTGCGCCGTCGATCCGGCGTTGCAAGCATCCTGCAATCCTGCCCCATGACCTGTCCGTCTGCGGCAGTCTCCTTGTTTCCCTCCCTGCTGGAGGAAGGGCCGGAGACGGCCCTTTGCCCTTGCGTCCTGACGCCTGGGCATATGGAGGCGGACGGCCATGGCCGCCCGCCATCCACTATTAGCGACGCAGTCCGAGCCGCTCGATCAGCGTCTGGTAGCGGCCTTGGTCCTTCCCCTTCACATAGTCGAGGAGGCGGCGGCGCTGCGAGACAAGCTTGAGCAGACCACGGCGGGAATGGTTATCCTTCTTGTGGTCCTTGAAATGCTCGGTCAGGTTCTTGATGCGCTCGGTCAGGATGGCAACCTGGACCTCCGGTGAGCCGGTGTCGCCCGAAACGGTACCGAATTCCTTGAGAAGTTCCTGCTTGCGCTCGGCAGTAATCGACATCGAATTTTCCTTTCTGAATTGGAGGAATGTGACGCCCGAAGCCGGGATGTCGTCCAGCAAGGGCCATTTACATGGCGTATTCACGCGATGTCGCCGCGCATATAGGGCAAAAAGCGGCGGATTGCCAGCGAAAAGCGGATTGCTAGTATTGGACCGGCGAAACGGGCGCGCGCTCGGGCACCAGGCGTTCGACGGGGATGCGGAAGACGCACTCGAGCCCGTCCCGATGAAAGATGCGGGAAATCGTGGCATCGAGGGTTCCACCGACCATCCTCTCGATGATCTCCGTACCGAAGCCGCGTTTCACAGGTTTGCGGCGCAGACGCGCCACATATTCCCGCCAGGTGATCACCAGCATGTCGTCCTCCCGATGCCAAGAAAGCACCAATCGGCCTGTCGAACTGGCAAAAGCGCCATATTTCGAGGCATTGGTCGCCAGTTCGTGTATGGCAAGCCCGACCGTCTGGGCCGCCTGGTTGGAAAGGCGGAAAGGAGGGCCGGAAACCTCCAGCCGCCTTTCGGCCTCCGGACGGAAAGGCTCGATCTGAATCAGAAGCAGCTCGCGCAATTCAACGCCGCCCGCGCCACCCGCGATGAGAAGGTCCGTGGACCGCGCCAGCCCATAGACACGTTTCTGGAAGGAATCCTGGAACGTTGTAAGTGAGCGGGCGCTGCGCGCCGTTTGCTTGGCCATCGAAGCGACGACGGTGAGCTGGTTCTTGGCTCGGTGAGCGACTTCCCGCATAAGCAGGCGGATGTCGTTTTCAGCCTTCTTGCGGTCGAGCGAAGCCTGGGCCAGGGCGTATGACACCGTCGTCACCTCTGCAATGGGATAATTGATCGCCTCCACCGGATCGCCCGCCCCCAGGCGCCGCGCGTCTTGGGCGAGCCTGCGCACAGGCTTGGCAATCTGCCGGCCAAGTATCCAGGCAGCGCCCGTGCCGATGGCGATGATGACGAGGCTGCCGATGACGAGCATGTGCAGCGAGCGGCGCATGGGCTGTTCTACCGAAGACGACGACGCCCAGACGACCACCTTCCAGCCGCTGTAGTTGGATTCATCCACCACAGCCACGTAGTCCTTGTCTTCAAGCGGGTCGCGGGCGGTGACGGCGGTCGGCCCGCCGTCTTGCGCGCCGAGTTCGAGGAAGAATGGCTTGCCCACGTGGGACGACATGAAGGAGGAAGCGATGACAGTGCCGTCGCGATCCAGAAGCGTGGCGTTCCATCCGCCACGAAGCAACTGCTGGGACAGTGTATCGGCCAGGGTTTCGGCGTTGCGCGTCATGATGAGGAGGCGGGGAGGGCCCGTTTCCGGCAGGAAGGGCACAATGACGTTGAAGACCCATCTCTGCGATGTCTTGCCGGCGAACACCCCGGAGATCGTGGCAGCCCGCGCCTCTAGTGCAGCGCGCGCGGAGCCCGGGTCGGAAGTGGGCCCGAGTTCGGTGCCGTAGGGCACCCGGGTATTCAGGAGTTGCATCATGTTCTCATCGAGCAGGATGAGATATGAGCCGGTTCCCATCAGCGCCGATCTTGCCCTGTCGTAAAAGTCGCTGAACTGGTCATTCGCCAGCGATGGCGTCGTGGAAAGCACCCGTAGAGTGGTCATCATGCCGCTGATTTCGCGGTCGACCGCCTCCGCCATGGACCCGGCCATAGCCTCGGCCAGCGTATGGACGACTTCGCGCTGGGCCTCGTCGTTGCGCTTTAAAAGTATCGCGGAAACGGCGATCGCCGGCACGATGGTCGCTGCGATCAGCAGGAAAAGACAGAATCCTATCGGCAGCGGTCCGATACGCCGAAATGGCCAGCGCCGCTCAGGTTCGGTCGTATGGGGGTCGTTGTTCTGCTTCTGCACCTTGCCCCTGCTGTGCTCTATGCCACACCCACCCCTATCAATGCGGAACTCGGCAAAGCGTTGCAAGCATGGCCTGGACCAGGCTGTCAGTTAGGCGCGATGCCGAAAACCCGTTTCGGCTTGAACATGCCGGCCTCGACGGTGCCCAGCGCCACCAGCTTGCCCCGCGCGCTCGCCCACGCTTCGGGCGCCTCCACTGGCGCATCGCGCCCACGCACGATAACCGGGTTGCCAAGCCGGATGCGCGTTGCAGCGTCGTCGCTCAGTGCCACTTCCGGAAGCCCGCCCAGGGCGGCGGCGATATCCATGATGAAGGGATCGATGGCTGCAAGGCGCTCCTCCTCCGTCTCGGCCGCGTCGGCCGCTGCCTCGAGTGCGGCCAGTTCCACCATATGAGAAGCTTCGAAAGGGTAGACCTCCACGCGCCGCAATTCGGCGATATGCCCGTAGCATCCCAGATCCCGCCCGAGATCGCGGGCGATGGAACGAACATAGGTGCCCTTGCCGCACTCGATTTCGAAAAGCGCGGAGTTTTCATCCGGCAGCGCGACGAGGTCGAGGCGCCCCACTTCAACCTCGCGTGCAGCGATCTCGACGGTTTCACCCTCGCGGGCCAAATCATAGGCGCGCTCCCCGCCGATCTTGATGGCCGAGAACTGCGGCGGCGTTTGCATGATGAGGCCTGTATAGTTCGGCAGCAATGCACGGATGTCGGCCTCGCTGGGCCGGATATCAGAGGTCTTCGCGACGGGTCCTTCAAGGTCGTCGGTCGTCCGCTCTTCGCCCCAGGTCACGGTGAATCGGTAAACCTTGGCGCCTTCCATCACATAGGGCACCGTCTTGGTCGCCTCACCCAGCGCGATAGGCAGCATGCCGGAGGCCAGCGGATCGAGCGTGCCGGCATGGCCGGCCTTCTGCGCCTTGAACAGCCATTTGATCTTAGCGACGGCATCGGTGGAGCCCATGCCCGCCGGCTTGTCCAGCACGATCCAGCCGGAGACGGGCCGGCCTTTTTTCTTTCCTCGACGAGCCATCAGGCTTCATTCCTTTGTTGTTTTCCCGACAGACCGTGTTGCAGCTCACTCACCGTTGTCATCGCCCTCTTCGAGGTCGCGGGAGACCTCCGGCGATTTCAGAAGACGATCGATCTTCTCAAAATTCTCAAAACTCGTGTCGATACGGAACCGCAACTCCGGCATGTATTTCATCTGCCTGAGCGAAGGAGTCACTTTTCCGCGGATGAAGCGGGCATTGCGGTTGAGCGCGGTCACGACCTCATCCTTGTCCCCGGCGCCAAGCGGCGAGACATAAGCTGTCGCGACCTTCAGATCGGTCGACATGCGGACCTCGGTCACGGAAATCACGGCGCTCGCCAACTGCGGGTCGTTCACCTCGCCGCGCTGAAGAACTTCGGACAGGGCATGGCGCACTTGCTCGCCGACACGGAGCTGACGCTGGGAGGGACCAGTGGAGGACGGCATGGGGCACCTTGCTAAGGAGAATGTTCCAATATCCGGGTTCAAATGACGTGAGCTGCTCGCGTATCATCACCCCGGAAGCCCGTGGGCTGTCCGGGGTCGATCGACTGATGCGCCGCACATCCTTGCGAATGCGCGAGGGGCCTCGTCCTTGGCGTCTTGCCGGGCTGTGTTCCCACGCCGGGCAAGCATGGCCTGACAAGCATGGCCTGATCAGAGCGTGCGCGTCACCATCTCGACGCGGTAGGCTTCGATCACGTCGCCGGCGCGGATGTCCTCGTAATTCTCGAAGGCCATGCCGCATTCCTGGCCCGCCGGCACCTCGGACACTTCATCCTTGAACCGCTTGAGGGTCTTCAGCTTGCCTTCGTGGATCACCACGTTGTCGCGGATCAGACGCACGCCCGCTCCACGCTCGACCTTGCCTTCGGTCACGCGGCAACCCGCCACTTTGCCGGTCTTGGTGATGTTGAAGACCTCGAGGATCTCCGCATTGCCAAGGAAGGTCTCGCGACGCTCCGGCGAAAGCAGGCCGGACATGGCCGCTTTGATGTCGTCCACCAGATCGTAGATGATGTTGTAATAACGGATTTCGATGCCCGACTGCTCGGCCGCATCGCGCGCCTGCTTGTTGGCGCGCACGTTGAAGCCGATGATCGCGGCCTCGGACGTCTCGGCAAGCGAGATATCGCTCTCGGTGATGGCGCCGGCGCCCGAATGGACGACGCGCGCCCGCACCTCGTCGGTGCCCAGCTTGTCGAGCGCCGTCACGATGGCTTCGATCGAGCCTTGAACGTCGCCCTTGATGATAAGCGGGAATTCCTTCAGGCCACTGGTCTGAAGCTGCGACATCATCTGCTCGAGCGAGCCCCGCTGGCCGGCCTGGCGGGCCACCGCCTTTTCGCGGGCAAGGCGCTGGCGGTATTCGGAAATCTCGCGCGCCTGCGCTTCGTTCTCCACAACCGCGAAACGGTCGCCCGCTTGCGGTGTGCCCTGAAGGCCCAGAACCTCGACCGGCGTGGAAGGTGCCGCTTCCTTGAGCTGCTGGCCACGCTCGTTGACGAGCGCGCGCACGCGGCCCCATTCATTGCCGGCGACCAGGATGTCGCCCGGCTTCAGCGTGCCGGCCTGCACCAGGACTGTCGCTACCGAGCCGCGGCCGCGGTCGAGCTTCGCCTCGATCACGACACCCTCGGCCGTACGGTCCGGATTAGCCTTCAATTCGAGGATTTCGGCCTGCAGGACGATGGCTTCCAGGAGCTTATCGAGATTGAGGCCCTTGATGGCCGAAACTTCGACGTCCTGCACTTCGCCGCCCATGGATTCCACGAAAACTTCATGCTGCAAGAGCTCGGTCCGCACCTTCTGCGCATTGGCTTCCGGCTTGTCGATCTTATTGATGGCGACGATGATGGGCACACCGGCAGCCTTGGCATGGTTGATGGATTCGATCGTCTGCGGCATCACGCTGTCGTCCGCTGCCACCACCAGAATGGCGATATCGGTGGCCTGTGCGCCGCGGGCGCGCATGGCGGTGAAGGCGGCGTGGCCGGGCGTATCGATGAAGGTAATGGTCTGGCCATCCTGCTCCACCTGGTAGGCGCCGATATGCTGGGTGATGCCACCAGCCTCGCCGGAGACCACATTTGCCTTGCGGATGGCGTCGAGCAGGGAGGTCTTTCCGTGGTCGACATGGCCCATGATGGTGACCACCGGCGGACGCGACTTCATGTCTTCCGCCTTGTCCTCGACGTTGAACAGACCCTCCTCGACGTCGGATTCGGCGACACGCTTGACCGTATGGCCGAATTCCTCGGCCACCAGTTCCGCTGTGTCTGCGTCGATAACGTCGCCGGGCTTCATCATCTGGCCCTGCTTCATGAAATATTTCACGACGTCCACGGCGCGCTCGGCCATACGCTGGGCGAGTTCCTGGATTGTAATCGTTTCCGGCAGCACCACCTCGCGCGCGATCTTCTCGCGCGGTTCCTGAGACTGGGCGCGCTTGAATTTTTCCTGGCGGCGGCGCATCGAGGACAGTGAGCGTCCGCGGCTGTCGCCATCGTCTGAAAGGGCTTTGTTGAGCGTCAGCTTGCCGCGCCGACGCTGGTCCTCGACGCGCGGCTTGGCGGGGCGGGGCGCTTCGGCTGCAACCTTTGGCGGCACGCCGCGTTTTGCGGCAAGCGCGCCGCGGCCTTTCCCTTCATCGTCGAGGCTGCCGTCCGGAATGACGACCTGAGGCTCGGGCGCACGGCGTTCGGCTTCTTCCTCGGCGCGCTTGCGCGCTTCGGCTTCGGCCTTCAGGCGTGCTTCTTCCTCGGCCTGGCGGCGTGCGGATTCTTCGCGTTCCTGCTGGCGGCGCGCCTCTTCCTCGGCCCGGCGCTTGGCGTCTTCTTCGGCGCGCTTGCGCTCTTCCGCCTCACGCACCTTGGAATCCTGCAGCGCACGGCGGCGGGCTTCCATCTCGTTGGTCGAAAGCTCGTTCAGGACCACGCCGGAGCGGCTGCTTGGCTGCGGCCTGGGTGCCGGACTTGGCGCCGGTGCCGGCGCGGGCGCCGTTGGCGTGGCGGCAGCCGGTTTAGGTGTGGCGACAGGCGCCGGCTCCGGCCGCTCGTCCGGGCGCGAGAATTTGCGCTTTTTGGTTTCGACAACGACAGCCTTGGTCCGCCCATGCGAAAAATTCTGACGCACCGTGCCCTGCTCGACGCCTGGGCGCTTCAGTGTCAGTGTCTTCTTCGGGTTGACGCTCAGCGTCTTGTCGTCACCGGATTTCGTATCAGTCATTCCATATCCTCTGCGGCGCCCGCTGCGCCTGACACGGCGAAATCGGGTTCGATGTCCCTGTATTTCGCCAGTGCCCTGATGCGCTTCAGCGCTGCCTCGCCCGGCCCCTGGCCGAGCACGGCAGCATGTATCACATTTGTCGCTCCGAAAGCCAAACTCAATTCGGCTTCGCTAAAGAGCCTGAACGCCGGCATGTTCTGCCCGCCGGCATGGGCTAGAGATCGTCGCGCCGAAGCAATCTTTCGAATGCCGTCCTCCGATGCCTCGGCGGCATGCAGTACGCCCGCGGCTTTCCCGTTGCGCACGCTTGCTTCCACTTTCGCAGCACCCAATGCCACGGCTCCGGCCTTTCGCGCAAGGCCAAGCGTGCCGAGAGCGTGCGAGACATAGAGCATTTCGACACGTTCGGCCAAGTCGGGCGGCACTTCGACCGCCATCTTCAGCGCACGGGAAAACAGGTTTTTCGCCGCCGCCTTCTCGACCAGAGAACGCTCAGCGCCGACCCAGCAGCCGCGCCCTGGCAGCTTTCGCTTGAGATCGGGAACGACCGAGCCGTCCGGGCCGGCGACGAAGCGTATCAGCTCGTCGGCTTCCCGCGCTTGGCGTGTCACAATACATGTGCGGTCGTTCATCGCGTTCCACAAGTCCCCGCGTCGGCATTTCAGCTTTCCGCGGTCTCGGTTTCCCCGGAGGCTTCTGCATCGGCGGCTTCGTCGCCTTCTGCGTCGGCCTGAAGGTCTTCTTCCGTGATCCAGCCCACTTTCATGCGGGCGGCGACGACCATCTGCTCGGCTTCGGCGCGCGACACATCGAAGTTGGAAAGCACGCCCTCCATGAACTTCGTCTCGCCTTCGGCGCGTTCCTTCCAGCCGACCAGGTCATCCACGGCGTAACCGGCGAAATCCTCGACCGTTTTCACGCCGTCTTCGCCGAAGGCGACCATCATGGCCGTCGTCACACCCGGAATTTCACGCAACTCGTCCGCGACACCCAGTTCCTTGCGCTTCGCATCGTGCTCGGCCTCGATACGTTCGAGATATTCGCGCGCACGCGCCTGGATTTCCTCCGCCGTATCCCCGTCGAAGCCTTCGATAGAGGCGATTTCGTCAGCCTCCACATAGGCCAGTTCCTCCACGCTGGTGAAGCCCTCGGAGGCGAGCACCTGGCCGACCATCTCGTCAACATTCAGAGCGTCCATGAACAGCGTCGAGCGTTCGACGAATTCCTTCTGGCGGCGCGAGGATTCCTCTTCCTCGGTCAGGATATCGATGTCCCAGCCGGTAAGCTGCGAGGCAAGCCGCACGTTCTGGCCGCGCCGGCCGATGGCCAGAGAAAGCTGGTCGTCCGGTACCACCACCTCGATGCGCTCTGCATCTTCGTCCAGCACCACCTTGGCGACTTCCGCCGGCTGCAGCGCATTGACGATGAAGCTCGCGGCGTTGTCGTTCCAGGGAATGATGTCGATTTTCTCGCCCTGCAGCTCGCCGACGACGGCCTGCACACGGCTGCCGCGCATACCGACGCACGCGCCGACCGGGTCGATCGAGGAATCGTGGCTGATCACGGCGATCTTGGCACGCGAGCCGGGGTCGCGGGCAACCGACTTGATCTCAATGATGCCGTCGTAGATTTCCGGCACTTCCATCGTGAAGAGCTTCACCATGAACTGCGGATGGGTGCGCGACAGGAATATCTGCGGCCCCCGCTGCTCGCGGCGCACGTCGTAGACGAAGGCACGCACGCGGTCGCCATATTTGAAGATCTCGCGGGGGATGAGCTCGTCTCTGCGGATGATGGCTTCGCCACGTCCCAGATCGACGATCACATTGCCGTATTCGACGCGCTTGACGGTGCCATTGACGATCTCGCCGATGCGGTCCTTATATTCCTCATACTGGCGGTCGCGCTCGGCCTCGCGCACCTTCTGCACGATCACCTGCTTCGCCGATTGGGCGGCGATGCGGCCGAAATCCATCGGCGGAAGCTGTTCGGCAATGAAGTCGCCCACCTGCGCGTCGGGGTTGCGGGCGCGTGCGTCCTTGAGGGAGATCTCGCGAGCCGGTTCCTCCAGTGTTTCGACCACTTCCATCAGCCGCTGCAGCTTCATTTCGCCGGTCTGCGGATTGATGTCGGCGCGGATGTTGGTCTCCTGGCCATAGCGCGAGCGCGCCGCCTTCTGGATGGCGTCGGCCATTGCGGCGATGACGATCTGCTTGTCGATCGATTTTTCGCGCGCCACGGCGTCGGCGATCTGCAAGAGCTCCAGCCTGTTTGCACTGACTGCCATTTCGGTCTCCCTAAGCATGCGGGCGGGCGTCTGGGCCTGCCGGCAAGAAAATTCTATTCGTCGGTCTCGATTCCGGCGTCATCGCCCTTCCGCCGCGCCTTCTTGCGCTGGCGGCGCTCTTCCTTGTCCTTCTTCAGCGCCTCGCGGACGAGTGCGTCGGTCAGGACCAGCTTTGCCTCGGCGATGGCGTCGAGCGGGATGACCGCGCGCGCTTCCTCGCCTTCGCCAACCTTGTCGCGATCGATCGTCAGCTTTTCCGCATCGCAGGCGATGATCTGACCCCGAAAGCGCTTGCGTCCGGCTACCAGAACGGCGGTTTCTACCTTGGCCAGATGCCCGATTGCCGCCTGGAAGTCGCTCAGCCGCACGAGAGGACGGTCGATGCCTGGTGAGGATACTTCGAGCTGGTAGGCGCTGTCGATGGGATCTTCCACGTCCAGCGCCGGCGATACGGCGCGGCTCACTTCCTCGCAGTCCTCTACGGTCATGGAACCGTCGGGCCGTTCGGCCATGATCTGCAGCGTCAAATCGTCCTGGGCAAGCAGCCGCACTCGTACCAAGCGATAACCCACCGCCTCGACAACGGGCCGAACGATGGCGGCGACGCGTGCATCGACGCCGCTCTCGCGGATAATGCGGTCGTCCTGCATCGTGCTGTCCTGCATCAAGCCTCAGTCGCTCTTCTGTCTCGAAGGCCTTGCGGCTAACAAAAAAGAGCGGGACCGGTCGGACCCACTCTTCGCCACTAAGACCAAGAATTTGACGTTCATATAGCCGAGCGGGACCGATTATTCAAGCACCATGGCCATCCCGGCTCTTTTTAGGCGCTGTGGGAGGGGGAGTGCATGCTGCAATGCACACAGCGCATGGTTGCCTTGTCGAAAGAGCGCTACCGGTCGGGTCCGGAAAGGCCTATCTGTATTGCAGCGCAACATATGGAGAATCCAGATGAAAACCCGCAAATTCGTGACCGGCGTCGGCGAATTCTTTGATTTCATGGGCAGCGCCATGGCAGTGTCTGCCGCCGTACGCAACCGCCAGCCCGCGCGCACGACCGACCTGCAGCGCCTCGGCATCGATCCGGAGCAGTTCTCCCGGCTTCGCCGATACTGATCAGGTCTTTCCTGACTTGATTTAGCAATTCCGGACGGAAACCAGGTTTTCCGTTTTTTCCGGAAGTGCTCTACCTGCGCATGAAGGTGAGATAGGCAGGCCTGCGCCCTTCGCGCAACGCTTTCGCCTCATAGCGCGTGCCGGGCCATCCCTCATAGGGGGTATGCCAGTCCTCTGCGCTCTCCGCCTGCCATTCGAAATCGGTGTGTGCCCGGCAGTGCTGGAGCGTCCAGTTGACATAGGTGTCGATGTCGGAGGCGAAGCGGAACCGTGCTCCGGGCCGCATGACGCGGGCAAACCGTTCGAGATTCGCTGGGCTGACGAACCGCCGCTTCCAGTGCTTCTTCTTTGGCCATGGATCTGGATACAGAAGGTCGATCCCGGCGATCGATCCTGCCGGCAGCCAATCCAGCAGCCGTGTGGCGTCATCGTCGTAAAGGCGGATGTTGCCCGGCTCCTGCCCGTCGAGCTGCGCTGCCAGTTTCGCCATGCCGTTGACGAAGGGCTCGACGCCGATAAACCCGGTCCGCTCGAGCCTGGTCGCCTCATGGAGAAAATGTTCTCCCCCGCCGAAACCGATCTCCAAGCGCACACTATCCACCGCTTCGGAAAACAGCGACGCGAGATCCCTTGGCGCCGGCGGGCCAAGGTCAAGGCGAAGCGCTTCGAGCGCTTTTTCGAGTGCGGCCAGTTGCTGCGGTCGCAGCCGCTTTCCGCGGCGGCGACCGAAGAAGGCTTCGCTCGCCCGCTCGGGATGATCGGCTGTCATTGGTATTACCCGGCTTAGCCCTTCAAGCTGCCTTGGCGAGTGCCTGCCTGAGCGCCTTGGCGAGGTCGGTCCGCTCCCACGAGAACGATCCGTCGCGCCCCGCCTTGCGGCCGAAATGGCCATAGGCGGCGGTCTTGGCATAGACCGGCTTGTTGAGGTCGAGATGGCGGCGGATGCCGGAGGGTGAGAGATCCATCACTTCCCGAATGGCGATCTCGACCTCTTCCTCGGTTACCCGGCCCGTGCCGTGCAGGTTGACATAGACCGAGAGCGGCTGGGCGACGCCGATCGCATAGGAAAGCTGAATCGTACAGCGGTCGGCAAGCCCGGCCGCCACGACGTTCTTGGCAAGGTAGCGCGCCGCATAAGCCGCCGACCGGTCGACCTTGGTCGTGTCCTTGCCGGAGAAAGCGCCGCCGCCATGGGGTGCTGCGCCACCATAGGTGTCGACGATGATCTTGCGGCCGGTCAGTCCGGCATCCCCGTCCGGTCCGCCGATGACGAATTTGCCGGTCGGGTTGATGTACCAGTTGCAATCGTCGGCAATGGCAAGTCCGCCGCTGGAAAGCGCTTCGCGGATATAGGGCTCGACGACCTGGCGCACCTTCTTGTTGTCCCAGCTGGCATCCAGATGCTGGGTGGAAAGTACGATCTGCGTGGCTTCCTTCGGCTTGCCGTCGGCGTAATGCACGGTCACCTGGCTCTTGGCGTCGGGACCGAGCTTTGCGGCATCGCCGATACCGGATTTGCGGGCATCGGCGAGAAGCTGGAGGATGCGGTGGGCGTAGTAGATCGGCGCCGGCATCAGGTCGGGCGTTTCGCGGCAGGCATAGCCGAACATGATGCCCTGGTCGCCCGCGCCTTCCTCGCCTTGCCGGTCGGCGGCGCTGTCGACGCCTTGGCCGATGTCGGAAGATTGGCCGTGCAGCAGCACGTCGATCTTGACCGTCTTCCAGTGGAAGCCTTCCTGCTCATAGCCGATGGCCTTGATTGCGCGTCGGGCGGCGGAGCGGAATTTCGACGGGTTCACGGCCGGGTTGCCGCTCTTGTCGAGCACGGTATTGCCGTCCTTGTCCTTCTTCAGGAGGCTCTGCGGAACGCGCACCTCGCCGGCTATGACCACTCGGTTCGTGGTGGCCAGCGTTTCGCATGCGACGCGCACCTTCCAGGGGTCCATGCACTCCTTCTTGGCTTCGCGATAGACAAGGTCCACGATTTCATCGGAAATCCGGTCACAAACCTTGTCCGGATGCCCTTCGGAGACGGATTCACTTGTGAAGAGATAGTTCTGGCGCGCCACGGGTAACCCCTCTGAGAAAAAACGCCGGCACGGCGCCGGCCACTGGCGGCACCTTGTTACTCAATGGCAGATGAAGAGGTCAAGAATTATGGCACGCCGGAGAGCCGTCAAACGCATTATGTATCATCGCCGTCACATCCAAAATGCGGCAGCCGATGCGGCAAAACGGTCTTGTCTGCGGCGCGCGTCCTATTCGGGACTTGCTGCCGTATCCGCGGCGAGAGCCTTGACCAGATCCAGTACCTTGCGGCGCACCTTCGGATCAGCGATCTTCACGAATGCGCGGTTAAGCTGGATGCCCTCGGAACTGTTGAGGAAATCGGCGACATAGGCCGTTCCATCTTCGGCCATGCCGGGGGCAGGTGTTCCGTCTTCGCCCGGCGCACCTTCGAAAAAGAACGAGACGGGCGCGTTCAGGATGGACGCGATCGCCTGCAGGCGGCTTGCGCCGACCCTGTTGGTGCCCTTTTCGTATTTCTGGATCTGCTGGAACGTAATGCCCAAGCTATCGCCAAGTTTTTCCTGACTGACACCCAGCATGTTACGGCGAAGCCTGATTCTGCTCCCAACATGTATATCAATCGGATTAGGCTTCTTCTTGTTGTTCTTATTCATTTATCCCTCGCCGAACTACCGGCATATCGTCCGACTCTCAACCGCTCTTCCCAGTTTTGGCCACCAGAACCAGCGCGTGAATAGTCGGCTTATCCACTATGTGTAGCAGGAAAGCACAATGTCAAATTGAGCGCCCCCGCTTGCTTAATAGCAGCGCAAAAATGGCAAAAACAGCGATAAATGAAAGCCCTTCTGTCCCAAAAACAGCAAATTTCGGGCATTTTGCACGCATGACAGGAAACTCGACGTCCGCGATACCGTTGGCGTTGTCGACAAGGCCGTCAAGGATGCGTCCATGGGGATCGATGGCGGCCGAAATACCCCCGTCGCTCGCCCGCACCATGCTCAAACATGCCTCAGCGGCGCGATATTGCGCCTGCCGCAGGTGCTGGTAGGGCTGCGGCGTACCCGCATAGACACCATCGCTGGCCAGCGCGACGATGATGTTCGCGTCTTCCCCAGTGTCCCGCGCGGCGAAAGTGTCCCGCGCGGCGAACGGGATCACCGTTTCGTTTCCCAGCAGAGGAAGTGCGGCAAGTCCCTCGCTTATGCGAAAAAGACGGCGTGACGCGCCTGGCGTGTATCCTGAAGCAAGGCCGGTCCACTCGAAACCCAGACGGCGGAGGTGATCGGCAAGAGGTACGTAGTCGGCAAAAGGAAGCATTCGTGTCTGATCCGCCGCATCGGCAATCTCGCCGGCACTGTTGATCTGAATGGCGGCGTTGTAGATTCGGCGGTCCGCATTGCCCGCCCCGGATTCGGCGCGCAAGGCACCCGCGATCAACGTCTGGTCCCGCCCGATAGCCTCGCCCAGCGCGTCCAGCACCTCGGCCCGCTCCGACAGCACGAAGGGCAGCGCCCGCTCGGGCCAGACTATGAGCTCGGGCGCGCGCCCCTCCCACATCGGCGGCGTCCGTGAAAGCCCGATGAAGCTTTCGGCATCGTTCTCTCTCGCCGGTCCCCCGATCTGTACCAGGCGGATAGGGATGGAGTGCTCGGCATCGGTCGTCTGGGACATGCGGAAGAAGCCATAGCCGACCGTCGCGACGACGATGGCCAGGGCGACCGCCAGACCGCTGCGGATATGCTTCCGCCCGCCCAGAAGGGTAGGCGCTGCGAACACGAACACCGCGATGGCGCTCATACCGGCCGGCCCGGCGAAGGGCAGAAGCTGCATGAACAGAGGCGAAGGCATGGCCGTGTAGCCTATCGCGTTCCAGGCGAACCCGGATAAGGTCAATGCCCGCAGCCATTCGGCAAAACCGAACCCAAAGGCAAGACCGGCGATGCGGCCCAGCCCGTTATCCCAGAAAGGTCGCGCAAAAAGGGCAGCGAGACCGTAAGTGACCGCCAGCAGTGCAGGCAGGCCGACGGTCACGACAGGCAGGGCCCAGGCCTGCTCGCCCCCGTTGGAAAGCAACGGTACACCTACCCACCACATGCCGGCGAGGAAATAGCCGAAGCCGAACCACCAGCCGGTCGAAAAGAAGGGAAAGGTCCGGCCAAGGAAGCCCCCTCGGCCTACTGAGCCATCCAGCAGCCAGACCAACACGGGAAAGGCGATGAAGCCGGCGGCTGGAAAATCGACGGGCGCGAGCGCCAGCGCGGCCACCGCACCGGCGACGAGACCGCAAAGCCTGCGCGGCCAGCCCCAGAGCAAGATCACCCAGCCCGCGAGACTTTCCATGGTCTGGTTTATGCCCCCGAATCAAAGACCGGAATCTAGCAGTTCGGCATGCAGCCTTAAACCATGGCAGAGCGGCGTCTTGGCTGGAATTTTGCATTGCGGCCTACAAGGGGCATCCCCCAGGCGTTTGGCGGGACATCGAGCAATTGGCCGGAGCCTGAGTTGATCCTTGTGTCGTCGGTGCAGCTTCGCTGACATCAGGTATGAAAAGGATCTTCTGCCATCCACGGCCAAGACCCGACCTGACACATTGCCCAGGCGTCGATCACTCCTCCGCAGACTTTGCCGGCCGGCGTCTGCGGTCGGTTGCGCGGCCCTGGACAATACGCACGCGCTTCACGCGCCGGGGATCGGCGTCGATGACGTGGAATTCGAAGCCGGGTATGGCCTGCACGACTTCGCCGCGCGCCGGAACCCGGCCCAGCGCATTGAAGATCATGCCCCCGATCGTGTCGACTTCCTCGGCATGTTCGCCTGCGTTGAAGCCCGCGCCGATGGCCTCCGCCACATCCTCAATCTCGGCCTTGGCATCGACGATGAACACGCCGTCGCCCTTCTGCTCGATCAGCGGCTCGTCTTCATCGTGCTCGTCCTCGATGTCGCCGACGACCATCTCGACGATGTCCTCGAGCGAAACGAGACCGTCGGTGCCGCCATATTCGTCGATGACGAGCGCCATCTGAATGCGGCCAGCCTGCATCTTGGCCATGAGATCGGAAGCCAGCATGGACGGCGGCACGAAAAGCAGCGGCCGCATGATGCTGAGTTCGCCAATCGTCTTCGTGAGGTCGATGCTGCCGAGATCCAGGGGCGGAGACTGCACGGCCGCCTTCGCGGTCCGTCCGCGGCCTTTTTTCTGGCGGGAAGAGCGGATGAGATGCCCCACGACATCGCGGATGTGCACCATACCGCGTGGATCGTCCAGCGTTTCGCCGCAGACCGGCATGCGCGAGTGGGCGCAACGCTCGAAAGTGGTCAGAAGCTCGCCGAGCGTCGTGTTCAGGTCCACCGCCTCGATGTCGGCGCGGGGCACCATCACATCCTCTACCCGCAATTCCCGCAGGCGAAGAATGTTCTTCAGCATTGCGCGTTCGCCGGGCGAGAAAGACGCTCTGCCGTGGTGTTGCTCGTCCAGCGCATCCGCCAAGTCGTCGCGCAACGAATTGCCGTTGCGCACGCCCAGATAACCCACTATGCGCTGCATCAAGGGCGCGCGGTGCTGGATGTGTTCTCGGGGTCTACTAGATCCCTCTTCGCCCTCGGAAGGCTGCTCGGCATGGCTGGAAGGCGCATCGCCGACTGTGGTCGCGGAAGTTTCGGTCATCGTCCTTCGATCGTTCAAAACACACAATTATGCATAGGGGTCGCTGATCGCAAGTCCCTCGAGCACCCGTCGTTCCATCGTTTCCATTTCTTCGGCTTCTTCCGGGGTTTCGTGATCATACCCCAGAAGGTGAAGAAAACCGTGAATGATCAAATGGGTCAAATGATGATCGAAGGTCTTTCCCTCCGCTTCCGCCTCGCGCGCAACAGTCTGCCGGGCGACGGCTATATCGCCGATATAGGAATCGTCCTCGCTTCCTGGAACGGCGGCCGCGGGAAATGACAGCACATTGGTGGCCTTGTCCTTGCCGCGAAAGCGGGCGTTCAGATCGCGTATGCTTTCATCGTCGGTAAACATGACCGTCAGACCGATGGGCCGGCTCGCGCCGGCTTCTTGCACAGCTGCTTCGATCGCGCCGAGGGCGAGGTCGCGCAAGCTCTCCTCCCTTGGCCAGCCATCGGCCTCGATGACGCATTCTACGGAGATGATAGGCTGGCTCGTGTTGTTCTCAGCCATTGTCTTCCGGTCGGGGCGTCGGCTGGCGCGACGTGCGGTCGTATGCCTCCACTATGGCCGCCACCAGAGGATGGCGCACGACGTCCTTCTCATCGAACTTGACAGTGACGATGCCCGGCACGTCCTTCAATACGCGCAGCGCTTCGATCAATCCCGATTTGGTGTTGGGCGGCAGATCGATCTGGCTTGGATCTCCGGTCACGATCATGCGCCCGTTCTCGCCGAGCCGGGTAAGGAACATCTTCATCTGCATGGGCGTGGTGTTCTGCGCCTCGTCGAGGATGACGACGGCGTTGCCCAGCGTCCGACCGCGCATGAAGGCCAGCGGCGCCACTTCGATGACGTCGGCGGCCAGAGCGCGTTCCACCTTGTCAGCCGGGATCATATCGTAAAGCGCGTCGTAAAGCGGCCGCAGATAGGGATCGACCTTCTCGCGCATGTCGCCGGGTAGAAAGCCCAGCCGTTCGCCGGCTTCCACCGCGGGGCGCGACAGCACGATTCGGTCGACCATGCCGCGCTCCAGCAGCATCGCCGCATAGGCAACGGCCAGGAATGTCTTTCCGGTGCCGGCCGGGCCGATGCCGAAGACGAGTTCCGAGCGCTCCAGCGCACGCATATAGGCGTCCTGATTCGCCGAGCGGGCATAGACTGTGCGTTTGCGGGTCGATATCTGCGCCGCAGCCAGCTTGCCCCTGCCTTCCATCGTTGGCAGGCTCAGCTGGTCTTCGGCGGCCAGCGACAGACGCACCGCACCGTCGACCTCCGACGTGTTCAGCTCGGTTCCGCCCTGTACGAGCGTATAGAGATAATCCAGCGCCCGGCGCGCCTGCTCGGCCGCCACCGGCTCGCCCTTTATGGCGATCTGATTGCCCTTGGAGTGGATGTCGACACCCAGCTTCTGTTCGATCCGGGCCAGATTCTCGTCAAATGGCCCGTAAAGCGCGCCTGCAAACTTGTTGTCGTCGAAAGTCAGTACGATATGCGCCATGTCCGACGCCCCGGAAGGCGTATTCTTCAGCTCGCTGCTGGCGGTCAAACGCTTACCCCCATCTGGGCTTCCTCCTGAGCCGGAGCCCTTTTTGCTTCGACGGCCCTGCTTGGGCTATCGGTCGAACCGGCAAACAGGCTGTTGGTTCCCGCACTGCTGATTCGTACCGTGATAATGTCGCCGATTTCGCCGGCGCTTTCATCAACAATCACTGGCTGCAGCCAGGGTGAGCGCCCGACAAGCTGTCCCGGATGGCGGCCCGGCTTCTCAAGGAGCAGATCCATCGTCCGCCCGACCAGGCTTTGGGTGAAGGCCCGCTGCTGCTCGCCGAGCAGGGCCTGCAGCTTCTGCAGCCTTTCATCCTTCACCGCCTCCTCGACATGGTCGACCATGTCGGCACCCGGCGTGCCCGGCCGTGGCGAATATTTAAACGAGAAGGCCTGGGCATAGCCGACCTCGCGCACGATGCGCATCGTTTCCTCGAAATCGGCGTCCGTCTCGCCGGGAAAGCCGACGATGAAGTCGCCCGACATGGCGATATCGGGCCGCGCGGTACGAATGCGCTCGATCAGCCGCAGATAGTCGTCATGGGTGTGCTTGCGGTTCATCGCCTTGAGGATACGGTCGGAGCCCGACTGGACCGGCAGGTGCAGGTAGGGCATCAGCTTGTCGAGGTCGCGATGCGCCGCGATCAGCGCGTCATCCATGTCGCGGGGATGGCTGGTCGTGTAGCGCAGCCGGTCGAGACCCGGTATCTCGGCCAGACGAAACAGCAGTTCGCCCAGTCCCCATTCGCGGCCGTCTCCGCCGTCCCCATGCCAGGCATTCACGTTCTGGCCCAGAAGCGTGACCTCGCGCACGCCGCCCTCGGCCAGCCGCTCGGCCTCCGCCACGATCTGCGCCACCGGCCGCGAGACTTCCGCGCCGCGCGTATAGGGTACCACGCAGAAGGTGCAGAACTTGTCGCAGCCCTCCTGCACCGTCAGGAATGCCGTCACGCCGCGCTTGCGCACTTCCTGGCGCCGCGGCTGGGGTAGGTGCTCGAATTTGTCTTCGAGCGCATATTCGGTTTCGACGATCTTCTCGCCGCCCCTGGCCCTGCCGACGACCTGCGGCAGGCGATGATAGGTCTGCGGACCGATGACGAGATCGACCACCGGCGCCCTGCGCAGGATCTCGCGTCCTTCCGCCTGGGCGACGCAGCCGGCGACGCCCACGACCGTCTCCAGCCCCTGCCGGGCGCGCTCTTCCTTGAGCTGCCTTATGCGGCCAAGCTCGGAATAGACCTTCTCCGCCGCCTTCTCGCGAATGTGGCAGGTATTGAGAAGAACGAGGTCGGCGTCCTCTATCGTTTCCGTCGGCCCATAGCCGTCCGCGGCAAGCGCGTCGGCCATGCGCTGGGAATCGTAGACATTCATCTGGCAGCCATAGGTCTTCACGAAGACCTTTTTCGTGGCCGCTGGATGAGCTTCCTGCATTCCGGCCGGGTCGGCGAATGGCCCAGCGATTGGCATAGTGTTGTGTTCCATGCCGGTTTCCTAACGTTTTTGCGTGTCAAAAAACAGACGGTTTTTGCCCTTGGAGGCGCTCAAATCAAGATTCGCGCCCGCGCAGCGCCGTGATGAGCAGGTGGCGCACCGCCTCTTCGGTCTGCCGCGCGATCTTCTTGCGGCTGCCGTCGGCCGCAAAGGCGAAGGGCTCGCCAAAGCGAACCTCCACGTCGAGCGCGCCGCCCTGGAGAATCTCCCGGAGATGCGGAAACAGGTCCATATCGCCGATCCAGGCTATGCGCCCGCGCTCGCGGCGGTCGAGCGGCAGTCCGGCCTTGCGCGTATAGGCGATGGCCACCGGCTGCACGTGCACCTGGACTTCCTCAAGAGCCGAAAGCGCAAGCTGCGCTGCCCCGAAAAGCGTGCTCTTGAAAGGCAGCACCCGGTTTCCGTCGCTCGTCGTGCCCTCGGCAAACAGCACCATGGGATCGCCATCGGCCAGCCGCGCGGCAATTTCGCGCGCTTGCTCGGGCGAGGTGCCGCGCTTTTCCCGCTCGACGAACACCGAACGCTGAAGCCGGGCAAACGTGCCCAGCACCGGCCAGGACTGCATTTCGGATTTGGCGATGAAATGCACGCCGGAAAGCGAGCCGAGCACCAATATGTCGGTCCAGGAAACATGATTCGCGACGATCATGAGCGGACCGTTGCGCGCCAGCTTCCCCTGCCGCCGTACTCTTATGCCAAGCACCCGCAGCGTCAGCCAATGCCACAGGCGCGGAGCGATGCGCTCGTCGGGCCAGCCGGTCCGCAGCGCCAGCCATTGCGCCCCCATCAGCGGCAGTGTGTAGACGGCGACGAGCAGGAGCGCGCCGTAAAGGCGGATCGCATGATACATCTATGCTCGCCGCTCGCGCATTCCGCGCCGCATGATCAGGGCGCTCGTTCTCCGCGCCGCCTCGTCGCGATAATAGTCCGGGCGCGAGCCCACCTGCTGAAACCCGAGCCGCCGGTAAAGCGCGATTGCCCCGATATTCGTCTCGTCCACTTCCAGAAACAGCGCCTCGGCACGCTCGGCGTGCAGATGGCGAAGGACTGCGTCCATAAGATTATATCCCAATCCACGGCGGCGCAGCGCGCGCGACACGGCGATGGTCAGAATCTCGGCTTCGCCGGCGGCCAGGCGGGCCAGCACGAAACCCTGCGGCTTCGCGCGCGCTCGGCCTTCCTCGATGGCGGCAAAGCCGAACACCGTCTCCTGCGCAATCAGCGCGGCGAATTCCTCGTCGGACCACGGGCGGGCGAAGCTCTCCTCATGCAGCGCGGCCATCGCGTCGCAATCGTCGCGTTCGAGCGGGCGTATGATGAAATTGCGGCGCCGGAAGCGCCCGATAGACAGCGCCATCATGCGTCCTTCAAAGGCAGGGCAAAGGCCGTCTGCGGCTTCGCGTCCGGCCCGCGCAGGTAGAGCGGAACGGGTTTCGGACGGTCAGCATTTTGCGCCGCAAGCCGCGCATAGAACACGATGTCCGCGGTGGCCGAAGCCAAGACGGCATCGACAGAGGCCGAACCGGCAACCTTGTCGCCGGCATCGCCGGCAAGAATCGGATCGCCCGTCAGCCGTTTTGCGATATCCGCCGCGGTTTCGAGCAGCGGGCCTTCCACAAGCCCGCCCGCGGCATCGTAGCGCGCGTAGGCAAGGCTTTCGCCGCGATTGCCGGTGACGACCACGACGTCGCGGCCGGGATGCGCCTCGCGCACCTGCGCCGCGAGCGCTTCGAGTGCATTGATTCCGATGGCGGGGATGCCCAGCGCCAGTGCCAGCCCCCGCGCTGCCGAAACACCTACGCGCACGCCGGTGAACGAACCGGGTCCCACATTCACCGCCACCGCCTCCACCGCCTCGAAACCGAGCCCGGCATCGTGCAGCGCCTCTTCGATGACCGGCATGACATGTTCGGCATGCCCCTTGCCAAGGTCCAGCACCGCGCGGCCGAGTTCCGCCTGCTTGCCCGCGTCATAAACGCAGGCGGCGCATAGCGAGGCGGCGGTGTCGATGGCGAGGACGATCATGGGAGATGCATTCCGTTTGACCAGCAGTTATGCAATCCGGCCGGCCGCCTTCAGCTCCAGCCGCCGCCTGTGGAGCACCGGCTCAGTGTAGCCGTTGGGCTGTTCGCGGCCCTTGAAGACGAGATCGCAGGCCGCCTGGAAGGCTGTGGATCCGTCGAAATCCCGCGCCATCGGACGATAGTTCGGATCGCCCGCGTTCTGCCGGTCGACCACCGCGGCCATGCGCTTCATCGTCTCCATGATCTGTTCCTTGCTGGCGATGCCGTGGTGCAGCCAGTTCGCCATATGTTGCGCCGAGATACGCAGCGTCGCGCGGTCTTCCATCAGACCGACATCGTTTATGTCCGGTACCTTCGAACAGCCGATCCCCTGGTCGACCCAGCGCACGACGTAACCGAGGATCCCTTGGGCGTTATTATCCAGTTCCTGCTGGATTTCCTCCGGCGCCCAGTTCGGCCGGGTGGCGACTGGCACGGAAAGGATATCCGAGAGCTTGGCGCGCGGCCGGCTTTTGAGGCTCTCCTGCACCTCTTTCACATCCACCTGGTGATAATGGGTGGCGTGCAGTGTGGCCGCGGTGGGCGAGGGCACCCAGGCGGTGTTGGCGCCGGCCTCGGGATGGCCGATCTTCTGCTCCAGCATGGCCGCCATCAGGTCGGGCATGGCCCACATGCCCTTGCCGATCTGCGCATGGCCTGAAAGCCCGCATGCAAGGCCCACATCCACGTTCCAGTCTTCGTAGGCTTTGATCCAGGTGGCCTGCTTCATGTCGCCCTTGCGGATCATCGGGCCGGCTTCCATCGAAGTATGGATCTCGTCGCCGGTGCGGTCGAGGAAGCCGGTATTGATGAACACCACGCGCTCCGATGCGGCCCGGATGCATTCCTTGAGATTGACCGTCGTGCGCCGTTCCTCGTCCATGATGCCCATCTTCATCGTGTTGGGCTTCATGCCAAGCGCATCCTCGACCCGGTCGAAGAGCTCGACCGCGAAGGCCACTTCCTCAGGGCCGTGCATCTTCGGCTTGACGATATACATCGAGCCTTCGCGGCTGTTCAGGTGCCTGCCGCCGGGACCGATGTCGTGCAGCGCGATGAGCGCGGTGAACATCGCGTCCATGATGCCTTCCGGCACCTCCTTGCCTTCCCGGTCCAGGACCGCCGGATTGGTCATCAGGTGGCCAACATTGCGCACCAGCATCAGCGAGCGGCCCTTGAGGCTGCGCTCGGAACCGTCTGGACCGTTGAAGGTCCGGTCGGGGTTGAGCCTGCGCGTGAAGGTTTCGCCGCCCTTCGTGACCTCTTCCTCCAGGTCGCCCTTCATCAGGCCGAGCCAGTTGCGATAGACGAGGACCTTGTCCTCGGCGTCGACGGCGGCCACCGAATCCTCGCAATCCATGATTGTCGTGAGCGCCGATTCCAGAACGACGTCGGCAATGCCCGCTCTATCGGTTTTGCCGATGGGGTGCTCGCGGTCTATGACGATCTCGGCATGCAGGCCATTCTTCTCGACCACGATGGCGCGCGGCGAGGCAGGTTCCCCTTCATAACCGAAGAACTGTACGCTCTCCTTGAGGCGCGCCTGGCCTTGCTCCGTCTTCACGAAGAGTTGGCCATCCTCGATGGCAAACCCGGTAGCATCCGCCCAGCTTGCGTCGCCGAGCGGCACACTTTTGTCCAGGAAATCCCGCGCCCAGGCAATCACCTTCTCGCCGCGCCTGGGATTGTAGCCCTTGCCCTTTTCCGCCCCGCCATCTTCGGAAATGGCGTCGGTGCCGTAAAGCGCGTCGTAGAGCGATCCCCAGCGGGCATTGGCCGCGTTCAGCGCGTAGCGCGCATTCGTCACGGGAACGACGAGCTGGGGGCCGGCGATCTGCGATATTTCGGGATCGATATTCTCGGTCGTCACCTGAAAATCGGGTCCCTCCGGCAGCAGATACCCGATGTCGCGCAGGAAGGCTTCGTAGGCATCAAGGTCCGAAGGCGCACCGTTCTCCCTGTACCATGAGTCGATCTCCGCCTGCAGTGCGTCGCGCCGGGCCAAAAGGGCGCGGTTTTTGGGCGCCATCGCATGAACGATGTCCGAAAGCGCCCGCCAGAAAGTCTCCGCGTCGACACCGGTGCCCGGCAAGGCCTCGTCGACGGCAAAATCAAGCAGCTCCCGCGCGATCTTCAAGCCGTCGGTTTCAACGCGTTCAACCATTTCCACTTCTCCGTAAGCACTGCTTTTCCAATTCTGCCGGCGTTTTGATCACGCTGCGCACGCGCGGTCAATTCACTCGGATTCCGACGCCCTGTTCACCGTGCGGGTCCCTCATGCGGCAATGCGCGGCCGGCCCGAAGCCCGCGCCGTCACCTTGGCCTCGATGAAGATGCGCTGTCCGTCGACCTCGGTGGCCGAGATGTCGCGGCCGACGGTGATCACGCTGGTTTCCGCGCCGGCTTCCGCCGCCCGCAGCGCCGCCAGCCCGCGCGCCTGCTCTTCCGCAAACCCAATGGCGGCCGCCTCGTCGGCGAAATCGCGGATCGAAGCGCCGGCGCTCACCCGAAACGAGCCTTCGCCGAGCCTGCTGACCCTGGCCTTCGCGACGGCGGAAACCCGCCCCGCAACCGCGCCCACCGCATTGGCGACGTCCATATGCTCCGGCAGCACGCATTCGGTCCCCAGCAACGTTCCCAGCCCCGCATAGTGCAAGGCCGCTGACGCACCGAGACCGACCACCGGCCGGTCGAGCGACAGCGCGATGCGCGTGATGCCCTGGGCGCCGTCGAGCGCGCGCTGGATGACGGTGTTGCGCGCCGTCATGGCGCTGTCGAACCCGTCTTCGGCCAGCGTCGTGTCGAGGATGGCCTCGGCCGAAAGCCGGGTCAGACGCGCCAGCACGCGCCGGCTGATTTCCACGCCGTCCCTGGCGATCGGCTGCCCGCGACCATCCCGACGCCGCGCGAAAAGGGCCGCGCCCGCCCTTGCAGCGTCGCTGTTCCATGTGGCCTGCCGCCCCGCCGCATGGGCCGCGTCGGACGGCGTGAAGCCGCAGATCAGCGCCAGGCCGCGCCCCACCAGGCGCTGAAGGACCGCCTGTTCCATTCCGCCGCTGATCAGCCGGTCGAGCGCCTGCGGTCGCTCCGACAACCGCTCGTAAAGCCGCCTTTCAGCCTCGGTCAGCCCGGCGGCGAAACGCGCCGGCAGCCCGGCCGTGAACGCGAACCGGCCGTCCAGCCTGCCGGGCTGTATCTGGTTCAACTGCCGCTCCAATTCGGGCAGCACCACGCCCGGATGCAGCGTTTCGGCAAGCGACAGCGGGGTCAGCCGGCGGGGACCGAGCCTTAGCACGGGCTCCAGCGCACCTTCTTCCAGGCTTACCTCCGAATCGCCGCCGAGCCCGTAGGTGCGCATGGCGACCGCCTCGACCATGGTGCGGTAGCCGCCCACCATGGCGCCTTCGGGGTCCAGCCTCGGCTGGCCTCCCGCCAGAAGTGCTATATCGGTCGTCGTTCCGCCGATATCCGAGACGATGGCGTTGTCGATGCCGGTGAGGCAGTGCGCGCCGACGAGGCTCGCCGCCGGGCCCGACAGAATGGTCTCGATCGGCCTGTCGTGGGCAAAGCTTGCCGAAACGAGCGCCCCGTCGCCGCGCACCACCATCAGCGGAGCCTCAATGCCGCGCGCCGAAAGGAATCGCTTGGTCGAGAGGATAAGGCGGTCGATGAGACCGATGAGGCGCGCGTTGAGAAGCGTGGTCAGCGCCCGCCGGGGTCCGCCCAACCTGGCCGAGAGCTCGTGGCTGGCCGTCACCGGCAGCCCCATCCGCGCCCGCAGCATTTCGCACATCGTGATCTCGTGGGCAGGATTGCGGACCGCGAAATAGGCGCAGACGGCAAAGGCCGTCACATGGGCGCCATGCGCATTCAGCCAGGGTTCCAGCCCCGTCATCTCGAAGAGGTTTTCATTGCCGTGCACGTCGTGCCCGCCCGGCACGAAGACGACGGGATCACCGCCGAGAGCCGCGCGCAACCCCGCACGGTCGAGGTCGGCGTCACCGAATCCGATCATGACCAGCCCGACCCGTCCGCCCTGACCTTCGACCAGCGCATTGGTGGCGAGTGTCGTCGACATGGAGACGAGGCCGATCGCGTCCGCTTCGAACCCGCCTTTTTCCAGCACGGCATTGACGGCGCCGCCAATACCGAGCGTCAGGTCGTGCCGTGTCGTCAGTGCCTTGGCCTTGGCCAGCACGCCGCGCGTTTCGCAATAGATCACGGCGTCGGTGTAGGTCCCGCCCGTATCTATCCCCAAAAGAAGCGCCTCGCGCCTGTCACCCTGGTGCATGCCTGGAAGTCCGACCTTGTCATCAACTCCGGGCTTTAGCCGAATGCGAGGGCTTGCGAAAGCCCGCCCGGCCACGACGGAGGCAACCCTGCGATGTGCGAAACAGCATTCTGGAGGTCGGTCGGTTTTGGCGGACTAAAGGGCCGTCTGGAATCTGGGCGCGGCAGGCTGCGCTGGTCGCCGGAGCCGGAAGCCGGCCTTGCCGGTGGTGCTCACACTGGAGGTCGCGACCAAGCAGTCGACGGCAGGATCTCCGACCGGCGGCGAAGGTCCCGTGCTGTGGAATTAACCTCCCTCACGTGAAATATGCCCAAACTTCTTTGCCAACCCCATGGAATTCGCCGTTGATGCCGGCCAGACCATCGGTTATGAAAGCCCTCGCAACGCGTCGCGTTCGCCCTTACCCGGGGCACCCGTAGCTCAGCTGGATAGAGCGCTGCCCTCCGAAGGCAGAGGTCACAGGTTCGAATCCTGTCGGGTGCGCCAGTCTTCTTTCAATGACTTGGAAGGTTATGGCGTTCCGCCGAAGTGCTCCGGGTAGCACCGGGATAGCACGCTATGCTGGAACTTCGCGCCGTTTTTTGATTGTAACAAAATCCGCCGCTTTCCGCCAATTTTCCTCGGAGCCGCCTTCGCACAAAGCGAAGGAAGGCGGGGCCGAGGGAGGCAAACGGCGCTTTCCTTGGTGAGCAAGAGCAACGTCTAGAGCATTTTGCACTCAGGTGGAATCACCTGACGTCGCACAAATGCGGTAAAAACAAGTAGATAGAGCAGAACAGCGTTTCAGTGAAACGATGATCTGCTCTAAAGCGTTGCGCAAACGGGCTACAATCGGAAAATCTTCCTCAAACTCTGCTGATCTAGGCCGCAAACTCATAAACTGACTATCAGTTTGTGACACGTTCTGATTCAAGGCTTCTTTTGGCGGCCTGAATGCGTCGATACGATTGAGCGACTTCGAATGGAGTGTGATTGAACCCCGTCTGCCCAACAAGGTTCGCGGTGTGCCGCGCGGTGATGACCGCAAGGTTCTCAACGGCATCCTGTGGCGTTTCCAGACCGGATCGCCCTGGGCCGATGTGCCGGAACGCTATGGCCCCTTTCCCATGCAATGCAGTCGATCACCGGCAACAATTACGGGGCGAAGTTGTGGCGCCGCTCGGACGACAGTCTGCGGCTGGGGATCGTGATTGCGCTCGCCTATTGCCTCATCGCCGATGATCTTGATGGGCGTGCCCATTTTTTCACAGACTTGATGGAACTGGCATTTTTTCAGGGAATTGCTCTGGGCACCACGGCACGGATAAAATCAGTTGTCGCCGCGAAATCCATTGAGGGCAAGCACGACATCGCAATTGCGGTCGTCAGGAAGCCGGAAAGCTGTACTTTTTGGAGATGGCCCAGATGGTCTTGTTTATCTCGACGAGAGAAGAGATGCTCTTCTTTATCCTCTCCATCTCTGTTTCGTCCAGGCTCTCCACCTTGCCGTATCTGATCTCGTCCTTGCTCTCGACGATGCGCATGAGCTGTGTGATCCCGCGTCCGCTTTCCGGATCGAACGAATAGATGCAGTGGTTGAATTTGTTGCGCAGGCTTGCTTCCTTGGAGAGCTGCCTGGTGACGTTGAGTATCTCGGACCGGCAGTCACTCGGCGTCTTGTGCATTTTCGCAAGACGTTCCACCAGGTCGATCCTGGCCCGCGGCGTGTTCAGCGTCAGGAAGATGACGATCGCGGTTTCCTTGTCGGTCCCCGCAAGCCCCGCGATCAGATAGATCAACAGGCTCTCAGTATTCGTCCAAGTGTAGTTCAGTTGCCCGACGAGCAGAAGAATCTCCTGGAGCTTTGGCATCGGGGCGGTTTTCAAAGGTCGTCCGCGTTGTTGCGCGGTACGGGCGCGTCCTGGCCTGATCCGTTGTCACCATCATCAACATTCTCACGGCGGCTTGTGTAGTCGAAATACATGGCCGCAGCTTCCGTCCTGTTGTGGACGCCCAGCTTTCTGATGATGTTGTGCAGATGAATTTTTACCGTGTGTTCGGAGAGGTTGAGATCGGCAGCGATGATCTTGTTCTGATACCCGCGAGCCACCATCGCAAGCACTTCCAGTTCGCGCATGGTGAGATCGTCCATCGTTTCGCTCCATTGCTCGTGACCGGTCAAGCGGTGCGGACGTCCCTCTGCCCGTAGACCGGGACCTGCCGAACTGGCTTGCTGTGCCTGTGGGAGCCGTGCGGATGGAAAGTATGCCCCTCCTTTCAGCATGATGCGAATGATTGAGAGCCAGATATCCAGGTTCACATCCATGGGCAGAATGCCGCGTGCCGCTTGGAAATCCTTGATCTGCGTCAAGCTCGTGGAACGATGATCCTGTGCGGTCATCATCACTGCCGCCGCGGCATGGGGATGCATGCCGGCGAGTTCGCTCCAGCTGTTTCGGAATGCCTCAAGTTGGCTGACATCGACCAGAATGAGCTGAACCTCTGAATCAAAACGGGCGCAGGCCAGGCCCGGTTCCAGTACGTGAGCAACGGAAATCCAGGAGAACTCCCTCTCAACGGCCGCAATCAGAGCGTCGGAAACGCAGCCTGGCGGTGCGACAAAAAGAAGTTTTCGGTGGTAGGTGTTTTTGATCGTAGTAGGAAAGGCCAAGGTTACTTGACTGGCTGCGGACGCACCACTCATACGCTGCATCATTGGAGACGCCTCCCGCCCCTCGACGGATACTCGACCGTCCGGGCTGTCTCTCCGTTAAACGTAAAAAACTATAGACCAAATTTTTGACTCTCGGAATAGCTCGATAGAGGTATGCAGCACGTTAAGTCCCTAGTTACATAGGGCTCATGAGCAATTCATTGTGCTGAACAAGGTAGCCATAAAGTACATTTCGAGGATTATTAAGAGACACCGAATGGATTGCCGAACAATATCGTGAAAATAGCGCGAAATGTTCTCATAATTACATGGACCATGTTTTAATTATCCATAATATACTCTTTTAATAGTTTTTATTAACCATAAAGTTCTTATAGCTCCATCGGGCTAAATCGAAGTGGCATCTTCCTGTCTGTCCTCTGCTCGCCTCACACTGCTCGGATCAAGCCGGGAACGGAAGCCGTCCGGGCGGGTGACTGTCAGCATCAAGTTCATGCGTTGCACCAGTTCCCTCGCCTGAGAAACGCGCCGTCTCCCGAACAGGAAAGGGAGGGCCCGCATCACCGAAAACTGAACCAGAGCCAGGCGTCCGTCCGCGTCGATGCGCGTCCGAGCGCCGAATTTCCAAACATCAATGCAACGTACTACGCGGTGAAGGCCCTACGGAGATGAATAGCGGTCAAGCTGTCGTGGTCCTGAATTGAGGACACTACAATGGCGTACAAACACAAGCCCTGGGACTGGGAAAACCTGATCAAGGATCCCAGCAGCGAATCCGAATCCAGTTCCGAGAGCGAATCCAAGAGCGAGGCCGAATCCGAGAGTGAGTCGGAATCCGAAAGTGAGTCGAAGTCCGAAAGCGAAGCTGAATCCGAGAGCGAGTCTGAATCGGAGGCGAAGTCGGAGAGCGAGTCGGAGTCCGAATCCAAGGCAGAATCGGAATCCCAAAGTGAAGCCGACGCCGACGCCGATGCGGACGCTGAAGCGAAGATCGATGCCGAGCTGAAGGCTCGGATCGACAATGAGAACGACAACGAGAACGAGAACAAGAACGTCAACGTCAACGTCAACAAGAATGAAACGGATGTCGACGTCGATGTTGCGGTCGATTTCGCTCTCGATGGCTTCAAGCCCAGTGATGACGACTTTGCCGATATCGACATGGCCGGCAACGCCCAGATCGAAGGCATGTTCAACATCAACTTTGAAGACATCCTCTCGGACGCGCTCGACGGAGCCGGCAACGATGTCGGTAACGCGATCAGCCAGGTCGCCAACATTTCCGACGACGATGTTCTGCACGATGCCGAAGTCAAGAACGACGACTACTTCAAGCAGAATATCAACGCCAATGGCGGCGATGCCCACGCTGACGACGGCATCAATGCAGGCGGCAGCGGCGGCGAAGGCGGCTCAAAGGCTAAGGCCAATGGCGGCGATGGCGACGATGGCGGCGATGCCACCGGCGGCGAAGGCGACGGCGGCAAGGGCGAAGGCGGTCTCGCAGTCAGCCTGGCATCCGGAGGCGAAGGCGACGGTGGCGAAGCCGACGGCGGCAAGGGCGAGGGCGGCAACGCCGATAGCGGTAAGGCCGACGGCGGCAAGGGCGAGGGCGCAAAGGGCGGCGACGGCGCAGCAGGCGTCGGCCTTGGCCTTGGTCTCGGCCTTGGTCTGGGTATCGGCGCAGCTTTGGCCGGTGACGGCGACGACGGCGGCGACAACAAGGCCGGCGACGGCGACGACGGCGGCAATGGCGGCAATGCCACCGGTGGCGATGCCGAGAATGCCGGTGACGGCGGCGATGCCGAAGGCGGTGACGGAGTTGATGCCTTCTACGCCAAGGTTCCGATCCTGAACTTCGGCGGTGATGCCGATGACGCAGGTGACGGTGGCGACAACAAGGCTGGGAACGGTGAAGGCGCCGGAAATGGCGGCGACGGCGGCGATGGCGGTTTCGCCAAGGACGCCGGCGACGGCGGTGACGGTGGCGATGCGGCCGCGGCAGGCGCCGGAGCGGGTGCCGGTACGGGTGTCGGTCTCGGCGTCGGTGGCAGCGGCGGCGATGGCGGCTACGGCGTCGGCGGTGCAGCCCAAAGCGGCTGGGCCAACGGCGGTGACGGTGAAGGCGGACATGCCTTGGCCGGCGGCGGCAACGGCGGCGCTGCTCTGAGCGGTGCATGGGCCGACGGCACGGGTGGCAACGGCCTCGGCGGTTGGGCGGCCAGCGGCAATGGCGGCGACGGCGGCAACGGCGGCTGGGCCTTCAACGGAGACGGCGGCGGCGGCGGCAGCGGCGGCGTGTGGGGTTCCAACAATGGTGATGACGGCTTTGTCACCGGAACCAGCACAGCCACGGCCGACGCGATCGTCAACACCAGCGCGTTCAACCAGGAGATCGTGATGGGTGCGAACCTCCAGCAGAATGCGGTCGACATGACCGTGGTCGGAGGAAATCTCAACAGCTCGACCGTGGGCGAAGATTCCGACGATCTCGACGCTTGAGGTCATTGCCACCACTGACAAGAACGGGCTGCGCGGACATTCCGCGCAGCTCACAGATCATGATCGGTGTGGTTGATTCGCCGATCTCAACGGGGAGGTGCGCACCGTGCACATGGACAGGATCACCGAGGCGATAGCCCACTTCATCGGCCTGTTCGAGGTTACCGTCGAGGAGGCACGGCAAAGAGACGCCTACGACAAGTTCAACGCCCAGGCGACCGATGCGCCGAACCTCCCGGGCCTCCCGAATTCCACAACTCCGTTTGCCGCGCCCTTCGAATTCTTGGGGTACGACCCCGGTCTGATGTACCGTCCACCTGCTCCCGACTGGGTCCTCGTCCATCCCTGGACGTCGACCGAATACGGCCCGCTGCAGGTGTCTCACGGCGATCCGAGCGCCTTGCCGGCCCATGGTTACGGATCCCCGCGGCTGGATCTCGCCTACAACCTGTCCCCATTCAAGGTCATCTTGCCCGAGGTGGAGACGCTGGGCTCGGTGGCGAACTACATAAGCCAGGCCATCGGCCTCTCCGACAACGATTATATCGGCGTCGGCGGCCACGGGTTGCGCTTCACCCCATCGCCTGTCGGTGACGATGCGGTCCTCGCGCTGGCTGGTGCGGCTGCGCGGCAGTCCCCGATCATGGACGTCGAGATGCCAGGCTCCGCGGAGGAGCTCGCCTCGTTCGTTGCCGCTGCCTCGGAACTTCTCGCCGGGTTTTCCGGCGATCCAAGTCCCGGCACAAGCGTCTTCGTCGAGAAATCGCAAACGCTCGAGGGCGTTTTCGCCAACGGCAAGAGGGTCGAAGAGGCTCCGAAGCTGGAAGACTATTTCACGCCCGACGACGTGCTGGTGGACGATGACGACGAGGTCCACCCGACCAATGCCCGCATCACCGAAACAGGCATCGACATCGATGCCTCGGTGAAACTGGAGTCCGGGGAAAATACGCTCGTCAACAATGCCGTTCTCAAGAACTTCTGGACGGCTGCGCCTGTCACGGCGGTCGTGGGAAAGCACATCGAGCTGAACGCCATTATCCAGATAAACGCCTGGTACGACGAGGACTACGTCTCCTCCGCGCTCGACGGGTGGACCAAGGATCCGGCGCTGACACAAGCGTTCAACGTGGCGGAATTCCAGCGTTACACACACGACGAAGAAGATGGCGAACGGGACACGCCTGGCAGCTTCCCGAAACACTGGGTGGTGAAGGAAGTCGACGGCGACCTGATGATCGTGAACTGGCTGCAGCAATTCACCTTCATGAGCGACAATGACATCGGCATCCTGTCGTCGTCCGGCGTGACCACGCGAGTCTATTCCGGCGACAATCTCGCCTACAACGACATTTCCATTTACGAGCTCGGCTTTGCCTACGATCTCATCATCATCGGAGGCAATGTCTACGACGCCAACATCATTCACCAGATGAACGTCCTGCTCGACAACGACACGATCGGGGCTGTGAACGGTTTTCAGACCACCGGTGAAGGCTTTGTCTCGACATCCGGAAACCTGCTCTGGAACCAGGGCTATATCCACAATGTCGGCGGTGCCGACCGTTTCGAAACGCTGCCGGAGCACTATCTTGAAGCGGCCCTCAGGCTCACTGGCGGCGAGGACCACCTGAGCGACGGTGTCCTTTCGGACGCCGCCTTCGCGGGGCTTGGTTTTCTGCGCGTGCTGCACGTCAAGGGCGACCTTCACAATGTGCAGTACGTCAAGCAAACCAACATCTTGGGCGACAGCGACCATGTCGCCGTGGCGATGCACGCGATCAACGAAAATCCGGGTGCAGAATGGGAGATCACGACAGGTGGCAACGCATTGCTGAACAATGCCGCCATTGTTGATCTCGATTCTCTCGGCAAAACCTATGTGGGCAACGGCCACTACTCTAACGAAATCCTGGTACAGGCCGACATCATTTCAACTGAACCGGATCTGGGCGGACAGAATCCCGATGTTCTCGTCAACGAGGCGGTGGCCTTCCTCGACGAGGATGTGGGCGGTACCGGCGATACGGAATACGGAAATTCAGGAAACTTCGACGCCGACAGTTCGCAAGCAGACGGTTTGCAAACTCTGATCGGCTGATTTGTGGGGGGTTTGATGGGTGATCACGGAGACCGTGCCGGGAGCTCTGGCGGCAGCGCTTCTGGAGGTGATATTCGTCAGCACCGGCCTGTGGAAGGGAAACAGGCGCCGTGCGCCCGTGAAAATCTTTCGGATGTCCTGCGCGGGCAGAAGGACGCGATCAAAGAAAAATTCGCGGACATCGATCAGGCGGTGGAGGATCTCCTGAAGGCTGCCGCCATTGAAGAGGCGAGTACAGCCGCCCGCCGTGGACCGGCGTATCCCATCGCAGAAGCGAAAAGGCACAGGCCTGCGGTTGTGGATGCGGCAACCCCCGCGAAGAGCCAGTACGCCAAGCCGGAGGCTGGATTCGCGCGACCGGATCAGCAACGCGCTCAAGATGCCCCGAACGGCGCATCGGCAACCCCACGGCCCAACGGCGCCCGCGAATTTCCGACCGCGGCAGCCCCAACGAGAGAGCAGGCCCGGTCCGAATCCACGCGCCCGCAGCACCCTCGGGAGGCGCCCAAGCCCATCGTTGGGGAGAAACCCAACGCTGAAGGCATGGTCACCATCGACGGCAATCGTGGTCCCATCGCAGCGCGCGAGCGCCCGCTCAACAAGTCGGCGGATGCGACTGGCGGCAAAGGACCGGTCGGCAAGGGGCCAGGCGGCAGTGTTTTCCATAAGCGGCTCGGCCCCGTCGACTTCGGCGCCAGCCTCAAGGCCGGCCTCACCGCCGTGCGGAGAAACCTCGCGGTCGTCATGGTCTTCACCGTGGCAAGCAACGCGCTGGTGCTGGCAATTCCCATCTATCTCTTCCAGATTTCCGACCGCATCCTCACCAGCCGGTCGATCGATACGCTGATCATGCTGACCCTCGTCATCGTCGGCGCTGTCATACTGCAGTCGATGTTCGACGCGATCCGCCGCTTCATTCTGATGCGCACCGCCGTGGAGTTCGCCACGCAACTCGGTTCACCCGTCCTCAGCGCGGCGGCCCGTGCCTCGCTGCACGGAAACGGGCGGGAGTACCAGACACTGGGCGACCTGCAGCAGGTCCGCTCCTTCCTCGTCTCGCGGACGCTTTTGTCCTTCCTCGACGCGCCGATTGCGCCGTTGTTCGTGCTGGCGGTTTTTCTCATTCACCCGCATCTCGGCTTCATCGTCGTCTCCACCGCGCTGTTGCTGCTCGCGCTGACGCTGCTCAACCAGCGCGTGACGGCGACCCCCTTCGGCGAAGCGAACACGGCTCAGGTCAAGGCCAATCTTCACCTCGAGTCCATGTCGCGCAATTCCCAGATCATTAATGCCCTGGCGATGATCCCGGAGGCCGTGCATATCTGGGGCCGGGATACGGCGAGTTCGCTCAAGTCCCAGGTTATCGCCCAGGACCGCAACATCGTCTTCGCGGCAATGTCGAAAGGCTCACGGCTCCTCACGCAGGTGGCCATGCTCGGCTGGGGTGCCTACCTGGCGATCGAGGGGGAAATCACCGGCGGCATGGTGATCGCGGCCTCCATCATCGCGGGTCGGGCGCTCGCGCCGATCGAAGGCGCCATCGAAGGCTGGAACCAGTACAGCCAGTCGCGCGCCTCCTATGGCAGGATTGCTGGCCTGCTCAAGTCCTCGCCGTTCAATTTCGAGCGCCTGCAACTGCCGCGTCCGGAAGGGCGGCTGGATGTCGAGAGGCTGCTTTACGTCCCGCAAGGGACCAAGCGTGTCGTCCTCAACGGAATCTCGTTCGCGCTGTCCCCCGGCGATTCCCTTGCCGTCATCGGCAACTCCGGAGCGGGCAAGACGACGCTGGGGAAAATGCTCGTCGGCTCCATCCTGCCGACCTCGGGAAATGTCAGGCTCGACCTGATGGACCTCAGGAACTGGGACCAGCGGCAATTCGGCGAGAACATCGGTTACCTGCCTCAGGACGTGCAGCTCTTTCCCGGAACCATCAAGGCGAATATCGCGCGCATGCGGGACGATGCCACCGATGCGCAAATCTATGAAGCGGCCATGCTCGCCGATGTGCACGAGATGATCGCGACGCTGCCGCATGGCTACGAGACCGTCGTCGCCGCTGACGGTTCGCCCTTGTCGGGAGGGCAGAAACAACGCATCGCGCTCGCCCGCGCCTTCTTCGGCAATCCGCGCATGGTAGTGCTCGACGAGCCGAACTCCAACCTGGACAGCGCCGGAGATACCGCCCTCCAGCGCGCGCTGCAGCATGCGAAGAAAAACCGGATCACCGTAATCACCATTACGCAAAGGCCGGCGCTGCTGGGCAGCGTCGACAAGATCCTCCTCCTCGTGAACGGAACGGTGGCGCTGTTCGGCGTGCGCAAGGACGTGTTGCAGGCGCTGGCGGCCCGGGGCGTAAGCATCGAGAGCGGTTCGTTCGGTCATCAGATCCAGTAGAGGCAGCCTGCAATGTCCAACATCGCAAAAGTTCACGACATGGAATGGTACGCGGACGTTCCCCGTTCGATCTGGAAACAGACGACGGTAGGGCTGATCCTGCTCGCTCTGACCTTCGGCGGTTTCGGCGGTTGGGCGGTCACAGCCCCGCTTGCGGCCGCCGTGATTGCGCAAGGTAGCTTCGTCGCCACCGGCCGGAACAAGATCGTCCAGCATTTCGAGGGCGGAATCATAAAGGAAATTCTGGTCAACGAAGGCGACTTCGTGCAGCTCGATCAACCGCTGATCCGGCTCGACGAGACCGCTGCCCTTGCCAGGGAACGGCAGCTTTTCCTGCGACGCTTCAGGCTCGAGGCCATCGCCGCACGCCTCAATTCCCAGATTCGCGGAACAGATGAGATAGAGCTTACTCCCTTTATCGCCGACAATCGGGACGCTCCCGATGTCGTGCCGATATTGGAGGGGCAGCGGCTCAACTTCGATGCTTGGCAGGACAATTTGAACAGCGACATTGGCTTGCTCAGGCAGAACATCGAGGCACTCGGGTTTCGTGCCGAAGGATATGCCGAGCAGCGGCAGGCAATGATGCTTCAGCTCGAACTGCTGCGCGAGGAAGCCGTGGGCAAGGAGATACTGCTCAAGAAGGGCCTGATGCGAAAAAACGAAATATCCGCCATTCAGCGGGCGATTGCGGAGGCTACCGGTCAGATCGGGCGACTGTCCGCGGAAATCGCCGAGACGCGTTCGCAGATCGTCAAGCAGGAACAGGAAATACAGCAGACCCGGAATGCGTATCGGGAAACCGCGCTCGACGAGCTGGAAGGGATCCAGGGGGAGCTGGACGCGGTGCGCGAGCAGTTTCGGGAGGCCCAGAACATCTTGCAGCGCGTTACGATCAACGCGCCGGTGGCGGGCACGGTAGTACGGATGAACTACCACACGCCCGGCGGTGTCATCGAAAGCGGCAAGGGCATTCTGGAAATCCTGCCGGCGGACGTACCGCTGATCATCGAGACGCAGGTGCCGCGAACCGAGATTGACAATGTGAAGACGGGTCAGACGGCGGCGGTTCGGCTGATAGCGCTCAACCAGCGCACGACGCCGGTTCTCGAGGGCAAGGTATATTACGTTTCTGCCGATGCGCTCCCGGGAGAGAAAACCGCGCAGGACCAGGAGGTCTATCTGGCGCGCATTCATCTTTCCCCCAGCGAGCTTGCAAGGGTGAGGGGATTTTCACCGACGCCGGGAATGCCGGCGGAGATCCTCATTCAGACGGCTGAACGGACATTCTTCAGCTATCTGACGAAACCGATCGTCGACAGCATGTCGCGCGCCTTCTCCGAACGCTGATAGCGGCCCGCCGGATGGCGAGCCGCCCTTTTGAGCGCTGGGCGCTGCAAGCTGACGAATCCTGCAGCGTGCTGCCCGAAAATCGATTCGGATCTTTCCGGCCGGTGCTGTAGCAGGCCCTAGCCGATGATGACATTACGCAGCCGAGCGACCATTCCGGGGCGTCTGGAACCGATTGCAGACCGGACATGGCGGGCAGCACTCCCAGCAGTGACCGTCTCGCCGAAATGGCAGTAGCAGACGATTTCGTGCAACTGCCAGTCGGAGATCTCGAAGAACCGCTTGGCTTCGCCATAGCTGTCATCCTTCAGGCCCTCGTCGCGAAGCACGGGGTCCTCGAAGGCGACGGTGATCGGCGAGCCGGCGCTGCGCATGGTCTCCCGGATCCGAACGGCATAGTATTCCGTTCCGTGAAGCGTCGCTAGCCGCCGTTCCGGCCTCTGTTCAAGAAGCTCGGCCCAGCGTTGGAGACGCTCGCTCCGCGTCATGGCCGGACGGGTCTTGTCGCGATCCACCGCGGCGACGGTTTTGAGATTTTCGAGCGTTTGATGGTGCATGATGGCCTCCTTGTTCAGTAAGATGGCCCGAGCCCCTTCACCCTCTCCAATGTGACTCCGCCGCGCGGCCAAGTCCAATCACAATAGCTGGTCCGGCGTTCGATTCCGGGCTTCGACGGTGCAATCGTCTCCGCTGAATGATCCTAAAGCAAGCGCCGCCGGCCCATGCATGACACGGGAGCGCCGTGCGACAAGGGCGCAGCGGTCGCTGCTGGTCTAGTTGCGCTTCTTGTCTTCGCTGGCAATCTGAGCCCACGAATTGTTCTGGGCGAGCATGGAGCGCAGATAGGCGACATTGGCTTCGGCCTGGTCGGGCGAAAGCTCCTGACGCGCGATTTTCTCGGCATCGGAGAAGCGGCCTTGCAGACCGACCACCAGGGCCAGGTTCTGGCGGACGCGGCTGTCGGCACCGGGGGCGGCAGCCGCCTGGCCCATATATTTCTCAGCGGTCTTGAGGTCGCCCTCGAGCAGGTAAGACATGCCCATATTGGACAGGATCGAGGGCTCGTTGGGTTTCATGCCGAGTGCGCGCTGATAGAGGTCGCGTGCCGCTTGCGCCTGGCCGAGCTGGTCGAGGATGGCGCCTTCGGCCGAAAGCAGCCGCCAGTCGGGATATTCCGGCGTCTGGGCGCGGCGGACGGCGTCGAGCGCCGGCTCCAACTCGCCGGCGGCGGCGAGTGCCTTTCCGTAGGCTGCGAGCACGTCGCGGTCCTTGGGGTAATCGATCGCCAGCTTGCGCATGACCGCGAGCGACTGGTCGGTGTAGCCGCTCATCTGGAGAATCGAGGCATAGCGGAGCGCGACCGGCTTGTCCTTCGGGTTCTGCGCGTAGCGTTTGCCGAGGCTGGATGCGGCCTGCTGGAGTTCGGATGCGGACATGGTATCGACCTGCCGCTCGGCCATGCGCCCGATCGAGCCGGTGGTTATCTGGCTGACTTTGCGGCTCGCCGCGCACCCGACGACGCTGAAAGCTATCACGAGCGTCGCCGCTACCGTCGCCATTCGCCTGGCGTTTGCCCCCGAAGCCCTTATAGCCATCCCCGCCGGCCCTCCTGAACTGAACCATTCACACGCATACGTATTCCGTTAACCCTAATGGAATGTTAATCACCGCACCTCGCTGCCACAGTTCAAGGATACCGCTTCATGCCTCTGACCCTTGCAAGCGCCAGAGAAGCGCATTCGCGCCCCGTCTACCTGGTCACGGACGAAAAGATGGAGGAAAGCGGCGCCGGCGAGAGCGCCCGCGCATGGGCACGTGCAAACGGCTTTGCCGGAAGAGAAGGCGAATTGCTCTCCATTCCGGGGAACGACGGAGCTCTGGCCGGCGTCTTCTTCGGCCTGGGCAAGGCGCCTGCCCCGCTGGCGCTGGGCCGTCTGGCGCGGCTGCTGCCGGAAGGCGCGTGGCATTTCGCCACTGCACCGGAAGACCCGGACCTGGCAGCCCTGGCGCTCTTGCTGGGCAGCTACGCCTTCACCCGCTACGGCAAGAAGCCCACACGCGACGTGCGCTTTGCCGCGCCTGATGGCGCCGATGTCGAGGCGGCGGTGCGTCTTGCTGAAGGCGTGTTCCTTGCGCGCGACCTCATCAACACGCCGGCCAACGACATGGGGCCGGACGCACTGGAAGAAGCGGTGCGCCGGCTTGGCCAGGCATTCAACGCCCAGGTCAGCGCCGTGCGCGGCGACGAGCTGCTGGCGAACAATTTTCCCATGATCCATGCCGTCGGGCGGGCGGCCGAACAGGCTCCCCGTCTGATCGACCTCCAATGGGGTCAGGAAGATGCGCCGAAGGTGACGCTGGTGGGCAAGGGCGTTTGTTTCGATACGGGCGGGCTCGACATCAAGCCGGCCAGCGGCATGCTGCTCATGAAGAAGGACATGGGCGGGGCCGCAAATGTGCTGGGCCTCGCCCGGATTATCATGGCGGCGCGCCTGCCGATAAGGCTGCGCGTGCTCATTCCGGCGGTGGAGAATGCCATTTCCGGAAACGCCTTTCGTCCGAGCGACATTCTGACGAGCCGCAAGGGTCTGACCATTGAGATCGGCAACACCGATGCGGAAGGTAGGCTCGTGCTGGCAGACGCGTTGGCACTGGGCGATGAGGAAGCACCACAGATCATGATCGACATGGCGACGCTGACTGGTGCGGCTCGGGTTGCGCTCGGTCCCGACCTGCCGCCCTTCTATACGCACGACGAAGCCCTTGCGGCGGCATTGAACGGTGCGGGCGAAGCTGTGGCGGATCCCATGTGGCGCATGCCCCTGTGGCGCCCTTACGCCGAAAAGCTCAATTCCCGCGTGGCGGACTTGAACAATGTCACTTCAGACGGCTTCGCAGGATCGGTAACGGCGGCGCTGTTTCTCGAGCGCTTCGTGGAAAAAGCGAAAAGCTGGGCGCATTTCGACATCTATGGCTGGAACCCGAACGAAAAACCGGCTGCGCCCGTGGGCGGCGAGGCCCAGGCCATCCGCGCCATCGAGCGCGCGCTGCGGGAGCGCTTCGGCTGAGGCTCCCTCGGGCAACTGCTTGCCAAGGTTGCGATTCACCGGCAAACTGATACGCATCCGAAACGATGCGGACGAATTCCATGCCGGTGCCGCTCAGGCCGAGCCAAGCCCTCAGATTGTGGCAGCAGGTGTGCCTGGCGGAGGTGACGGCACACATGCCCGACCTCACCCAGCGGCAGATGGCGATCCTGCTGACGGTCTATCTCGATCCGCCGCCGCACACGGTGCGCGGGCTGGCGGAAAAGCTGAAGGTGACGAAACCGGTGATCACGCGGGCACTCGATACGATGGGCAGTCTCAAATTCGTCTCACGCCATCGCGACGAGCGCGATCGCCGCAGCGTTCTGGTGAAGCGGACGGTGGAGGGTGCATTGTTCGTCGAACGGTTCGGCGACCAGATCATCGCCAAGGCAGCGGAGCTGCCGACATGAACGCGACCGGCATGCCCGCGCTGGACCGCAGGCTTCACGCCTATCGTCCGGACCTGGCCGACGAAAATCTGCGCGGGAAGGTTCCGGCGCAACGCTATATCGCTGGCCGTCCGGCGCGTGTTGCGCAACCGGTGGCCGACCTTCGCTCCGCCCCGCGCTTCGACGCGGGGATCGATACCCAGCTTCTTTGCGGAGACGATGTGCTGGTTTTCGAGGAGCGGGAGGGTTGGGCGTGGGTCCAGTCCCGGCGCGATTCCTATGTGGGCTACGTGCCTGCCGAGGCGTTGGGACCCGAAGGCAAAGCGCCGACTCATATCGTGACCGTCCCCCGCAGCTTCGTCTATCCCGCGCCGGAGTTGAAAATGCCTCCCGTCCGCGCTCATTCGATGGGCGCGCGCCTGTGTGTCGTGGGCAGGGAGGAAAGGCGCGGCACACGCTACGCCCTGCTCGCCTCCGGCGAGGCGATGATAGCCGGACATTTGCGGCCGGTGCCGGAGGCGGAGGCGGACTACGTCGCGGTCGCCGAGCAGTTCCTGCACACGCCCTATCTCTGGGGCGGCGCAAGCGGCTTCGGCATCGATTGCTCGGGACTGGTGCAGCTGAGCCTCTTCATGGCGGGGCGGAACGTCGTGCGCGATACCGACATGCAAGCGGCATCGCTGGGCGAACCGGTCGATCCGGACACCTTGCGACGGGGCGATCTGGTGTTTTGGAACGGCCATGTGGCGATCATGACCGACACACGGAACGTGATCCATGCCAACGGCCACACGATGACCGTGGCCCATGAGCGGCTCGATGAAGCGATAACCCGCATTGCGCGGCTTTATGGGCAGCCGACGGGCTATCGCCGGCCTTAGAGCCGCCGCAGATGATTGTCCCAGGATGGCTTGTCCGCGCCGGGCGTGCGCAGCGGAGAGACGATATCCGGCCCGGCTTTCACGACCGCGCCGCGTCCGCTGGTGGCCAGCACCGAGCCCCGGTCGAATGGCGCGACGCCGCAGCCATCTGCGAGTTCGCGCTGGCAGAGGTATTTGCCCGTCGCTGTATCCCAGAAAGCGACCAGCCCGCCATGAGGGCTCGATGTGGCAAGCACGTCGCCCGACGCATCGACCGCTAGCGAGCCGACATAATTGCGCATACGGCGCTGCGTCTCGGAAGGCGCGAGGAAAAGTTCGATCTCCCGGCCGCGCCGATGACGGCCGACCAAGGGCGGCTGCTCCGCAGCCTCGCCCTGGTACTGGCACCCGAACCAGACATTACCAGCCCCGTCCACCGCCATGTGGCGGATGGAAAGCTGATGCAGTTCCGGGGCGAGTTCGGCCTTGTCGATCACCCCGCCGGAAGCGATCTCGATATAGGTCAGGCTCGGCCTCATGGTCGCGAGGTTGAGCTTGGAGCGCCCATAGTCGGGATGGGTGAGGATGCCGCCATTGGCGACGCACAGCGTCTTGCCATCGCCCGCCAGCACCACCTCATGCGGGCCGATGCCATCGGTCGCAAATTCCCCGATGCGGCGAAAGCGGTCGGTCGCATCATAGATGCCGGCGACGCCGCGGCCGGCATCATAGTCGTTCTCGGTGGCCAGCATCAGCCGGCCGTCGGGCGTGAATATGCCATGGCCGAAGAAATGCCGGTTGTCGGCGGCGGCAATGGCCACGGGCTCGCTGTCTGCCATGCCGAATGCCACCGCGAAACGCCCCGGCGAGCGCGCGAAGGCGACGGCGCGGCGGCGCGGGGCATCGATGGCGAAGGAGTGGCCGCGCGCCTCGAGCGGCAGCACGAGGATGTCGCGCGCCTTCTCGTCGATGACCGCCGCCTCGTAGCGCCCGTCGTTCAGGCGCGCACCGAGGAACAGGGCTCCGTCGCCCATATCGGCGTCCGCAAATGCTCGCGGCGCTGCCGCGGCGGAGCCCGCGAGCGTCAGAAACGTGCGCCTGTCAATCGCCGTCGAGCGCATTGAATCCCATCGTCAATCCGATTGCCGCCGAGAAGCGCTCGCTTACCGTCGCATTCGCACCTTGGAGGGCAGTTGCCGCATAGGCGATGCGCCCGCGATCCTGCTCGTCGGCGAAGGCCGCCTCGGCGGGTGCCTCGATTTCTTCCAGCGCCCCAAGAGTATGTTCCAGGTCGAAACGGAGGGCGTCGAGGATGGCCTGGCGTTCCTCGTCCAACGCCTCGCCGAAGCCGGCCACATCGATCAGGGCGAGCATGCCCTGGATCTGGGTGCCAACAAGGTCGAATGTCAGATCGGAACGCCACAGCGGCGCGCGCTTGCCGTTGGCCTTGGAAGGCGTCTCGCCCAGGGCTGGCAGAAGTTCGGCATCGCGGGCAAACTGCAGGCTGGTGCCCAGCGCCTTGACCACTTCACCGGCGACTTCCAGGGGCGAGCGGTAAAGCGCGTTGCCCTCGCCGGGATGCGCGAAATCGTCGTGGAAGGCAGCGCGCGGCGACCAGGCCTCGATAAGCTCTCTCGCGCGCGCGGCGGCATTGCCGGCAATCGCCGCGCCGTAGCGGCAGCGGAAATCCTCTTCGCCGGTGCCGATCGCGTCAGACCCGGTTCCGAACAGCACATATTCGAGCGCCGGCAGGCCCTGCAGGGCAACGCTCTTGCCTGCAAGGCCTTCGACGTTCGCCGTCTCGGGTTCCTTTTCGGCCAGAACGCCCTGCACCTGGCGGAGCGTCACGCCGCGTGGGTCGGGCCAGAAGAAAATGCGCTCGAAATGGTTTTCCGCCACCAGCGGACCGAAGCGCAGTACGGAGACCGGTCCCCACGCGCGCACTGTGTCGGCGAAGGCGGCGCGTATGTCGTCGAGCCCTTCCCGCGTGGGCTCCGCGCAAACGGCCTCAAGGCCGGCGTGGAGCCGGGCGGTTGCGCCGGCGAAGGCTTCAAGGCTGACACGCGCATAGCCGTCCGCGACATTGGCGCCGATCCCTTCCGGCACACGCCGTTCCTGGGCGGCGGCTGCGCCCGCGAATAGGAGGACGGCTGCGCAAAGAATCGAACGTATGGGCATCAAAGCGACTCCAGGAAACGGATCAGATTGTCCCGCTCGGTTTTTTCCATTTCAACCACACGCCGGCGGGCGGGTTCGGCTTCCCCGCCATGCCAGAGAATGGCTTCCAGCAAACTGCGCGCCCTGCCGTCGTGGAGAAAGGTGGCGTCCTTGCTGACAGCCCCGGTGAGACCTATGCCCCACAGCGGCGGCGTGCGCCATTCCCGACCGGTTGCCGTCCCCTCCGGTCGATCATCGGCCAAGTCTTCGCCCATATCGTGCAGAAGCAGGTCGGAATGGGGCCAGATGAGCTGGAAAGCGAGTTCTTCCTGCGGCGCATCGCGGCGGGTGACGAATTTCGGGGTGTGGCAGGAGACGCAACCGGTTTCGTAGAAGACCTGCTTGCCGGCCAGCACATCCGGATCGTCGATATTGCGGCGGGCAGGCACTGCGAGGTTGCGGGCATAGAAGGCGACAAGCTTCAGCAGGTCACCGGGCACTTCCTGCTCGCCTAGATGAGGCTGTGCGCCATGCGGCAGCACGCGGCAATCGCCCTGAGCTTCGGTGCAGTCCCCCCAATGATCGGGCCGCAGCGGCGTCGATAGGCCCATATCGCCGAAGAAGGCATCCGCCGTCTGCTGCACGACGCTGGCCGCATTGCCCTTCCAGCCGAAACGCCCCAGCGCCTGTTCGCCTTCCTCGTCGAGCACGAAGCGGGCGCGGCCGGAAATGCCGTCCCCATCGGCATCGCCAGGGTCTGCGCCGGCCAGGATATCCTCGGCCGCAATGGATTCTAGAAGGCCAAGGCCGATCATGGGATTGGCCACGCGCGCCGACATCATCACGTCCGGGTGCATCTTGCCGAAACCGGGATTCTCGATGCTGAGCGCCGGCTTGCGGAGCGTGACGGTCTCGCCATTGAGCTGCACCGGCACATCCTCATAGTCGACGCGCACGCGGCCTTCGGCTGGAAGGCCTGCCACGGCGAAATCCTGAAGCTGACCGCCATAGACGGGCTCGTTCACACTCGACAGGAAACCTGCAAGAATCTCTTCCTCCTGTTCCCGGGTCGGCGGGATCGACAGGCGAACGAGCATGGAGACGGCGGAATCGTTAGCCGACGCAGGCGCATGGCCCCGTCCGTCCTTGATATGGCACGACTGGCAGGCGCGGGCGTTGAACAGGGGCCCAAGCCCGTCGGAAGCCTGCGTGGAGGATGGAGACGAGACCCAGTCCTTGCGAAAAAGGCCATTGCCCAGAAGAAAGCGCTGCTGTTCCTCGAAGCCCAGATTGGCCGAAGGGTGAGAGAAGATGTCGGCATTGATCAGCTTGTCGGTGGTTGCCGCCCCGGCCTGCATGCGCTCGAAGCGCTCGGGTTTGGAGAAATCGGTCGCCGGGCGGGTGACGTCTTCGACGCGCGAGCGATCCTCCGGCGAAAGGTCGGGGCGTGCGCTTTCGGCATGAACGGAACAAGTGGCCCCGGCCAGCGCGAAAGCAAACGCATAACTTGAGATGACGATTCTCATCTTCCAGAACCAAAGCCGGGCCGCGCGCCAAAGGGGAGGCGCGGCCCGTAATCGGTCTACTGGAAAACCGCGTCGGGCGCGTCAAGGCTGTCCGATCCCTCGATGGTCACGCCGGAAAGGTCGAGCGACGCGATGACGCGCTCCAGCGAGCGGGTCTGGTCGACAAGGCCGTCGATCACGGCCTGGACGACCGCATTGCCTTCCGCATTGCCTTCGCCGATCATCTGATCGTAGGCCTCGGTCTCCTCGGCGCGCGCCTTCAGGGCCTCGGCGGCGGCCAGCGTGGCGTCGAGCTTGGCCTCGACTTCGTCGGCAAGCGCGGGATCCTTTTCGCGGACGAGTTCGGCAAGGCTGGCACCTTCGACTTTCTCGCCGCCGACGCGCTCATACTCGCCGAAATAGACGTTCCGGATCCCCACAATGTCGTAGTAATGGCTGTTGTGAGTGTTGTCGGAGAAGCAGTCATGCTCTTCTTCCGGATCGTTAAGGAGAAGGCCGAGCTTCATGCGCTCGCCGGCCAGCTCACCATAGGAAAGAGAGCCGAGACCGGTCAGCATGGCCGTCAGGCCCGCCTGCGGGTCGCCTTCGGTCAGGCCGGTGCGCGCCTCGCCGCCTTCTTCCCAGTTGGCGACCATTTCCTCGAGATCCGCGATCAGCAGTTGAGAGGCGGACGACAGATACTGGGCACGACGCTCGCAATTGGCGCCGGTGCAGTTGGCCGTATCGTAGTCGGTATAGGGGCGCTCGCCCGCGCCGGCCTCGGTGCCGTTGAGGTCCTGCCCCCAAAGCAGGAACTCGATGGCATGATAGCCGGTAGCCACGTTCGATTCGATGCCGCCGGCCTCGTGCAGCGATTGGAGGACCTCCGGCGTGATGGTGGAAGCGTCGATCTTTTCGCCGCCGACGGTGATCTTATCATTGGCGATCACGTTGACCGTATAGAAGTTGTTCGCATCCGACTCCGTGCCGTAGCTGGCGTCGACATAGTCGATCAGGCCCTCGTCGAGCGGCCAGGCGTTAACGCGGCCTTCCCAATCATCGACGATCGGGTTGCCGAAGCGATAGGCCTCGGTCTGCTGATAGGGAACGCGCGCCGCAAGCCAGGCCTGCCGGGCAGCCTCCAGTGTTTCCTCGGACGGATCGGCGACGAGCATCTTGATCTTTTCGTCCAGGGCCCGCGCGGTCACAAGGCTGTCTTCGTAGCCGGCCAGGGCGATGTCCGCATAGGTTGTCAGGGCATCTGCCGGTTCGGCCGCCTGGGCGGCCGTTACGGCTAGACCCGAGAACAGGGCGAGTGCGATCCTCATTTGAATTCCTCCGGAGCAGGGTTGGAGCCAATGCATGCCGACGGGCATGCGGCATTGTTGATGGTTTTCCTGAATTGCCTGATCAGGAAAACCATCTCGGCCGACCTTTAGAGGGAATCGGTTACACCATCAATAGTTGAGTTTAGCTATCAGGTATTGGGGGAAGATTTGACCGCGAGCACGGCATTGGTTCCGCCAAAGGCGAAACTGTTGCTGATTGCCACGCCGACAGGCCGCGCGCGCGCTTCGTTCGGCGTCACGTCGAGATCGCAGTCGGGGTCGGCTTGGCGGAAGCCCGCCGTGGGCGGCACCACATTCTCGCGCAGTGCATTGATGCAGGCGATCAGTTCAATGGCGCCGGAGGCTCCGAGGCAATGGCCGTGCATCGACTTGGTGGAGGATATGGACAGGGTACGCGCATGGCCGCCGAAGACCTGCTTGATCGCCTCCGTCTCGATGCGGTCATTGGCTTTCGTGCCAGTGCCGTGAGCATTGATATAGTCTACCTCTTCCGGCGCGATGCCGGCCTCCGCAAGGCATGCCTGCATGGCCCGCACCGGCCCTTCCACGGTGGGGGCGACGATGTCGGAAGCATCGGCCGACATGCCCGTTCCAGCAAGTTCGGCCAGGATGGTTGCGCCCCGGGCAAGCGCGTGCTCCAGCGTCTCCAGCACGACTATCCCCGCGCCTTCGCCCAGCACCAGCCCCTGCCGGTCGGCGGAGAAAGGCCGGCAGGTGTCGGTCGCCAGCACGCGCAGGGCTTCCCAGCCCTTCATGACGCCATAGACCAGCGGGGCGTCCGCGCCGCCCGCCAGCATGACGTCGGCGCGCCCCAGGCGCAATTGGTCGGCGGCCGCGGCGATGGCGTGGTTCGACGAGGAACAGGCGGATGTGGCGCCGAAGACGGGGCCCTTGAGGCCATGCACCATAGACACTTGGCCAGCCGCCGCGCCCGGCATGACGCGCGGCACGCTGAAAATGCTTGCCCGGCTTTTGCCCTCGAGCAGGATCGCGCGATAGTTTTCCTCAATGGAATGCCAGCCGCATATGCCGACGCCGACGACCGCGCCGACGCGGTGACGGTCGTCTTCGCTGATATGGAGGCATGACTGGTTCAGCGCCTCGCCTGCGGCGATTGCGGCCAGCAGGCTGAATCGGTCCATGGTTGCGATCCGCTTGCGTTCGATCCCGTGGTCGGGCAGCGCCTTGATCTCTGCACCGATCCTTATCTTGACCTCATGCAGGTCTTCGTTTTCCACGGGCCCGATCGCCGCGCGGCCCGCGCGCATCGACTGCCAGATCGCCGGGGCATCCGTGCCGAGCGCGCAGATCCCGCCGACGCCGGTGATGACGATACGCTTTTCGGGCATGTTCAAGCTTTGTCGTTGACCAGTTTGCGCACCGATTCAACAATGTCGCGCACAGTGCTGAGATGCTCCCATGCTTCCGCCGTGTTCATCTCGACCTCTATGCCGAATTCCTCCTCGAGATCGAAGATGATTTCCGTCAGCTCCAGCGAGTGGATGCCAAGGTCGGTCAACGGGGTCGACAGGGTGACGTTCGTGTCGCCCTCGGCATGGGCCTTGATCTTGGCGAGAATATTCTCGCCAATCACATCGGTATGCTGCTGACCGTCAACGCCCATTTCAGGCCCCTCCATAAGTGTATCGGTTCCGTGCCTGCTGCCTGGCCTGGTCACGGGGACGTCCCTCCATTGCATATGACCCCAATCCATGGCGGGCGGCAAGCCTTGCGGGAGGTTATACCAAGGGAGGTGGGCGTTGACCGATCTGACCGGAGGTATCACGCGTCGTGGCAAGGCGCGTCTCCCTTGGTATCGAGAGCCTAACTCTCCTTGCCGTGCACAAATATGGTCACGCTGTTGTCGTCGGCAAACTCGACCGCGATGATATTCCGAAGCATGATCGAGCGGGAATCGACGGCGTGATAAAACATGGCGCTGCCCTCTATGGCCTGGCGCAGGGCTTCGATTTCTTCTTCATGTTCGGAAACGGCATCTTCGACCCGCCCAGCCAATTCGGGGACGAACACGATCTCGAGCGTATCTAGGCTGAAAGCCTTGCGCACCTCCTGGGTGCTTTCCATAGCGTTCTCGACCGCGGTCACGACTCGATCCACCTGGGCTTCCTTGCCCGATTCGGCGGTTTTCACATCCGAACCGACAATCGCGTCGATCGCCTCCTCGCTGTCGAGCCCTTGGGCAAACCCAGGTAGATTGGCGATGGGCGCCACCAGAATGAGCAACGCCATAAGTATCGGCAATGCGCGGCAGGCAGTCTGTTCTCCCGTTCCGGGGGCATATGTCGCCATTGCATCCATGTCCGTCATACTCCTTGAGATTTGTCGGTTGTCCCCGCTAGATGAACGGGGGAACGCCTATGCGGTTCCTGGCCTTGGCTTCACAAGATGATGTCGGGTCGGCGACAATGTGCGATCACCCGGTCGGCATTGGGCAGGTCGTTGGTGGCGACCCATCGCCGCGCATCGTCCTCCGCGCGCCCGTGCCCCCGCCAGCGCTCCAGAAGCCGCCGTTCAAGCTCAGGGCGGGGTACATCCAGATAGCACGAAGCATCGAAGACGCCGGCAAGTTCACGCCACGGCTCTTCATCCAGCAACAGATAATTGCCTTCGACCAATACTATCCGCGTATCGCCGTCCACGGTGGCGGCTGCGGCGCGTGAAAGCTCCATGCTACGGTCGAAAACCGGAATTGCAACCTCTCCGCTTTCTTCCCGCAGGCGGCAAAGCAGTGTGCGCAGTCCCGCGAAATCGAACGTCTCGGGCGCACCCTTGCGCGAGGATAGGCCTTTTTCGCCAAGAACGGCATCGTCATAGTGGAAGCCGTCCATGGGCACGACGGCGCATTTCACGCCTCGCGCGCCGATTTCCTTGCAAAGTTCTGCCGCCATGGTCGACTTCCCCGACCCGGGCGCTCCCGCTATCGCGGCAACGAAGCGGCGTCTGCCTCCGGCCTGGGCAACCAGCCGATCGGCCAGTTCGCCCACGGATGAAAGGCGCATGCTCATTCCGGTCAGGACAGCCATTTGTCGTAGTCGGAGACGAGAAGCCGGTACGGCTCCTCATCCTCTTCGATCTCCGAAAAGCGGTCTATCGGCTCAGCGAAGATATTGTCGGTAAGGTCGTCATTGACGGTGGACACCTCGCCGATCAGCACGTCCGAGCCTTCGCCCCAGAACTCGTGCCAGACGCCAGGCATGAGAGTGACGCTCTCGCCCGGCGAAAGCGATAGCACCTCGCCGGCCTCGAATTCGCGGATGACGCCGTCGGTGGGCACGGCGATGCCTGCGCTGTCGTCGATGGCGCCGTCCGGGGCCGAGGCGTACAGCTTGATGCACAGCGTACCGCCGCCGCGGTTGATGATGTCCTCTGCCTTGATCACATGCCGGTGCATGGGCGAGATCTGGTCCTTGCGGGAGATCATGATCTTTTCGGCATAGAGCATGCCGCGGCCCTGTTGGAGATCGTTGGCATCGCCATTGCGCGCGGTGAAGAGAAAGAGGCCTCGATTATCGAAATCGCCGACACCATAGTCGGTGATGTCCCAGCCGAGCCGCCGCAAGACGATAGCGTCGATCTCGCCACGGCGTGCCTTCATGTCGGCCGGCGTCAGGTTGGCGAAGGGCGGCAGAACGTAGCCGAAGGACCCTATGAACTCTTCCCCCGACCGCAATATCTCGTTCACGCGCGAGCGTTTCATGGTTCTTCCTCATGCAACAGGCCTACCGACCATGGATTTCGTACAGGATCGTAGGCCGCGCGTGAAGGGCTGAGTTTCAGAAGGCTTTGAACGTCAGCGTCGTGAGCGAACGGACGATACCGGGAACGTTGGCGACGTTGTCGTTGATGAATTTGCCCACATCGACCCCGTCGTCGATATAAACCTTCAAAAGGAGGTCGTATTCGCCGCTGGTCGAATAGATTTCGGAGGCGATCTCCCGCTCATAGAGCATGTCGGCGACTTCATAGGTCTTGCCTGGCTGGCAGCGCAGTTGCACGAATACGGGTCTCATCTCTTCCTTCCGAAATTGTCTCGCCGAGGCTCCGCTCTCAGCCCGGATCTGTCAACAGGGCGTCAAGCATCGGGTGATGGGGCGATTTCAAGCCGTCGATAACGTCGAAATGGTGACGGTCCGGCTCCTCGATCGCTACCGTGCGGGCGCCAAGGCCCAACCAGATATTGGCGAGCAATGCGTTCTGGCGGATGAACTCGGCGCGCTCACCAGCGCCGACCCAGCAGATGAGCCGCGTGCCGGGGCGGGGAGTAAGAAGCGCCGGGCTCTCCGTAGCCGCCTCGGCCTCGTCCAAATGCAGTTGCCCGTTCATCCCCGTGCGCATGATCGGGCGCAGGTCATGAACGCCGGAAACCGAAAGGACGGCCTTTACGCGCCGACCGACGCTCTCAGCCAGCGGCGTTGTCTTCGTCACCATGCGGGTGGCCAGATGCCCGCCTGCGGAATGGCCGGAAAGCCAGATAGGCCCGTCAATCCTTCGGGCGGCAGTCTCCACCGCGCGCGCGATTTCCTCCACGATGCCGGCGATGCGGATCTGCGGGCACAGCGTGTAGGAAGGAAGGGCAACCGCCATGCCACGCGCCAGGGCACCTTCGGCCAGATGCGACCAGAAGCTTTTATCGAGCCTCAGCCAGAAGCCGCCATGGATGAAGATGAACAGGCCGCGCGGCGCGTCTTCGGGCGTGAACAGATCGAACCGGTTGCGCGGCCCCTTGCCATAGGCGATGTCGAGTTCCGCACGGCCTGCCGCCAGCATCGCCTCGCGAAAGGGAGATGCCGCGTCGGCCCATGCCTGCGGCCAGCGATCGCCGCCGGGAATGTTGGACGCATTGGCATAGGCGTCGTCCCAATCTGTGATGTATCTTTCAAGCGCCATCGTTCCCCTCCGGTCCCGCTGCTGCATAGCGCCAGGCTCCACCGCTGTCACGCCCGGCGGAAGCCAGAATGCAGCGTTCCGGGAGTTGCTTCAACATTAAAATTTCATACTTGAAATATCTGCGAAGCGGTGCGATGCTTTTCCTGACGAGAGGAGAAGGCGATGAAGATAGCTGTCCTTGGCGGCGGGCCTGCCGGCCTCTACTTCGCAATCTCGATGAAGCTGCGTGGCGCCGATCACGAAGTGACGGTCTTCGAGCGCAACAAGCCGGACGACACCTTCGGCTGGGGCGTCGTCCTTTCCGACGAAACGCTGGATAACCTGGCCGAAAACGACCCGGTGAGCGCGGCCAGCATTCGCGAGCATTTCGCCTATTGGGACGACATCGCCGTCATCCACAAAGGAATGCGCACGGTTTCGACGGGTCATGGCTTCTGCGGCATCGGCCGCATGCGGCTGCTTCTCCTTCTGCAGGAACGTGCCCGCGAACTCGGCGTGGATTTGCGCTTCAGTTCGGAGGTCGACGACCCGCGCCCCCTCATGGCCGAATACGACATGGTGCTGGCCGCCGACGGGTTGAATTCCAAGTCACGAGCGGCGTTCCCGGAAGTGTTCAAACCGGATATCGACGTGCGCAAGTGCAAGTTCGTCTGGCTCGGCACCCATCAGAAATTCGACGATGCCTTCACCTTCATCTTCGAAAAGACCCCGCATGGCTGGGTATGGGCGCATGCCTACCAGTTCGATCCCGATACGGCGACCTTCATCGTCGAGTGCTCTCAGGAGACTTACGACGGGTTCGGCTTTGCCGACATGACGAAGGAAGAGTCCATCGCCGCCTGCGAGGCGATCTTCAAGGATCATCTGGGCGGCCACAGGCTGATGTCGAACGCCAGTCATATTCGCGGCTCGGCGTGGATCAGCTTTCCGCGCGTATTGTGCGAGCGCTGGTCGCACGAGAATCTGGCGCTGATGGGTGATGCCGCGGCCAGCGCGCATTTTTCCATAGGGTCCGGCACCAAGCTGGCGCTGGAAAGCGCCATCGCGCTGGCCGACTACCTGCATTCCGAACCCACGCTGGACGGGGCCTTCGCCAAATATGAGGATGCACGGCGGCTGGAGGTTCTGCGGCTGCAATCGGCCGCGCGCAATTCGCTCGAATGGTTCGAGGAGGTGGAGCGCTACCTCGATCTCGATCCGGTGCAGTTCAACTATTCGCTTCTGACCCGCTCCCAGCGCATCAGCCACGAAAACCTGCGCCTTCGCGATCCCGAATGGCTTGCCGGGGCGGAAGGGTGGTTCCAGCGTCAGGCGGGCGCGGGGAGCAATGTCAGCCGCCCGCCCATGTTCGCTCCGTACCAACTGCGCGGCCTGCGGCTGAAGAACCGCGTCGTCGTATCGCCCATGGCACAGTACAAGGCCGTCGACGGCTGCCCGACCGATTGGCATTTCGTGCATTATTGCGAGCGGGCCAAGGGCGGGGCCGGCCTCGTCCATATCGAGATGACCTGCGTTTCGCCGGAAGGGCGCATCACGCCGGGATGCACCGGCTTCTATAAGCCGGAGCACGAGACCGCGTGGAAGCGCATCGTCGATTTCGTGCATGCCGAGACCGAAGCCAAAATCTGCGCCCAGATCGGCCACTCCGGCCCAAAGGGGTCAACCCAGCTTGGCTGGGAGGAGATGGATGCGCCGCTTTCCGATGGAAACTGGCCGCTTTTGGCCGCATCGCCGGTTTCCTGGTCGGACCGTAACCAGATACCGAAGGAAATGGACCGCGCCGACATGGATAGGGTGCGCGAAGAATTCGTTTCATCGGCGATGATGGCCGAACGCTGCGGTTTCGACATGCTTGAGCTGCATTTCGCCCACGGCTATCTGCTGTCCTCCTTCATCTCGCCGCTGACCAACAAGCGCACCGATGAATATGGCGGCAGCCTGCGAAACCGCATGCGCTACCCGCTGGAAATCTTCGATGCGGTGCGCGCCGTGTGGCCGGACGACAAACCGATCTCGGTGCGCATTTCGGCCAATGACTGGGTTGGCGACGACGGCATAACGCCGGCCGACGCCGTCGAGATCGCACGGATGCTGCAGACGGCCGGCGTCGACATCTGCGATGTCTCGGCAGGGCAGACGTCTAAGCGTGCAAGACCGGTCTATGGGCGCATGTTCCAGACCCCTTTCTCGGATCGCATCCGCAACGAGACCGGCATGGCGACCATGGCGGTGGGCAATATCTACGAGCCGGACCATGTGAACTCGGTCCTGATGGCCGGCCGCGCCGACCTCGTCTGCCTCGCCCGCCCGCATCTGGCGGACCCCTACTGGACGCTTCATGCGGCGGCTCGGCTCCGCGACAAGGGCGTCGCCTGGCCCGATCCATACCTGCCGGGCCGCGATCAGCTTTACCGGCTTTCTGAGAGAGCCGAGCAGATGACGGGAAAGGTGTGATGGCAAGATCGCGCCACGCATTGGTGACGGGCGGCGGCTCCGGAGTGGGCAAGGCCGTCGCCGTTGCGCTGGCCGAAGCAGGCATCGCCGTGACCGCTTGCGGACGGCGGCTGGAGCCCCTCGAGGCGGTCGCGACGGAGCACGAAAACATCCACGCCCTCGTTGCGGACGTAACGGATGAGGCATCCGTGGCAGCGCTGTATGAAAAGGCGGAGGCCGCTCGCGGGCCCTTCGACATCGTTGTCGCCAATGCCGGCACCGCCTCCAGCGCGCCGGCGCACAAGATACCGCTCGACGAGTGGAACCGCATCGTTAACGTCAACCTCACGGGCGCTTTCCTGACCGTAAAGCCAGCCCTGGCCCGGATGAGGGAGCAGGGAGCCGGCAGGATCGTCTTCCTCGCCTCGACCGCCGGCTTGAAAGGCTATGCCTACGTGGCGCCCTATGTGGCCTCCAAGCATGGGCTGGTCGGCCTGATGCGGGCGCTCGCCAGCGAGCTTGCCGCGACGGGCGTCACAGTGAATGCGGTCTGCCCCGGCTTCGTGGAGACGGAAATGCTCGCCGAAACCGTCGCGCGCATCACCGAGAAAACCGGGCGCAGCCGCGAGGAAGCGCGCGCCGGCCTGGCCGCCGTCAACCCCCAGGGCAGGTTCATTCAGCCGGACGAAGTGGCGTCCGCGGTCCAGTGGCTCGTCAGCGACGGCGCGCGCTCCGTGAACGGGCAGACGATTTCGGTTTGCGGAGGGGAAACATGGTGAGCGCTCCACTGACGGCCGAAAGGCCCGGCACGGACAGCAAGGAAAGGCTGCGCCTGTGGATCAGACTGCTCAGGGCATCGCGCTCGATCGAAAGCGAATTGCGTGAGAGGCTGAAGCGGGACTTCGGTTCCACACTGCCGCGCTTCGACGTGATGGCGGCGCTCTACCGGGAGACCGGCGGGATGGCGATGACCGATCTGTCGCGCTTCCTGCTGGTGTCCAACGGCAACGTGACCGGCATCGTGGACCGCCTGGTGGCTGATGGCTATGTGGCCCGCAGCAAGCGCGAAGGCGACCGGCGAACCAGCATCGTGCGGCTGACGGCGGCCGGACGCGAAATTTTCGCGCGGATGGCCGAGGCCCACGAGGCATGGGTGGACGAGTTGCTGGCCGGAGTGGGCGAGATGGAGGCGCGCGAGCTTTCATCCAAGCTCAAGGCGTTCAGAAGCGATTGGGAGGGCTGAACATGACCGCGATGGCAGGGCTGAAGCCCAAACATTTCCTGTGGAGGATGGAGGGCAGCGTGGCCCTCGTCCAACTCGACCGGCCCGACAGGAAGAACCCGCTTACCTTCGATTCCTATGCCGAGTTGCGCGACATGTTTCGCGCGCTGCCCTATGCCGACGATGTCGACGCAGTGGTTTTCCTGCCCAATGGCGGCAATTTCTGCTCGGGCGGCGATGTGCACGACATCATCGGCTCCCTCGTCGGCAAGGACATGAAGGGCCTGCTCGCCTTCACCCGCATGACCGGCGATCTGGTCAAGGCGATGCTGAATTGCCAGAAGCCGATTGTTGCAGCGGTGGACGGCGTGGCCGTGGGGGCCGGCGCGATCATCGCCATGGCCTCCGATATTCGCTTGGCGACGCCGGAGGCGAAGACGGCCTTTCTTTTCACCCGTGTGGGCCTTGCCGGCTGCGACATGGGTGCCTGCGCCATCCTGCCGCGCATTATCGGCCACGGCCGCTCGGCGGAACTGCTTTACACCGGCCGCTCCATGAGCGGCGAGGAGGGCGAGCGCTGGGGCTTCTACAACCGGCTCGTCGAAGCGGGCCAGCTTGAAGCTGAGGCGTTGGCGCTGGCCGCGCGCATTGCCTCCGGCCCTACCTTCGCCCACGGCATCACCAAGACCCAGCTTAACCAGGAATGGTCGATGGGGCTGGAGCAGGCCATCGAGGCCGAGGCGCAGGCGCAAGCGATCTGCATGCAGACCCGCGACTTCGAGCGCGCCTACCGCGCTTTCGTCGAAAAGAAGACACCGGTTTTCGAGGGGGATTGATGCCTGACCGTTCCTTCCTCGACTGGCCTTTCCTGGAACAGCGCCACCGCGAATGGGCGGAGCGGCTGGAGGCCTGGTGTGCCGCCAATCTGCCGGTCGATCATGGCGACGTCGACGCCGCATGCCGCGATCTCGTGGCGAAGCTCGGCAAGGCAGGCATTCTGGAACCGACGGCGCTCGACACGGCAGCCCCCAGCCCCCTTGACGTCCGCGCCTTATGCATCGCCCGCGAGACGCTGGCACGGCACGACGGGCTGGCCGATTTCGCCTTCGCGATGCAGGGGCTGGGCACCGGTGCCATCAGCCTGTTCGGCAGCGACGAACAGCGAAAATGGCTGCGGAAAACCCGCAAGGGCGAGGCGATCTCCGCCTTCGCGCTCTCGGAGCCGCGTTCTGGGTCCGATGTCGCCAATATGGATATGAGCGCCACGCAGGACAACGGTGGCTACGTTCTGTCGGGCGAGAAGACCTGGATCTCCAATGGCGGCATCGCAGACATCTACACCGTCTTCGCGCGCACCGGCGAAGCACCGGGCGCCAAGGGCCTCTCCGCCTTCGTAGTACCGGCCGACACGCCGGGACTGAGGGTCGCCGAGCGCATCGAAGTGATCGCGCCGCATCCGCTCGCGCGGCTGTCCTTCGAGGAGGTGCGCGTTCCGGCCTCCTCCATGATCGGCAAGCCGGGCGAAGGCTTCAAAATCGCTATGTCGGTGCTCGACGTGTTCCGTTCTACGGTAGGCGCGGCAGCGCTCGGTTTTGCCCGCCGGGCGCTGGACGAATCGATCGCGCGGGCGTCAAGCCGCCAACTCTTCGGCGCGCCGCTGTTCGATCTGCAGATGGTGCAGGGGCACCTGGCGGATATGGCTCTGGACGTCGATGCGGCGGCACTGCTCGTCTACCGCGCCGCATGGGCAAAGGATATGGGCGCGCCGCGCGTGACACGCGAAGCGGCCATGGCCAAGCTCTACGCCACCGACCGCGCCCAGGAGGTCATCGACAAGGCCGTGCAGATCCACGGCGGCGACGGCGTTCGGCGCGGACACATCGTCGAGAGCCTTTACCGGGAGATAAGGGCGCTGCGCATCTATGAAGGTGCGTCGGATGTGCAGAAAGTTGTGATCGCGCGACAAATAAAAAAATGAGGGTGAACTCCAATGCTGGGACCATCGGCGCATGTCGATACATTCACGCGGGACAACCTCCCGCCGCCGGATCAATGGCCGGACTTCCTTCTGGAGGGGTTCGATTATCCAGAATATCTGAACGCCGGCGTCGAACTCACCGACCGCATGGTGGAGAAAGGGTTTGGCGACCATGTTGCGCTGATCGGCAATGGCCGCCAGCGTACCTATAAGGAACTGGCCGACTGGACCAGCCGGCTCGCCCATGCGCTGGTCGAGGATTACGGCGTCAAGCCGGGCCATCGGATCCTGATCCGCTCGGCCAACAATCCCGCCATGGTCGCCTGCTGGCTGGCCGCCACCAAGGCTGGGGCGGTGGTCGTCAACACGATGCCGATGCTGCGCGCCGGCGAACTCGGCAAGATCGTCGACAAGGCCGAGGTCGCCTTGGCGCTCTGCGACACCCGCATCAAGGACGAGCTCGTCGCCTGCGCCAAGGGCAGCAGATACTTGAAGCAGGTGGTGGGCTTCGATGGCACCGCCAATTTCGACGCCGAGCTCGACCGCATCGCACTCAACAAGCCGGTGCGGTTCGATGCGGTGAAGACGGGGCGCGACGATGTCGCGTTGCTTGGCTTCACCTCGGGCACCACCGGTGTTCCCAAGGCGACGATGCATTTCCACCGCGACCTGCTGATCATAGCCGACGGCTATGCGAAGGAAGTGCTCCAGGTCACGCCGGACGACGTTTTCGTGGGTTCGCCGCCGCTGGCCTTCACCTTCGGACTTGGCGGGCTGGCAATTTTTCCACTGCGTTTCGGAGCCGCGGCCACGCTCCTGGAAAGCGCGACGCCGCCGAACATGGTGGAGATCATTGAGAAATACCGCGCGACGATCAGCTTCACCGCGCCCACCGCATACCGCGCCATGCTGGCCGCCATGGACGGGGGCGCAGACCTTTCCTCGCTGCGCGCGGCGGTCTCTGCGGGCGAGACGTTGCCGGGCCCCGTCTGCGAGGAATGGCTGCACAAGACGGGCAAGCCCATCCTCGACGGCATCGGTGCGACCGAAATGCTGCACATCTTCATCTCCAACCGCTTTGACGACATGCGCCCGGCTTGCACCGGAAGGCCGGTGACGGGGTATGAGGCGCGTGTCGTCGACGAGGACATGAACGAGGTGCCGCGCGGCGAGATCGGACGCCTGGCCGTGCGCGGTCCCACCGGCTGCCGCTACCTCGCCGACGAGCGGCAGAAGGACTATGTGCGCGACGGCTGGAACCTTACGGGAGATTCCTTCATCCAGGATGAGGAAGGCCGCTTCCACTTCGCCGCGCGCTCGGACGATATGATCGTTTCCGCCGGCTACAATATCGCCGGGCCCGAGGTCGAGGCAGCGCTGCTGGCCCATGCGGATGTGGCCGAATGCGCGGTGATTGGCGCCGAGGATGCCGAGCGGGGCCAGATCGTCCAGGCCCACGTGGTGGTCGCCTCCGGCGTCCCCTGCGACGACGCCACGGTCAAGCGCCTGCAGGACCACGTGAAGGCGGCCATCGCGCCTTATAAATATCCGCGCTCGATCGTTTTCGTGGAAAGCCTGCCAAAGACCGCGACGGGCAAGATACAGCGCTTCCGATTGCGGGAGACACCGACACAATGACAGTGCCCGATCTCTTTCGTGCCACGCGGGCGCTGTTCGAACTGCCGGACGGCGTGATCTATCTCGACGGCAACTCGCTGGGCCCCTTGCCGCGCGCGGCAAGGGAGCGCGTCGCACGCGAGGTGGAGAAGGGGTGGGGGAGTAAGCTCATTCGCGGCTGGAACGAGGCCGGCTGGATCGACCTGCCTGTCACCGTCGGCAACAAGATCGCCCGGCTGATCGGCGCGGACGCGGGAACGGTGGTTGCTGGCGATTCCACCTCGGTGAATCTCTTCAAGGTGCTGACGGCCGCGCTCGCCAAGACAGAGCGTAAGCGTATACTGACGGACAGCGGCAATTTTCCGACCGACATCTATGTCGCCGAACGGGTGGCCGCCGGTCTCGGGCAAGGACATGAGGTGAAGGTGGTCGCGCCGGAGGCGGTCGAGGACGCGATCGGCGCGGACAGTGGCGTCGTCATGCTGACGGAGGTGGACTACCGCACCGGCCGTCTGCACGACATGGCATCGCTGACCAAGAGGGCGCATGCGGAGGGCGCGCTTGTCATCTGGGACCTTGCCCATTCCGCCGGCGCGCTGCCTGTGGATCTGAAGGCGGCCAATGCCGATTTCGCAGTCGGCTGCGGCTACAAATATCTGAACGGCGGGCCGGGCGCCCCTGCCTTCCTTTATGTGCGGCCCGACCATGCCGGGCGCATCGAGCCGTTGCTGGCTGGCTGGATGGGCCACTATGCCCCCTTCGCATTCGAGCAGCATTACCAGCCGGCGGAGGGCATCAACCGCATGCGCGTAGGCACGCCGCCGATCCTCTCCATGGCGTCGCTCGACGCTGCGCTCGACGTTTGGGCCGATGTCGACATGCAGGCGGTGCGCAAACGTTCGACAGAACTTACGGAGCGTTTCATCGCCGAGGTCGAGACACGGTGCCCCGAACTCGAACTCGCCTCGCCGCGCGACCCGGCAAGGCGCGGTTCGCAGGTCTCGTTCCGTTTCGGCGAAGGCTATGCTGCGATGCGAGCCCTAATCGACCGCGGCGTCATCGGCGATTTCAGGGCGCCGGACATCATGCGCTTCGGCTTCACGCCGCTCTATGTAGGCGTCGAGGACGTCATCGAGGCGGCAATGCATCTCGAGGCGGTCATGCGAGGACGGCTTTGGGAGTGGGCGGAATATCAGCGGCGGGAGAAGGTGACATGACGGAGCGCGAACACATGCCGGACGAAGCGGCGGCCGACCTCATGCCCGACATGTCCTATGGCGACTATCTCCGTCTCGACCGGGTCCTCGACGCCCAGAAGCTGCATTCGACGGCGCATGACGAACTGCTCTTCATCATCCAGCACCAGGTTTCCGAACTATGGATGAAGCTCGCCATCCACGAAATCCGCTCCGCCAAGCAGGCAATCGCCGAGGACCGGCTCCGCCCTGCCTTCAAGATGCTGACACGGGTGGCCCGCATCTTCGAGCAGCTCAACAACGCTTGGGACGTCCTGCGCACCATGACGCCCAGCGAATATACGAGCTTCCGCGGCGCCCTTGGGCAGTCCTCCGGCTTCCAGTCCTGGCAGTACCGGGCGGTCGAGTTCCTGGCCGGCAACCGCAACCTCACAATGCTCAAGCAGCATCGCGGTAATCCGCAGGCCATATCCACGCTCGAGGCGATCCTCAGCGAGCCCAGCCTTTACGATGAGGCGCTGCTTCTGCTTGCGCGCCGCGGCTTCGACATCGGCGAGGACGCAAAGCGCAGCGACTGGCGCGACACCCGCAAGCCGAGCGAGAAGGTGCAGGAAGCATGGAAACAGGTCTATCTTGCGCCGGACGATCACTGGGCTCTTTATGAGCTTGCCGAAAAGCTGGTTGATTTCGAGGACTATTTTCGCCGCTGGCGCTTCAACCACGTTACCACCGTGGAGCGCATCATCGGGTTGAAGCGGGGCACGGGGGGAACGCTGGGAGTGTCCTATCTTCGCAGAATGCTTGAAGTCGAGTTGTTCCCGGAGCTCTGGTATCTGCGTACGGAGCTCTAGAACGGCCGGAACCGGCTGGCGAAACGACGAGGAACCAGGAAAGCTAAGACAATGGGAGAAACAGTATGAGAAACATTCTAAAAACCGGCCTCGCGGCATTTGCCGCGGGCACCCTTTCGATTGGTCTCGCTCAGGCCGAGCCGGTCAAGGTCGGCATGATCACCACGCTTTCGGGCGGTGGTGCGGGGTTGGGCGTCGACGTGCGCGACGGCTTCATGCTGGCGGTGAAGCAGGTCGGCAACGACGAGCTTGAAGTGATCGTCGAGGACGACGCGCGGAAACCGGAACTGGCCGTCCAGATCGCAGACAAGATGCTGCAGAGCGACAAGGTGGACATCCTGACCGGCATCATCTGGTCGAACCTGGCGATGGCGGTCGTGCCGAACACGGTGAACCAGGGCACCTTCTATATATCGCCCAATGCCGGCCCGTCGCAGCTTGCCGGCAAGATGTGCAACGAAAACTATTTCAACGTCGCCTGGCAGAACGACAATCTGCACGAGGCCGCCGGCGCCTACGCCAATTCGGCCGGCCACAAGAACGTATTCATCATGGCGCCCAACTACCCGGCGGGCACCGATGCGCTGACCGGCTTCAAGCGCATGTATGAGGGCGAACTGGCGGGCGAGGTCTACACGCAGCTCGGCCAGACCGACTATGCGGGCGAAATCGCCCAGATCCGCGATTCGGGCGCGGACGCCGTCTTCGTCTTCCTGCCCGGCGGCATGGGCATCGCGTTCACCAAGCAGTACGCGCAAGCGGGCGTCGGCGCGCCGCTCATCGGCCCGGCCTTCTCCTTCGGCCAGGACATACTGGGCGCTGTGGGCGATGCGGCGCTGGGCGTCAAAAACACCTCGCAATGGTCCAAGGATATCGACAACGAGACCAACAAGGCCTTCGTCGAAAGCTTTCAGGCCGAATATGGCCGCCTGCCTTCGCTCTATGCCAGCCAGGGCTTCGACACCGCGAACCTCATCCTGTCCGCCATGGAAAAGGCCGACGTGAAGGACAAGGACGCCTTCCGCGCCGCCCTGAAGGAAGCCGATTTCAAGTCGACCCGTGGCGATTTCAAGTTCGGCAACAACAACCACCCGATTCAGGACATCTACGTCCGTGAGGTGGTCAAGGAAGGCGACGTGCTGACCAACAAGATCATCGGCGTCGCGCTGGAGGATCACCAGGACGCCTACGCCGCCGAGTGCGGGATGTAGAAGACTACCAGCCGCCTTCTCCCCGTTCACGGGGTCCGAAGGACGGGTCGAGACCAATGGCTCGACCCGGGCTGGTGCCGGCAGGCGGATGAGGGGCGGCGCCACGGATTGCCAAAGTCGGCGCTGCGCTCAACCTTACCCTCTGCCCGAAGTCGCTATCGACCAGTCCTGATCTTCAAACCGACCAGCGGAACCAGACAGTGTCCACCGCCCTCCTCATCGAGCAAATCCTCAACGGCCTGCAGTTCGGCGTCATGCTGTTCCTGATGGCGGCCGGGCTGACGCTGATATTCGGCGTGATGGGCCTCATCAACCTCGCCCATGGCTCGCTCTTCATGGTCGGCGCGTTCGCATGCGCCGCGGTCGCCGCGGCGACGGGCTCGTTCTGGCTGGGACTTGTGGCGAGCCTGGCGGCCGCCGCTGCCGCCGGGGCGGTCATCGAAATACTGGTCATCCGCCGCCTTTATGACCGCGATCATCTCGACCAGGTGCTTGCCACCTTTGCGCTGATCCTCATCTTTTCGGAGGGAACGCGCTGGGTTTTCGGCTCATTTCCGCTCTATCTCGACATTCCGCCGCTGCTTTCGGGCGCGGTGAGGCTGCCGGGCGGCGCCAGCTATCCGCTCTACCGGCTCGCCGTCATCGGCGTGGGCGTGGCGGTGGCTGTCGGGCTCTATCTGCTGATCTCGCGCACCCGGCTCGGCATGCGCATCCGCGCCGGCGAATCGGACCGCGAGATGATCGCCGCGCTTGGCGTCGACATCCGCACGCTCTATACGCTCGTCTTCGCGCTGGGTGCGGCCCTTGCCGGCCTTGCCGGGGCACTGGTCGGTGCGCTGCAATCGGTGCAGGTGGGGATGGGCGAGCCGGTTCTGATCCTCGCCTTCGTCGTCATCGTCATCGGCGGCATCGGCTCCATCAAAGGGGCATTGATCGGCTCGCTCCTGGTCGGCGTGACCGAGACACTGGGCCGCTTCCTACTGCCGCGCTTCTTCGCCGTTTTCATCGAGCCATCGGACGCCGCTGCGATAGGCGCGGCCATCGCCTCGATGCTGATCTATATCGTGATGGCTCTGGTGCTCGCGGTGCGTCCGCAGGGCCTGTTTTCGGCAAACGGATGAGGCGCGGGATGACGCGAGAAGCTATCGTCACCGCGGTCCTGATCGCCGCGCTCCTGGCGGCACCCTTTGCCGCACAGGCGATCGACGAACCCTTCTACATCACACTGGCCACTCGCATCGCCATCCTGGCGCTGGCCGCGACCGGGCTCAACATCGCGCTGGGGCTCGGCGGACTGGTGTCCTTCGGCCACGCCGCCTTCTTCGGCATTGGCGGCTATGCAGCCGGCATCCTGGCCACCCACGCCTTCAATGGCGAGCCATTGTTCCTCGGCCTGCCTGGCACGAATGATATGATCGTCATCTGGATCGTTGGAGCGCTTGCGGCCGGTGCCGCAGCCTCCCTGATCGGCCTCATCTCGCTGAGGACGTCGGGCGTCTATTTCATCATGATCACACTCGCTTTTGCCCAGATGGTCTACTATTTCGCCATTTCCTGGCCCGCCTATGGCGGCGAGGACGGGCTTTCGATCTATGTGCGAAACGCCTTTCCGGGCGCCAATACGCTGGCGCCGATGCCATTCTTCCTGATCTGCTTCGGCGTTCTGTGTACGGGGCTCGCCGCCTTCCGGAGCCTCATGAATTCCCGCTTCGGCGCTGCTCTCCAGGCCGGACGCCAGAACGAGGTCCGGCTTGCCGCCGTCGGCATCGCGCCGTTCACGATCCGCCTCGCGGCCTTCGTCATCTCGGCGATGCTGACCGCCGTGGCCGGCGCCCTCTTCGCCGACCTCAACCGCTTCGTCAGTCCCTCCATGCTTTCCTGGCACATGTCGGGCGAACTCATTGTCCTCATCATCCTCGGCGGCGTCGGGCGGTTGGGCGGTCCGCTGGCGGGCGCGGCACTGTTCGTGCTGTTCGAATTCGCCCTCGGCGGCATTACCGAGCGCTGGCAATTGTTTCTCGGGCTCGTGCTTCTGGGTGTTGTGCTTTTCGCGCGGGGCGGCGTGATGGGCCTGCTCGCGGGGAGGGCGCGGCATGGCTGAACCCGTGCTCGATATTCGCGGCCTGAAAAAGAGCTTCGGCGCGCTGAAGGCCACCGACGATGTGAACCTCGACCTGAAGCCCGGCGAGATCCACGCGCTCATCGGCCCCAATGGCGCGGGAAAATCCACCCTCATCCACCAGATCGCCGGAACGCTGATGCCGGACAGCGGGGAAGTACGCTTTCTCGGCCGCGACGTCCTGCGGATGGGTGTCGCCGAGCGGGCGTGCCTCGGCCTCGGCCGCACGTTCCAGGTCTCCTCGCTCGCGCCGGAATTTTCCGCGCTGCGCAACGTCATGCTGGCGGTGCAGGCGCGGCAGGGATCGAGCTTCCGCTTCTTTCGTCCGGTGATGAGCGACCGCACTTTGACCGGACCGGCGATGGAAGCGCTGGAACGGGTCGGCCTCCAGGACCGCGCCGCCATTCCGGCGGCCGAGCTTTCCCATGGCGAGCGGCGACAGCTCGAAATCGCGGTCGCCCTGGCGCTGGGTGCGCGGGCTTTCCTTCTGGACGAACCGATGGCCGGCATGGGGCCGGAGGGCTCGCGTGCATTGACCGCCTTCCTGCACGATCTGCGGCACGAAGCGCCGATCCTGCTGGTGGAGCACGACATGGAAGCGGTCTTCGCCCTGGCCGACCGGATTTCCGTCCTCGTTTATGGCCGGGTCATTGCTACCGGGACGGTCGAGGAAATCCGCTCCGATCCGGCGGTGCGCGAAGCCTATCTGGGGGACGCGGCATGAGCCTACTCGAAGTGCAGGCGTTGCAGACCTTCTACGGCAAGTCACAGGCACTCTTCGACGTTCAACTGACCGTGGAAGAGGGCGAGGTGGTGGCGCTGATGGGCCGCAACGGCATGGGCAAGACCACCACCATAAGGTCGATCTGCAATCTCACGCCGGCGCGCTCGGGCAGGGTCCTGTTCGCCGGGCGTCCAACGGTCGGGCTGCCCCCTCATCGGGTGGCGCGGCTTGGCATCGGGCTCGTGCCGGAAGGCCGCCGCTGCTTCGCCAACCTGACCGTTGAAGAGAACCTGCTCGCCGCCGCCCGGCCCGGCAAATGGGACCTGGCGCAGATCCATTGGCTGTTTCCCCGGCTGGCGGAAAGGCGGAGCCAGAGTGCCCGGACGCTTTCGGGTGGCGAGCAGCAGATGCTGGCCATCGGGCGGGCGCTGATGACCAATCCCACGCTGGTCATTCTGGATGAGGCGACCGAAGGTCTGGCGCCAGTGATCCGCAAGGACATCTGGGCCGCCATCCGCACCCTGAAGCAGGAAGGCCAGTCCATCCTGATCGTCGACAAGACCCTGTCGGAACTGCTTCCGGTCGCTGACCGCTGCACTATCCTGGAGCGCGGCCAGACCGTGTGGCAGGGCAACCCTGAAACGATGACCCCCGATATCCAGGAACGGTTTCTCGGCGTTTAGACACGCCAGTACGGTCAGGACAACAGGAAAAGGCACGAAGATGAGCGCCAGCGCTTCACCCCACCAGATACTGAGCCCCTCGGGATGGAAACCCGCCAAGGGCTACTCCAACGGCATCGCCGCCAGCGGCCGCACACTCTATCTGGGTGGCCAGATCGGCTGGACCGCCGACCAGACGTTCGAAACGGACGACTTCGTCGGCCAGGTCCGCCAGACGCTGGAGAATATCGCCGAGCTGCTGCGCGAGGGCGGCGCGGGACCCGAGCATGTGGTCCGGATGACATGGTTCATCACCGACAAAGCCGAATATCTGGCGCGCCTGCGTGATCTGGGCGAGGCCTATCGCGCGGTGATGGGGCGCAATTTCCCGGCGATGAGCGTGGTGGAGGTGGCCGCCCTCATCGAGGACCGGGCGAAGGTGGAGATCGAAGCGACCGCCGTCATTCCCGAATAACGGCGCCATCCGCGGGACGCACGGACCGGGGAACCGGCCCGCTCTTGTGAAGAGCGGGTCTTCGCCTTTGCAACGGCGCGGCAGTTGACGCATATTCCGCCCATGAACGAAACAGCCGGCCCCCAGAAAGACTATGAGCAGGATCTGCGCCGGGCGGGCGTGCGAATCACACGGCCCCGGCAGGTGATCCTGCGCATCCTTTCCAAAACCGACGATCATCCCGATGCCATGGAGATATTCCAGCGTGCGAGCGAGGTGGATCCCAGCATCTCGTTGTCTACGGTCTACCGGACCATGAAGCTGCTGGAGGAAAAAGGCGCCATTCACCGCCATGCCTTCGAAGGCGGGCGGGCGCGTTTCGAACAGGCCGGCGGCGAGCATCACGACCACCTGATCGACATCGACACGGGCGACGTGATCGAGTTCCACTCCACCAGGATCGAAGCACTCCAGGACGAGATCGCCAAATCGCTCGGCTATGACATCGTGCATCACCGGCTCGAGCTTTACGGCAAGAAAAGACGCAAGCGCTGAACCGACAGGCCAAGGGATAGACCAAACATGAGCAAAGCGGATATCGGCTTGATCGGCCTTGGCGTGATGGGCGCGAACCTTGCGCTGAACATTGCCGAGAAGGGATTTCGCGTTGCCGTCCATAACCGTACGGCAGCCCGCATCGGGGCATTTCTGGCCGAAGCGGACACACTTGGTGAGAACATTATCGGCTGCCAGACGCCGGAGGCGCTGGTCGAGGCGATCGAGCGTCCCCGCCCGATCATCCTCATGATAAAGGCCGGCGAGGCGGTCGATGCCCAGATCGAGGCGCTGAAACCGCTCCTTGATCCCCAAGACATCATCATCGATGCCGGCAATGCCAATTTCAGGGACACACAGCGTCGGATGCGGGCGCTGGACGCCGCTGGCCCGGCCTTTGTCGGCATGGGCATATCGGGCGGAGAGGAGGGCGCGCGGCACGGCCCGTCGATCATGGTGGGCGGACCGCGTGCCGCCTATGAGCGCATCCAGCCGATACTGAACGCCATCGCGGCGCGCTACGAGGAAGAAGCCTGCCAGGCCTGGCTCGGCCCGGAAGGCGCGGGCCACTTCGTCAAGACCATCCACAATGGCATCGAATATGCCGATATGCAGATGATCGCCGAGATATACGGCTTCCTGCGCGACAGGCACGGCCTGCCGGCAAAGGATATCGCGGCGATCTTCGCGCGTTGGAACGAAGGGCGGCTCAATTCCTATCTGATCGAGATCACGGCGGCGGTTCTTTCCGCCGGCGATCCGCATAGCGGGAAAGCCCTGGTGGACGTCATCCTAGACAAGGCGGGGCAGAAGGGCACGGGACGCTGGTCCGTCATCGAGGCGCAGACGCTGGGCATCCCCGCAACCGCGATCGAGGCAGCGGTCGCCGCGCGTGGCCTGTCGTCCATGAAGGAGGAACGCGAGGCCGCCGAGAAGCTGTTTCCCCAGGATATCGCCCGGCAAGCGGGGCCGGTCACGCCCGAACTGCTTCATACGCTGGAGCAGGCGCTCATGGCCGGGAAGATCGTCGCCTATGCGCAAGGCTTTTCCGTCATGGCGGCCGCCTCGCGGGAATATGGCTGGAACCTGCCGCTCGACACGGTGGCGCGCATATGGCGCGCCGGCTGCATCATCCGCTCGCAGTTTCTGGGCGAGATCGCGCAGGCCTTCGAGGCCGCACCTGAGATCGATAATCTGCTGGCGACGCCCGCCTTCGTATCGCTGATGCGGGAGGCCCACGGCCATCTGCGGCAGGCTGTGGCGCTCGGCGTGCACGATGGGGTCGGCATGCCGGCTCTTAGCGCTGCACTTGCCCATTTCGACCTCCTGCGGCGCGGGCGCGGCACCGCCAATCTCATCCAGGCTCAGCGCGATTATTTCGGCGCGCACGGCTTCGACCGCATCGACGGGCTGGACATCCATCACGGAGATTGGAAGCAGGAATAGAGCGATTCCAGGAAAGGCAGATACCGGTTTTCGGAAAAGACCACGTACCGATAGACAGACAAAATACCGCCGTGGCGGAGGGGAGGCCACGGCGGTCTTGGTCAAAAATGCGCGGCAGCCCGGAGAGGGGGGGATGAGGCTGCCGCCAGTTGTCCGGGTTAGGCGGGGGACGGGCCTTTGCCCCGGACTTTCGGCTTGAATATTGCCGATGCATGATATGTTGTGCGCTAATATGGCGATTCAAGGGACCTCACATTACAACTTTGTAACATTGACGTTACCAATATCGTCTACGTCAGTAGGGTTGGCCCCAATGGCCATTCGCCATGGACAGACCGAGCCGGGCGCGCTACCCGTTTTTCCATGAAAAAAGGCGATCATCTCTTCCTTGTCGACGGCTCGGGCTACATCTTCCGCGCCTACCACGCACTGCCACCGTTGACCCGTAAATCGGACGGTCTGCCGGTCGGTGCCGTCTCCGGTTTCTGCAACATGCTGTGGAAGCTCCTGCAGAACGCGCGCGATACGGATGTAGGTGTGACGCCGACTCATTTCGCGGTGATCTTCGACTATTCCTCCAAGACGTTCCGCAACGAACTCTACCCCGAATACAAGGCCAACCGCTCCGAACCGCCGGAAGACCTGGTGCCCCAATTCGGGCTTATCCGCGAGGCGACGCGGGCTTTCGACCTGCCCTGCATCGAGATGGAAGGGTTTGAGGCGGACGACCTCATCGCCACCTATGCCAGGCTCGCGGTCGAGGCCGGCGGCGACGCCACCATCATCTCCTCCGACAAGGACCTGATGCAGATCGTCGGCCCTTGCGTCTCCATGTACGACCCGATGAAGGACCGCGAGATCGGCGTGCCCGAAGTCATCGAGAAATGGGGCGTGCCGCCGGAAAAGATGATCGACCTGCAGGCTCTGACGGGCGATTCCATAGACAATGTTCCGGGCGTGCCCGGCATCGGCCCGAAGACCGCGGCGCAGCTTCTGGAAGAGTATGGCGACCTCGACACGCTTCTGGAGCGCGCCGGCGAGATCAAGCAGACTAAGCGCCGCGAAAATCTGATCGAACACGCCGAGAAGGCGCGAATTTCGCGTGAACTGGTGCGGCTGAAGAATGACGTGACCGTCGAGCTCGGGCTGGATGGGCTGACGCTCGATCCACCGGACGGGCCGAAGCTGATTTCCTTTCTCAAGGCAATGGAATTCACCACACTGACCCGGCGCGTCGCCGAAGCCACGGGTGCGGATGCGGCGGCAATCGATGCGGCCGTTCTGGAGGTTGCCGAAAGTGCGGCGGCGCACGGGCCGGATTTGACGGTGCCTTCCTCAGGTACAGACGAGCCCGGCGCCGAAGGCGAAGTGGCGCCCGACCGGACGGACGGAGCAAGAACGCCGCGCAGCCTGGCCAACAAGCTGGCCGAGGAAACCGCCGGCAAACCTATCGATCGGGCCGGCTACCAGTGCATTCGTGACCTGGCCACGCTGGAGGCGTGGATAACGGAGGCGCGCGAAGCCGGGCTGGTGGCCTTCGATACGGAAACCACGTCGCTGGACCCGATGCAGGCCGAATTGTGCGGCTTCTCCCTGGCGACCGCGCCCGGCCGTGCCGTCTATGTGCCCCTGTCGCACAAGAATGGATCCGGGGATTTGCTGGGCGGCGGGCTGCTCGACGGCCAGATCCCCGCCGGGCAGGCGCTCGCCGCGCTCAAGCCGCTGCTGGAGGACCCGGCTGTTCTGAAGATCGGCCAGAACATGAAATATGACTGGCTGCTGCTTTACCGGCAGGGCATCGACATTGCCCCCTACGACGACACGATGCTCATCTCCTATGTGCTGGAGGCCGGCGGCGGTCATGCCAATGGCGGGCACGGCATGGATTCCCTGTCGGAACGGTGGCTTGGCCACGTGCCGATCTCCTACAAGGAATTGACAGGATCAGGCCGCAGCCGGACGACCTTCGACATGGTGGATCTGGAGCGCGCTACCACCTATGCAGCCGAGGATGCCGACATCACCCTGCGCCTGTGGCGCGTTCTCAAGCCACGGCTCGTAGCCGACGGGCTGGTGTCGGTCTATGAGCGGCTCGAGCGGCCGATGATCTCGGTCATCGGCCGTATGGAGCATCGCGGCATCCAGGTGGACCGTCAGATACTGTCGCGCATGTCGGGCGATTTCGCCCAGACGGCAGCCGGCATGGAAGACGAGATCTACCGGCTTGCCGGCGAGCGCTTCACCATCGGTTCGCCCAAGCAACTGGGCGAAATCCTGTTCGGCAAGATGGGCCTGCCCGGCGGCGCGAAGACGAAATCGGGCCAGTGGTCGACCTCGGCGCAGGTGCTTGAAGAATTGGCGGCGACGGGCCACGAATTGCCTCGCAAGATCGTCGACTGGCGGCAGGTTACCAAGCTCAAATCGACCTATACCGATGCGCTGCCGGGCTATATCCACCCGGAGACCAAGCGCGTTCACACGTCTTATTCGCTGGCCTCCACGACGACGGGCCGCCTTTCCTCTTCCGAGCCGAACCTGCAGAACATCCCCGTTCGCACGCCCGAGGGCCGCAAGATACGTACGGCTTTCGTCGCGCCCGAGGGCCGCAAGTTGATTTCGGCGGACTATAGCCAGATCGAGCTTCGCGTGCTGGCTCATGTGGCCGATATTCCGCAGTTGAAGCAGGCCTTCGCCGAAGGCCTCGACATTCACGCCATGACGGCGTCGGAGATGTTCGGCGTGCCGGTCGAAGGCATGCCGGGCGAGGTGCGACGGCGCGCCAAGGCCATCAATTTCGGCATCATCTACGGCATTTCCGCTTTCGGTCTGGCCAACCAGCTCGCCATCCCGCGCGAGGAGGCGGGCGCCTATATCAGGCGCTATTTCGAGCGGTTCCCCGGCATCAAGGACTATATGGACGCGACCAAGGCTTTCGCCCGGGAACGGGGCTATGTCGAGACGATCTTCGGGCGGCGGGCGCACTACCCGGAGATCCGCTCGTCGAACCCATCGCTGCGCGCCTTCAACGAGCGGGCGGCGATCAACGCGCCGATCCAGGGCTCGGCCGCCGACATTATCCGGCGCGCCATGATCCGCATGGACGCCGCGCTCCGTGACGCCGGGCTGGGCGACGTGCAGATGCTGCTGCAGGTGCATGACGAACTGGTCTTTGAGGCACCGGACGAAAGCGTCGACAAGGCCATTCCGGTAATCCGGGAAGTCATGGAGAACGCTGCCTTCCCGGCGCGCGCCCTATCGGTGCCGCTCAAGGTCGACGCCCGTGCGGCAAGCAACTGGGAAGAGGCGCACTAGCGTTGCGCTTTCTCCCTAGATCGATGCCCGGATTGCCTCGATGTTGCGCCGGTAGTCGGCCTCGCCTTCGCCCTTGAATACAGCCGATCCGGCGACGAGCACATTGGCGCCGGCGCTTACTACCTGCGGCGCGGTCTCGGGCGTGACGCCGCCGTCGATCTCGATATCGATGGGACGGTCGCCGATCATCGCCCTCACACGCCTGATCTTGTCGATCACCGAGGGGATGAAGGCCTGCCCTCCGAAGCCGGGATTGACCGTCATGAGAAGCACCAGATCGACCTCATCGAGCACATATTCGATGACGTTTTCCGGTGTCGAGGGATTGAGCGAGACGCCTGCCTTCTTGCCCAGCCGGCGAATGGTCTGCAGCGACCGGTGCAGATGCGGGCCGGCCTCGGCATGTACGGTGATGATGTCGCAGCCTGCCTCTACGAAGGCCTCCAGATAGGGATCGGCCGGCGTGATCATCAAATGGCAGTCGAACACCTTATCCGTGCGGTCGCGGATGGCCTTGATGACCGGCGGGCCGAAAGTGATGTTGGGCACGAAATGCCCGTCCATGACATCGAGATGGATCCAGTCTGCGCCCGCCTTGGCGACAGCCGCGACCTCGTCGCCAAGGCGCGAGAAGTCGGAAGCGAGAATGGAAGGGGCGATCAGGGTGGGGCGGGTCATGGGCTGGTTCCGGACACGGCTGCGATGGCCCTGCCCCTACAGCATTTTGCAGCTTAGTGGAATCACTTGTAGGCGGAAGCCGCCTTCTGCGGGTTACATGCGCGATACCATGCGGTGGCTCGCCGGATGCGTCATACGCACCAGCGTGACCGGCCGGTCGTGCAGCCAGGTGATGCGTTCTCCGACGAAGACCGGGTCGCCTTCCCGCAGATCGAGAAGCGCTGCCTCCTGCCGGTTGGCGGCGGCAGCCAGGAAGGTGAATTCTGCGTCAGTGAAGGGTGAATTGCGCACCAGCCATTCATTGGGGCTGGTCTCGCCAAAATCTGCCTCGCGCGCCGAAGGCACGGCGCCGAGGTTGATCCAGCGATCCTCGAGCTGATAGGCGCTCCCGTCCGAAAGATGCAGACAGCGCACATGCAGGAGCGGCGCGGCAGCGGGCAAGTTCAAGCGCGTGTGAACGGCTCCAGGGGCAGGTTTCTCCTCCACGTCGAGCAAGCGATAGCGGTATTCGCCGCCCCTGGCCTCGATTTCCTGGCGCACCAGCGGGATGACGAAACGCGCCTCCCGCACGGGATGCAGGGCGACCCGCGTTCCAGCCTTGCGCTTGCGCTCGATGAGGCCGGAACGGGCAAGCTCCTGAAGGGCCCGGTTGACTGTGGCGCGTGCCGCGCCGAACTCGCGCGCCAGCTCTTCCTCGCCTGGAATGAGCGCGCCCGGACCCCAGGCGCGCTCGGCAATACGGCGAGCCATCTCATCGCGAATGGCGCGGAAGGAGGCGCGCATGGCTAGAGTTGCCCCATGAGGCGCTTCATCGCGGCTAAATAGCGCCCGGCGATGGCTTCGCGCGCAACATGCCGCCCGCCCTTGACCCGGTGGCGACCGGCCGACCAGAGATCGGTCACCGCATCGTTCGAACCCGTGAAAAGCCAGCCGTCGAGATGGCCGTCATCCTCCTCAAAGCCGGCAAAGGACCTGGGGTCGACGGCCACCATGTCCGCCCAGTTTCCAACGCCCAGAGAGCCGGTCCGCCTGCCGAGCGCCCGCGCGCCGCCGTCGAGCGCCGCGGCATAGAGCGTGCTGCCGCTCGACGCGCCATGATCGGCCAGCACGACGCGGGCGCGGTCGCGCAGGCGCTGCGAATATTCGAGCTGCCGCAATTCCTCGGCAACCGAGATGCGGATATTGGAATCGGTCCCGACGCCGAGGTGTCCTCCGGCAGCCCTATATTCCGGCCCGTTGAAGATGCCGTCGCCGAGATTGGCCTCGGTAACAGGACAAAGCCCGGCAACGGCGCCGGAACGGGCGAGCATATCCGTCTCCTGGCGGGTCATGTGGGTGGCGTGGATCAGGCACCAGCGCTCATCGATCGCGCATGTGTCGAACAGCCACTCCACCGGCCGCCTTCCATAGGCGCGCTCGACCTCCTCGATCTCGGGCTCCTGCTCGGCAATGTGCATGTGGATTGGCCGGCCCGGCAGAAGGCCGCTCACCGCCTCCAGCTCTTCCGGCTGCACGGCGCGGATCGAGTGCGGCGCGACGCCCAGGCCTGCATCCGGCGGCAGGGCGCTGACATGACGTTGGGCACTGGCCAGCAGGCTCTCGAAGGCAGGCAAGTCATTGCCGAAACGCTGCTGTCCCCCGGCGAGCGGCCGCTTGTCGACGCCGCCGTAGCGGTAGAGAACCGGAAGCAGCGTCAGGCCAATGCCCGTCTCCTGCGCCGCCGCGCAAATGCGGCCCGCGAGCGCGCCGATGTCGTCATAGGCTGTGCCGCCCGGCTGATGGTGGACATAGTGAAACTCGGCGCAGGCCGCGAACCCGGCCTCCTGCATCTCCATGAAGGCGAAGGCGGCGATGGCTTCGATATCGTCCGGGGTGAGCAGGTCGAGAAACCGATACATGATCTCGCGCCACGTCCAGAAACTGTCGCGGCCTTTGGGCCCGCGCCGCTCGGCAAGACCCGCCATGGCGCGCTGAAAGGTATGGCTGTGCACGTTCGAGATCGCGGGAAGAAGAACGGGAACGCGATAGGCGCCCTCCGCCCGGCTGCCGATCTCGACCGATGCGATGCGCCCCGTCTCGTCGATGCGCAGCAGAACATTCTGCCGCCAGCCCTCGGCGGTCAGCGCGGCGTCGGCGAATATGGTCTGCATGCTCAAATCCCCGTTGACTTCTTTTGTATATACATAATAGCATCAAGTTCAGGCAAGAACAGGGGCTTTAGCAGCGATGGCGCGTCAAATCATCACCGGCATCCGCCTTGCGGCCATGACGGCCGGCGGCGCGCCCTATGGGCTGGTGGAGGACGCGGCGGTCGCCATCGAGGATGGGCGTATCGTCTTCGCCGGCGAGCGCGCGGCGCTTCCGCAAGGCTGGTCGGACGCGTCGGCGCAGGATTATGGCGGCCGGCTGGCGACGCCTGCGCTGATCGACTGTCATACCCACATCGTCTATGGCGGACACCGCGCCCGCGAATTCGAGATGCGGCTGCAAGGCGCGAGCTATGAGGAGGTGGCGCGCTCCGGCGGCGGCATCGTCTCCACCGTATCGGCAACCCGGGCCTTGAGCGAGGACGCGCTTGTCGCCGGCGCGCTGCCCCGGCTCGACGCCCTCATCGCCGAGGGAGTCGCAACGGTCGAGATCAAATCCGGCTACGGACTGACGGTCGCGGATGAATTGAAGATGCTGCGCGCGGCGCGCCGGCTGGGGCAGTTGCGGCCGGTGCGTGTGAAGACCGCCTATCTGGCCGCCCACGCCCTGCCGCCCGAATACAAGGGCCAAGCGAACGCCTATATCGACGATGTCGTGCTGCCGGGTATGGACGCGGCGCACGAGGAAGGCCTGGTCGACGCCGTGGACGGGTTTTGCGAGGGCATCGCCTTCTCGCGCGACGAGATGGCCCGCGTCTTCGACCACGCGGACAAACTCGGCCTTCCTGTTAAGCTGCACGCCGAGCAGCTTTCCAATCTCGGCGGAGCCCGGCTGGCCGCCTCCCATGGTGCGCTTTCGGCGGATCACCTGGAGTATCTGGACGAGGACGGCATTGCCGCCATGGCGGAAGCGGGTAGTGTCGCCGTGCTCCTGCCCGGCGCGTTCTACACGCTGCGCGAGACGCAACTGCCGCCGGTGGATGCATTGCGCAGAGCCGGCGTGCCCATCGCCGTCGCCACCGATTGCAATCCCGGCTCCTCGCCGCTCGCTTCGCTTCTCCTGACCCTCAACATGGCCTGCACCCTGTTCCGCCTGACGCCGGAGGAGGCGCTTGCGAGCGCAACGCGCGAGGCCGCACGGGCCCTCGGGCTTGCTGGCGAGATCGGCACCATAGAGCCGGGCAAGCGCGCCGAGCTCGCCGTCTGGGACGTCGAGCATCCGGCCGAACTCGCCTACCGCATCGGCTTCAACCCGCTCCATCGCCGCATCGCAGGAGACGCCGCATGATCCTCACGCTCTCCCCAGGCAAGGTCACGATCCGCGATCTCGAACGCATCTGGCGCGAGGGGCTGCCCGTCAGGATCGATCCGGCCTACCACGGGCAGATCGATGCCGCGGCGGCGCGCATCGCACAGATCGCCGGCGGCAACGAGGCCGTCTACGGCGTCAATACCGGCTTCGGTAAACTCGCCAGCGTCAGCATTCCCGCGCAGGACGTGGCCACGCTCCAGCGCAATCTCATACTGTCCCACTGCTGCGGCGTGGGCGCGCCCTTGTCGGCGGAGATCGTCCGGCTCGTCATGGCGCTGAAGCTGATGTCGCTCGGTCGTGGCGCCTCGGGCGTGCGTATAGAGATCGTAGCGCTTCTGGAAGCCATGCTTGAAAAGGATATTCTGCCGGTGGTCCCGGAAAAAGGTTCCGTCGGCGCGTCGGGGGACCTTGCCCCATTGGCCCATCTGGCAGCCGCGATGATAGGCGCGGGCGAAGCTTTCTTTGCCGGCGAAAGAATGCCCGCCGCCGAGGCACTGGCCAAGGCCGGCCTCGCACCGGTGACGCTGGCCGCCAAGGAAGGGCTGGCGCTGATCAACGGCACCCAGGTTTCGACCGCGCTCGCTCTGGCCGGCCTCTTCAAGGCGCATCGGGCGGCAAGGGCAGCCGTCATCACCGGTGCGCTGTCGACCGACGCCGCCATGGGCTCGTCAGCTCCCTTCCACCCCGAGATTCACACGCTGCGCGGTCATCAGGGGCAGATCGACACCGCTGCCGCGCTCTGGGCATTGCTCGAGCGCTCCGAAATCCGCGAGAGCCACCGCGAAGGCGACGAGCGTGTGCAGGACCCTTACTGCATCCGCTGTCAGCCGCAGGTGGACGGGGCTTGCCTGGACGTGCTGCGCCAGGCGGCGCGCACGCTGGAAATCGAGGCCAACGCGGTGACCGACAATCCGCTGGTGCTTTCGGACGGGCAGGTTGTCTCGGGCGGCAATTTCCACGCCGAGCCGGTGGCGCTGGCCGCCGACCAGATCGCACTTGCGGTGTGCGAGATCGGAGCGATCGCGCAGCGGCGTATCGCGCTTCTGGTGGACCCTGCGCTCTCCTTCGGCCTGCCGGCGTTCCTGGCCAAGAAGCCTGGCCTGAACTCGGGCCTGATGATCGCCGAGGTGACCTCCGCCGCACTCATGTCGGAAAACAAGCAGATGGCGCATCCGGCCTCGGTCGATTCCACCCCCACCTCCGCCAATCAGGAGGACCATGTCTCGATGGCCTGCCACGGCGCCCGGCGCCTGCTGGCGATGACCGAGAACCTCTACGGCATCGTCGGCATAGAGGCCGTGACCGCGGCGCAGGGCCTCGACCTGCGCGCTCCATTGAAAACCAGCGCCGAGCTGCAGAAAGCCCATTCCGCCATCCGCACTGTTGTGCCGGAACTCGAAGCGGACCGCTTCATGGCGCCGGACCTTGAAAACGCCATCGAACTGGTGCGCTCCGGCGCCCTCAATGCCAGCATCTCGCCCGGCATCCTGCCGGAATTGAGGAGCGAGCCGTGACGGCCTTTACCTCAATGTCCGGACGCCGCGCCTTGGAGGCCGGCTCATGATCCCTGTAGAAGTGCATCAAGGAACGTCGCCCGTCATTCTTGGTCTGCCGCACACGGGCACCCATGTTCCGAATGAAATCCGCGCCCGCCTCAATCCCCAGGGGTTGAAGCTCACCGATACGGACTGGCACGTCCACCGGCTCTATGACGGACTGCTGGAGGGCCCGACCACGGTGCGCGCGACATTCCACCGCTACGTGATCGACGCCAACCGCGATCCTTCCGGCCAAAGCCTTTATCCCGGCCAGAACACGACCGGCCTGGTGCCGGTGATCGATTTCGACAATCGGCCGATCTGGAGACCGGGCCACGAGCCCACGGAAGCCGATACGGCCGAGCGGCTTGCCACCTTCCATGCCCCCTATCATGCGGCGCTCGCTGCCGAGATAGAGCGGGTGAAAGCTCTGCACGGCCTGGCCATCCTCTACGATTGCCACTCCATACGCTCCCATTGCCCGTTTCTCTTCGAAGGGCGGCTGCCCGATTTCAATATCGGCACCGACCACGGCAGGACATGCGCGCCTGCGATTGAGCGGGCGGTGGTGGATGTCTGTGAGGCGGCCGATGGCCACACCAGCGTGCTCAACGGCCGCTTCGTCGGCGGCTGGACGACGCGTCACTACGGACAGCCGGACAACGGGCAGCACGCCATCCAGATGGAACTCGCGCAGGCGACGCACCTGACGAGTGAGGCCGTGCCATTCGCGCTCGACTTCGCCAAGGCTGAGCGGTTGCGGCCCCATCTGAAGGAAATTCTGGAGCGCATCGAAGAGGCCGCGCTCTCCATGAAGGAAATTGAGCAATGACAAACCCGCGCCACAATATCCGCGACGTGAAAGCCCCGCGCGGGCCGGAACTCAACGCCAGGAGCTGGCTCACGGAAGCGCCGCTGCGCATGCTGATGAACAATCTCGATGCCGAGGTGGCCGAAAACCCCAATGAGCTCGTCGTCTATGGCGGGATCGGCCGGGCGGCGCGCACCTGGGATGATTTCGACCGCATCGTGGCGACGTTGAAAACCCTCGGTGAGGACGAGACGCTGCTGGTGCAGTCGGGCAAGCCGGTCGGCGTGTTCCGCACCCATGCGGATGCGCCGCGCGTGCTCATCGCCAATTCCAACCTCGTGCCGCATTGGGCAAACTGGGACCACTTCAACGAGCTCGATAGGAAGGGCCTCATGATGTACGGCCAGATGACGGCCGGCTCATGGATCTATATCGGCAGCCAGGGCATCGTGCAGGGTACCTACGAGACCTTTGTCGAGGCTGGGCGCCAGCACTACGGCGGCGACCTCAAGGGCCGGTGGATACTGACGGCGGGGCTGGGCGGCATGGGCGGCGCGCAGCCCCTGGCCGCCGTCATGGCCGGCGCCTGTTGCCTGGCGATCGAGTGCGACGAGACCCGCATCGATTTCCGCCGCCGCACCCGTTACGTCGACGAAAAGGCGACCTCGCTCGACGAGGCGCTGGAGATGATCGACCGCTGGACTAAGGCCGGCGAGGCGAAGTCGGTCGGCCTGCTCGGCAACGCTGCCGAGATCGTGCCGGAGATGGTGCGCCGGGGTGTGAAGCCCGACCTGGTGACCGACCAGACCTCGGCCCACGATCCCGTCAACGGCTACCTGCCGAAAGGCTGGACGGTGGCTGAATGGCGCGAGAAGCGGGAGAGCGATCCGAAGGCGGTGGAAAAAGCCGCCCGCGCGTCAATGCGCGAGCATGTGGAAGCCATGGTCGCCTTCTGGGACCGGGGCATCCCGACCCTCGACTACGGCAACAACATCCGGCAGGTGGCGAAGGAAGAAGGCCTGGGGAACGCTTTCGCCTTCCCCGGCTTCGTGCCGGCCTATATCCGCCCACTGTTCTGCCGCGGCATCGGCCCGTTCCGCTGGGCGGCCCTTTCAGGCGACCCGGAAGACATCTACCGCACCGACGAGAAAGTGAAGGAGATACTGCCCGACAACGAGCACCTTCACCGGTGGCTGGACATGGCGCGCGAGCGCATCGCCTTTCAGGGCCTGCCGGCGCGCATCTGCTGGGTTGGCCTTGGCGACAGGCATCGTCTGGGCCTGGCATTCAACGAAATGGTGGCCAAGGGTGAACTGAAGGCGCCGGTGGTCATCGGCCGCGATCATCTGGATTCGGGCTCCGTCGCCTCGCCGAACCGCGAAACGGAGGCGATGAAGGACGGTTCGGACGCCGTCTCCGACTGGCCGCTGCTCAACGCGCTGCTCAACACCGCCTCCGGCGCGACCTGGGTCTCGCTGCACCATGGCGGCGGCGTCGGCATGGGTTTTTCGCAGCATGCGGGCATGGTCGTCTGTGCCGACGGCACCGATGCGGCGGCGGCCCGGCTGGAGCGCGTCTTGTGGAATGACCCGGCGACCGGCGTCATGCGCCATGCCGACGCCGGCTACGAGGAAGCGCTCGACTGGGCGAGAAAACAGGGATTGCGGCTGCCCGCGATCCTGGGAAATTAGAGCATGATCCCGAAAAGGGACTCCGGTTTTCGGCAACCATCCTGATCTAAACGACAAGGGGAACGACAATGAAAAGACGTCAATTTTTGCAGACAGCGGGTATAGCCGGCGTGGCGACGGGGCTGGCCGCACCGGCAATCGCCCAGGACAAGCGCACCTGGAACATGGTCACCGCATGGCCGAAGAACCTGCCCGGTCCCGGCGTTGCCGCGCAAATGCTCGCCGACCGCATCACCGCACTGTCGGGCGGACGGCTGGAAGTCAGGCTCCACGCGGCGGGTGAGCTGGTTCCAGGCAACGGTGTTTTCGACGCCGTCTCGGAAGGCACGGCCGAGCTCTACCACGCGGTGCCTTCCTATTGGGGTTCCAAATCGCGCGGCATTCTCATGTTCGGATCGCAGCCCTTCGGCCTGCGCGCCGACGAGCAGCTTGGCTGGCTGATGCATGGCGGCGGCCAGGAACTTTATGACGAGATGTATGGCCGGTTCGGGCTGAAACCTTTCCTATGCGGCAATTCCGGCCCGCAGTGGCAGGGCTGGTTTCGCAACGAGATAAACTCCGTGGACGATCTCAGGGGCCTGCGCTTCCGCACCACGGGGCTTGCCTCGGAAATGTGTGCCAAGCTGGGCATGGCTGTTCAGGCGATGGGTGGCGGCGACATGTTCCAGGCACTGCAGTCGGGCGCGCTGGATGCGGGCGAATTCATCGGCCCGTGGAGCGATTCGGCTCTCGGCTTTTATCAGGTCGCCAAGAACTACTACTGGCCGGGCGTTGGCGAGCCTTCCTCGGCGGAGGAATGCGCGGTCAACATGGCAGCCTACGAGGAACTGCCGGAAGACCTCCAGCAGGCCGTCGCCTATGCTTGCGAGTCCCTCTACAATCCGGTCTGGACCGAATACTCCACCAAGCACGCCCAGGCGCTCAAGCAACTCGTCTCCGAGCACGGCGTTCAGGTGAAGCAACTGCCCGAGGATGTGATGGTGGCGATGGGCAATGCGGCCGGCGAGGTGATCGCGGAACTGCGCGAGGACGACGACGAACTCGTCAAGCGGATCGTCGAGAGCTTCCTTGCCTACCGCGAGAGCATCGCCGAATATATGGTCTACGCCGACAACGGGCAGATGAACGCCCGCGCGCTGGACTATAACTACGGCGGGTGATCGACTGCTTGCGGTGGGGCACTTCCGTCCCGCCGCAAAACTCCTCCTGAATGAAAACCAACCCGCTTTGCGAAATGGGAAAGCAATCCATGCAGCGCTTGGCAACCGCGCTTGATCAGGTGAACATCGCCGTCGGCGCGACCGTGCGCTGGCTGGCGCTCATCATGGTGCTCGTGCAGTTCGGCACCGTGGTCCTGCGCTATGTTTATGGCGTCAGCTTCATCTTTCTCAGCGAAAGCGTCCTTTATCTGCACGCCGCGCTCTTCATGCTTGGCGCGGGCTATACGCTGCTGGTGGATGCCCATGTGCGCGTCGACATCTTCTACGGTTCGCTCTCCGCGCGCAAAAAGGCGCTCATCGACATATTGGGAGCAACCCTCTTCCTGCTGCCGTCCATGTTGATGATCGCGTGGTTCTCCTGGCCGTCGGTGCGCAATTCATGGGCGGTGATGGAAGGCGCGATCTCCGTCGGCGGCATCCCCGCCTCCTTTCTTCTGAAGTCGCTCATTCCCGCTTTCTGCGGCCTGCTTGTCATTCAGGGGTTGGCCTGCCTCCTGCGCGATCTGGCGCTCTACCGCGACAGGACGAATGCCGCATGAGCCTGCCGCTCGATCTTCTCATGTTCGCCGCCCTCATCGCGGCCATTCTCGTTGGCTATCCCGTTTCCTTCATGATGGCGGGAACCGCCGCCATTTTCGCGCTGATCGGCTGGGTGACCGGGCAATTCCATCCCGCCCTTCTTGGCGCGCTGGGCCAGCGCGTATTCGGGCTTTTGACGAATAACGTGCTGATCGCCATCCCGCTCTTCGTCTTCATGGGCGTCGTGCTGGAGAAAAGCCGCATCGCGGAAGAGCTTCTTGAAACCATGGGCCGGCTCTTCGGCGCCATGCGCGGCGGGCTCGGCGTATCGGTCGTGCTGGTCGGCGCGCTGCTTGCCGCCTCGACGGGTATCGTCGGCGCGACCGTTGTGGCGATGGGCCTGATCGCGCTGCCCACCATGGTGCGCAACGGCTACGACCCGAGGCTGGCCTCGGGCATCGTCTGCACCTCCGGCACGCTCGGCCAGATCATCCCTCCCTCGACACTGCTGATCATACTCGCCGACGTCATGTCGAACGCCTTTCAGCAGGCGCAATACGAACAGGGCAAATTCTCGGTCGAGACCATATCCGTGGGCCAGGTCTTTGCAGCAGCGCTCCTTCCCGGCCTGACACTGGTTGGTGTCTACATCGTCTATCTCTTGATACGCGCAACCCTCACACCCGAGTCCGCCCCAGCGCTGGCGGAAGCCGGAGACCGCCCCTCCGCGCGCCAGGTCATGCGCGCCGTGGTGCCGCCGGTTCTGCTCATCGTGGCTGTCCTGGGCTCCATACTCGGCGGCGTCGCGACACCCAGCGAGGCGGCAAGCGTCGGCGCCGTCGGCGCGCTGCTTCTGGCCGGCGCGCGGGCGGAGAAGAATGCCCGCCTCATCGTCGCCGGCGCGGCCGCCCTCGGCCTCGTCGCCGTCCTGGCCGGCTCCGTGCCGGTGCGCCTGCAGCGCAGCGATACCGATATGGCCGACTGGGCACTCGGCGGATTTCTCACCCTGTTGGTGCTGTTGGGTCTTGCGGCCATCCTGCAATCGGTGTGGCGGGCGCAAAAGAAGGAAATCCTGACCCCCATCGTCACTTCGACCATGACCGTAACGGCGATGATCTTCGCGACTATCCTGACCGCGTCGGTCTTTTCGCTAGTGTTTCGCGGTCTGGGCGGGGACGTGCGGGTGGAAGAGTTCCTCACGCAGATGCCCGGCGGCCCGCAAGGCGCGCTGATCTTCGTGATGGCGCTCATCTTCGTGCTCGGCTTCTTCCTCGATTTCGTCGAGATTTCGGTGATCGTGCTGCCGCTGGTCGCGCCCATCCTCATCCTCATGGGGCACGATCCGCTGTGGCTGGCGGTGCTCATCGCCATCAACCTGCAGACATCGTTCCTCACCCCGCCTTTCGGGTTCTCCTTGTTCTATCTGAGGGCCGCCGCGCCGAAGGAGATCACGACCAGGCAGATCTACCGCGGGGTTGTTCCCTTCATCATGCTGCAGATCGTCGGCATGGCGGTAATCTGGTTCGCGCCGGCCGTTTCGACCTGGCTTCCGCGCATCATATTCTGAAGGCTGCGATACGCCCCGAGCAGCGCGCCGGTGGATTGTCAAGAAACTGACATTCGGCCGACATCGCAGCTTCACGCACGACCGCTAGGCCATGTCGCGAACAAGGACGAAAACGTCCGCGGGACATGGGAGTGGTCATGCTTGAGATACGCGGTGTAACCCGCCGCTTCGGCAAAACGGTTGCGGTGAACAAAGTCGATGTGAAGATCGCCGATGGCGAGATGGTCGGCGTCATCGGCCGGTCGGGCGCCGGAAAGTCCACCCTGCTTCGCATGATCAATCGGCTGATCGAGACGAGCGAAGGCGCCATCACCTTCCGCGACCTCGAAGTCTCGAAACTCCGCGGCACAGCCCTCCGGCGCTGGAACCGCGATTGCGCGATGATCTTCCAGCAGTTCAACCTGGTGCCGCGCCTCGATGTTCTGACCAACGTGCTGCTCGGCCGGCTCAACCATCGCCCGATGGCGATGAACCTGCTCAACATCTATTCCCGCGAGGAGCGCATCCAGGCAATCGCTGCGCTGGAGCGCCTCGACATCGCCCATACCGCCCTGCAGCAGGCGGGGACGCTCTCCGGCGGGCAGCAGCAGCGTGTGGCCATCGCCAGAGCGCTGATGCAGGAGCCGCAGATGATCCTGGCGGACGAGCCCATCGCCTCGCTCGACCCGCTCAATGCCAAGGTGGTGATGGATTCGCTTGCCGACATCAACGCCCGCGACGGCATCACGGTCATCACCAATCTGCACACGCTGGATACGGCGCGACACTATTGCAGCCGCATCATCGGCATGGCGCATGGCGCGGTCGTCTTCGACGGCACGGCCAGCGAGCTGACCGCTGCAGCCGTGCGGGAAATCTACGGCGCCGATGCCGCCGGCGAAGGCGTGTCCGAGGAGATCACCTCAACCAGCATCGAGACGCCGGCAAGGCCGCGGCGCCAGCGGGCGCTTGAGCCCGCGCTGGCAGGTTAGGCCCGGCGAACTGCCCCTCCGGCCGAAAAAACGAAAAGCTACAGCATCACAAATCCATTGCCGGAAGAACCGGCATGCAACAGGAGAGACGGACATGTTGAAGAAAACTCTGTTGGGCGCCGTGGCATTCACGGCCTTGATCGTCGGCGCGGCCCAGGCCGAGGACCTCAAGGAATTCCGCATCGGCATTCTCGGCGGTGAAAACGAAGCCGACCGCATGCGCAAATTCGAGTGCATGACCGAGTTGTTGCCGGAAGTGCTGGGCGTCGAAAAGGTCTCGCTGTTCCCGGCATCGGATTATGACGGCGTCGTCCAGGGTCTGCTCGGCGGCACGCTCGATTATGCCGAACTCGGCGCCTCCGCTTACGCCAAGGTGTATCTGGAAGATCCGGATGCGGTCTATCCGATCCTCACCACCGTCCAGACGGACGGTTCCACCGGCTACCATTCGGTGATGGTGGCGCGCAAGGATTCGGGCATCAGCACGCTCGAAGACCTGAAAGGCAAGAAACTCGGCTTCGCCGATCCCGATTCCACCTCCGGCTATCTCGTTCCGGCCGTCACGCTGCCCAAGGCGCTGGGCATGCCGATCGAGGAGCACGTCGCCGAGACGGGCTTTGGTGGCGGCCACGAAAACCTGGTCCTCGAAGTGGTCAAGGGCACCTTCGACGCAGGCACCACCTGGGCTTCCGGCGTCGGTGATTTTGCCGACGGTTATACGTCCGGCAATCTGCACAAGATGGTGGAGAAGGGCATCCTCGACATGGATGACCTGGTGGAGGTCTGGAAATCCCCGCTGATCCCCAACGGTCCGATCGTCGTTCGCACCTCGATGGACGACAGCATGAAGCAAGCCTTCAAGGATTTCATGATGAAGCTGCCGGAGAGCGACCCGGCGTGCTTCTCCGACATCCAGGGCGGCGACTATAAGGGCTACACGGAGGTCACGCCGGCTTTCTACGAGCCCATCATCGACGCCCGCCGCTCGAAGATCGGTTCTTAAGGCACGATCCATTCAGACGCCGCGCCGCCCTTCATCCGCCTGCCGACAGAGGGCATGGGTGAGGGGCGGCGTAGCGTCGATTGGAAGCCCCGCACACAGAAACGCCCCATGACCACAACCACCCATCGACCGGTTCTCTCCGAAGCCGGCCAGACCGTCGAGCGGCATTTCCGGATGCTGGCCGGGCGCAAGCGTCTCTATACGATCGGCGGCATCCTCTTCATGGTTCTGGCCATGGGCGGTTCCTTATGGTTTGCCAATGAATCGAACGCCGGCAAATTCTTCGACCGGCTGCCCTATCTGTTCGATTTCGTCGGCCAGATGGTGCCGCGCGATGGAATGGAGATCTGGCGGGCGATGTTCGACCTGCCGTCGCCCTATGACGACGGCAGCCTGAAATATAACTACCCGGATGGCCGAATCTATTTCACCCAGTCCCTCTACATGCCCGAGTATTTCTACAAGATGCTGGAGACGATCAACATCGCCCTGGTGGCGACGCTGATCGGCTTCGGCCTTGGCTTCGTGCTGTGTTTTCTGGCCGCCTCCAACCTGATGACGCGGCGCTGGCTGCGCTTTTTCGTGCGGCGCTTCATGGAGATCCTGCGCGCCTTTCCCGAGATCGTGATAGCCGGCTTCTTTCTGGCGATCTTCTCGCTCGGCGCGGTGCCCGCCATTATCGCCGTTGCCGTCCATACGATAGGCGCGCTGGGCAAGATGTTCTTCGAGGTCGTCGAAAACGCGGATCTGAAGGCCGAGGAAGGTCTGCGCGCGGCGGGCGGCAACTGGGTGGAAAGGGTCTGGTTCGGCGTGGTGCCCCAGGTCCTGCCCAACTTCCTGAGCTACGGGTTGCTGCGGCTGGAAATAAACGTGCGCGCCTCCACTATCATCGGCGCGGTGGGCGGCGGCGGCATCGGTGAAACCCTGCGGCTTTCCATCAGCCAGACGCACGAAGCCAAGACCCTCGCGATCATCCTGCTTCTGTTCTGCACCATAGTGGCGGTGGACCAGTTCTCGGCCTGGTTGCGCCGCCGCCTTGTCGGCAACCAGGCATTCGAATTTGGCCGGGGAGCCTGAGATGAGCATCGCTCACGACATTGATGGCATCACAGCCCGCCACCCCGAAATCTTCGCCCGCTCGCTGCGCAAACGGCTGACCGGCTGGCTGGTCGGCGCCGGCATCGTCGCCTATCTGGTTTTCGCCTGGTGGTTCTTCTCGATCGGTGCGGTCCTGTCCGGAGGCAATTGGGGCATAGCCGGCAGCTATCTCGCCGATTGGGTCTCCTATGAAGTTCGACCCGACTTCGACCTCAAGGACAACCATCTGGAAATCTCCTATCCGCGTTTCTCCCCGCTGGGTGCCAATCCCGAGCCCGGCTGGGTTTCCCTGAAATCGCAAACGGTCGAGATACGATCCGAGTCGAAGGCGGTGGACACGGATGGCGCGACGTCCGGGGCAGGCTTCCTCGGCAGTCTCGACGATGGCGGCTCGCAGGACGATACCGACAGCTTTCTCGGCCCGGTCGCAGGCGCCGATAGCGAAGCGCCCCCGCAGACTGAAAGCGAGACCGTCGCATCGAAGCGGGAAGCGGTGGTGGAAGCCTCCGTCGAAGTCGGCGCCGCCGGCCGTGTCGATATCCTGCCCGACCTGGTGCGTGTAACCCGCGACGGCGAGACGATCGTGCTGGAGATCGACCGGGGCACCGGCGTCATCGCGCCCGCCGATCTTCCTTCCTGGGCAAGCCAGCGCGAGCCCGGTGCAAAGGTGATGGCCTATTTCGGCTTCGCCGGCCGCGCTGAAATTCGCGATAACAAGGTCAAGATCAGCCGCCGGTTCCTTGGCTGGGAGAATTTCTTCTTCGACACGCGCTCGCCCTTCTGGGGCAGGCCGGGAAGCGAGGTCGCCAGCCTCCTTCTGTTCGGCCCGCGCCTGCAGCCCGATATTTCCAACGCCGCGCTCGCCTTTGACAATTTCGTCAACAATTCGGAGTGGCAGCACGGGGACGTCTGGCTGAAGCTTTTGCAGACCATCGTCATGGCTTTCGCCGGCACGGTGCTTGCGGTGATCGTGGCTTTTCCGCTGTCTTTCGCCGCCGCGCGCAACATCTATCCGAGCCGCATCGCCAACTTCGCTCTCAAGCGGCTGTTCGACTTCCTGCGCTGCGTCGACATGCTCATCTGGGCGCTGTTCTTCACCCGCGCCTTCGGGCCGGGGCCGCTGGCGGGCATCTCGGCGATCTTCTTCACCGACACCGGCACCTTCGGCAAGCTCTATTCCGAAACGCTGGAGAACATCGACGACAAGCAGCGCGAGGGCGTGCGCTCCGTGGGTGCCTCGCCCGTCGTGGTGCAGCGCTACGGCGTGCTGCCGCAGGTGCTGCCGGTGTTTCTCAGCCAGGCGCTCTACTTCTGGGAATCGAACACCCGCTCGGCCACCATCATCGGCGCCGTGGGCGCGGGCGGCATCGGTCTGAAGCTGTGGGAAGCCATGCGCACCAACTCCGACTGGGAGAACGTGGCCTATATGGTGCTGCTCATCCTCATGGTGGTGTTCGTTTTCGATACTATATCCAACATGCTTCGCCAGCGGCTGATGGGAAGGGCTTCGGGGAGCGCACATTGATGCGACGGTTGGACCTGTCGGTCGCCGGCAACTGAATCTGGCGGCGGCTTCGTCTTTCTGTCACGCAAATCGCCTATTGCAACGCGATCGGCTATGAAGGACCCGCGCAATTCCGGGAAAATGGAACGGTTCCCGCCCGGAATTGCGCAGAATCAGGCAATCCGGAGCGCGCGAGGATGAAAAGCATGCGGTATGCGATATATTTCACGCCCGGTAAGGACGATCCGCTCGGGCGTGTCGCCGCCCGATGGCTTGGGCGCAGCCCGTTCGGGCGCGACGAGGCGAGGCCGGTCGGCGTCGACGGTTTCTCGCCCGCCGAAATGGCCTTTCATACAGCTCCGCCCCGGCGCTACGGTTTTCACGCCACGCTCAAGGCGCCTTTCCGGCTTGCCGAGGGGTGCAGCGAGGGCGAACTCGTTTCGACGTTGGACAGATTCGCCTCCCGGCGCGAGCCCGTGGTGGTCGAACCCATCGCCGTGGCACGGCTGGACGGCTTTTTCGCCATCGTTCCGGGAATGCCCTCGGAAGCGCTCGACCGGCTTGCCGCCGATGTCGTGACCGAGTTCGAGCCTTTCCGCGCACCATTGACGCCAGCCGAGATCGAGCGCCGCAATCCGGAGAACCTCTCGCCGGCGCAGCTAAAAAATCTCCATAAATGGGGTTATCCTTACGTGTATGACGAATTCCGGTTCCACATGACGCTGACCGGCCGGGTGCCCGCCGCTGAAGCGCCGCGCATGGAGAAGGCTATCGATTCCTTCTTCGGTCCGCTGCTTCTGGAACCCCTCGAAGTATCGTCGCTGGCCCTGTTCGCTGAACCCGAGGCCGGCGCGCCATTCCACATCAAGTCCTTCCACGAAATGGGTCGTGCAAGGGAGAGGAAAACCGCCTGATATGACATCGCAGACCATTTTCAAGAACGCCCGCATTGTCCTGGCCGACGAGATTGTCGACGGGGCCGTCCATATTCGCGACGGCAGGATAGAAGATATCTCCAGGGGGCCGCTCTCGGCCGCCGGCGAGGACATGGAGGGAGACTACCTCATTCCAGGCCTTGTCGAACTGCACACGGACCACCTCGAGCGCCATTATGCGCCACGTCCCAAGGTGCGCTGGAACCCGATCGCCTCCGTGCTTGCCCATGACGCTCAGATCGCGGCCTCGGGCATCACCACCGTCTTCGATGCGCTGCGCATCGGCCTTGACGAGGACAGCGACGTGGTGGTGGGCGACGTGCGCGTGCTGGCCGAGGCCATTGGCGGCAGCATGGATGCCGGCCGGCTGCGGGCGGAGCATTTCCTGCATCTGCGCTGCGAGGTCTCGGCCCCCGATTGCCTGGAAGGCTTCTCGCTTCTTGCCGGAGACGATCGCGTGAAGCTCGCGTCGCTGATGGACCATTCTCCGGGCCAGCGGCAGTTCACCAACCTTGAGGCCTACGCCACCTATTACAAGGCCAAGATGAACCTGGACGATGCGGGGTTCGAGAGGTTCTGCAAAAAACGCATGGACGAATCGCGCACCAATTCTGCGCCCAACCGCCGGGCCATCGCCGAGGCGTGCCGGGAGCGCGGGATCATCCTCGCCAGCCATGACGACGCGACGACGGATCACGTGGCCGAGGCGGAAAACGACGGCGTACGCGTGGCTGAGTTCCCGACCACCGCCGAGGCGGCAAAGGCTTCCAAGGGCTCTGGCATGGCGGTGCTGATGGGGGCGCCCAATGTGGTGCGCGGCGGCTCGCATTCGGGCAATGTCTCGGCGCGCGAACTGGCGCTCGGCGGCGACCTCGACATCCTGTCTTCCGACTATATTCCCTTCAGCCTGGTCCAGGCGGCTTTCCACTTGGGCGAAGTGGTCGAGGGCATTTCGCTGCCCGAGGCGGTGGCGAAGGTGTCGAAGAATCCGGCCGAAGCTGTGGGCCTGACCGACCGCGGTGTCATCGAACCCGGCCGCCGGGCCGACGTCGTCCGCGTCCGGCTCGATACCGGCATCCCCGTCGTGCGCACTGTGTGGCGCGCCGGCGAGCGCGTGGCCTAGGGGAGGCGCATGATTTCGGCCAGCATAGAGCGCGCGCAGGCGGAGGCACCTTTCCCGATCAGGCATGGCGTTTTCGTTGCCGTTGCTGGACCTTCGGGCGCGGGCAAGGATTCCGTGATGGATTACGCCCGGACGCGACTTGGCCCGCTTTCCGGCGACATCGTCTTCATCCGGCGAACCATCACGCGGCCCATGGAGGCAGGCTCGGAAATCCACGATACGCTGGACGGCGAGGCCTTTGCCAAGGCCGAGGCAGAAGGGTGCTTCGCGGCCTCCTGGCGCGCCAATGGGCTGGCCTACGGCATTCCCGCCGAGGCGGACGACATCGTGGGTTCCGGGTGCGTCGTGGTCGCCAATGTGTCCCGCGGCGCCATGGGGACGCTGCGCGAGCGTTATCATCACTTCCTGCCCGTTATCGTGACCGCACCTTCCGCCATTCTCGCCGAACGCCTTTCGGCGCGCGGGCGCGAGAGCCGCGAAGAGGTGCTGGCCCGGCTGGATCGGGCCGGAGACCGGGCGCTGCAGGTTGGCGATGCCGTCGTGATCGACAATTCTGGTGCGCTCGAAGAAGCCGGCGAAAAGTTCCTGGAAGTCCTGCGCAAGGCGGCGGCGTGGAGCGACGTGTGTGATATGGTCTGATCCGATTCAATTCCGAGACAGACCGCCGCATGATCCCGAAAGCCGAACTGCACTGCCATATCGAAGGGGCCGCCGCGCCCGAGCTCGTCCTGCGCCAGGCGGAAAAATACGGTGCCGATGTTTCCGCCTTCATCCGCGACGGCGCCTATCATTGGCATGATTTCACCAGTTTCCTGAAAGCCTATGACGGCGCGGCCGGCCTCTTCCGCACACCGGAAGATTATGCCCTCTTGTCCGAGACATATCTGTGCGACCTTGCCGGCCAGGGCGCCATCTACGCCGAATTCTTCACCTCGCCCGACCACGCCAGCCGCGTCGGCCTGTCAGCCCGGTCCTATACGGAAGGGCTCGGAGAGGGCATGCGCCGCGCCCGCGAGCGGACCGGCATCGAAGCCCGCATGATCGTGACTGGCGTGCGCCATGTCGGCGTCGAGGCGGTGGAGCGGGCGGCGCAGTTCGCCGCCGGATGCGGTCACGCCCTCGTCACCGGTTTCGGCATGGCGGGAGACGAGCGCATGGGTCATCCGCGCGACTTCGCACGCGCCTTCGATATCGCCCGCGAAGCGGGGCTGGGCATCACGGTACATGCCGGCGAGTTCGGCGGGCCCGACAGCATCGAGGCGGCGCTCGATGCGCTGCGGCCCTCGCGCATCGGCCACGGCGTGCGCGCGATCGAGAAACCGGCGCTGGTGGAACGGCTGTCGGCGGAAGGCGTGGTGCTTGAAGTCTGCCCCGTCTCGAATGTCGTGCTGGGCGTATTTCCGGGCTTCGCAAGCCATCCGTTTCCCGCACTGTATGCCGCTGGCTGCAAGGTCACGCTCAATTCAGACGACCCGCCGCATTTCCATACGAGCCTCGGCCACGAATACGAAGTCGCCTCGCGGCATTTCGGACTGGATGACGCGGCCCTGGATGTCATCACCCACACCGCGCTGGAAGCCGCCTTCGTGGACGAGCCGACCCGATCGGCGCTTCTGGCGCGGATCGGGCAGCATGTAGCGCTCTAAGTCGCCGCGGTATCCGCGCGAACAAAGCTGTGGCCGCGTTTTCTCGGCTATGGCCAGCGCGCCCCCGGCGGGACTAGTATTGCGCGTGAAGAGCGCAGCGCGGGAGAGAATGAATGCAGGGCGTCACCATCGTCGATCACCCACTTGTCCAGCACAAGCTCACTATCATGCGCGACAAGGAGACCTCGACGGCCGGGTTCCGCCGGCTCCTGCGCGAGATCTCGCTCCTGCTTTGCTACGAGGTGACGCGCGATCTCGAGATGACGACGCGGGTGATCGAAACGCCGATCATGGAGATGAAAGCGCCGACGCTGGAGGGCAAGAAGCTCGTATTCGCCTCGGTGCTGAGAGCCGGCAACGGCCTGCTCGATGGCATGTTGGACCTGGTGCCGGCGGCGCGCGTGGCGCATGTGGGCCTCTATCGCGACCACGAAACGCTGGAGGCGGTGGAATATTTCTTCAAGGCACCATCCGATCTGGAAGACCGGCTGGTGATCGTTGTCGATCCGATGTTGGCGACGGCCAATTCGGCCATTGCCGCGGTGGACAGGCTCAAGGGGCGAGGCGCCACCAATCTGCGCTTCCTGTGCCTGCTGGCCGCCCCCGAAGGCGTAGAGCGCTTTCGCGCGGCCCACCCGGACGTGCCTGTTTTCACGGCCGCCGTCGACGAAAAGCTCAATGAAAAAGGCTATATCGTGCCCGGCCTGGGCGATGCGGGCGACCGTATGTACGGTACCAAATGAAGGCCCGTTTAACCGCGCCTTAACCAGTGCCTAATCCTTCGGCAAGCCGTTAAACCGGCGGTGAGACATCGCAGCCAACATGCCCGCAGTAGAGCGTTATGCGTCCATTCGGACGCACAAAGGACGCTTCAACACTTTGGATCTACGCATCGTACTTTCCGAAAATGGATCCCGATTTTCGGACGGATGCTGTAGCGGAGGGCGGGGACCATGTGGCGCAAGATCGTCCTGGCAAGCGCGTTTGCCGGCATCGCCGCGGCGGTGCCGGCTGTGCATATGGAGAATCCCGAGCTGTTCGGCAGGCTGGTTCGCCATGCCTATGAGAGGGCCACGCCCAAGGCCGAACCGACTGAGCTCAACGTGACGCTGGATCGCGCCGAGATCGCGCCCGAAACCGAAGTGCTTCTGGGCAAGCGCGTGCGTATCCCCGCCGATGCGCGAGGCCACTACGAGGCCGAGTTCAAGCTGAACGGGCGCCGCATCGATGCGCTGGTGGACACGGGCGCGACATTCGTTGCGATAAACCAGTCCACGGCCCGGCGGATCGGCCTGAAGCTCGCCCGCTCCGATTTCCGCTACAAGGTCAATACCGCTAATGGCGAGGCGATGGCCGCCACCGCAGAGATCGCCAGCCTGCAGATCGGCCGCATCCATGTCGACAATGTCCAGGCCGTGATCCTGGAGGATAAGGCTCTAGATGGCACACTGATCGGCCTCAGCTTCCTCAACCGCCTGGCCAGCTTCCAGATGCAGAACGGCACGCTCCTGCTGGAACAATAGACGGTTGCTCAACGCGAGGACCTTGCCAAAACCGGCAAAACTAATTTAGATGGTTGAAAGTTCCCAAGACGGGGGGCAATCTGGTTTGGCCGGCGCGGAAACCGACGATATGGCAGGTATGGAAGGGCCGGTGCCCTTCTTCTTCGGCGGCAGGCTGTGTCTGGATTTTGTCAACACCGTCAACAGCCGGTCGCGTCCGGCGACCAAAGACTATCTTCCCGACTATTCCTCGCTCACCGGCTGGTGCCGGCAGACGGGTGCACTCGACGCGCCGACACTGTCGGGGCTGAACGTCCGTGCCGCCAGCGAACCGGCGGCCTCCGCCGCCGCTCACCGGGAGGCGATCGCTCTGCGAGAGGCGCTCTATCGGGTATTCCGCGCGGCAATCGTCGGCCCGCCCTCTCCTCCGCAGGATCTGGCGCTGCTCAACCACTGGCTGCGCGAGGCACGTTCGCGACAAGTGCTGGCCGAGCGGGATTCCGGTTTTGAATGGCGCTGGGAAGATCTGTGTCAGGAGCTGCTCGCCCCGCTGATGGCCGTTGCCGTTTCTGCCGGTGCGTTGCTTGCCGGTGACGATCTGAAGCGCCTCAAGGACTGTCCGGAGCCGGAGGGCTGCGGCTGGCTCTTCTACGACGAAACCAGGAACAGTTCGCGCCGCTGGTGCAGCATGGACCATTGCGGAGGCGCCGCAAAAGCGCGTCGCTACGCCGCCCGCCACGGTACCGCCGTACCGGGCCGAAAATCGGAAGCAGGGCAATGATCGGAAAATGGAACGAGAAGAAGGTGCTGGCGATAGCGGTTGGCCTCGTAGCCATCCTGTTCGCCGTCGGTTGGCTGTCGCGGGAAGACCCCTCGCATCAACCCTATCTGAAGCTCATGGGCGGCGGCTTTGTGTTCAACTACCGCAACGCGGAAGTTTTCTACGGTTTCACCGCGCAGGTCGTGCGGCCCTTGGCCAGCGGCTCCATCATCGAGGCGAGCTTCGAGGACCCTGGAGGAGGCGAGCCGCACTTGGCGTTGGAACGCGTCAGCCCCATGACCGACCGCTACTCCCTCCGTTCACCACCCGTTCGCGGGGTCGAAGCGGGCAAGCCCTACAAGGTCGTGATCAGTGTATACGATCGCCAGCGGGAGAACCTGATCTGGCAGACGGAGCGCAGCTACAAGAGCCAGATCAGCGACAAGGTCGTGCCGGATGCGCCCCTGACCGTCGGCCCCGGCTATCATCTCAATCCGGAACCGGCGGCAAGGCCAGGCGGCTGAGAGCGTCCTAGCGATAGCCGCACGATGCCATCTGCGAGGCGTAGGTGCGGGCCATGCTGGCGGTCTTGGCAGCGGCGTTCTTCATGCCCGCATTGTTCTTCCACGTCCCGCGCGCATAGCCGCCATGTCCGGCATAATAGGCCAGGTAAAGGTTGTAGGGATCGTTGAGCGCAATCCCGTTCGTCCGATTGCTCTTGTTATGATACCAGCCGATGAAACGGATCGCGTCGCCGAAATCCGACCGCCTCGCGGAATATCGCCCGGTTTCGCGCTTGTATTCCGTCCATGTGCCGTCCAGCGCCTGGGCATAGCCATAGGCCGTGGAGATGCGCTTTCCGGGAATGAAACCGAGTATCTTCCGGCGTGGCGGCCGCGCACGGGCGCGAAAACCCGATTCCTTGTACATCGTCGCCATCAGGATGGGCACGGGAACGCCATATTCGCGCTCGACGCTCTTGGCCTGCCGGTGCCAGTTATTGAACCAGCCGTCCTTCTGGCTGAAGATAGAACAGGCATTCCCCGTTCCCGTGGGGGCAGTCGCGCACCCCGCCAGAACAAGCATCAGAACGATAAACACAACGCGCATGGCGGGACTCCGGACCTGCTACACCACCCACCGCCTTCACAGGACGATTTGCGCGCAATTCGATTGAAATTTTATTAATCGGTACCAAGCAGGCCCGCGGAACCGATATGCGTCACAGGCCGCAGCCAGTGCCCGTGCGCTCGAAACCGGATGCATTCAAATGGAAGGAAAATTGGTGGAGCCAAGCGGGATCGAACCGCTGACCTCTTGCATGCCATGCAAGCGCTCTCCCAGCTGAGCTATGGCCCCACACTTCGGCCATGAGGGCCGATGCCGTTTCCGGCCTAGAGGTCTGCCGCCCGGTGCGGGACGGCTGTGATGGCGGCTTCTAAACCCGCCCGTCCGGTAAATCAAGCCCGCCTGATGCCCAAAGGCTGGAATTTTCCCCAGGCACCGTCGCGAGGCTCAAAGCGGCGTGATCAGGTCTCCTCGTCGTCGTCACCGACGCCGATAATGCCCGTCACGTCATCGTCTTCCTCTTCCTCGTCCGCGAGGAAGGTATCGTCGTCATCGTCGTCGAGTTCCACATCGTCGTCGTCGAGATCGGGCAGGTCGTCGCCGCTGCCCTTGGTCTCTTCATCGGCGTCTTCGAGCGAAACGATCTCCGGGCCGTCCTCGGCGTCCAGTTCCTTTTCCTCGACCTCTTCCTCCTCCTCGACCAGAAGGTCTCCGCCGGCTTCGAAATAGCTGCGCGGATAGGACTGGCCGGTATAGGGCGAGACGATCGGATCCCGATTGAGATCATAGAATTTACGGCCCGTTTCGGGGCAGATGCGTTTTGTGCCAAGTTGCGGTTTAGCCACCGTGGTGCCTCATCGTCTTCACGAACCGGTTCAGCCGCCCATTCGGCGGGCCGTTTCCGGGGAAAAAGTCTTAACGCGATTTCGGACCCCATAACCACAGATCGCGCGCCTGTCAAAGCCTATTGAGGCTCGGCCCAGGGCAATCGAGCAAAGGAGATTATTCCTGCATTGGGGCAAGCGCCAACGCCGGACCGTCCGCCGCGGCTGCGGCGGCGCGCCATATGGTGCGAGCCAAGGGCGCGGATGCGCCCGCTCGGCGCTTGAGGGACGGAAAAGAGGAAGGGCAATCGGGTGAACCCGATTGCCCTGAGGCTTGGCCGTGGATGGGCGGCGGCGCGCGGGTCGCGGCGGGGGATGACCGGGCTCGACCGGCATGCTAGACGCTGTGCCGTTCCCCCAAGCAATCATGCGTCCGAGAGCCCTATGAACGATCATTCCAAGCCGCAGCCCGCGACCGCCCGAAAGAGCGGCCCCCTTTCCGGCAAGGCCCGCCTTCCCGGCGATAAATCCATCTCGCACCGCGCCTTCATGTTCGGCGGCCTGGCCTCGGGCGTAACCCGCATCACTGGCCTTCTCGAAGGCGAGGATGTCTTGCGCACGGGTGAAGCGATGAAGGCGATGGGCGCGCGGATAGAGCACAACGGGGCGGAATGGGTGGTCCAGGGCACGGGCAATGGCTGCCTCCTGGAGCCGGCGCAACCGCTGGATTTCGGCAATGCGGGCACCGGCGTACGGCTCACGATGGGGCTGGTCGGCCCCTATGACATGAAGACGCGCTTCATTGGCGACCCGTCCCTGTCCAAACGCCCGATGGGCCGCGTGCTCGATCCGCTGCGGGAGATGGGAACGCAGGTGCTGGAGGCCGAGCCCGGCGACCGGCTGCCGATCACCCTGCGCGGGCCGAAGCATGCTGCGCCGGTCAGCTATCGCGTGCCGATGCCGTCGGCGCAGGTAAAATCCGCCGTGCTCCTGGCCGGCCTCAACACGCCGGGCGTTACCACCGTCATCGAGCCGGTGATGACGCGCGACCACACCGAGAAGATGCTCGCGGGCTTCGGCGCGGCGCTCGAGGTGGAGATAGATGCCGAAGGCGTGCGCCACATTCGCATTGAGGGGCAGGGCAGGCTCCAGGGACAGGTGATCGCGGTGCCGGGCGACCCCTCCTCCGCCGGCTTCCCGCTGGTGGCGGCGCTGATCGTGCCCGGTTCCGATATCACCATCGAGAACGTGCTGATGAACCCGACCCGCACGGGCCTCATCCTCACGCTGCAAGAGATGGGCGCGGACATCGAACTCATGAACAGGCGCAGTGCCGGTGGCGAGGACGTGGCCGACCTGCGCGTGCGGTCTTCCGAGCTTAAGGGCGTGCGGGTTCCGCCGGAGCGCGCGCCGTCGATGATCGACGAATATCCGGTTCTGGCTGTCGCGGCATGCTTCGCCGAGGGCGAGACGCTGATGGAGGGGCTGGAAGAACTGCGGGTCAAGGAATCGGACCGCCTTTCCGCCGTGGCCAACGGCCTCAAGGCCAATGGGGTGGATTGCACCGAGGGCGAAACGACGCTCAGCGTGCACGGTGCGCCGGAGGGCAAGGGGCTGGGCGGCGGCACGGTCGAAACCCACCTTGACCATCGCATCGCCATGAGCTTCCTCATTCTGGGGCTGGCCACGGAAAAGCCGGTCACCGTCGACGACCGTGCCATGATCGCCACCAGCTTCCCCGAGTTCATGGGGCTGATGGCGGACCTCGGAGCCGAGATCGAATAGGAGAACGCTATGGGTAGCGAAAAAACGGCGATGATTGTCGGCGGCGGAAGCGGCATGGGGGCCGAGGCCGCGCGAAAGCTTGCCGCCGATGGCTATCGGGTCGCCATCCTGTCCTCGTCCGGCAGGGGTGAGGCGCTGGCGAACGAATTGGGAGGGTTGGGCTTCACCGGCTCCAACCGGAATCCGGACGATCTGAAGCGCTTCGTCGACATGACGGTGGAGCGCTTCGGGCGTATCGACGCGCTGGTCAATGGTGCGGGCCACGGGCCGAAAGGCCCGGTGCTCGAAATTTCCGACGACGATTGGCAGGCCGGCATGGAGACGTACCTGCTCAACATCATCCGTGCGACGCGGCTGGTGACGCCGTTCATGCTGGCGCAGGGCTCGGGTTCGATCGTCAACATATCCACCTATGCAACCTTCGAGCCGGAGGAGATGTTTCCCACCTCGGGCGTCTTCCGCGCCGGCCTGGCCGCATTCACCAAGCTCTTCTGCGACAAATATGCGGCGGACGGTCTGCGCATGAACAACGTCCTTCCGGGTTTCATCGATTCCCTGCCGGAAAAGGAGGACCGTCGCTCGCGCATCCCCATGGGCCGCTATGGGTCGGTGGACGAGGTCGCCGAGCTTATCCTGTTCCTAGCTTCCGGAAAGTCGGCCTATATTACCGGCCAGAACATCCGCATAGACGGCGGCATTACGAGGTCCGTGTGAGCAGCGCGGAAAAAATCATAACCATCGCCCTCGACGGCCCCGCTGCGTCGGGCAAGGGCACGCTGGCGCGCCGGCTGGCGGCAAAATATGGACTTCACCACTTGGATACCGGCCTCACATACCGGGCCGTGGCCAAGGCCCTGCTCGACAAGGGGCTGCCGCTGGATGACGAGGTCTTGGCCGAGCGCGAGGCAGGAGCACTTGACCTTGCCGCCCTCGACCGCAAGGTGCTTTCGGTCCACGGCGTCGGCGAGGCGGCGTCGAGGGTGGCCGTGATGCCGGGCGTGCGCCGGGCGCTGGTGGAAAAGCAGCGCGCCTTCGCCTCCAGGCCGCCCGGCGCCATCCTTGACGGTCGAGACATAGGCACGGTGGTCTGCCCTGACGCGCCGGTGAAGCTCTATGTGACGGCGAGCGCGGCCGTGCGTGCCGAACGGCGTTGGAAGGAGATCGTGAGCCAGGGCGGCGAGGCCGAATATGCGCAGATCCTGGCCGATGTCGAGCGCCGCGACGCGCGCGACATAGGCCGCGCCGACAGTCCTTTGCGGCCGGCGGAAGACGCGCACTTGCTAGATACGAGCGAAATGGATATAGAGACCGCGTTTCAGACTGCTTGCGTTTATATCGACGCCGCACTCGGTCACTGAGAAACGAAAACCGGCCTGCCAAGCATCCTCATGCGCCGGAAAAGCCGCGAGAGCGGCCAGAGCAAACTGCTCGGGTGCCCGGCGGGCCACAACGCAACACGAACCACCGGCGCCAGCCCCTCCAGAAGGGGTGTTTCAGGAGCATCAATGTCACAATTCAATCCGTCTCGCGACGATTTCGCGAGCCTTCTCGAAGAATCCTTCTCCGAGCGCGACGCGGGCGAAGGGTCCGTCGTCAAGGGCATCATCACGGCCATCGAAAAAGACATGGCCATCATCGATGTTGGCCTCAAGGTCGAAGGCCGTGTGCCGCTGAAGGAATTCGGCGCCAAGGCCAAAGACGGCCAGATGAAGGTGGGCGACGAGGTCGAGGTCTATGTCGAGCGCATCGAGAACGCGCTGGGCGAGGCCATGCTCAGCCGTGAGAAGGCACGTCGCGAGGAGAGCTGGGTCAAGCTCGAAGAGAAGTTCAACGCCGGCGAGCGCGTCGAAGGCGTCATCTTCAACCAGGTCAAGGGCGGCTTCACCGTCGACCTCGACGGCGCCGTGGCCTTCCTGCCGCGTTCGCAGGTTGACATCCGCCCGATCCGCGACGTCTCCCCGCTCATGCATACGCCGCAGCCGTTTGAAATCCTCAAGATGGACAAGCGCCGCGGCAACATCGTCGTCTCGCGCCGCACCGTGCTTGAGGAGAGCCGCGCCGAGCAGCGCTCGGAGATCGTGCAGAACCTCGAAGAAGGCCAGGTGGTCGAGGGCATGGTCAAGAACATCACCGATTACGGTGCGTTCGTCGACCTCGGCGGCATCGACGGCCTGCTGCACGTGACCGACATGGCATGGCGCCGCGTCAATCATCCGACCGAGATCCTGAATATCGGTCAGACGGTGAAGGTGCAGATCATCCGCATCAACCAGGAGACGCACCGCATCTCGCTCGGTATGAAGCAGCTCGAGGCCGACCCGTGGGAAGGCATCGGCGGCAAGTACCCGCTGGGCAAGAAGGTCACCGGCCGCGTCACCAACATCACCGACTACGGTGCATTCGTGGAGCTGGAGCCGGGCATCGAAGGCCTCATCCACGTTTCCGAGATGTCCTGGACCAAGAAGAACGTCCACCCCGGCAAGATCCTGTCCACCACGCAGGAAGTCGAAGTGGTCGTGCTCGAAGTCGATCCGGTCAAGCGCCGCATTTCGCTTGGTCTCAAGCAGACGCTGGAAAATCCGTGGGAAGCCTTCGCGCGCACCCATCCGTCCGGCACGGTCGTCGAGGGCGAGGTCAAGAACAAGACCGAGTTCGGCCTGTTCATCGGTCTGGAAGGCGATGTCGACGGCATGGTGCACCTCTCCGATCTCGACTGGTCGCGTCCCGGCGAGCAGGTGATCGAGGAGTATAACCGCGGCGACGTGGTGCAGGCGCAGGTTCTCGACGTGGATGTCGAGAAAGAGCGCATCTCGCTCGGCATCAAGCAGCTTGGCCGCGATTCGGTCGGCGAGGCGGCAGCCTCCGGCGATCTGCGCAAGGGCGCCGTGGTGACCTGCGAAGTCACGGGCGTGAAGGATGGCGGCCTCGAGGTTCGCCTGGTCGACCACGACGTCGAATCCTTCATCAAGCGCTCCGACCTGTCGCGCGACCGCGACGAGCAGCGCCCCGAGCGCTTCTCCGTCGGCCAGAAGGTCGATGCCCGCGTCACCGTGTTCGACAAGAAGACGCGCCGCATCAGCGTTTCCATCAAGGCGCTGGAAATCGCCGAGGAGAAGGAAGCCGTGGCTCAGTTCGGCTCCACCGACTCCGGCGCCTCGCTCGGCGACATCCTGGGCGCTGCGCTCAAGAAGCAGGGCGGCGACGACGAGTAGTCGAACCCCGCGCTGATAATATCGAGGCCCCGCCGGAGCGATCCGGCGGGGCCTTTGCTTTGGTTGGGGTACGGGAATTGCGCTCGCCGGTATGTGGGCTCGGCCGATCCGGCATGGTTTCTTCGGCCGGCCTACCGGGGTTAGCGCGAGCGCTTCGAAAGATATTGCGGGGAAAAGGCCCGCGTCAGCACAAGCAGCGCTTTTCTGAGGACGTCGGAACGCGCTCGGTTCGCCTGACGGGCGTAGCGCTGCAAGCTAGGGCTGGAGCCGGCACCTATGGCGTAGTGAGACATTTCAGAGCCTCCTTGGTATCCGCGAGCGACCATGACTGCGCCAGCGATTGCTTGCGCCGACCAGCTTTGTCGTCGTTGACCTGTTGAACAGAAGAATCGCCCGGCTCACCTCAGTCTGGTGTCCGAGCCTGGCTCTAATATAAGTCGACAGGATACGCACACAATAGAAATGATCTTTCCTGTTGTGTGAGATATGATAACACAAGCATATGAACCGCCGCCTGCCCAACCTGAATGCCGTCCGCGCCTTCGATGCCGCAGCCCGACACCAGAGCTTTTCGCGCGCGGCCGACGAACTCGGCGTTACGCATGCTTCGATCAGCCGCTATGTGAAGAACTTGGAGGCGGAGATCGGCGTCACCCTGTTCGAACGCCGGCACCGGCAGGTTGCATTGACGGCGGCGGGATCGCGCTATGCGCAGATCGTAGCCGACGGACTGATGCTGATCTCGCTCGATACGGGCACCAGAGTGGCGCGCAATGCGAAAGGGAGGGTGGTCATCGAGGCCGATTCCGACTTTGCATTGCTGTGGCTCATGCCTCTGTTGGACAAGAACGCGCTGGATACGCTCGGTATAGAACTAGAACTACGCTCCTACGCCGAACCACCGCGCACTATCGCTCCGGATGTGGATCTGGCCCTCACCTGGGGGCCGATGGATGTGCCGGGCTTTTCCCGTGAGCTCTTCCTGGATTTCACCTCTTTTCCGGTCTGTGCCCCCGATCAGACCAAGCAGGTGGTTGAGAGTGGACTGAAGGCGCAGACACTCATCCACGACCGCGCGCTAAATGGTTGGGACGAGGCGCTGAAACGCAGTGGAGCCAGTCTGGACGCGGCCAGAGGCTATCTGATGTTTCACCGGACCTATCTCTGTCTCGATGCGGCCGCAAAGGGGGTAGGGGTCGCAATCGGCGATGATGTCACGGCGGGCGCGATGCTGCGCCAGGGCAGGTTGGTGCGGCCCTGCGGGCCGAATCTCCCCGGCCGCAAATCGTTCTATCTCTCCTCCAGTTCACGTCGGCCAAGGCGGCCTGCGGTCGAGGCGATGCGCTCCTGGTTGCTGGACCGTGCGGCGGAACATGCCGAATGGGCGAAACGGGAGGGCCTGTCCCCGTCGACATAGATCGTTGCCGCTTTCGTGCCGGCCAGCGTTCCGGGAGGAAGGCGTGGCTATGCTACTGCAAGTGAGTGTGCTGCGCCAAACACCATATCCTTACCAGTGCGGGGGCTTGGTCACTGGCACGTCCGGGGTCGTCTGCTCCTCCAGCTCCAGGAAGCGCTCGGTGAGCCGGTCGAGCTTCTTTTGCAGAAGGTCCACGGTCTTCCATTGCTCGGCGAGCCCGGCGGAAAGTTCTTCGATGGTCTTTTCCTGCTCGGCGACCAGCATTTCCAGTTTTTCGAGCCGTTTCTCGCTCATTTGACGATGCTCTCCAATACGGCGCGTAATCCGGGCGCAAGCGGCGAAGGCCGGCGGCTTTCGCGGTTCACATAGACATGCACGAAGAAGCCCTCGGCGGACGCGGTTTCTTCCTCGTTGCGGAAAAGAGCGATCTCGTAGCGAACTGAGCTCCCGCCCAGATGAGCCACGCGCAATCCTGCGGTCACCACGTCCGGAAACGCCATCTCCGCAAAGTAGCGGCAACCCGTTTCCACTACGAGCCCGATCTGCTCGCCCCTGCCGATATCGAGAACCCCGTTCTCGATCAGCCAGCCGTTCACCGCCGTGTCGAACAGCGAATAATGCACCGCATTATTCATGTGGCCATAAATGTCATTGTCCATCCATCGCGTGGGAACAATCCGGAAGGCCCGATAGGAAGCGCGATTGGAAGGAGCGGGACGGCCGATCATGCGGGCGATCCGGAGATGCTGCCTCGCACGAGCGGACCTGCCAATCCCGTGGAACTCGATGAGCGCAGCAGGATGGCGGAGAGAGAGGGAAACTCTCCCCCGCGTCGCTGCACGCCTTGAAGGTCTTGACTTCCGCCTGGTTCACCTATCCCAGTGGGGCACCGAGTTGGGGCACTGGGGTGATTAGTGGCGAATCCGAAGCAATATTTAGAGTGGCATGGACAGCAATGGCGAGTGCGCATAAAGGTTCCTGCGAAGGTCCGTGACTTGGTAGGTCGGAGCAAACTAACATTCCCGCTTCACACTGACAGCCTCAAACTTGCCGAGGAGCGCAAGTGGCCCATTGTGGCCCGCCTTAAGTCTGTCATCACGGCGGCCGAGACGGCCTTCGCCTCCAGTGACCCGGTTCAGGCCGAGGCGCTCCGCCACCGGCTCCACAAGGATGTCGAGGGCACCCAATTCGCCATCCACATGCGGGCCACGCAGCTAGAGGCAACCCACGGCCACCAAGCCGCCCAAGCTTTCTATGATCTCGCCAGCGGCCAAGTAACGCCACTGGATCACCACGCAGACTCCTTCGCCGCCCACCACGGCTATCGATTGAAATCGGATGGGGACTTCCGCCGCGTCTTGGGGTGGCTCTCAGATTGGCTCCGGGACAGCCGCTTGCCCATTGCGCTGGAGGCCGTGAGCCGGAAGGTGGCGGGCGGTTTCATTGCGGAGACCCTCACGGTAGGGCGGAGTGCAAAGAAGGCCGGAGCCTATCTTGCCTTCCTTCGCCAGTACTGGAAGTGGCTTCTGGAGAAGGGCCACGCGGCCGAGAACCCTTGGAGCGGCCAAACTCTGCCTGCCTCCCGGAGGCCACGCCGCGAAGCAGAGCCCGACAAAGGGAAACGCCCGTTCACCGATGAGGAGGTTTCCATCCTCCTCTCAGGAGATGGCGGTACCGTATTAGGAGACCTCATGCGTATCGCCGCTCTCAGCGGAATGCGCCTGGAGGAAATCTGCCAGCTTCATGTTGCGGACTGTCAGGGGGGTCTATTCAGCGTGTGGGCTGGCAAGACGGATAACGCCCGCCGCACCGTGCCCATTCACAGTGCCCTCAAGGAGATCATCACGCGGCGGGTGGAGGGAAAAAAACCGGGAGATTTCCTTATAGAGGACCTTCCGCCGCTCACCGCTTCCCGTGAGTCCCGCTCAGACCCCGCTGCCAAACGCTTCACGCGCTACCGTCGTAACATGAAGGTGGACGAGCGCCCCAACGGCAAGGCCAAATCCAACGTGGACTTCCATTCGTTCCGCCGCTGGTTCATCCGTAAGGCCCGTGACGCCCGCCTAGCTGGTGATGCCGGCTTTGATGAATGGACACTAACGTGGGTGATCGGCCACACCGACACCGACCGGCCGAAATCGCTGGAGCTAAGCCAGCACGGATACGCTGGGCAGGACCCGGAGAAGGCGAAGAGGGCGTTGGTGGAGGCCGTTAAGCTGCCGGTGAGTTAGCGGCCCCGCTGTTGCCTAGGAGAGGATTGCGCTCGTGATCGGCTGTCGGAAGCTTTGCAGCCACGTCGCTCGCAAAGAGATGGCATGCCATCGCTATCTCAAAGAAATCCGACGCTGTGATAACGACCGGCTCACCTAACGCGTACTCTCGTGACCGCGTTACGCGCTTCATGAATATTGTGACCCCTCCGCCTTCGTCTGGCACCCGGACACCCGGCGCGTAGGTATCGATTACCTCTCCAGGAGCGACTTCGATCTCCTCTTCACCCCGGTTGTAGAAGAGCTTCAGGCGGGGAAAGCTGAGGATGAGCAATCCGGTCTCTGGATTGATGTCTTTCCTGCCGACGCGCCCTCCGCGATGCTCAAGGCAGTTTCGGACCTTTTGAAGTGAGGCAAACTCGCTGTCAAAGGTCATGGGCTCCCGCAAACCCGCGTTCACCTCCGAAAGAAGAGCCGGGAACGTCAGCTTCTGAGCTTGAGTCCGGGAGGCCTCCATTTCGGTTTGGAACCTCGCCCATGTGGTAATGGCTTGGCGGCGGCCGACAATAGCAAGGTAGAATTTTGCCTCTTCCAATGTTTCCCTTATTCCTCTCGCGAGGTCCTGAAAGCCCTTACTCAACACCCAGTTCTGGTACGTCTCGCGGCGTTCTTCTGGCGAGGCTTCGACTTCAGAGAACTTGTAACTGATGAAGCCGCCATGCATCTCTGACGAGTCTAGCTCCTCCCCCGCGATGCTTTCCAGGCAAAATGCGACCACGTGAGTCGTGATGCTTACCGCTCGGTGAACCGGCGCTGCGACCCCGTTGGGATCGAGTTTGACAATAATTCGATCGGGAGCCGCTGCCATTTCCAAACCTCCGCTTAGAGGAAAGCTCAACGTTGTAAGTGGCTACGACCCGTATAGGCCAAGAGGCCTTGGTGGAGGCTGTAAGGCTCGGCTGGTGCGCCCTGGGCCACGAGTTCCCCTCATGTCGCCCCTGAAATGCCTATGATAACTTGAGTCGACGGAGACAATCTATGAGTCGCGAGCATCCTGTGGACGACATGGCAGCCTGCCCCTGCAATTCAGGGAAGCGGTTCGGGGCTTGCCATGGCCATTATTTCAAGTACGTCGATCTTCTTTCTCCCACCCCAAATCGGCTGAATTTTCTAGCCCAGAACGGCATTCTGCGCGAGGCCCTGCCGCAAGGCGAGAAGCGCCGCTTTGGTTATGGGCGGCCGCTCGAAACTTGGCAGCAAGGAAACACCCGGTTCGTACGGGTAAACGGCAAGGCTTACGCATCAAAAAATTGGCGCACCTTCACGGACTTTCTCTTCTCATTCCTGACAATAGCATTAGGACGCGATTGGTGGACTACTGAGCGGTCGAAGTTGCTTCACCAGCAGCATCCGATCTTGCGCCAGTTCAAGCTCTTTACAGACGCGCAGCGGGCGTCAACGCCGGACCAGCGCGGCCTCTATTCCGTCTCTCCTTCTGGCCCAATGATGGCGCTAGTTGCATTGGCCTACGACCTGTACCTCTGCGCACACAACGAGCAAATCCCGCCTCAATTAGTGGAACGCCTTAAGAACCCGTTTGGCTACGAGGGCGCGCTATACGAGGCTCATGTCATAGGCATATTTGCCCGTGCCGGATATAGAATAGAATTCGAGGATGAGGGCGACGTTGGAAGGTCGCATTGCGAATTCACTGCGATCAATAAGGGGACTGGCAAACGCTTCTCGGTCGAGGCGAAGGCTGTAAGCTCCCGTTCTGGACGCGCGGGTGATTCAGCGCATCCGCCTAGGTTTCGAGGCAAGCTTCACGACGCTCTCAAGAAGCACGCGGATCACGAGCGAATGGTTTTCATCGAGTTGAACCGCGCCATTCGTAGAGATAGCAGTGGCTCTCCCGAATGGGGCAACGAGCTGTTTGCTCAGATGAGCGCCGCTGAAAACGACCTAACCGTAGAGAGTCAGCCCGCCCCTTGCGCTTTTGTCTACGTCACTAACCGACCGTTCCTCATCGGAGAAGGCAATACCACCGCTCATTACGAGGTGGGAGGCTGGGGGTTCAAGATTCCCGAGTTTCCCCCTGAGCGCTTGGGGAGGGTCTTGGACATGCACCGGGCGCGGATGAAGCACCTTGAGGCCTACCAAGTATTTCGCGCGATGCAGCAGCTTCAGACAATTCCCCCCAGCTTCACGCGTGATCCATTTGTGCTGCTCATGCAAGCTTTGGAAGTTGAATCTGAGCGAGGCCCAGGCCCTTGGCATCCGCTAGATGCCTTCGACTTCCTGTTCCACACCTATCATCGGTCGAGCCGTGAGAACCTTGTGGGCTGGCTATCCGATTACCACGAGGCCGAACACCTCGCGAAGCTAAGCCAATTGGAACTGGCCGAAGTTTATTGCGCGGGGATGGTTCCCGCGATCATCAATCCGGGGAGGTAGTGCCCGCCAAAAAATAGGGGTCACGCATCCGACAGGCAACCTAACGCGACCAATGGCCGACCTTCCCCCCTTGGGGTGGGGATGAGACCCAATTAGGCCAGAGCAGCCTCACCCCCGCCGATCAACGATGCGCAGCAGGTTGTTGGCCAACATGACCACCTCCATGGCCTCCACGGGGTCTGTGAGGTTGACGTTGCGATGGGATTGAGGGTTCTTGAACGAACCCATAGCTCCCGCGAACAGGTCGGACATTGCCTGGCGTTCGCCACCCTCAAGTTCCTTATCGGTCAGAGGGCCGATCCTCGGATCGAAGGCCTTTCTCATGAGGGGGACACCGACTTCTGCTTGGCCGTACTCGGCAGCCTGCCTCACTTTCACCTCAACGGCCTTCATCGCTTGGAAGGCTGCAACATCATACTCGCCGCGTAGGAAGGCGGACCAAACGCTGTTCGCGATTGCGGGATGCAAAAGCTCCTTTCGGAGATAACGGGAGGCTGAGTATCGGGTGAAGTCAGTATCATCCTCAAACTGGGCGGCGCGGCGGCTCAGCACACGATAACCATTCCGGCCGTTTTCCCCTGGGGCGGGGATCAGGAAGCCTTGGGCCTCCAGCCATACCCACGCCTCGGTAACTGCCAGCTCAACACTTTCGCGCAGCTTAATGGGGAACGCCGGTGATTGGCGGCCTCCTTGGGGCGTGAAGAGCGACGCCACAAAACCGTTTCGGTTCACCATACTCATCGAGTTGTCTGCCGCCACGTCTCGCAGGACAAACAAGAGCTTCGCGCCAAGCTCCTCCGGCTCCATATTGAGCACCAGCTCAACTGGCGGCATGATCTGATCCAGCGGTCGCATCTTCAGCCCTCCTACTCAAAGCTGTACGTTACCAGGAGGAGCGCCGGTCTCACTAGAGCAAGCCCGTGTGAGTCTTAGTCAAATAGCTCAATTGAGTCTCATACGAATGGTCTCTTGACATTTCTTTCGAAAGTCTCTCATAATGGTCTCACATAGACGCCGAAACGGAGACCTAATTGCCATGACGACGCCAGCGGCCACGACTACGCGGGGGGTGCTTATCGGCTACGCCCGCACCTCCACCGCCGACCAGAAGGCGGGCCTTGAAGCACAGCTTCGCGACCTGGAAACCGCGGGATGCACCAAGATATTCCGTGAGGAGCTTTCCTCCGTTGCGTCCACTCGACCGCAGCTAGAGGCCGCCCTTGAGTGGGTCCGGGAGGGGGACATTATGGTTGTCACCAAGCTGGACCGTCTGGCCCGCTCGGTGGCGGACCTCGTGGCGATCACCGAGACGCTAAGGGTGAAGGGAGTGGAGCTTCGCATCCTTTCCATGAACCTTGATACGGCCACGCCTACGGGGAAGCTCATGCTCAACCTCCTGGGGTCTATCGCGGAGTTTGAGAGGGAGCTAATGCTTGAGCGCCAGCGCGAGGGCATCGCTAAAGCCAAAGCCGATGGCAAGTATCAGGGGAGGCAGCCCACCGCCCGCAGGAAGGCGGCCGAGGTGCTGCGCCTCAGGGCAGAGGGTAGGTCCGCGAATGACATTAAGCATGCTCTGGGCATCAGCCGTGCCAGCGTCTTCCGCATCCTCGCAGAACATCCAGACCGGGGGGTGGCCTCATAACCCTGACGGGAGGCGCGGTTTGCGCCGAACCAACTAATCAATCGTGGCGAAGCCACACCAAACCGGAGTTGCAGGCAAGCTTGTTGAACCTTACGGTCGAGGTTCTCCAAGAGGCGCTTGAACTCCTCATCGGAGATGCGGTTGGCTGGCCTAGAGGAGGAGGCATTAGCTTGAACCTTGGGGATGGCCTCCATGCCGGGGGTGAGGAGGGGCAGACACACGTTATGGCCGCCACCCCCAGCACAGAACATCATGGTCCCTGCCCACCGATCATGAACCGCACACGGGACCCAACCGCATGGGTCTCGTAGCGGAACATGGTGGCAATTACGCCACCCACCACAAGGATACTTAGAGGCAAGACCAGCCTTAGCATCTTATCCACCCCATTGGTCATCTACGCGCCCTCACCCTTCCATTAGTCGTTTCGCTTGCTGGTTAACACGATAGGTTTGACTCATGGGACTACTTTATGACCTCGGAATATACCTAGAGCGTATGTCTATATTGATAGATTAATTTATAACACCATAGCCAAAATGAGAATTGTCTTATTTTATTCTTCCATTTTGCTACGCCTCTGTGCTATGCAGTGCGCCAATCCCATTCCCTGGCTGAGGAGCAACGCCGCAAATGTCGATAGAGGACAACGCCCGTGTCTACCTCATGGACCGTTTCAAGCTGGCCGCTGATGAGGTTGAAGGCTTTCTAGAGATTAGCAGGGGCTTGCTGGACAAGTACGTTCCCGTCGGGCGTTTCCCGTATCGAGACGGCAGGATCGACCTGGAGGGCTTGGTGCGTGAATCTAAGCCCTACTTCCATATGCCATGAAGGTTATCCGCCGCCGCAGCCGAGCCGCAGCCTGACAATCCCTACGAGAGGAGGAATGCTCCCAGAAGCTAGCCCCAGCATTGGACCCTGACGCTCCCACAGAGCGCCCCCAGCGCCGCACGCCGGCGAACCCAATCCAATGAGCCTAGCCAAAAGGAGCATTCCCTTGCCGTCCAACAAAGCCCACCCATTTCCCCTAGTCACTTCCAAGCGCCTTCAGGTGCGGGAGCAGGTTCACACAATCCTCTCAGAGACTGCCGCCCCCTATTGGGTGAGGGGCATCGTCTCGCCGTATCCCGAACCGGAGGCCGAGCCGGATGTGCCAGCTTTGGCCGAGCGCATCGTCCTGCTTGGAGACGCCCACCCGCAGCAATTCCACTTCAGCGCCGCCGCTCTAGCAATCGGCTACGAGCTTTGCCGCACAGGCCACTCGTGGGGAACAAATGACAACCACAGCGAGGCTCGCAATGTCTATGCGCAGATGATTTTCTCTGGAGCCTTCCAAGCGAACCTCCCTGTTGCCCGTCTCTTCACCGACGCCGGAGCAGGGCAAATCGTGAAATATGAGGGCCGTCCGTACGACCTCACCAGCGAAAACCTCATGCTGATCCCTGGACCTCGTGCCAAACGGGAAGCCCGTGCGGTGGCCATGGAGCACGCCGAGCGGCTGGCGTGGGAACGGCCTGAACGTCTGCCCGCTGGCGTGACAGTGGAGGAATATCTAGCCAATCTCCACCAGCTTTTCGCATACCACGATGAACTTGCGGGCATCCTGAAAGACACCGGCAAGCCGGCCCAACGGAATGGCGAGGAGGCTGCCTAACAAAACATGGCATGGAGGGCGCCTCAATGCGCTCTCCGTGCACATCCTCACAGCGACTCAGGGAAGCCCGTGGAGTGCGATTAACCGCCGACGCACCCAAGGGGACTCCGCAAAGTCAACGCTCGCCAGCGGACTTCTGAGGCCGTTTCTGAGGCGGTCGAGCCGAAAGGCAATTAGGACACATCTACGAGCAGGGACCCCCTCCAAGCTGCCGTATTGCCTAGCTCAGCGGAATTACCACACATTATATGAAGGGGCCTCCAGGCTGCCGTATTGCTCCGCATGGAGCATGGTGCTGATAGACCACTCCTCTCCCACCAACCCTCGAAGAGAGCAGTGGGCTCCTTCCTTTAGTCTGTCCTCAACGCTACCTACTTGGACACCTCAAGGACAGACCCAAAGCCCTTTCAGGCACCACCGCCTTTGGTAGGCATCCGCCAACCCTCGGCCCACCTCAGGACGGGCACGAGGCGAACCCTCAGGCCATGGGAAGGGGTGGTGAGAGACCCGACCATGCAAAGGGGACTTGGGGCTCTGCACGACGCCCCAATGCAACCCTCAAGTGATCACATCATTGGCTTTGAGTTTGAACACAGGGTCTCCAGCCGACCTTCAGCCACCTTGAAGCGTGGGAGCTTGGCCATGACAGTCGCACTTGGCCTTAAGGTCACCCCGCCATAGCTGCCGCCGATGTTCATTCCGCACCGCAATTGTAGGCATGATGAAAGACGTGGGGGCGAGGACTTCACGGGGAGGCAAGTGGAGTGCTATTCAAGTAATGAGGGTTCTGGGACCAGATAAAATATCACTGGTGGGAGGGGTGGCTTTGACCGAGAACATTTTTAGTCTTCGCTATGAGGGGACGGGAATTTCAGAAGGCTTGGAGCCGAGCGCCTTCGCGGAGACGGTGCGGGGATTTGCGGAGTTCGTCACCACCGTCAGCGAGTCTGTATACGGGGAGGGCGACGACACCAAGTTAAAGGTTCACCGGCTGACTCAAGGAAGCCTCCTACTAGAGCTTTGGCAAAGCGTTAGCGATATGACGGTGAACGACCTCCTAGCGATAGGCGCAAGCGTGGCAACCGAAATGCAGATGGCAATCGACTTACTTAAGCACTTGCGGGGTCAACCTCCTAAAGTCGTGAGTAACGTATCTGACGGTGGGGTTTCGGTCGAAAACAACTCCGGTAACATCGCCGTCTTTAACCAATCAACCGTCAACTTGGTGATTAACGGCGACATCGGGAGCAGTGTCGAACGGTTCACGAAGCCAGTCTCCGATGGGTTGTCTAGCGGCTTTGCCCTGGAAATGAACACCGGTCCGGTTGCATCGGTAAGCAGCCAGGATGCTCCTAGTATGGTGTCGGTAGCCCAGGACAAGGAGCTTTTGGAGAGCGAAAGCGAAATATGGCTGACTGCGACGAAGGTGGTGCTTCAAGGGGAAGCTAAATGGACCTTCAGCGATGGACGGCGGCCCTTCGCGGCTCCTGTCGTTGATCCAGAGTTTTTGGCAAGTGTCAGTTCAGGTCGGGAGCGGTTCGGGAGCGGAGATCGGCTGCTGGTCCGCCTGAAGGCGAAGCAATCTCAACGCGGAACCCGGCTTCGTACCCAATACGAGGTCATCAAGGTTCTAAAGCACGAACCGAAGCCCGCCCGAATTCAGGACAGCCTTTTTTAGTTTTTGGGGCACCACAATGGGGCACCGTGCAATAAGGCGCTTGATAATATTTTAAGAATCTCAGCAGGTTATGCGCAGGCAAAAGCACTGGCGGAGAGAGAGGGATTCGAACCCTCGATACGGTTTCCCGTATACACGCGTTCCAGGCGTGCGCCTTCAACCACTCGGCCACCTCTCCGCATGCCGTCCCCTGCTTTTGCAAGCCTGACGGCGGGAACATCGAACGATGCCCGGGGCTCATCTAGTCGAAATGTCTCGCGATGCCAAGACGTGGAGCGCGCTTTTCCCGGAGGTTGCGAAATTACCCGTCTATCAAATCCTCGTGTGGCGATTGCCACGATCTTCCGCCGGGCCTATCTCATAGGGGTTTGAGACCGGCATACGCGATGTTGCTGCGCGTTTGTTGGCGATGCAGGCTGCTGTTTCGGGCGGCTGACGGGAGAATGTGACGATGCGGTTCGTGGTTCGCATGCTGGCGATGTTTTCACTGGCGGTCGCCATCATCATGGCGGTATCCGATGCCACGCGTTCGATAGCGGCGGGGGACTGGATTGCCACGCCGCTCGGCCAGAGCTGGTATTCCGTGTCGCCCGACACGCTTAACCTGACCCAGGCGACCATCCAGCGCTACCTCCTGCCGGCGCTTTGGGATCCGGTGATCGTTTTCGTCCTCACGCTGCCGGGCTGGCTGGTCTTTGCCGTTCTGGCGCTCATCCTCCATTTCATCGGCCAGACACGTGGTCGTCGCAAACCGGCCTCGGCCTGATACCCAGGGAGAAACGGAATGTTCTTTCTAGCCGACCTGATGAACAAGAAGACGAAGCTGCCGACGCCGGACGAGGCGTTGCCCGGCCGCGCCGCGCCCATTCCCACCGCCGAAAAGCATCATGTGAGCGGCCGTCCGCTGAAGGAGCCCTATCCGGATGGAACGGAAGTGGCCTATTTCGGTATGGGCTGTTTCTGGGGCGCCGAGCGCCTGTTCTGGCAGACCGACGGCGTATGGGTAACGGCGGTAGGCTATGCCGGCGGCCACACGCCCAACCCCACCTATAGGGAGACGACGACGGGGCTTACCGGCCATGCCGAAATCGTCAAGGTGGTTTACGATCCGTCGATCGTCTCCTTCGAGGCGCTGCTGAAGATATTCTGGGAAAGCCACGATCCTACCCAGGGCATGCGCCAGGGTAACGATGTGGGCACCACCTACCGCTCCGCGATCTACACCACGAGCGATGCGCAGCTGGAAGCCGCAAAGGCCTCGAAATCGGACTATCAGCGGGCGCTTGCGGCGGCCGGCGGCGGCAAAATCACCACCGAGATCGCGCCGGCGCCCGCGTTCTATTACGCGGAGGCGGATCATCAGCAATATCTGGCTATGAACCCCGGCGGCTATTGCGGCCTCAGGGGCACCGGAGTCGAATGCCCGGCGCCGGTGGCGAACGTGCGCTGACGATCCAGCGGTTGCGTATCCCAGGCCAGCGGTCGAATGATGCGCACGGTGATTTTTCCGCGTGAAATTTGCAATGGCCCGTGCCAGAGTGCGGCTTGAGCGGGAAAAAATCCCGCCGGGGGCAGGGCGCCGCGTTCTGCAAGTGCGCTTCCGGCTCCCTTGGAAATGCAACCTACAGGGTGTGGATCACATGAAGCGTTTTGTACTGGGCCTTTTGGCCGCAACCGCACTGTCCGGCGCAGCCGTGGCGCAGGAGGATTTTTCGCCGGCGCTGCTTTTTGACCTGGGCGGGAAGTTCGACAAGTCCTTTAACGAGATGGCCTATACGGGCGCGGAACGTTTCAAGGAAGAAACCGGCATCGAGTATGTCGAGTTCGAGATTTCCAATGATGCCCAGCGCGAGCAGGCCCTGCGCCGCTTCGCCGAGCGCGGCCACAATCCCATCGTGATGGCCGGCTTCACTTGGGTCGAGTATCTCAACAAGGTCGCGCCGGAATATCCGGATGTCGATTTCACCATCATCGACGACAAGGTCGAGCAGCCAAATGTGCGCTCGGTCACCTTCAAGGAGCAGGAAGGCTCCTACCTCGTCGGCATTCTGGCCGCGATGGCTTCCGAAACCGGCACGGTCGGCTTCGTCGGCGGCATGGAAGTGCCGCTCATCGGCAAGTTCGAATGCGGCTATGTGGGCGGCGTGAAAGCGGCCGATCCTGACGCCACGGTCATCCGCAACTATACGGGCGACACACCGTCGGCCTGGAACGACCCCACCAAGGGCGGCGAGATCACCCGCACGCAGATCGACCAGGGCGCGGACGTCATCTACCATGCCGCCGGCGGCACGGGCGTGGGCGTGCTGCAGGCGGCGGCGGATGCCGGCAAACTCGGCATCGGCGTCGATTCCAACCAGAACGGCATGCATCCGGGCAGCGTTCTGACATCGATGGTGAAGAAGGTCGACGTCGCCGTCTACGAGTCTTTCATGGACGCCAAGAACGGCGAGTTCACCTACGGCGTGCAGAATGTGGGCCTGGCCGAGGACGCGGTCGGCTATGCACTCGACGAGCACAATGAAAGCCTCATCACGGACGAGATGAAGGCGGCGGTTGAAGAAGCCAAGGCGAAGATCATTGCCGGCGAGATCGAGGTCCACAACTATCTCGACGACAACAGCTGCCCCTATTGGTAAGCCTGTCTGACGCTACCGGGAAAGGGCCGCTTGCGGCCCTTTTCCATGTCGCGTTTCCACCAAAGCGGACGCTGCTTTTCCGCCCGGAATTGCGCAAACCCGGATACGCTGTCCGATTCCAGAACGAGGCCCGCTATGACCGACCTTTCCCCCGTCCTCGACAGGCTTGACGCCAGCCTCGATGAAAGTCTCGAGCGGCTGTTCACGCTCCTGCGGATCCAGTCGATTTCGACCGACCCGGCCTATGCCGACGAGTGCCGCAAGGCTGCCGGCTGGCTTGTTGACGATCTGCGCTCCATCGGGTTCGAAGCCAGCGTACGCGACACGCCAGGCCATCCCATGGTCGTCGCCCATCATGACGGCGAGGGCCCGCACGTTCTGTTCTACGGCCACTACGATGTGCAGCCGGTGGACCCACTCGACCTTTGGGAGGATGCCCCCTTCGCGCCGTCACTGAAGGAGGTCGGGCCGGACCGCAAGATCATCGTCGGGCGTGGCTCCTCGGACGACAAGGGCCAGCTCATGACCTTCGTCGAGGCCTGCCGTGCCTACAAGGCCGTGCATGGCAAACTGCCCTGCAAAATCAGTATCCTTTTCGAGGGCGAGGAAGAATCGGGATCGCCTTCGCTGAAGCCGTTCCTCAAGGAGAACGCGGAGGAGCTGAAAGCCGATTTCGCGCTCGTTTGCGATACCGCGATGTGGGACCGCGATACCCCGGCCATCTGCGTCGGGCTCCGCGGGCTGGTCGGCGAGGAAATAATGGTAAAGGCAGCGGACAGGGACCTGCATTCGGGTTTCTTCGGCGGCGCCGCGGCCAATCCGATCCGCATTCTGGCGCGCATCCTCTCGGATATGCACGACGAGAATGGCGCCGTGACCATTCCAGGGTTTTACGAGGGCGTCGAAGAAACCCCGCCGGAAATTCTCAAGAGCTGGGAGGCGCTGGGCCAGGGCGCGAAGGAAATGCTCGGTCCCATCGGCCTCTCGCAGCTCTCGGGCGAAAAAGGCCGCTCGGCGCTGGAACTGGTCTGGGCGCGCCCGACCGCCGAGTTTAACGGCATCAGCGGCGGCTACACGGGCGAGGGCTTTAAGACGGTGATCGCGGCACAGGCCTTCGCCAAGGTGTCGTTTCGCCTGGTGCATCGCCAGGACCCGGACAAGATCCGCACCGCCTTCCGCGATTTCGTGAAAGCGCGGGTTCCGGCCGATTGCTCGGTCGAGTTCCATCCGCATGGTGGCTCGCCGGCGATACAGCTTTCCTACGATTCGCCCCTGGTCACCACCGCCCAGGCCGCGCTGACCGAGGAGTGGAGCAAGCCCGCCTTATCCATCGCCATGGGCGGGTCGATCCCTATCGTGGGCGATTTCCAGAGCTTGCTCGGCATGGATTCCCTGTTGGTAGGATTCGGCCTGTCCGACGACCGCATTCATTCGCCCAACGAGAAATATGAGTTGAGCTCCTTCCACAAAGGCCAGCGTTCCTGGGCGCGCATTCTCGATGCGCTGACGAAGAACCCGCCCCGAGGATGAGCGGGAAAGAACCGCGTTTCGCGGTGGGGGAGGCAGTGCTGCGCGCGGCACGCCCGGAAGACCGGGACGATATCCTGCGCATACAGGATGCGGCCTTCCCCGGCGATGCGCTCGCCATGAGCCGCGAGGGCTTTGCCGATGTCCTGCGTGAAAAAGGCACCCGGCTTCTGGTCGCCGAGACAGGGGAACGGGTCGCGGGCTATTGCCTGCTGCGCCACCGTGAATGGCGGCCATGGGCGGGCGTCGATTTTCTCTGCGTGGACGCGGCGTTTTCGGGCAAGGGGCTGGGCGGCATGCTCCTGCGCGGCGCATGCGATTGCACCGCGCGGCCCATCATCCGCCTGTTCGTCCGCCCCGGCAATGAACGCGCGCGGGCTCTTTACACCCGTCTCGGCTTCCGCCAAACGGGGGTGCGGAAGGCCAATTACCACGATGGCGAGGATGCCATCATCATGATGAAATGGCTTGGCCTTTTCCGCCAGTAGCTTTTTGCAGTCAGGTGGAACCACCTGACGACCGCATAGATGCGGAAAACAAGGAGATAGAGTGTCCTTTATGCGTCCGAATGGGCGCATAAAGGACACTCTAGGCGCAAACAGGAACGTTCCATGACCATCCGCTTTCACAAGAACGATCTGCCCGATCTCGACAATTATCAGGTCGAGGCGGTCGCCATCGACACCGAGACGCTGGGCCTCAAGCCCCACCGCGACAGGCTTTGCGTGGTGCAGCTTTCGCCAGGTGACGGAACGGCGGATGTCGTGCAGATCGCAGCCGGGCAGAGCCAAGCGCCGAACATCGCCGCACTCCTCAGCAACCGCAGGATCACCAAGCTGTTCCATTTCGGTCGGTTCGACCTCGCCGTGCTCTATCACGCTTTCGGCGTCATGCCGGAGCCCGTCTTCTGCACCAAGATCGCGTCGCGCCTGACGCGCACCTATACGGATCGGCACGGGCTCAAGGACATCTGCAACGAACTCCTGAATGTAAGCATCTCCAAGCAGCAGCAATCCTCGGACTGGGCGGCCGAGACCCTGACGCCGGAACAGCTGGAATATGCCGCTTCCGACGTCCTCTATCTGCACCGCTTGCGCGAGGTTCTGGCCGGCCGGCTGGCACGCGAAAGCCGCACTCGCGAAGCCGATGCCTGCTTCGAGTTTCTGCCCACCCGCGCAAAGCTGGATCTGATGGGCTGGGACGAGGAAGACATCTTCGCGCACAGCTGACGCCAACGGTACCCCTCGCGCCCGATTTTCGCCCTTAACGGCCCCTTAAACCGGGCTGCCTAGTCTGCAGCCTTCTAGGGACGGCTGCGCGTGCGGTGTGGCAATCGGGGATGAAGGTGGCATGGCCAGGAAGACGCGAAAACGGCGCATCGAGCCGACTTTCGACACGCCGTCGCGCCGTGGTGCCGGTGGGATGCGCGCAAGCGAGGCCGACCGCATCGTTCCGCCATCGCGCCGCAGGAAGTCCACCCGAGGAAGGCGCGGGAGAAAAAGATCTTCGCGCTCGGGGGGCGGTGGCTTCTTCCGCTTTCTACGAAAGTTTCTCTATTGGAGCCTGGTGCTGGGCATCTGGGCCGGTATCGCCGGCGCCGGGCTCGTCGCCTTCTATGGCGCGCGCATGCCGGCGGTCACCAAATGGGAGATCCCGGACCGCCCGCCCAACGTGAAGATCGTCTCGGTCGACGGCAAGCTCATTGCCAACCGGGGCATGACGGGCGGCGAGGCCGTGGGCCTGCACCAGATGTCGCCGCATATCGCCCGCGCGGTGATCGCCATCGAGGATCGCCGTTTTTATTCCCACTGGGGCGTCGATCCGGTAGGCCTTGCCCGGGCCATGGTGGAAAACATCATCGAAGGGCGCATCATCCAGGGCGGCTCCACGATCACCCAGCAATTGGCCAAGAACCTGTTTCTGGAGCCCGACCGCACGCTCGAACGCAAGGTGCAGGAAGTGCTGCTCGCCATCTGGCTGGAGCAGAAGCATTCCAAGGCGCAGATCCTGGAGATGTATCTGAACAGGGTCTATTTCGGCTCCGGCGCCTATGGCGTGGAAGCCGCGTCCCGCCGCTATTTCAACAAATCTGCCCGCGACGTCACTCTTTCCGAGGCGGCGCTTCTGGCGGGCCTCCTCAAGGCGCCGTCGAGGCTGTCGCCGGCACGCGATCCGCAGGCAGCCGAGGCGCGCGCGCAGGTCGTTCTGTCGGCCATGCGCGAACAGGGCATGATCGGCGACAGCGAGCTTGCCGCCGCCATCAGCGCGCCGGCCACCAGGGCTGCGGCGTACTGGACCGGGTCAGAGCATTATGTCGCCGATCGCGTGATGGAGGAACTGCCGGGGCTCCTGGGCGATGTGAAGGACGACGTTATCGTCGAGACCACCGTCGATCTTTCGCTACAGAAACTGGCCGAACGGTCAATACGCACGCTGATTTCGGAGAAGGGCAAGGAACTGGCGGTAAGCCAAGGCGCGCTCGTATCCATCGACGGCTCGGGCGCGGTGCGCGCCATGGTGGGCGGTTACGACTACGCCAACAGCCAGTTCGACCGCGCTTCCGAGGCCCGCCGTCAACCAGGGTCCGCCTTCAAGCCCTTCGTTTATATGGCCGCGCTGGAGCAGGGCCGCACGCCCGACAGCGTGCGCAACGATGCGCCGGTGAAGATCGGAAAATGGACGCCGGACAACTACAAGGGCAAATATTACGGTCGCGTGACCCTGGCTGAGGCGCTTGCCCGCTCGCTCAATTCGGTGGCCGCCCAACTTGCCGTGGAAGTGGGGCCGAAAGCGGTCGTGGAGGTCGCACACCGCATGGGTATCGAATCCGAGCTCAACGCCAATGCATCCATTGCGCTCGGTACCTCCGAGGTCACTCCGCTGGAACTGACCGCCGCCTATGTGCCCTTCGCCAATGGCGGCTACAGGCCCGACGTGCATTTCATCCGGCGGGTGGTTAGCGTTTCCGGCAAGGTTATCTACGAGCGGACGAACCAGAGGTTTCCTCGCGTCGTCAGTGCTGAAATCGTCGGCATGATGAATTCCATGATGGCGGGAACGCTCGAATACGGCTCGGCGCGCGGCAAAGCCTTCGGCTGGCCTGCCGCCGGCAAGACCGGCACGACACAAGGCTCCCGCGATGCGTGGTTCGTCGGCTATACCGCCAACCTTGTGACCGGGGTGTGGTTCGGCAATGACGATGCCCGGCCGACCAAGGCGACGGGCAGTTCGCTGCCCGCGCTCGCATGGCGCGACTTCATGGCCGCCGCCCATGAAGGCGTACCCGTCGCGGGGCTTCCGGGCGGCTGGAGCCGGGCTCAAGCGCCCGCTGTCGCCGAAACCCCCTCCCGTCCGGTCCCCCAGGCCGCGGTCGGAGGTGGTTCCGCTCCCCGCGCCGTCCCATCCGCTGCAACATCCGCGCGCCCCGTCCCGCCAGCCGATGTCGGCGGCGGCCGCCAAGCGCGGGAAACCTCCATTCTCGACATCATACTCGGCAATTGAGACGCTTCGCGCTCTCGCAATCGAGTTGAATTGGTTCTACATAGGGCGGACATCAATCGGAGACCGCCGTGAGCCAGATCGACGACCGCAAGACACTGGTGTTGACCGGCGCCAGCCGGGGCATCGGCCACGCCGCCGTCAAGCGCTTCTCGCGCGAGGGATGGCGGGTCATCACCTGTTCGCGCCAGCCCTTCTCTGCGGATTGCCCATGGCCCGCCGGCCCGGAGGATCACATCCAGCTCGACCTGTCGGACCAGGAAGGCGTGGGCATTGCCATCGGCGAGATCCGCCACCGGCTCGATGCCAATGGCGGCAGGCTCGACGCGCTGGTTAACAACGCCGCCATTTCACCTAAGCTCGACGGTGGCAAGCGGATGAACTCCATGGATACGCCCATGCATGTCTGGCGCGATGTTTTCCAGGTGAATTTCTTCGCGCCCATCATGCTGGCCCGTGGCCTGTTCAGGGAGTTGACCACGGCTAAGGGCTCCATCGTCAACGTCACCTCCATCGTCGGCAGCCGGGTTCACCCTTTCGCCGGCACCGCCTATGCAACGTCCAAGGCGGCACTCGCTGCCCTGACCCGCGAGATGGCGGCCGATTTCGGCCCGCACGGCATTCGTGTCAACGCCATAGCGCCGGGCGAGATCGAAACCGCGATCCTGTCGCCCGGCACCGACAAGTTCGTCGAGCAGATCCCGCTTCGCCGTCTCGGTCAGACATCGGAAGTCGCCGAAACAATCTTTTTCCTGTGTTCGGGCCAGTCGTCTTACGTGACGGGCGCCGAAATCCACATCAACGGCGGCCAGCACGTCTAACGGTAAATTCGTCGGGGCGCGAAGCACGGCCTTTGCAAACCGCGATGGCGGATTCGGGCGGATTGTAGATTTACTCCGTCTCCGCCAGCAGCACCTTTTCAATGTCCGACACGGTGTGATTGGTCAGCGTCTTGGCGACCTCTCCGACAATCCGCTCCTCGACCTCCTTGTGCAGCGATTTGCGCAGTTCGCCCAGCACCATGGGCGGCGCGACGAGGACGAGCCTGTCGAACTTTCCGGCATGGGCGAGCTTATATAACTGCCCGGCGATCTCTTCGGCGAAACGCTCTTTCTCGACGCGATGCCAATCCGTTTCCTGAACCGCGCTGCGGTGGTGGTTACTGCTGTCGTGCAGACGACCGGGCTTATCCGTCCCCTGTTCGCGCGTGGGCGGGTTATCGTCGTGCATCTCGCGCACCACTTCCAGGTTCGGATAATTGACGCCGCCCTCGTTGCGCAGGAACAGCGCCTTCTCGCCGTCGGCAACCAGGACCCAGATATTGTGCCGCAGCCGAAAATTCACCATCACGCTCTCCACTCTGCATTGAATTTATGCCGGGAAACGCGCCGAGGGAAGACGTGTTCCAAAAGTCGCCGCGCTCTGGCGAGCTGCGTCGGCGGATGATTTTTCCGCTTCCCGGCGCTGCAACGCAAAACTCGTTGCTGCCCCGAACGGCGGGCGCGAGTGGGTTTCTTCTGATTGTCGCGTGCAGAAGGCAAAATCCGGGCTACTGATAGGAGACCCGGCATCATGTCAGGTGAAACGGCAAAGCTGAACGCATTCCCCGTCTTCATGCGCGTCGAAGGACGCCGCGTGACGATCGTGGGCGGCGGTGAGGAGGCGCTGGCCAAGGCCCGCCTCATGGCCCAGTCGTCCGCCGAGATCGTGGTCGTCGCCGAAGCGCCGGAAACAGCTCTCGTGGAATGGGCGTCCGCCAACGGCGTTGCGATCGTTCGCGAGGCCTACGAGGCCGGCCATCTGGATGGCGCGGCCCTTGTCTTTGCCGCGACCGGGGACGAGGCTTCCGACGGCGCCGTGGTCGCCGACGCGCGCACCCGCTCCATCCCCGTCAATGCCGTCGACCGGCCGGAGCTTTGCGACTTCTTCACCCCCGCTCTGGTCAACCGCGCGCCCGTGGCCGTTGCCATCGGCACCGAGGGCGCCGGTCCCATCCTGGCGCAGATGCTCCGCGCCGCCATCGATCGCATGCTGCCGCCGTCGCTCGGCCGGCTCGCTGCGCTTGCCGCCGCCTATCGCGACCGTGTCGAGACTTCCGTGCCCAAGGGTGCGGCGCGCCGCCGGTTCTGGAAGTCCTTCTTCACCGGCGCAGCCTCCCGCGCCATCGCGCGTTGCGACGAGGCCTCCGCCCGGAACGCGGCCGAAGGGCTGCTTTCCAACAACGGCGTCGAGACCGGCCACATCGCGCTTGTTGGCGCCGGGCCGGGCGCGGAAGACCTTCTCACCTTGCGTGCCCAGCGCCTGCTGATGGAAGCCGATGTCATCGTTCACGATGCGCTGGTGCCTGAGGCGGTCGTGGCCATGGGCCGCCGCGATGCCGAGCGCATCCACGCCGGCAAGCGCAAGGGGTGCCACTCCAAGACGCAAGCCGAGATCAACGAACTGCTGGTCGAGCTGGGCCGCGCCGGCAAGCGCGTCGTGCGCCTGAAATCGGGCGATCCGCTGGTCTTCGGCCGCGCCGGCGAGGAGATGTCGGCGCTGCGCGATGCCGGCATTTCCTATGAGGTCGTGCCTGGTATCACCGCCGCCTTTGCCGCCGCCGCCGATTTCGAGCTGCCGTTGACCTTGCGCGGCGTCGCTTCCTCGATGGTCTTCACCACTGGCCATGATCTGAAGGGCCGCGCGCTGCCCGATTGGGCGAAGCTCGCCATTTCCGGCGCCACCGTCGCGGTCTATATGGGCCGCAGCACGGCAGCCGAGGTGGCCGGCAGGCTGCAGGACGCTGGACTTTCGCCGGATACCGCCGTCGCTGTCGTCGAGAATGCGAGCCTTGGCAACCGCCGCCTTGCCCACGGCACCCTGGCCGACCTGCCCGCGCTCAGCGAGCGTGACGACATGACGGGTCCGGTTCTCACCATCATCGGCGACGCGGTCGCCGGCGCCAATTTCGACCGTTCCGAGCCACTTGCCGCGCATAAGCGCGCGGCCGTGCATGTTTGACGAGGACCAGGGATCATGAAGCTATTGACGGCAAATCGATTGATCGACGGCGAAGTGGTCTGGCTTGCGGCGGACGGAAGCTGGGTCGAGACGATCGAAGGCGCCGAAATCGCCCATGACAAGGATGCCGAAACGCGGCTTTCGGCCGCCGGCCTGCTGGCGCTCGCCAACAACGAGGTCGTTGACGTCAATCTCATAGATGTCGAGATCGTCGATGGCGAGATACGCCCCATCCGCCTTCGCGAACGCATACGGGCGCTCGGCCCCACCACCCACATCAATCTTGGCAAGCAGGCGCGCAAGCAGACTGCGGCCTTCGGCTGAACACGTCAGGGAAGTTTCATGTACCGTTACGACGAATTCGACCATGACTTTGTGAAGGCCCGCGTCGCCCAGTTCCGCGACCAGGTGGAGCGGCGGCTGTCGGGCGAGTTGACGGAGGATCAGTTCAAGCCGCTGCGGCTGATGAACGGCGTCTATCTTCAGCTTCACGCCTATATGCTTCGGATCGCCATTCCCTACGGCACGCTGTCGCCGCGCCAGATGCGGATGCTCGCCCACATCGCCCGCACCTATGATAAGGGCTACGGTCATTTCACCACGCGCCAGAACATCCAGTTCAACTGGCCGGCGCTGTCGGATATTCCGCAGATACTGGAGGATCTGGCGTCGGTCGAGATGCACGCCATCCAGACTTCTGGCAACTGCATCCGCAATGTCACCGCTGACCATTTCGCCGGCGCAGCCGCCGACGAGGTGGCCGACCCGCGCCCCTATGCCGAGATCCTGCGCCAGTGGTCGTCGGTCCATCCCGAGTTCTCCTACCTGCCACGCAAGTTCAAGATCGCCGTCACGGGCGCCGAGCGCGACCGGGCGGCGGTGCAGGTGCACGACATCGGCCTCCACCTGAAGAAGAACGAGAAGGGCGAGCTGGGCTTTTCCGTCTATGTCGGCGGCGGCCTTGGCCGCACGCCCATGGTCGGCAAGAAGATCCGCGAGTTCCTGCCCGAAGAGGATCTCCTGTCCTACACGACCGCCATCCTGCGCGTGTATAATCTTCATGGCCGCCGCGACAACAAGTACAAGGCGCGCATCAAAATCCTCGTTCACGAAACCGGCACCGAAGAGCTCAAGGCGCAGGTCGAGAAGGAATTCGAGGCGCTGCGAAATGGCGAGCTCCAGCTGTCGGATGCCGACATCGCGGCGATCCAGGCCTATTTCGCGCCGCCGGCGCTGCCGGCGCGGCCCGAGGGCGATGCCGCGCTCGCCAAGGCGGCCGCGCGCGATGCGGGCTTTGCCGACTGGCTGCGCCGCAACCTTCACACTCACAGGAACGCCGACTACGCCGCCCTCACCATCTCGCTGAAGGGCATCGGCGAAATCCCCGGCGATGCTTCTGCCGATCAGATGGATGCGGTGGCCGAGCTTGCCGAACGCTACGGCAATGACGAAATCCGCGTCACCCATGAGCAGAACCTGGTCCTGCCCCACGTGGCGCGCGCCGATCTGAAGGCGGTCTTCGACCGTCTCGTCGAGATCGGCCTGGCCACCGCCAATGCCGGGCTCGTCACCGATATCATCGCCTGCCCGGGGCTCGATTTCTGCGCCCTCGCCAATGCCCGCTCGATCCCGGTCGCCCAGCAGATCTCAACCCGCTTCGGCGATCAGAAGCGGCAGGAGGAAATCGGCGATCTCAAGATCAAGATTTCCGGCTGCATCAATGCCTGCGGACATCACCATGTCGGCCATATCGGCATTCTGGGCGTCGAGAAGAAGGGGGCCGAGCTCTACCAGATCACGCTTGGCGGCTCCGGCGACGAGAATACCTCGATCGGCGAGATCATCGGCCGTGGTTTCGGTCCGGACGAGATCGTCGACGCCGTCGAAACCCTCGTCGAAACCTATATCGACCACCGGCAGGGGCGGGAGGAAACCTTCCTCGACGCCTATCGCCGGCTCGGTCCCGCACCGTTCAAGGAGGCGCTCTATGGCCGCGAAGCCAAAGCTGCCTGATCTGGAACAGGCCGCAATAGACGAGGCGGCGGCTCTCGAGGCCCGTTTCGGCCATCTGGAGGCCGAAGCCATCGTCGAGATCGCCATCAAGCGCTTCCGCGACAAGGGCGGCATCGCCACCGTGTCGTCTTTCGGGGCCGATTCGGCGGTGCTGCTCCACATGCTCGCCAAGGCCGACAATACCCTGCCGGTGCTCTTTCTGGATACCGGGCAGCATTTCGGTGAAACGCTCGAATATCGCGACCAGCTCGCCGCCGACCTGGGCCTTGAAAACCTCGTCATCGTCGATCCGGACGCCGGCATGCTGGCCGCGCATGATCCCGACGACCTCCTGCACAAGATGGACACCGATCTGTGCTGCGAAATCCGCAAGGTCGAGCCCATGGCCCGCGCCGTCGAGCCCTATGCGGCATGGTTTACCGGCCGCAAGCGCCATCAGGCCAGCACGCGCGCCGACATGCCGGTGTTCGAGGCGGTGGGGCCGCGCATCCGGATCAACCCGCTGGCCCGCTGGACCACCAGGGATCAGGCTGACTATATGCGCGCTCACGATCTACGTGAGAACCCGCTGGTCGCCTATGGCTATTTGTCCATCGGCTGCTTCCCCTGCACCGAGCCGGTGAAGCCCGGCGAGGATGCACGCAGCGGACGCTGGGCCGGACAGGCCAAGACGGAATGCGGCATTCACCTGCCGGGACTCGACAACGCACTGACTTCGGCGGCTTGAGGATGGGCGACATGAACGACACGACCGAAACGATCGAGCCCCGCCTGTGGAGCGAGCAGGGGTTCCTCGACGATCGTTGGCGCCGCGCCGAAAGCGTGGAAGAGCTTGAATCGGAGGGTAATTTCATCGTGCCGCTGGAGGTTTTCACGGCACTGGACGACACAGCGCGCTCTGCGCTCAAGCCGCGCCTGGGTGTCGAATTGCAGCCTGGCGAAAATGTGGAAATACTGGCGCCTCACCTGGACGGACTGCCCCTGGTGGCTCTGGCGTTCCCCGCCTATTCGGACGGGCGCTCCTATTCGAAGGCGCAGCTCCTGCGCGCCCGCTACGGCTATGAGGGTGAGCTTCGCGCCACCGGTGACGTGCTGTTCGATCAGGTCGCGCACATGCTTCGCGTCGGTTTCAGCACGCTGGAAGTGAAGAACGGCCCTACGCTTGCACGGCTTGAGGCGAACAAGCGGGGCGGCATCGGCCTCCACTACCAGCCTGCGGCGCGCCCCGGTCCTTCCGGTGCCTACTCCTGGCGGCGGCTCGCGGCCGGCTGACCGGCATTTCAAAAATACGCGCGGCGCACTATATTTCCCGTTAAGGGGGTGCATATGGCGTGAATGCTGCTATAGTTCGCGCCTTCCCGAGTCGCCCGTGATGGCGGCTTTCAGAGCCGCCTGTCAGCGCCTTCGCGCAGATCGCAGGGCTGGACTCGATAAATTGCATGGTTCCGGAACCTCCGAAACGGTGTCCTCCGAAGGATCGTGCTCGAACAGACGAATGGGTTCTGCCGGCCTCTTACGGCAACGTGCCCCTAACGCCAATAGAAAGAAGGAAGAACATTGCAGGTAGTTGTTCGCGACAACAATGTCGACCAGGCTCTCAAGGTGCTGAAGAAGAAGATGCAGCGCGAGGGCGTTTTTCGTGAGATGAAGGCCCGGCGCTCCTATGAGAAGCCGTCGGAAAAGCGTGCCCGGCAGCATGCCGAGGCCATCCGCCGCTCTCGCAAGCTGGCGCGCAAGCAGGCGCAGCGCGAAGGCCTTTTGCCGAAAAAGAAGCGCGCGGCCTGATCTTTTATCCGTTTCGTTGAGGCCGGGCGCCGGGTGCGCCCCCGGCCGGCTCGTCTATGGCGGTCTGCAGCCAGATTTGGTGTCCGCATATGCGGACGCGCGAGAATGTAAAGCGCCGCGCGTCCCATAGAACGCGCGGCGCTTTATTTGTGTCGTTCTACGCGGTGCACCCTCACGTTCTCCGCCTTTTGCAATTCACTCAAAAGCTCAAGCAATTCTTCCGGCAGTTCCCGTTCCAGTTCGAACCCCGGCAGGCGGCGGAGAAACCGAGTATTGTCCGCGTGACGAAATTGCCGGCTGAGCCTGTCAGCCGTCGCTTCGTCTTTCTGCAGCATCGGTTTTCTTCGCACTCCTGTGTTTCATTCAGGCGGTTAAATCGGTGGAACGGCATAACGTTCCCCGAAAGCCCGTAAGTCGTGCTTCATGGTAAAGTTTTCGTAAAATTTGAATCTTTCGATGGCGCCCGTGCAACCGGTGGAGGAGGCTATTTCCGTGCCGGCCAGGTATCTGCAACACGATAGCCCTGCGGCCATGGATCGTCCGGGTCGAGCATGAGTTGCGAAGTGCCCGCGATCCAGGCGCGCCCGGTAATTTCCGGAACGATCGCCTTTTTCCCGGCGATGCTCGTTTCCGCCACGATACGGCAGTCGAACCGCGACCCCAGCACCGATACACCCGAAAACCGCTGGCCGACGGACATCCTGCCGCGTGCATGCAGCACGGCCATGCGGGCGGAGCAGCCGGTCCCGGTCGGCGAGCGGTCGAGTTTCGCAGGCTGGATCGCCACTGTGTTGCGTCCGATGAGAAGGCCGTTCTCCTCCGTGACGGGCATGGTCATCTGGCAGAAGGAGATGTGATCCCACCCTGGATTCTCGGGATGGGAAAAGCCCAGTTGCTCATTGGCCGCGCGGGTAATCCTCGCTCCCGTTTCGGCAAGGTCCCGCGCCTCGTCGGGCGCCAGCGTGAAGCCCAGCGCCTGTGCGTCGACAATCACGAAGCTGTCGCCGCCATAGGCGGTGTCCACCGTCAGCGTGCCCAGCCCTTCCACTTCCAGCAAGGCGCCCAGCCGGTCCGCGAAGGATGGAACGTTGGTTACGGTGATGCGCTCTGCCTTGCCGTTCCTGCAGGCAGCCGTGATCTCCACGAGCCCGCCGGGCGCCTCCAGTGTCAGCCGCGTTTCCGGCTCGCGCATCGGCAAAATGCCGCTGTCGAGCAGCACGGTCGCCACGCAGATTGCGTTGGAGCCGGACATCGGCGGGGTGTCCTCGGGTTCCATGATGATGAAACCCATGTCTGCCCTGGGAGCTTTCGGTGGCACCAGCAGGTTCACGTGGCGGAATACCCCGCCACGCGGCTCGTTGAGCACGAAGTTCCGCAACGCACCGTCACGCGCGATGAAATCGCGCTGCTCCCAGAGCGTGTTGCCGGGCGGCGGTGCTACGCCACCGACGATCACATCGCCCACCTCACCCTCGGCATGGCAGGAGACGATGTGAATGATCTTCGATGAACGCATCTGCCCGCCTCAATCTCACCCGAATGAAAGCACCGCCGCGCCCAGAACCTCGAAATCCGGTTCTATCCCGAGCCCCGGCCCCGTCGGCGCCTTCATCGCGCCGTTCACCCGCTTCGGCGCGTTTCTCGCAATCGTCTTCGTTCCATAGGAGTTGAAATCGGTCGCCGAGAACGTGAATTCCTCCGGCGTCGATTGGGCCAGATGGGCGATGGTCGCGGTCACGATGTCGCCGCCCCAGGTGTCTTCTATCGTCATGGGTATGCCGTGCGCCACGCACAGGTCGCGCATCGTCCGGGCCTTCGAAAGCCCGCCCACCTTGGAAATCTTGAGATTGATCACATCCATCGCGTCGTCGGCCAGCCCGCGCACCAGCACGTCGAGCCCGGTGATATTCTCGTCCATCACAAATGGCTTGGCCGTCCGCCGACGGATTGACAGGCATTCCTCATAGCTAGGGCAGGGCTGTTCGATATAGACGTCGAGGTCCGCCACCGCATCGACCACCCTAGCGGCCTCGTGCCGCGTCCAGCCCGTATTGGCATCGGCCACAAGTATGTCGCTGTCGTCGAGGATGTCTCGGCAGGCGCGGATGCGGGCGATGTCCTCATCCGCATCGCCGCCCACCTTGAGCTGAAACTTGGTATATCCCTCGGCCTTGTAGCCGCCGATCCTGGCCGCCATCGTCTCCGGGTCTTCCTGGGAGATCGCCCGGTAGAGCTTTACCTCCTGCTGCGCAACACCGCCCAAAAGCTGCACCAGCGGCATGCCAGCCGCCTTTCCAAGCAGGTCCCAGCAGGCGATGTCGAGCGGTGCCTTTACGTAAGGGTGTCCGTTGAGAGCTGCGTCCATGGCCCGGTTGACGAGGCCCAGATTGGTGGGGTCGAGGCCGATCAGCCTTGGCGCCACTTCCTCCAGCCCCGCACGCACACCACGCGCATAGGAAGGCAGATAGGTCGAGCCGAGCGGGCAGCACTCGGCATATCCCGTCAGCCCCGAATCGGTCTCGACGGCAACCACCGTCGCATCGAACACCTCGACGAAGTTGCCATTCGACCAGGAATAACGGCCTTCTTTCAGCGGCAAGTCGACCTGGAAGGCCCTGATGGCGGTAATTTTCAAAGCGGCAGGCTCCCGTTCGGATAGCTGTTGCTCGACAATGTACCAGCGGGATTGCCGGCGCAATCGCTGGTCCATGCGATTGCGGACCATCATCCTCACGTCGTCGCGTCAACCCGGTCGCCCGTTGCGTCAACTTTAAATTAATTACGCTTGTAATGTCTCTGTTAACCGTAATTTGACGTTTACAAGGCGAATGTCTGTCCCGAGCTAGGGGTAAATTCGGGGTATCGAGGGGCGGACGAATGAACAGATCCCGCATCGTCATTTTGGGCGTTGCCGTAGTCGCGGCGATCGGCGCGGGCTATATGGCCAAGAACCTGGCCTCGAAGCCCGCCGAGACGATCATGGTGGAAACGGGGCCGCAGGAACCGCAGATCGATCTGAAGGAAGTCCTGGTTGTCGGCCAGGATGTGCCCATGGGATCCGCGCTCGGAAGCGCGGTGCGCTGGCAGGCATGGCCGGCCGACACCATCAACGACACCTACATTACCCGCGACAGCCATCCCAACGCCGTGGAAGACCTGAAGAACTCGGTCGCCCGCTTGAGTCTTTATTCCGGCGAGCCGCTGCGCCGCACCAAGCTGATCGGCGAGGGCCAGAGCTTCATGTCGGCGATCCTGCCGCCCGGCAAGCGAGCCGTGGCGACGCAGATCGCCGCCGACACGTCGGCCGGCGGGTTCATTCTCCCGAACGACTATGTCGATGTCATCATGACCCGCCGCTCCGAGAACGCCGCAACGCCGGACGGCTTCGTCACGGAAACGATCCTGCGAAATATCCGCGTTCTGGCAATCGACCAGACGATCCAGGAAGACGAGGACGGCCGCCGCGTCAAGGTCGGCGAAACCGCGACCCTGGAACTGACCCCCGAGCAGGCGGAAGTCATCACCGTAGCGCAGCAGATGGCCGACCGGCTGACGCTCGCGCTGCGCTCGATAACTGACACCAACGAACAGCCGGAAAATGACGGCCTCTATCTCGTGACGGGAACCGGTCGCGGCAACAGCGTGCGCCTGATCAAATCAGGCGAAGTGTCCGAAGTGGGGACCCGGAAATGATGATCGATCGGAACACGCGCGAACGCATTCACTGGCGGAAGGCGAAAAAGCTGGCCCAGCGCCTGTGCGCGGGAGCTATGCTTGCAATGGCCGCTAGTGCCGCTCTTGCTTCCCTGACCTCCTCCCCCGCCGTGGCCGAGCAGGGGGTCATCAAGGCATCCGCCAACCAGCGGGTGAAGCTGGGCCTCAACAAGTCGCTCGTCGTCGACCTGCCGCGCGATGCCTACGATATCCTTGTCGCCAATCCGGCCGTTGCCGATGCGGTTACACGGACGGCACGGCGCATCTATCTGTTCGGCAAGCAGGTGGGCGAAACCAACATCTTCGTCTTCGGGCCGAATGGCGAGCAGATCGCAAGCCTGGATATTGCGGTCGAGCGCGATGTCGCCGGCCTTGAGGATTATCTGGAGCGCTACATTCCCAATTCCGACATCCAGGTGGAGCTTTTGAACGACAACGTCGTGCTCACCGGCACCGTCGAAACGCCGCTCGACGCCTCCCGCGCCGCCCAGCTCGCGCAAATCTTCGTCAGCGGCGGCGAGGCCACCACCGGCCAGTACTCCCAGACCGCCGCCGCGCCCACCGATGGCGGTGGCGTGAGCATCGACAACCCGGACTCCGAACGCCGCACCAGTCAAATCGTGAACATGCTGCAGATCATCGGCGAGGACCAGGTAACGCTTAAGGTGACAGTCGCCGAGGTGAGCCGGACGGTGATGAAGCAGCTGGGCGTGAACCTGGTCGCTCAGGGCAGTGTCGACGGCATCTCCTGGAGCGCGCTCACCAGGAATCCGCCGGGATTCGGCAAGGAACTGAGTGGACTCTCGGGCTCTGTCGGCGGATCGCTGATCGATGCCTATCTGGACGCCATGGAGCGCGCGGGCGTCATGAAGACGCTTGCAGAACCGGCACTCACTGCGGTTTCCGGAGAGAAGGCCACCTTCCGCGTCGGCGGCGAATTCAACATCGTCAGCTCGGTAACGACCGAGGAGAGCGACTCCGGTGTAGCGCGCCGCGTGCACGAGCTCCAAAAGGTGGACTACGGCATCGGCCTTGAATTCCAGCCGACGGTTCTCTCGGCGGGCCGCATAAGCCTCAAGGTGCGAACCCAGGTCTCCGAACCCACCGCGCAGGGATCGGTAGATCTTGGCGACACCAACATCATCTCCATCCGCAAACGTCTTGCCGACACCACCGTTGAGCTACCCTCCGGGGGATCGATGATGATCGCCGGGCTCGTACAGGACGATGTCAGGCAGGTCATAAACGGCACACCTGGAGTTTCGAAAATACCCGTCCTGGGCGCGCTCTTCCGCAGCCGTGCCTTCGAACGCAACGAGACCGAGCTTGTCATCATCATCACGCCCTATCTCTCGCGTCCCACCCAGCGCGCGGCGCTCGCCCGTCCGGACGACAATTTCAACGCCGCCAGCGATGGCGCCGGCATGTTCCTGGGCCGCGTGAACCGCGTTTACGGGACCATGAAGACCAATCTGCCGAAGGGCCGCTACCACGGCGTCGTCGGCTACATCTACAAGTGATCGGGGACCGGTTGCCATGTTCGATTCCAAGATGAAGAAGGCCGCGCTGCCGCTGGCAGTCATAACCGCGATGGCTCTGGTTTCCGGCTGCAGCTGGGCCAAGCGGGATTCGGTGATCGTCGGTTCCGTGCCCGACGACTACCGCACGCGCCATCCCATCGTCATCGCCGAGGGTGAGGAAATTCTCGATCTGCCGATCGGCACCTCCGCCTACCGCATGACGGGACACCAGAAGGCGGCCATAGCGGGCTTCCTCGACAAATACGGCGACAGCGGCCAATCGCTCGTGACGATCCTGGTTCCCGCCGGCTCGCTCAACGAGGCCGCCGCGCTCAGCGTGTCGGGCGATTTCGCCGAGTATCTGCGCCGGGCCGGCGTTCCCGGTGAGCGCATCCAGGTCCTGTCCTATCAGGCCGGGCCGGAGGAAACCGCGCCCATCAGGCTGTCCTACGGGCTGGTCAAGGCGCAGGTCGGGCCCTGCGGCCGCTGGCCGGACGATATTGCCGAGTCCTACGAGAACAGGAACTGGGAGAATTTCGGCTGCGCCTATCAGAACAATCTCGCCGCCCAGGTCGCAAATCCGAACGATTTCCTCGGTCCGCGCAAGATGACGCCGATCGATGCCGAAAACCGCGACGCGGCTATCACGGACTACAAGGATCGCAAGATCAGCGAAACGTTCAGGTCGCATTCCGAAGTCGACTATGACCAATGATCGAAGGTAACGGGTAATGACCGATCTGGCCTATGAAACCGATCACATGGACATGATGAGCATGCCGGAGGATGCCGGCCTGCATCAGCTTCGTCCGGTGCCGCGCATTTCCATTCAGGCGTTCTGCGAGACCGAGGCCGTCGCCAACCCGATCGAGCGGGCAGGCGAAGACCGGCGCATGGCCAAGACCCACCTCAAGGTCCATATGGGCGGGGTGGCCGGGGCGGTCGAGTTCTACCGGCAGGCTGCCACGCCCAATCTCATCATCCTGGAATCGCGGGCCGAGCCCAAGGAACTTCTTGCCTCCTTGTCGGAGCTTGCCGAGGTCTGCGACCCGACGTCGAAGGTCGTCATCGTCGGCCATTACAACGACGTCTGGCTCTACCGCGAGCTCATCCGCTCCGGCATCTCCGAATATGTCGTTGCGCCCATCTCCATGGCCGACATCGTCAGCGTGATCGCCACGATCTTCGTCGATCCCGATGCCGAACCGGTCGGCCGGTCCATCGCCTTCATCGGCGCGAAGGGGGGCGTCGGTTCGTCGACCATCGCCCACAACATCGCCTGGTCCATGTCCTCGCTCTTCGAAAGCGAGGTCGTGGTGGCCGACCTCGACCTGCCCTTCGGCACCGCCAACATCAACTTCGACCAGGACCCCGCCCAGGGCATCGCCGAAGCCGTGTTCTCGCCCGAGCGCATCGATGAGGTCTATCTCGACCGCCTCCTGGCCCAGTGCGCCGAGCGCCTTTCGCTGCTGGCCGCGCCCTCGACGCTCGACCGCCCCTATGATTTCGACGCGGAAGCCTTTGCGCAGATCATCGATATCGCCCAACGCTCCGCGCCGCTGGTCGTGCTGGACGTGCCGCATGTGTGGACAAGCTGGTCGCGGACGACTCTTGCCCGGGCCGACGACGTCGTCATCACCGCGACGCCGGAACTCGCCAACCTGCGCAATACCAAGAACCTCGTCGACATGATGAAGAAACTGCGCCCCAACGATGCGCCGCCGAAGCTGATCATCAATCAGGCCGGCGTTCCCAAACGCCCGGAAATCAGCGCTGAGGATTTCGCCGAACCTTTGGGCATCACGCCGCTCGCCATCATCCCCTTCGAGCCGCAGCTTTTCGGCAACGCCTCGAACAATGGTCGCATGCTGGGCGAGATGGACAGGAACAGCCCGGTCGTCGGCCAGATCGACGACCTGGCGCACATCCTCACGGGCCGCCGGGAGATCAATCCGCAGAAGAAGTCCCCGCTGGCCGGTCTTCTCGGCCGCCTGAACCGCAAGACGTAACCGTAACAAGCGAGCGGTAGAAGCATGTTTGGCAAAAGAGGTTCCAGCTCCACGAACGGCGGTCCGTCGCGTCCGGCAGCGCCGGCCGACGGCGCCGGCCTGACCGAAACGCTTGAGCGGCCGAAGCCCAAGCCGCAGGCTGCTCCTCCGCCGCCGGTGGCCGCGGAGCCATCCAGGCGCGCGCCCGAGCCGATGCAGCCTGCTTCTCCGGTCGCACAGGTTGCGCCGGTGCGCAATCCGCGCGAGCGCACGGAATCCTATTACGATACCAAGAGCCAGGTCTTCTCTGCGCTCATCGACACGATCGACCTGTCGCAACTTTCCAAGCTGGAGCCCGACAGCGCCCGCGAGGAAATCCGCGACATCGTCAACGACATCATCGCGATCAAGAATTTCGCGATGTCGATTTCCGAGCAGGAGGAATTGCTCGAGGATATCTGCAACGATGTGCTGGGTTACGGCCCTCTGGAGCCGCTTCTGGCCCGCGACGACATCGCTGACATCATGGTCAACGGCGCGCGCCAGGTGTTCATCGAGGTCAACGGCAAGGTCGAGCAGACGCCAATCCGTTTCCGCGACAATCAGCAGCTCCTGAACATCTGCCAGCGCATCGTCAGCCAGGTCGGCCGCCGCGTCGACGAATCGAGCCCCATCTGCGACGCCCGCCTGCCGGATGGCTCGCGCGTCAACGTGATCGCGCCGCCCCTGTCCATCGACGGTGCCTCGCTCACCATCCGCAAGTTCAAGAAGGACAAGCTCACGCTCGATCAGCTCGTCCGTTACGGCGCGATTTCGCCCGAGGGCGCCCAAGTGCTCCAGATCATCGGCCGCGTGCGCTGCAATGTCGTCATCTCGGGCGGCACCGGCTCCGGCAAGACGACGCTGCTCAACTGCCTGACCAACTATATCGACCGCGACGAACGCATCATCACCTGCGAGGATTCCGCCGAGCTTCAGTTGCAACAGCCCCATGTGGTGCGGCTGGAAACCCGTCCGCCGAACCTGGAAGGCGAAGGTGAGGTGACCATGCGCGACCTCGTGAAGAACTGCCTGCGCATGCGGCCCGAACGCATCATCGTCGGCGAGGTGCGAGGCCCGGAAGTATTCGACCTTTTACAGGCCATGAACACCGGCCACGACGGCTCCATGGGCACCATCCACTCCAACAGCCCGCGCGAATGCCTGAACCGTATCGAATCCATGGTGGCGATGGGCGGGTTCACCCTGCCTCAGAAGACCGTGCGCGAGATCGTGGTCGGCTCGATCGACGTCATCATTCAGGCCGCCCGCCTGCGCGACGGTTCCCGCCGCATCACCCACATCACCGAGGTGGTGGGCATGGAAGGCGACGTGATCATCACCCAGGATCTCGTGCTCTACGACATGAAGGGTGAAGACGCCCAGGGCCGCATCATCGGCGAGCACGTGTCCACCGGCGTGGGCCGTCCGGCCTTCTGGGAGCGCGCCCGCTATTATGGCGAGGAAGCCCGCCTGGCGGCGGCGCTCGAAGCGATGGAAAAGAAGGCGAACTGATGAGCATCCGTTTCGAAAGTCGTCAGGGCGAGCCGAGAATGGTGATTTTCGCGCACTGGGGCGCAGAAAAAGGCCATTTGCGGGCCGCCATCAGGACTTTCAGAACAGACGCCGAGCGGGGTGGGTGAATGTTCGGTCTGGAGCCGGCAGTTCTGGGTTTCATCGTACTGGCGACGTGCAGTGCCGGCGCGCTCGCCTATGCCCTGCTTTTCACCTCCATTGCGAATGAACAGAAGGTCGAACGGCGGCTCGAGACTGTCAAGCGAGCGGAGACGGATCGCGCGGCGGTCAAGGCCTCGCGCGACCGCGTGGCCGAAGTATCGAAGCGTCGCAAGACAATTCAGGATTCCCTGAACGACATCGAGAACCGGCAAAAGGGCAGGGATCTCTATCTCAAGAAGCCGCCGCTGAAGATACAGATTCGCCAGGCCGGCCTGAACATCCCCATCGAACGCTTCTATGTCTATTCGGTCATTGCCGGCGTCCTGCTGGCGTTGCTGGCCTTCATCGCCGGCGCCCCGCTTTTCGCAGTGCCAGGCGTGCTCCTGGTCGGGGCGTTGGGTCTGCCGCGCTGGGCCGTGGCCTTCCTGCGCGCGCGCCGCGTCAAGGCTTTCCTGAACGAGTTTCCCAACGCGCTCGACATCATCGTCCGTTCCGTCAAGTCGGGCCTGCCGCTCAACGATGCCGTGCGCATGATCGCCGCCGAGGCGCCGGAACCGGTTCGCGGAGAGTTCCGCCGCGTCGTGGAAGGCCAGCAGCTCGGCATGTCCATGGCCGAATCCACCCTGCGCATGAGCGAAACCATGCCCTGCTCGGAAGCCTCGTTCTTCGGCATCGTCATCCAGATCCAGAGCCAGGCCGGCGGCAACCTTTCGGAAGCCCTGGGCAACCTTTCCAAGGTGCTGCGCGACCGCAAGAAGATGAAGGCGAAGGTCGGCGCCCTGTCGATGGAGGCCAAGGCGTCTGCCGTCGTGATCGGCTCGCTGCCCATCATCGTCGCGTTCCTCGTCTATATCACGAGCCCGAATTACATCATGCCGCTTTTCACGACCGGCATGGGCCACATTATCCTGGGTGCGTCCGCGCTATGGATGAGCATGGGCATCTTCGTCATGCGCCAGATGATGAATTTCGACGTCTAGAGCATGATCCCGAAAAGTGGGCGCCGGTTTTCGGGAAAGATCATGCTAAAGCAAGGGATGAGGGAGCAATCATGACCGACGGTATCGCCAGTGCCCTCTTCGAACCGGCATTCCTCATTGCTTTGCTCGTGGCGGTGGCCGTCTTCGCCACCGTTTTCACGCTGCTGCCGGTATCGTCGGGCGACACGCTGAAGTCGCGTATGCGCTCCGTGGCGCTGGAGCGCGACGAATTGCGCGCCAAGCAGCGCGCGCGGCTCGCCGCTGAGAGTGACCGCAAGCGCCGGGGCCTTCGCGAGGAGGAAGGCGGCAGAATCCGCAGTATCGTCGACAGTCTCGACCTGAAGCGCGCCTTGGCCGACGAGCAGACGGTGGCAAAGCTGCGCATGGCGGGCTTCCGGGGCCAGAACCCCCTGACCAAGCTTCTGTTCTTCCGTCTTGTCCTGCCGTTCGCGGGTTTCGGACTGGCTGCCTTCTATATTTTCGCGCTCGGTGCGCTCGCGGACAAGCCGTTCTTCATGCAGGTTTTCGTCTGCATCTTGGCGGCCTATGCTGGCTTCTATGCACCGGTCATGTATGTCTCCAATCGCGCCAGCAAGCGCAAGCAATCGATCCAGCGTGCCTGGCCGGATGCGCTCGACCTGCTGCTCATCTGCGTCGAATCCGGCATGTCCGTGGAGGCCGCCTTCCGCCGGGTGGCGGACGAGATCGGCAGCCAGTCCGTGGCGCTCGCCGAGGAATTCGTGCTGACGAACGCCGAATTGTCGTTCCTGCAGGAGCGGCGGCAGGCTTATGAGAATCTGGCCGCCCGCACCGGCCTCGAAACGGTGAGAAGCGTTTCGCAGGCCCTGATCCAGGCCGAGCGCTACGGCACGCCGGTCAGTCACGCCCTGCGGGTGCTCGCCAATGAAAGCCGCGAGGAGCGGATGACGGCGGCCGAAAAGAAGGCTGCTGCGCTGCCGCCCAAGCTGACCGTCCCGATGATCATCTTCTTCCTGCCGGTCCTGTTCGCCATCATCCTCGGCCCCGCCGGCATCACGCTTTCCGAAAAGGGATTGTTCGGGAATTAGAACCGAGGGACCGTTTCCCGGCTTACCCGTCTGCCGAACAGGAAGCGCAGTGGCCGCGAATCTCGACAGTCGTCTTTGATGGCTTGAAGCGGTGTCGGGCCGTCCAGGCGCCCAGGCGCTCCTGCACCACATCGTCCGAGAATTCGTCGACCTTTCCGCATTTTTCGCAGATGGCGAAAGCGATCATGTCATGCGAGTGGCAATCGGGATGGGCGCAGGCGACGAAGGCGTTGATGCTTTCCAGCCGGTGGACGAGGCCCATCTCCTGCAGCTTTTCCAGCGCGCGATAGACCTGCAGCGGCGCGCGGAAACCGTCGTCGCGCAGCCGGTCGAGGATCGTATAGGCGCTGAGCGGCCCCGCCGCGCTGTCGAGCGCGTGCATGACAAGGTTCTGGTTCCGGGTCAGCTGGTTGCGCGTTGTCATCGGCGGGTCTCCATGCCGGGTGGCCGCCGCACGGGCAGCCGCGTCAGGCTGAGCAGGAACAGTATGAAAGCTGCAACCACGATGGACGGCCCCGACGGCGTATCGAAGCGCAGCGAGGTGGAAAGCCCACCTACAACCGCGAGCATGCCGGCAAGCGAGGCGAACACCGCCATGGCCTCGGGCGTGGCCGAAAAGCGCCGGGCGGTGGCGGCCGGAATGATGAGCAGCGACGTGATGAGCAATATGCCCACCACCTTCATGGCGATCGCGATCACCGCGGCCATCAGCAGCATGAAGACGAAGCGCGCGCGCTCCGGTTTCAGGCCCTCGGCCTCGGCGATGTCGACATTGACGGTGGCCGCCAGCAACGGTCGCCAAAGATAGACAAGCAGCGCGAGAACCAGCGCGCCGCCGGCATAGATGATCGCGATATCGAGCTTTGATACGGCCAGGATGTCTCCGAAAAGGAAGCTCATAAGGTCGATGCGGATCCAGCTCATGAACGCAACCATCACCAGCCCCAGCGCCAGCGTCGAGTGCGACAGGATGCCCAGCAGCGCATCCGTCGAAAGCCCGTCCCGGCGCTGCAGCATGAGAAGCACGATGGACGCCGCGGCAGCCACGATGAAGACGCCCACGGTGAGGTTGATCTCGAACAGAAATCCCAGCGCCACGCCCAGCAGCGCCGAATGCGCCATTGTGTCGCCGAAATAGGCCATTCGCCGCCACACGACGAAGCAGCCGAGCGGCCCCGCGACGACCGCCAGGCCGACGCCCGCCACGATTGCCCGGGTGAAGAAGTCGTCAAGCATCCGGCGTGGCCTTCTCGCTGTGATGGTTTCCGTGGTCATGTTGGCCGTCGCAGGCATCGCCGACAGTGCCGTCGGCGTGGCGGATCCGGCCATCGGAAAGATGCGTATGATCGTGGTGGTGACGATAGATCGCCAGCGTATCGCTGCCGCGCGCGCCGAAGAGCGTCTGGTACTCCGCGCTCTGCGCCACGTTTTCCGGCGTGCCCCGGCAGCATACGTGGCCGTTCAGGCAGATCACGGTATCGGTCTCCTTCATCACCACATGCAGATCGTGCGAGATCAGCAGGATCCCGCATTTCGTCCGGTCGCGTATCTCGCGGATGAGGCGGTAGAGGGCCACTTCGCCGGGAAAATCCACGCCCTGCACCGGCTCGTCAAGCACCAGAAGGTCCGGTTCTCGCGCCAGTGCGCGGGCAAGCAGGGTCCGCTGAAATTCGCCGCCCGAAAGCGCCTGCACTTCCGCATTCTTCAAATGGGCGACGCCCGCCGCCTCCAGCGCCGCGTCGATGCGCGCGCGCGGCAGCGGCCCCGTCAGCCGCATCAGCCGGTCCACTGTCAGCGGCATCGTCCAGTCGAGGCTCATCTTCTGCGGGATGTAGCCGACCTTCAGGCCGCGCGAGCGCTTCACGGTTCCCTCGTCGGGCTTGAGCACGCCAATGGCGGTCTTGGCCGTGGTGCTCTTTCCCGAGCCGTTTGGGCCGATCAGCGTGACGATCTCGCCGCGCCGCACCGTCAGGTCCACGCCCCGCACAAGCCAGCGTCTTGCCCGATGGATGCCGGCATTGTGCATTTCCACCAGCACTTCGGCCGGATTTTCGGTCTGTTGCAACATTCTTCGAAAGCCTTCTTGTCAGGCCATATTGCACACGTTATAGGGTAACGCAATGTCGATGTAATGTCATAACATTATACGCGATGTTCACCTGGATTGAAATCCGACTGGCCGAGAAAGACGAGAAAGAAAAGGTTCGACCGATGAAACTTGCGCACACCCTTCCCATTGTCTCCGCCCTTTTGCTTTCGACGGCCGGCATGCCGGCACAAGCCGCCGAAGGGGTTATTGCCTCGATCAAACCCGTCCATTCCATTGTCTCCGCCATCATGCAGGGCGCGGGCGAGCCGGCGCTGATCGTGAAGGGAGCGGCCTCCCCCCACGCCTATTCCATGCGCCCGTCGGAAGCGGCATCGCTGGAATCGGCCAAGATCGTATTCTGGGTCGGTCCGGAGCTCGAGTCGTTCCTGGAAAAGCCCCTTGAGACGCTGGGGCAGGGCGCGCGCATCGTCGAGTTGTCGCATGCCTCCGGCCTGACGGAACTCAAGCTGCGCGAGGGTGGACCTTTCGAGGCGCATGAGCATGAGGCTGGCGAACATGAGCATGAAGCGGGGAAGGAAGACCACGGCCACGAGGATCATGCCGCCCATGAAGATCATGACGATCACCATGAAGAGGCGGGACATGAGGAACACGCCGAGGTCGATCACGCGGACGAGCATCACGATCACGATCATGGTGAATTCGACATGCACCTCTGGCTTGACCCGGAAAACGCCCGCGCCATGGCGAACCGCATCGCCGGCGTGCTGGCCGAAAGCGATCCCGCCAACAGCGCGCTCTACCGCCGGAACCTTGCCGACTACGAAGCCCGGTTGGACGATCTGATCACCGAGACCGACGAGCGCCTGGCATCCGTGCGGGGCAAGCCGTTCATCGTCTTCCATGACGCCTATCAGTATTACGAGAACCGCTTCGACATTCCCGCCGCCGGCTCCATCACGGTCAGCCCCGAAACCATCCCCGGTGCGCGCCGCGTCGGCGAAATCCACGACAAGGTCGAGGAACTCGGCGCCGCTTGCGTTTTCTCCGAGCCGCAATTCGAGCCGAAGCTGGTCGAAGTCGTCACCGAGGGCACGCAGGCCCGCGCCGGCGTCCTCGACCCGCTGGGCGCATCGCTCGAAGATGGGCCGGAGCTTTATTTCGAGCTGGTCGACAACATGACCGCCTCGCTCGTGGATTGCCTGTCCGGCCAGTCCTGACCGGAGCATCGTGCGGTCGGATGGCGTCATCCGACGTCCGCATGAACGCGGGAAAAGGAGATAGAGCGCCGCGCGTCCACATCGACGCGCAGCGCTCTGGGCGTTTTTGGGAGCCGCGATTGGCCCTGGCTGTATGCGATTGAAAGCAGGCGGCATAAGTCGTACTTCTCGGTGGATCGGATACGCCAATGGACACCGCCGCCACCTCATTCCGCCCGCCGGCCCCCAAGCCGCGCCAGAAGCCGCCGTCGACGCTGCAGATGATGCGGATCGTCTATCGAAACCCGCTCGAACTGTGGGGCGAGCCCTCCTATAACGAGCCGTGGATTTCGATCACCGGCGGTATCGGCGGGCCGCTCCTCATCGCCAACGACCCCGGCCTCATCCGGCACGTGCTCGTCGACAACGCCCGCAACTACAAGATGGCGCGCGTGCGCCAGAAGATATTGCGACCGATCCTGCGCGACGGGCTTCTGACCGCCGAAGGCGAGGTCTGGAAGCGTTCGCGCAAGGCCATGGCGCCGGTCTTCACACCGCGCCACATCGCCGGTTTCGCCGCTCCCATGCTGCGCGAGGCGGAAGTTTTCGCCGCCCGCTACGAAGCGGCGGTGGGCGGCACGGTCGACGTCTCCCGCGACATGACGATGCTCACCTTCGACATATTGGCCGAGACCCTGTTTTCCGGCGAGATCGCCGGCGAGCCGGACAGTTTCGCCTCCCAGGTCGACCGCCTGTTCGAGACCATGGGCAGGGTCGACCCGCTCGATCTTCTGGGCGCGCCGGACTGGCTGCCGCGCGTCACCCGCCTTCTGGGCCGCAACTCGCTGGCCTTCTTCCGCGATATCGTCTCCCGCACCATCGAAATGCGCGAGGAGAAGATGGCGCGCGGCGACGGCGTGCCGGAGGACTTCCTCACGCTACTCCTGCGCGCCGAGGGGCCGGAAGGTCTTGCCCGCGCCGAGATCGAGGACAATATCATCACCTTCATCGGCGCCGGCCACGAGACGACCGCCCGCGCTCTCGGCTGGACCATCTATTGCCTCGCCATGCTGCCGGCCGAGCGCGAACGCATCGAAGCGGAGATCGACGCGGTGCTGGCCGCCGAGCCCGATCCGGTCAAATGGCTGGACGCCATGCCGCTCACGCGCGCCGCCTTCGAGGAGGCGATGCGGCTTTATCCGCCGGCCCCTTCGATCAATCGCGAGGCGATAGAAGACGACCGCTTCGCCGATCTCGACATTCCCAAGGGCACTCAGGTGCTGGTCATGCCCTGGACGGTCCATCGCCACCGCAAGCTGTGGGACGACCCGGAAGCCTATCGCCCCTCCCGCTTTCATCCCGAAAACCGCGAGGCGATCGACCGCTTCCAGTATCTGCCCTTCGGCGCCGGTCCGCGCATCTGCATCGGCGCGACCTTCGCCATGCAGGAGGCCGTCATCGCGCTCGCCGTCCTGATGTCGCGCTACCGCTTCGACGTCACGCCGCAGACCAGGCCGTGGCCGGTGCAAAAGCTGACCACCCAGCCCCAGGGAGGCTTGCCGATGAAGGTGACGCGCCGGCGCAGCCTTGGCGCTAAACCATAGCGAACACGCGCGCGGGCCCGCCGGAACCACCCTTGACCTTGGGCGCGCCGACCACCAGCGTCGCGCCCGCCGCCGGCAGCGCTTCCAGATTGGCGATGCATTCCAGGCCCCACCGGCCCGATGGCAGCCAGTCATAGTGCACGGCGAAATCGGGCGAGGGGCCATGGTCGAGCGAGAGCGTGTCGACGGCGATGCCCTTGGTGCTCGTCTCTTCCATCAGCATCTGCGCGGCCTCGATGTGGAAGCCGGGGAAATGCATCGTCTTTCCGTCCTCGCCGACATTGCGGAACTTGTCGGTCGCCACGTGCTCGCCCCAGCCTGACAGCATGGCCACGCACGCCCCCTCAGGAATGTCCCCATTGGCCTCGACCCACGCCTTGATGTCGTCGGGCGTCACCTGCGCATCGGGATCGGCGGAAGCCTTCTCCCTGATGTCGATGACCGCCAGCGGGCAGACCAGGTCGCCGACGGGAATCTCGTCCACCGACGATCCGTCGGCGGAAAAGTGCAGCGGCGCGTCCATATGCGTGCCGGTATGCTCGTTAAGCCGCCACTCGTTGATGTTGAACTTGTGCTCCGCATAATTGAACAGCGGTTTGACGAAGAACTGCTGGTCGCCGAAATAGGTGGGAAAATCCTCGGTCAGCGTATGGGTCATGTCCTCCACCTTCGTCGGCATCGCCTTCTGCGCGAACAGGGCCTGCGGGGCAGAAATCGTCGCGGCAGCCGCCGCACCCGCGACCGCGCTGCGGCGGAAAAAGTCGCGGCGGTTCAACATGCGCGACTTCACGCTCTCGGTTACGCAATGATGGCACATCGTCTTGTTCCCTCTGGTGTTTATGGAGGAAAGCAAGAATGCGCCCGCCGCCAGCCGCCTGCAAGGGGCGGCGCGCAGGTCAATTGTCGGCGATGTATATGTTCTCCACATGCACCGGCCAGCGCCGGGGCAGGATCGCCACCAGGTCGTAGCGGATGGACAGGCGCGCCCTGTCCGACTGGCGCGCGAGCCACAGGTCGGCCGCCGCATCGATGCGCCGTTGCGCGTAATGTCCGACGGCATCCATCGCCTGTTCCAGGCTTGGCCGCGCCTTCACCTCGACAATGGCGACGAGCGTGCCGCGCCGGGCAATCAGGTCGATTTCGCCCAATCTCGTGCGATAGCGGCGGGCGACGATGCGGTAACCCTTAAGCATCAGCGCGAATGCCGCCAGCCACTCGCCGCGATGGCCCCGGCGATAGGCCTTGAGGCGCTTTCGCGCGCCGTCAGCCGCCACGGCCCTCATCCTTGAGCGCAAGCAGGCGCTGGTAGAGGTCGGATTTCTTCTCCCCGGTCATGCGCGCGGCCTCGCCAGCCGCCTTCGCCGCCGGCATCTCTCGTGATAGCGAGATCAGGAGCCGATCCACCGTCGCCGCGTCCGTCGGCTGTGCCTCGCCGGGCGGTCCGATGCAGACCACCACCTCACCCTTCGGCGCGCCGGCTTCGGCATAATGCGCGGCGAGCGCGGCAAGCCCGTCCCGGCGCACTTCCTCGAAGGCCTTCGTCATTTCCCGCGCCACCGCCGCCGGCCGGTCGCCCAGCACCTTGGCCATCGTCGCAAGGCTCGATGCCAGCCGGCGCGGGGATTCGAATAAGATCAGCGTCGCCGGCACGCCCGAAAGCTCCTGCAGCCGGCTTTCCCGTTGCCCGGCCTTGACCGGCAGAAACCCCGCGAACATGAACGCGTCGGTGGGCAGCCCCGATGCCGTCAGCGCGGCAAGCACGGCCGATGGTCCCGGAATGGGCACCACCTTCAGCCCCGCGTCCTGAACCCGCTCCACCAGCCTGAAGCCCGGATCGGAGATCAGCGGCGTTCCCGCGTCGCTGGCCAGCGCCACGCTCCCGCCTGCCTCGATGGCGGCAAGCAGCCGCGGCCCTGCTTCGCCGGCGTTGTGCTCGTGATAGGCCGCCATTCGGCGGCTGATGCCATAGCGGTCGAGGAGCACGCGGGTGACCCGCGTGTCCTCGCAGGCCACGATGTCGGCACCTGCCAGCACCTGCAGCGCCCGCAGCGTGATATCTGAAAGATTGCCGATCGGGGTGGCGACGAGATAGAGCGCTGGCTCCAGCGGCGGCGCGGCCACCTCCACGCCGGCGACCACGTAATGCCGCCGTTCTGCCGCTTTCCTCTCGTTCACGCCCGCCAACCTTCCACCGCTAAATTCATGGATTCACACCGCCTTCTTTGACACGCGTTCACCGGGGTTGCAAATTCGTCAGCTACAGCGGCGGACGGGACTTTGCGAGGAACATGACACAGACGAACACCACTCGCGCCGGCCTTGGGCGGGCCTGCGGCATTTTCATGCTGATCGCCGGCCTCGCCGCCTGCGCCCAGCAGCAGGTAGGCCGCGGCCTGCCCGCCGTGACACCCGCTCCCGATGCGCCAGCCGCCGCCCGGCCGAGCGGCGAGGTCTTCGGCAATGGCGATATCCGCGTGGCCTTGCTTCTGCCCCTGAGCGCCGGCGAGAGAGGCGGGGCCGTGGCCGCTGAAATTCGCAACGCCGCGTTGCTGGCGCTGGAGGATCGCGGTTCGTCCTCCCTGCAGCTTGTCGTCAAGGATACCGCCGGCACGCCCGAAGGCGCCACCGCTGCGGCGGCCAGCGCAGCCGGGGAGGATACGGCCCTCGTCCTAGGCCCGGTCTTTGCCGCCAATGTGCGCGCCGCGGCCGACGTGCTGCGCCCGCGCGGAACGACCATGATCGCCTTCTCCTCGGACAGCAGCGTCGCCGGCCCCGGCGTGTTCCTGAATTCCCATCAGCCCGAGGGCCTCGTCGATCGCGTCATCTCCCATGCTGCCTCGCAAGGGATGTCGAGGGTCGTCGCGATCGTGCCCAACGATGCCGGCGGCGCACTGGCCGAAAGCCAGGCGCGCCAGACCTTGCAGCGCACCGGCGGCAGCCTCACCGCCGTCGCCCGCTACGATTTCGACACAGCTTCGGTGCTCAGAGCCGCGCAGGAAGTTGCCCTCGCCGTTCAGGAGGCGGATGCTATCCTCCTGCCGGATGGCGGCAACGCGCCGGCGGCGATCGCCGCCTCGCTTTCCGGCATGGGTGTCGATCTGTCGGGCAAGCGGCTTCTGGGCACCGGCCAGTGGGCCAGCGCCGACCTGTCGAGCCCGGCGCTTCAAGGCGGCTGGTATGCGGATGTGGAGCACGAGCGCATGAACCGCTTCAAGGAGCGCTACCGCGCCCGGTACGGCACCGAGCCCAGCCTGACCGCGGCGCTCGGCTACGACACCGTCACGCTCGCCATCGCCCTCGGCCAGCGCGGCGGCGCCGAGGCCTTCGCCCCGGCCAATCTCACCCGCGCCTCTGGCTATGCCGGCTATGGCGGCATCTTCCGCTTCCGTCCGGACGGCACGGCGGAAAGGGGCTATGCCGTCTACGAGATACGGGAGGGCCAGCCGGTGCTCATCAGCCCCGCCCCCGCCAGCCTGGCGGGGCAGAGTTAGCGTCGCCTACCGCGCCAGATCCGCAACTACCGCGTCCAGCACGACCATTCCCGCCGGCGTCGCGCGCAGACCGGAATTGCCGACGGGCTCGATCAGCCCTTCCTCGCGCAGAACGGCTATGCGCCGGGGCTCCAGCGGCCGCCCGGCGAGCTTCTCGAAACGGACGAGGTTGATCCCCTCCACCAGCCGCAGGCCCATCAGCAGGAATTCGTCCGCTTCCTCCACCCGCGACAAGGTTTCACCGCCTGTCACGCCCTGGCCCTTGCGCTCCACGAGGTCGAGCCAGGTTTCCGGCACGCGCTCGGTGAAGGTCACGATCCGCTGTCCGTTTTCGATGAAGCGGCCATGCGCGCCGGGGCCGACGCCGACATATTCGCCATAGCGCCAGTAGATGAGATTGTGCCTGCTTTCCGCGCCCGATTTCGCGTGGTTGGAAATCTCATAGGCCGGCAGTCCCTGCGCCGCCGTCACCGCCTGCGTCGCTTCGTAAAGCTGCGCCGCCTGCTCGGCGCCGGGCACGCTCAGCTTGCCGGCCGCGCGCAGCGCGAAGAACGGCGTCCCCTGCTCGATGGTAAGCTGATAGAGCGACAGATGGTCGGCGGCGTACGAGATCGCCCGCTCCAGTTCTCGGCTCCAGTCCTCCACTGTCTGGCCGGGCCGCGCATAGATCAGGTCGAAGGAGAGCCGGGGAAAGTTGGCGCGCGCCAGCTCTATGGCGTGCAGCGCCTCGCTCACGTCGTGCAGCCGTCCCAGGAAGCGCAGATCCTTGTCGTTGAGCGCCTGAACGCCCAGCGAGACCCGGTTGACGCCGGCCATGCGATAGCCGCGAAACCGGTCCGCCTCCACCGAGGAGGGATTGGCCTCGAGCGTGATTTCGACGTTCTGCGGCACCGTCCATTCCGCAGCGATGGCATCGAGAATGCCGCCGACAGTCTGTGGGTCCATAAGAGACGGCGTTCCGCCGCCCAGGAAGATGCTCGTCACCTCGCGCGGCCCTGTCCGCTGGCGCATCGTCGCCAGCTCGCGGGCAAAGGCCGCGCCGAAGCGCACTTGGTCCACCGGCTGATGGCGCACATGGCTGTTGAAGTCGCAATAGGGGCACTTGGCCGCGCAGAACGGCCAGTGCACATAGATGCCGAAACCGGGGTCCCGGTCGAGAATTTCCGTCATGGCCTTGCCAGTCTTGCCTCGGCGAACAGCTTGAACGCGCGGGCGCGGTGGGAAAGCGCGGTTTCCTCGCCCGGCTTCCAGCCGTGCTTCTGGTCGGCGCTCATCTCGCCGAATGTGGTGGAATAACCCTCCGGCTGAAACACCGGATCGTAGCCGAAGCCCAGTTCGCCCCTCGGCGGCCAGACGAGATGGCCTTCCACTTCGCCGCGGTAATATTCGGCCTCGCCGTCGGGCAGGCAAAGGCAAAGCACCGCGACGAAACGCGCCCGGCGCTCCTGCGGGGTCTCCGCGCCCTTTTCCCGCAACAGCCTTTCCACCTTCTCCATGGCAACGCCGAAATCGCGGCTGCCGTCCGGCAGGGTCGCCCAGTCGGCGGTATAGACGCCCGGCGCGCTGTCGAGCGCATCGGCGCACATGCCCGAATCGTCGGCCAGCGCCGGTATGCCGGTCGCCTTGGCGGCGGCCAGCGCCTTGATATAGGCGTTCTCCTCGAACGACGTTCCCGTCTCCTCGGGCTCGGCCAGTCCCAGTTCGGCGGCCGAGCGCACCTCGAAGCCGAAGGGCTGCAGCAGCCCGGCAAACTCCTTCAGCTTGCCCTTGTTGTGGCTTGCAAGAACAAACTTCCGGTCCTTAATTTCTCTCACGAAAAACCCCAGATGCGTGGTTCGGCGAATTCGAGCGAATTGCCGAACGGGTCGCGAAAATAGATGGAGCGGCCGCCTGCCGGCCACTCGAAATCCGCCTCGATGCCGATCCCCGCCGCTTCGAGCCGGCCCTGCCATTGCTCGATTTCGGCGGCATCGGCCGCAAAGCACAAATGCCCTTCGCCGACCGCGCCGTGCGGCGGCACTGGCAGCTTGGCCTCGGGCGGCGGCGGCACCTTGGTCGCCTCGGGATCGAACAGCAGCACCAAGGCCTCACCGCAACGGAAGAAGACATGCCTGCCTTCCACTCTGGCGATGCGCTCCAGCCCGAGCACCTGGCCATAGAAGCGCTCGGCCTCATTGAGGTCGCTCACATAAAGCGCGGCTTCGAGTATGGCTTTGGGCTTCATCGGCTCCTGTCCTACGAGACGGCCATCTTCTGCAGATCCACCAGTCGCTGCACGCCCTGCTTCGCCAGCGACAGCAGCGCGCTGAATTCTTCCTCCGAAAAGGGCGCGCCCTCGGCCGTGCCCTGGATTTCGACGATGCCGCCCATGCCGGTCATCACGAAATTGGCGTCGGTCTCGGCGGCCGAATCCTCGGCATAGTCGAGATCCAGTACCGGCGTACCATCACAAATACCGCAGGAAATGGCGGCAACATGGTCCTTCAGCACTTTTTCGATGGAAATCATCTGCCGGGCCTGCATCCAGCTCAGGCAGTCGTGCAGCGCCACGAACCCGCCGGTGATTGCCGCCGTGCGCGTTCCGCCATCGGCCTGGATCACGTCGCAATCGACGGTGATCTGCAGTTCGCCGAGCGCCTGCAGATCCACGACCGAGCGCAGCGAGCGCCCGATCAGCCGCTGGATTTCCAGCGTGCGCCCGCCCTGCTTGCCGGACGAGGCCTCGCGCCGCATGCGGTCTCCGGTCGAGCGCGGCAGCATGCCGTATTCGGCCGTCACCCAGCCCTTTCCCGTATTGCGCAGCCAGCCCGGCACCTTCTCTTCCAGGCTCGCCGTGCACAGCACATGCGTGTCGCCGAATTTGACGAGGCAGGAGCCTTCGGCATGTTTGGACATGCCGCGCTCGAAGCTGACGGCGCGCATCTCGTCCGCCTGCCGTTTGGATGGTCGCATGGTTCGGGCATCTCCTGAGTGGACTGGTCGAGGGTTGATCGTGGCTGGGCTTGTAACTTTCCGTCTCCCCCGACGCAAAGGAAAACCGCGCCATCCCGCCTGTTTGAGGACAATGGGGGAGAGAGAACGATCTGCTGCTTTGAAGCGGCTTTGGCGGTGATCTCCATTTTTGCGCAGCGAAAATGGCAAGGCCGACCGGCCGTCGGCGCTGATGTGCCGCAAGCCAAGGGCGCGGATGCGCCCGCCCGGCGCTTGAGGGGCAAGAAAAAAAGGAAGGGTAATCAGGGTCACCCCGATTACCTGAGCGCAGTTGTGATGTGAGCGGCAAGGCTTATATTCACGGGTCAGGAGTCCCTGACCCATGACCAAGCCCGTAACCGACACCAACCTGCAGTCCCTCGACGCCCGTTCGCGCGACATCTTTCGCCTGATCGTCGAGACCTATCTGCACGACGGAGAGCCGCTCGGCTCGCGCAACCTGTCGCGCATGCTGCCGCAGCAGCTCTCGCCCGCGACCATTCGCAACGTGATGAGCGACCTCGAGCATCTGGGGCTCATCTATGCGCCGCACGTGTCGGCGGGGCGGCTACCCACGCAGCAGGGCCTGCGCTTCTTCGTCGATGCCTTCATGGAGATCGGCGATCTCTCCGAGGAGGAGCGCCAGGTGATCGAGGCGCAGATAAAGACAGCCGGCAAGAGCCAGTCGCTCGAACACATGCTCACCGAGGCGAGCCAGATGCTGTCTGGCCTGTCGCGCGGCGCCGGTCTTGTGCTGGCTACCAAGAGCGAAGCCGCGCTCAAGCACATCGAGTTCATCCAACTCGAGCCGCGCAAGGCGCTGGCCGTTCTCGTCTCGCAGAATGGCGATGTGGAAAACCGTGTGCTGGACCTGCCCGCCGGCGTCACCGCCTCGCAACTCATCGAAGCGTCGAACTTCCTCAACGCCCATATCAGGGGCCGGACCCTTGCGGAGGCAAAGGCCGAGATGGCGCGGCTGAAGGAAGAAACGCGCGCCGCCCTCGATTCGCTGTCCCAGTCCCTGGTCGAGCAGGGGCTGGCGGTCTGGGCCGGGGCAGGCAGCGATGCCCCCGCCAGGCTCATCGTGCGCGGCCGGGCGAACCTGCTCGAAAACGTCACCGCCCAGGCAGACATCGAGCTCCTTCGCCATCTGTTCCAGGATCTGGAGACCAAGGAGGCGCTCGTCCAGCTTCTGGAGCTCGCCGAGGATGGTCCCGGGGTGCGCATTTTCATCGGCTCGGAGAACAAGCTCTTCTCGCTGTCGGGCTCCTCGCTCGTGGTCGCGCCCTACAGGGATCAGGATTCGCGCATCGTCGGCGCGCTTGGCATTATCGGCCCGACCCGGCTCAACTATGCCCGCATCGTGCCGATGGTCGACTACACGGCACAACTGGTCGGCCGCCTGCTGCGGTAAAACAGTTTCGGCACGGAGAGGGAGAGATGTTCGGTCTGATTGGAAAGATGCGGGCACAGCCCGGGCAAAGGGATGCGCTCATCGCCATCCTGCTCGAATCCACCGGTGAAATGCCCGGCTGCCTCAGCTACGTTGTAGCGCGGGACGAAGAGGATGAGGACGGCATCTGGATTACCGAAGTCTGGAACGGTGAGGACAACCACAAGGCCTCGCTTTCCCTGCCGCAGGTGCAGGCGGCGATCGCCAGGGCACGGCCGCTCATCGCCGGTTTCGATTCCCGCATCCGCACCGTGCCCGTGGGTGGCGCCGGCCTTCCCGGCTGACGACCGTCGCACGCACCCCTTGATTTTCCAGCCGCAAAGCTCGATATCCGGCCCGACTTTGAATTCGCAAAACACGGACAGGCAATGAACACCCATCGCAAGGACGACGACGCGTTCAACAATATCGAGGCGGAGAACGAAGAGATTCCGGCCGAGAACGTGGAAGCCGAGGGCGAAGGCGTTTCGGAGGAAGATGTTCTTCTGCGTCTGGCCAGGGAGAACGAGGAATTGAAGGAGCAGGCGCTGCGGCTTGCCGCCGAGATGGAAAACCTGCGCAAGCGCACGCAGCGCGATGTTGCCGACGCGCGCGCCTATGGTGTCGCCAATTTCGCCCGCGACATGCTGCAGGTCTCCGACAATCTTCAGCGCGCTCTGGAGGCGGTGCCTGCAGAATCGCGGGAGAACGCGGATGCCGGGCTCAAGGCGCTGGTCGAAGGCGTTGAGATGACGGAGCGCGCCATGCTGTCGACGCTGGAGCGCCACGGCGTCAAGCGCATCGATCCCAAGGGCGAAAAGTTCGACCCGCATTTCCATCAGGCCATGTTCGAAGTTCCCAATCCGGACGTGGCGGTCAACACCGTCGTTCAGGTGGTGCAGACGGGCTATGTCATCGGCGAGCGCGTCCTGCGCCCCGCCATGGTCGGCGTGGCCAAGGGCGGCCCCAAGGAAGGCGCCGCACCGAAGGACCCGCAGGCGGCCGAAACGGATGAACGGCCGGGCGGAGCGGCCTGAAAACGAATCTGGGCGGCGGTAGGGGTGCGTGGGCGCGTCCCGCCTCACCTTCCTCTTCCCGCCCCATGAGCTTTCGCGCTGGGGCAGTTCCAGGAAGGTGGAGCCCGTTCTCCGTCCGCAATTGCGTAAAACCCGATAGTTGGACCAGCTCGGCGTTTCTGTGAAACGGTGAACTGATCTGGCGGCCAAGTTGCCGCGCGGAGCCGCCGATGAACCCCTTGCTGATTCTCGACTATGCGGGCGTGGCCGTCTTTGCGGCCACCGGCGCGCTGGCCGCCTCGCGGAAGCAGCTGGACATCATCGGCTTCCTGTTCTTCGCCGGCGTCACCGGCACGGGCGGCGGCACGCTGCGTGACCTGGTGTTGGGCTTGCCGGTCTTCTGGGTGGTCAATCCGACCTATGTCGCGGTCTGCGCCGCCGTCGGCGGCCTTGTCTATTTCACCGCCCATCTGGTCGAATCGCGCTATCGCCTTCTGCTCTGGCTGGATGCGGTCGGCCTTTCGGCCTATGGCGTTCTGGGCGCCGCCGTCGGGCTTGCGGCGTCGGGCTCGCCCATCGTGGCGCTGGTCACGGGCGTATTGACGGCCACTTTCGGCGGCATCATCCGCGATCTCCTGGCGGGAGAGCCGTCGGTCCTGCTGCGGCCCGAAATCTATGTGAGCGCGGCGCTCACCGGCGCCGCCGTCTTCACCGGGGCCGATCTTGCCGGCCTCACGCTCGCTCCGGCCTCGCTGATGGCCTTCGCCGCCGCCTTCCTGGTGCGCGGCGGCGCCTTGCGCTTCGGCTGGACGGTGCCGCGCTACAAGCCGCGTCCTGGCCGCCGGCCGGAAGACATTCCCTGAGCGGGTATCCAGCCTACAACAGGCCCGTCTGCTGTGCTGCTTCCTTGAGCGAGAATTGCAGGCGCGGTCCCACCTGCTTGATGACCTGGGCAGCGGCAAATGAGCCGAGACGGCCGCAATCGGCGAGGTTGCGGCCATTTGTATAGCCGAACAGGAAGCCTGCGGCGTAAAGGTCGCCGGCGCCCGTCGTGTCCACAACCTGCTCCACCGGCACGACATCCACTCGCGCCGTTTCCTGCCCGCGCACGACCAGCGAGCCCTTTTCCGACATGGTGATGGCCGCGACCGAGCAATCCTGGCGGATGGCCTCGACGGCGTCGTCGAACGAGGATGTCTGGTAGAGCGCCAGAAGCTCGTGCTGATTGGCGAAGACGATGTCGACCCGGCCCGACCGCATCAACTCCAGGAACTCGCCGCGATAGCGGTCGACGCAAAACGGATCGGACAGCGACATCGCCATTTCTCCGCCAGCGGCATGGGTCAGGTCGGCGGTCTGGCGGATTGCCTCCTTGGCGCGCGGTGGGTCCCACAGATATCCCTCGAAATAGCTGACCCTGGCGCCCCGCGCCTTGTCTTCCTCGACATCCTCGGGGCCGAGCTCCACGCAGGCGCCCAGATAGGTGTTCATGGACCGCTCACCGTCCGGCGTCACGAAGATCATCGAACGCGCGGTCGGCGGGTGACCTTCCAGCGGCCGTGTGTCGAAGGCGACGCCCTGGGCGCGAATGTCATGCGTATAGATTTCGCCGAGTTGGTCGTTGGAGACCTTGCCGAAGAACGCCGCCTTGCCGCCCAGGCTGGCTACGCCCGCGGCTGTGTTGCCCGCGCTGCCGCCCGAGGTTTCGATCGCCGGCCCCATGCGCTGGTAGAGCAGCGTCGAGCGCTCGACGTCGATCAGGTTCATCGCGCCCCGGATGATGCCGTTCTCCGTCAGGAAGGCCTCGTCGCATCGCGCGATGATGTCCACGATCGCATTGCCGACGCACAGCACGTCAAATTTGCTCATGAAGGTCTCCGGAAAGCGATAGTCTATATGGGCGGGAACGGGTTTAAGCCGATGTAGAACATCGCCGGCAAATTTGGAAGGCGCGCTTCGCCGCAACCATTGCGCTTGCGCCGCCGCCCACCTATGTCGCTGATGACACCGGACAAGAAGGGCGAACGCCAAGATGATCCTCGACGCCGCGCGCGCCGCCGCAAGCCAGCTCTTCACGCGACCCTTCCGCGGCGCGTTCTTCAAGTCGCTCGGGCTTACCCTTCTGGTCCTCGCCGGTCTGTGGTTCGGCCTGCGGGAGCTTTTCGAGTTCTACGTGCTGCCGTTTCTCAACGTCTTCATGCCGGACCTGCCGGGCTGGGCCGGCTGGCTGGGTCTCGTCGGCGCGCTTTTCGCCGGCATCGGCCTGGCGCTCGGCCTTGCCCTTCTGATTGCGCCCATCACCGCCATCATCGCCGGCCTGTTCCTCGACGATGTTGCCGAAGCCGTCGAAACGACGAGCTACCCCGACGACCCGCCGGGCAGTCCGGTGCCCCTGGTGCCCGCTATCGTCATGTCGATCAAGTTCCTGGGGGTGGTGATCCTGGGCAATCTGCTGGCGCTGCTGCTTCTGCTCGTGCCCGGCGTCAACATGATCGCGTTTTTCATCGTCAACGGCTATCTGCTGGGCCGCGAATTCTTCGAGTTCGCCGCCATGCGCTACCGCCCGGAAGCGGAAGCCAAGGCCCTGCGCCGCCGGCACGGCTCGACCGTGTTCCTGGCCGGCCTGGTCATCGCGGCCTTCCTGGCGGTGCCGTTTCTCAACCTTCTGACGCCGCTCTTTGCCGCAGCCATGATGGTGCATCTGCACAAGATGGTCTCGGCCGAAACGCCGGCCTTTCAGCCGGCGAACCGCTCGGCCTCAGCGCCGTAGTAGCTGATGTAGCGGTCGGAAATTTGCTCGACCGGCAGGACCACCAGCACATCGGTGGTGCCGAATTCATGGTCGACCACGCAGCCATCGCCGAACTTCGCGCCAAGGCGCAGATAGCCCTTGATGAGCGGCGGCATGGCGAACAGCGCCTGCCTGGCGACGACCGCCTCCTCCGGCATGAGGTCCATAGGCATGTAGCGGGCCGGGTTGGCCCGAACCTTCCAGACACCCTCTGCCGCGCAGAAATGATGAAGGAACGACAGCGCCTCGGCATGCATCGCCGGCACCGTACCGGGAAAGGAGGCGCAGCCTGTCATGACGTCGATCTTCCTGCGCCGGCAATAGGCCCAGATGCCCTGCCACAACAGCTCGATGGTGCGCTTGGAACGGTAAGGCGGCAAAACGCAGGAACGGCCAAGCTCCAGGAAGCGGCGGCCGGGATGGCGCCCAACCAGCGCCTTCAGCTCGAATTCGTCCTCGGAGTAGAACCCGCCCGCAATGACCGCCTCATCCTGCGGCAACAGCCGATATGTGCCGACGATCCTGTCCTGCTCGGTGCCGGGCAGCGAGCTGTCGATGACCAGAAGATGATCGCATATCGCGTCGAAGCGGTCGGAATCGCGCTCTTCCAGTGCTCCCGCCGCAGCCGAACGCGCGCCCATTTCCTGACAGAAAACCTTGTAGCGGATCGACTGTGCGGCGGCGATTTCCTGCTCGCTGCGCGCCAGGCGCACCAGCAGCGGCCCAATGCGGCCGAGGACGGGCCCGCCGGACAGATTGCCGGCTAGCTGATCGCCCAGCGGCAATGCATCCTTGCTCTCGTGGCAGAGATTTTCTTCCAGCGTCAGTGGCTGCACGACTGATTCTCCACGGTTCCATGAGGTCACATAGAGGTACGCTGCGACAAAACAATGACAGGAAGGTGGTCGGCTTACCACTGGCCACGGAATGGGCCGGAAACCGGAAAACGCCGTTTGCAGCCCGTCCAGACCTGAATATCAGCTCAGGCCGCTATGTTCATCTCGATGGCCGTAAGCAGCTTGTCCGGGTCGATCGGCTTCGTGACGAAGCCGCTCGCCCCATGCGCCAGCACGCCATGCCGGGTCTTTTCCTGTCCATCGGCGGTCAGCACCAGTATGGGTATGGCCGCCATGCCGTTTTCTTCTTCAAAGCGACGCACGGCCGATATGGCGTCCAGCCCGTCCATGACGGGCATATGCAGGTCCATAAGCACGATGTCGAAGGCGCGGTCGACATGGGTGAGCGCGTCCACGGCGGCTCGGCCGTTCGAGACCACCTCGACGGCGTATCCGGCCTTGGTCAGCGTAACGCGCGCCAGCATGGCGTTGATCTCGTTGTCCTCGGCCACCAGGATGCGCTGTTCCCTGCCGGCGGGTCCGCCCAGCGCCGCACGAAATGCGTCTTCGCTGTCGGATTGCACACCGGTTTCGGCATCCTGCTGTGCATTCAGAAGCATCCGCAGCAATGTCCTCGTGCGCGCGGGCCGTGCCAGGAAGCCGGAATAGCCATGGGCGCGGAACGTGCCCAGCCTGCCGCGGTCGGTTGGCGCGATCAGAGTCAGCGCCTCTGCCCCCTGGGCGCCGGCACGGCGCAGCCCCGCCAGCGCCTCGCCATTGTCGGTCTCCAGGGAGGCGTCGATCAGGATCGCGTCGCACCGGGTGCGGCCGCTTTTCAACGTCGCCTTCGCGGCCGTCACGTCGGGCATGGCCCGGGCGCGGCCTCCGTGGGCCCTCACGCTTTGCGCCAGCGCCTCGGCCTCCACCATGTGCGGCGTCACGATGAGGACGTCCCATCCCTTCAGCGCCCGCCCATTGTCGGGTGCGTCCTCCGCATCGTTCAACGGCAGACGGACCGTGAACGTAGCACCCTCGCCAGGCTCGCTCTCAACCCCGATGGTCCCCTGCATGGCCTCCACCAGCCGCCGTGTGATGGCCAGCCCCAGGCCTGCTCCGCCATGCTTGCGCGTCGAGCTGGTGTCGGCCTGCTCGAACTCCTCGAAAATGCGTTGCTGGGCGTCTTCTTCCAGGCCCGGCCCGGTATCCTCTACCTTGAAGGAGAGCACCGGCCCGTTTTCGCTCTTGTCGAGCGACACCACCACAAGCACGCCTCCGACCTCGGTGAACTTGATGGCGTTGCCCAGAAGGTTGAGCAGGACCTGGCGCAGCCGGCCAGGATCGGCCATCACCATTTCCGGCACATCCGGCGCCACATGGCATCCAAGGCCGATATTCTTGGCAAAGGCCCGCGAGGCCATGAGCTCGACGATATTCTCCACAAGCTCGCGCACGCTCATCCGCTGAGGCTCGATTTCCAGCTTGCCAGCCTCGATCTTGGAATAGTCCAGCAGGTCCTCGATGATGGCGAGAAGCGCGCTCGCCGATGTCGAGACCGCGCCGACATAGGTACGCTGCTCAGCTGAAAGCTGTGTGTCGGCAAGCAGCGTGGCCATGCCCATTATACCGTTCATCGGCGTGCGGATCTCATGGCTGACCGTGGCCAGAAACCGTGATTTCGCGAGGCTCGCCATCTCCGCCCGCTCGCGTGCATTCACCAGCGCCGTCTCCGCTCGCTTCCGCGCGGTGATGTCGCGGGCGATGGCCCAGTGCGAAACGTTGCCGCTGTTGCGATCGCGCAGGGACAATTCGGTCCATGCGAACCAGCGCAATCCGCTCTTGGCGTAAATCGCCACATCGGTGGAGCTGATGCGCTCGCCTTCCGAAAACGCCTGTTCGGGCACGACGCTGATCTCGATGCCGATCTGGCTCAGCGTCTTGCCGAACAGGTTGCTCGTATCCGTCCCCATCAGATCGCCAAGCACGCTGTTGGCATAAAGGACGCGCCCGTCGCGGTCGCGGTGCACCACGAGATCGCCCAGCGCCTCGAGCAGGCCGTAGAAGCGTTGCTCGCTTTCCTGCATCTCCCACATGCGGTCGGCGAGCACTTCCATCCGCTCGACCTTGTCCGCATCCGCGGGCAGGGCCGGCGTAGCGGCTTCCTTCGGCCGTATGGAAAGCGCCATGGCGCCGGCGGCCAGCCCGATGCCGAGCAACATGAGCGTCACCAGCATCGCCGCCCCGGTGAGATAGGAGATGCTGGCCGTGAAAAGCACGCAAAGGGCCAGCGCGAACTCGCGGCCGCGCAGTTGCACGCGCCGTCGCGGGCCAGGCATTTTCAGGCCGGACCGCATGCGTTTCAGGAGTTTTTTGATCGTTGCGTTTGTCATGGCGCGGAATGAAACACGCCGACGGTTTCGGAATCTTTTGGCCTAATCTTTGTATTTTAACGATCGCCTCAACGATCGCTGGCCCGCTCGCGCCGCCAGCCGAGAACCTCGTCCAGGATGACCAGTCCCGCGCCGATTGTGATGAAGATGTCCGCCAGATTGAAGATCGCGAAGGACCAGACCGGCGTGTGGAAATAGATATAATCCACCACATAGCCCAGCGTGCTGCGATCGGCGAGATTGCCGAGCGCCCCGCCGACGATCAGCGCAAAACCCAGCCGCGAATAGATCTGTGTGGTCTCCGTCTTGAATGCCAGCACCACGACGACGAGGAGGATGGCGAGCACCAGCAGGCTCAGCCATGGTCCATCGACACCGGAGAGCATGGAAAAGGCAACGCCGGTGTTGCGGGAGTGGTAGAGCGCCAGGAAGGGCAGGATGTCGATAGGCTCATGCAGCGGCAAGGATGCTTCCACCAGTCTCTTGATCATCTGGTCGATGATGAGAGCGGCAAGGACGATGCCGGCATAGGGCGCGATCCGGCGCAGTTTCATGCATTGTTCTCCAGGGGCAGCACGCCGCGGCGGATTTCATAGAGCATCACGCCCGTCGCCACCGCGAGATTGAGGGAATCGGCCCGCCCTGCCTGCGGAATGCGCACCAGCCGGTCGCAGCACGCGGCCAGTTCCTCGGGCAGCCCCTGCTGCTCGTTGCCCATGAGCAGGACGATCGGTCCTTTCTCATAGTCCACCGTCCGGTAGTCGACCGAGCCCTTCAGATGGGTCCCCGCCACCAGCCCGCCGAAGCGGGCGCGCCAGCCGAGAAACTCCTGCGGGGCCGCGCGCGAAAGCGGCACGGAAAACAGGGAGCCCATCGTGGCCCGAACGGTTTCGATCGAGAAGGGGTCGGTGCAGTCGCCGACCAGTATAACGCCTTTGGCGCCCACCGCATCCACGGTGCGGATGATGGTGCCCAGATTGCCGGGATCGCGCACCCGGTCGAGCGCCACCCACACATCGCCGTCGGCGGGCCGCACATCCTTCAGCGCGCGGTACCGCTGCTCGAAGACGCCAACCACCATTTGCGGGTTGTCGCGCCTCGTGATGGCCGACAGCACCTTCTCGCTCACCTCGAGCACCAGCCCGCCCGCGCCAACCGTTCGCGCGGCGGCCGTTTCGACGGCTTTGTTGCCGCGTCCTGCCTTGGCATAGATCAGGGTGCGGATCGTCCAGCCCGTGTCGAGCGCGTCGATCACCAGCTTCAGCCCCTCGGCCATGAAGAGGTGGTCCCGGTCGCGGAACTTCTTCATCGACAGCGCGCGGATGTCCTTGATGATCGGGTTGGTCAGGCTGGTGATCTCCTTCACCTGCCCCGGGGCGCGGATCTCCCGCCGGTTTTCGCTCATACGGCCACCCACCGCGAAAACAGCGATGTCGACAGCGCCCGCCCAGCGGCCTTCTCGCGAATGATCAATTCACCGGATTCGACGCGCCCGCCCATCCCGGCGAATTCGTCCCGCATCAATGCATGCATGGCGAAGAAGGAGGCGCGGATGGAGTAGGCGGTCAGCACCATCGCCAGCGGCCTCGGCGACAGGATTTCGCGGCAGGTCTCCACCAGTGCCGGCAGATGCTCGAAAAGCTGCCAGACCTCGCCTTTCGGCCCGCGGCCATAGGCGGGCGGGTCGAGCAGGATGATGTCGTAGCCATTGCCGCGCCTGGATTCGCGCTCGGCGAATTTCATCGCGTCCTCGCATATCCAGCGGATGGGCCGGTCGCTCAGCCCCGCCAGTTCCTGGTTCTCGCGCGCCCAGGTGATCGCCTTCTTGGAGGCGTCCACATGCGTCACCTGTGCGCCCGCGCGCGCCGCGACCAGCGAGGCAAGCCCTGTATAGCCGAACAGGTTCAGAACTTTCACCGGCCGCCGCGCGCCGACGATCAGGCTTTCCATATGCGCCCAGTGCGAGGCCTGCTCGGGAAAGACGCCGACATGCCGGAACGAGGTGAAGCGGCCCTGATAGCTTATGCCGTCATGACGCATCGGCCATGTTTCGCCGAGCGGCGTGCCGGGAAAACGCCAGCGGCCCATGCCCTCCTCGTCCATGTCTCCGGTGAAGACGGCGCCGGCTTTCTCCCATTCCGTCTCGGAAAGCGCCGGCAACCAGAGCGCCTGCCCCTCCGGGCGCACGATTCTGTAGGGGCCGTACTGTTCCAGTTTCCGCCCCGCGCCCGAATCGATCAGTGCGTAGTCTTCATTGGGTAGGACCTCGAGGATCAGCGGCAGCTTTTCCTCCGGCAGCGGCCCCTGCCGGCGGCGCTTTTCGCCTTGCCGGCTTGCTGGCGCAGGTGCGCTGCCACCCTCGGCTTCCTGTCGCCTGTCGCCGGCACGCTTGCCGCGTTGCGGTCGATGCTTGGCATGCGAGGACTTCAAGAAGGGCTCCGGGGCTAGCGACTGTCTCCGCCGCTTCTGCCACAGCGAAATTTGACACGCAACGTATCGCGTCAGCGGCGTATGAGCGCCAGCGCGGCCATCGCACATGGAAGCCCCGGCAGCTTTAACCCCGGCATGAGGATATGTCCGGTCTCCCACCGTATGCGGATTGTCTTAAATCGTCCGGAAGAGAGCCTGGCTGCCAGGTTGCCATGACGGCCGCGTGGAAGTGTCATCGTGTCGCTGGAAAGCGATTTGCGCGGGAGATGTTCCTGGTGAAGCAGGATATTTTCAGGCGCTGTGCCGCGTCAGCGCCGTCCCGCCCGTGTTTCGCGGTTCGTTGGCGTTTTCCGCCTTGCGCAGGCGATCGACCTCATGGCCGCGCTGGCGTGCGATGCGGCGGTAGCGGCCCTGCCGGAACCATGTTGCAACACTACCGATGACCATGCCGATCACCATGGCGGCGAACAGAAACACGAAAAGCGGCATCTGCGCCGTCAGCGCCGGATTGCCGGGATTGAAAGGGTCGAGCGTGAAGGGGACGAGCGCGCGGTTGGCAACCGCCAGCGTGACGATGATGATCGCCAGCGGCACAAGCACGATGACTGTCACGATGCGATTGAGCATTTCACGCTCCCAAGATATTGCCAAAAGAATACAGGGCGCTTTACCCGTCGGAATTCAGCCGCTCGCGCAGTTCCTTACCGGTCTTGAAGAACGGCACCCATTTTTCCTCGACATGGACCGATTCGCCGGTACGCGGATTGCGTCCGGTACGCGGGGGCCGGTTCTTGACCGAGAAGGCGCCGAAGCCCCGCAACTCCACCCTGTTGCCTTCGGCGAGCGCGTCGGTGATTTCGTCGAAGATCGCGTTGACGATGTTTTCGACGTCTCGCAAAAACAGATGCGGGTTCCTGTTCGCTATGGTCTGCACAAGCTCAGACTTGATCATTGTCTCGTTCCGCCGCTTCGATTGCCGGGTTCGCCTTGGTCGTTCGCCTTGGTGGTTTCCAGTAAGCCTTGCTTATCTGCGTGATTTTGCACGCATTTTCAATCCGTCAGGCGCGATTTTTCAGGTTGCCAGACCGACAGCAGACCGTCAAGGAAGATGCGCTCTGCGCCCAGCGCGCGTATCAGGCCGCCTTGTGTCTCGATACCCAGCACGCCTGCCAGCAGGCGCCCGGCTATTCCCGGCAACAGCAGCGAGGCGCTGCTTTCCCGCTCCTTCCACTCCACCACCTCGAGATTTGCGTCGACGCCCTTTCCCGCCAGCCATTCCTTGGCTTCGCGTTCGCCGCCCAGCGCATCCACCAGCTTGCGCTCGGCCGCCTGCCGGCCGGTGAAGACGGAACCGTCGGCCAGCCGCAGCGCCTCGTCGCGTGTCAGCGGGCGGCGCTCGGCCACGAGGTCGACGAACCAGTCGTAGCTGTCGAGGATCATGGCGCGGATCATGGCCCGCTCTTCATCGGTGGTAGGATTGAAGGGGTTGGGCTCGGCCTTGAGCGGGCTGGATTTGATCGCCTCGAGCTTCACGCCCACCTTGTCCATGAGCCCGGTCACGTCTGGATACTGCATGAGCACACCGATGGAGCCGACGATGGAGGATTGGCGCGCGACGATATGATCGGCCGCGCTCGCCACCATGTAGCCGGCCGAGGCGGCCAGGGTGCCGACCTGCGCCACCACCGGCTTTTCCTGCGCAAGCAGGCGGATTTCCTCGTAGATGGCTTCGCCGCCGGCGGTGGTCCCGCCCGGCGAATCGACCGTGATGATCACGCCCTTTGCCGCGCTGCTTTCGCGGATACGCTTGATCCGGTCGAGCAATTCGTCGTCTTCCAGGATGGTGCCTTCGATGCGCAGCTGCGCAATATGATTTCCGGCGGCGCCGAGCTCGTCGGCAAAAATCCAGCGTGCGCCCGCAAACAGCGCCACGGCGATCACCACAAAAGCCACCACCCGCCAGAAGGTCAGCTTGCGCCTGAGACGGCGGCGGTCGATAAGGTCGTCGGCTCGGAGGGACATTGAGGGCCTCGCTTGTTCAAACTTGGTGCGTCAACCGCGCTTTGTAGCCCAAGCCGATGCAGCGGGCCACCGGGTTCTGGCGGTAAATGCGCGTCTGCGGGATCACTTTTTTCCAGCTAACCTCCTGACATTAACCCAAAAATAGCCATATTGCGATGTAACCGAGTGAAAGGGGCAAGCAGTGGGGGTGGGACGCCTGTAGGTGCCTGTCGCCATGCGCGGCGAAGGCGTCGGCATCGGCATGCCGGATAGCCCAGTCTCTCTGCAGGAGCAATTGAATGAACGGCTCGAACATGTCGGTCCGGAAATCGGACCCGGTTCTCGGACGGTCCGATGCCTAGCCCAAGCAAGGAAACTCAGGCTGAACAGGCTGACGGCGAACGCCGGGCCCGGGCCTTCCGGCCGTCCGAGCGCGGGGCGGAAGCCTTTGCACAGGCCGCGCGCCATTCGCGGAACGTTCGCGTCCTGAAATTCGTGCTGCCTACCACCGCGGCCGTGGTGGCCGTCGTTTTTCTCGGCTATTCCCTGCTTTCACCCGGGGGGATGGCGTCGGTCGACCTGGGTTCGGCCTCCATAGAGAACGGCAAGCTTGTGATGTCCAACCCCTCTCTCGACGGTTTCACCAACGACAACCTGCCTTACCACATGACGGCCACCCGCGCGCGCCAGGCAATCGGCAGCGAGACGGCAGCCATCGAGCTGGAAGGGATCGAAGCGACGGTGCCGATCGACAACGGCAACAGCGCCAGCATCAGCGCCGAGGCCGGCACCTTCGATCGCCAGGGAAACGCTCTCAGCCTCGACACGGCGATCACGCTGGAAACGACATCGGGCATCCGCGCGCGCCTGTCGTCCGCCGATATCGACATTGCCGCCGGCACGCTTTCCACAGATGACCCTGTTGCTATAGAACTCAACGGAATGAGCATAGAGGCCGACGCCTTCAGGGCGTCCGACGGCGGAAAAAAGCTGGTCTTCGACCGCCGGGTGCGTGTAACGCTGGATCCGGAAAATATCAGGCGGGCGCAAGGGGAACCGCAGCAATGATGAATTCAATTCGCCTCGGGGCGGCCGTTGCAATTGTCCTCATGAGCGGATTTGCCGCCCATGCGCAAAGTTCGGCCGACCGCATGACCGGCTTGAAGCTGTCGGGCGACGAGCCCATCCAGATCGAAAGCGCGCGCCTCGATGTGGACGAGAATCAGAGCGTCGGCATCTTTTCCGGCAACGTGACCGTCGTTCAGGGTGAAACCACCATGAAATCCGGGCGCATGAAGGTCTTTTACGCGGGTGACGCGGGCTCCGCCACCACCGGCAGCGCCAATATCGACCGTATCGAGGTGGACGGCGGCGTCTATGTGAAGTCGCAGACCCAGGTCGCCACCGGCGACCGCGCCACCTTCGACATGCAGACGCAGGTTCTCGTCATGTCGGGTGATGAAGTGGTCCTGTCGGAGGGCGAAAACGTCATCGTCGGCTGCAAGCTCACTGTGCAGATGAATTCGGGCCAGGCAAAGCTCGAAAGCTGCAAGGACGGCAAGACAGGCGGCCGCGTCAGGATGCTGCTCACCCCCGGTTCGCAGGACAGGTGAGCGGCGGTCCAGTGACATTCCTTTCCCGACTGAGAGGCACCGGCCGGCAGGCCTCCGCCCAGCGCGCGCCGACGGCCGAAGAGCTTGCGCGCTACAAGGGCACCCTTATCGCCCGCGGCCTGACCAAATCCTACAAGAGCCGCCAGGTCGTCTCCGGCGTATCGCTCGGCGTGCGCGCCGGCGAGGCGGTCGGTCTCCTGGGCCCCAACGGTGCCGGCAAGACAACCTGCTTCTACATGGTCACCGGCCTTGTTCCCGTTGATCGCGGCACGATCCAGATCGACGGCCACGACGTCACCTCCATGCCCATGTATCGCCGCGCCCGCCTCGGCATCGGCTATCTGCCGCAGGAAGCCTCGATCTTTCGCGGACTGACCGTGGAAGGCAATATCCGCGCGATCCTCGAAGTGGTCGAGAAGAGCCGGAAGGAACGGGAAAAGACCCTCGACGCGCTGCTCGAGGAGTTCCACATCTCCCATTTGCGCAAGTCGCCCTCGGTCGCCCTGTCGGGTGGCGAGCGTCGCCGCCTCGAGATCGCCCGCGCGCTGGCCTCCAAGCCCAATTTCATGCTGCTCGACGAGCCCTTCGCCGGCATCGATCCGATCGCCGTCACCGACATCCAGCAGCTCGTGCGGCACCTCACCAGCCGCGGCATCGGCGTCCTGATCACAGATCACAATGTGCGCGAGACGCTGGGGCTGATCGACCGCGCCTACATCATCCACGCCGGGCAGGTGCTGACCCACGGCCGTCCGGAAGATATCGTCGGCAACGCCGATGTGCGTCGCCTGTATCTGGGCGAAGCGTTCACCATGTAGCTGTTGCGCGCACAATATTAATCAAAATTGCGCTTTTACCGCCCGAAAGCGCGCATTTCCTTGACAAGCAAATGTCAGGCCAGTTCATATTCACGCCTGCGCTGAAGGAGTGCCGCCAAGGCAAGCCTGCGCATCGACCCGCAGTGAAGACGATACATGGCGCTCACACCCAGGCTAAATCTGCGTCAGTCGCAATCGCTGGTCATGACGCCCCAGTTGCTGCAGTCGATCCGGCTGCTTCAGCTCACCAATGTCGAGCTGGAGCGTTTCCTTGAGGAGGAGATCGAGCGCAATCCCCTACTGGAGCGCGACGAGCGCGGCGCCGCGGATGGCGAAACCTTACCGGACGGCCTGCAGGATCTTGCCGCCCGCGATTGGGACGAAGCGGAACGCCCTTCCTCCGAATCCATCTCCGACCGCCTCGACAGCTCCCTCGAAAACCTGTTCCCGGACGATCCGGGCACGCATGAATCCATAGGACCTGACCTTTCGGCGCAATGGCGCTCGGCAGGCGGCAACGGGCTCGCCGTCTCAAGCGGCGAGGAATGGAGCCTCGAAAACGTCGCCGCCGCTCCGGTTACCCTGCGCGATCACGTGCGCGAGCAGATAGGCCTCGCCTTCGATGAACCGGCAGAGCGGCTGCTCGCGGCCGAGCTTTCGGAAGGGCTCGACGAAGCCGGCTATTTCCAGGGCGAGCTGGCCGAGATCGCCGAGCGCTACGGAGTGGAGGAGGCGGCCGTCGCGCATGTGCTGGAGGTCTGCCAGGGTTTCGAGCCGGCCGGCCTTTTCGCCCGCGACCTCGCCGAATGCCTGGCCCTCCAGCTTCGCGCCCGTGACCGTCTGGACCCGGCGATGCGGGCCCTGCTCGACAATCTGGGGCTGCTGGCTCGCCGAGATTTCCATGCGCTGAAGCGGATCTGCGGGGTCGATGAGGAAGATCTGGTCGACATGCTCGCCGAAATCCGCGCCCTCGATCCCAAGCCGGGAGCGGGGTTCACGAGCGGCGGCGCCGATGCCATCGTGCCGGACGTCATCGTCCGCCCGGCGCCGGATGGCGCCTGGGCCGTTGAGGTCAACACCGACGCGCTGCCGCGTGTGCTCGTCAACGAAACCTATTTCGCCACCGTCTCCGCCAATGCCAGCAAGCAGGAGAAGACGTTCCTGAGCGAGTGCTTCCAGAGCGCCAACTGGATCGCCCGCAGCCTCGACCAGCGCGCCCGCACCATTCTCAAGGTTGCCTCGGAGATCGTTCGCCAGCAGGATGCGTTCCTGGTCCGTGGCGTGCGCCACTTGCGCCCGCTGAAGCTGCGCACCGTCGCCGAAGCCATCGGCATGCACGAATCCACCATCAGCCGCGTCGCCGCCAACAAATACATGATGACCCCTCGCGGCGTTTTCGAACTGCGCTATTTCTTCACCGCCGCCATCCAGTCGGCCGATGGCGGCGACGCCCATTCTTCCGAAGCCGTGCGGGACCGCATCCGCGGATTGATCGATGCGGAGGCGGCGGCGAGGGTTCTTTCCGACGATGCGATTGTGGATATCCTGCACGGCGAAGGCATCGACATCGCCCGTCGCACGGTCGCCAAATACCGGGAAGCAATGAACATTCCCTCTTCCGTCCAGCGCCGCCGCGAGAAAAAGGCGCTGGCCGGCGCCGGCGGGTGAGGTTCCGCCCCTTGGGAGTTCATTGACAAGCCCGCGGGAAGCCACTAGAAGCCCGCCCGCATGAGATAGCGGTTGGAGCGGTGGCTTCCTGCCTTGCTCTCATGGTGCGAGAATCGCTAGGCGGCTCCGAATTACCGTTGCGAAACCTTGTTTGCGCAGGCCACAGGTATAAACTCTCAGACCCGAACATTCACTTGAGGGAAGGTCCTTTCTCACATGAGCCTCCGCATTTCTGGCAAGAACATGGACATCGGCGATGCGTTCCGCACCCGCATCGAAGGCAGGATCGGTGAGGCCGTCGACAAATATTTCGATGGCGGATTTGCCGGCCGCGTCACCGTTGAAAAGTCCGGGTCCGGCTTCGCCGCCGACTGCTCCATTCACCTCGACACCGGCATGAGCCTGCAGGGTTCCGGCAAGGCCATGGAACCTCAGCTTGCCTTCGATGCCGCCGCCGAGCGCGTGGAAAAGCGCCTGCGCCGCTACAAGCGCCGGCTGAAGTCACACCCCACCGGCGACGGTCAGGACCCGCTGGACATCGCCTACAGGGTCATGGCGCCGGTCGCCGATGAGGACGACGAGGTGCCGGACGATTACGCCCCCACCGTGGTGGCCGAATCGCGTCTGGCCTTGAGGTCGATGTCGGTCGCCTCGGCGGTTATCGAACTCGACACGAAAGACAGCCCCGTTTTTGTGTTCCGCAACGCCGGCAGCAACGAGGTGAACATTGTCTATCGCCGTGCGGACGGCAATATCGGCTGGATCGACCCGTCGGTTGTCGCCAACGGATGATTCCGGCCGGCGGCCTTGCAGCCAGCGCCGAAGCAGAGGATGCATGACATGGATTTGAGCGATCTGATCGAGGTCGAGGCCGTTGTGCCCGCCTTGAAGGCCAACTCCAAGAAACAGGTTCTGCAACTCCTGTCGGAAAAGGCCGCCGCCGTCACCGGACTCTCCGAGCGCGAAATCTTCGATACGATTCTTCAGCGTGAGCGGCTTGGATCAACCGGCGTGGGCAACGGCATAGCCATCCCCCATGGAAAACTACCTGGCATCAAGGAGATCAAGGGCGTCTTCGCCCGACTGGACCATCCGGTCGAGTTCGACGCCCTCGACGACCTGCCGGTGGATCTGGTCTTCCTGCTTCTGGCCCCGGAGGGCGCGGGCGCCGATCACCTGAAGGCCCTGTCCCGCATCGCCCGGGTCCTGCGCGACGGCGACACGACCGCCAAGATCCGCGGCACCAAGGATGCGACCGCCATCCACACGTTCCTGTCCCAGGCCCCCGCCTCGAACGCCGCCTGACGCTCAGCAGAAGACCTATCTCACCTGGCCAGGGCGCCTGCGCCTGCGAAACATCCCCTTGAGCTCGTTGCGGTCCACAGCCCCGGTCAGCACGGCCAGCACCAGATAGGAAAGCGCCCCGAGCGCAACGATCAGAAGCACGGCGAGCCCGCGCAGCCAAGCGCTGCCCCCGGCCAGCGTGCCGGCAAGGGCGGACATCAGCGCCCAGACCACGAGCCCCATGAGGGCACTGGAAAGCACGATCATCACGACCCGCCGCAGGGTAAGCGCCGAGGGACGGAAATAATCCCGCCGCCACAGCGTGCCCGCCAACAGCGCCACATTGAGCCAGGCCGAGGCCGACGTGCCGATGGCGATGGCGACATGGCCGAGATAGGGAAACAGCGCCAGGCTGACGGCGATATTGGTCACCACCGACGCCAGCGAATACCACATCGGCGTCTTCATATCCTCGCGCGCGAAGAAGCCCGGCTGGAAGACCTTGGCCAGCACATAGGCGGGCAGGCCGCTGGCGAAGGCGGCAAGCGCCGACGCGGTCATGACCGTATCTAGCGCGGTGAACTCGCCCCGCTCGTAGAGCAAGGCGATGAGGGGCGCGGGCATGACCATGAGCCCGACCGCCGCCGGCACCGTCAGACCAAGCGCGAATTCCAGCGAACGGTTCTGCAGATGCTGCGCGTCGGCGAGGTCGCCGGCCTTGAGCGATCGGGAAAGCTCCGGCAGGAGCACGACCCCGACGGCAATGCCGATCACGCCGAGCGGCAGCTGGTTGATGCGGTCGGCGAAATTGAGCAGAGAAATCGCCTTGTCCTGCTGCGACGCGATGATCTGGCCAACCAGCAGATTGATCTGCATGATCCCGCCGGTCAGCAGCGCGGGCCCCATCAGCACCAGAAGCCGCTTGACCGAAGGCGTCAAGCGCGGTGCCCGCAGCCGCACCGAAAAGCCGTGCCGACGTACGGCGACCACCAGAATGCCGAGCTGGGCGAAACCCGAAACGAATACCCCCCATGCCAGCCAATGTCCGGTCACGCGTGCGTCGAAGCCGCCCGCCAGGGCGGCGATAAGCACGGCGATGAGAATGACGTTGAGCAGCACGGGAACAAGCGCGGCCAGAAAGAACCGCCGCATCGAATTCATGACCCCCGACAGCATGGCGACCAGCGACATGCAGAAGAGATACGGAAACATGATCCGCGTCATCGCCACCGTGAGGTCGAATTTTTCGGGCGTGTCGGAAAAGCCGGGGGCAACGACCGTCGCGACCAGGAACGGCATGGCGATCATGGCCAGCGCCGACAGCGCGACCAGCGCCGTCACCAGCACCGCCAGCACATCCTCGCCGAACTTGCGGGCTGCCTCCATCCCGCCGCCCTCCATCTCCTTGGCGAAGAGCGGGATGAAAGCCGTGTTGAACGCACCCTCGGCAAAGAGCCGGCGAAAGAGATTGGGAAAGCGGAAGGCCGCGTAGAAGGCATCGGTCACCGGCCCCGCGCCAAGCGCCGCCGCGATCAGCGCCTCGCGCGCGAAACCCAGCACCCGGCTCGCCATCGTCGCGCTGCCCACGCTGGCGAATTTTCCGATAAGACTCATGAGAGGAAGAAGCCGGATTTGCGGCGGCGCCTCTGCACCATCCCCCTCTGCCCTGCCGGGCATCTCCCCCTCAAGGGGGGAGATTGGACGGCCTCGAAGATTTTGCCAATCTTCAACGCTGCCGGGGATGCAAGTCGTTTGTGAAGGCCGATCTCCCCCCTTGAGGGGGAGATGCCCGGCAGGGCAGAGGGGGGTGTGCGGGAGCAAGCATGCGCGATGATCATCATTCCGCCATTGCCTTTGTCTTGCTCCTGGCCCCGTTGCCGGCCGGTGCCTTTTCCAGCGTCGCCAGCAGCTTGCGGCTGATCGCCTCCAGCCGGTCGGGATTGTCGATCTTCTGCCCCGTCAGGTCGGTCACGTAGAACGTGTCGATGACCTTCTCGCCGAAGGTCGTGATGTGAGCCGAGGCGATGTCGAGGGACAGGTTCGACAGCGTGCCGGTGATCTCAGACAGCAGTCCCGGCCGGTCCAGGCATTCGATCTCGATAACGGAAAAGCGGTTCGACAGTGTGTTGCGCACTTCCGCGCGCGGCTCGACGCTGAATGCTTTCGCGCCTCGCCGGGGTTTGGCCCTCTGCTCGATGACCTCGGGCAGATAGGTCCTGCCCGCAAGCACGTCCTCGATCAGCTTGCCCACCCGCTCGGCTCGTCGGCGCTCGTCGGCATCGAAGTCGAAGGCGCGGTTGATCAGGATCGTGTCGAGCGCCCGTCCGTCCGTCGTGGTGAAGACCTGTGCGTCCACGATATTGGCTTGGGCCGCCGAGCACGCTCCGGCGATCACCGACAGCAGGCGCGGATGATCGGGCGCCAGCACGGTGATCTCGGTCACCGCCTCGAACGTGTGCGGCTTGACCATGGTGGCCAGTGCCTTGCCCTCGCGGTCGGCGGCGCGGATAAAGGCGGCATGGCGGAGCTGGTCCTTGTGGTCGACCGCCAAAAGGTAGTTTTCATAATGCAGCCGCACATAGCGCTGCGCCTCGCTCTCCTCCCAGCCCGCATTGGCAAGGCCCTCGGCAAGTTCGGCGCGGGCGCGCTCGGCGCGGGTGGCGCGGGAAGCCTCGGAGAAGCCGCCGGTCAAGAGCAGCTCGGTCTCGTAGTAAAGCGTGCGCAGGAGCTGTCCCTTCCAGCCGTTCCACACGCCCGGGCCGACGCCGCGAATGTCGCAGACGGTCAATACGAGAAGCAGCTTGAGCCGGTCGACCGACTGCACCGCATCGGCAAAGTCCTGGATGGTCTTGCGGTCGTTGAGATCCCGGGTCTGCGCGGTCATCGACATGGCCAGATGCTGTTCGACCAGCCACGCGATAAGCTCTGTATCCGCCTTGTCGAAGCCCATATGTGGGCACAGCCTGCGCGCGATCTTCGCGCCTGCGACTGAATGGTCTTCCGGCCTGCCCTTGGCAATGTCATGAAGCAGCATGGCCGTATAGAGCACCGGGCGGAACGCCTTCAGGCCCTTCATCAGCTCATGGGCGAGCGGATGCGCCTTGTCGCCTTCGCCGCGGTCGATCTCCGCCAGAACGCCGATGCAGCGGATCAGGTGCTCGTCCACCGTATAATGGTGGTACATGGAGAACTGCATCATCGCCACGATCTTGTTGAACTCTGGGATGAGCTTGCCCAGCACCCCCGCTTCGTTCATGCGGCGCATGTTGAGTTCGGGATCGCGGCTCGAGGTGAGCAAATCCATGAAAAGCTGGTTGGCTTCCTCATTGCGGCGCAGATTCCGGTCGATGAGCTTTAACGAGCGGGTGAGCAGCTTCAGCGCTTCTGGGTGATACTCCAGCCCATGCCGGTCGGCGAACCAGAACATGCGCAGCATGTTGACCGGGTCGCGCTCGAACACCCCCTCGTCGGCGATGTTGATGCGGTGATTGTCGACGATGAAATCGCTGGTGCCGGCGAGCTTCCGCTTGCGCCGCGAGAAGGTCTGGAAGATGCGATTGAAGCCTGGCACATGCTTGGCCTGCTCCTCTTCGAGCGCGGCGCAGAAGATGCGGGTGAGGTCGCCCACCGACTTCGCGGTGAGGAAGTAGTGTTTCATGAAGCGCTCGACGGCCGACAATCCCGGATGGCTGGTATAGCCGAGCCGCTCCGCGATATCGCGCTGGACATCGAAATGCAGGCGCTCTTCCGGCTTGCCGGTGAGGAAATGCAGATGGCAGCGCACTGCCCACAGGAAATCCTCGGCCTTGCGGAATTGCAGATACTCTCGGCGGGTGAAGACGCCTTTCGCCACCAGTTCCTCGGCCTCGCGCACGCGGTAATAATATTTGCCGATCCAGAAAAGCGTGTGCAGGTCGCGCAGTCCGCCCTTGCCGTCCTTGATATTGGGCTCGACGAGGTAGCGGCTTTCGCCCGCTTTCGAGTGGCGCGTATCGCGCTCGGCAAGCTTGGCCTGGATGTAGTCGGCGCCCGTGTCCCTGACCACTTCGTTGTCGAAACGGGTGATGAGATCATCGTAGAGCGCGACCTCGCCGCATATGAAGCGCGCTTCCAGGACGGCGGTGCTGATGGTGTAATCAGTGCGCGCCAGCCGCACGCATTCATCGAGATTGCGGGTCGCGTGGCCGACCTTCAGCCCCATGTCCCAGAACATGTAGAGCATGTATTCGGCCACCTGCTCGCCCCAGGGCGTCTGCTTGTACGGCAGCAGGAAAAGCAGGTCGATGTCGGAACCGGGAGCCAGTGTGCCGCGCCCATAGCCGCCGACGGCGATCACCGCCATGCGCTCGGCGGTCGACGGGTTCTCGGACTTGTAGACGTGAGTGCCCGCGAAATCGTAGAGCGCGCGGACGATCTCGTCCATGAGATGGGAAAGGCGGATGGCGCAGGCCGTGCCGCCGCCGTCTTCTCCCAACATCGCCTCGGCGGCCGCGCGCCCTTCGGCCAGTGTCGATTTCAGGAGCTTCATGATGCTTGCGCGGGCCTCGGCAGAACCCGCGTCGACATTCTTGCCGATTGCCGCAAGATTCTCGCGCAGTTTCGCGCCGTCGATGATCTGGTCGAGCTTAAGGGGAATTCTTGCCATATACGCCTCTCGCCGGCGGCGCAGCGCGCCACGTTCCGGCGTCTATAGCGCTTTTGCGGCGGCGGTGAAATGGCAACGCGCGGCCGCGCTTTCGATAAATCGCAGGCCATGCGCCCTTCAGCTTCCCCGCCGTCCCGCTTCCTCCTTCAGCCGGTAAAGCGCCTCCAGCGCTTCGCGCGGCGTCATCTCGTCGGGATTGAGGCCGGCCAGCATTTGCGAAAGACGGTCCGGCCTTTTCGGCTTCTCCGGCTCCTGCCGCACCGCAGCCGTGAATAGCGGCAGGTCGTCGACAAGGCGCGCCGCCTTGCCCGTGGTTTCGCCTTCCTCCAGCTCGTGCAGCACGGCGCGCGCCCGCTCGACGACCGCCGGCGGCAAGCCCGCCAGCCGCGCGACCTGGACACCGTAGGAGCGGTCGGCCGCGCCCTTGCCGATCTCGTGCAGGAAAATGACGTCGCCCTCGAATTCCTTCACCCGCATCGTCACATTGGCAAGCCGGCCGAGCTTTTCCGAAAGCGCCGTCATCTCGTGGAAATGGGTGGCAAAGAGCGCCCGGCAGCGATTGTGCTCATGCAGATATTCCACCGCCGCCCAGGCGATCGACAACCCGTCGAAAGTGGCCGTGCCCCGGCCGATCTCGTCGAGGATCACCAGCGACCGCTCGCCCGCCTGGTTTAGGATCGCCGCCGTCTCCACCATCTCCACCATGAAGGTGGAACGGCCCCGCGCCAGATCGTCGGAGGCGCCGACGCGCGAGAACAGGCGGTCCACCACGCCGAGCCGGACCTGCCGGGCCGGGACGAAGGATCCCATCTGAGCCAGGACCGAAATCAGCGCATTTTGGCGCAAAAAGGTGGATTTTCCGCCCATATTGGGGCCGGTTAACAGCCAGATTGCCCCGTATTTTGCACTTTCAGCTGGTGAAAGATCGCAATCGTTGGCCACGAAGGGCTCTGCCAACTGCTTGCGCAGCGCCTGCTCCACCACCGGATGCCGGCCGCCCTCGATGTGGAAATCCAGGCTGTCGTCGACCTGCGGCCGGCAGTAATCCTCGGTCTCCGCCAGCACGGCCAGCGCCGCCGAAACGTCGAGCACGGCCAGCGCCGCGGCCCCCGCCCGCAAGGCGTCCGAAGCCGCCACCACCTCGCCCACCAGCCGTTCGAACACGGCAAGTTCTATGCCCAGCGCGCGGTCGGCGGCGTTGGCGATCTTTGTTTCCAGCTCGGCCAGTTCCGTGGTGGTGAAGCGCATCGCGCTGGCCATCGTCTGCCGGTGGATGAAGCGCGCCTTGGCCTCGTCGGAGCCGTTCAACGCCTGGGCGTTGTTGGCCGTGACCTCGATATAGTAGCCCAGCACATTGTTGTGCCGGATCTTGAGCGAGCGGATGCCCGTTTCCTCGATCAGGTCCTTTTCCATTCCCGCGATGATGCGGCGCGACTGGTCGCGCAGCGCGCGCATTTCGTCCAGTTCGCCGTTATAGGTGGCGCGCACGAAACCGCCGTCCCGCTTGAGAAGGGGCAGCTCGTCCGCCAGCGCGCGGTCGAGATGGGCGGCGAGCTCGCCAGGCAGCGCCTCGATCTTTTCGACGGCCGCGCGCAATTCCGCCGGCAGTTCCTTAGCGGCAAGCAGCCCCGCCGCCTCCCGCGCCGCCGTCAGGCCCGCCGACAGCGCGCCCAGATCGCGCGGCCCGCCGCGGTTGAGCGCGATGCGCGACAAGGCCCGGGCGAAATCGGGCACGCCCTTCAGGGTCTCCCGCAACTGATCGCGCAGGCTGGGCTCGGCCAGGAAGAAGGAGACCGAATCGAGCCGCTCGGCGATTATGGACGGGTCCGTCAGCGGCGCGGTAAGCCGCTCGGCCAGAAGCCGTCCGCCCGCTCCCGTCACGGTGCGGTCGATGGCCTTCAAAAGGCTGCCCTCCCGGTTTCCCGAAAGCGTGCGCGTCAGCTCCAGATTGGCGCGGGTGGCAGGGTCGATGAACAGGCTCCGGCTCTCGTCGTCGCGTTCGGGCCGGCCGAGCGGCGGGCGCTCGGAAACCTGCGTCTTCTCCACATAGGCGACCGCCCCGGCGATGGCCGAAAGCTCGGCCCGCGAGAACTGCCCGAACCCGTCGAGCGTCGCCACGCCGTAAAAGCGCGTCAGCCGCATTTCCGCGCTGGCGCTGTCGAAGGTGCTGGTCGGCTGCGGCCCGGCGATGCGGCCGAGCGCGTCGAGAACCGGCCGCAGCGCGGGGTCGTGATAGACCGTTTCGGCCATCACCAATTCGCGCGGGTCGATGCGGAGAATATCGGCCAGAAGCCGGTCGGCGCTGGTGGCGGCGACGCGAAAGATGCCGGTCGAAATGTCGATCCAGGCGAGCGCCAGCGACGGTTCGTCTCCGCCCTTCACGCGGCCGAGCGCCATCAGATAGTTCGCTTGGGCGGGGTCGAGCAGCTTTTCCTCGGTGATGGTGCCGGGCGTCACCAGCCGCACGACATCGCGCCGCACCACCGATTTCGAGCCGCGCTTCTTCGCCTCCGCCGGATCTTCCATCTGCTCGCATACGGCGACCCGGTGCCCGAGCCCGATAAGCCTTTGCAGATAGTCGTCCGCCGCATGCACCGGCACGCCGCACATGGGTATGTCGTCGCCCTGGTGCTTGCCGCGCTTGGTCAGCGTGATGCCGAGCGCCCGGCTGGCAATCTCGGCGTCCTCGAAAAAGAGCTCGTAGAAGTCGCCCATGCGATAGAACAGCAGCGAATCGGCGTTGACCGCCTTTATCTCCAGATATTGCTGCATCATGGGCGTCGCGCCGGCATTGGCGGGCGGCGGTGCGGCCGGCTCGGCCGGGCGCGCGGCGATCAGCGTCTCGTCGTTCAAAACACGCCCCTTGCGGAATCTCCAACCATGTCCCTTCTTGGCCATTTACGGAGCCGGAGTGTAGCCTTATGCACTCGACTTCGACAAAACTCCACAAGAAGGCGTTCCGGGAGGATCAGACGCACATGCCCGATAAGGAAAAGAAGGAACGGCAAGGCCCCTCGGTCAGCCCGCAAGAAGCGCTCGATTTCCATTCCATGGGGCGGCCCGGAAAGCTGGAGATCACGCCGACCAAGCCGATGGCCACGCAACGCGACCTGTCGCTCGCCTATTCGCCCGGAGTCGCGGTGCCGGTTCAGGCCATCGCGGAAGATCCCAGCCGCGCCTTCGACTACACGACGCGCGGCAATCTCGTGGCGGTGATTTCCAACGGCACGGCAATCCTCGGCCTCGGCAACCTGGGAGCATTGGCCTCCAAGCCGGTGATGGAGGGCAAGGCGGTGCTGTTCAAGCGCTTCGCCGATGTCGATTCCATCGATCTGGAGGTCGACACGGAAGACGCCGACGCTTTCGTGAATTGCGTGAAGCTGCTCGGGCCGTCCTTCGGCGGCATCAATCTCGAGGACATCAAGGCGCCCGAATGCTTCATCATCGAGCAGCGGCTGCGCGAAGCGATGGACATTCCCGTCTTTCATGACGACCAGCACGGCACGGCGATCATCGCCATCGCCGGCCTCATCAACGCGCTGCACCTGACCGGCCGCGACATGCAGTCGACCCGGCTCGTGTGCAACGGCGCGGGCGCCGCCGGCATCGCCTGCATCGAACTCGTCAAGTCGCTGGGATTCCGGCCTGAAAACGTGATCCTCTGCGACACCAAGGGCGTCGTCCACAAGGGCCGGGCCGAAGGCATGAACCAGTGGAAGTCGGCCCACGCCGTGGAGACGGACAGGCGCACGCTCGCTGAGGCGCTGGACGGGGCCGACGTCTTCTTCGGCCTGTCGGCCAAGGGCTCGCTGACGCCGGCCATGGTCCAGTCGATGGCCAAGAATCCCATCATCTTCGCCATGGCCAATCCCGACCCGGAAATCACGCCGGAGGAGGTGGCGGAAATCCGCACCGACGCCATCATGGCGACCGGCCGTTCCGACTACCCGAACCAGGTCAACAACGTGCTTGGCTTCCCCTATATCTTCCGGGGCGCGCTCGACGTGCGGGCGACCACCATCAATGACGCGATGAAGGTGGCCGCCGCCCAGGCCTTGGCCGATCTGGCGCGCCAGGACGTGCCGGATGACGTGGCCGCCGCCTATCAGGGCAACCGGCCGAAATACGGGCCGAACTACATTATCCCGGTGCCGTTCGACCCCCGGCTGATCTCGGCGATCCCGGTGGCCGTCGCGCAGGCGGCGATGGATTCGGGCGTGGCGCGCAAGCCGATTCTCGACCTCGAGAAATACACCAACGAGCTTTCCGCCCGCCGCGATCCCATCGCCTCCACGCTGCAGCGCATCTACGACCGCGTGCGCCGCCAGCCCAAGCGCGTGGTCTTTGCCGAGGGCGAGGAGGAACAGGTGATGCGGGCGGCGGTCTCCTACGCCAACCAGAAGCTCGGCACGGCAATCCTTCTCGGCCGGGAAGAACAGATCAAGGAAACGGCGAAGAACGCCGGCGTCGACCTTTCCAAGCCCGGCATCGAGATCATCAATGCCAGGCTTTCGCGCCGCAATGGCATCTATGCCGACCATCTCTACGAGCGCCTGCAGCGGAAGGGTTATCTCTTCCGCGACTGCCAGCGCATCATCAACAACGACCGTAACCATTTCGCCGCCACCATGGTGGCTTTGGGCGATGCCGATGCGATGGTGACGGGCATGACCCGCAACTATTCCACTGCCCTCGACGACGTTCGACGTGTGATCGACGCCAAGCCGGGGCACCGGGTGATCGGCGCCTCCATTGTGCTGGCGCGCGGGCGCACCGTCATCGTTGCGGACACCGCCGTCCACGACATGCCCGACGCTCACCAGATCGCCGACATCGCGGAGGAAGCGGCCAACTTCGCCCGCCGCATGGGCTATGAGCCGCGTATCGCCATGCTCGCCTACTCCACTTTCGGCCACCCGCCCGGCGAGCGTTCAGAGCGCGTGCAGGAAGCGGTGAAGATACTCGACAAGCGCCGCGTCGATTTCGAATATGATGGCGAGATGGCCGCCGATGTCGCGCTCAACCCGCGGCTGATGCAGCAATACCCCTTCTGCCGCCTGTCGGGACCGGCCAATGTGCTGGTAATGCCGGCCTTCCACTCAGCCTCGATCTCCACCAAGATGCTGCAGGAGCTCGGCGGCTCGACCGTCATCGGCCCGCTGCTCGTGGGCCTCAACAAGCCGGTGCAGATCGTCTCCCTGAACGCCAAGGACTCCGACATCGTCAACATGGCCGCCATCGCCGCCTACAGCGCGGGAGCCTGATCACCTGGAAGGCCATGACATGAAGGTGCCAGACCGAACGGAACCCGCCTGATCCCTCCAAAGCCAGCATTCCCACGGAGCTTTCCATGACCGATCTCGTGCTAGCCATTCTCCATCATCTCCTTGTCTTCACGCTCGCCGGCATTCTGGCGGGCGAGTTCGTGCTGATGCGCAAGGGGCTCGGCGGAAGGGAGCTCAAGATCCTCGCCCATATCGACCGCATGTATGGCGTGCTGGCGCTGGCCGTCATCGCCGTCGGGCTCGGCCGCGTGTTCTACGGGCTGAAGGGCTGGGAATATTACGCCGGCAACCATGCCTTCTGGGGCAAGATGCTGGCGTTCCTCATCGTCGCGCTGCTGTCGATCAGGCCGACCATACGCATCCTGGCATGGAGCCGCGCCGGCAAGGACGGCGCTTATGTCGTTCCCGACGTGGAGATCGCCGCCGCCCGCCGATTCCTCGTCTTCCAGATCGTGGCCTTTGCCTTCATCCTCATATTCGCGGCGATGATGGCCCGCTGGACCGGATAGGGAGCCTATCCTGCCAGTTCCACCAGCGGCGCTGGCACATCCGTCGTCTTTTCCGGCGCCTTGCATATGTCGGCGATGACGCAGGCCGGGCAGTCGGGCTTGCGGGCCTTGCAGACATAGCGTCCGTGCAGGATCAGCCAGTGATGGGCGTGGTGCAGATATTCCTCCGGGATAACCGAGACCAGCGCCTTCTCGACCTTCTCGGGCGTTTTCCCGGGCGCAAGGCTCAGCCGGTTGGCGATGCGGAAAATATGGGTGTCGACCGCCATGGTCGGCTGGCCGAAGGCCATGTTGAGGACGACATTGGCCGTCTTGCGGCCGACGCCCGGCAGCTTCACCAGCGCATCGCGGTCGCCCGGCACCTCGCCGTCATGCTCGTCGATCAGCGCCTGCGAGAGCGCGATGACATTCTTGGCCTTGTTGCGCCACAGCCCGATGGTGCGGATATGATCGCCCACCTTCTCCTCGCCCAGCGCGACCATCTTTTCCGGCGTATCGGCGATCTCGAAGAGGCCGCGCGTCGCCTTGTTCACGCCGACGTCGGTCGCCTGCGCGGAAAGCACGACGGCAACGAGCAGCGTGAAGGGGTTGACATGTTCGAGCTCGCCGCGCGGTTCCGGGCGCTGAATGCTGAACCGCCGGCAGATCTCCGAAATCTCGTCGCGACTATAGGCTGAAATGCGCCTGTGCGGACGGCGCGCGGCTTTTTGGGACTTGGGCTTTTCCATACGGCCTCTATAATTCCTTCCATGGATGACACAAGCCAGCCGGACCAGCCCATCTTCAAGGCGCTTCTCGTTCCCCACCGTTCGCTGGGCAGGAGAGGCTTTGCCATTCTCATGGGCGTGCTGCTGGTGCTGTGGCTTTCGGTGGCCGCATTTTTCTGGAGCCTTGGCGCCTGGCCCGTGGTCGGTTTCTTCGGTCTCGATCTGCTGGCTGTCTATATCGCCTTCCGCATCAACTACCGCCAGGCACGCCAGCGCGAGGAAGTGTCGCTGTCGCGCACCAGCCTGTATATCCGCAAGGTTCCGCCGTCGGGCCCGGCGCAGGAATTCGACTTCAATCCGTTCTGGTCGCGGTTCAAGGTTGAGCGTCACGCCGAGATCGGCGTCACCCGCATGACCGTCGAGGCGCGGCAGAAACAGGTGGGGCTGGGCGCTTTCCTCAACCCGGACGATAGGGCAAGCTTCGCCGAGGCCTTCGGCGCCGCCCTGGCATCCGCCAAGGGGCGGTGAGAACCCTTTTCGCGCAAGCGAACAGGCAAGGCCGCCGGCGCACCGCAGGTGCGCCTTTGACTCAATACAGGGCGGCGTAGCCGCCCGGCCGTCGCGCCCTGATGGCGCGAGCCAAGGGCGCGGATGCGCCCGCCGGCGCTTGAGGAACGGAAGAAGCGCAAGAATCGGGTGGAGAACCCATCTCGCACCCGCCATATTGGCGTTCAAGGAGACAGAACCATGAACGCAGAACTCGCCATTCTTGAACGCGACATCACGCCCGAGGGCACCGACTACGAGATCGTGCGCCGGGTGGTGGAGAAGATCAGCCTCGACTACCGCGACCAGCCTTCGCTGGAGGATCTGGCGGCGGATGTCGGCGAGACGCCGACAAGCCTGCAGAAGCTGTTCACGCGCTGGGCCGGGCTGTCGCCCAAGGCTTTCCTGCAGGCGGTGACGCTGGACCATGCCCGGCGCCTGCTCGACGACGGTATGCCGCTGCTGGAGGCCTCGTTCGAGCTCGGCATGTCCGGGCCGGGACGCCTGCACGACCTTTTCGTCACCCACGAGGCCATTTCGCCCGGCGAATACAAGGCGCGGGGCGAGGGCCTCGTCATCCGCTACGGATACCACGTCTCGCCCTTCGGCATAGCCCTGGTGATGGTGACGGACCGCGGCCTGGCGGGCCTGGCATTTGCCGATGCGGGCGGCGAGAAGGAAGCTTTCGAGGATATGAGCCGGCGCTGGCCGGGCGCGACCTATGTGGAGGATCTGGCCGCCACCATGCCCTATGCCGGCCGGGTCTTCGAGCCGGCGCGCTGGCGCGCGGAAGAGCCGCTCCGCATCGTCCTCATCGGTACCGATTTCCAGGTTCGCGTGTGGGAGGCGCTCATGAAGATCCCCATGGGCCGCGCCCGTGCCTATTCCGACATCGCGGCCGAAATCGGCAAGCCCAAGGCCTCGCGCGCCGTGGGCGCCGCGGTGGGCGCCAACCCGCTATCTTTCGTCGTCCCCTGCCATCGCGCCGTCGGCAAGTCCGGCGCGCTGACCGGCTACCACTGGGGGCTCACTCGCAAGCGTGCGATCCTCGGCTGGGAAGCGTGCCAGCTTCAGGCGGGATGAGGCGTCAGGCCGGCCAAGCCCATTGACGCCCGCCGTGGACGAGGTAGCTTCCGGCATCCCAGATCGCCGGAGGAAGCGCCTTGATCACCATTGTGGGTTCCATCAATCTCGATCTGATCGCCCGCGTCGAACGGCTTCCCGCACCCGGCGAGACGGTCCCGGGCGATCGCTTCTCCACCGCCGCCGGCGGCAAGGGCGCCAACCAGGCGCTGGCCGCCCGGCGGGCGGGTGGGCCGGTGCGCATGGTGGGTGCCGTCGGCACCGATCATTTCGCGGACCAGGCGGTGGCGCTGCTGGACGAGGCCGGCGTCGATCTGTCGGCGGTAAGAAGATGGGACGGCGCGACCGGCATCGCCGTCATCCTGGTGGGCGGCGACGGCGAGAACGTGATCGCCGTCATACCGGGCGCCAATGGCTCTGTGGACGCGGCCGCCGTGCGCGAGGCGCGCATGGAAGCCGGCGAATATGTTCTCCTGCAAAACGAGATACCGTTGGCGGCGGTCGAGGCGGCCATCGACGCCGCGCGCGGGGCAGGCGCCGTTTCCCTGCTCAACACCGCTCCTTTCAAGGCCGATGCCGCGCATCTGTTGGCCAAGGCGGACTACGTCATCGCCAACGAGACCGAATTCGATCTTTATGCCGAAGCTCTGAAACTGGCCGGACGGGACCGCGAGGCCCGCATGAACGCGTTCGTGAAAATGAGCGGCCGCACGCTCGTCGTCACGCTGGGCGCCGACGGCGTCATGGCGGCCACGCCCGACGCGTTCTTCCGCGTGCCCGCCCTTAAGATCACGCCGGTCGACACGGTGGGCGCGGGCGACACGTTCTGCGGCTATCTGGGCGCGGCGCTGGCCGAGGGAATGGCACTTGAACCTGCTCTCGCGCGTGCCTCGGCGGCCGGCGCACTCGCCTGCCTGAAACCGGGCGCGCAGCCCTCGATCCCCCACCGGGACGAGGTGGAAATCGCGCTGACGGTGTGATCACGGGGCCGGCCGGTTCAGTGTTGTAGTCTGTGAAGGGAGAAAGCCCATGCCGCCAGATCGCGCGTATCGGCGGCGGCTTCCTTGTCGGCGGCGGCCTCTGGCTCGCCTTTTCCCGGGCGCGTGAACGGTTCGGTGGGGCAGCCTGAAGCTGTCCGGCGAAACTCTTGATACCTGGCCTCAGAATCCCCAGTCGGTGTAGGGCGGGAACGGATCGAGCGCCCCTATGAAATCGGTGAAACGGTCCACTTCGGCCTCAGTAAAGGACATGACGGGAATTTCGAAGCCGCCCTCGGCGTCCCACGCGTCAAGCATATAGGCGCACTGTTCTTCCTCCGACCACGCCCAGACGACCGTCACCTTCCGGCCATCGTCCGTGACCAGCTCACTGGTGAACTTATTCATTCCAGCACCCTGTCCCAAAACTTACCCCTAGGGTGGTATACTCCGCTATCTTTAGTAACGCTACCGTGCGTCTACAGCGCCGCCCGAAAAAAATCGGAATCGATTTTTCGAAAAAAATGATGCGCAGATGCATTGGCCTGCAGCGTCCATTCTGCGTCTATACAAGACGTATATCGTGATAACCAAACGGACGCACAACGCTATAATAAAGAAGACTATAACGGCAAAAGAATGACAGCCATAGTCATTCCTTTTTTCTTCAAACTGGTTCCCATATTCCCTGGAATTGCTTTAAAGCCGCCCCAGCCGCTCCGTCAGCAGTGCGAAGAACCCCTCATGGTCGATGTCGCGCATCACATGTGCGTTCTTCCGGCGCTCGGTCACGCCCCACCAATCGACGACGGTCATGCCCATGGTCAGCTCCGACATGGTCTCGATCACGACATTGCACTGCCGGCCCTTGAAAAGCTCCGGCTGCAACAGCCAGGCGATGACGCAGGGATCGTGCAGGGGGCCGCCGTCGGAGCCGTATTTCTCCTCGTCGAAGCGCTCGTAGAACTCCAGCATTTCGGCGACCGCCGCGCCCACGCGGGTTCCAAGGTCGCGAAAGGCCGCGACCCGCCTGGCCGTCGTCATGGCCTTGTGCGTCACGTCGAGCGGCATCATGACGATCGGCGCGCCCGAGCGGAACACGACGTCGGCCGCGTGCGGGTCGACATAGATGTTGAACTCGGCCGTCGGTGTGATGTTGCCACCCTCGAAAAAGCCACCGCCCATCAGCACGATCTCCTTGATCCTGTGGGCGATCTTCGGCTCGCGCACCAGGGCGAGGGCTATGTTGGTGAGCGGGCCGAGCGGGCACAGCGTGACCTGGCCCTCGTCGTGGCTCATCAGCGTCTCGACGATGAAGTCGACCGCATGCTGCTCCCTCAGCGCCATTGTGGGCTCGGGCAGGTCCGGGCCGTCGAGGCCGGTCTTCCCGTGCACATGCTCGGCGGTCACGAGATCACGGACCAGCGGGCGGCTCGCGCCGGCGAAAACGGGCGTTTCCAGCTTGCCGGCGAGCTCGCATATCTTGAGCGCGTTCTTCTCCGTGAGGGGCAGCGGCACATTGCCGGCCACGGCCGTGATTCCCAGCACGTCCAGCTCCGGGCTTGCCAGCGCCAACAGGATCGCCAGCGCGTCGTCCTGGCCGGGATCCGTGTCGATTATGATCTTGCGCGCCGGCGCCATGGGCAATCTCCAATGTTCTTGAACTCTGCGTTGCGGCGGACCATATCAAGGGTGCAAGCAGAAACGCCATCAGGGTTTTTGCTTGTCCACGTCGCTCTATGAGGACAGGAAATATGACGCGCATGACGCCTTTCTCGAATCCGCTGCTTTTGGGGTTCGATAGCATGGAAAAAACGCTCGAACGTGTTGCGAAATCGGGCGACAGCTATCCGCCCTACAATATCGAACGCATTCGCGGCAACGAAAGCGGCAGCGAACGCCTGCGAATCACTTTGGCCGTAGCCGGTTTCGCCGAACAGGACCTGGACGTGACCACCGAGGAAAACCAGCTGATCGTGCGCGGTCGGCAGGACGATGGAAGCGAACGGGAATATCTGCACCGCGGCATCGCCTCGCGCCAGTTCCAGCGCGTTTTCCTGCTCGCCGACGGCATGCATGTGATCGGCGCCGCCCTGAAAAACGGGCTGCTCTCGATCGACCTCGACCGGCCGGAGCCCGAGCGCCTTGTCAGAAAGATAGACATTTCGGTGCAGGATTGACGCCTCGACGTCTCTACCACCGGAACCCAATGGCTCTATGGCGGGTTGGTCTAACAGACAGCTCGCCGGATAGGAGGCTGAAATGACTGAGAACGAACACAAGATTACCGTTACGCAACAGCAATTGGCTCATTTGGGCGAGGGCGCTGTGGCCTATATGCGCGAGATGGACGCCGCCGACCTTCGCGGCAAGTTCCCCGGAATGCCCGAAATGCCGGAGCTGGCTCCCGGCACCAAGCTGTGGGCGCTTTTCGCCGCCAACGGCCAGCCCATCCTCCTTGCCGACGCCCGCGATGCGGCGCTGGCCGGCGCCTTCCAAAACGATCTCCAGCCGGTGAGCCTGCACTAAGGCAATTCCGGAACATATCGACGTTCCCGTCCCGTTGTTAACGGGACGGGAACGTCGGTCGTGCTAGCACCGCCCCTCGCGGCTGTGGCATTGCCTGCTGGTATCGGCAGGTGGCGCCCCGGTCTTTGTACATCGTGCCGCCCGGAATCTTTATCCCGGGCCGGTGCGTTATGGGCACGGGGTGAAAAATGGCGGGCCAGGAACGACTATATTATGTCGATGCCCTGCGTGTGGGCGCCTTTCTGCTGCTGATCGCCTATCACGCGTCGGTCGCCTTCTTCCCCGGTATGGATTGGCTCATCGATGCGCCGCAGACGAGCTATTTGCTCGAACAGGCCATGATGTTCCCGCGCGCATGGCGGCTGGCGCTCCTGTTTTTCGTTTCCGGCATGGGAACATGGTTCCTCTTCCGGCGTGAAAGCGGACCTTATTTCCTGAAACAGCGCTTCATCCGCCTGTTCCCGCCGCTCATCTTCGCCATGTGCGTCGTCATCGTTCCGCAGGTCTGGTACGAGCGCATGTATGAGGCCGGGTATGAGGGTTCTTTCCTCACTTTCTGGGTCACGCGCTATTTCACCGAAGGAAAATACCCGGAGGGCAATTTCACCTGGGCGCATATGTGGTTCGTCGCCTATCTGCTCGTCATGTGCCTTATCTGCTATCCCGTCTTCCATCTGGTCCAGTCGCGCATGGCGCGGCCGGTGATGGCATGGTTCGAGCGGGTCGCCGGAACCGGCTGGATCTACCTCTTCTTCCTGCTGCCGCTCGTCCTCAACGTCATCTTCACGCCGTTCTTCCCGCGCCAGACGAACGCGCTCTACAATGACGGCGCCTGGTTCGCCGTCTGGGCAAGCTGGTTCGGCCTCGGCTTTCTCATGGCGCGCCATCACAAGGCGTTGATCACGGGCATTGTCGAGAAGCGGCTTCTGAGCGCCGCCATCGCCTTTGATCTGGCCCTTTTCCTGTATGTGTTCTCGTGGAATTCCAGCCCCATCATAGGCGACGAAAACAACCGGACGCTGCTCTACAAGACCGCGCTTTTTGCGCTCGCATGGTCGATGATCCTCACTTTGGTGGGCTTTGCCGCCCATCATCTCAACCGCAAGAGCGCTGCCGTCGGCTGGCTCAACCAGAAGGTCTTTCCGCTCTACATGGTCCATCAAACGGTGATCGTGGCCGCGCTCTATTACGTCCTGCCGTGGGGCGCAGGCGCGTGGGTGAGTTTTGCCGCCGTGTTTGCGGCAACCGCCGGCTTCTCGCTGCTCTTCGCCATGGTCGCCGAACTGGCGCCCGGCCGGCTGGCTCTTCTGGTCGGCCTCAACCCGCCCGCAGCCCGGCCGAAGGCAGCCTCCACGCGGCAAGCCCTGCCCGCCCGCAGATAGCCCTATAGGCGGGCGAAGGGCAGGGACGACTTCCGTTGTTGCGCAGCAAAAATGGAAAGGCCGACCGGGGCCGGCGATCGTGCGCCGCAAGCCAAGGGCGCGGATGCGCCCGCCCGGCATTTGAGGGGCAAGAAAGGAGAGGGGCAAGCGGTTTCACCCGATCGCCCTGGGCTTGATCCTGCCCGGGCCCTCGTCCATAAGCCTTCACGCATATCGCGCGCCTCAAGGTTTTTCAGGAACGGTCCATGAGCGAATTCAGCCAACTCGTCTTTTCCGGCATGCAGCCGACGGGTAATCTCCATCTCGGCAACTATCTGGGCGCGCTCCAGAAATTCGTCGCGCTGCAGGACAGCTACGATTGCATCTACTGCGTGGTGGACATGCATTCGATCACCGCCCAGCTTGTTCATGAGGACCTGGCCGACCAGACGCGCGCCATCGCCGCCGCCTATCTGGCCTCCGGCCTCGACCCGAAGAAGAACATTATCTTCAACCAGAGCCGCGTGCCCCAGCACGCCGAGCTTGCCTGGATCTTCAATTGCGTCGCCCGCATCGGCTGGATGAACCGCATGACGCAGTTCAAGGACAAGGCCGGCAAGGACCGCGAGAATGCCTCGCTGGGCCTGCTCGCCTATCCGAGCCTCATGGCCTCCGACATTCTCGTGTATCGCGCGACCCATGTACCGGTCGGCGACGACCAGAAGCAGCATCTGGAGCTTGCCCGCGACATCGCGCAGAAGTTCAATAACGATTTTTCCGACCGCATCGCAGATCTCGGCTACGGCGTCGAAATGGAAGTGGGTGAGGAGCGTGTTTCGGGCTTCTTTCCACTCACCGAACCGCTGATCGAAGGCCCGGCGCCGCGCGTAATGAGCCTTCGCGACGGCTCCAAGAAAATGTCCAAATCCGACCCGTCGGACCTTTCGCGCATCAACCTCGCCGACGATGCGGACGCCATCGCCAAAAAGATCAGGAAGGCCAAGACCGATCCCGAACCGCTGCCGGGCGACATCGACGGGCTCGCAGGACGCCCCGAGGCCGAAAACCTGGTGGGGATTTACGCCGCACTCGCCGGCAAGACACGCCAGGAAGTGATCGACAATTTCGCGGGCCAGCAATTCTCGGTATTCAAGCCGGCGCTCGCTGAACTGGCCGTCGAGAAGCTGGCGCCAATCAGCGCCGAAATGCGCCGCATCACCGCCGATCCCGGCTATGTCGATGGCGTTCTGCGCGATGGTGGCGAACGCGCCGGCGCGCGCGCGGAGGCGACGATGAAGAAGGTGCGCGAGGTCATCGGTTTCCTCACCGACTGATGGCAGGCTTGCGGCGAAGGTGCGCCGATGGCAGATTGCGCCTCCGGGGTGGGCGCGGCCTGCCGGCTGAACAGGGCATGTGAATGGTCTCAAAACGCCTGAGTAGGGAAGCGGGCCACCGCCGCAAGTTTCTTGCGATCGTGGACGATACGCCGGAGTGCGAACGCTCGGTCGCCTATGCGGCGCGCCGGGCACGATCCACCGGCGGCGCTGTGGCACTTCTTTTCGTGATCGAGCCCGGCGACTTCCAGCACTGGCTGGGCGTCGAGCAGATCATGCGCGAGGAGGCCATGGAAACGGCCAATGCCACGCTGGACGGCCATGCCGCCAAGATCCGCGAAAGCGTTGGCATCGAGCCCGAACTTGTGGTTCGGGAAGGAACGCCGGCCGAGGAAATACACAAGCTCATCGAAGAGGACCAGGACATCGCCATTCTGGTGCTGGCGGCCGGCAACGCGAAGGAAGGGCCGGGCCCGCTGGTCTCCTCCATCGCCGGCAAGGGTGCCGCTTTCCCCATTCCGGTAACCGTTGTGCCGCATAGCCTCACGGACGAGGAAATCGAAAGCCTGGCATAGTGAAGACACCGTGCCCATATGCCGCTTGAACTGGCCGGTCATTCGGCCTATTTTAGAATTATTCCAAAGAAGTGCGATGCGGAGCGCCGCCCATGTTTATCCAGACCGAAGCTACCCCCAATCCCGCCACGCTCAAGTTTTTGCCTGGGCGGGTGGTCATGGAGGCGGGCACCGCCGACTTCCGCGATGCCGAGCAGGCCCGCGCTTCGTCGCCGCTCGCCGGTCGCCTTTTCGACGTTCCCGGCGTCACCGGCGTTTTCTTCGGCTATGATTTTGTCACCGTTACCAAGGCGGACGGCGACTGGCAGCACCTGAAGCCGGCGATTCTCGGCACGATCATGGAGCATTTCATGTCCGGCCAGCCGGTCATGTCGGGCACCGAGACCAGCTCGTCGAAAGCCGATGGCGAGGAGTTCTACGACACGGCCGACGAGGAGATTGTCGCCACCATCAAGGAGCTTCTGGAAACGCGCGTGCGCCCGGCCGTCGCCCAGGATGGCGGCGACATCACCTTCCGCGGTTATGAAAAGGGAATCGTGTTCCTGCACATGAAGGGCGCCTGCGCCGGCTGCCCGTCCTCGACCGCCACGCTCAAGCACGGCATCCAGAACCTGCTGCATCATTTCGTGCCGGAAGTGCGCGAGGTCGAGCAGGTCGCTTGAGTCCGGTCTGTTGATGGGCCGCATCCCATTCGGCCCGGCCGCCCGGTCTTGAATGCAGATAAAAAGAAACCGGACCTTTTCAGGTCCGGTTTATTCTTGGCAGCCCGTGCGAAGGCCCGCCAGTGTTACCGAGACGGTTCTTACCGCTTCACGATTACTTTTGCACCAACTTCTGCCCGATTGTAAAGATCAATTATATCCTGGTTGATCAGGCGTATGCATCCGGAAGACATGGCCCGGCCGATGGATTTCCATTCCGGCGTCCCATGCAGACGGTAGCCCGTATCCCCGCCCTTGTTGAAAAGATAGAGCGCGCGCGCGCCGAGCGGGTTGGAAATACCGGGCGGCATGCCCTGGGCCCATTTGGCAAGTTCCGGCTGGCGGCCGATCATTGCCCGGGGCGGCGTCCATGTCGGCCATTCACGCTTCATGGCGATGCGTGCGGTGCCCGCCCACTCGAAGCCCTCGCGCCCGACGCCAATGCCGTAGCGCATGGCCTTGCCATCTTCCATTACGAAATAGAGAAACTTCTCGCGCGTATCTACGATGATGGTCCCCGGCTTCTCCTTGGTCTCGAAGGGGACGATCTGGCGGTGATACTGCCGGGGCACCTGGGAGATCGGGATGGAGGGGAGCTGGTAGCCCGCATCCTTCACCGCTCCGTAGTCCGACGAGAAAATGCGCGCGGGACCCATGCTGGCACAGCCCGCCAGCGCGGCGGAAAGTCCCAGGGCTGCTGCAATGAGAAATGGCTTCAAGTTCATGAGAATTTCCTGTCCCCCGGCCGCTCGAGTTGCTGAAGCGACTCTGGAATCGGCCACATTTTCGCCAATACTCTTAAAGTGAGCGTTAACGTTTTGCCAAGTCGTCTTTGCGTTGGCTTATGTTGGGGTAAGTTCTTGGCTGCAACCTATGGCATATTGGCAACACCGGCACCAATTAACAAGCAAGCCGGCCTGAAGGGAGTTCAAACATGAACGTAGGAGACGTCGCCGCCCGTTCCGGGCTCTCGGCCAAGACGATTCGCTATTACGAGGATATCGGCCTCGTCAGGCCAGACCGCGCCGGGAACGGCTATCGGCGGTACTCGCCCGAGGACATGCACCGTCTCGCTTTTCTCAGGCGCGCGCGCAGTCTCGGCTTTGCCATAGACGATTGCCGCCAGCTCCTGGCTCTCTACACCGACAGGTCACGCGCGAGCCATGACGTGCGGAAGATCGCCGTTACCCATGTCGAGGCTGTCGAGGCCAAGATACGCGAGCTGGAATCCATGCGCGCCACTCTGCTCCATCTCATCGCGGCCTGTCACGGAGACGACCGGCCCGAATGCCCGATCCTGGATGACATGGCCGCTGCGCCTGCCGTTTGACGTGACGGACTGTCAGCAGTGAGTTCGCTCCCGCTTCCCTGATGGGGCGGATACTGGCAAGATCGTCCCATGCCGATTGTGTCGCCCATCCCCATCAACCCGCTGGCCGACGGTCGCCAGTCCGAGCGGGCTCTCGTCATCCGCCGCGGCGTGCAGCGCCTTCTCCTGGAGATGGGCGCCGTAGTGATGCCGGAGCTGACGCTCGCCACCGGCCGCCGCGCCGACCTCGTGGCGCTCACCCGCAAGGGCGATATCTGGATCATTGAGATCAAATCGTCGATCGAGGATTTTCGGGTCGATCGCAAATGGCCGGAATACCGTTTTCATTCCGACCGCCTGTTCTTTGCCTCGCACCCCGAGGTGCCACAGGAAATATTCCCCTCCGAATGCGGGTTCATCCTGTCGGACGGCTATGGCGCCGAGGTTCTGCGCGAGGCGCCGGAGCACCGGCTGGCCGCGGCGACCCGAAAGGCGATGATGCTCCGTTTCGCCCGCGCCAGCGCTGCCCGGCTGACGGCGGCGGAGCTTGCCGGCGTATCCATCCCTGCCTTCGACGACGAGACGTGAGCGCCGACACTTCGTTCTGCATCGAAGCATCTGGCGAATCCGGGCATCTATCATCGGTCGTCCGTGCGCCAGAACGGCTTGGCGCATTCGCGCTCGACGTCGCATCGCGTCAGGCCGATATCGGCCAGCTGGTGGTCGTCCAGCTCGGCCAGGTGCAGGCGCTGTCGCCGCCGGTCGGCCATGCGGGTCAAGCACGCGACGACGCGCACCGCACCGACCCGAAGGCGCGCGGGAAGTGCCAAAATTGGGTTGCGGGCCGTGTGCTGCATCGCCGTTCTCCTTCTGGTGCAGCAACATAGCCCTGGTGGAACGAAGATAGTTCGATTATGGTCAAACCATGAAGGCAGGAACGGATCTCGCGCAGATCGGCAGCCTCGTCGGCGATCCGGCGCGCGCCAACATGCTTGCGGCACTGATGGGCGGAGCAGCGCTCACGGCGAGCGAGCTCGCTATGGAGGCAGGCGTCGGCCTGCCCACCGCCAGCTCACATTTGTCGAAGTTGACGGAAGGCGGTCTCATCGCGGTAACCCGCCAGGGCCGTCATCGCTACTACCGGCTGACGGACAGCCGCGTTGCTTCGATGCTGGAAAGCATCATGGGCGTTGCGGCGATCTTCGGGCCGAAGCGCGTGCTGCCCGGCCCCCGCGACGGGGCGATGCGGGAAGCGCGGATCTGCTACGACCACCTCGCGGGCGAGTACGGTGTCGCCATGTTCGATGGTTTCGTGCGGCGCGGATACCTCGCGACGATGGGTGAGAAGATCGAGCTCACCGCCGATGGCGAACGCTATTTCGCGGAATTCGGGATAGAACTCCCGGCGCTCCGGAAAGGCCGCCGGCCGCTCTGCCGCACCTGTCTCGACTGGAGCGTGCGACGCACACATCTGGCGGGTTCGCTAGGCGCGGCGATGCTCGAGCGCATGGTCGCGCTCCATTGGGTGCGTCGCGAGGCCGGCAGCCGCGTGCTCCGGTTCACGCCGCCCGGCCGCCGGGCGTTCGATGAGATGGTGCGGAAGGAATGATACCCGCCCGCGGCCGGAGCCGGCGGGCGGTGTCAACGGCATGGGAGTCTGTTACTCGGCTGCTGCGACGTTGATACGGTTCTTGGCGAGTTGGGTCAGCTTCTCGTCTGTTGCCTTTTCCTGAGTCAGATTGCGCTTCAGCACGTCGGCGCAGTCGTTCCGACCCAGTTGCTGCGCCCACGTGATCAACGTTCCGTAGCGGGTCATCTCGTAGTGTTCCACTGCCTGTGCGGCGGCGATGAGCGCGGCGTCCAGCACCTGCTTGTCCTCGACCTCGCCTGCCACTTCTTCGGCCTCCTGGATGATGCCGTCGATGGCCGGGCAGTCGACGCCCTTGGCTTCGGTCCCGTGCATGCGGAAGACCTCTTCCACATTTGAGATATGGTCTTCGGTTTCCTTCCGGTGCTTCTCGAAACCGTTCTTCAACTCGGTGGACGTCGCCTTGTCGATCATCTTCGGCAGCGCCTTGAGGATCTGCTTTTCGGCATAGTAGATGTCACGCAGCGTGTGGACGAACAGATCGTCCATGGTTTTGATGTCTTTGGAAAAGAGTCCCATGACTTCACCTCGTTGTTGGGCATTGTGCGGCGGAAAGGGCTCTCCCCGCCTGTTTTCGCCCAACCGGCGGAACGGGTTACTGTTCCCTGGGAAAATGCCTCTCTCGAGAATTTTTTGCGCCCGGCGCTGTGCTGTTTCGGCCACAGTCGCAGGAAAGTCGTCCGCTCGCCGCGGCGATGCCCGGATTATTCCCATTTTCCGCCACGGACGGGTGTTTTTTGCACTGCGATATGTGATGCCGTTCACAGAGCATTCACCCCTGCGTTGCTAGGGTGAGAAGGTGGAGGGTGCGAAGGACAAGGACACGGGGACCATGGGTTTGGTCAAGCTTATTGTGCGATGCGTCAATGCTATGCAGGAGGCTTTCCTGCCGCGCTATCATCCCGAACGCCACTATATGCGTGGACCGGGACCGGCCTGCGCACGGCGCGAAAACGGCGATAATTCCGCCCACGCGTAACGTCGCTGGACGCGCGCTCCATAGCATTTTGCAGCCAGGTGAAATCGCCTGACGTCCGCATAATGCGAAAAAAACAACAAGATAGAGCGCCCTTGGTGCGCCGAATGGACGCACGGCGACCCCAGAGCAATTCCAGGAAACGTGGAAACCGGTTTTTCGTCCGGCATTGCGTAAAGTCAAATAGTTAGATTAGTTCGACGTTTCTGTGAAACGGTGAACCGACCTAGCGGCAGGATTTGAGCACGACCGGCTCGCCGCCACCGGCGCCCAGCGTCCTGCATTGGTCCTCCCCGTCGGCGCACAGCTTCCACCCATCTTCTGTTTTTCCGGATGCCGCCAGCACCAGCTGCTTTTGCGGCGGCAAGGAAGGCCTGTAGACCCACCAGCCATCGATCAGCTTGGCATCGGACGGGGGCTCCATCCCTGCGCCGGAGCCCTGGATGCGCGCTTCCACCAGCCTCAGGCCTGCGGAATCCACCGCCCAGCGCTCCTGCCATTCGACCTTTTCCACCGAGTGCGTCCAGGACAAGGTGAACATCGTCGTGGCTATGACGAAGGGCTTCCCGGCGACCATAAGGCAAAGGCTCATTCGGCAGCGCCCTGCTTGTCCGTATCGGCCGGACCCCGGGCGCTACCCTTGATGAAATAGAGGACGGCAAAGAAGATCGCTGCGAGCCCGAAGCCGATCTCATCCGTCGTCGGCAGGGCGGCTATCAGCGTGAAGGCCGCCGCCGTCGCGAGCAGCCGTTCCCAGGCCGCCAGCGGCCGCGACAGGTATCCGATCACCGCTCCGCCCCAAAGGGCGATGGCAAGGCCGGCCTTGAAGATGATGTAGGCGACAGCGGTATAATAGCCCCATGCCTCGGCCAGGGGGCCGCCATCCTGCAGCATCAGCGCCGGCGTATAGACCGCCATGAAGGGGATGACAAAGCCCGCGGCGGCGATCTTGATCGCTTCCATCGAGATCTTCAGCCCGCTTTCCCTGGCGATGGGGCCGGCCGCGAAGCAGGCCAGCGCCACCGGCGGCGTCAGGTCGGCAAGAATGCCGAAATAGAAGACGAACATGTGGCTGACGATCAGCGGCACGCCCAGCGCCAGCAGCGCCGGTCCGGCGATCGACGATGTGATGATGTAGTTGGGAATGGTCGGGATACCCATGCCCAGGATGATGCAGGTGATCATGGTGAGCACCAGCGACAGGAACAGGCTGGTCTCGCCCACCGACACGATGAACTGGCCGAACGTGTTGGCCGCTCCTGTCAGCGTCATGGTGCCGATGATGATGCCGACGATGGCGCAGGCGACACCCACCGGCAGCGCCGTCTTCGCGCCCTCGGCAAGCGAGGCGCGGCAGACGTCGAGCGTCTTGCGCCCGCCTTCGACGAAGATGTTGGCGACGATCAGCAGAAGGGCCGCTATCAGCACGATATTGATGCCGAACCGGAAGAAGCTCGCCGCCACGAGGCCGAGGCCGATCCAGAAGATCACCCGCAGCACCTGGCTGGGCAGGCCCAGCGCGACCGATCCTCCGAGGATCAGCAGCACCGTCATCGAAAGCCCGATCGTCCCGGCGAAAAGCGGTGTATAGCCGGTGAAGAGAAGGTAGACGAGCACAGCCAGCGGCAGGATCAGATACCACCGCTCCCTGAGCGCCTTGACGGCTGACGGCAGTTCCGATTTCGGCAGGCCGTGCAGGCCGTGCTTGCCGGCTTCCAGATGCACCATCCAGAAGGCGGAGGCGAAATAGAGCACGGCGGGAATGATCGCCGCCTTCACCACCTCGTAATATTCGATGCCCAGCGTCTCCGCCATGATGAAGGCGACCGCGCCCATCACCGGCGGCATGATCTGCCCGCCCATGGAGGCGGTGGATTCGACGCCGCCGGCAAAGGCGGCGCGATAGCCGAAGCGCTTCATCAGCGGAATGGTGAACTGGCCGGTCGTCACTACATTGGCCACGCCCGATCCGGAGATCGTGCCCATCAGCCCGGACGAGATGACCGACACCTTGGCCGCGCCGCCGCGCGCATGGCCGACCAGGCCGAGCGAGACGTCGGTGAACAGCTTGATCATGCCCGCCCGCTCGAGGAACGAGCCGAACAGGATGAACAGGAAGATATAGGTGGCGGAGACATAGACGGGGATGCCGTAAATGCCCTCCGTGCCATAAGCCATGTGGTCGATGACCTGCGAAAAGTCATAGCCGCGATGGTCGAGCGGGGCGGGCAGATACTGGCCGAGAAGGCAGTAGGCCAGGAAGATGCCGGATATGATCGGCAGCGCCGGCCCCATCAAAATGTAGGCGGCGGTGAAGACGGTCGTAAGCGCGATCACGCCGAACACTATGTCGCGGAAAAGGGGATCTCCCGCCCGCAGAAGCAGCGGCTCATACTCCACGAACTGGTAAAGCGCGACCGCGACGCCGGCCAACGCGAACACCCATGCCAAGGCCTTTTTCCCTGGTCCGGCATCGCGCGCCATGGCCACCAGCGGAAACACGAGCAGCATCAGGAAGCCGACATGGAAGCCGCGCATGATCTGGCTCGGCAGGCTGATGATGTGGGCGGCGGTCGCGATCTGGAAAAGCGAGAATACGACTGCGATCCACATCAGAAGCCGGCCTTCGGCGCTGTCGTGGAAATCCCCGTGTGTAGGGTCCTGCAGGTCCGCACCCGGCTGGGCAGTAGGTGTCGCGTCGCTCACGGCGTTCCCCGTTCTTGTTGCTTCTTGGGCTTGGTCGAAGGCTGGCTGCTCCAGTTGCGTTTCCCGCCGCGCCCTGCGCGGCGGTAAATCACAACTGGAATACTCAAGGGCCAACGCCCTTTAGTATTGCAAGAAAGGGGGCTCGCCCGCCCCCATTCCGCGCAAAGCTGATGTTACATCAGCCCCTTTTCCTTGTAGTAGCGCTCGGCGCCTGGATGCAGCGGCAGCGGCACGCCCTTGGGGCCGTTTTCGAGCGAGATCGCCTTCGCGGCCGCGTGGGCGGCGACCATGTCGTCGAGATTCTCGAAGAGCTGCTTGGTCATCTGATAGGCCGTTTCCTCCGAGACGTCCTCATGCGTGACGAGGATATTGGTGATGGCCAGCGTCGGCACGTCTTCACTCTGGCCTTCATATGTCCCGGCGGGAATGGTGGCGGCGACGAAGGGCGCGCCCAGCGTTTCGGCCACGCTTTCCGGCACCGAAACGATGGTCACCGGCAGGGAGATCGCCAGATCCTTGATGGAGGAAACGCCAAGGCCGGCGGACTGCAGCGTCGCGTCGAGCTGGCGGTTCTTGATGAGCTCTACGGATTCGCCGAATGGCAGGTACTCGGTTTTGGAAAGATCGTCATAGCTCATGCCCATCGCATCGAAGATGCGCCGAGCGTTCAGCTCGGTTCCGGACTTGGGCGCCCCCACGGAAAGGCCCTTGCCCTTCAGATCCTCGAAATTCTTTATGCCGGACTCTTCGGAAGCCACGATCTGGATGTAGTTCGGGTAGATGGCGGCGATGCCGCGCAACTTGTCCAGCTTCTGGGGAAAGCCTGCCTCTTCATCGCCTTCCCATGCCGATTTCACCGAATCGCCCAGCGCGAAGGCGATCTCGCCGCGTCCCTGCTGCAACAGGTTCAGATTCTCTACCGAAGCCTTGGTCGACTGCACCTGGGTGCGCGCGCCTTCGATATTGTCGCCATAGATCTTGGAAAGCGCGACGCCCAGCGGATAGTAGACGCCCGATGTGCCGCCTGTGAGCACGTTGATGAATTCCTGGGCGCTCGTGGTAGCGCCGCCAAGGCCCACACTGAGCGCCAGCGCGCCAGCCGTTACAAGATTCCGTTTCAACCCGAACATGAGCTCCTCCGATTTGTTTGTGCCCGCGCCAGTGGTAGCGCAAAGGAAGCAAAATCTAGGCAATCTGCTCTACGATGCCTACAGGGATTTTGCGCCAGGCGCAGGCGGGAGGCGCACCATAGCCCGATGACGGCGATGGGGAAATGGCAATTGGCCCCGTTTCAACTTTCGCCGAACATCTTCTGAAGTCGGCCGTAAGGCATGATGTCGCGCGAGAAGGTGAAGGTGCCGGTCTCCCGCATCTCGTTCACCGCCCGCTCGACCGCGCCGAAGGCCAGGTTGGTGAGCTTCGAGCCGAGCGAAATGCGTTTTGCCCCCGCCTCGGAAAGGCTGGCAACGGAAAAGCCGTCCACCGCCAGCACGTTGACCGGCTTGGAGACCGCGGCGCAGATCTCGCGCACCTGCTCAATGTCGCTCAAACCGGGCGCATACAGCACGTCGGCGCCAGCTTCCTCGAAGGCCTTGAGCCGGGCAATCGTGTCGTCGAGGTCGGGCCGGCCCCAGAGGAAGTTCTCCGCCCGCGCCGTGAACACGAAGTCGCGCTTGAGCGCCCGCGCCGCCTCCGCCGCCGCGGCCACCCGCTCCACTGCCTGCGAAAAATCGTAGATGGGGTTATCGGGATCCCCCGTCGCATCCTCGATGGAGCAGCCGGCCAGACCGGCTGCATCGGCCGCGAAAATGGTTTCGGCGGCGCTGTCGCCACTGTCTCCCTTGCCCTTTTCCAGATCGGCGGAAACCGGCAGGGGTGTCGCCCCCACGATTTCCCGGCAGTGTTCGATCATCGCCTCGAAGCCCACGCCGCCATCCGGCAGGCCGCGCGAGAAGGCATAGCCGGCACTGGTCGTCGCCAGCGCCTTGAAGCCGAGCTCGGCCAACAGCTTGGCCGTGCCGATATCCCATGGGTTGGGGATGATGAAAGCGGTATCGCCGTGATGCAGTGCGCGAAAATCGGGGTCCGACATGACAGTGTCTCTCTGCTGGCAACCAGATGACGTATAGAGGGAGACGGCAAGCGCGCCTTGTCAAGAAGGCGGCACCACGCGCATGACGATTGCCCCGGCCTCAGACCGTTCCGGTGGAGCCGAAGCCGCCCGCACCGCGCGCCGTCTCTTCTGCATGGCTGCGCTCCTCGGTCGTCACCCGCGTCACGGAAGCAATGATGAGCTGGGCGATGCGCATGCCGCGCGTTATCGCAAAATCCGCGTCGCCGTGGTTTACGAGCAGCACCTGCAGTTCGCCGCGATAGTCCCAGTCGATGGTGCCGGGCGTATTGAGACAGGTGATCCCGTGCTTGAGCGCCAGCCCCGAGCGCGGCCGCACCTGGCCTTCGAAGCCTTGCGGAATCTCCGCTATGAACCCGGTTGGAACCAGCGCCCGCCGCCCCGGCAGGAGGATGATCTGGCGATCCTCCGGTACGGCCGCGCGCAGATCCATGCCCGCCGCGCCCTCGCTCTCATAGGAGGGCAGGGCGATGCCCTCCGCATGCGGCAGGCGCACGAAGCCGAGGGTGGGGCCGATGACCGGCATGGAGGAAAGCGTATTGGCCATGCCCCTATCTGGCGCGAGAGGCGGCGGGCGTCAATTCCGCCGTCTTCCGCCAGGGCTCTTTTCAACGCCTTTCAGCGGAACTTGATGAATTGAAGCCGGATCGGGTTGCGGGTGGCATCCCGCCCTCGTGGTTCGACAAGCTCACCATGAGGGCTGGCGGCTGCGCCTCCACTCCGGCGCCCCGTGCTGCACCGGCGTCGCCTTGCCGCCACCCTCGCCCTGAACCCTGTGGGCTGCACCGGCGTCACCTTGCCCTCACCCTCATCCTGAGCCTGTCGAAGGACGGGGTGAGGGCACGCGCCAACTCACCTGAATCCCGCGACCGATATGCAGCCGTCAGTCCCGGCGGGCCAGCAGGTTGGCGAAACGCTGCAGGTAGAGCGGCCAGCCTCCATCCCCGGCGACACCGTCGCGCATGCCTTCCCAGCCGTCGCCGTGGCGTTCCAGCTTGCGGTGCTCGATCTCGACGCGGGTCCGGTTTTCCGCCTCGGCGGTGAACCGCACCTCCCACTCGCTCGCCTTGTCGGGGTCGGTCTCGATCTGCCACCGCGGTGAGATGTCCCAGCTCAGCAGCACCCGATGGGGCGGCTCGTAGGCCAGCACGCGCGCCCAGCGGCACTCGCTGCCGTCGGTGCCGCGGTCATAGATGTGGCCGCCGACCCGGGGCTCGAACACCGTCTCGGCGATCGGAACGGCAAGCATGTTGTGCTCGCGTGGCTTGAAGCTGCCGAACTCCTCGGTGAAGACCCTGAATGCGCGCTCGATCGGCGCCTCGACCACGATGGACTGTTTCACTGACGTGTCTGCTGCATGGGTGCTCATCGCTCTTCCTCCGGTGGTTGCTCGACGGCCGCCTTGTAGGCCGCCAGGGTCTTGCTCCAGAAACGGTCGAGTTCGGCGCGAAGGCGCGCCAGCCCGTCGGGATCGACATGGTAGATGTTGCTGGCGCCCTTGGGCGTCGCGCGGACAAGCTGCACCTCTCTCAGCACCTTCAGATGCTGCGAGACCGCCGACTGGGTCACCGGCAGTGCCCGTGTGATCTCCGCCACCGAGCGCGGCCGCTCCGCAACCAGTTCGAAGACGGCCCGGCGGGTAGGGTCGGCAAGTGCCGTCAGCGGTGCAATATCATTAGCCATTGCTAATCATTAGTGTAAACTAATGAAAAGGTCAAGCCCGGCTGGAATCCGGCCTCAGCCTCCCCATATCTAAGCCGAATTCCATTCGACAGCGGCGGCCCCGGCTGGTAAGAGCCCGGCCGACAAAGGGATTTCAGGACATGGCCGAGAAACTCGCCGATGCGGTGGCGCGCCGCCGCACCTTCGCGATCATTTCGCACCCCGACGCGGGCAAGACGACGCTCACCGAAAAGCTGCTTCTTTTCGGTGGCGCCATTCAGTTGGCCGGCGAGGTCAAGGCCAAGAAGAATAGGGTCCAGACGCGCTCGGACTGGATGAATATCGAGCGCGAGCGCGGCATCTCCGTTGTCACCTCGGTCATGACCTTCGAATATGGCGACCACGTCTTCAATCTTCTGGATACGCCCGGCCACGAGGACTTCGCCGACGATACCTACCGCACGCTGACCGCCGTCGACAGTGCCATCATGGTCATCGACGCGGCCAAGGGCATCGAGCCGCGCACCCTCAAACTCTTCGAGGTTTGCCGCCTGCGCGACATTCCCATCGTCACATTCGTCAACAAGATGGATCGGGAAAGCCGCGATCCCTTCGACATCCTCGACGAGATCGAGCAGAAGCTGGCGCTCGACACGGCGCCCGTCACCTGGCCTATCGGCCGGGGCAAGAGCTTTTCCGGCACCTACAACCTCGCCAATTCCACCATGCGCAGGTCCGATGGCGATGTCGAGCCTCTCGCGGTCAACGGTCCGCAATCGGACGCCGTGGCCGGCCTTTTGCCCGAGCACGAGCGCGACATGCTGGTCGAAGAGATGACGCTGGCGCAGGAAGCCTGCCGCCCGTTCGACCTGCAGGCCTTTCGCGAAGGCCATCTGACGCCGGTCTATTTCGGCTCGGCGCTCAGGAACTACGGGGTGCGCGATCTGATCGAGGCGCTGGGCGCCTATGGCCCGCCGCCCCGCGCCCAGGAGGCTGATTCGCGCCGCGTGGAGGCGACGGAGCCGAAGATGACCTCCTTCGTGTTCAAGATCCAGGCCAATATGGACCCCAACCATCGCGACCGCATCGCCTTCGTGCGCGTCTGTTCGGGCCGGCTGGAGCGCGGCATGAAGGCCAAGCTGGTGCGCACCGGCAAGCCCATCAGCCTGTCGGCGCCGCAATTCTTCTTCGCCAAGAGCCGCATCACCGCCGACGAGGCCTTTGCCGGCGATGTGGTGGGCATCCCCAATCATGGAACGCTGAGGATCGGCGACACGCTGACAGAAGGCGAGGAGCTCCTGTTCCGCGGAGTGCCGAACTTCGCGCCGGAAATCCTGCGCCGCGTCCGGCTCGGCGACGCAATGAAGGCCAAGAAGCTGAAGGAAGCGCTCCAGCAGATGGCGGAGGAGGGCGTCGTCCAGCTCTTCACGCCCGAAGACGGCTCCCCCGCCATCGTCGGCGTGGTCGGCGCGCTGCAGCTCGACGTGCTCAAGGAGCGCCTCAAGAACGAATATGCCCTGCCTGTCGATTTCGAGATGGCGCGCTTTTCCGTCTGCCGCTGGATATCGTCGGACCTAAAAGGCGAGGTGGACCGCTTCATCACCGCCCATAGAGGCGATATCGCCCGCGACCTCGACGACGATCCCGTCTTCCTCGCCCAGCACGAGTTCGGCCTGAAATACGAGGCCGACCGCTGGAAGGCCATCACCTTCACCGCCATCAAGGACTATCAGGCCCGCGAAGCTGCCTGATGCTCCCATAGGTTGTGGATATCGCCATTATGCAATTGCGATTCACCGTGCGGACGCTACGGTATGAGCTCGGTAAGCGTTGTGTACAGCTTTCACTTACCCATAAGTTGGGTTGGGCTTAGCTTTGGGGTTTGGAAACCTATGACAAGGTCGGCAAGGCGAGAGAAGCCGCGCCATATGACGGTTGTTCCTGGTGGATCATCCCCAGCACGGTTG
>NZ_JAOANW010000031.1 GCF_026162365.1 Nitratireductor luteus | reverse complement strand
ATACGCCGAAATCGACCAATCATGAGCCCGATAAGGGCGCGAAACCCACGCCAAACAACCGAACTCGGTGGCTCGGGTCCGCTTTGGCGGTTTCGGCATCAAAAACGACGGTAGTTCGAGACCTCCAGGTAACTTAGCGGAACATTGTAGGCACCACACGGACCCAGTCGAGGGTGATCATAGAGACTCGGACGATTTTTGGCTGCGTATCGATCCACGGCATCTAATATACGCAATGCATCAAGAATAGTTGATTTTCCAGCATTGTTTGGTCCAACTAATATGTTGGTCGACTTGCATGCAACAGTGAAGTTCTCAAACTTCTTATAATCTTTGAAGCGAATCGTTTTTATCAGTGCCATTTGGCTATTATCTACGCCTCCCACGTGCCCTGCAACTGTGACGCATGCCAAGCTGGCGTATCAGCCAAGACCTTGGCAGTACGACGTTCTCGCGCCGACTGAACCGTGGAAAAGCGAACGGATACTGTCGCGCAAGCGGGTGCGGTGGTGCAAGATGGCGTGAACGAACCGCAATCGGAATCGCCGTGACCCGCAATCAGCTCGATCTCTTCCAGGCAGACGAACAGCCGGAGCTGTTCCCGGAGGATGCCGCGCCTATCGTCTATCGCGCCGACCCAGACCGCATAAGGCTGCGGCTCGCGCGGATTCTCGCCGAGGCACGCGCATCCGAGCGGATGCCGTGGGATTCGGAGCGCCTACGGCTTTACCGCCGGCTGGTGCCGCAGATGAGCATGTGGCTTCCCGAGGAAGAGGCGGCGCAACTGACGTTCGAGTTCGAGCAGGAACTGGAACGTTTGAAGGCAGCGTAGCCGCCGCCCCTCAATCACTCACAATCTCGCCCTTCGCCAGATCACCCAGATCGCCGGCGAGATCGGCGCGGACGAGGGCGGTGAGGAGGGTGGGGAATTCGGTTCTGGAGACGTGGCGGGAGAGCGCCTGGGCGTCGGCGCCGAGGCTGAGCTGTTCGCCGGCCTTGAGTGCTTTGTTGTCGGCGAAGGGGTGGAATTCGTCCCACGCGCCCTGCGCCTCGCGCAGGAAGATGGCGGCGCCCGTGGGGCCGATGCCCTTGAAGGCGGTCAGCAGCTTCTGCGCCTTTTTCACGTCGGCCCGCGCTTCCTTGCGCAGCCGGCGCAGGTCGCCGCCATAGCGCTCGATCAGCAGGCCGGAAGCGTCCTCCAGCATGCGCGAGGTGCTCTCGTCATAGCGGGCGTAGCCGTGCTCGTTGAGAACCGTCACGCGCTCGCGCCATGTCGCCGCGTGCATCTTTTCCGGCGTGCGCCAGCCGGCATCGAACAGCGCTTTGGCGCCCTTCACGGCCTGGCCGGCGCCAATGCGCGCGGAAAAGAGAAGGGAGGCGACCAGCCACTGAAACAGCGGCGACGGCGTGTTCTTCTCCAGCGGGATGCCGAGCTCTTTGCAATAGGTGCGGCCGTGGCGCGCCATCAGCGCCTTCACGATGTCCTTTTGAGCAGGCTTTGCCATTGGGAACCTCCGCGCTTTCCCGCTCAACAATCGGGAGGGCGCGAGGTTCCGGCTGGATCAGTTCACCGTTTCACACAAACGCCGAACCGATCCAACTGCTTGTTTCCAAGCAATCGGAAAACCGGTTTTCACTTTTCTCGGATTGCTCTGTAGCGAAGGCGGCGCACCGCTCAATCGCTCATCTTCAGCGCCTGGATGAAGGCCTCCTGCGGGATCTCCACCTTGCCGAACTGACGCATGCGCTTTTTGCCTTCCTTCTGCTTTTCCAGAAGCTTGCGCTTGCGGGTCACGTCGCCGCCGTAGCATTTGGCGGTCACGTCCTTTCTGAGGGCGGAGATGGTTTCGCGGGCGATGACCTTGCCGCCGATGGCGGCCTGGATGGGGATCTTGAACAGGTGCTGGGGGATGAGGTCCTTCAGCTTTTCGCACATGACGCGGCCGCGCTTGTCGGCCTGGGAGCGGTGAACCAGCATGGACAGCGCGTCGACGGGCTCGGCATTGACGAGGATCGACATCTTGACGAGGTCGCCCTCGCGGTAATCGGTGAGCTGATAGTCGAAGCTGGCATAGCCGCGGCTGATGGATTTGAGCCGGTCGTAGAAATCGAACACCACCTCGTTGAGCGGCAGGTCGTAGACGAGCATGGCGCGCGAGCCGGCATAGGAAAGGTCGGCCTGGATGCCGCGGCGGTCCTGGCAGAGCTTGAGGATGGCGCCCAGATGCTCGTCGGGGGTGAGGATGGTGGCGCGGATCCACGGCTCCTCGATGGAGGCGATCTTCATGACGTCCGGCATGTCGGCGGGGTTGTGCAGCTCGATCTGCTCGCCGTTGATCAGGTTCATGCGGTAGACGACGCTGGGGGCGGTGGCGATGAGGTCGAGGTCGAACTCGCGCGAAAGCCGCTCCTGGATGATCTCCAGATGCAGGAGGCCGAGGAAGCCGCAGCGGAAGCCGAAGCCGAGCGCGGCGGAGCTTTCCATCTCGTAGGAAAAGCTCGCATCGTTGAGGCGCAGCTTGCCGACGGCGGCGCGCAGATCATCAAAATCGTCGGCATCGACGGGGAACAGGCCGCAGAAGACGACCGGCTGGGCCGGCTTGAAGCCGGGCAGCGGGCGCGTGGTCTGGCGCTTTTCCTCGGTGATGGTGTCGCCCACGCGGGTGTCGGCGACCTCCTTGATCGAGGCGGTGATGAAGCCGATCTCGCCGGGGCCGAGGCTTTCCACCATGACCATCTTGGGCGTGATGACGCCGACGCGGTCGACCTGGTACTTGGCGCCGGTGCCGAGCATGCGCACGGTCTGGCCTTTTTTCAGGACGCCGTCGATGACGCGCACCAGAACGATGACGCCGAGATAGGCGTCGTACCAGCTGTCGACCAGCAGGGCCTTGAGCGGGTCGCCCGCCTCGCCTTCCCGGGGCGGCGGCAGGCGGTGGACGATGGCCTCCAAAACGTCTTCGACGCCGAGGCCGGTCTTGGCGGAAATCATGAGGGCGTTTGAGGCGTCGAGGCCGATGACATCCTCGATCTGCTGCTTGACGCGCTCGGGCTCGGCGGCGGGCAGGTCGACCTTGTTGAGGACGGGGACGATCTCGTGGTCGTTGTCGAGCGCCTGGTAGACATTGGCCAGCGTCTGGGCTTCCACCCCTTGAGAGGCGTCGACGACGAGCAGCGAGCCCTCGCAGGCGGCGAGCGAGCGGGAGACCTCATAGGCGAAATCGACATGGCCGGGCGTGTCGATGAGGTTCAGCACGTAATGCTGGCCGTCCCTGGCGTCATATTCGAGGCGGACGGTGTTGGCCTTGATGGTGATGCCGCGCTCGCGCTCGATGTCCATCGCATCGAGGATCTGCTCCTTCATCTCGCGATGCTCCAGCGATCCGGTCATCTGGATCAGCCGGTCGGCGAGCGTCGACTTGCCATGGTCGATATGGGCGACGATGGAGAAATTGCGGATTCGGGAAAGGGGCGTCTTGGTCATGCCCGCGCGTATAGAGCATTTGGCCAGCGCTTGGGAAGGCGGAATCGGGCCACCTTCCCGGCCGGTTCAGTCGTAGGACAGGTGCGTGGCCTTGCCGCCGAACACCCGGTAGGCATAGATCGTGTAGCCGAGGATGACCGGCAGCACGATGGCCGTGCCCACCAGGATAACGCCGAGGCTTTCGGTGGCCGCCGCCGCCTGCCAGATGGTGATGCGATCCGGCACCACATAGGGGTAGAAGGAATAGGCCAGGCCGGCGAAGCCCGCTGCGAAGACCAGCGCCAGGGCGATGAAGGGCTTGAGCGAATGGTCGTCGGCTGGGTCCGGCAGGCGGTAGCTCATGCGCCAGAGCCAGAGGAACAGGGCGCCCGAGAGGATTGGCAGCGGAGCCAGCCACACCATCTCCGGCCAGGTAAACCATTTTTCGAAGATGCGAACACTCGCGAGCGGCGTGGCGGCGGAGACGGCGGCCATGCCGGCGGCGGTGAAGGCCAGCGCCCGACGCAGCCAGGAGACGGCTTTTTTCTGCAACGCGTCTTCTGTCTTGTAGATAAGCCAGGCCGCGCCCATGGCGGCATAGGCGGCAGCCAGGCACACCGCCACCAGAGCCGCGAATAAAATTGCCGGCAGATCCTGCTTCAGCCCCAGCACGTAGATGCCCAGCATATAGCCCTGGGACAGGGCGGCGATCACCGAGCCGAGGAAGAAGATCCGGTCCCAGCGGCGCTTGCGGTGAACGGGCACCTTGGCGCGGAAGTCGAAGGCGACGCCGCGCAGGATGAGGCCGAAAAGCAGCAGGAAGACGGGAATGTAGAGGGCGGTGAGAATGGTGCCGTGGGCGATCGGGAAGGCCACCAGAAGCAGGCCGACGGCGAGCACCAGCCAGGTCTCGTTAGCGTCCCAGAAGGGACCGATAGCGGCGATCATCACGTCCTTCTCCTCCTTTTCGGCGGCGGCGAAGAGGATGCCGATGCCGAGGTCGAAGCCGTCGAGGATGACGTAGAGCAGGATCGCGACGCCCATCAGGCCGGCGAAGATCAGGGGGAGCATTGTGGGCCAGTCGAAGGTCATGTCTTCACTCTCCTGCCAGCATGGGCTGGTCGGCCGGATGGTCCTTGACGGCCGGGGCGGGCTGGTTGTCGCCTTCCTTCGCCGCTTTTCGCGCCATGTGGATCAGCACGCCCAGATAGACGATCAGAAGAACCACATAGAGGACGAGGTAACCGGCGAGCGTGAAGGCGACGTTGCTGCCGGCCACCGGACCCACAGCCTGTTCCGTTGCCAGCACACCGGTTACCAGCCAGGGCTGGCGGCCGATCTCGGTCGTGTACCAGCCGGCAAGCGTGGCGACCCACCCCGAAAGCGCCATGGGCACCATGAGCGCCGCGAGCGGCCTTGGCAGGGTGGACCGGCGGAACAGGAACCACGCCGCCGCCCAGGAGATCACCAGCATCAGAATGCCGACACCCACCATGATGCGGAAGGCGAAGAAGACGGGGGCGACCGGCGGATGCTTGCCCTCGAACTGATCGAGCCCCGGCACCACGCCGGAAGGGCTATGCTTGAGGATGAGGGAGGCGCCGCTCGGCACCGCGATCTCGAAGCGGTTCTCGCGCGCTTCCTCGTCGGGCCAGGCAAACAGCACCAGCGGGACATTGGACCGGGTTTCCCAGTTCGCTTCCATGGCGGCGATCTTGGCCGGCTGATGCTCGAGTGTGTTGAGACCATGCTGGTCGCCGACGAATATCTGGATGGGAATCAGGATCGCACCCATGGCAACGCCCGTGCGCAGCACCTTCCACATGGATTCGGACCGGTCGCCCAGCAGATAGCGCAGCGCCGAGAAGCCGGCGATGAGGAATGCGACGGTGAGGCCCGAGGCCAGGAGCATGTGGATCAGGCGGTAAGGAAAGGAAGGGTTGAAGACGATGGCCAGCCAGTCGGTCGGAAAAGCGACGCCGTCGCGCATCTCGAAACCGGCCGGCGTCTGCATCCAGGAATTGAGCGCCAGGATCCAGAAGGCGGACATGGTGGTGCCGAAGGCCACGAGGAACGTAGCCAGCGTATGCACCCGGTTCGAGACCCGCCGGAAGCCGAACAGCATGATGCCGAGGAAAACCGCCTCGAGGAAGAAGGCCGTCAACACCTCATAGGCAAGAAGCGGGCCGGCGATATTGCCCACTTTCTCCATGAAGCCCGGCCAGTTGGTGCCGAACTGGAAACTCATGGTGACGCCAGATACCACGCCCAGCGCGAAGGACAGGGCGAAAATCTTCACCCAGGTGAAATAGGCCTGCATCCAGGCGTGATCGTTGGTGCGGTTGTAGCGCAGCTTGAAATAGAGAAGCACCCAGCCAAGCGAAATGGTGATCGCGGGGAAAAGAATATGAAACGAAATATTCGCGGCGAACTGTATGCGGGAGAGCAAAAGCGGATCCACCGGGACCTCCCTTAATGGTTGTCGCAGGCAAGGTAGGATGCGCGACGACCCACGTCAAAGCGGCGCGCGGTCGCTGCGTCATACCGCCGCCTTGCGCGCAAGCGCTACGGCGGCGCGAGAACCGCACAATGCGGCCTTAACCGAAACTTCACCTCAAGAGCACAAATTCCGGCAGCCGGTTTACGCAGGGGAAAGCGGGGTATCCCGGCCTGTTGGGGGATGAGCATGGGTAATTATGAAGACGTCATGGCCGGATGGCCGGCGCTGGTGACGCAGGACGGCGGTGCGTCACCGGGCCTCGTGGCGCTTTTCTCGGGCATATTGATCCTTGCGTGCCTGGCTGTGATGCAGGTCTGGCGCATGCATGCCGGCACGCGCAGCGCGGGCACTGAACGCGAAGCCCGCGACACGATCGCGGCGGCGGTGCGAGGGCTGCGGCTGCGCTATATCGCGGTGATGGGGGCGCTTATCATACCCGGCATCTTCTTCATCCTGGGTTCGCACGTCACCAATGCACGCTTTTCCAACGCCACGTCTTTCGCCGCACTGGTGGCGGAAGCCGCCGAGACGACCGGCGCGACGACGCGCATCGCGCTCCAGATGTCCGATCCCACTGTCGAGAACCCGGACTGGGCCGAGAAAGCGCTGGAGGTGCATGCCCGGCAGCTCGAACTGATCAGCGGAAAGATCGAAGCGATATGGGCGCAGCTCGATCCCGAGATGCAGGAGCGCCTGATCGTCGGCACTCCTTACGGACCCAGGACGCCTGTTGCCATGCTCGAGGAGTTTCGCGATCAAGTCGGAGAGGCGTCCGAGGCGGCACCGGGAGAGCGCGCCAAGGTCGGCAGATACCTTACCGGCGTTACCCATCTCCTGGTCGAGCCAGCGCTCGATCAGCTGTCGGCAACGCTCCGGCAGTTCAACCGGGAACTGGCCAACCGGGTGAAGCTGACGATAAACGTGATCGCGGTGGTGCTTGTCGCATTCGCCGCGGGGATCCTGCTCCTCATCTTCCTGCCGATGGAGCGCTCGATCCGCGATGCGCTCGCCCGGCTCAGGAAAGCGCTGGAGGATGCAAAGTCCGCGGACCGGGCGAAATCGGAATTCCTGGCCAATATGAGCCATGAAATCCGCACGCCGATGAACGGCGTCCTGGGCATGTCGGAACTGATGGCAAGCACGGAGCTCGATGCGCGCCAGCGAACCTACAACGACGTCATCCTGAAGTCCGGCAACGCACTTTTGACCATCATCAACGACATCCTGGACTTCTCGAAGATCGACGCCGGCCATGCACATCTGGAGGCCGCGCCCTTCAACCTGGCCGAGACGGTGGAAGACGTGGCGACGCTCGTCTCGTCCCGCGCTTCGGAGAAGGACCTGGAACTGATCGTCCATGTGGACCCCTCGCTTCCCGGCTGGGTGGTTGGCGACATGGGACGTATTCGCCAGATCCTGACGAACCTGGCGGGCAATGCCGTCAAATTCACCGATAAAGGCCATGTGCTGATCGACGTATCGCGCGATGGCGACCAGATCCTCTTTCAGGTGATAGACACCGGCATCGGCATCCCGGAGGAAAAGCTGGCGAGCGTTTTCGAGAAGTTCAGCCAGGTGGATTCCTCCTCGACACGGCGGCACGAGGGGACCGGACTTGGCCTTGCCATCGCCTCGCGCCTGGTCGATCTGATGGGCGGCAGCGTCGGTGCTACGAGCAAGATCGGCGAAGGGTCGAGCTTCCATTTCCGGCTTCCGCTCGCCGCCCACCAGGGCGGCGACCCCAAGCCGGCGCGCGTGCCGACCGATATGGAAGGCGCCCGGATCCTGATCGTCGACGACAACGGGATCAACAGGAACATACTCGCCGAGCAGATGCGCAATTGGAAGCTGGACTGCTGCGCGGTGGAAAGCGGCGCGGTCGCGCTCGCCTTTATCGAGGAGGCCGAACGCCTTGGCGCGGGCGTCGACCTGATGGTACTCGACTATCAGATGCCACGGATGAACGGTGCGCAGGTGCTGCGCGAAATGCGCGCCGGGGGGCTTCTCGATCGCATCGGCGTCGTGCTGCTCACCTCCGTCGACGACACAATCGCGCTTCAGGAGCTGAAGTCGTCTGGCGCGGAGGCCATCCTGACGAAACCCACGCGCTCGGCACTGCTACGCGGGACCATCGAGGAAGTGCTCGCCGGGATGCAGGAGCGCGGCTGGCGGTCGAAGGACGAGGCTGGCACGGAGCCGGCGAAGCTGGCTCCCGTCATCTCATATACGCTTGGACCCAAAGTGAAACGGCAACGGGAAGCGGTGGTTGCGCCGGTGCCTGAAACGGGCGGCGCTGAAATATTGGTGGCCGAGGACAATGAGGTGAATCAACTTGTCTTCGAACAAATCCTGGGCGGCATGGGGCGAAAATTCACCCTGGCCGAGAACGGGCGCGAGGCGGTGGAAGCCTGGCGGAAACACCGTCCGGCGCTCATCCTGATGGATGTCTCCATGCCGGAGATGAACGGACACGAGGCAACGCGCGCGATCCGCTGGGCGGAGGACGCCGAAGGACTGCCGCGCACGCCTATCGTCGGACTGACGGCGCATGCGCTCGAAGGGGACCGGGAGCGCTGCCTGGACGCTGGTATGGACGACTACATGACCAAGCCGGTTTCGCCGGCGCGGCTGGAAGCGAAGATAAGCGAATGGCTGGCGGACGAGCGCCGGACGCTTGGAGCCGTGGGCGGACAGGTTTGATGCGACGCTAAGGCGTCTGCGCGCTGGTTCTACAATTGCGTCTCACGCCTCTGCCCTGCCGGGCAGAGGGGGGGGCGAAGGGGCGCGGCGGTAAATCATAATTATAGCGTTAACGGACTTCGCCCCCTCTCCCACCAAGGAAGATGGGCACCGCGAAGGGCGCCGAGATGCCGTGGAGGAAGATGGACAGGACGATCGTGAAAACGGCGATGTCGGTGACCATTTCTGCCTCGGCGAAGCCCGACCGATCGACAACCAGGATCAGATAGAGCACCGAGGCCAGGCCTCGCGGACCGAACCAGCCCATGAGGAGCCTGGCGCGCAGGCCGACATCGGTTCCAAGCGCGGCAATCCATACGGGTGCCATGCGGATGACGGTCAGGCTGAGAGCGGCGTAGAGAAGCGCCGGACCAACCGGAGAATCGAAAGCGCGCGGCAGGATGGCCACCCCGAAGAACAGAAAAGTGACGTTGGCCAGCAGCGAGCCTTCCGTTATCGCGAAGCGCGAGGTGCGTTCCACCAGATCGGGCGGCAGACGCCAGCCGAAGGCGAGACCGGCGGTGAAGGCAGCCAGGAAGCCGTTTCCGCCGACAAGCTCGGCGGTGAAATAGGCAAGACCGGCAAGCGCGACCATGATGGGCGTGCGCCCCACTGGGTCGGACTCACCGCGAGCCGCATAGCGCAGCGTCGCCCAGGCGCCGCCGAGGCCGACCAGCCCTCCGGCAAGCGGCCCGAAGACCAGCTCCCCTGCGAAGAAAAGAACGTGGCCAGTAAGTCCGGACGGGCCGTCCGCGCCGGTGGCCAACCCCAGGACCACGAGCAGGAGCGGCAGGCACAGGCCATCGTTGAGGCCCGATTCGGCGTCCAGCGCCTCGCGCGGCACCTCCGGCAGCGCCCGGTTCCCGAAAACGGGTTGGGCGAGCGCGGCATCGGTGGGTGTGAGCACGATCGCGAGAACTATGGCGCCATAGAAGCCGATGGCCGGGAAGACGATCATCGCGGCGGCGGCCCCGGCCGTGATCGTCAGCGGAATTCCGACGACCAGCAGACGCAGCGTCAGGCCGGCAATGGCACGTTCGGCCATGACGCTGGATATGCGTATATTCGCCGCGTCGCGGAACAGGATGACGACCAGCGTGACTGTGGCCAGGAACTCTATGACGGCGTTGCCGGCAAATGAAAACGGTGCACGGCCGGCAAGCGCGAACGCAAGACCGAGCCCCGTGAAGAGGAGCGGACCGGATAGCACCGAGGTCTGGAGCTTCCTGCCGAGGAGCGCGTAGGCCGCGAAACAGGCGAAGGTCAGCGCGAGCACCCCGTGATTTTCCATCTCAGCCGGTTGCCCCACCTTCGGCGTTCGGCTCGCTTTCCAGCGTCTCGTCTTCCTGGGGCCTTTCTTCCGGGGGCTTGTTCTCCGACAGATCGGCCCAGTTCAGCTTCTTGTAGTCGAAGCCATAGACGAGGGTCGGCTTGACGATCTCGAAATAGGGTGAGAGGTCGAAATCGCGGGGGGCGAAGAGCGAATGATGGCGGATATGCAATATCTCTTCGCGGGAATAGGTCGATTCGGCGGCGGCCTGGCCGGGAACGTGCTTTATGTCCGGCAGGATGGGATAGTGCACGAACTGGAACGCCTTGGCTATGAGCGAGGAGCAGATGGCGCGGGTGGGATCGCCCGAACCGAGGGAGAGCATACGCCGCCGCCAGCGCACGGGCACGGGCGGCGCGGGCATGAAAAAGCGAAGAAGATCGAAGATGTTGCGCATGTCGTAGCGCAGGCCGAGGCTTTCCACCATGAAATCGATGATGGCCTTCCGGTCGTCCGGCGTGAGCCCGCTCGGGCGGCAGATGCGGGTGTTGTAGGTGCGGTATTTGGACAGGGGGACGGCGATGCACCCGTCGCCCAGATTAACCTCGATGAGGCGCGGACGCTCCGAACCGTCAGCAGGCTCTTCCAGCACTTCCCCCACATAGAGCGCGGAATGACTCCAGGTCGACTGCGTCAGATATTTGATGGCGGCGGAAATGCGCTGGTTTCCCTCCACCAGGAGGACGTCGCCCGGCTGCAGGGCGCGGTGCAGGGTCTCGGGGTCGGACGGCGTATAGGGTTGATAGCCGGAGGATTCGGCTTGCAGGCGGCGGGCCAGGAAACGGCCGAAACGGTCCAGCAGGCTGTCGGTCTGTTGCGTCATGGACGGGGCCGTATCATGAACATGCAGCAACATTGGCAAGGCGGGGCCGCGCGTACAAGCCCTTTCCCCGGCCCTTTCACCAGCCCTTTCCCCGGCCCGTTCACCGGGCTTTCCCGGCTTTTGCCATGGCGCGTCCGATCTTCTTCCTGAGCTTCTTGCCCTCGCCTTCGAGGAGAGCGTCGGCGCGAGTCAGGATCGCCTTGCGCAGCGCCTTTTCACGCTTCTCCAGCTTCTTGCGGAACCTTGCCACGCTTTCCGGCGCTCTGATGACGTGTTCCTCGGCGTCGAGCAAATCGTACATGTTGGCAATGTCGTTGAGCTCGCCGAGGAGATCGCCCAGGGCGTTGGCGCGGTTGCGGCGGGCGGACGATGCACCCGGCCACATGTCGCCCAGAAGGCCGAGATGCATCCAGTGATATTTCAGCGCCTTACGCAGTTCGTGAAAATCGTCGGCCTCGCCCCGTTTGCGCGCATGCTTGAGCGACTTCTTCGCCTTCTGCACCATGGCGCGCGCTCCATGGGCGAGCAGGGCGGCGCCTTCCTCGGGATGGTCGGGGAGCTCGAGTTCGGCAAATGCCTCGCGGGCGGCGCGCAGATCGGAGAGCGTCGCGGCGCGGGCTTCGTCGAAGGCGCTGGTCTCGTGCACGATGCGGTCGCGGCGGCTGGTCAGGTGCTCGCGGATGGCCTGCAGATCGTCCGGGCCGGCTTTCCCGTCGCTCCGGAAGCGGTCGACGGTTTCAACCAGCGCATCGGCATCGCGGGCATGGGACAGCGCGCGCTGCAAATCGCGAAAGAGCACGTTGAACCGGTCGTGAAATTCCTTGTTGCCGTTGCCGATCAGCTTGAGCAGCCCGCGCAGGCGCTTGAGGCGTTTGCGGGCGGCGTGGACGGCAGTCTGGCGGCCCTCGGGCATGGCCTCCAGCACGGCTACGATGGCCGCGGTCTCCTCGTCGGCAATGCGGTGAACTTCCCTGTCGACGGGCAGCGCCGGGTCGATGCGATAACTCATAGGGTGGGCTCCGGAAGACCGTTGAGGGCAAGCGAGGCGTTGTAATAGGCGGGATTGCCGGTGATTTCCATGCCGAGCCAGGCGGGAAGGTCCGCGTCGGCGACCTCGTCTTCCGTTTCGAGCTCGGCCACAACCAGGCCGGCCAGCGCACCCGAAAACTCGTCCACCTCGTAGACATAACCGCGGTGGCGGACGAGGTTTCGGGTCTTTTCGATGACATTGCCGACGGCGAAACGCGCCATCTCCTCGGCTTCCTCCATCGGCACCGGATACTCGTATTCCTGGCGGTTGCGGGCGTGGGCGCCGAATTTGAAGGCGAGCATCGGCGTGCGATCCGCGCGGAAGCGAAGCCGCACCGAGCGGTCGGGACCGACGAACAGATATAGCTGGCGGATCGGCGAAGCCTCCATGGTTTCCGCCCTCCAGCCGTCGTCGACGACGAGAAACTTGCGCTCGCTCTCGGTTGGCATGGGTTCCTCCGCAAGCCGGTCGGATCATTCATTGCCATTTGATCGGCGCGCGATCAATCGCTTGACTTTAATCAATCGATTGATTAAATCGCCACCATGATGATGACACAAGGCTCCAACGGCTCTTCCGACACTGCCGACACCTACCGGCAAAGCGGGGCGGAGCGCACGCGGGAAGCGCTGATCCGCGCCGCGCTCCAGCTGTTCGGCAGGAACGGCTTCGAGGCGACGTCGACACGACAGATCGCCAGCGCCGCGGGTGCGAATATCGGCTCCATCGCCTATCATTTCGGCGGCAAGGAGGGGCTGCGGGCGGCCTGCGCGGACTATATCGTCAGCCTGATAGGCGAGGCGGCCGAAAGCGCCCTTGGCCCGGCAGGTCTGGAGACGGCGGCGGCGAAAACACGGGGAGAGGCCGAGGCGCTGCTGCGGCAAGCGCTGGAGGGGATGATCGGCTTTCTTCTGGTGCGGCCCGAGCCGGGCGATATCGTGCAGTTCCTGATTCGCGAGTTCGCGCATCCGACGGCGGCGCTGGACACGATCTATACCGGCGTTTTCGAGCCCGTGCACAAGCGGTTCTGCCAATTATGGGAAGCAGCCACCGGCGAGCCCGCCGAAAGCGAGAGCACGCGCCTCACGGTTTTCACGCTGATCGGCCAGATCGTCTATTTCCGGATCGCGCGCGAGGCGGTCACCCGCCGCATGGGCTGGACGGAAATCGGCGGGAGGGAAGCGACAAGCGTTATCGACGTGGTGGGCGCCAATCTGGACGCCATGCTCAAGGCGCGCGGAGGCAAGTCATGAGTTTTCTTTGCACCCTGCCCCTGATCGCCTCATTCCTGACCGCTTGCGGGCCGGCGGAACCTTTGGCGGTGGGCTATGTCGAGGGCGAATATGTGCTGCTGGCACCGCTCCAGACGGGCCAGGTGCGGACCGTGAACGTTCGCCGTGGCGAGCGCGTGGAAGCCGGCCAGCCCGTCGCGGAGATGGAGCGCCGGGACGCCGAGATCGCCGTCGCCCAGGCCGAGGCGGCGCTGGCGGAGGCGCAAGCCCATCTCGCCGACCTGCGCCACGGCAAACGCGAGGAGGAAATCGCGGTGCTGGAGGCTGCGCTGGCCTCGGCCAAGGCACAAAAGAGCGAGGCGGAGCGCGTGGAGACACGGACGGAGGACCTGTTCAAGCGCGGCATCGCCACCCAGGCCGAGCGCGACAAGGCGCGCACGGAAGCAGAACTTGCCGCCGCGCGGATGGGCGAGGCAGAGGCCAATCTGGCGGTTGCCCGGCTGCCGGCCCGCAAGCAGGCGATTGAAGCTGCCGAAAAGCAGCGCGACCAGGCAAAGGCGGCGCTCGACCAAGCTGAGTGGCAGCTGTCGGAGCGCACGCTGAAGGCGCCGTCGGCCGGCCGCGTGGACGACATCGTGCGCAATGCCGGCGATCTGGCCGGGCCGTCCGCGCCGGTGATCTCCATGCTGCCGGACGGGGCGGTGAAGCTGAAGCTCTACGTGCCGGAGGAGGCGTTCTCCTCGATCACGGTCGGGGACCGGCTGGCGGTGCGCTGCGACGGCTGCCCGCCGGACCTTTCCGCCACCATATCCTACATCTCGCCGGACCCCGAATTCACACCGCCGGTGATCTACTCCATCGAGACGCGGCAGAAGCTCGTTTTCCTGGTCGAGGCGAAGCCGGCCAGCGAGGCGGCCGGGCGGCTGCAGCCGGGGCAGATCGTCGATGTGAGCCTCACGGACGGTGAATAGCCATGCCTGCGATCGACGTCCACGATCTGGTCAAGCGGTTCGGCGACAAGACCGTTGTCGACCATGTATCCATGCGCGTGGAACAGGGCGAGATCGTCGGGTTCCTGGGGCCCAACGGATCGGGCAAGACGACGACGATCCGGCTGATGTGCGGGCTTTTGACCGCCGATGGCGGCGGCGGCGAGGTGCTGGGATACGACCTTGCGACAGACGCTCTGCGGATCAAGCGCGAGGTCGGCTACATGACGCAGCGCTTTTCCTTCTACGAGGATCTGACGATTGCCGAAAACCTTTCCTTCGTGGCGCGGCTTTATGAGTTGAAGCCGGCCGGCGAATATGTGCGGCGCACGCTGGACGATCTCGGCCTGACCTCGCGCCGCAACCAGCTTGCCGGCACGCTGTCGGGCGGATGGAAGCAGCGGCTGGCGCTGGCCGCCTGCATCATGCACGAGCCGAAGCTGCTGCTGCTCGACGAGCCGACGGCGGGCGTCGACTCCAAGGCAAGGCGCGATTTCTGGGACGAGATACACCGGCTGGCGGCGGACGGGCTGACCGTGCTGGTGTCGACCCACTATATGGACGAGGCCGAGCGCTGCCACCGCATCTCCTACATCTCCTACGGCAAGATGCTGGCCACGGGGACCGTCGACGAGGTGGTGAGGGACGCGGGCCTGACCACCTTCATCGTCAGCGGGCCGAGGCTGGAGACGCTGGCGCGGGAGATCGCGAAGCTGCCCGGCGTCGAGCAGGTGGCGCCCTTCGGTGCGACGCTGCATGTCGTGGGCTCGAATGCTGCCGCGCTGTCGGCTTCGCTCAGGCAGCTCGAGGAGCGGGAGGGCGTGCGCGTTGCGGCGGGTGAAACCAGCCTCGAGGACGTCTTCATCCAGTTCATGGCGGATGCCACGGACAATATGCAATGAACGCCGTATTCTCCTTCGCCCGGCTCGGCGCCATGCTGATCAAGGAATTCATCCAGATGCGGCGCGACCGCATCACCTTCGGCATGATGCTGGGCGTGCCGCTGATGCAGCTCGTGCTTTTCGGCTATGCGATCAACAACGACCCCAAGGCCCTGCCCTCGGCGCTGGTCTCGGTAAGCCAGGACCATTACAGCCGGGCGATGGTCTCGGCGCTGGAGACGACGGGCTATTACCGCTTCGACCATGTGGTGGATAGCGCGGCGGAGGCGGAGAGGCTGATGGCGCGCGGCGAGGTGGTGTTCGTGGTCACCATTCCCTCCGATTTCGCGCGGCAGGTGGACCGTGGCGGGAAGGCGCAGATCCTGATCGAGGCGGACGCCACCGACCCCTCGGTGGCCAGCGGCGCGATCTCGACGCTGGGCACGGTGGCGCAACAGGCACTGACCCGCGAGCGCGGCATGGCGGCGGCGGACCCGGAAGGCGGGCTCGAAGTGGTGGTGCACCGGCGCTACAACCCGGAAGGCATCTCGCAGTACAATATCGTGCCGGGGCTTCTCGGCGTCATCCTGCAGATGACGATGGTGATGATGACGGCCATCGCGCTGACCCGCGAGCGCGAGCGCGGCACCATGGAAAACCTTCTCGCCATGCCGGCAAGCCCGCTCGAAATCATGCTGGGCAAGGTGCTGCCCTATCTGGTGGTGGGCGCGGTGCAGGTGGCGGTGGTGCTTTCGGCGGCGAAGCTGCTTTTCGGCGTCCCCTTCATCGGCAGCTTCACGCTGCTGCTTTCCGCCGTCCTCATCTTCGTGCTGGCGCTGGTGCTGCTCGGCTACACGATCTCGACCGTGGCCAGGACGCAGATGCAGGCGATGCAGCTCACCTTCTTCTTCTTCCTGCCGTCGCTGCTTCTGTCGGGCTTCATGTTCCCCTATCGCGGCATGCCGCTATGGGCCCAATGGCTGGGCGAAATCTTCCCCCTCACCCACTTCCTGCGGGTGATCCGCGCGGTGATGCTGAAGGGCGCCGAACTGCCGGCGGTGGCCTTCGAGACGGGGGTGCTGGGGTTGTTTATCTTTATCTATGCGGGGATCGCGCTTTTGAGGTTCCGGCGGACGTTGGATTGAGGGGGGGGTGGTGTCTCAGGTAGCGTTTTGCGCTGGGCGGACCCATTGTAGCAGTACAGGCTCACGACGTTGCGGCTCAAGTTGACCCTCACCTAGCAAAAGATCGGCCGAATCAACTTGTCAGACACTCCGCGAAAGGAGAACATAGGGCAACGGTTGTATAGCGAGCATAGGAAGCGGCGTGCAGAACAAGCGGTATCAGGTTTTCATAAGTTCAACATTCGAAGACCTTCGAGAAGAGCGTCGCGCCGTGCAGGACGTGGTCATAAGCACCGGCGATTTTCCGGTGCAAATGGAGTCTTTTCCAGCTGCGGATGAAGATCAGTTCCAGTTCATCAAGTCGCTGATTGACCAGTGTGATTATTATCTCCTTATCATAGGTGGGCGCTACGGGACTGTCGCGGAAGAAGGTCTTAGCTACACCCACAAAGAATTTCGGTACGCAGTTTCAAAAGGCGTGCCGGTCCTTGTGATGCTCCATGGCGATAGAGGTAAGATACCTGGAGGTCTCTAAAAACCTCGCCTTCGGCACCGGATTTTGATTCACTGTCGCGGTGATTTGCGCGGAGGTAGCGGATGCGGGGACAAGCCGGGTTCTGGGACATTGACGAGCGGTATGCCCGATTGA
>NZ_JAOANW010000030.1 GCF_026162365.1 Nitratireductor luteus | reverse complement strand
GGCCTAAAAAACCCAAGGCCCAAAGAGTGTCGCTCACGCGGCTCTCATGATTACTAACCAACAAGGCCAAACAACCCCGCCGCCAGCGGCGAGCCGCCCTCGTTGGTGAGGCGTATATAGGCGGGGGGGGCCATCAGAGTCAACGAGAAAATTCGCCCGTGACGACAGTTTTTTGACAGGCTCCGCATTTTCTTCCGGCCCTCCGCGAACAAGCCCGGAAGCAGCGGGCTTTTACCCGCCCGAACTCAATCGGTCAGTCGGCATGGCCGAGGGTGAGTTCGGCGACGAAGTCATAGCGATCCCCCCTGTAATAAGACCGGGTGAACTCGACCGCCCTGCCTGACGCCAGACGGGATATGCGCTCGATGAAGAGGGCCGTGTCTCCCTCCCTGGCTTCAAGCAAGCCCGCCTCGAATGCCGGCAGGGCACAGGCGCGCATGCGTTGCAGGGCCTTTTCGGGGCAGGCCCCCACTGCCCGCAGCGATGCATATAGCGACTCGCCCACTTCCTCGATCGATCCAAGCAGGCTTGCGGGCACGACCGCCAGTTCGACCGCCAGCGGCAAATCGTCGGCAAGCCGCAGACGGTGCAGCCGCAGCACGCTTTCCCCCGGCGCCAGACCGAGCGCCATGGCCTCGTCCGAACTTGCCCGCGCATAACCTCGTTCCAGCCAGCGATGACGGGGAACGTGCCCAAGGGAAACCATGTCCTGGCTGAATCCCGTCAGCATGGAGAGTGACTGCTGGATGCGCTCGCCGCCGCTCACATAGGTGCCCGAACCGTGACGCTGCTGCAGCAATCCCTCCTGCACCAGCAGTTCCAACGCCTTGCGGATGGTCACGCGCGACAGGTTCGTCGCCGCCACGATGGCGCGCTCGGATGGCAGCGCCTCGCCCGATTTCAGGCTGCCATCATCGATAAGTGCCCGCAGATGGTTGGCCAGCTGTATATAACGCGGCGTCGGATTACCCTCGTCGATTGGCGCGCTTCCCAGCAATGGGCTGCCATTCTTGGTCATTCGCTGTCTTTCTCTCCTTGAGGCTGGCGCTTTTGCAGCCATCCGCCACCAGTCCAACTATTTGCCACTTTTCTCGAAGGAGCAACCACCAGCCCCGATCCGCTCCCGTTCACGCGGGGAATGCCCGCCCATGGCGTCGTCACCCGCGAAACACACGGGCCAACTGGTAGCAGTTTGGCATTTCAGGATCGAACACGCGGCGGACTGGAACGGCAAATGAGCTCAACATCGGCAGCAAGCCGTCGAAAGCCTATTGTAATCGTCCCGACAACGCATAGAATGCGCATGCAATCGATTACATAGCGACTGCAGCCATCACCTGGAGAGGAGATGTTTTGAGGAAAGAGGAGGAGGGGCACACCGGCGCGCCTATCGGACCGCGGCGGCGCAAGACGTTCCGGGTCCCCGAACGTCGCCAAAGAGGCGCGCGATGACGGAAGCAGTGCTTTCCCTGGACGGCATCTCGCATCGATTCGGCCCTATACAGGTGCTTTTCGATGTCGATTTCGATCTGAGGCCAGGGGAGGTCCACGCGCTGATCGGTGAGAACGGCGCTGGAAAGTCGACCATGATGAAGATACTGGGCGGCTATCTGGCGCCCAGCGAGGGAGATGTGCTGCTCGAGGGCAAGCCGGTCCGGTTCGCATCCCTTCGCGACGCGGAAGCGGCCGGGATCATCATGATCCACCAGGAGTTCAACCTCGCCCTCCAGCTCACGGTCGAGGAGAACATCTTCCTCGGCCGGGAGCTATGGCGCGGCCCGTTCCTGGATCACAAGGCGATGCAGGCGCAGAGCAGAACGCTGCTGGAGCGCCTGAACTGTCCGCTCGATCCGCGCGAGAAGGTCTCCAACATCTCCGTGCCGAGCCGGCAGATGGTCGAGATCGCCAAGGCGCTGGGCCGTAATGCTCGCGTCCTCATCATGGATGAACCGACTGCGGTCCTGACCAACAGGGAGACCGACATTCTGCTGGAACAGATCGAAAGACTGCGGGCCGCCGGCACTGCGATCCTCTACACCTCGCACAAGCTCGACGAGGTCAAGCGCATCGCCGACCGCGTAACCGTCCTGCGCGACGGCCACCGCGTGAAGCAAGCCGATGTCGGCCAGCTTACGGAGCACGATATGGCCGAGGCCATGGTGGGCCGTGAATTGAGCGATCTGTTCCCGGACAAGGCCACGCCGCAGGACGAGACCGTGCTTGAGGTCAAGGGCCTCACTGTTCCCGGACATATCAAGGATGCGTCGTTCAAGCTGCATCGCGGCGAAGTGCTGGGCTTTGCGGGGCTGGTGGGTTCGGGCCGCACCGAACTGATGGAGGGCGTTGTCGGCCTTCGCCCGGCGACCGGCAGCATCAAGGTCGGCGGCAAGGCCTTGAAGCCCGGCTCCGTGCTGGCCGCGCGCGAGGCCGGCCTCGTCTACCTGACGGAAGACCGCAAGGAAAAGGGCCTGCTTCTGGGCAAGTCGCTGCGCGAAAATCTAACACTTTTGGCCCTCGACCGCTTCACGCGGGTGGCGATCGATTCGCGCGCCGAGGACCGTGCGCTCACTCGCGCCATCGAGGAGTTCGACATCCGCGCCGGGGACCGGCGGATGATGGCGGGCAATCTGTCGGGCGGCAACCAGCAGAAGCTTCTCCTGGCGAAGACGATGCTGGCCGAGCCCGATATCGTCATCATCGACGAGCCCACGCGCGGCATCGACATCGGCACGAAGCAGCAGATCTACGGCTTCATCAGCAGGCTCGCCGCACAGGGCAAGAGCGTCATCGTGATCTCGTCCGAACTGCCCGAAGTGATCGGGCTGGCATCGCGCGTCGTCGTCATGGCATCCGGCCGTATAGCCGGCGAGGTCGAGGGCGCCAACATCACCGAGGACGCCATCCTGCGTCTGGCAATGGGCCTTTCGGAACGAAGGGCGGAGGCAGTATGACCGAAGCAACACTGGGCGCACCCGGCAGGGCCAAGCTGCGCCGGCTGAATTTCCACGTGCTGGGACCTCTTCTGGCCCTGATCGTCCTGATCATCCTCGGCGCCATGCTTAACCCCAACTTCCTGAGCTATGGCAATGTGACCAACGTTCTGGCGCGTTCGGCTTTCATCGGCATCATAGCAGTGGGGATGACTTTCGTCATAACGGCGGGCGGCATCGACCTGTCGGTCGGCTCGATGGCGGCCTTCGTGGCCGGCGTCATGATCCTCTTCATGAACTCATTGATCCCATATCTGGGGATCGGCATACCTTTGATCATGGCCGGCATGGGTGTGGCGATCATTACCGGCTTTGCGGCCGGCTGGATGAACGGCTTTCTCATCAGCAAGGTGAATATAGAGGCCTTCATCGTCACACTCGGATCGATGGGCATCTATCGCAGTCTCGTGACCTGGCTCGCCGACGGCGGCACCCTGTCACTTGATTTCGAGCTCCGCAGCCTCTACCGCCCAGTCTATTATGACGGCTTTCTCGGCGTGAGTTGGCCCATCATCGTCTTTGCGATTGTCGCCATTCTCGGCGAGCTTGTCATGCGCCACACCGCCTTTGGCCGCCATTGCGCGGCAATCGGCGCCAACGAGCAGGTGGCGCGCTATTCCGCCGTCAAGGTCGACCGGGCGCGCATGGCAACCTACATGCTGCTCGGCATGCTCGTGGGCGTCGCCACCATCATGTATGTGCCTCGGCTGGGCTCGGCCTCCGGCTCTACCGGCGTACTTTGGGAGCTGGAAGCGATCGCCGCGGTGATCATCGGCGGTACCGTCCTGAAGGGCGGCTACGGCCGCGTCTGGGGCACCGTCGTCGGCGTCCTGATCCTCAGCCTTATCGACAATATCCTTAATCTCGCATCGATCGTCAGCCCCTATCTCAACGGCGCGATACAGGGCGTGATCGTCATACTCGCGGTGGTTCTGCAGCGAGAAAACAAGTCGGCAGACTGAACGACAACCAAGGGAGAGAGGCCATGAAACGCAGAAATTTCCTAACAAGCGCGGTACTTGCCGGGGCGCTTGCCGCCTCGACGACCGCCTTCGCGCAGGACGACACCAAGACGATCGGCGTTGCCATTCCTTCGGCCACGCATGGCTTCATGGGCGGCCTGAACTACCATGCACAAGAGTCGATCAAGCGCCTGGAGGAGACCTACCCCGAGCTGGAATTTGTGCTGGCCACAGCCGGTAATGCCGGCAAGATGGTCAACGACATCGAGGACATGGTGGCGACCCGCGACATCGACGCGCTCGTGGTGCTGCCGTTCGAGAGCGAGCCGCTGACCTCGCCGGTCAAGGCCGTCGCCGACCAGGGCATCTGGGTCACCGTCGTCGACCGCGGCCTGTCCCAGCCAGGCATCGAGGATCTTTACGTCGCCGGCGACAACCCCGGCTTCGGCCGCATGGCGGGTGAATATTTCCGCGAGAACCTGAACGAAGGCGACAACATCGTCGTGCTCCGCGGCATTCCGACCACTCTCGACAATGAGAGGGTGGAAGCCTTCACAGCTGCCATCGAAGGCTCCGGCATCAATGTGCTCGACATGCAGCACGGCAACTGGAACCGCGACGACGCTTTCAACGTCATGCAGGACTTCCTGTCCAAATATGACGACATCGATGCCGTTTGGGCCGCCGACGACGACATGGCTATCGGCGTCATGGAAGCCATCGCCCAGGCCGGCCGCGAGGACGAGATGTGGGTGGTAGGCGGTGCCGGCATGAAGGAGATCATCAAGCGCATCATGGATGGCGATCCGCAGCTTCCGGTCAACGTGACCTATCCGCCGGCGCAGATCTCGACCGCCATTGAGCTGACCGCGCTCGGGCTTGTGTCGAACACCCCCGTCACCGGCCGCTTCATTATCGGTTCCCAGCTGATCACGCCGGAGAATGCGGAGCAGTTCTACTTCCCCGACAGCCCGTTCTGACAATCCGAGGGCGCGCCAAGAGCGCGCCCTCCTCTTTCAAACACTGCATTCAGCCTTCCAGCCGGCCCAACGCTTCTCCCGAGTTCGCGTGAAAGAAGTGCATCTTCGCGGGGTTGAGCGACACCCTGAGCATTTCGTCGGGGCGCACGGGCGAAGCCGCATCTATCTGTGCCGTAAAATCGGCCTGTCCAGCCTTGCCGATGGCCAGCGTGTGGGGGCCGAGCGGTTCGACGTCTGCGACCTTGATGTCTACGGCCGGGAAAGCCTGTTCCGCATTCATCGTATGCTCCGGCCGAATGCCGAGCGTGATCTTTTCGCCGACCGAGGACGAGAGCGTTTCGACACGCGCGTCGGCAAGCGCGATCTTCACGCCGCCCTCCGCCACGAAGTTCACGCCGCCGTCGCCGCGCTCCAGGGCGCCGTCGATGAAGTTCATGCTGGGCGCGCCGATGAAGGCCGCCACGAAGCGGTTGCGTGGCCTTTCATAAAGAGTGATCGGGTCAGCCGCCTGCTCGACACGGCCCTGGTTCATCACCACGACACGGTCGGCCATCGTCATCGCCTCCACCTGGTCGTGGGTCACATAGACGATTGTCGTTTGCAGCCGTCGATGCAGGAGCTTGATCTCGGTGCGCATCTCAATGCGCAGCTTTGCATCGAGATTGGAAAGCGGCTCGTCGAACAGGAAGACATCGGGCTGGCGCACGATGGCGCGGCCGATGGCGACGCGCTGGCGCTGACCACCTGAAAGCGCGCTCGGCTTACGGTTGAGATAGGGTTCGAGATTGAGGATGCGGGCGGCGTCCGCCACCGCCTTGGCAATCTCCGTCTTGGGCGTCCCGCGCACCTTCATGCCATATCCGATATTCTCGGCCACGCTCATATGCGGGTAGAGCGCATAGTTCTGGAACACCATGGAGCAATTGCGCAGGCCGGCGCGAAGATCGGTGACGTCGCGGTCGCCGATGCGGATGACGCCCGAGGTCGCCGTCTCCAGACCGGCAATCATGCGCAGTGTCGTCGTCTTGCCGCATCCCGACGGGCCGACAAGCACGACGAACTCCTTGTCGGCAATGTTGAGGTCCAGAGGCGGTATCACCTCGACAGTGCCGAAAGTCTTCGTGACCCGTTCCAAATCTATCTGGGACATCCCCTGCCCTTCTGTTTCATTTCAAGGGTTCCGTCCCGGCGATAACCGGGACGGAACAGGATTACCTGCAATTCAGTTCGGCAGGCCCATGGAGGCCCGGTAGGCTGCGAGCTGGTTGTCGCGGCCGAACTCGTCGGTCAGCGCGTTCCACTGTTCGGCCACCGCGTCGAGGGCTTCCTGCGGGCTCGCCTCGCCGGCCAGCGCCTTGGAAAGCTCGATCTCGAGCACTTCCGTATAGGAGAAATAGCCCGGCAGACGCATGTCGAGGGCAACGTTCTCCGCCTGGACGGACTCGTTCTGCGCTCCGAGATATTCCTTGGCCTCGCGCTCGGAGAAGATGTCCGACCACAGGTCGAGATCGCTCGTGTGCGAGACGCGATACGGATTGACGCCGGTGCCGCCGGTCACCGCCGCATTACCCGAAACCTCGGGGCTGGTCAGATACTGGATATAGTTCCAGGCCGCCTCCTGGTTCCTGGAGGTAGATGGTACAGCCGCCTGCCAGCCGCCGAAGGCCATGAACGGCGAGCGCACGATTTTATCGAACTTGTCCCATTCGCCCGTCTTGTAGTTCCAGACTTCGTCGGAGCCCGGCAGCGTGGCCGAGCCGACATTGCCCGAAACCTTGGACTGCTTCGGATCGGCCGCGATCACGCCCGTATCGCCCCAACCGATCGACTGCGCTGCCTGGCCGCCGGCGAACGCGGCGTTGACTTCACCGAAGGAGAAGTTCAGCGCGTTGGGCGGGGCGAGCTTGGCCGATTTGATATATTCCTCGAGGCCGCGCACCCAGCCCGGATTGTTGATCTGGGCATCCATCGTTTCAGGATCGAAGAACATCGAACCCGGATTATCCGGATGGTTGGTGTAGGCGGCGGCGTGGCTGAAGAAGAACCAGAATTGCTGGCCGCCGCGGCGGAAGGCCTCGGCTGTGCCCCAAAGGCTCTCATCGGGACGCTGGAAAAATTCGGCGATGTCGAGATATTGCGCCCAGGTTTCCGGCGGTGCGAGATCATAACCGTATTTCTCCTTGAACGCGGTCTTGTTGGCCTCGTCCTCGAACAGATCGATACGGTAGGTATAGGTGTGGACGTCGCCGTCCATGGTCTGCGACAGCACCTTGCCGTTCCACACCATCAGCGCTTCGCGATAAACGGGGGCGATGTCCTCCCAGTCGGCACCTTCCTGCATCTCTGCTGGCATTTCGGAGAGGAAGGCGGTGAAGTCGGGCGCCCATGCCGGAGCGAAGGCGATGACGTCGAACGTGTCCTCGCCCGAGGTCAGCGAGGTGACGATCTTCGGATAGAGCTCCGACCAGGGAAACTCGACGACCTTTACCGTGCCGCAGGTCTTTTCCTCCCATCCCTTGGCCGCGATCTGCAGCGCCGAAGCGATGTAGGGGCCGGTCTGGGTTGTCGCCGTCAGCGTGACGCCGGAATAGTCCGGATCGCAGGCGGCCTCAGCCGCTGAGCCGACAAACCCGGCCACGATCAGGGCTGTGGAGCCCAAAAGCAGTTTTTTCATTGTCTTCCTCCCTTGAGCCGTTTCTTTTCGGGCTCGTATGCGACGGTCACTTGATTGCGCCCAGAAGCAGGCCGGACCGCATGAGCCTGCTCAAAAGTCCCGCCATGATGACCATCGGAATGATGGCCACGAGGGCGGCGGCGGAGATCGCCCACCACTCGTCGCCGCGCTGGCTGTTCTGGCCGGCGACGAGGATGGGCAGGGTCTGCCACCTTGAATTGGTGAGAAAAAGCGCGAACAGGAACTCGTTCCAGATGAAGGCCAGCGTGATCATGAAGGTCGCGATCAGGCCCGGCTTGGACATCGGCAACACTATCCCGAAGAAGATGCGCCAGGTCGGTACATTGTCGACCATCGCCGCCTCCTCCACCTCGACCGGAAGCGCCTCGAAGAAGTCGCGCATGAGCCAGATGACGATGGGCAGCGAAAAGGCGATGTAGGCGAGCGTGAGGCCGATATAGGTGTCGACCAGCTTGAAGCCGAGCTTGCCCATCTCCGAATACATGAGAAACAGGGCGAAAGCCGCGACGATGGGCGGAAACATGCGCTGACTGACGAACCAGAACACGATGTCCTTGTTCTTCAGGATCGGTCCCGGAAGCGGCGCCCAGGCCGAGATGACCGAAAGCCCAAGTGCGGCGATGAAGGAATAGATCAGTGCCAGCGCCTGTCCCATGCCGAGAATGTCGCGCAGGAGCAAAAACCCGCCCACGGCGACGAACACGAAGATGAGCCCGCTCAGGAGCCGCACCTGGAACTGGAACCGCACCAGCGAATAGGCCGCCATCGCGCCAATTAGCGTCGCGGCCACGGAGGCCGACAGGCCGATGATGGTGGAGGCCATGAAGGTGCTGTAGAACTGTCCGCGCGCGCCCGAAAGAAGCTCGCGCCACGCCGTCAGGCTGGGCTCGAAATCGACGAAGGGAATATAGGTCGGCCCACCGACGACACCGACCGGCGATTTGAAGCTGGTGATACCCACCCAGTAGAGCGGGAAAAGGGTGAATGCCAGCCATACCAGGCAACCTGCCAGCGCCAGCCAGCGGCGGCGTCCCTTGAGATCGCGCACGCTCATTTGTGCTTCTCCAGATAGGGCCGCAGGATGGCCAGATAGACCAGGCCAATGATCGTGATGAAGATCAGAAGCAGGAATGACAGCGCCGAGGTGTAGCCGAGGTTGAACTTCTTGAAGCCCTCCTGATAGGCGAACAGCGTCAGCGTCTCTGTGGAGATGCCGGGGCCGCCGCCCGTCATCACAAAGACGGTATCGATGATCTTGTAGCTCTCGATCAAGCGGATGAACACGACGGCCACCGAGATCGGCAGCAGCATGGGGAACGTGATGCCCCAGAACTGCTGCCACGGCGTGGCATTCTCCAGTTCCGCAGCCTCGTAGACATCGTTGGGCAGGGTCTGCAGCCCGGCAAGCAGCATCAGGATCACGAAGGGTGTCCATTGCCACACTTCCACGGCGATGATGGCGCCCAGCGCCCATGCCGTCTGCGTAAGGAACGGCAGGTTGGGGAAGCCGAGCAGCGTCATGAACTCGTTGAGCGGGCCCATGGTCGGGTTCAGCACCTGCCGGGCGATCAGTGCGACGGCGACCGGCGCCACCAGCATCGGAATGAGGAAGCCCACCCGGAAAACCCCCTCGCCCGGCACCCGCGAATTAAGCGCCAGCGCGACGGCGAAGCCGATTACATATTGCAGGGCGACCGCGGTGAACGCGATCAGCGACGTCGTTCCCGCGACATGCCAGAAGCGCGGATTGGCGAGCAGCGAGGTATAATTGTCGAAGCCGATGAAACGCGACGGTAGCGGCGGCACGAGCCGCAGGCTCATGAAGCTGGTGGTCAGCGAATAGACGAGCGGGAAGATGGTCACCACCAGCACCACAAGCAGCGCCGGCCAGATGAAATAGTGCTTGGCAGGGTCCTGCCGCATCATGCCCGCAGGTCCTCGCGGCGGGCTTCGAGCAGGGTCTCGATTTCGGCGAGCGTCGGCATGGAGGGCGCGGTGCCGCGGCGGGTGACGGCGATGCCCGCCGTTGCGCAGCCGAAACGAACCGCCTCGACTGGGTCGAGCCCGCGCGACAGCGCCGCGCAGAAACCGCCGACGAAAGCATCGCCCGCGCCCGTCGTGTCGATCACGGTACCCACTGAGAAGGCCGGCACATGCTCTGAGCGGTCCCTGGTGTGGTAGAGCACACCGCGCTCTCCGAGTGTTATGAGCGCCGTTCCAACTCCGCGTTCAAGAAGGACGTCCCCGGCCCGCATCGCGTCTTCCAGCGTATCGAGATCGAAACCGACCAGCGCGGCGGCTTCCGTCTCGTTGGGGGCGATGTAATCGCAGAGCGGATAGATCTCGTCCGGGAACGGTTCGGCGGGGGCCGGATTGAAAACCGTCGTCACGCCGGCCGCCCGCGCGATCTCCAGCGCATGGCGCGCCGCTTCGACGGGCTGCTCGAGCTGCGTGGCGAAAATGGCGGAGTTCTCTATCGTCCCGCGCGCCGCCTCCACATCCTCGATGCCGATCGTGCCGGCCGCGCCCGGATAGACGATGATCGCGTTGTCGCCGTTCTCGTCGTTGACGAAGATGAAGGCCGCGCCGCTCGGCATATCGTCCATCATGGTTATCTTCGGCGTCACGCCCTTCTCGGCATAGGTCTTCAGCGCCATCTCGCCAAACGTGTCGCGGCCGAGCTTGGAGATGAAGGAAACCTCGGCGCCGGCCTGCGCGCAGGCGACGGCCTGGTTCGACCCCTTGCCGCCCGGCCCGACCGAGAAGCCGCTGCCCGAAATCGTCTCGCCGATCTTTGGCATCCGCCCCGCGAGATAGGCCGTATCGGCCACGAAAATGCCAAGTATGGAAACGCCCGCCTTCATGTGTCCCCCTCCCCTTGTTTCTTTCCAGCCCCTTCGCCGCTCAGTCACGAGGCGGAATGACACCCTTGGTGAGCAGGAAACAGCCATAGAAGCGGGTTTCGCCCGTGGTGATGACGCAATAGGCTTGTTTGGCCTTCTCGTAGAAGGCGAAGCGCTCGATGCCGTACATGGGAGACGATTTGCCCTCGGCCTTGTCGACGACCTTCTGCACTTCGGCCTGGACCGGCGTGATCTCGTCCGGCGCGCCCATCACCTCCATGCGGCCGACCGAGTTCTGCAGGCCCGAATCGAGCGGCAGCACGGAGAGTACCGCCTCCATCGCGCGCGCCGCCGAGACATTGTCGATGCGCAGCAGTTCGCCGAACCTGGTCTGCCGGGCGATCGCGTCCGACGGAAAGTTGGTGTCCGAGATGACCAGGGTGTCGCCATGGCCCATGGCGCGCAGTGCATAGAGCACTTCTGCATTGAGCGCCGGATCGATATTCTTGAGCATAAACCCCTCCCAACAATGCCGTCTCGCTGGAGCCGGCCGATAAACTATGCTGTCCCTATTCCCCGTAGGGGATCCAGATATTCTTCACGTCCGTCGCCCGCCGCAGGAACAGTGTGCCTTCGGCGGCCGTCGTGTCGTACCAGTCGATGGCCTTGCCGTAATCGACGAATGTGCGCTTCAGATTGCCCGTCGAAAGCTTCTCGACCTCCGCCGAAAGCTCTGCGTCGCCGAAGGCCCAGACGGCATCGACATCGTTATGGGCGGCCAGCACCTGGCCAAGCTCCATCGCCGAACCGGTGACGATATTGATGACGCCGGGAGGGACGTCGGAGGTCTCCAGCACTGAATAGAGGTCCGTGGCCGACAGCGGATGCGGTTCGCTTGGAATGGCGACGACCCGATTTCCGACCGCGATCAGCGGCGCGAGGAGGCTAACGAGGCCAAGCAGCGGCGCTTCCGGCGGGCAGACGATGCCGACGACACCCTGCGGTTCCGGCATGGCGAGCGCCACGCCGCGCAGCGGTGGGTTATGCACCTGACCGTCATATTTGTCGGCCCATGCGCCGTATGTGAACAGGCGGGAGATCGAAACCTCCACCTCGCGCCTGGCGTTCGCATTCGACACGCCGGTCATGGCGGCAATACGGTCGGCGAACTCTCCGGCCCGAGCACTCAGGTTCTCGCCTATGTAGTAAAGTATCTGCGCCCTGTTATGCGCTGTGGCCTTGCCCCAGCCGGCAGCCTTGCGCGCGGCGGCGACTGCGTTGCGGATGTCCTTGCGATTGCCCTCGCCCACTTCGCCCAGGAGCTTGCCCTTGGCCGAGACCACGGCGCGGGAATAATTGCCGTCGGGACGTGCCTGCTTGCCGCCGATGAAGTTCTTGGCGGTGCGGTCGACCGGCGGGGCGGCGAAGTCGTTCGCAACCGACTTGAGCTCCGGCAGTTTCGCCGTCTTCCGCTCCTTCAGCCCCTGCCAGGCCTTCGGCTTCAGATATTCGTAGCAGCCTTCGCGCCCGCCCTCGCGGCCGAAGCCCGATTCCTTCTTGCCGCCGAAACCGGCTGCCGCATCAAAGAGATTGGTAGCGTTGACCCACACAACGCCCGCCTCCAGCCGCGCCGCGACATCGAGCGCGAGACCGATCGTCTCGCTCCAGATGCTGGCGGCAAGGCCGTAGCGGGTGTGGTTAGCCAGTTGCACCGCCTCCTCGGGCGTACGGAACGTCATCGAAACGGCAACGGGCCCGAAAATTTCTTCCACCGCGACGGTCGAGGTCGGCTGCACACCGGAAAGCAGCGTGGGCGGATAGAAGCTGCCGCCCTTGGGCATCTCCAGCTTCGCCTGATGCAGCACCGCACCTTCCTCTACGCCCTTTTTGACCAGCGCCTCTATGCGCTGGAGCTGAACGGGCGCAACGATGGCGCCCATGTCGATGCACTTGTCGAGCGGTGAGCCGATGCGCAGCGTCTCCATGCGGCGCTTGAGCCTTTCATGGAACAGGTGGGCGACGCCCTCCTGCACCAGAAGCCGCGAGCCGGCGCAGCAAACCTGGCCCTGGTTGAACCAGATGGCGTCGACCACGCCTTCCACCGCTCCGTCGATATCCGCATCGTCGAAGACGATGAAGGGTGACTTGCCGCCGAGTTCCAGCGTCAGCGACTTGCCGCTACCCGCCGTCTTCTCGCGGATCAGCCGGCCGACCTCGGTCGAGCCCGTGAAGGCGATCTTGTCGACGTCCGGGTGGTCGACGATCAGCCCGCCCGTCTCTCCCTCGCCGGTGACGATGTTGAGCACGCCGGCCGGCAAGCCGGCGGCGGTCGCGATCTCGGCAAAGAGCAGCGCCGTCAGCGAAGTGAATTCGGCCGGTTTCAGCACCACCGTGTTGCCCAGTGCCAGCGCCGGCGCGACCTTCCAGGCCAGCATCAGGAAGGGAAAATTCCATGGGATGATCTGGCCGACGACACCCACCGGCGCATGATCGGCAAACTCGCTTTCCTGAAGCTGCGCCCAGCCGGCGTGGTGGTAGAAGTGGCGGGCAGCCAGCTGCACGTCGAGATCGCGCGTCTCGCGGATCGGTTTGCCGTTGTCGATGGCCTCGATCACGGCCAGGAGGCGACCGTTGCGCTGTAACGCGCGGGCCAACGCATAAAGATGCCGTGCCCGCTCGTGACCGGAAAGTTTCGCCCATGGCCCCTGGGACTTGCGGGCCGCGGCAACCGCCGCATCCACATCCTGCCCGCCACCTCTGGCCAGTGTGGCGAGGCGCGCGCCGGTCGCCGGCTCGAAGGTCTCGAATGTCGCGCCATCGGCGGAAGGCGCGAAGGCGCCATTGATGAAATGCCCGAAGCTGCCGTCGTGGCCGGCCAGCCAATCGCGCGCTTCATTGTCGGATTCGGGGGCCGGGCCGTAATTCATCGTGTCGAAGTAATTCGCAACGCTCATGTTCTCACCTTGTGGCCGCTCATCCGATCGCGTGTCTGTGGAAGGACGAGTAGGCGCCCGTGACGTGATGCTCCAGCTGGCGCTCGATGTCGGCCAGAAGGCTGGAAGCGCCGATGCGGAAGAGATCGGGCTCCAGCCACTCGCGGCCCAGCTCCTCCTTCATCAGGAACTGATAGTTGAGCACGTCCTTGGCCGTCGAAATGCCGCCCGCCGGCTTGTAGCCGACCTTGAAGCCGGTGCGCTCCTCATAGGCGCGGATGGCGCGAAGCATGGTGAGCGTCACGGCGAGCGTCGCGTTGACGCCCTCCTTGCCGGTCGACGTCTTGATGAAATCGGCACCCGCCATCATGCACACCAGCGAGGCGCGGGCCACATTGCGCAGGGTCTTCAGATCGCCGGTCGCCAGGATCGCCTTGACATGGGCATCGCCGCAGGCGGCGCGATAGTCGCGCATTTCGTCATAGAGCGCCTGCCAGTTACCGGTCAGCACGTGTTCGCGGGTGATGACGATGTCGATTTCCTCGGCGCCGTCGGCCACCGAAGCCTCGATCTCCTTCACCTTGAGAGGGTGCGGCGTAAGGCCCGCGGGAAACCCAGTGGAGACGGCGGCAACGGGAATGCCCGACCCGTCGAGTGCCTCCACCGCCGTCGCGACGAAGCGGTGATAGACGCAGATCGCGCCGGTCGTAATGCGTCTTCCGCCCATGCCGAGCGCTTCGATCAGGTCGGGACGCAGCGGATGCATCGCCTTGGCGCAGAGGCGCCTGACCCGTTCGGCCGTATCGTCGCCATTGAGCGTTGTCAGGTCGATGCAGGTGAGCGCCTTCAACAGCCAAGCTGCCTGCGCATCCTTCTTCACCGTGCGGCGTCCGGGCAGCGTCGCCACCCGCTTTTCCGTCGCGGAGAGATTGACGCGCGTATCCATCACCCAGCCGAGATCGAGCGCCATGCCGGGATTGCGCGGCCAATGATTGGAAGACGGGGGATTGGAAGGCGGGGCACCGGACCGCGGATCGCGCTCGTTCGCCGCGCCACGATGCGAATCGCCCGTCACGACCTGATCGGCTGCGAAATTCTGCAATCCGGCCTCCCTGGCACTCCGGTCCGCGGTCTTTGCCGTCATGGCCGGTGATGCTGTTGTTATAATCATCTCAATTTGATTGTTATGATTTCATCATTGGTCAAAGGCGTCAAGATGGATTATTCGGCGGCATCCGTTGCTTCGAACCCGCTCAACGCGCCGGTACCCAGCACACCGTCTTCGGTGAATATGGCATCGAACGCGTCGAGAGCCGCGAAATAAGCCGGCCTCACCCTGCCGATCTTGCTGTTGTCGGTAACGAGGAAATTGCGCTGGGCGATGTCCATCACCTGCATCTTGATCGGTGCCTCGTGGAAGTTTGCACAGGTCGCCCCGCGCCTGGCATCGATGCCTGCCGCCGTAAGAAACGCCGTGTTGATGCCAAGCCGGCTGAGCGTTTCGCGACCGGACTCGCCGGCGAACGAGCCGGAGGACGCGTGATAGAGCCCGCCCAGCATGACAAGGCTGATATTGGGCTTGCGCGAAAGCCGGTCGGCGACGTTCAGGGCGTAACAAACCGCGGTAATCGGCAGGTTATCGGGTATCAGATCGATGAGGTGCACCAGTGTCGTGCCACAATCGAAGAACACTGTCTCGTCGGCATGGACATGTTTGAAGGCATGCGCGCTGGCCGCTCGCTTTGCCGCCGCGTGCCGGTCGGCCGCCTTCGCCAGATCATAGGGGCCCTCACCCTCGATATTGGCCGCGTGAACGATATGGCCGCCCAGATAGGCGAACTGAGCCGGATTCTCGGCAACGTCGCGGCGCACCGTCATCAGCGAGACGCCAAGCAGGCTCGCTGCTTCCCTCAGATGAAGCACTCGATGCACGCCGAGCGCATCCGACAGTGCCGCCACCCTTTGCTCCTTGCGGCTCGTCACGCGACCCTCTCTCCTTGTCCGAACATATGTCTGCCCGAATACCGTATCGGTCCACGCCTGCGCGTTATTCTACAGGCTTTGTTACGATTATCACATTTCACCTGGAAACAACAAGGAATCGGCAACTAGCACTGCCCTCTTGGCGACTGCCCGTCGCAAGGCGATTGCAGGCGCATCGCCGGCATGTGAAAAACGTTCCGAGCCTGTACGTGATGCGAAGGTCTTGCTACATTCGTATTGACAGAGAAACATATGTTCAATAACTCTCACTATGCAGTGAGTTCAGGGAGGTGTTCATGGTGGCCAATGTCGCGCTGACGGGTCTGGCCCGCGATCTCGACGAGCGCGGAAAGTCGGGAAAGCCGATCCGCATCGGGCTTATCGGCTCCGGCGAGATGGGTACCGACATCGTGACCCGGGTCGCGCACATGTCCGGCATCGAGATCGGCGCGATTTCGGAGCTGAACCTGCCCGCCGCCTCCAAGGCCGTCGACATCGCCTACCAGGAAGAGGGCCATGCGCGCCAGGTCGACAGCGGCCAGGCGATGACCGCCGCCATGGAAGCCGGCAAGGTGGCCGTGACCGACAATGCCGATCTCGTCATCGGCAACGACCTCATCGACGTGGTGATCGACGCGACGGGCGTGCCCTCCGTCGGCGCTGAAATCGGCCTCAAGGCCATGGAGCGCGGCAAGCACCTCGTCATGATGAATGTCGAGGCCGACGTCACCATCGGCGCCTATCTGAAGAGCGAGGCCGACCGCCTGGGCGTCACCTATTCGCTGGGTGCGGGCGACGAGCCGTCGTCCTGCATGGAACTGATCGAGTTCGTCTCGGCCATGGGGCATCCCATCGTGGCAGCCGGCAAGGGCAAGAACAATCCCCTCAATATCGACGCCATCCCCGACGACTACGCCGAAGAGGCGGAGCGGCGGCACATGAATGTGCGCATGCTGGTCGAGTTCGTGGACGGGTCGAAGACCATGGTCGAGATGGCGGCCATCGCCAATGCCACCGGCCTGGTGCCCGACAAGCCGGGCATGCACGGCCCCTCGGCGACCCTCGACCAGCTTTCCTCGACGCTGATACCGAAGGAGGACGGCGGCGTGCTTTCACGGGTCGGCGTGGTCGATTATTCGATCGGCAAGGGCGTCGCGCCCGGCGTCTTCGTCATCGCCGACATGTCGCATCCGCGCATCAACGAGCGGATGGAAGACCTGAAAATGGGCAAGGGACCCTATTTCACCTTTCACCGGCCCTATCACCTGACATCGCTCGAAGTACCGCTGACCTGCGCGCGCGTGGTCCTTTACGGCAAGGCCGACATGGTGCCCCTGTCAAGGCCCGTGGCCGAAGTGTGCGCGGTGGCCAAGAAGGATCTGAAGCCCGGCGACACGCTCGACGCCATCGGCGAATATTCCTATCGCGCCTGGGTCATGACCGCTGAGGAAGCGCGCGCCGCCGGCGCCATCCCCTGCGGGTTGCTCCAGGGCGGCGAGGTGACCGCGGCCATACCCAAGGGAGCGCTGATCACATCGGCCAATGCCAGGCCTCCCGCAGGTTCCAGGATCGCGGAGCTGAGAGCGCGTCAGGACAAGCTGGTCTACGGAGCATGACCGAGTAACCACAATTTCGCGCCGTTCGGCTTTATGGGCTGCGGCGCGATGCGGCAGGGAGCCAGACAATGACCGGAAAAGCCAAGGCGGGGACTGCTTCCGCCAACGGGCGGAATCTGCCCTTCATCTACCGCCGCTACGACCATGCGCAATTGCGCGAGGCCTTGCGCAAGATGCATCTCATCCGCCAGTTCGAGGAAGGCGCGGAGGAAAGCTACATGCGCGGCCTCATTCACGGCACGATGCACCTTTCCATCGGCCAGGAGGCAAGCGCGGTCGGCATGTGCATGGGCCTGTCCAATGAGGACCAGATCACCTCCACCCATCGCGGCCATGGCCATTGCATCGCCAAGGGGGCCGATGTGAAGCGCATGTTTGCCGAGTTCTTCGGCAAGACCACCGGCTATTGCCGCGGGCGCGGCGGCTCCATGCACATCGCCGACGTCTCCACCGGAAATCTCGGCGCCAACGGCATCGTCGGCGGCGGCATTCCGATCGCCGTCGGGGCGGCGCTAACGGCGAAGAAGCTGAAGACCGGCAATGTGGTCATGTCCTTCTTCGGCGACGGCGCCAACAACGAGGGCGCCTTTCACGAGGCGCTCAACATGGCCGCGATCTGGAAGCTGCCCGTCGTCTTCGTGTGCGAGAACAACGGCTACGGCATGTCCACCTCGGTGGCCCGGTCGACTGCGGTCAAGGACATCGCCGACCGGGCGGCGGCCTACGACATGCCCGGCGTGATCGTCGACGGAAACACCCTGTCGGAAGTGGCGGAAGCCTCGCAGCAGGCCATCGACCGCGCCCGCGCCGGCGAGGGGCCGACGCTGATCGAATCCAAGACCTACCGCTATCGCGGGCATTCCAAGAGCGACCGCAACCGCTACCGCTCCAAGGAAGAGATCGAGGAGTGGATGAACTCGCGCGACCCGATCGCCCTTTACGAGGCCGAGCTGATGGAGTTCGGCATTATCGATCGCGCCGGCATCGAGGCGATCCATGACGAGGTGGAGCGCGAGATCGCCGAAGGCATCGAATTCGCCAAGCAGAGCCCTGCTCCCGAAATCGCCAATCTCGAAAAATACGTCTACACGGAGCCTGCCTGATGGATGCGGCGACCAAAACGCTTGAAACCGGAACCCGCGAACTCACCTACGCGCAGGCCATCCAGGAGGCGATGGCCATCGCGATGGAGCGTGACGAGCGCGTCTTCCTCATGGGAGAGGACATTGGCGTCTATGGCGGTGCGTTCCAGGTGAGCGGCGATCTCGTCGAGCGCTTCGGCCCCGAGCGCGTGATGGATACACCCATTTCGGAGCTGGGCGGCGCCGGCGTTGCCGTGGGCGCGGCGCTCACCGGCCTCAGGCCGATCTTCGAGTTCCAGTTCTCCGATTTCGCAACGCTCGCCATGGAGCAGATCGTCAATCAGGCGGCGAAGATGCGCTACATGCTGGGCGGGGCGGTCTCGGTTCCGCTCGTCATGCGCTTTCCTGCCGGCTCGGGCACGGGGGCCGCGGCCCAGCACAGCCAGAGCCTTGAGGCATGGCTCGGCCACGTGCCGGGCCTCAAGGTCGTCCAGCCGGCAACGCCAGAGGACGCCAAAGGCCTGCTGCTGGCCGCCATCGAAGATCCCGACCCGGTGATGATCTTCGAGCACAAGCTGCTCTACAAGATGAAGGGCCACGTGCCCGAGGGTCATTACACAACGCCTATCGGCAAGGCCGACATCCGCAGGCCAGGCACGGACCTCACCATCGTCGCGACGTCGATCATGGTCCACAAGGCGCTGGAAGCCGCCGAGAAACTGGCCGGCGAAGGCATCGAGGCCGAAGTGATCGACCTGCGCACCATCCGCCCCATGGACCGGCGGACAATTATCGAGAGCGTCTGCAAGACGAGCCGCCTTTTATGCGTCTACGAGGCCGTGAAGACGCTGGGCATAGGCGCGGAAATCTCGGCCCTGATCGCCGAAAGCGAAGCCTTCGATTATCTCGACGCGCCGATCGTGCGGCTGGGCGGCGCGGAAACGCCTATCCCCTATAATCCCGACCTTGAAAAGGCCACGGTTCCGCAGGTCGACGGCATATTCGCCGCTGCCCGCGACCTTGCGACGGGAGTGCGCTGATGCCGGTCGAGGTGATCCTGCCCAAGGTCGACATGGACATGTCGACCGGCCAGATTGCAAGCTGGGCCGTCGAGGAAGGCGCGACCGTCAGAAAAGGCGATCTCCTGTTCGAGATCGAGACCGACAAGGCCGCCATGGAGATCGACGCCCCGGCTTCCGGCATCGTGCGTAACATCACCGGAAAGACCGGCGTGGATATTCCGGTCGGTCAGGTTGTGGCATTCATCTATGAGGAAGGGGAGGCAGAGGCATCCTCTCCCACCGCCGAAGCGGCCACAGCAGAGGCTGAAAAGCAGGAGGCTCCGTCCCTCGCGCCGCCCGAAGATCATGAAACCAGGAGCCAGGAAGAAGAACCCGTCGCGATCTCCTCAAGGGACGCCGCACCATCCGGCGTCCGCGCCACCCCGCTTGCCCGGCGGCTTGCGAGGGAGGCGGGGCTCGATCTGTCGGCGATTGCCGGCTCGGGGCCGAAGGGCCGCGTGGTGAAGGCCGATGTGGCAAAGGCCGCCGAGACAGGCGCCGCGCCGGCGGCGAAGGCCGCCGAGGCGCCGGCTCCGACCGCCAAGCCGATGTCGGACGACGCCGTGCTCAAGCTGTTCGAGGAAGGCTCCTACGAGCTGGTGCCCCATGACGGCATGCGCAAGACCATCGCCCGGCGCCTGGTCGAGGCCAAGACCACCATCCCGCATTTCTACCTGACCCTCGACTGCGAGATCGACGCGCTGCTGAAGCTGCGCAAGGAGC
>NZ_JAOANW010000029.1 GCF_026162365.1 Nitratireductor luteus | reverse complement strand
GACCTGCCGGCTCTGGATCTGATGGCATAGTGTGGCAGTCTTCGTGCTGACCACGGACAGAAGCATGATCCTGGCGGCGTGATAATCACTCGAAGGGACTTGACGAGCAAAGGCCCATTACAGAAGCGCTACTTTGACGTCCATTTCCTCGTTTGGAACACTCCCGCCGAATTCTGGATCAGGTGGGCATTACATCGCTTTCGTCATCCTCGTGAAACATTGGTGGTCCGAACAAAGCGCTATCGCTTGAAGCGAGCGCCGGATGTGGGCTGCTGAAAGCCTCCCATCCCGCCGCAACGGCAGTAAGTGTCGGGGACGATGGGTGCGAGTGTATGACGCCGGTGGAGGCGTGGCTAGCGGTCCTCGGAAAATGAACGGCCCCTAAGTCCCGACCAGATTGTCCTTCCTGATTTCGGCGATATAGTCATGCTGCGTAGCCGGTCAGCGACCGCCACGGTAACCGACTCGTGAATGAAGGCAGGAAAATCCTTCGGCAGAGACTTTTCGATCCATGCAACCGCACCGCTTGCTTTCGCAGCAATTTCCTCGATTGCATCAAGGACGAGAGATTTCGGCAAGCCGGCTTCAGCGCCTGTTTGAATGAAGTGCCGAGGATGGATTTGGTTGATGGGGTAGTGACGGCTCTTGCCGACTGACATCGCCAGCTTCATCTGTTTGCGCTGGATTTGATGGGAGTCGAGGCTCGGTTGCGCCGTCAGCACGTCGTAGAATGGAGTCAGCTGGTACGTGCCGCCACGCCCGAGGAAGACACTGAAATTCTTTGAGTGGCCGTCGGTCGCGCCAAGAAGCCAGAACAGAATTTGCGCTTTGATGAAAGCGGCCTGGTCTTGCGCGGGTGTGTCGCTGCCTTTCAGAAGATCGAGGATGGCGACCATGCCTGGGCCGCCGTCGCTTTGGTATTTCAGCGTCGGGGGAACAGAGAGAGCCTGACAGCAGTCTTCCTGCGGCAGTCTCAGCAACCTGCTATCCGAGGTCCAGCGGCGATCGAAGCGCTCTATCACGAGTGCTTTGGTTTCGCCGAAGGTTCTGATCTCGGCGGCGTTGACTGCAAGGCCGAATGCCTCGATGAATTTCAGGCAGTAGAGTTCGTTTTCAACGCTGTTGGACAGATCGATGCCGTTCGGCAATGTTCCGATCTGGGTTTTGAACAAATGTGTCGTAGCGGTCGTACCGTGCGGCTTGAGCCACTTTCCATCGTGCCAGAGCAGGGCGGTTTTTTCCTGCGCGCCGGCGATCGATATCCGGAAATCGTCGTCACGGCTTAGGCCAAGCGGTGCTTGTGCGAGGCCGCGCAGCAGTTTGTCGATGGCTTCGTCATCGACGATCTCGCCCTTGATCGTGCCGGTTGCGTCTATGGCCTCATCGTCACCGGCGATAAATTGTAGCGCCCCCACGCAGTCATGGCCGATGGCTGCGAGCATGCTGTAAGCATCAGTTCCGCGCGCGCCTACTTTTTCGGCGACGCGGCGGCGGAGGACGTCGGAGTCGGGCAGCAAGTTCTCGAACACGGCGACGACCGGCTCGCCCCGGAAAGCTGTTTCCCGCACGGGCAGGGACAAAGAAATGGGGAGAGCATGCTCCCATTCGAGCCAGCTTTGATCGTACTGGAAGTTGATCGCGCCGCTCGTTTCCTTGTTCAAAAACCCGACCAGGCGGTTGTTGAGGTAAACGCGGAGCGGCTCATACGTGCGCCGACGCGCCATCAGAATATGTCCTCGATGTCCGAGGGACGGCTTTTTGAGCGCGGGACGATCCTGAACTCCAGATCAAGGGCGGCGAGGACGGCCAGGATCGTCTCCAGTTTCGCCGCCGGATTGCCGGTCTCGATCAGGGAAATGGTTTCCTGCCGCAGACCGGCTTTGGTGCCGAGCTCCGTCTGGTTAAGGCCCTGCTTTTTGCGGGCGCGCTGTACGATGTTTCCGACCTGCTTCGGATTGCGTGCCAAATCGATCATTTGGCGATTATGACCCGATTCCGATAAAAATACAATATCGTATTTGACGCATAATCAGGAAATATGCGCTATTCTCCATAAAACGATATTATACGATTTAGCGCATAATCGTGACCGGCGCGATCAGAACTGCATGCAGCATAACCATCCACAACTATGGTATGAAACAAGCATAAATCCATACCAAACGTTCTTCTGTTGTTCTATAATTCCTCTATGTCGAAGATTCTTACGCCCAACCAGTTGCTTGGAGAAATCGGTGAGGCGGCCGGTTTCCCGGAGGCTATATGGGTGTATCAACCTTGTGAGGGCACCTTGAGGTAGGTCGCTCCGGGCTTGCTCAAGATCACCCAAACGATCCGGGCGATCTTCGCCGCCAGTGCGACTGTCGCCTTGTTCACATGCATGTGCGCGAGTTCCTGAAGTTCCGGATCCTCCACGGCCGCGGCAAAGGCGGTGGCTGTGACGGTGCCGACACCGGGCACCGACATGAGCAGACGGCAGTGCTGGTCCTCACGCGCTATCGCGGCCAGCTGCTTGCTCAGCTCTGCTGTCTGGTGTCGGATATGCGCGCCAGCTTTTCTTCGTCCTGCAGAACGTCGCGAACGTTGCACTCGAACACGCTGCTGGCGCCCTTGGGCACGACGAGGCCAACGTCTTCATCAACCTACGGATTTGGTTGGATATCTGCAAACGCATCTTAAGAAGCTGGCGCCGCGCGGTGATCAGCGTGCGGATCAGCATACTGTCGAAACCTTTGACCCGAACCTCTCGGTAGAAGCCGACCTCGGCCAGATGTGCCAGGCCATCAGCGTCGTTCGCATCGGTCTTGTTCAGCCTCTGGGTCCGCCGCCATGAATACTTGTTCGTGCGTGTGGACGGTGGCGTATTCCGGACCGACGGCTATGTCGATGCCCGCCGTTTCTCGCCGCCGCAGATCGCTCAGTTCATCGCTGAGCCTTGCCCTGATCGCCTAGGCGTCGGCGAGCACGTTCGGCGGCAGTGCGACGCAGCGGCGATCTACCATAACGGTGCGGCGCTTAGATACCCAGGGTCGGTGAGGCGCGGCGTCACCGAAACGATGGCCACCTTCCGGTCGGGCAGCCCAGCCGGAAGCACCGCCGATCAGTGCGCAAGGCCGAGGCTATCACTTCGGCGTCGCGGCTGTCGCCCTTGAGAGGTTCGGCGGCAAGACACAGCCGCGCGACGAAGCCCGCCAGGAGGACGACCGCCCCTATGATTGCGGCGATCACTTCGGGCGCATCCCAGCCCACCTCAGGACCGCGCATGAGACCCCATACGATTGCCAGCGAAAAACCGGCAATGAGCGCGGTGCCGGCCAGGTCGAGCCTCGTCGGTTCGCTAGCCAGTCTGGCCTTGCCAGGGAGGGGAACGCTGCGCCTGGAAGGCCGGCAACCAGGTTAGCCTTGCTTTGGCGTCGGCGGTTCCGGCGTCGGAGCGGGACAACGGGCGACGATCGGCCGCTCCCTTTCAGATTGATCAGACGTACAGCTGGGAGGCCGACGTCCGGATCACCTTCCATATGTTGCGGGAGGCCTTGCTCAAACCGATGCGGCCCGGCGGCAGAGTGATCGTCGTGAGTAGCGGCGCCGCGCTGGCAGGGTCGCCCCTCAGCGGCGGTTACGCCGGCGCAAAGGCTACGCAGCGTTTCATCACCGCGTACGCGCGGGACCAGGCGAAGCGCGGTGGCCTTGGTCTCACGTTCACGACGGTCGATTTGCACCATCGACCGACGTCGGCAAGACAGCGATACGCGCATACGCTGCACGCGCCGGTCAGTCCGTCGAAGAATTTCTCGAGATGTATCGCAAGTCGAACGGCCCCCCGATCACCGGGGAAAGCGCCGGCGCCGCCATGGTCAAACTCGTGACCGCCGATGCAGCCAGCCTTGCTTCGAGCTACCTTCTGACAGGTCATGGTCTACAAGAACTGCAATGAGCGAGCCGTTCCAGGACACCCTTCATACCGGAGGTGATCCGCGCCTCAGGTCATGATGGCATTTCTATCAGGAGCTTGCCCATCACCTTGGACGTCTCGATCAATTCATGGGCGCGCCAGGCCTCCGACAAGAGAAAGCTCCCATGAACCTTCGGACGAAGAACACCGTTGGCATAAAGTCCGACAACTTCATTGAGTGCGGCGATGAACTCCGTGGGTGCAGTGTTGAAGAGAGTATATACGTCGGACACATGGATGCTGACTGACTTGCCAAAATGCTGCACTAGGTCTGGCGAAAACGCCCCCTTTGGCTCACCGGCCAAAAAGCCGAAAATGACGATTCGACCAAAAGGAGCGAGACATCGCAGGTCCTCTGCGATTGTGCCGCCAGACACCGGATTGCAGGCGACATCGACGCCTCGGCCATCGGTCAACCGGAGGATTTCCTCCTTCAACGGACCGTCGGCGTGAGACAACGCATGGTCGGCGCCGGCGGCCAGTGCAAAATCCCGTTTGGAACTGCTCGTGATGGCAATGACTTGGGCTCCGAGGTGTTTGGCCAGTTGAATTAACATTGTGCCCACCCCTCCTGCGGCGCCCCTGACAAGGACGGTTTCTCCTGCTTTGACTCGGGCGACCCGTACCAGAATTTGCCATGACGTTACCGCTGCTACGGGAAGCGCAGCGGATAGTTGGAGGTCCAAATTTTTCGGAACCTTGGCCAGGGACTTCGGGCTCAGGACTGAATGGGTCGCATATCCGCCTGCGCCAATGCCACCCATCCAGACGACGTGATCGCCTTGGACAAACCCTTCGACATCAGCGCCAATGGCCTCCACAACGCCTGACCCTTCAACCCCCAGTATGTGCGGCAAAGCCGGCATCGCGCCTGTCGGCAAGGCGCCGCGCCGGATGATTGTATCAATAAAGTTGACGCCGCTTGCGGCGTTGCGAACCAGAACCTCTTGCGGTCCGGGCGAAAGTTCTGGCGCCGGCACAAAGGTGAGCACTTTGGGGCCACCGAGTTCGGACAGCACGACATGGGCGTTCATCCTAACCACCTTTCAAAAAATGAAGGTCTTGTTCTACCTCCTCTAAGTGGCTAGGATAATTCACCGTTTCCGAATTGATTATCCCGTATATGAGATGCTGGACGACTTGGCTCTGTTCGTGGCCGTCGCAAAGGCGGGCAGTTTTTCAAATGCCGCCCTTGAGTTGGGTCTGCCACTTAGCACCGTGAGCAGACGCATTGGCGATCTCGAGCGTAAGTTCGGCGCCAAGCTTCTTGAACGAACAACACGCAAACTGAGACTGACTGCATTTGGCCGGCTTGTACTCGATCGTTCGGAGGCGCCTATCGAGGCGTTGGCCGAAGCGGTGCGGTTGCGCATGCCGGCCGGCGGCGCGATCAGAGCGACAGCACCGCCTTTGGCCGCACGAGGTCGGTTGGGGGACGATTTGCTTGCGTTTCTCGGCGAGCATCCAGGCATTTCGCTTGACCTGACAACCACAAACAGTCCGCTCGACTTCATACGTGACAACATCGATATTGCGTTTAGGGTCGGGCCCCTCGACGATTCCTCACTCGTTGCGGTCAGACTCTGGGACATCCCCTATGTCATTTGCGCGGGAGGGGCTCTGGCGGATGACCTCCGAGAAAAGGGGGAGGCAGTCTCCCTTTCAACGCTCAATATGCTGCCCACCATTTATACCGGTCAGCCTTGGCGATTTGCAGGTATGGCACCAATCCGGCCTTCCAATGTGGTGCACCGTATTGATGACCTTGAGGTGGCAGCCGCAGGGGTAAGGGTTGGTCTAGGGCTCGCGTATCTGCCACGCGATCTTGCATTGGGAGCAGGCGTGGAGGTCCCGCTTGAAGGTCTTCTTCCCCTCGACAAGGCTCTGTTCGCTGTTTTCCTGGAACGCCGACTACTACCCGCTCATCTCCGAAGCCTGATTGAGTGGCTCAAGGGCCGCGCACAGCTTGCGTAAACCTAGGCCGTGCGCACGGATTGGCTCAGGTATTGATCGTGTCCCGTAGCGTGGTGTAACTGAGGCTGGCGCTGGTGTGGAACGTGCTTGCCGGCTTCGCCGGGCTGTTCCTCAAGGGCTTCCAGGTCTTTATCGACGTGGGCGGCTACCCTTGAAGCAGATCAATCTGGCGCCTAGAAACCGCAGGCGGTTCCGGACTGTCTGATTGGTGCGTTCCTCTCGAAAGCTGATATCAGGCGCGCTTGCTGGACTTCGCAGAAAGATCAGCGGCGGAATCTCGCGTTTTGCGTCTGATCTGCAACAGATGTTCCTTGGACATCAAAGGCAGTCGATCGGTCGCGACGGTTAGAATTTCCGCGACACGGCCTCTTGACTTAGAGTGCACTCTAAGCCGTAGCTTCCTGTGCGTCGTGACGAAAGAAGGGCGTTCATGAAGATTGGCGAGCTGGCGAAGCGTTCGGGACTGTCTGCCCACACCATCCGTTATTATGAGCGGATCGGATTGCTTCCTCATGCCGACAGGAACCAATCGGGCCAACGTGACTACGACGCATCAATCCTGATCTGGATAGAATTTCTCGGCCGTCTCAAAACGACCGGGATGCCTATTCGGGAGATGTTGCGCTACGCAGCCTTGCGGGAGCAGGGCGTCGGTACGGAAGCGGAGCGCAGCGCGTTGCTCGAACAGCACCGCGAGCGTGTCCGTACGCATGTGGCCAAACTGCAAGCCTGCCTTCTCGTCCTCGACACCAAGATTGCCGGATATGCGGGCAAGGATCAGAGGATGAAAGACTATGACGCACCAATCCCCGAACGTCGACGAAAGCCGGCTGGAGCGCGGCAAGCGGGCACTCGCTGAAATCGACGGAGAGGCCGGCAACAATGTGATTGCAGCTCTGGCGGACATTGCCCCCGACTTCGCCAACTACGTGTTTGAGTTCCCATTTGGCGACATTTACAGCCGCCCCGGTCTCGATCTGCGCGCGCGAGAAATCGCCACCGTCGCGGCGTTGACCGCGATGGGAACCGCAACCCCGCAACTGAAGGTCCACATAGAAGCGGCCCTGAATGTCGGGCTGACCAGGGACGAAATCACCGAGATCATCATGCAGATGGCCGTCTATGCCGGCTTTCCTGCGGCGCTCAACGGGCTGTTTGCGGCCAAGGAAGTATTCGCCGCCCGGTTTCCCGCCCAGCAGGAGGGAGCGGCATGATGAACTTTCTTCGCTCCCTGACTGCCGCCTGCGCTCTCGCACTCATCACGATTTCCGGCTCCCCGATTGCAGCTCCGACTGTCGCATGCGCAAATCCGGCCACACCTGAAAAGCTCTGGGACGGCTTCAGTTCGCCGGTTGGCATGGCCTTCGACGCTGCGGGGAACCTATTCGTGGCCGAATGGGGGGCGGGCCGTGTCTCACGCATCGATCCTGCCGGTAATCGCACCATTTTCGCAGATGGGCTTTCCGGCCCCTCCGGGCTGACGATCGGCCCTGATGGCGCGATCACGTTGCGTCCTATTCCCATCCGGAAAACCGGATGGCCAGAATCGGTCGCTGGCGTTTTGTGCTGTCGACGGCTGGATCGAGCAAGGCAGCGCAACGGCAATTTGCACCAAAGGTTTTTCTCCACCTGTCGGATGACGCAGCATGTCTCCCGGAGGGATTGATGTGTGCATCAATAATTTTTTTGATGCACACTTGAATCCGTGTGCAGCAATATATTATTTGATGCACACGTAGCGAGAGATGGAAAGACATGGAAATCGTAGCTCACAGTCGTCCGGCCGTAGTGGCGTATCAGGACCTGCTGCGTCTTCATCTCGACGAACGGGCCTCCAGCCTGATTGGCACCATCGAAGAGCGACAGCGCAACGGACGAACCTATCTCTACGAGCGCTTCCGGATCGGGACCGAGATGATGAGCCGGTATCTCGGCGAAGACAAGGCGGAGCTGCGTGCGCGCCTGGAACGCGCGGAAGCGCTGAAAGCCGACGCGGACGCGCGCCGGAAGCGGATGGCGAGGCTTACCAAGACGCTCCGGGCCGAAGGCTTCATCACGACCGATCGCGAGACCGGCTCGTTACTCCTCGCTTTTTCTCGGGCAGGGGTGTTCCGGCTTGGTGGCACACTCGTGGGGACATCGGCCTACAGCTTCTACCAGGGCGACCTCGGGGTGCGCATGGACTACGAGGAACTGGCCCAAACCGCCGACATTGATTTCGCCAGTTTCGAGCGCCTCTCGGTTGTTCTGGAAGACAAGGTCGAAAAGAACCCTGCCGATATCCTCAAGTTTCTCAAGTTCGACCCGGTTCCCGGAATAACCGATCGACAGGTTTGGAAATGGCGGCAGAGCCACTCGGAGGCAATGGTAGAGTTCCTGACACCGGCCTTCGGCGACGAAAAGGTCAAGCCGCTGCCTGCATTGGGGGTGAGTGCCCAGGCCCTGAACTACCTGAACTTTCTGATCGCGGACCCGATTCATGCGGTTGCTCTCTACCGCTCCGGCGTTCTGGTCCAGGTGCCGAGGCCCGAGCGGTTCGCGATTCACAAGCTGATCGTGGCCGATCGGCGCCATGGCGGGCCAGATCAGTTGAAGGCTCGAAAGGACCGGGCCCAGGCCGAGTTCCTAATCGCGGTTCTTTCCGAGGACCGTCCAGACGAGCTCGCGGAAGCCTATGAGGACGCGCTGTCGCGTGGTCCTCGCTGGCGTGACCGGATCAAGGCAAGTTTGAAACGCATGCCCGAGACGGCAGAACGGCTTTCGGCCCTGGTTTGATACACTGAGAAGGCCCCTGTCTGGCGCCGCGCCCCTCCCGCGCGCGCGTTCGTCCTCTGCCCCTGCTGGATCGGCGAGGATCACGACAACGGCACCTGTGAAGCCTCGCTTGCCTATCGCTTCGACAAGGGCGAGATCGACGGTGTTGGTGTGTCGGGCCTGACCGTCGCGGCCTCGACCTACATTCCGGGCAATGTTCTTGGGGGTGGCTGGCGGGTTTGCCTTTTCGTCTCCAACGAGGCGGATGATGCCCAGTTCGCCGCGCTCAAGTCAGCTTTCAGCGGTCAAAGGGGCGGGCCGCTGGCCGATATCCCGCACTGATCGGCGAAGTTGTGGCGTTCGAACGACAACTCAGTCAGTCTACAGGATGCCTCGTTCACAACGAGGAAGCCTGATGCCAACCCAGAGATTGGATCGTGTCCCGCGGGATGGTGTAGCTCGGCGGTAGCGAAGCCGCTTGGGAGCGCGCCCTCAACAGCGCCGAAGCGAGCGAGCGGCGTAGCGGGCGGTCATCGATGTTCTTCGGTAAGGGTCGGGTTGCGAACACCAACCTGATTCGAAGGAAGCACCGATGACCGACGACATGATGAACCTGCGCATGCTCGTAGAGAAGACCCCCGACGCCGCCTCGGCCGCAGCGGGCGGATTGTTGCCGTCAAATATTTCGCCGAGAGCGTCACGCAGTTGCCCGACAGCATCGGCGAAGGCTGGCGGCGCGCCTTGCCTCACATGGTGTTGAGTAATCGTGACTGGTGGCGCGCATCATCCTCGCTACACTCCGGGTATTGCCAAAAGAACAACTGGGAGGATGACATGAAACGTACTGTAGCAACTGGTCTGGCGATTGCTGCCGGTGTTGCGCTGACAGCCGTCGCGAGTAACACGTCCCAGATCAAGGCGCAGGAAGCGCCTTTCGGCGACCCTGACAGCATCGGCTATGCCGAAACGCTATGGCGCGTTATGGAAGAAGCGCGTCTGGTGGGTGACGACACGATCAAGGTTCGTCCGTTTGAAGGCAGCGATCCGCATGGAACCGTGCAAGAGGTCCTGGCCACAACAGCCACTATAGCCGGTCATACGGGCCGCCTTGTCGTCAAGCGCAACCATGCCAGCGATTCGATCGATGCCGTGTATGACGACCCGATCGGCAACCTCGACGCGATCACTATCATGTTCAAGCGCGAGGAAGGATACGACCCGGAGAACCAGAACTGGTTCTGGGCCAAATATCTGCCAGACGGCGAGCTTGATCAGAACGAGGCCGGGATGCACCTTGCCGGCCGCGTCGCCAAGGGAATGGACAGCGGGTGTATCGCCTGCCACACGGCGACCGGTGGCGAGGACCTTGAGGTCCTTACTTTGAACTGACGATAAAAGCCATCCGCCTCGACCATCGCTAACGCCCTATCGATCGGATGAGGCGGAACAATCTGAGCTGCGTCCTGATCCTGGTATGTGGACCGGTACCGGACCTATTGCCAATTCACCTCACCCATTGCCCCGGGAAGGACATCTTTCGGCTGGTCGGCGGAACTTTGTTTTTCGGTGTTTGCGGACTGGTCAGTTGGCAGCAGGCCAGCGTTCCCTTGTCCAACGGAATTCAGTGCCGTCACTCCACATACGATGCATCATGATGACGGCGGGTCGGCGAGCGAGTGCCACAATGGCCTTGCGATCGACACGCTCAAACCAGCAGGGCTGCTTGTCGTTTCCATGCGTGCTTCGAGCTGCTTCACAAGGGCTTCGACGATGGCGCTTCCCAGCCCGGCGCTCTTTCCGGCCGCTTCAGCGGTGTCTTTTCCAACACCGTTGTCGGAGACGGTCAGCTTCCAGTCCTCGCCGTCCACCTCATAGGTGACGAGGATCAGTCCCTTGGCCTTGCTGGTCGGAAAGCCGTGCTTGATCGCGTTGATGATGAGTTCGGTGACGATGAGGCCGAGGCCGACGGCCTTGTCGGAGCCGATACGTCCCTTGTCCGCCATGACCCTGACCGTGATGGGCTGATTTTCTGCGACCATCGAGGCCACCAGGCTGCCGCATAGCTTCGTCAAGTAGGAGCCGACGTCGATCTGGTCGATTCCTTCGGCGAGATGGAGGTGCCGCTGCACCTCGGCGACCGACATCACGCGCTGGTGCGCATCTTGCAAATGATTGCGTATTTCCTCGGAGGTGACGGCTCGCGCCTTCAGCAGCAATATGCTGGCGATGATCTGGAGGCTATTGGCAACGCGATGCTGAATTTCCTGCAGCAGAACGTCTTTCTCGTGCAGAAGCTCTTCCGCGCGTCTGAGGAGATCCTCCTTCTCGCGCTCGATCGCCCGGCGAGGTGTAATGTCCTGGAAGGCGAGGAGGATCGTTTTGGTTGCATTGTCGCCATAGATGACTTGCCGGGCGTTCAGCAGCATGGTGCGGCGTCCGATGCCGGGGAAGTCATGTTCGACCTCGAATCCATTCATGGCCGTTCGCTCGGGAATGATCGTCTCCAGGAGGACGCGAAGGGTGGGAATATCCCACTGACCCTGGCCCAGCGTGTAGAGGACGCGGTCGCGCGTCTGTTCGGCATCGACCTTGAACGTGTGGTAGAAAGACCGGTTGGCCGCTAGCACGCGGAATTGGTCGTCGAGCATAACGAAGGGTTCGGGGATCGTATTGACGATCGCCTGCGCAAGCGTCTGCGCGTCTTCCATATTCTCAAAGTCGATCATGTTCGCGGCGGATCCGATCTGGGGGCGCCCAATACCGGCAGGGGAGGCAAGGCGCCACCCTTCCTCTACGCTATCCGCCACCAAGTGTCGCTCTCGAATCCGGCGACGGGTGCATTGGCAACGCCCCAGTGTATTTGACCCGAGCCGCGATGGCCATTGTAATAAGCGTGGTTGCCGCGGCGTTCGAACCGGTCCTGACGTCGTTTCGTCGGCGTTCAGCGCAATTTCCGCTGCGCCGCCAGTTCGGACCATATTGAACATTCTGAATCTTGTGCAGCCGCCTTGTCTGCCCCTGTCTTGATGCAATCGCGTTCCTCGTGTTGCCGGTCGCCACTCGACGCGTGAGTCTTGCCGGTTCCTTCCTTTTTTGGCGCATGTACACGGAGCACAAGCCGGAAGGATAATGGCAAGCGGCAAACCCGCCGGCACCGAGAAGAATATCTGGCACTCCTGTTATTCGACTGTCGGAGAGACTATATACGGGTGCGGCTGGCTCTCTACACCGGCCGCAGAAAAGAACACTCCATGAGATCCGGCATGTTGAGGCGACAGCAATCGAACGTTGCCGTGTCCGCTACTGCCCATATAGCGCCGAAGGGCGATTTGAGCGGCTTCGCTGGTGCACCCATATTCGGCCGCGAGGATCTCCATCTTCTGACCGACGACGGGAGGCTTCTCAGCCTTCGCTTCTGTGAAAAGGAGTTGCCGCCAGCAAGCAACTCTACGCATGTGGATGTCGCTGGCGACCTGCCACTGCAATCTGAGTGGCGGTACTGACTGCTGCCCTGTAATCGGTCGCGCGGGTTCGTTGATCCTTGTGCCCGAGCCTGGCCCTGCGGGAAGGGTCCTCAAAAAAATTCGCCGATTCCGGCGCAGTCGCATCGGCTGGAAAGGCACTCATTGAACGGTATCCATCGCCTCCTCGGGCTTCGCTCTTCGTCACCGCCATGGAATGACGGGGCGCCGGTGAGGGAGGAGCTTTTCAGTGTTGAGCGGCTTGAGCAGCATGCGCAAAGCCTCGCCGCTGCGCAGCCGGTAACCGGCAGGCCGCCCACCGTCCTGTCCCTCCACACGAGACTCAACGATAACGCCGCCGTTCTGCTCGCCGCCTACCGGGCAAGTGCGACGGAGCTGGAGAGCGGCAGGGGCGTAGTCCCGGCCGCGGAGTGGCTGCTGGACAATTATCATCTGGTCGAGGAGCAGATTCGCGAGATCAAGGATGACCTGCCTCCCGGCTATTATCGTCAATTGCCGAAACTGAGCGAAGGTCCGCTAGCGGGTTATCCGAGGGTTCTCGGACTTGCCTGGGCCTTTGTCGCGCATACCGACAGCCTCTTCGACCGGGAGAAGCTGCGGCGGTTTCTCGTCGCCTATCAGCGGGTCCAGCCCCTGACGATCGGCGAGCTGTGGGCGGTGGCGATCACGCTGCGCATCGTCCTTGTCGAGAACTTGCGCAGATTGGCCGATCAGATGACCGTCGGACGCACGGCGCGGACGGAGGCTGCGGCGCTGGCCGAACGGCTTCTCTTGTCAGGCAGCGGTAAAACCGCGCTCGAAACGGACATCGCCTCGCGCTCGGTGGAGCCCTTGTCCGAACTTTTTGCCGCGCAATTGGCCAAGCAACTGAGAAACCAGGATCCGACAACGACGCCCGCGCTCGGATGGCTGGAGGAGCGCCTTGCGCTGCAGGGCGTGTCGGTCGATGCTGTGGTGCAGCATGCCCAGCAAAGGCAGGGCGCCTCCAACGTCACGGTGCGCAATATCGTCACCAGCATGCGGCTAATTTCCGATATCGACTGGGCCGAGCTGTTCGAGAGCGTGAGTCTGGTCGACGAGCGGCTGCAGGCGCAGAGCTCCTTTGCCTGCATGGATTTCCCAACCCGCGACCTTTACAGGAACGCGATCGAGCAACTGGCCCGTGGGTCTTCTTGTTCTGAACTCGCGATCGTGGATCACGCGCTCAATGCTGCACGCCAAGCGGCGGCTGTAGCCGACGATGCAGCCGGCGCGGAGCGCGCCGGAGATCCCGGCTACCACCTTATCGCCCAAGGCCGCGCGGCACTTGAGCGGGCGATCCGGTTCCGGCCGCCCCCGCGGCTGCGGATCAGCCGCTTCAACACGCGCCTCGGCATTGGCGGCTATATCGGATCGATCCTGCTTGTCGCGGCGATGTTGCTGGCCATCGCGCTGTGGGCGCTTTCGCGCTCCGGCCTCGACACCGGCTGGCTCGTGCTGTTCGCCGGTATCGGATTTTTCCCTGCGACCGAGGCGGCGACCGCCCTGGTCAACCGCGCGATGACCTGGAGTTTCGGCGCGACGATCCTGCCCGGTCTTGCGCTCAAGCAGGGCGTTCCGGAATCCATGCGGACGCTCGTCGCTGTGCCGACGCTTCTAACCAGTGAAGCCGATCTTCTGGAGCAGGTGGAGCGGCTCGAGGTTCACCACCTTTCCGGCGCCGGCGGCGACCTCGTCTTCGCTCTTCTTACGGACGGGACCGATGCCGATCAGGAGTGCACGGAGCAGGATGCCCGGCTGCTCGATAGTGCCGCCGAGGCGATCGCCCGTTTGAACCAACGTCACGAACCGGCTCCCGGCGGAAGCCGCTTCCTCCTCTTGCATCGGCGCCGCATCTTCAATGCGGGTGAAGGCAAGTGGATGGGGTGGGAACGCAAGCGCGGAAAACTGCACGAACTCAACCGGCTTCTGCGCGGCGCCGACGACACCACCTTCATGTCCATAGGCGGGCGGCCGCCACAGGTGCCCGCAAATGTGCGCTACGTCATTACGCTGGACGCCGACACGCGGCTGCCGCGCGATGCCGCGCACCGCCTGATCGGCAAGATGGCGCATCCGCTCAATCGTCCGCGCTTCAGCCATGCCGAGCAACGTGTCGTCGATGGCTATGGCATTCTCCAGCCGCGCGTCACGCCCTCGCTTCCGGTCGGCCGGGAGGGATCCTTCTACCAGCGCGTTTTCTCCGCCCCCGGCGGCATTGATCCTTACGCGTCTGCCGCCTCGGACGTGTATCAGGATCTCTTCGGCGAAGGCACCTATACCGGCAAGGGCATCTACGATGTCGACGCCTTCGAGGCGTCACTGTCCGGCCGCGTGCCGGAGAACACCATGCTCAGCCACGATCTCTTCGAGGGCGTGTTCGCCCGCGCGGGCCTTGCTTCCGATGTCGAGGTGATCGAGGAATTCCCATCCCGATACGACGTCGCCGCCAAACGCCAGCATCGCTGGACGCGCGGTGACTGGCAGCTTCTTCCCTGGGTGACGGGACTGCGAAGAGGACACCTTGCGCTTCCATCAATCGGCCGCGGAAAGATGCTGGACAATCTGCGGCGGTCGCTTCTGGCGCCGTTCACGCTCCTGGCGCTCGGCCTCACATGGTTGATGCCGCTTCCGGCCGCAGTGACGGGAACTTTGCTCCTTCTTGCCGCCGTCGCGGTCCCTTCATTCCTGCCGATTTTCTTCACCCTCGTGCCACATCGCGCCGGCATTCGCTTGCGCAATCACTTCGCAACGCTTGCTGCGGATCTGCGCCTTGCAGCCGTCCAGAGCATCCTTTCCATCGTTTTCCTGCCCGACCAAGCGTGGCGAATGGGCGACGCCATCGTCAGAACCTTGGCGCGAATTTTCGGGTCCCGCAGCCATCTGCTGGAATGGACCACGGCCGCGCAATCCAAGGGAAGCCCACGCCTGAACTTCGCCGGTTTCTATCGCCGCATGGCATCCGGCACGCTGCTTGGGTTTGTGTTGGCCGTGGGCGCCGTTGCATTGTCGCCTTCGTCCTGGCCGCTTGTACTGCCCTTTGCCTTTTTGTGGCTGGCCGCACCGGCGTTCGCCTTGTGGGCGAGCCGGTCGCCGAAGGCGGGACCGCGCCTTGCGGTTTCCGATCCGGATGCGGCTGAACTGCGCCTCATCGCGCGTCGGACCTGGCGCTTCTTCGAGACTTTTGTGACGCCCGAAGACAACATGCTGCCCCCGGACAATTTCCAGGAGGATCCGAAGCCTGTCGTCGCGCATCGAACGTCGCCCACCAATATCGGGCTCTACCTCATCTCCGCGGTGGCCGCCCGCGACTTCGGCTGGGCCGGTACGGCCGAGACCGTGGAGCGGCTGGAAGCCACGCTGGGAACCATGCGAAAGCTCGCACGGCACAACGGCCATTTCTTCAACTGGTATGCGACGCAGGACCTGCGTGTCCTCGAACCCGCCTACATCTCGTCGGTCGACAGCGGAAACCTCGCCGGACATCTGATCGTACTCGCCAACGCATGCGAGGCGTGGGTGAACGATGGCATTGCGTCAAATGCCCGGCTCGGCATGACGGACAGTACCCAACTTGCACGTCAAGCGCTCGATGCCCTGTCCGGGAACCACCGCGAAGCCCAGCTCTCCATGATGCTTGATGACATCGAAGCCCTGTTGAACGGTCCGCAGACGCTCGACGCGTTGTCCCCCGTGCTGACGCGCCTGGCTGACAAAGCTGCCGCCACAGCGCGCGATATAGTTCCGACGGAAATCGAAGACAGCGCCCCGGATCTCGCCTTCTGGATCGAGGCCGTCAAGACGACCGTCGTAGAACATGCGCGCGACCGGGACGCTGATCCGGTCCTGAAAGACCGATTGCAGGCGCTTGCCACGGAAGCGCGCGAGATGGCGCTGGCGATGGACTTTGCTTTCCTTCTCGATCCCGAACGCAAACTGCTGTCGATCGGCTATTCCCTCCACGACGATAGCCTCGATCCGAGCTGCTATGACTTGCTCGCCTCGGAAGCCCGGCTTGCAAGCCTCTTCGCCATCGCCAAAGGCGATGTCGAGACACGGCACTGGTTTCGCCTGGGCCGGTCCGCGACGCCGCTTGGGAATGCTTCGGCGCTGATTTCGTGGTCCGGCTCCATGTTCGAATATCTGATGCCTTCGCTTGTCATGCGTGCCCCCGCTGGCAGCCTGCTTGAACAGACCAACCGGCTGGTGGTCGAGCGCCAGCAGGCTTACGCGCGGTCGCTCGGCATTCCATGGGGGATCTCCGAGTCCGCCTACAACGCGCGCGATATGGAGTTGACCTATCAGTACTCCAATTTCGGGGTTCCAGGTCTCGGTCTGAAGCGCGGTCTTTCAGAGAATGCGGTGATCGCTCCCTATGCGACGGGACTTGCGACGATGGTCGATCCCCAGAGCGCGCGAGAAAACTACGCCCGCCTCGCGCAAATGGGCGCCAGCGGCCGCTATGGCTTCTTCGAGGCGCTGGATTTCACGCGGTCGCGGCTTCCGGAGAAGGAGAATGTCGCCATTGTCCGCACCTCCATGGCTCACCATCAGGGCATGACCATTGTCGCGATCGCCAACACGCTTCACGATGGCGAGATGCGTGCCCGTTTCCATCGCGAGCCGATGATCCAGGCCTGCGAGCTCCTGTTGCAGGAGCGCATGCCACGTAACGTCGCAATCGGCCATCCGAAGGCCGAAGAGGTCAAGGTATCCCCGGCCACGGCGGATACCGAAATCCCGGCCTCGCGCCGCGTTACCGCCACCACGGCAGGCCCTCCGGTCACCCAGTTGCTGTCGAACGGCCGCTACGCGGTGATGCTGACGGCCGCCGGTGCGGGCTACAGCCGCTGGCGCGACATTGCCGTCACGCGCTGGCGTGAGGACGCCACCCGCGACGATTGGGGCTCGTTCATCTTCCTGCGCGATGTCCAGAACGGCGAGATCTGGTCTGCCGGCGCCCAGCCGCTCGGCATCGAAGGGGAAAATCGCGAGGTCATCTTCGACGAGGATCGCGCCCAGTTCATCCGCCGCGATGGCAATCTGACGACTACGATGGATGTTCTGGTCTCCGGCGAGGACGATTGCGAGGTACGCCGCGTCTCCTTGAGCAATGGAGGGCGACGGCCGCGCGAGATCGAAGTAACCTCCTACGCCGAAATCGTTTTGGCGCCGCCGGCCGCCGACGTGGCGCATCCGGCGTTCTCCAAGATGTTCGTGCAGACTGAACATCTTGCCGGATACGGTGCGCTCATTGCAACGCGGCGCCTGCGCTCGCACGCCGAAGCACAGGTATGGGCTGCCCATCTCGCCGTGGTCGAAGGCGAGCTCATCGCCGATCCGCAATACGAGACCGATCGAACCAAGTTCGTCGGGCGCAGTCGCTCGATAGGCACGGCGGCCGCCGTTGCAGGAGGAGGCTCACTCTCGAATACGGTGGGTACGGTTCTCGATCCGGTCTTTTCGTTGCGCCAGCGCGTGAGGATCGCGCCGGGAAAGGTCGCGCGTATCGCTTACTGGACCGTCGTCGCATCATCGCGTGCCGAGCTCATGGATATGATCGACAAACACCACGACCGCAGCGCGTTCGAACGCGCCAGGACGCTGGCATGGACCCAAGGGCAGGTCCAACTTCGCCATCTTGATATCGATGCCGGAGAAGCGGCCGATTTTCAGCGTCTGGCGGCGCCCATCCTCTACGCCGACCCTCGCTACAGGGCTCCGTCCGACAAGATTGTCCGCGGTGCCGGCTCGCAATCGGGCCTTTGGCATCTCGCCATTTCCGGCGACCTGCCGATCGTCCTGCTCAGCATAGACGACCCGGAAGACATGGCCCAGGTCCGCCAGTTGCTGCGCGCTCATGAATATTGGCGCATGAAAAGCCTCGCCGTCGACCTGGTGATTATCAACGAGCGTGCATCCTCCTATACGCAGGACCTGCAGATCGCCATCGAGACCGCCGTGCGCAGCAGTCAATCGCGGCCGCGCTTCGGACTGGAACTGGCGCAAGGCGCGGTATTCACCCTTCGCGCGGATCTGATGAGCGCCGAGGCGCGAGACCGGCTCCGTTCGATTGCCCGAGTCACATGCTCGGCACGTCGTGGATCGATCGCCGAGCAACTAGATCGTTTGCCAGGCCCATCCGTCAATGCCCCTTCGGTCTCTCTCCTGCAAAAGCCTGTGCGGCGGAAATTCGAGCCTTCTGCGCCGCACACGCCGCCGCTTGAGTTCTTCAACGGGCTCGGAGGCTTCGACAAGGACGGACGGGAATATGTGACGATCCTCGACGGCGGCGCGGTTACACCCGCGCCATGGATCAACGTGATCGCCAATCCCGATTTCGGCTTTCAGGTCTCCGCGGAGGGAAGCGGCTACACCTGGGCAGAAAACAGCCGCGAGAACCAGCTCACGCCATGGTCGAACGATCCCGTCGTCGATCCGAGCGGCGAGATGATCTACATCCGCGACGAAGAGACGCTCGATCTATGGAGCCCGACTGCGCAGCCAATTCGCGGCAGCGCCACCTATGTTTCGCGCCACGGTTTCGGCTACAGCCGTTTCGAGCACGAGGCGAACGGCATCGCGCTCGATCTCCTGCAATACGTACCTCTGTCCGACCCCATCAAGATATCGCGCCTGACCCTTCGAAACCTTTCCGGCCGACCGCGCCGCCTGTCGGTCACGAGCTATGCGGATCTGGTGCTCGGTACCTCGCGCAGCGCCACGGCGCCCTTCCTGGTGACGCAGATTGACGAGGCCACTGGCGCGATGCTGGCGCGCAATCCATGGAGCATCAATTCGTCCAGCCGCATCGCCTTTGCCGATCTTGGCGGGCAGCAGACCGCGTGGACGGCCGACCGAACCGAGTTCCTTGGCCGCTACGGCAACCCTTCGGCGCCTCACGCCCTCACCGGCCAGCTCCCGCTATCCGGGACCACCGGCGCTGGCCTCGACCCTTGCGCGGCCCTGCAGCAGACCATCGAGATCGGCGCGGGTGAGACCGTCGAAATTGTCTCGTTCCTCGGGCAGTGCGGCTCGCAGGATGAGGTCCAGGCGCTGCTTGCGCGATATCGCGCGGCCGATCTCGATGCCGTTCTCCAGGAGGTGACGGATCACTGGACCAGCCTTTTGCAGACGGTCCAGGTCAAGACGCCGGACCGCGCGATGGACATCATGCTCAATGGCTGGCTCCTGTACCAGACGCTCGCCTGCCGCATATGGGCGCGCTCGGCTTTCTATCAGGCGAGCGGCGCCTACGGCTTCCGCGATCAGCTTCAGGACGGCATGGCCTTGACGCTGGCGAGGCCTGAAGAGACGCGGCGCCATCTCCTGCGCGCGGCCGGTCGACAGTTCGTCGAAGGCGATGTCCAGCATTGGTGGCTGCCTCAATCGGGGCAAGGCGTACGCACGCGGATCTCGGACGACCGTGTCTGGCTCGCATTCGCGGCTGCGACTTATGTGAATACTTCGGGGGATGCCGCGGTTCTGGACGAGACCGTCCCGTTTCTCGACGGTCCGCCGCTTGGACCTGGCGAACACGACGCATTCTTCCACCCCACAGAGTCGGCCGAATCCGCCTCCCTGTTCGAGCACTGCGCCCGTGGCCTCGACCAGTGCCTGGAACTCACCGGCAAGCTCGGCCTGCCCCTCATGGGCACGGGCGACTGGAACGACGGCATGAACCGCGTCGGCGAAGGCGGCAAGGGCGAGAGCGTCTGGCTCGGCTGGCTGCTGTTGCGTACCATCGAGCTCTTCGCGCCCCTGGCGGAGGGTCGTGATGCAGACCGAGCCGAACGCTGGCATGCTCACGCAGCCTCCTTACGCGAGGCGCTCGAGGGGCAAGCATGGGACGGCGAGTGGTATCGCCGCGCGACCTTCGACGACGGCACATGGCTCGGCTCGAAGGACAGCGAAGAATGCCGGATCGACTCCATCGCCCAGTCCTGGGCCGTCCTGTCGGGCGCCGCCGACCCGGCGCGGGCGGCAACGGCGATGGCATCGTTGGAAAAGCATCTCATTCGCCGTGAAGACGGCATGGCGCTTCTGTTCACGCCCCCCTTCGACAAGACGCCGCACGACCCGGGCTACATCAAGGGCTATCCGCCGGGTCTGCGTGAGAATGGCGGCCAGTACAGCCATGCGGCCATGTGGGCGATCCTGGCCTTTGCAAAATCGGGTGCGGGCGACAAGGCACACGATCTGTTCGCGCTGCTCAACCCGATCAACCACGCGCTTACCCATGAGGAGACCGAACGCTACATGGTCGAACCCTATGTCGTTGCCGCCGACGTCTATTCCGTCTCGCCGCATGTCGGCCGGGGCGGATGGACCTGGTACACCGGCTCCGCCGCCTGGATGTACCGTTCCGGCATTGAGGGCATCCTGGGCATTCGGCGCGAGGGGGCATTCCTCCTCGTCGACCCACGTATTCCAGCAACCTGGCCGGGGTTCGAGGCCGTTGTGCGGGTGGACGGCACCCGGTTCGACATTCGCGTCGACAATTCGAGGGGAAGCGGCTCAGGTGCCTGGTCCGCTGTGATCGACGGCGAACCTCTTCAGTGTTCCGAAACCTGCGTGCGCGTCCCTCTGGATGGACGCGAACATAAACTGGCTCTTGGTTTCGGGTGATGCTCGACGCCGGCTACGCGCTGTTTTCCATTCCTGCCGTCTTCCATGTTCATGGACAGCGATCCGGCTCCGTCGGGGGACTACGAGAGGTCCGAGCAATGGCTGCCCGCCTCTCCGACGAGGGCGCAGGACCGTGTGAGCGCGGCATTCCGCAACTACTCAAGAAGCTTGAGCATATTGATCGGCTCGGAGCCGATCTGGAAGCGAAGCGGGAAGCCGTTCTCAGCCGCCTCGCCATGTTCCCGGAGTCACTTTCCAACCACAATGAATGGACCGATCTGCTCCAGCTCGCGCCGAAGCCTTCCCGTCTGGGCGAGTGAGGTCCCACGAGTGATCGGTTCCGTCCCTCCGCTGCTTGAGCTGGCGACACGTTAGAAATCAGAAGGTTAGGGCCCTTCGGTCGTAACCGGGGCAAATTTCCGGGCAATGGGGGTTTGCATGCGAGCGCGTTTGTGATTCACGCTTTGCGTGGCTCTATTATCGAATGATTCTCTTGAAGGCTTGTCGCTGGCGGAACTGCGCGGGCTGG
>NZ_JAOANW010000028.1 GCF_026162365.1 Nitratireductor luteus | reverse complement strand
AGCCCGGCTCGCCGTCGTCCTGGTAGCCATTGCCGTTCTCATCGTCGAACACCTTGCCGATGATGTCGCCGCAGTCGAACACCGGCTCGACCAGGATCTCCACAACCGCCGTCGCCGGCGGCGCAAGCAAAGTACCCGACGCGTCCGTCGCGCTGGCCCGGTTCACATGCTCGCCAGGGCCGGCCGAGCTCAGCGCCAGCATCCGGAGCCGGATCTCAAGCTCGCCATTGCCGGCCAGCGAAAGAGCCTCGAAGACTACCTTCCGGCCCTGGACCACCGGCGTCACCGCCACGCCGTCCACCGTTGCCGAGCCGTCCACAAAACGGAAGCCCGACGGCATCGTGTCCGTCACCGTGATCCCGTCGGCCCGCGAACCGGCATTGTTGGTCAGCCGGATCACGAACGGCGCCTGCTCGCCACGCCGGATTTTCCGCAACACCGCAACCTTGGTGATCGAAACCGTGCTCGCCGCCGAGGGGAGCGCCAGTGTCGTTGCGCTCAACTCGGATTCAACGGGCGTGCCGTTGGTCCGGGTGCCATTGACATAGCCAACCGCCGTCGCCTCGTTCTCGACGCCGTCCGCGACGCCTGCACCGTTGTCGATGTCGGTCTGCGTCAGCACATAACTGGCCGTGAAAACTTGTTCCTCGCCGGGATCCAGCGTCACTTGCTCCCTTGTCGGGTCCGGATCGTAGGCGGAGAGTTCGCCAGTGCCTCCCTTATCGTTGAAGGTGGGCCCATCGTCTTGCGGGTAGACATCGACGACCGGAACATTGCCCCCATTGGTGATAGTGAAGCTGAAGCGCATCGTATCACCCGGATTGGCGAAACCGTTGCCGTCGGAATCCTCGTACGCACCCTCCTTGAGCAACGTGAGCGCAGGCTTTTGCGGATCAAGCATCACGCACTGGTCCGATGGGCACTCGGGGTCCGGTCCGCCGGGCTCCCGGATGATGTTTCTGAGGGAGACCGCGTCGTCGGGCAGCGGATCGAGCACCTCGACGACGGCGGTGAGCACGAGCACTCCAGGGTTCGTCCCGTCATGGCCCGGTACATGAAGCCCTGACCATTCCACGATTCCGCCCGAGCTTTCGCCAGAATGCACGCCATCATTATCCGCCGAGACGAACACCATGTTCGGGTCGAGAACGTCCTCGACAGCGTAGTCGTTGGTTGCGCCGGCTTCGTTCGTCAGGGTGATTTCGTAGGTCAGTTGCTCCCCCGGCTCGGCGATGCCAGCGGTGCTGCCGTCCTCTAACACCAGCCGCTTCACCGGCGTGACGTTGGCGGTGGTGGAAATGTCCACGCATTGCACGGAGGGGCATTCCGGGTCCGGATCCGTGGGATTGCGCTTGATGATGTTGCGAAGCCTCGTCACGCCCGACGGCAGGGGATCGTCGACCCGGGTAACGACGGTCAGCACCAGCGTGCCGGGCGTGCTGCCGGTCTGTGCCGGGACCGTCAGGCCGCTCCAGCGGATCCAGCTGCCCTCGTCCGTGCCGCCGCCGGCATCGACGATGGTGACATTGGAGCCGTATGCGTCGATCAGGCCGTAATTGGAATGCGCTACGCCGCCCGTATTTGTAAGGGTGATCTCATAGGTGAGATCCTCGCCCGGCTCGGCCATGCCACTGGTCGAGCCGCTTTCGGCCATGAGAAGCTTTTCAGACGATACATTCGGGCCGGTCTGCGTGATCACGCATTCCGGCGGCCTCGGCGTGACCTGGCAATCGATGGTCTCGCCTGGCTCGCGGGCTATATTGGTGAGCTGCGTGACGCCCTTGGCGATCGGCTCGTCCACCCTCACCGTGACCGTCACTACGCGCACGCCGGGATTGGTCCCGTCGTGGGCGGGCACGGCGAGCGCCCAGGCCACGTGATCGCCCATCAGCTGGCCGCCATTGTCGGCGCCGGTGAAGGTGGTGTTGGGGTCGAGCAGATCCTGAAGCCGGTAATCCGGGTCGGCGCCGCCCTCATTGGTCACCCTAATGCGGTAGGTGAGTGTCTCACCGGCCTCGGCGACGTTGGCCAGTGTGCCGCTCTCGTTTACCAGCTCCTTAAGCTTGGTGATCTGCGGGGCCGCGGACGTTGTCACGCATTGCTGCGGTGTTTGCTCGCAGTCCACCGTTTCGCCCGGCTCGGCGGCGATGTTGGTGAGTTGCACCACACCTGGATCCAGCGGGTCATCGACTTCCACCACGACGGTCAGGACGCGCTCGCCCGGCGTTGTTCCGTCATGCGCGTCGATGGCAAGCCCGCTCCACGTTACCGTGCCGCCACTTTCCGTGCCGCCATCCGTGGCGGAGATGAAACTGGTGTTGGGATCGAGCCGGTCCTCGACCTCGTATCCGGTTACCGAACCGCCCGTATTGGTGAGGGTGATCTCATAGGTGAGCCGCTCTCCGGGCTCGGCCACGCCCGGCCGTGTGCCGTCCTCTGAGACGAGGAGCTTCTCCTTGTCGACAACTCCCGGCACCGGGGTGATGACGCATTGCGGCGCCGGGCAATCGGGCACGGGCTCCGTCGGATCGTAGGCGATATTGGTGAGGCGCGACACGCCGCCGGGTATGGGGTCGACCACCGTGACGACAACCTCGAGCGTCAGGACGCCGGGCGTGGAAGGCGTGCCGCCGGGGACCGTCAGGTCCGTCCAGTCCACCTGGCCGCCGGGGCTGCCCCCCGAATGCGCGCCGCTGTTGTCGGCCAAGACGAAGTTCGTATTCGGGTCGAGCAGGTCGCGATGGTCATAGTCCGATGTGGTGCTGCCCGAATTGCGTAGCGTGATCTGGTAGGTGAGCTGCTCGCCGGGTTCGGCAACGCCGGCCGTGCTGCCACTTTCGGCAACGAGCTGCTTCTCGCTTTCGACGAAGGGCGGCGGCGGGAGGACCACGCATTGTGCCGACGGGCAGGGCGGGGGCGGTTCGGTCGGCGTCTTGGCGCTGTTGACCACCTGCTCGCCAGGGGGCAGCGGATTGATGACCTGCACTACCACCTGAAGCACCATGGTGCCCGGAACAACCCCGTCCTGCGCTGGCACGGTCAGCGTCCACTGCACCTCGTTGCCGGCGAGCGTGCCGCCGTGGGAGGCGCTCTGGAACACGACATTGCCGTCCAGAATGTCGGCGATCTCGTAGTTCGACGCCGTGCCACCCGTGTTCGTGAGCGTGATCTCGTAGGTGAGGAACTCGCCGTCCTGCGGGAAGAGATCGTCAGCGATGCTCTCGTCGACCAGCGCCTTGTTGATCGAAACGTCGGGCGGGATGTCGTCGTTGGTGATGGTGCAGACGGCGCTCTGGCCGCTGCCCAGGTTCAGGTTGTTGCTGGCCACCGGCGCACCGCCGTCGATGGAGCAGCGATAGGTGCCGGCGGTGTAGCCGGCCGGGCCGTTCTCGCCGAGGACGTAGCTGCCTGCCGGGACGACCGCATCCGTCACCGCGGGATCGCCCGTCGGGCCGGAGATGTTGGCCGGACCCGATGCCGTCAGGATGAAGTCCTCCGCTCCGGCAATGCCGCCATCATTGTTGACGAGCGTTTTGCGCAGCGTCAGCGTCCCTGGCTCATCATCATTGGTGATCGTGCAGACGGCGGTCTGCTCGTTTGCGAGCGTGATCGAGTTGCCGGTGACGGGCGAACCGCCATCGACCACGCAGCTATATTCGCTCGCGTCGTAGCCCGGCTGGTTCGTCTCGCTCAGCGTATAGGTGCCGGCGGTCACAGGGACGTCCGTCACATCAGCGCTGCCGCTTATGCCGGTGATGGTCTCCGGCCCATCGGCGCTCAGCGTGAAATCCGCCGTGGTTGCCGTACCGCCATCGTCGTTCGTCACCTGCTTCTCGAGCGTCAGCAGCGGCGCGGCGATGTCGGTGTCGGAATCGGTGTTGTTGGCCGGGGTCGGATCGGGGAAGCCCTCGGGATTCGTCACCGTGGCGGTGTTGGTGAGTTCGCCGGTGAAGCTCAGCGGCACCTGCATAGTCAGCGTGAAGGTGACCGAAGAATTGGCGGGCAGGTTCACCGCCGCGTCGACGATGTCGCCGGTGCCATTGGGCGTGACGCAGACGGCGCCGTTCGTCGGGCTGCCGCAGGTCCAGGTCGCATCGGCGATGCCATCGGGAAGCGCGTCGTTGACGAGCGCGTTCTGCACGCCGAAGGGGCCGTTGTTGCTGACGAGGATGGTGTACTCCACCTCGCCGCCGCGATCGTAAGTCTCGGAGCTGTCGTCCTTGTCGATCTCAAGGTCGGCGTCGAGCACCACCGCCGTGGTGGGGCATTTGGCGCCGTCACCGCCGCCGCTCGGCGAATCAGAGATGAGCGTCGCTTCACCCGTCGTGGTATCGAATTGGTAGATCCCGCCATTGCCATTCTCGCGACCGAAAACGCCGTTTGTGGCACTGATCATCGACCCAAAGCCACCGACGACTGACTCGCCGATCGGGTCCACCGCTCCCGTGTTAGGATCGATCGAATAAAGCCAATTATCGCTTTGGTTGTGCGTGTAAATCAGCCCGTTGTGCCAGGCTAGGTCCGCATTGGCTATGGCCTGGTCAAGGTCTATGGCCGTCGCCGTCGGCGAATTCAGATTCGACACGTCGACGCGCCACATCCTGTCCGAAAGATTGTTATGCTTGAGGTAGAGGAAGCCGTCCGTCCCGAACGTGCCAGAGGCGATCCACCGTCGATAATTATCAATGCCCCCGGCGGGCGCGGCATCGGTGTTGATACCCCCGCCTGCGATGACGCCGAATTCCCGCACGACACCATTGCTGTCGATGCGCTGAAGAATGTGCCTGCCGGCACCATTCGCGGCATCCGGGTCCCAAATCGACGCGTAGATAAAGTTGTCGGTGGGATTGTAGCCAATGCCGTTGTAGCCGGGGGTGGCCTCATCGCCGATGGCCGGAAAGGTGAACGGGTTGGTGCTCGTGTCGACGCTGTGAAGCTGCGTCGGATTGGCGCCGATCGACAGATACATGGTCGACGTACAGGCGGCGAACGGGGTCTGCGCCTGCGCTTGCGCGTCGCCACTCCAAAGCGCCATCCCGGACATCAGGGTGGCTGCCAGCCCGAGCCTGGCCTGGCGGCTTGCACGACCAACCGTCCCGCAAGCAGCGCGATCCACCATCATCCTCAATGCCATCGGGAATGACGAAAGCCACGCCGGCGAGCGGGAAAGGCAGGGAGGCCGCGCAGTACAGGCGAGATAACCTGCCAAACAACGCGCAACATCGCGCAGCGAAACCGGCTTAAGCATGGACGATCCCCTCGTAGGCGAATCATCCGGCGCGGTGTTGCCCTGCTTCCGCGCGGCCTAACGCCGCGCCGCCCAAGCATTACATCGGTTTCTTCTTTAATCCGATGCGCTGCATCAATACCCAGGCTTAAAGGCCCCATACCGGACAATTCCAACCCGAGCAGAAGGGCACAACCTTCACGAGTGGTATTTCAGGACTTTGCCGTGAGTATAAAAATATTGCGCAAAATGGCGCCTTCATCCTCATATTGCTATGGACTTTCCACATTCTGCTCGCACCCATCATTCTTCTTGTACTTTTTGCCGGCGCTATCATTAAAAACTTAGATAAATCTATCTGTTATGCCGTATCTGGGCCGGTGTCGCATGCCGATGCTTCTTCATCGCAGCGCTCAGATGGCTCTGACCTGAAACCCGCTCAGATAGGAGATCTCGGCAATTGATATGTTGCCCTCCAGCAGGAGTTGCTCGGCAAAGGTCAAACGCAGGTTGAGAACGCGTGGTAGTCACCGTCCGGTAGCCGGCTATGACTCGGAATAAGTCGAACCCGCTCTAGCACTGAAACAGTTCAGGAATTTCTGGCAGGACGCTACCATCAATTCCAATTTAACAGCGCCATTCGCATTCTGACTGGAGCTGGCTCTTTGGGTGCCGTCGCAGACGTAGAAACGGTATAAGAATTCATGGTCGATGATGCCAAAGGCCGGGCGGAGTGGTAGGAGATTTTGTGTTCATCGCAGAGGCGAAGCGATCGAAAACGGCGTTCGAGCCGACCTGGCCGCCCTTGAGCATCAGGCGCATGCCATCCCTCTTCGGCATGTCTGATGCCGCCGAACAGATCGCCACGCCTGCGTCCAGCTGCTCCTCGAACGCAAGGCTGCGGAAACCGAGCCGGCGGACGATGATGCTCGACGTGTCGCCGCCAGCCACACCCAGAGCACACACCGCTTGTCGATCAAGGATGGCGGCGACCAGGTTCGCCAATTTGCATGACAGCTTGGCTCCACTGCAGCGGTAATCCTCCGTGGGGGCGAGATGGGCCAGCACGTTTTCTCCGGCTGCGAGCGCCGCGGCGCAGCTTGCGGCGAACGCGCCGGCCGCGGTCTCATCCGCCAGGTGCCGAGGCTGTATCAGCATGGGCCTGAAGCGGCGTGCGGCTTTCACCTGGGCGGCTGTGACCTGCGACCGGCTGCCTGCCAGGACGAGGCACGGGCCCTCCGTCCTGCCCTGCGCCGGGGCTGCCACTCCGGACGGCTGGAGATCTCCGGAAAGCGCCTCTGCCACGCTGCTGGCGCCAACGATCAGCAACGGGCGGCCATCCCTGCCGCAGCCGCCCAGTGCGGCGCCTATCGTTTTGAGATGGCCCTGATCACATACGTCGAACAACATGCGCTTCTTCCCCGCGCGCATGAGCTCGTCGATATGTGTCTTGAGGGTCGTCCGGCGCTCCTCGATCTCCGGCCACGCCAGGAGCAGCAGGTCCTCTAGGCCCTGCCTTGCGAGGTGGATGCGCAGGTCGGCCTCCGCCATCGGCGTGATCGGATGGTTGCGCATGACCGGGTGCCGGTCGATCCGGTGGATTTGGCCGTCCGGTCCGCGGGCAAAGAGATTGCCGAACGCGCAGTAGCGTTCGAGACTCGGCTGGCCGCCGAGGACGGCTAACAGCGCGGGATCGAGATGGCGCTCCAGGACCGCAGCCGCTGCGCCGATGCTGCCCGTTTCGGGGCTGGAATCGAAGGTGGAGCAGACCTTGTAGTGAACGATGCGGGGGGACAGGGCCTTCAGCAGCGGCGCCAGCACGTCCATCTGCGCGGCGATGGCCTCGGCCGGCAGCGCGCGGAACTCGGTGGCGAGGCCGACAGCGTCGAGCCCTTCTTCCGCGATCGCAGTCGCATCGGGCGGATCGAGGAACAGCCGAACACAGCGGCCGGCCCGGGCGAGCGTCGCCAGGGTGTCGGATGCGCCGGTGAAGTCGTCGCCGACGAAGACGTAATCGACGCCCGCGCCCACCGTCAGCCTCCGAAGAAGTCGAGCGCGGCGCGCAGCTCCGGCAGGCGCTCGGCCGCCTTTTCGAGCGGTGTTCCCGATGCCACGGCATCATAGGCTTGGCGAAGGCTCCTGACACCGGCGGCCGGCCCGTCCGGGTGGGCGAGGATCCCGCCGCCCGCCAGGAACATGAAGTCGGCCGAGCCCACGGCGTTGTGGGTCGAAGGCAAAGTTCCCGCCCATTGACCGGAGGAAAAGACGGGCAGCACCGCATCATCATCATCCGACGCATCCGCCGCGAGCGGCTGCAGGCAGCGACGGGCAGCCGAGGCCACCTCCTCCGCAGCATCCGAGAACTTACCGCCGATGCCGTGGACATGCATGTGATCGATGCCGGTGAGACGATAAAGCGCCTGATAGGCGTCGAAGCCGATGCCCAGCGACGGGTGGCGCGAGAAGGCGCCGAAACCGTTTCTATGGCCGTGGAGGGCAAGCGGCGTGGAGCGCCGGAGCGTCTGGAGGGCGGAAAGGCCGCACCAGTTGAGGCTCGCCATGACGCAGGAACCGCCTTCCCGTTCTACCATCTCGGCGTGGCGGCGCATGGCATCGGTCTCGTCGGTGATGTTGAAGGCCACCATGACGTCGCGGCCGGTCGCCTCGCGATAGGCGCGGACCCGCCGCATCACCGCCGGCACCCGCTCGGCGAACGGCGCATGATCCGGATCGGCGCAAACCTCGTCGTCCTTGATGAAGTCGACACCCGCCTCGCAAAGCAGGCCCACGAGATCCGCGATCTCCGATGCGGCCATGCCGACATTGGGCTTGATGATCGTGCCGAAGAACGGCCGGTCGCCGATGCCGAGCCACTGGCGCGTTCCCGAAACACCGAGAGGCGGGCGGTCGAAGCGGTCGCGATAGGTCCGCGGGAGAGCGATATCCACCAGACGCAGGCCAGTAACCTCGCCGAGATCATAGAGATTCCCGGCCGCCGTCGCGGCCAGGGTGGGCAGGTTGGCGCCTATATTGGCGAGCGGAAAGGCGATTTTCACGCTCGCCCGCCGGTACGGGCCGGCGGCGCCCTTGCGCTGCAGATAAGCGCTTGCGAGACTGGGCGCGGCTACGGGTTCCAGCTCCTCCACGGACAGGACCTCGGCCGCGGCGCGCTCGCGCAGCGCATCCGTCTCGCCCGCCACGCGGACGAAGGTTCCGCTGCTCTGCTCGCCGGCCATGATCGCCGCCACCCTCTCAGGCTCGAGCGGGGTCTCGATCACGTACTGCGCTTCCAGGGTCCCGGCCTTCATCGGCGCTTCACAAGGTGGAGAGGTCAGGGAAAGGGCGGACCGGCTCCGCGCCGTCCCAACCTTCCGAGGCCTCGCGGATCAGCTCGAACAGCCGCCCCTTCGGCCCTACGACCTCGGAGAGTTCGATAACCGTGCCGGGATGAGCTTCCCGGTCGAAATAGACGAAGCGGCCATTGGCGCCGACCCTGCCGCTCATCTTTTGCCTGAAGCCTTCCTCTTCCATGCGGGCGAGGTCGGCATCGTAGTCCTGCGTCCAATAGGCGACATGCTGCAGCCCCTTGTGGCCGGCACGCATGAAGTCGCGATACATGGAGGGGGCGTCGTTGCGTGTTTGGATCAACTCGACCTGCATGGGGCCGCTATTGGCAAGCGCGACGGAGTTGTGGACCTCGTGCGGCTCGCCGTCATAGCGGTAGTCCTCGATCGGCACTCGGGGATTGTAGAACCAGGGGCCGACGCCCATGACGGAATGCCAATGGGCCATGGCGGCTTCGATGTCGTCGACCACGTAGCCAAGCTGGCGGATCGAGCCCAAAAATCTGCTCATATTCAAACCCTATTGCACGAAAAGTCTCGGGAGCCAGGTCGAGACCGCGGGAACCGCGGAGACCACCAGCAGCGAAAGAAGGAGAGGTATCAGGAAAGGCAGAACGCCCCGGATCACCGCATGTACCGGCATCTTGGCGACGATCGACACCATGTAGAGGCTCATGCCGATGGGCGGGGTCAGAAGTCCGATCATCAGGTTGAGCACGAAGACGATGCCGAGCTGAAGGGGGTCGACCCCCGCCGCATGGAGGGCGGGGGCGACGATCGGCGCAATGATGAGGATGGCCGCGATGGATTCCAGCACCATGCCGACGACGAGCAGAAAAATGTTGACGAGCAGGAGCAGGATGAAGGGATCATCCGACAGGCCGAGCAGGAAGGCGCCCGCCTTCGCCGGCACGCGGTCGAGGGTGAGCACCCACGCGAAAACGGCGGCAGTAGACACGATGAAGAGAATGCTGGCGGTGGCCTCCACCGTCTCGCGCAGGCTCTCCCCGACGGCGCGCAGCGTCAACGAGCGGTAGACCGCAAAGCCGATCAAAAGCGCGTAGGCGACAGTGACGCCGGCGACCTCGGTCGGGCCGAACCAGCCGCTGAGAAGTCCGCCGATGAGAAGCACCGGCGTAAGCAGCGCCGGGAAGGAGACCAGCGCCTTCTTCACCACAGCGCGCAGGGAGGGGCTGACCACATCGCGCGGCAGGTCGTAAATGCGGGCGATGACGGCGACCTGGACCATCAGGAAGAGCGTGATGAGGAGTGCCGGAACAATGCCGGCGATCAGGAGCTGCACGGCCGAGACGTTGGCCACGCTGGCATAGATGATGATGGGTATCGAGGGCGGGAAAATCGGGCCGATGGTTGCGGCGGCGATGGTGATACCGGCGGCGAAGTTTTTGCGATATCCTTGGCCGGTCATCTGGTCGATCTGGATCTTGCCCAGCGCACCGATGTCGGCGAGGGCGGCGCCCGAGACGCCGGAGAAAATGAGGCTGACGAGGATTGAGACCTGGGCCACTGCGCCGCGGATCCGGCCGACGAGGAGGCGCACGAGGTCGAAGATGTGCGTCGTCACTCCCATCGCGTTGAGGAGGCTTGCGGCGAGAATGAACAAAGGGACGGCGAGCAGCGGCGTGGAATCCAGCGCGTTGACGGCGCGCTGCGCCAGCACGTTTACGGGAAGCCCGTAAGTGACGATCACGACAGCGGAGGAAAGCCCCAGCGAGACGGCAACGGGTGCACCAAGCGTGAGGGTTGCGGCGAAGACGAGAATGAGGACGAGGCTCATGATGCCGGACGGTCCTTCGGTGCGGAATCGGTGTCCAGGAGAAGGCCGGTAAGGCGGACAGCGGCGACCAGAAGAAGGAGCATGAAGCCGGCGAGCGCAGGCGCGTAGAAGAACCAGTTCGACATGCCGAGGGATGGCGTGGAGAACTTGCCGGCGCGGGAGAGGAAAGACTGGAAGCCGTAAAGCGTGAGCAGGCAGAAGACGAGGATCGCTGCTTCGACCAGTGCCAGCGCGTAGCGCCTTAGACGTAGCGGCAGCATCATCGGCACAAGGTCGACTGCGACATGCTGACCGCGCAAGGCCAGGAGCGGCACGCAAAGAAAGACGAGCGCGATCCCGCTGAAGCGCGCCAGCTCGTCAGCCCACGGCATGCCGAGATCGAAGGCGTTTCGGCCCACCACCTGACCGACGACGAGCAGGGCCATCAGGGCGAGAAGGATGATTGCCGCGGACCGGCAGGCCAGCGAGACTGTCTCCAACATCTTGTCTGCCGCCCGGACGGCGGAGCCGATATGCATGGTCTTGCTCCTGATCCGCGACGCGCGGACCTAAATCAGTTCATCGTATTGTGGAATCGATGAACTGATCCAACTCCTTGTTCTTTCGCAATTAGGGCCGGAACACCGATTCCCTGAAATCGCTCTAGCCGATCGCCCTGATCTGCTCGTACAGCGCGCCGTACTTCTCGCTGAAGCGCTCCTGGACAAGCTTCTCGACCGAGGCGCGGAAGGCATCGACCTTGAGCCCGTCATCGGGACCGATCACGGTCATGCCCAGCTCGCGCAGGGCTTGCGTGTCCTTTTCCTCATTGTCCTGGATGGCCTTGGTGGCGCGGTCGCGGATTTCTGCGGCGGCCTCGGTGACGGCTTCCTTATGCGCGTCAGACAAGCCCTGCCAGGCATCCTCGTTCATGACGACGACCTCGGCGTTGGACATGTGCCCCGTGAGCATCAAGTGCGACTGCACTTCGTAGAGCTTGACGTTGAGGATCACATTCACTGGGTTTTCCTGCCCGGCGACCACCCCGGTCGCAAGCGCGGTCGGCACCTCCGACCAGTCGACCGGAATGGCGGCCGCCCCCATGCCCTCCACCGCGGTCGTGTAGATCGGGAAGGGGACGGCGCGGATCTTCTCACCGGCGAGATCGGCCGGCGAATAGACCGCCTTGTTGGCAGTCAGGTTCCGGCGACCGAAATAATGCGCGTAGATGACGCGCACATTGGCCGCCTCGATCAGGCCCTGGTTCAACTCCTGCATGACCGATGAATTGACGTCCATCACCTTCATGAGGTGATCGACGTCGCGGTAGAGATAGGGCGTGTCCAGGGCTGCAAAGGGCTCGTAAAGCGAGCCGATGCCGCCGGCCGTGTTGTGGGAAAAGGCGATGGTGCCGAGCGATACGGCCTCGGCAAGCTCCTGAAGCTTGCCCAATTGCGAGGACGGGAAGACCTCGATGGCAAGGTCTCCGCCGGAATGCTTGGCCACCGCTTCGGCAAACCAGTCGGCCTGCGCGCCGGCGACGCTGGCGGGCTCGTTATTGTGGCCGTAGCGCAGCGTCACCGATTGCGCGTGCGACCGGCCGGGAAGCATGGCGGCCGCACTCGCGCCCAGGCCGAGCGCAAGGGCGTTGCGGCGACTGATGCGGCGTGCGCCAAACTGCAACAAATTCCTGTTCATCGGGTCCTCCCATGACATGTTCTGACGGGCCATAGACAGCACCTTGATACGCTCTCCTCCAGAGACGCTGCCTACTTGACACAAGGCTAGGAACTAGCATGCTTCAGGTCAAACCAGAAAAATTGAGGTTTTTTGAGGTGTCATCAGTTCGAGGAGACGGCCTACCGATGCCGCTCATGACCGACATTGCGGAGGCCGCAAACGTCTCGCTCGCAACGGTCGACCGGGTGCTCAACCGGCGCAAGGGCGTGAAGGCCCGCACCGTCGAGCGCGTGCTCAAGGCGGCGCTCGAGCTGGGCTATGTGAGCGAAGCCGAGCATGCGCAACTCATCCACCCGCGCCCGCCAAATGTCGCCTTTCTGCTCCCCATGGGCGGCAACCCCTATCTTCGGCTCCTCGGTGACAAGGTTCGCGCCGTCGCCCAGTCGAAGTCGAGCGATGAAGCCCAGGTGCGCTGCTACTTCATCGAGAGCTTCGATGCCGGCGCGCTAGCCGCGGCCATCCGCCACCATGCCGGCTGGGCGGACGGGATCGCCTTCATGGCCATCGACCACCCGCTCGTGCGCGAGGCGGTGGAGGATGTCTCCGCCGCCGGGCGGCGCATCGTGACTATCGTCTCCGACCTGCAGCATTCGCTGCGCGATGCCTATGTGGGGCTCGACAACCAGGCGGCCGGGCGCACCGCCGGATATCTGCTCGGCCGCTTCTGCCGCACGCGAGAAGGCAGCGTCGCCTTAGTGGCGGGAAGCCGTAACTACCGTGCCCACGCGGAGCGGGAGATGGGATTTCTCGATCTTCTGGAGGAGATGCATCCCGGCCTGCGCGTGGTCGGCATGCGCGAGGGCCACGACGACCGCGAGGAGAACTACCGTCACGCGCTCTCGCTCCTGGAGCAGGACGCCGATCTTGTCGGCATCTACAATGTCGGCGGCTCCTCCGACGGGATCGGCCGCGCGCTGCGGGAGCACAGCAGGTCCGGTGAGGTGGTCTTCATCGGCCACGGGTTGACGGCCGACACCCGCAGGCTTCTCATCGAAGGCACCATGGACACGGTGATCAACTCGGACCCTGATGTGCTGCTCGCTTCCACACTGCGCGTCTTCGGCAGCCTCCAACGTGACCATGCCTTCAATCCGTCAGCGCTTCCGCCGGTCAAGATGGATGTTTTCTTCCGCGAGAACATTCCCTCCGTCCTTTCCGTCGCCGGCGGAACCGCAACGTCGCGTCGGGGCCGGCGCTCCCCCTGAGGGTTGTCGGCGCGGGGCGCCGAGACCAGCAGAAAATGTCTCGATGCGGTCACACGAAAAAAAGCGACGGACCGCAATCGGCCCCAAAACGGACGCTCCGATCCATCGGCGGCTCCTGGCGCGATCTCAATTCCATCTGGGAAACTCAACCCGCGCACGTAGCTGCTTGCAAATATCGCGCTAACAATTGTCGGGGTCGGACAATGTGAGCGACCTGAGAGATAGGTGACGTTTTGTACCGGACATATGGGTGACACTTTCGGCTTTTGGCCGGAGGTGTTGATGCCGTGGAGAGAGTGTTCGGTGATGGAGGAACGTCTTCGTTTTGTTGCCCGCCTTCTGGACGGGGATGGCATGAGCGATGTGTGCCGTCAGTTCGGGATTTCGCGCAAGACCGGCTACAAGATCTGGGGCCGCTATCGGCAGGAAGGGGTTGAGGTTCTGTGCGACCGCTCGCGGCGGCCGGTGTGCTACGCCAACCAGTTGCCCGAGCAGATGGAGCGGCTGATCGTCGAGACCAAGCGCGGCAACCCGCAGCAGAACGGCCGCCACGAGCGCATGCATCGCACCTTGAAGCAGGAGACGGCCCGGCCGCCGGGCATGAACGCCCTGCAGCAGCAAGACCGCTTCGACCGGTTCGTCAGCGAATTCAATGACGAGCGTCCGCACGAGGCCATCGGCATGAAGACCCCGGCCGAGCTCTACATCCCTTCTTCAAGAACCTATGAAGGGCTGCCTGAGTGGATTACCCCTTCCACGACCGCGATATCCTCGTCACCGCCTGCGGGCGCATCTGCATGATGAGGAAGAAGATCAACGTCTCATCCGTGCTCGCCGGTCACAGGCTCGGAATCAAGGAGGTAGACGATGGCATTTGGCTCGTGAGCTTCATGCTATGATCTGGGATATATCGACCTGGAGCAGAGAACCTCGCAGACCATCGACAACCCGTTCGGCACGAGATTGTCACCCATGTCTTAGGGTCGCACATGTTAACGATGGTAGCGGAGGAGCGCTTCCACCAATACAGTGCAACGACTGAATTTGCGTGCTGAGGTGCATCAGCAATCTCGCTGCTGCAGTGACACTTACAGGTTCGAATCCTGCCCCCGCAAGCAAAAAACACCGCTAACGCAAGGAGTATTTCATCCGGAATCATATCAGAATCAGTTGTAGGCTGGTTGTAGCGTGTTCTCTAGCGTAGAACTTTCTGCGTTGGACGCGAAGCTACTTGTCACATCCCATATGGTTACACGGCCGTTTCTTGAACAGGTTCCGCTTCTGACGTTGCCAGTCTCGGCCGCCTCTGCGCATTTTGTCCGACGACCAAGCAACTATTCCCCTCTCCCGCCCTGCAAACTCAAGCGCGGCAAGACGGTAGGCGGTCCCGCAGAACTTGAACGACCCTGTGTGCTACGCGCCCTCGAACTTGACCACGGTGCGCCGGCCTGTTGAAAGTCTATCTGTCGCCATCTTTATCGTTGGCCGCGGTAAACGGGCAAGCCGGTACAAAGATCGAAGCTGGTAACTCCAGTCTCCCCGTCCGTTTGGATGGAGGATTTCAATTGGCTCGCCGCAATGGAACGCATCCGGTCCTGCGACATGGGATCACCATGACCGCCAAATGCGGTGAAGACATCTAGGGTCAGGACCTATTAATATGACCACAATGGCGTTCGATAGACCAAGAGATGCAAGGAAAAGCCCGCAGAGCGGGGTCTTCCCCCCGGTCAAGGGCTTTGACGCGGCAGCTCGCCGGTCTATCGAGCGTCCTTCGGATCGGCCTGATTTGCACGGGCTACTTTGTCGCAAGACCTTGAAAGACGTAAAGTCTTCCTGCGGTCCTGCTCCGCGTATCCGCACAAATCAGGCCGACCATTGTGGCCATATTAATAGGTCCTGACCCTAGTTCGCGCAGCCTCTCCACGGCCCGCGGTATTCGTTCCCGTCGCAGCTCCCATATGCAGATGACGTCGAGCGAGAGCTCGGTCGCCTCGAGCCATTCAGATTGCCCATTCACGTTCCTGCCTGCTCAATGAAGGAGATTGCTGAGGAAACGCTCGATGCGTTCGTGGGCGGGCGCGGAGAACAGCAATTCGCGCGTTCCTCTTGACGATCCTGCCACCGTTCATGGAGACGACGTCGCCGACGACCGTACGCCATCGTCGGGATCGACATTCGTGACGCCTGTGGACTGCAGCCATGCCGTCTAAGTAATCGGAAAGCCGTCGTGGAAGAGGTGTAGTCGCAGGTTGTGCGGCTCGCACAGCGGGTGGTCACCTCTCATTGATTTCGGACTTCAGTCGGCCGTTTAGACCGGAGAATGCCATCGCCAGCAGCGCGAAGCCGTGGCCGAAATCGGCGCCGAATTGGTCAGCCAGTCATCCGCTACGAATGTTTTGATCTTGCACCATGGCGATGGCTGTCGAGGTTGGCCTGTCGGCCTATATATCACACTGGCGGTTCCTACCTTGCCATGACGTCGGAGCCAACCGAACTCCTTTCATCGCCATAGAGGCTGTCTTCAACCTCTTCTGCGGCCGCACGTAAACGGTCCAGGGCCTTGCGCATGGCACTTTCGGTGAACCGACTGGAAGGTCCGAATGCCGAAATGCCCGCGATCATACGGCCGGTCCGGGTGAGGATCGGAACGGCCACGGCGCGTATGCCGTCCTCGCGCTCCGAATCGTTTACGGCGTAGCGCTGTTCCCGCACTTTCTCCAGTTCCGCATTCAGCGCTTCCAGGTCGATTATCGTGTTCGTGGTGAAGCGTACACGCTCCACGGATTGCAGATAGCGTTCGCGCTCGTGGTCGGGCATGTGGGCCAGCCAAGTCTTTCCATGCGCCGTGCAATAAGCTTCGAGCTGAGTACCGACGCGGATATCCACGGAGAGCGAGCGCCTGGAGGTGGCGCGGGCGATACAGGTCACCATGTCGGAACGGAACACGGTGGCCATCGTCGCCTCCTGCAATTCCTCCGTCAGGCGATTGAGAAAGGGCTGCAGCAGGCGCGCCAACGCATCACTGCGCAGGACGCGGTCGCCGAGATCGGCAAAGACGTAGCCGAGCCGGTAGACACCCTTGGTCACGGCCACCAGCGCACCGACATGTTCGAGCGTCCGCAGGAACCGGTGTGCGGTGATGGCGTTCATGCCGGTCTCGCGGGTCACGTCGGCGGCCGTCAGTTCAGGGCGTTCTTGAGAAAACAACTTGAGGATGGTGAACGCCTTAACCACCGAACCATTGATTTGCGCAACCACGATCCCATCCGTTTCCTATTGAGGCAATTCCAGGAAAGTGGAAACTGATTTTCCGTCCGGAATTGCGTGAAATCAAGTAGTTGGGTTATTTCACCACCTCCGTGAAATGATCCAGTCGCCGCCCGCTACTTCAGAATTGCGGGCAGCACAAGCGCCAGCCAGGGGAAAGCGATCAGAAGTGCCACACGCACCAGTTCGACCAGGAAGAAGGGCAGCGCGCCCTTGAAGGTTTCGCGCATCGGCACGTCGCGCGCGATCGCACTGATGACGAAGACATTCATGCCGACCGGCGGCGTAATCAAACCCAGTTCGACAACGATCAGCGCCAGAATGCCAAACCAGATCTTCGTCTCCTCGGGACCCATGCCGAAGTCGAGACCGGAGATGACAGGCCAGAAGAAGGGAATGGCCAGCAGGATCATTGACAGGCTGTCCATCAGGCAGCCGAGCAGGATGAGCGCGGCGAGCAGCAGGACGAGGATGGTAAGCGGCGCCAGTCCGCTCGTCGCCATCATTTGTGCGGCGGCCTGCGGAACGCCGCCGCGCGACATGAATATCTCCAGGAGTTCCGCGCCCAGCAGGATGAGGTAGATCATGCCGGATGTCCTGGCTGTCGCGAGAAGTGCGGCGCGTACCTCGCCGAGGCCCACGAGCCGGGCGGCAATTCCGTAGGCCAGCACCAGGAACACACCGATGGCGGCGGCGGGTGTGGGATTGAAGAAGCCCAGATAGATCCCGCCAATGACAAGGCCGAAAATGATGGCGACGGGTAGCACGCCCAGGGTCGCCGTGAGGAATTCCTGCCGCGAAACCGGGTCGGCACGCGGTCCGGAATCGGGAAACACGCGCACATAGACGGCGATGGTCAGGATGAACAGGATCACAGCCATGATGCCCGGGATGAGGGCGGCGGCGAACATCTGAACGATGTTGGCCTCGACGATTATCGAGTAGACGACCAGCACGACCGAGGGGGGGATCAGGATGCCTAGCACGCCGCCGGCGGCCAGTGTGCCCGTGGCAAGCGCCGGCGAATAGCGATAGCGCTTGAGTTCGGGCAGGGCGACGTGGCCCATGGTGGAGGCGGTGGCGAGCGAGGAGCCGCAGACCGCGCCGAAGCCGGCGCAGGCGGCGACCGCCGACATGGCCACGCCGCCGCGGAATCGCCCGAGCCAGGCATTAGCGCCGCGGAAAAGGCTTTGGGAAAGCCCCGCATGGGTGGCCAGGTGCCCCATCAGCACGAATAGCGGGACCACCGAAAGATCGTAGTTGGCAAAGACGCCATAGGCGAGCGTCTTCATCTGCGACATCAGCACGAGCGGGCCCGAAAGCGTGACGATGCCGCCCGCTCCGACCAGGATCATGGCGTATGCGATGGGCATGCGCAGCACGATCATGACGATCAGGATGCCAAGTCCGGAGAGGCCGATAAGGAGTTCGTTCTGCACGTTGTCAGCGCCTTTCGCAGGCTCGCAGTGAACCTGGTCTTGATCTACTTGTGGAAGAGATGGCCGGCGGCCGTCACCTCGGGCCGCCTTCGTCGGGAATCCTGCCGCCGAGAGCATCGACGAACGTGATCAGCGCGGCGGCAAAAAGCAGGGCGATTGAAACGAGGATGGGAAGATAGGCAGCCCAGATGGGAAACTGATAGATCGCCGTCGTCTCCTCATAGAGCCGCAAATCGTGAAAGCCTGCATACATGCGTGAAAACAGGAATGCCGCGAAGAGGGCGGCGACTGCAGACGCGACCGCGGTCAGCCCGGCCAGAAGCCGGGGACCGGCGCCCGAAGTGAAGATGTCGGCGGTGACATTGGCGCCGGAGAGCTGGCAATAGGGCAGGAAGGTAAAAACGGCGACCGCGACGCCGACTTCGACGATCTCGAAATCGCCGGGAAAGGGACTGCCCGCCACGATGAAGCTGGTCAGGCTCAGCGCGTTGACCAGCACCACCCCCAGAAGAACGATCCCGCCGGCGACGGCCCAGTATTCGATGGCGCGGCGCAGTATTGCCGTCAGTCGCGCCATCATGCCCGTCCGATGCGTCATCTCAGTTGCTTTGCGTGTGCTGCGCGATGGCTGCCCGGGCCGCCTCGACGAGCGCATTGCCGTCGATGCCCTTGGTGCTGACTTCCTCGACCCAGCGCTCCACTACGGGCTCCAGAGTCGTCTGAAACGCTCCGGTCTCCTCTTCGGTCAAGGTAATGTGATTATTGCCGGCCTCGACGGCGAGTGCGATGCCCTTGTCATCGATGTCACGCCATATGCGGCCGACCTCACGCACCCATTCATCACCCGAATTGTCGAGGAAAATCTGCCGGATATCCTCGGGTAGGCTGTCCCACTTCGCCTGATTCATTGACACTTGGAACGTGGTCGTGCCGAAGCGGGTCTTGTCGGCACCCTCGATCTGGTAGTCGGTCAGGTCCTGCAGTTTCAGGGCGGGGATGATCTCCCACGGGATGAGGGCGCCGTCGACCACCTTGCGCGACAGCGACTGGGGCAGGTCAGGAACGGGCATGGAAACAGGATTGGCGCCCAGTGCCTCCACTACCCAGGCGCCGGTGCGCGTCGGGATGCGGATGCGCTTGCCTGCCAGATCGTCCGGGCTGCGCACCTCCTGGTCGACCATGTGGATCGCCTGGCCGGCGTGGACATGGTTGAATAGGACCTTGATGCCGGAATATTCCTCGGCCAGATATTCGTCGAACATCTCGCGCATGGCCAGGTTGGTGGCGACCGGGTCGTTGGTGTGGATGAAGGGAAGCTCGAAGACTTCCGAGCGGGGGAAAAGACCGGCCGTGTAGCCGTTCACCGTCCACACGATGTCGACAACGCCGTCGCGCACCTGGTTGATGAGTTCCGGTGGGCGTCCGCCCAGCGACATCGCGGGAAAAATCTCGATTTGAACGCGACCTTCAGATGCCTCTTCGATGCGTTCGGCCCAAGGAGCCAGCATGTCGGTTTGCGCCGGGGCGTTGGGGCCCAGGAAATGGTGCAGCTTCAGCGTGATGGTTTCCTGGGCAAGGCCGGTCCCGGCGAAGCCCAGCATCGCAAGGGTTGCCCCGGTGACGAGACAGGCGGCGCGGCGCGCTCCAGATAGTGGTTTCATTTCTTCCTCCCGGTTCAGTTCAAACGAAATCAGGCGCGAGATCAATCACGACCCACACCCGCCGATCACGGCTTTCCCTCATCCCAGGGCCCGCTGCTCCTCGCGGACCGTGGCCTTCCAACGCTGCGACATCGAAATCCGCCAAAAGAGATTGACGGCGGCAAATTCTATTGTCAATCTATAATTGAATTACAGATTTCAAATATAGAAATGATATCCAGTTGGATCCAGCTTTGAAGAACGAATGTCGACCGAAGGAAGACCTGCAGATGACCGCCGGCGGAGCCCTGCTGGCGCGCATGAAAACCCTTGGGATCGACTATATCTTCGCCAATTCGGGGACTGATTTCCCGCCGGTGATCGAAGGGCTTGCGGAGGCGGAGGCCAAGGGCATATCGCTGCCGCGCGCTCTCGTCATGCCGCATGAAGCCGCGGCCATGGGAATGGCGCACGGCTATTATTTGGCGACGGGGCGCCCGCAGGCGGTGATGGCGCACACCAATGTGGGCCTTGCCAATTGCGCCATCGGGGCCATCAACGCAGCAACGGAACACGTGCCTATGCTGCTTTTCTCCGGCCGCACGCCGACGACGGAGAAGGATCGGCTGGGTGCGCGGACCGTGCCTATCGGCTGGGGCCAGGAGATGCGCGACCAGACGGCGCTGGTCCGTGAAGCCTGCAAATGGGACTACGAGTTGCGTTTCCCCGAGCAGGTGGAGGAGATCGTCGACCGGGCGCTGGCAATCGCTGATTCCGCGCCGCGCGGCCCGGTTTACGTCAGCCTTCCGCGCGAGGTTCTTTGCCAGCCGTCCCCGTCCGCCGGGATAGGCCGTGACGCCATCATGACCCCGGCTGTCACGGGTGTCCATCCGGAAGGGCTGCAGGCGGCTGCCAGGCTCCTTGCCGAGGCACGCAATCCATTGATCATAGCCCAGCGCGGGGCAGGCGGGGAAGCGGGCTTTTCTGCCTTGCAGGCCATTGCGGCGGAATGGGCCATTCCGGTCTGCCAGTATTGGGCCGTGCGACTTGCCCTGCCGCTCGATCATCCGATGGCTGCGCCGGCCGATCCGGGTTCCTTGATCGAGAAGGCCGATGTCATCCTCGTCATCGATTCGCTGGCTCCCTGGGCACCCGACCGCCATCGCCCTGCCGCCACCTGCCGGGTGGTCCATCTGGGACAGGATCCACTCTACAGCCGCTTTCCAGTACGCAATTTCCGCTGCGATATCGGGCTTGCCTGCGAGGTGGAGGATGGGCTCGTAGCGCTGAAAGCGGCAATGGAAACACTGAAGCCAGAGGGGAACGTACCCGGCGAAGCACGGCGAGAGGCACTCGCCGCGGCCAACCGTACCGCGCGGGCGCGCGCCATCGGGCAAGCAGAAGCCGGGCAGGGCGCACCGATGACCAAGGAATGGGTAAGCCTGTGCCTTTCGCGCGCTATCGAGGGGCGGGGGGCGTCGGTCTTCTCCGAACTCGGCTGCCCGATGGCGCCCATGAGTCTCGATCACCCAAAAGCTTGGTACCAGGAGCCGCATTCGGGCGGGCTCGGCTGGGCCTTTCCCGCCGCGCTGGGCATGCAGCTTGCCGAGCGCGACCGACTGATCGTCGCCACCATGGGCGACGGCTCTTATATGTTCGCCAATCCCGTCGCCTGTCATCAGATCGCGGAGGCGTTGGAACTGCCCGTCTTGGTGATCATTCTCAACAATGCCGAATGGGGTGCTGTGCGCCATTCCGTGCTCGGCATCTATCCCGATGGATATGCTTCGCGCACCAACGCAATGCCACTGACCGGCCTTTCGCCCATACCCGATTTCGCGCGCGTGGCGGAGGCGAGCCGCGCCTTTGCCCGCACCGTACGCGACGGCGCAGAACTTCCGGCGGTCATCGCCGAGGCGCTGCGTCATATTGACGAGAAGCGGGGCCTTGCGCTGATCGACGTGCATGTGCGCCCGTGAATCAAACCCAGCCGAGAAGCGAGGAGAAAAGCCATGGCGGAGTCGCCGACGACCGAATTCTGGAGGGACTTGAAACCGATCGAGAAAGTATTCCAGCGCGACGCGCTCCCGGAGGTCTATCTGGCCGACGCGCCGACAGAGGATGAGCGCTATTACGTGCCGTTCACGGAGACCGTTTCCTCGCGCCCATTGTGGATTTCGCCGACACAGAACAAATGGTGCGACATACTGATGGCCAAGAGTGCAGGGCTGGTGAACCGTCACTACCATCCGCACGAGGTGTTCGCCTACACGATCTCGGGAAAATGGGGCTACCTGGAGCACGACTGGACGGCGACGGCCGGTGATTTCGTCTATGAGACGCCGGGTGAGGGGCACACGCTGGTAGCCTACGAGCACGCGGATCCGATGCGCGTCTTCTTTCAGGTCAAGGGGCCGCTCATCTGGCTCGATGAGAAGGGCGAACCGGACGGCTTCTTCGACGTGCACAATTATATCGACCTGTGCCGCAACCATTACGAAAAGATCGGCCTTGGCGCGGGTTATGTCGGGAAGCTGGTAACCGGGGCAAATTTCCGGGCAATGGGGGTTTGCATGCGAGCGCGTTTGTGATTCACGCTTTGCGTGGCTCTATTATCGAATGATTCTCTTGAAGGCTTGTCGCTGGCGGAACTGCGCGGGCTGG
>NZ_JAOANW010000027.1 GCF_026162365.1 Nitratireductor luteus | reverse complement strand
GGACGCTCAAAAGATGGGACTGCCTCATTCTCCTGATCCTATGCTGGGAGGGCAATGCGCCGATCCCGTAGAGAAGCAAGGGCCTGCGAAAGACGTCGATGCCGGGCATATGGAAAGGCTCGAAGCGCTTGACCTGAACACGCCGAATAGAGAAGGGTTGGCGGCAAAATTTCTACCTATCGTAAACGTTGAAAGCGCCGGCGGACACGATTGCTCGGACCGAGGGCAGCGGGCACTGTCCCGGGACCGCGATTGCACCCGGACGCTACAGTATTTGCAGTCAGGTGGAATCACCTGATGTCCGAAGATGAAGCGCATGCGTCGTCATGCGCGCAGAAACGCCGAGAATCGCTGCCGGTACCGCGCCGGCGTCACACCGACGGTCCTCTTGAAGATGCGGCGGAAGAAGACGGGATCGGCATAGCCTATGGCGAGCGCGATCGAGTCCGTTGGCTCGGCCGTCGTCTCCAGCATTTGCTTGGCCTCCTCGATACGCATCGCCTGGACATATTCGACGGGGCCATAACCGGTCGCCTTGCGAAAACGTCTCGAAAAGGTGCGCTCCGGCAGGCCCGCCGCTTCAGCCATCCGGCCAACGGGGTTCGGAGCCGAATAATTGTCTGCGATCCATAGCTGCGCAGCGGCGACTGCGCCGTCCTCGTGCTGGCGGGGGCGTGCCATGGCCGCAAAGGGCAGTTGGCCATCGCTTTTGTCGCCAAGCAAAAAAATCTTGGACATACGGCGTGCCTCCAGGCTGCCGCTGAAGCGCGCGATGAGGTAAAGCCCCAGCTCCGCCCAGGTTGAAGCACCTCCGGCACTGACGATGCGATGCTCGGGCCCGGCCGGACAGAGTATGCGTTCTGGGCGCAACCGTACCTGCGGGTAGTGATCGCGGAAGACCGGAGCCGCCGACCAATGGGTCGTCGCCTCGATCCCGTTCAAAAGCCCGGCTTCGGCCAGGAAGAGCGAGCCCGAACAGATCGAGCATACGACCGCGCCTGCCGCATATGCCCGCCTTGCCCAGGCGGCTTCCTCCGTCCAGAGTCCGCGCGTGTCGCCATCGAGCCTGAAAGCCAGGTCGGCAACAATGACGATATCAGGTTGCGCCATGTCCTCAAGAGCAGCTTCCACGGCGATCGAAGGGCCCGCCGGCGAGGCGACGGCCAGCCCATCGCGTGAAACCAGCCGCGGCGAGAAACGGCAAGACGCTGCCTCCGGCTCGCCGGTAACATGCGCCCAGCCACGCCCCGCCATGCCCAGCAATTCGTGCAGGCTGTAGAGGGCGCCAGGATAGGATTCCGGCAGGGTCAGCAGGCCAACGGAAAGGATCGGCTTCTTTTCGTGCATGGGGCCAAGATGTCCGAAATGCCTCCGGCCGTCCACGGCCTGTTGGCCGATATGCCCTCTTTTGGACCGAAATGGCTCTCGCGAGACGGTCTAAATACGGTCTATCGGGATCCTTGCCGAAACAAGGAGGATCTGAAACTATGAATATCACCCAAAAGCAATTTATGGACACCAGCAAGGCGGAAGCCTTTGCGGAGAAAGTCGGCGGCATGCTCGATGCCGGCGCCGCAGCCACCATAATGTCGGTAGGCCACCGGCTCGGTCTCTTCGACGTGCTGGCGGGCCGCGCCCCTTCGACGAGCACCGAGATCGCGGCGGCGGCGGATCTGGCCGAGCGCTACGTTCGGGAATGGCTGGCGGCCATGACGACGGCCGGCGTAATCGAATACCAGCCTGACGGTCAGCGTTATCACCTGCCCGCCGAGAACGCTGCGTGCCTGACCCGCGACGCGCCGCTCGGCAATCTTGCCGTCTACGCGCAGCATATCGGCCTCTTCGGCAAGGTCGAGGACCGGACGATCCGCTGTTTCGAGACTGGTGAAGGGACGACCTATGAAGACTATCCCTGTTTCCACCAGATCATGGCGGAGGACAGCGGCCAGACGGTGACGGCACAGCTGTTCGACCACATTCTCCCGCTCGCTCCCGGCCTCGATGCCCGGCTCGAAGCCGGCATCGATGTCCTCGACGCCGGCTGCGGTCGTGGCTCGGCGCTCATCGCGATGGCGAAGCGCTACCCGCGAAGCCGCTTCGTCGGTTACGATCTGTGCGAGGATGCCATCGCCCACGCCAAGAAGGCCGCGCGTGCGGAGGGGCTGGATAACGTCGTCTTCGAGACACGTGATCTCACCGGCTATGCCGAGCCGCTGCGCTGGGACCTGATCACCAGCTTCGACGCAGTGCATGACCAGAAGGATCCTCTGGGTCTGGTGACGGGCTTGTGCGCCTCGCTGAGACATGGCGGCGTCTACCTGATGCAGGATATCGGTGGATCGGCGTATCTCGAGAACAATCTCGATTTCCCGATGGCCACCTTTCTGTATACCGCGTCGCTGGTCCACTGCACGCCGGTCTCGATCGGCCAGGGCGGGCCCGGACTGGGGACGATGTGGGGATGGGAGACCGCCGAGCGCTTCCTCCATGAAGCCGGTTTTGCTTCCATTGAACGGCATGTGCTGCCGCACGACCCGATGAACGTCTGGTTCGTGGCGCGTGTCTGAGGGAGGCAAAGCTCCGCGCTCATCTGTCCCTGCAGGTGAGGCTTGGGGAAGGGGGACGCCGTCCCCCTATTCCCCGCTCTGAACGGGCCGTTCCAGCCTGAACCGGAAAATCACTCCCACTCGATCGTTCCCGGCGGCTTCGACGTCACGTCGTAGACGACGCGGTTTATGCCCCTCACCTCGTTTATGATGCGGGTTGCGGCACGGCCAAGGAACTCCATGTCGTAATGGTAAAAGTCCGCGGTCATGCCATCGACTGAGGTCACCGCGCGCAGGGCGCAGACGAATTCGTAGGTGCGGCCATCGCCCATCACGCCGACGGTCTGCACCGGAAGGAGCACGGCAAATGCCTGCCAGATGGCGTCGTAGAGGCCGGCCTTGCGGATTTCGTCCAGATAGATCGCGTCGGCGGCGCGCAGGATATCGAGCTTTTCCCGGGTAACACCGCCGGGGCAGCGTATGGCAAGGCCGGGACCCGGAAAGGGGTGCCGACCAATGAAATGGTCGGGCAGGCCCAGTTCCTTGCCAAGTACGCGCACCTCGTCCTTGAAAAGTTCACGCAGCGGCTCGACCAGGCTCATGTTCATCCGCTCGGGCAGGCCGCCCACATTGTGGTGCGATTTGATGGTGACGGAGGGGCCGCCGGTGAACGAGACGCTCTCGATCACGTCGGGATAGAGCGTGCCCTGCACCAGGAAATCGGCCGTTTCTCCGTCCTTGGCCAGCTTTTTGGCTTCTTCCTCAAAGACTTCGATGAACAGGCGGCCAATGGTCTTGCGCTTCTTCTCCGGGTCCGGCTCGCCTTCCAGGGCGTCGATGAACTTGTCGGAGGCATCGACCACGATCAGCGGCACGTTGTAGTGCTGGCGGAACATCTCCACCACTTCGGCCGCTTCGTTTTTACGCATGAGACCGTGGTCGACGAGAATGCATGTGAGCTGCTCGCCGATGGCTTCATGCGTCAAAAGGGCCGCGACGGAGGAATCGACGCCACCGGAAAGCGCGCAGATGACCTTGCCGCCGCCCACCTGGCTGCGGATCGCGTCGATCGCCTGTTCGCGATAGGCCGCCATGGTCCAGTCGCCCTTGAGCCCGGCGATCTTGTGCACGAAGTTGGAGAGAAGCTTTGCGCCGTCGGGGGTGTGCACCACCTCGGGGTGGAACTGCAGGCCGTAATATCTGCGCTTCTCGTCGGCAATCGCCGCGAAGGGTGCGCCGGACGAGGTGCCCACGACCTCGAAGCCCGGCGGCAGCGCGGTCACGCGGTCGCCGTGGCTCATCCAGACCTGGTGGCGGGTGCCGGTGGCCCAGACGCCGTCGAAAAGGGCGCAATCCTTGGCGATCTCGAGAAAGGCACGGCCGAATTCGCGATGGTCGCTGCCTTCGACCTTGCCGCCGAGCTGGGCGCACATGGTCTGTTCGCCGTAGCATATGCCGAGCACCGGGAGGCCGCTGTCATATATGGCCTGGGGTGCGCGCGGGCTGCCGACATCGACCGTCGAGGCGGGGCTGCCGGACAGGATGACCGCCTTGGGCTTGAGGCGGTGGAATGCCTCTTCTGCCAGATGGAAGGGCGCGATCTCGGAATAGACTCCAGCCTCGCGCACACGCCGCGCAATGAGCTGCGTGACCTGGCTGCCGAAATCGATGATCAGAACAGTATCGGGGTGGGTAATCGTCGTCATGGCGAGGCTTTAGAGAAAGAAACGAGTCGGCGCAACGGGCTGGCGGGAAGTTTCGCAGCGAATCTGCACACGCAGCTCTTCGAGCAGCAGCGAAGGCCGCTTCCGGCAATTCCCCACTGCCCCCTAGATCACACCCTCGGCGACCGCCTCCGCGAGCTTGTCGACGGCGGCGGCCAGCTTTCCATCGATGACTTCAAGATATTCCGTCCAGTCGTCAACGTGCCGTAGCTCCGCTGCCCCGTCGGAGATGCCGCGCAGCGCGACGAGCGGGACGTCGAAACGCTGGCAGGCGCGCAGCACGGCGAAGGTCTCCATGTCTACCATGTCGGCGGCGATGGCGTCATAGGCGGCACCGCTGACGATGTTCGCGCCGGTGGACAGGCTTGCCTCCGGAACGCCGGGAACGCGCAGCGGCAGCGGCACGGTTGCCGGCAGGTCGAGAAACGGCGTCGCCCCCTTTTCGAAGCCCAGCGGCGAGGCGTCCATGTCGCGATAGGATACCGAGACCGCCTGATAGACCTCGGTCTGCTCGAGCGTGCGGCTGCCGGCGGAGCCCAGCGAAACGACGAGGCCGGGCAAGCCACCCTCCCCTGCGAGCCGGGCAAGCGCCGCGGTCACGGCGACGGCGGCCTCGACCGGGCCGACGCCCGTCATCAGCGGCGTGAAGCGCTGTTTCAGATGCGGGCCATACTCGGGCTCGGCCGCCATCGCAAACAGGATGTCCCGGCCGCCGAGCGGCGTGATCGGCACGCTCCCGCTCATCCTTCGATGCCCTGGCGGCCGACCACCGTCATCATGGTGCCGGTCATTGTGGCGATCATCTTGGCTTCGCCCTCCCCGTCATAGGCATAGGCCTGGCCATCGGCGACGATGATCGTGCGGCCCGGCTTGGTCACCGTGCCGCGGAACAGGAAGCGCTCGCCCCTGCCCGGCGCCAGCAAATTGACCTTGAACTCGATCGTCAGCACCCCGGCGTCGGCCGGCATGAGCGAATAGGCGGCGTAGCCGCAGGCCGAGTCCAGCGCCATGGAGATGGCGCCCGCGTGCAGAAAGCCATGCTGCTGGGTGAAGGTCTCGTTATAGGGCATTTCTATCTCGACCACGCCCGGCGTGACCTGGGTCAGGGTCGCGCCAAGGGCGGACATCGCCTTCTGGCGTGCGAAGCTCGCCCGCACGCGGGCCTCGAAGTCGGGTTCGGCAATGGGTCTGGCTGCCATGTCAGGTACCGGTTGTGCGCAGTGTTACCTGCTTATGGCAAATCGTAGATTGCCGGGCAATCACGCAATTTCACCCGAAGGTAAAGGCTCCGGCGCGGGAACACCAACCGGTTCTAATCCCGGCGGAATGCCGCGAAATAGAACCCGTCCGTGCCGGACGTCGCTGGCGTCAGCGCGATGCCTTTTTGGGTGGCGACGAGTGCCCAGCCCGTATGTTCGGGAAAGCGGTCACGCCAGACGGCCTCGTGGTCCACAGGCCTGAAGCCCGGCATGCGCCGGACAAACGCGTCGGCCTGTTGGCTGTTCTCCTCCAGGAAGATCGAACACGTCACATAGGCCAGCCTTCCGCCCGGCTTGACGAATTTGGCGGCCGCGTCGAGGATCGCCACCTGCTCGGCCAGCCTCGCCTCCAATTGCTGAGGGGTGAGCCGCCATTTGGCGTCGGGCCTGCGCCGCCATGTGCCCGAGCCGGTGCAGGGGGCATCGACCAGAACCAGATCCATCTGGCCCTCCAGCGGCTCCAGCGCTGCCTCTTCGGCAACCACCTGGACATTGCGGCAGGCCGCGCGCTTGAGGCGGTCGAAAATGGGGCTGAGCCGCTTGCGGTCGGCATCGAAGGCGTGGATCTGGCCGCGATTTTCCATCGCGGCCGCCATTGCCAGCGTCTTGCCGCCCGCGCCCGCGCAAAAATCCAGCACCTGCATGCCGGGCCTTGCCCCGCCCAATTCGGCAACGATCTGCGAGCCTTCGTCCTGCACCTCGAACCAGCCCTTCTGGAAGGCCGGCTCGGTCTGCACATTGGGATGGCGGCCATTGCCGGCAATCGGCGGCACGCGCATGCCGTCGGGCGCGATGGGAGAAGGCTCCGCCCCGGCGCGCCGCAGCGCGTTGAGCACCTTGCCACGCTCCGCCTTCAGGCGGTTTACCCGCATATCCAGCGGCGGCCGTGCGGCGAGCGCGGCGCATTCGCCGGCCCAGGCCTCGCCGAAGGCGGCCTTCACCATCGGCAGGCACCATTCGGGCACGTCGGCCGCGATTTCGGCCGGCATCGGCTGCGAAAGGCGGGCAGCAGAAATCTCCAATTCCTCGGCATCCAGCAGCGGCGGCGCAAAATTGTCGCCTTCGAGCGCGGCATTGACCTCGTCCGGCGTCAGGGCGTTCTCCAGTATATAGGCACCGAAGACGATGGCGCGTGGCGTATCCTGGCCGAACAGCCACGCAGCCGACCGCCGCCGCCGCAGCGCGTCGTAGACGAAATTGCCGATCGCCGCGCGGTCGCCGGCGCCGGCGAACCGGTGCGACAGCCCCCAGTCCCGCATGGCGTCCGCCGCGGGCCTGTGTCTGGTTTCGATGTCCTGAATGATTTCGATGGCTGCTGCCAGCCGTCCGCCGAGGCGCATATACAATACCTGTCGTGTTCGGATGCCCGTCGTGAGGGTTAGCTAGACCGGCAGGCACGCCGTGGCAAGCACGGATAATCGTGGAAAGCACCAAGGGGCGCGGATTGCTCCGCGCCCCTTGGCATCGTGGAGAGTTGCGAGCGGCCGCTCTCTATTCGGCCGCCGTCTGCGGTGTTCTGTTTGAAACCGGAAGCGCATTGGCTTCGTAGCCGTGCTGTTCCTTGAGCGCCCGGCGGACGCCGTCTCCGTAGTCGGCGTGCACCTTGTCGAAATGGGCAAGCTGACGCTCGATAATTTCGCCCGGAACGCCGGCCATGGCCGCCGCGATGTTATTGCACAGCCGGTTCTTCTGGCCCTCGTCGAACAGGTTGAAGAGAGCGCGCGGCTGGGAATAGTCGTCGTTGCCGACGCGGTGGTTGTAGCGGTCGGCATCGCCGGAAATCCGCAATGGCGGTTCCTTGGCAGCCGGCTGCTCCACCGGGCCGCCGAACGAATTCGGCTCGTAATATGCGTCCGGATGCCCGGTCTTGATGCCGCCGAAAGTGTTCATCTGTCCGTCGCGATGATAGTGCGCGACCTCCACTTTCGGGCGATTGACCGGGATGGTTTCGTAGTGCGTGCCAAGCCGGTGCCGATGGGCATCGGCATAGGAAAAGATGCGCGCCTGCAGCATCTTGTCGGGCGAGAACGAGATGCCTGGCACGACATTCGACGGCGAGAACGCGGCGTTCTCGATCTCGGTAAAATAGTTGTCCGGGTTGCGGTTCAGCTCCATCACGCCGATGTCGATGGGCGGATAGTCGCCGTGCGGCCAGACCTTGGTGAGGTCGAAGGGGTTGTAGGGCGTCTTCTCCGCGTCCAGCTCCGGCATGATCTGGACTTGCACCTTCCATCTCGGGAAGTCGCCTTTCTCAAGGGCGTTGAACAGATCTTCCTGGGTGGACTCACGGGTTTTGCCGACGACCTTTTCGGCCTCCTCGTTGGTCCAGTGCTTGTGGCCCTGCATGGTCTTGAAGTGGAACTTCACCCAGTAGCGCTCGCTGGCGTCGTTCCACAGCGAGAATGTATGGGAACCGTAGCCATTGATATGGCGCACGTCCGTGGGCAGTCCGCGGTCGGACATCAGGATCGTCACCTGATGAAGGCTTTCCGGCGACAGCGACCAGAAGTCCCACATCGCCGTCGGCGAGCGCAGATTGGTCCTGGGATGGCGCTTCTGGGTGTGGATGAAATCCGGGAATTTCACCGGATCGCGGACGAAAAAGACCGGCGTGTTGTTGCCGACGAGGTCCCAATTGCCATCCTCGGTGTAGAACTTGAGAGCGAAACCGCGCACGTCGCGCTCGGCGTCAGCCGCGCCCTGTTCGCCGGCAACGGTCGAGAAGCGCGCCAGCATGGGAGTCTCGGCGCCGGGCTGCAGCACTTTGGCCTTCGTGTATCTGGAAATGTCCCCGGTGATTTTGAGGGTACCGTATGCGCCCCAACCCTTGGCATGAACCGGGCGCTCGGGAATGCGCTCGCGATTCTGGTGCGCCAGCTTCTCGATGAGCTGATAGTCCTGCAGAAGAACGGGGCCCCGCTCGCCGGCGGTAATAGAATTCTGGTTGTCTGGAACCGGGGCGCCCCCGGATGTGGTCAGTGTCGGTTTGTCGGCCATGTGTTCGCTCCTCGCTCGGGCGGACGGCTGTTCGCCAGTTCCACCATTATCTCTCACCGCTGGGTGCCAGGACGGAGCCTGGAAGAATTCCAATGTACCGGAGCACCTCGATAATTTCCAATTGCGTTTGATATTCAGTTTGATAGTTTTTTCTTATGTTGCGATTGACGATCAGACAGATGCAATATTTCGAAGGGTTGGCCCAGGCGCTTCATTTCGGGCGCGCGGCGGCGGCGATGGGCGTCACCCAGCCCGCGCTTTCCGCACAGATCGCGGAGATGGAATCCCAACTCGGCCTCCAGCTTTTCGAGCGCGGGGGCGGCAGGGTGCGGCTGACCGAGGAGGCGCTGGCGCTCAAGCCTCGCATTGAGCGCATACTTGCCGAGGTGCAGGATCTGGAATCGTTTGCCCGGCGCGAGCGCAAGGTTCTCGAAGGGCGTTTTCGGCTGGGCGTGATCCCCACAATTGCGCCGTACCTGTTGCCGGAATTGCTGCCTCGTCTGAAACAGGGCTTTCCCGATCTGCAACTCGAAATCAGGGAGGCCGTTACCGGCGCGCTTCTCGAGGAAACCAACAATGGACGGCTCGACGGGATGATAGCCGCCGACCCCGTCGCGGAACCTCAGCTGTCATACCGGCCGCTGTTCGACGACCCTTTCCATCTGGCGGTTCCCGAAGCCGAGGCGGAGCGCATCGCCCCGCCCGTGGCGCAGGAAAGCATGGCGCTCGAACGGCTGATGCTGCTGGAAGACGGCCACTGCATGCGCGGTCAGGCACTGGCAATCTGCGGCATGGTCAAACCCATAACCATGGAAAGTTTCGGCGCGACCAGCCTGACGACACTGCTGCAAATGGTGTCGCACGGGATGGGCGTGACGCTCATCCCGGAGATGGCGCGCAAGGCGGCAAGCCTCCTGCCGGGGGTGCGCATCCTGCCTTTCGCAGCCCCTGCCCCCTCGCGGACCATCAGCCTCGCCTGGCGCAAGACCAATCCGCGGCAGGCGGATTTCGCCGCCCTTTGCGAGATCGTGAAAGAAGCCAATCGGGCGATCATTTGAGCGGCGGCTGCCCTTTATAAGAGCCCCAGCGCCAGCACCAGCCACATCAGGCCCAATGCCAGAAAGCCAAGGATAAAGGCGGGCTGGCGGTAGCGGATGCGGTTGGATGTCACATGGATATAGCTGTGGACGTAGCGCGAAAGGGTGAAAACCCAGGCCAGCGCAACGGCGACGAACCCGACATTGCCGGTGAGAAACAGCGCCAGACAGCCAATGTGAAACAGAATGGGCAACTCGAACTGATTGTTGAGATTGTTCCGCACAAAGAGGCTCTCGGGCGGCTCGACCTGGTTTTCACGGAACTGGGAGGCCCTGGCGCTACCGGCGGCGATCGCCTTCTTGCGGCGCACAGAGATCAGTACATAGATGCCGAAAACCAGGAGGACGTGAAAGTTCATCGGCCAGAAGATCGCTGTCGGGTTCATATGCGTCATTATCCTCTCGTATCGCATTCCAGCATTGGCCTGAAAATCGGAATCGATTTTCGGATGGCACGATGGGTAGACTCAAAAAGTTAGAGCATCCTTTGTGGGCCCGAATCGACGACAAAAGATGCTCCAGTCACCGCAAAAGCCCATGGCGAAAGCGCCGGATCCACCAGCGCACAAGCAAACGTGCCGGCATCCTTCACTCTGCCAAACAGACCGGTTGCATTTCAAAAGAGACTCGCGGAAAAGGTGTATCGTTCAACATTTTCAAGCAAGGTCCCCTCATGAAAGCTTATACTGCGGAAGTATTCGGCACATTTTGCCTGGTGTTTTTCGGATGCGCGAGCGTGGTTACCGGGGGATATGGCGGACTGCTTCCCGCCGGTGGCGTCGGCATTTCACTGGCATTCGGCATCGCCGTCATCGCCATGGCCTATGCGATCGGGCCGGTTTCCGGCGCGCATCTCAACCCGGCCGTCACACTCGGCGCCTTCCTTGCCGGGCGCCTGCCTGCCAAGGACGTCGCGCCCTACATGGTCGCGCAGATCATTGGCGGCATCATCGGGGCGGCCGTCCTGTGGGTCATTGCGAGCGGCGGCGCGACCGGCGCACCGGCAAATCTTGCCGCCAACGGCTGGGACGCGGCGGTAGGCTATTCGATGGCTTCCGCCTTGATCGCCGAAGCGGTCGCGACCTTCATCTTCGTCACCGTCATTCTCAGCGTCACGTCAAAGAAGCATGAAACGGCCCTGGCCGGGCTGGTGATCGGCCTGACGCTGACCGTGATCCACCTGTGCCTGATCCCGATCACCGGCACTTCCGTGAACCCGGCGCGCTCCATCGGGCCTGCATTGTTTTCAGGCGAGGCGGCGATCAGCCAGCTCTGGCTCTTCATCCTCGCACCGCTGGTCGGCGCTGCAATCGCCGGGCTGGTCGCCAAGGCGGGCATCTTCGAGAGGAACTGACGCCTTCCTTACCCAACACCGGAAAAGGGCCTGCGGCCCTTTTTCTATGCCTGAACCGCCTCACCCGCTGCCGGGGTAATTGGGGCTTTCGCGGGTGATCGTCACGTCATGCGGGTGGCTTTCGCGAAGGCCTGCGCCGGAGATGCGCACGAAGGTCGCCTTCTCCTGGAACTCGGGAAGGCTAGCCGCGCCGACATAGCCCATAGCCGCCTTGAGGCCACCGGTGAGCTGATGGAGGACGCCGGAGGCCGGCCCCTTGTAGGGAACCTGGCCTTCGATGCCTTCCGGCACCAGTTTCAGCGTGTCGCGGACCTCGGCCTGGAAATAGCGGTCGGCGGAGCCGCGCGCCATGGCGCCCACCGAGCCCATGCCGCGATAGGCTTTGAACGAGCGGCCCTGGTAGAGATAGACTTCGCCTGGGCTTTCGTCGGTGCCGGCGAGCAGCGAGCCCACCATGGCCGCGGTTGCGCCGGCGGCCAGCGCCTTGGCAAGATCGCCCGAATATTTGATGCCGCCGTCGGCGATGACGGAAATGCCTTCCTTGTGCGCGGCTTCCGCCGCCGCCATGATCGCGGCAAGCTGCGGCACACCGACCCCCGCCACCACACGCGTGGTGCAGATCGACCCCGGCCCGATACCGATCTTGACGCCGTCCGCGCCAGCATCGATGAGTGCCTTCGTTCCATCGCCCGTCGCCACATTGCCGGCAATGATGCGCACGGCGTTGGAGAGTTTCTTGGCGCGGGCGACCGCGTCGAGCACGCGCTGGGAGTGGCCGTGCGCGGTGTCGATCACCAGAAGGTCCACGCCGGCCTCGATCAGGCGTTCGGCGCGTTCGAACCCGTCATCGCCGACGCTGGTGGCGGCCGCAACGCGCAGCCGCCCTTGAGCATCCTTGGCGGCATGCGGGTTGAGCTGCGACTTCTCGATATCCTTGACGGTGATGAGACCGACGCAGTTTCCACCGCTGTCGACGACCAGAAGTTTCTCGATGCGGTTTTGATGCAGGAGCCGCTTCGCTTCGTCCTGGCTGACCCCTTCCTTGACCGTGATCAGGTTCTCATGCGTCATCAACTCCCGGACCGGCTGGGAAGGATCGGACGCGAACCGCACGTCGCGGTTGGTCAGGATGCCGACGAGCCGGCCGATCGTGTGGCCGCCCGAACCGCCGTTCTCGACAACCGGGATACCGGAAATGCGGTGCCCGTCCATCAGCGCATGGGCATCGGCGAGTGTGGCTTCCGGGCCGATGGTGACGGGATTGACCACCATGCCGGACTCGAATTTCTTGACCTGGCGCACTTCTTCGGCCTGCTCGGCGGGCGAAAGATTGCGGTGGATAACACCGATACCGCCGGCCTGGGCCATGGCAATCGCCAACCGGGATTCGGTGACCGTGTCCATGGCGGCCGACAATATCGGGATGTTGAGATCGATGTCGCCGGCTATGCGGGTCCGCACATCGGTCTGCCCCGGCATCACCTCCGAATGGCCCGGCTGCAGCAGGACGTCGTCGAAGGTAAGCGCTTCTGCGCCGGTTGCTGATTGTATGATCTTCGCCATGGCCGACCCTTGAAAAATGGTGGAACGCAGCGCCCCCTTCCCTATGTGCGGAACGGGCCTGCTTCGCAATGATTCCCTTTCAGGATTGGCGCTGGCTGGTACCACGTCAGCGGGGCAATGAAAAGCCTCGCTCTTCTTCGAAAATGCGGACCAGCACCAAACGGTCCTTGCCTCTGCCACTCGCCCGGGCCTATCCAGCCGTGATAGCAAGCAGCGCATTCATCGGACATTGCCAAAAGAAGATCAGGCCCCAGACCTTGAACCGGACCCTTCCGCTGATATTGGCCGTCGCTCTTTTCATGGAGCAGATGGATTCAACCGTGATCGCCACGTCGCTACCGGCGATCGCTGCGGATATCGGTACGAATCCCATATCGCTCAAACTGGCGCTGACCACCTATCTGGTCGCGCTCGCCATCTTCATACCGGTCAGCGGCTGGATGGCGGACCGGTTCGGCGCGAAGCGTGTGTTCCGGATCGCCATCGGCGTATTCGTGCTGGGCTCCATCGCCTGCGCGCTCTCGAACTCCCTTCTGGCATTCGTGCTCGCCCGCTTCCTGCAGGGCATGGGCGGGGCGATGATGACGCCTATCGGCCGTCTGGTGCTGGTGCGCGCCACGCCCAAGGACAAGCTGGTCTCGGCCATGGCGTGGCTAACGGTGCCCGCCCTTGTCGGCCCTGTCGCGGGACCGCCGCTCGGCGGCTTCATCACCACCTATTTCTCCTGGCACTGGATCTTCCTGATCAACGTGCCGATAGGGCTTGCCGGCATCGTGATGGCGGGCCGTGTCCTACCGGAATTCGAGGGCGAGGAGCGCGCCAAGCTGGACTGGACCGGATTCGCGCTTTCGGGACTGGCGGCTTCGGGCATCGTGTTCGGCCTTTCGGTCATCAGCCTGCCCGCGCTGCCGCCGGCAGTGGGCATTGCGACGGTGATCGTCGGCGTCTCATCCGCCTGGCTGTACCATCGGCATGCCCGCGCCTGCCCGCGACCTATCCTCGACCTCACCCTGTTTTCGAACCAGGCCTTTCGCGCGGCAATCGTAGGGGCCTCGCTGTTCCGAATAGGCGTGGGGGCCGTTCCCTTTCTGCTCCCGCTGATGTTCCAGCTTATCTTCGGGCTGACGCCTTTTCAGTCCGGCCTGCTGACCTTCGCCTCGGCGCTCGGTGCGATCGCCATGAAATTCATCGCCAGCACCACCCTGCGGGCGGTGGGGTTCAGGCTGGTGCTTATCGTCTCGGCGCTGATGGGGGGCGGCCTGATCGCGGTCAACGCGCTCTTCAGGCCCGACACGCCGCACCTGGTGATCATTGCGGTTCTCGTTGCCGCCGGCTTCCTGCGCTCGCTCTTCTTCACATCGGCGAATGCCCTCGTCTTCGCCGAGATCGGCGACCGGGAGGCCAGCCAGGCCGCGACAATCTCCGCCGCCATGCAGCAGATCAGCATCGCGATGGGCGTTGCCGTTGGCGGCGGCGTGCTGGAGGCCAGCAGCTATCTTTCCGGAAATACGCTCGGTATCGACGCCTTCGTCAACGCCTTCGTGATCGTGGCACTGATCACGCTGCTGGCAGCCGTTCCCTATTTCTCGCTGCCGCCGGACACCGGCAACGCGGTCTCAGGTCACCGACGGGCAGCGTTGGCCACAGCCGCCAGCAAGGCTCAGGCGGCCGAATAGATCGCTCTATCTCCTTGTGCGGATGTCAGCGGAAGATTGCATCTGAAACGGGGCCGGATTCACACTGCCCGGTGCACTCGAAGTACTTCTGGAGCACCAGCAGCGATATCAGTTCCTCGCGCTCCGTATCCGTGAAAGGCGCCACATGGGCATGGGCATTGGCGATGATTTCCAACGCTTCCTCCGGATGACGTTCGAAATGATCGACCTTTTCCCGAAGGTCGCTCAGATCCTCGCGCAGTTCGACATAGTGATGGCCGGGAACCAGCGCGCCTTCCATGAACCATGTCTCGTAGCGGGGCCGCGGCATGAGGCACAGAGCGTTCGACGCCATTACCCATTTGAGGTTCGTCGCAACGTCATTGCCTTCCAGCGAGACGATATAGCGGTTTTCAAGCTGCTGCCTGATGGTGAGAGGCTGTTTTGGCCCGATGCCTTCGAAGCGCTCGCCCACATGGCCGATGTCGAACCGGCGGTCTGCCGCGTAGAGCCTGACCAGCCGTCTTCTCGCATCGTTGTTGAGCGCCCCGCGCCAGACTGCCCGGGGCACCTTTTCCTCGAATGGAACCGTGTCGCGCGGCCAGCGGAAATGGCGCAGCCTGTCGAGCTTCATCAGAACGGAGTTTTCGTTGGGAGTAGCCACCGGTCTGCTTTTCACGACCGAGGGAACGGGTGGGACCGTCGTGATGTCCCCAAATTCATAGGCCAGGCGCAGCGTTTGGTCGAAGGCCAGGGAAAACTGTCTCAGATCGTAGTAATAATAGCTCTTTTTCCGCGAAATCCGGCTGAGATTCGGCGCATCCGCGATGGAAACCGGCTCCGACAGCTTGTTGTAGTAGTTGACCCGCTCGACGATACCGGCATCCACTGCGCCGTTGAAAAGTTCGGCGAACCGCCTATGCCGCCTCGCTCTCCAGTAGGCGTGTGGAAGCATCTCGCGGCTGACGGCGCTCGCGTAATAGGCCACCCGTCGCGCCGGGCTTTGCAGGCGTCGCCACATTATCGAACTCTCCGCTGAATCACCAGCTCGGCACGGCGCTTCGCTGAATGGTCATGCCGATCTACTCCCTTGATGGAGCATGTTCCTTTTCCGAAAACCGGTGTCCACGCTCTACTCGCCATCCCCTGTGCCGGAAAGACCGTCAGCGGGCCTGCCCTTGAACCCCTTAGCCAGAAGGTAGAGTTCGACGGATTCGCCTCGCGAGGCCGGCGGCTTGACGTGATGCACCGATTTGAAGCTGCGCTTGAGCTGATCGAGAAGCGCGGTCTCGGCGCCGCCCTGGAAGGCTTTCGCCAGGAAATGCCCGCCGGGCTTCAGCACGGAGATGGCGAAATCCGCGGCTGTTTCGCACAGATGCATGGTGCGGATATGATCCGTTCGACGGTGGCCGGTGGTCGGCGCCGCCATGTCGGACAAGACCACATCCGGCGCGCCGCCCAGCGCGTCCACCAGGCGGGCGGGGGCATCGTCATCCAGAAAATCCATCTGGAGAATAGCCGCGCCGGGCACCGGATCCATCTCCAGATAATCGATGCCGACTACACTCGGCCGGGCAGGGTCGGACTTCACGCGCTCGGCGGCGACCTGGCACCAGCCGCCGGGCGCGGCGCCCAGATCGATCACTTTCATGCCGGGCGCCAGCAGATGATGCTTGTCGTCGATCTCCGACAGCTTGTAAGCCGCCCGCGACCGCATGCCTTCGGCCTGGGCGCGGTGCACATAGGGATCGTTGAGATGCCGCTCCAGCCAGCGGCGGGAGGAGTTCTTGAGGCCGCGCTTCTTCTTCACGCGGGTCTTCAGCGCGCGCGCGCCCGACCCCGGTTTCGCATCCTTTTTCATGCCTGCCGCCGCTTCCCGCGGCGCCACACGCCGTCACGGGCCATCATTTCGTTGAGCATGCCTTCGCGCAGGCCGCGGTCGGCGACGCGCAGGCGTTCGGAAGGCCAATGGCGACGGATCGCCTCCAGGATGGCGCAGCCGGCAAGCACGAGATCGGCCCGCTCCTCGCCGATGCACGGATTGGCCCTGCGCTGATCGAAATCCCAGGAAAGCAGCGTCGCGATCATGCTGTCGACGTGCTCGCGCTCCATCCACAGCCCGTCCACCCGGCGGCGGTCGTAGCGCGCCAGGCCCAAATGAACGCCGGCGAGCGTCGTCACCGTTCCCGACGTGCCCAGAAGGTGAAAACGCTGCCCCGCGGCCAGATGCGCGAGTTGCCCTCTGCCATCGAAGCGCTCCAGCATCTCGGTCACCGCGACGATCATGCTCTCGAAACTGTCGGGCGTGACGTGGCGGCCGCCGAATCGTTCGGCCAGCGAGACCACGCCGACCGGAAGGGATGTCCAGGAAACGATATGGTCGGCCAGTCGAGGCGTGCGATGACGGGACAGATCTATGAGCGCGATCTCCGACGAGCCGCCGCCAATGTCGAACAGCACGAGGCCGTCGGTTTCGCGCGTGACCAGCGAACTACAGCCCGAAACGGCCAGCCGCGCCTCCGTCTGACGGTCGATGATCTCGAGATCGAGGCCAGTTTCGCGGCGGACGCGCTCGATGAAGATTTGGCCATTGTCCGCGGCGCGACAGGCTTCCGTCGCGATCATTCGCAAGCCGTCGAGCTGCCTGCCCTCCAGCTTCGAGGCACAGACGCCAAGCGCTTCCACGGCCCTGTCCATGGCCGCATCCGACAGGCGGCCCGAGCCGGAAAGCCCCTCGCCCAGCCGCACGATGCGCGAAAACGCATCGACGACGCGAAACCGCCCCGGCCTACCGGGCGTGGCGACGAGCAGCCGACAGTTGTTTGTGCCGAGATCCAGCGCCGCATAGAGCGCCTCGCCTTCGCGCTCGCGCGGCCTGACACGGGGCCGGTCGTGGGGAAGACGCGCAGCATAGGCGCGTTCATGGTGGACGGCGGCCTCGTCCGGCTGACGGATAGATGGAGCCCCTTCTGCAACGGGCGCCTCCGGGCCCGCCGCATCGCGCACAAAAAAGCGCCGTCCGCGCTTCCTGCGGCGCTTACGTTTGCGCCCGGGAGCCGCATCCGCGGTGCCTGCTCCCTTGCCGCCGGCCATCCCGGTCGCCGCGCCCGCTGCCGCACATGTCTCTCCACCCCGCCGCGCGCCGTCTCGTGGCGCTTCGCCTATCAGGGCTGGAGCACAATCACGGACAAGCGCCGCGACCGGTGGCGCGTCACATTCCTCGTGGTCGTCCACCGCTGTTCCTTCCGCGCCGCGGGCGCCGCCAAAGGCGCACCTGCCGACACTTCATTTCGCTCGTTATGGCGAGATTAGCAGCGACGGGCCGAATGACCAAGAGCACGAGGCAGAAATACCTCGCTGTACCCGTTGGGCATAGCCCGGGGTCGAAGCCAAAGGGATTGAAGGCAATGGCGGGGTTGACTATTCTGCCCGCATCGATAAATACCAACCCATCCTGCACTAGCGGCCCCGCCGCGAGAGCGGATCTGCTGGGGAATAGGTTAACGGTAGACCCACGGACTCTGACTCCGTTAGTCCTGGTTCGAATCCAGGTTCCCCAGCCAATTTCTTGTTTCTTTTCAATGATTTAGCGTGAATTTTCCCGTGCCGGGAACACCCCCACACGGCACCCCCACAACGGGCGCGCAATGTCGAAAGACCTGTGCCGGGAAGGCAACCAGTTCCTGTTTCAGAGACGCTTTCCGGGCAGGCGCGGGCCGCTTTTCCAGGCATACCAGTATGTCCGACGAGTGCCGTCGGCCAGCATCTTTGTCTTGCTGTTGAAGCCTTTAAGACGAATTCGCATGCCGCTCCAGCCATCGTCCGGCAGCTTTCGCGCCTTTGACCGCGCGCCGGACATCGATCTGCTTGAACGGAACTTTAGCCATCAGTGGACCTGCCTTCCTGGGGAGCATGGTACCTGTTCCGCCCCCAAGGGCGTCGTGGCGACCTGATCCTCCGTCCTATGCCGGATGCAGCGTATGACCTCACCGTTCAGCGAAGAGGCGCGGCGCCTTGCTTCGGCTTCTATGAAAGCCCGGGCGCGTCTGCCATTCGGTTCTCCTGCAAGACCCATCTCGTCTCCCATCTAATCTCCAGTTGTGTGCGGGATGGAGGGAAACGGCAGATGAGGCAGGAATCCAAGCGCGATATTGATCCTGCCGGTCGGGAGATTTTGCTCCCGTTTCGAGCTTTCGAATAGCCGATTCACCGAGTGCGAATGCCTCTCCAGGCGGATCAGTCTCGCAGCGTTCCACGAAACCGGGGCAAGGCCACGCATTCTTTCAAGGATGGAAGAACTACGGTTCTTTCTTCGCCTTCGACAGGCTTGGGATCAGGCTGGCAAGCTCCATAGGGAAGGGGAAGACGATGGTCGAACTCTTTTCGCTTGCAATCACGTTGAGCGAACTCAGATAGCGAAGCTGCATCGCCTGCGGCTCGCGCGACAGGATTTCTGCCGCCTCTACGAGCTTCTGCGCGGCCTGTTGTTCGCCCTCGGCATTGATGACCTTGGCGCGCCGTTCGCGCTCGGCCTCGGCCTGGCGCGCAATCGCCCGGATCATCGATTCGTTGACGTCGACATGCTTGATCTCGACATTGGCGACCTTGATGCCCCAGGCGTCGGTCTGCTTGTCGAGAATCTCCTGGATGTCAGCATTGAGCTTGTCGCGCTCGGCCAACATCTCGTCGAGATCATGCTTCCCGAGTACCGAACGCAGCGTCGTCTGCGCAAGCTCGCTGGTGGCCTGCATGAAGTTTTCGACTTCAATGGTTGCGTTTTCAGGATCTATGACGCGGAAGTAAATTACGGCATTGACACTGACCGATACGTTGTCCCGGCTAATCACGTCCTGACTTGGAACGTCAAGAACCAGCATGCGCAAATCCACGCGCACCATCTGCTGAACGAAGGGAACGAGCAGGATCAGGCCAGGCCCCTTAGTGCCAGTGAAGCGGCCGAGCGTGAAGACTACGCCGCGCTCGTATTCGCGCAGAATCTTGACCGCCGAGCCGAGAATCGCCAGCAGGATGGCGATGAGTACGATATAGAAGATGAGGTCGCCGAACATATCCATGAGCTTTCTCCCTTGCGGCTTTCGACAGCGGCGCGGCCTCTATGTCCGCTCCTGGGACGACATAGGGACTGCGGATATCTTGAGCGTGAGGCCGTCGATATCCTCGATCCGGACCGTCTGACCGGCAACCATCGGCGTATCGGAAACGGCCTTCCAGCGTTCACCGTGGGTAAGCACGTAGCCTGTGGTTCCGTTCCAGCTCAGAATCTCGCCGGTGGCGCCGATCATCTGCTCCCTGCCGCTCACCACCTTGCCGCGCTGCGAGGTCAGGGCAAGCCGTGCGACCAGCAGCGACATGAGGAGGCTGGCGACGGCGACGGCGCCCAGCATCGGCCACGACACCTCGAGGCCCGGCGTGTCGGTGTCGAACAGAAACGCCGCACCCAGCACGAAGGCGATGGCGCCGCCAATGCCAAGCACGCCAAAGGAAGGCGAGACGACCTCGGCGACCAGCAGTGCCGCGCCCAGAATGACAAGCCCCACGCCCGCATAGGTAACCGGCAGAACGGCCAACGCGTAGAGTCCCATCAGGAGGCTGATGCCGCCGATCGTTCCCGGCACGAGCGCACCGGGATTCATGAATTCCAGGATCAACCCGTAAATGCCCACCATCATAAAGATCAGCGCGACATTGGGATTGGTGATGACGGTCAGGAGGCGCGTGAGCCAGTCCGGCTCCATCTCCTCGACCGCAAGACGGTCCGTATCCAGCACGATATCAGCCTGACCGACCCGCACCGACATGCCATCGGCCTTGGCCAGAACGTCTTCGATGTTCGCGGCAGTGAAGTCGATCACGTTCTTCCGCGCCGCCTCCGTCGCGGTGAGGCTCGCCGCTTCGCGGACAGCCTGTTCTGCCCACTCCACGTTGCGGTCGCGCAACTCGGCAAGTCCCCGAATATAGGCGACCGCGTCGTTGATCGCTTTTGCCTCGCTGGCGTTGGTGGGTGCGGACGGCTGGTCGGTGTTCTCGCCATCATCCTGCTCGTCCTGTCCGCCACCGAACGGCAATCCCCCGCCACCGACGGCCACCGGCGTGGCCGCGCCGAGGTTAGTGCCGGGAACCATCGCCGCCACGTGGCTTGCATAAAGGATGTATGTGCCCGCGCTTGCCGCGCGCGCGCCGGAAGGCGACACGAAGCTTGCAACCGGAACCGGAGAAGCAAGGATTTCGCGGATGATCTCGCGCATGGAAGTGTCAAGCCCGCCTGGCGTGTCGATTCTCAAGACAACAATGGCGGCTTCACGCTCGCCCGCCTGCTGAATGCCACGAACGATATAGTCGGCCGTCGCCGGACCAACCACGCCCTCCAGCGTCAGCACGACAGCGGCCCTGCCATCCTGTGCGGAGGTCGACAGACCAAAGGCACCGGCCAACACCAGCAGCGCCGCCACTGAGGCACGCATGAACCCGACGCGGCTCCACCATCGGCAAGCAGCTTTTACCTCTTTCTCCATAAGCTAATTATATATGTATCGCGATGTCGCGAAGATAAGGGTGGCCCTACCCCCGACGCCAAGGCCTCCCGGATGGGAACAATATAAAAGCACACACCATCGCCTGCATCCCGGACGATGAAGCGGCCCTACGGACGGCAGAAACGCTTCGACAGCTTCGATCTTGATGAACTCTCACATCTGGCCGCTCAGCCCGCTGGCTCCAGCGATTCCGGTTTCGAATCCCGCGATTAGGGAAGTGCTCAACTTCGAAACAGGTGAGTTCATCGAGACTGAAACTTATATCTCTGGATTGCGCTATGAGGAGTTGATCTCGGCGGGGACCAGCGGCAATGGCTGATTGAGCGGTGGCCAAGGGAAACCAAGGTCGCGCCGTTCGGCGACCGAGGCGGTTACGGCCTGCCGCCAATCGCCTTTCGGGACGAAGCCGAGCACCCGTTCTGCTCGAGTGATGGGCGTGTTCCAGTCTTCCGAGACACGCACCAGGGAGCGAGTGAGAAAGGGGGTCCGGGTTGGAAGAGCCTCCATGAGGCGACCAAAAACGTAGCCGGACCAATAGGGTGCCGGGGCAAGTGGCAGCGGGATCCCGGCCTCGCGGGCGATATGGGTGAAGACCTCGCGCATGGTGGGCAGCGCGCCTGAGTGGATGTTGAAATTGTCGTAGGCCGCCACTCCCTCGACTGTTGCGGCGAGCGCAAAGGCTTCGCCCATGTCTTCGGCCGTGGCCAAGGGCATCCGGGCGCGGCCTCCGCCAATCCAGGGCACCATCCGCGTCTTGAGGCGGGGGATGATCGCCGGGACGAGGCCAAGCGAATTGCCCCTCCCCACGAAATGGCCGAGGCGCATTTGGACCATGCGGATCCTGTCGCTCGCCAGCGCGCGCATGCGCTCATCAATGTCGATGAGCATGTCGAGATGCGGCCAGAAACCCGATTTCGACGGCCGTGCGTCGTCCGGAACGGGCTTTCCGCCCGAGGGCGGTGCGGATACGGCCACGGTCGAGGCAAGAAGGAAACGCTTCACCCCCGCCTCAACGGCCTTGCCGACAAGGTCGAGCGCGGGTTCGAGAAAGAGCCGCCGTTCAGCCCCCGCATGACCCCAGAACGCGCCCCATGTGCCCGCGTGGCAAATGGCATCGACCCCCTCGACCAAAGCCAGGCGGTAATCCGGATCGGTCAAATCGCCGACGCGACTTTCGCCTGAAAAGTCTGGCGGAAGGCGCTGCGGGTCCCGGCAGGCAGCGATGACCTTCGTGCCGCGTTCACGAAATGCCGCAAGGATCCCCCTGCCGAGAAACCCCGTGGCCCCGGTCACAAGAACTGTGCGGATACCAGGGTCGAGGGGACGCTGCATGTGAGTCATCTCAATGCTCCAGGGGGCTCGGGTAGGCTGGCAAGACGGGAGATGCCGGCTTGGAGTCGGTCTACCGTTTCGATCACGAACGACATGTCGCCTGTGGCGTGGGCCATCATCGCGGCGCCTTCGAGGGCGACAAGCATCGCACGCCCCTCGCGGTGGGCCTCGTCGGGCCTCAATCCAAGCTCGGCATATTTCCGGCCCGCCCAGTGAGCGAGTTCGCCGAGAATGCCACCGGCGCGCGCGCCGGCTTCGCCCGGATGCTTGCGAAGCTGCGCGGTCAAACTACCGATCGGGCAGCCGCACTGAGCAAGCACCTGCGCGCTTTGCCGCGACACCTCGGTAAACTGGATCAATGCCTTCTCCGGGTCAACGAGCGAGTCCCAGGAGGCAATGCGGGCTTCCATCTGGCTGCTCAATCTGTCGACGACCGCCAAGACCACGTCATCGCGGGTCTTGAAGTGGTAGTAGAGCGATCCGATAGGCCTCTCGGCTTCCTCGGCCACGGTGGCAAGCGTGAGGCTTCCGACCCCGTCGCGATAGGCCACGGTCTGTGCCGCAGCGCGGAGCATTTCTCCCGTGTCGGATCTTCTGGACATGCTGCCTCCTTAACAAGTAAGCTTTCTTACTTAATTCACTCTGTCAAGCAACTGACGGCAAGAATCCGACCGAAGGGTAACCGGGGCAAATTTCCGGGCGATCAGGCTTGGGCGGCTTGCCGAATGAGATGCGGGAGCGGCGGAACCGGCTCTTGTGTGGGTATGCCGATCCGGTCGCCGAGATAGCGGAAGAACGAGACGTCGAGTTTCATGCAGGTCTTCATCAGGCCGAGCAGGACGTCACGGGCCTCCCTGCCAGCGTCACTGACGGTTCCACCGGAGATCTTGCGCTTGATGACGCAGGTGCGGATGTCGTTTTCTGAGCCGTTTGTGTGGAGCGGGATCTCGGGACGGTCGAGAACGCGCAGCAGTTCGTGCTTGCGGCGATGCAGCCGGGCCAGCAGCCGGTCGAGCATGACGTAGCCGGTTCGTCGTTTGAACAGGCGCTCGAAGCGGGCGCGCAGGGCCGCCGCGCGGCGCCGACACGGGGCGCGTTGGTAGCTCTTCAGGTCGCGGTAGAGCCACCAGATCAACTGCCGCATGATATCAACGGCCTGGCGCTGGTCGGGCGTCATCGGCACCAATTTGTGCACGAGCCGCTCGCTATGCACCCAGCATAAAGCATGCTCGCCGATGCGGAACTGGCCGGCATCGTCGGACACGATCACGGTGTTGCCAAGGAAGCCGTGGTGGCGGATCGCCCCCCACATCGCCCTTCGGTGGCGATCTTGACCGGGTTCGGCTCAACCGCAAGCCGGTCAAGGCCCAGTGCCGCCAGATGGGCCCGCCAGGCGGCGCTGTCGGCAAAGGCCTTGTGCGGCGCCGCCGCCAGCTGCGCGATCACCGGTGCGCTCAGATTGCGGCCGCGCATGTAGGCCAGCGCCTGATCATTGATGATGTAATCGCCATGCCCGGCGCGCAGCGTCGCCAGGAACGCCTCGCGAGACTTCGATCGTCCGGTGCGGAACGCGGTGAAGCGGTCATCGCCGATCTGGGTGGTGTAGCCATCCTGGTTGCCGTGGCGCGCCGACGTATCATCGACGGTGATCCAGGGCGCCGTTGCCAGTCCGGCGCGCAGCACGTCACGGTCCTCCGCGACGAAGGCATCGAGCCCCTCCGAAATCAGCCGCACCACTTGACGCTTCGAAATGTCGACGCCGATCCCGGTGAGCATCGCCGTCAACCGTTCCGTCGTCACCTGACCCTGAATGTGGCAGGCCAGGATGAAGCGACGCAGGTTCGCCCCCCAGCCGCCAACAATCCCCGCCGGCAACGGCCCCACGAGCCTCTCGCCGCTCGGTGTCACCCAGCACTCGCGGCGATAGCGCACCACCTCGGCCGACAACACCAGATCGCGTACCAGGATCGTCTCATACCCTTTGAAGCGCGAGCCCGCAGGAGCGCTCACCGCAACCGTTACGTCGCGGCTCACGCGACCGCCGTCGCGCTTGGCGCCGCGCCGGCGGCGCTTGCCTTTACCAGATGACGGCTGCGTCGCGTTCTCCATGCCCGATGGCCTGGACGGCTTGACCGGGGGACGCGGCGGCAGGTTCTTCAGCCGGGCGATCTCGTCCTTCAGCGCCTGGTTCTCGGCGCGCAGAGCATGGTTCTCTACCTCAAGGCTCTCAACCCGCCCCTGAAGACCCTGCACCGAGCCGATCAGCGTCTCAACCAGCCCGCGCAGTTCCGCCAGCGACAAGCCTTCAAGAGAATCATTCGATAATAGAGCCACGCAAAGCGTGAATCACAAACGCGCTCGCATGCAAACCCCCATTGCCCGGAAATTTGCCCCGGTTAC
>NZ_JAOANW010000026.1 GCF_026162365.1 Nitratireductor luteus | reverse complement strand
ATCCTGACCAAGGAGGAGGGCGGCCGCCACACGCCGTTCTTCACCAACTACCGTCCGCAGTTCTACTTCCGCACGACGGACGTGACCGGCGTGGTCTCGCTTCCCGAGGGCACGGAAATGGTGATGCCGGGCGACAATGTGACGGTCGATGTCGAGCTGATCGTGCCGATCGCCATGGAGGAGAAGCTGCGCTTCGCCATCCGCGAAGGCGGCCGCACCGTCGGCGCCGGCATCGTCGCATCGATCACCGAGTAAGGTGTTGGCGGAAGGCTGGGGATTATCCCAGGCCTTCTGCTTTTTCCTTGATGCGCGGTCCATCTGCGCATAGATAGCGGCGTGCCGCGTTGAACGGCATGCACAGGGGTATAGCTCAGTTGGTAGAGCGGCGGTCTCCAAAACCGCAGGTCGCAGGTTCGAGCCCTGCTGCCCCTGCCAGCCGTTTCTCGAGGGTGATCCGGTGTCCGTTTCCAGCGCGTCACCCCGAAATCGGGTCTCGCAAGGCTTGATGCGCGGATTCAATGTATGGCAGCATGCTTTGTGTGTCCGAATGGGCTCAAGGAACTGCAAAGGTCTTGCGTATCGGAAGAATCGCAACTATGTAGGTGCTCAGATAGACGGTGCGTGGAGCCGGGAGCGGCTTTACGCGCCTTTGTTGCATGTGTGGACTACACCTGATTCGCCGGTTGGCATTTCGGGCATGTTGCACGGAGCGGAGGCGGCGCTGAGCCGTTTTTGCGGGAAATTCTCCGGGATGTTCCGATCGGAACGTCCTTGGGCGCTTCAAAAATAAAGAGCGATAGATGGCGTCGAAGACCACGAACCCCTTTACGTTTCTTCAGCAGGTTCGATCCGAGACCGCGAAGGTCACTTGGCCGTCGCGGCGCGAAACGCTGATTTCGACCGTTATGGTACTGGCATTTGCCACGCTGGCCGCGCTCTTTTTCTTTGCCGCAGACCAGCTGATGTCGCGGGCAATCGAGCTGATCCTCCAGATCGGCGTTTGAATTACACGTCTGCGGCTTAGGGAGACATTTTTGCGATGACTGCGCGGTGGTATATTGTCCACGCCTATTCCAATTTTGAGAAGAAGGTTGCCGAATCCATCGAGGAGCAGGCTCGCCAGAAAGGGCTGAGCCATGAGATCGATCAGGTCGTGGTGCCGACCGAGAAGGTTGTCGAGGTGCGCCGCGGCCGCAAGGTGGACGCCGAGCGCAAGTTTTTTCCGGGCTATGTCCTGGTAAAGGCCAACCTTACGGACGCCGTGTTCAGCCTGATCAAGAATACGCCGAAGGTGACCGGGTTCCTGGGTGATTCCAAGCCTGTGCCGATCACCGAGGCCGAAGCCGAGCGTATTCTGGTCCAGGTCCAGGAGGGTGTCGAGCACCCCAAGCCGTCGGTGACCTTCGAGGTCGGCGAACAGGTGCGGGTTTCGGACGGTCCTTTCGCTTCCTTCAGCGGTTTCGTTCAGGAAGTCGACGAGGAGCGGTCGCGCCTCAAGGTGGAGGTTTCGATCTTCGGGCGCGCCGTGCCCGTCGATCTGGAATTCGGTCAGGTCGAAAAGGGCTGATCGGGCGCGCCGGCTCCGGCTGGCGCTGAAATGGTGGAAGGGCAGGGCGGCGTAGCCGGTCGCTTGGAGCCCGAACCACCGAACTGCAACCGCCGGCCCATTCCTTGCAAGGGTGGCCGGCAGAACAACAAGGCAGACAGAGATGGCTAAGAAAGTTGCAGGCCAGCTCAAGCTTCAGGTTCCCGCAGGGTCGGCCACGCCGTCGCCCCCGATCGGTCCTGCGCTTGGTCAGCGTGGCATCAACATCATGGAATTCTGCAAGGCGTTCAACGCCCAGACGCAGGAAATGGAAAAAGGTTCGCCTATCCCGGTCGTGATCACCTACTACCAGGACAAGTCGTTCGCCTTCACCATGAAGACCCCGCCGGTGAGCTACTTCCTCAAGAAGGAAGCCAAGCTCAAGTCGGGCTCCAAGGAGCCGGGCAAGGTGGTCATCGGCCAGATCTCGCGCGACAAGGTGCGTCAGATCGCCGAGGCGAAGCTGAAGGATTTGAACGCAACGAACGTGGAAGCGGCCATGCGCATGGTCGAGGGCTCCGCCCGTTCCATGGGCCTCGAAGTGGTGGGCTGAAGACATGGCGACAAAACTTGCAAAGCGCGTGGCCAAGACCCGCGAAGGCATCGACCCCAACAAGCATTATTCGCTTGAGGAGGCCGTCAAGCTTCTGAAGGAGCGTGCGATCGCCAAGTTCGACGAGACCGTCGAAGTGGCCATGAACCTGGGCGTCGACCCCCGTCATGCGGACCAGATGGTGCGCGGCGTGGTCAACCTGCCGAACGGTACTGGCCGCAATGTGCGCGTTGCCGTCTTCGCCAGGGGCGACAAGGCCGAAGAAGCCAAGGCCGCAGGCGCGGACATCGTCGGCGCCGAGGATCTGGTAGAGACCGTGCAGAAGGGCGAGATCGATTTCGACCGCTGCATCGCGACGCCCGACATGATGCCGCTGGTCGGCCGTCTCGGCAAGGTGCTGGGCCCGCGCGGCCTGATGCCGAACCCGAAGGTCGGCACCGTGACGCCCGATGTGGCTTCGGCCGTCAAGGCTTCCAAAGGCGGCGCCGTCGAGTTTCGCGTCGAGAAGGCCGGCATCGTGCATGCCGGCGTCGGCAAGGCTTCGTTTGACGACAAGGCGATCGCGGAGAATATTCGCGCTTTTGCCGATGCCGTCATCAGGGCCAAGCCGGCCGGCGCCAAGGGCAACTACCTCAAGCGCGTTGCGCTGACGACGACGATGGGCCCGGGTTTGAAGATCGACCCGTCGACGCTCGCCGTATCGTAATTCTTCACCCGGGGAGCCAGCTCCCCGGGTGAGACCGTTCCGGACCGGCAACGGTTCCGGGAGCCGAGGGGAAACCCTCGGCAAGTCCTGTCCGAGACTGCAGGCGGCTCGCCTTAATACGATAATGAGCCTGCATGAGACGGGTGCGACCCGAAATTTTGCCTGTTCGATCAGGCGGATGGAAGGTTCGAACCGTGTATGCCTTTTGCCTGTTCCCCGGTTCTGCCGGGATGGCGAAAGGGGGCAGGATCCTCGAACGTCGTTCGGGTGATCCAGGAAATGGATAGCCCGGCCGGCAAAAGGCAACCCGGCGGCATCGTGCATCAAAACGTGCCGTCTAATGGAGAAAGGCTGTGGACAGAGCGGAGAAACGCGAATTCGTCACGGGCCTGAACGAGGTGTTCAACAGCACCGGTTCTGTGGTCGTGGCGCATTATACCGGGCTGACCGTCGCGCAGATGAACGACCTCAGGTCGAAGATGCGTGAGGCAGGCGGTACCGTCAAGGTCGCGAAGAACCGTCTCGCCAAAATCGCTCTTCAGGGAACGCCGTCCGAAAGCATTCAGGTCCTCTTCGAGGGACAGACCCTGATTGCCTATTCGGACGATCCGGTTACGGCCCCCAAGGTCGCCTCCGACTTCGCCAAGGGCAATGACAATCTTGTCATTCTCGGTGGAGCGATGGGGACGACCGCGCTCGACGCGGACGGTGTGAAGGCGCTTGCCTCGCTGCCGTCGCTGGACGAGCTGAGGGCCAAGATCGTCGGCATGATTTCTACGCCGGCAACCCGGATCGCCCAGGTCGTCAACGCGCCGGCAGGAAACCTTGCCCGCGTATTTGGCGCCTATTCCCGGAAGGACGAGGCGGCATGAGGCCGTTCCAGACCATCAACACACGTTCGAACTTTGCAAAGGAAATGAAGAATGGCTGATCTTGCCAAGATCGTTGACGATCTTTCCAACCTCACCGTCCTCGAGGCGGCTGAACTGTCGAAACTGCTCGAGGAGAAGTGGGGCGTGTCCGCCGCTGCTCCCGTGGCTGTGGCTGCTGCCGGCGGTGCCGCGCCGGCCGAAGCTGCTGAAGAGAAGACCGAATTTGACGTTGTGCTGGCCGATGCCGGTGCTCAGAAGATCAACGTCATCAAGGAAGTCCGCGCCATCACGGGCCTCGGTCTGAAGGAAGCCAAGGACCTGGTCGAAGCCGCTCCCAAGGCCGTCAAGGAAGGCGTGTCGAAGGACGAGGCCGAGAAGGTCAAGGCGCAGCTCGAAGGCGCTGGCGCCAAGGTTGAGCTGAAGTAATACGGTTTTCGGCCCGCCGGTTTCGCCGGCGGGCCGGACCAGAATTCGAAGCGAGAAAACCTATTTCCTGAGGGCCGAAATCGGCCTTTAGGAAACGGGTTTTTACCCGTTTGGATTGGTCGTCCACGTGACGGCCCTTTGATGGTGGCAGGCAAGCCAGGCAAGGCAGGCAAGGAGCGACGATGGCCCAGACCCAGACATTCAACGGTCGCAGGCGCGTACGCAAGTTTTTCGGGAAGATTCCGGAAGTTGCGGAGATGCCGAACCTCATTGAGGTTCAAAAAGCATCCTATGATCAGTTCCTCATGGTCGAGGAGCCCGAAGGCGGGCGCGGCGACGAGGGGCTTCAGGCGGTATTCAAGTCGGTCTTCCCGATCTCCGACTTCGCCGGCACAGCGATGCTCGAATTCGTGTCCTACGAGTTCGAGGCACCCAAATTCGACACCGAAGAGTGCCGCCAGCGCGATCTGACCTATGCGGCGCCGCTGAAGGTGACGCTGCGCCTGATCGTGTTCGATATCGACGAGGACACGGGCGCCAAGTCGATCAAGGACATCAAGGAGCAGGACGTCTATATGGGCGACATGCCGCTCATGACGTCCAACGGCACCTTCATCATCAACGGCACCGAGCGCGTGATCGTGTCGCAGATGCACCGCTCGCCGGGCGTCTTCTTCGACCACGACAAGGGCAAGTCGCACTCGTCCGGCAAGCTGCTGTTCGCCGCGCGGGTCATTCCCTACCGTGGGTCCTGGCTCGACATCGAGTTCGACGCCAAGGACGTCGTCCATGCCCGCATCGACCGCCGCCGCAAGATCCCCGTGACGTCGCTTCTGATGGCGCTCGGCATGGACAGCGAGGAAATCCTGTCCACGTTCTATGACCAGATGACCTATGTCCGCGATGGCGAGGGCTGGCGCGTGCCTTACGCCGTGGATCGTTTCCGCGGTATGAAGGCCCCCGTCGACCTGGTCGATGCCGATAGCGGCGAGGTCGTTGTGGAGGCGGGCAAGAAGATCACCGCCCGCCAGGCGCGGCAGCTTGCCGAAAAGGGCCTGAAGGCCATCCGCGCAACCGAGGAAGACCTGCTTGGCAACTACCTTGCCGAGGACATCGTCAACCCGGAGACCGGCGAGATCTTCCTGGAAGCCGGCGACGAGATCGACGAGAAGACGCTCAAGGTCCTGCTCGAGACGGGCGCCACGGAGGTGCATTTTCTCGACATCGACCACGTCAATATCGGCGGCTATATCCGCAACACGCTGGTGGCCGACAAGAACGAGGGCCGCCAGGACGCGCTGTTCGACATCTATCGCGTCATGCGTCCGGGCGAGCCTCCGACGCTGGAGACGGCGGAAGCGATGTTCAACTCGCTGTTCTTCGACGCCGAGCGCTACGACCTTTCGGCCGTTGGCCGCGTCAAGATGAACATGCGGCTTGAGCTCGACTGCCCGGACACGGTGCGCGTGCTGCGCAAGGAAGACATCGTCTCGGTGGTCAAGACGCTGGTCGAACTGCGCGACGGCAAGGGCGAAATCGACGATATCGACAATCTCGGCAACCGCCGCGTGCGCTCGGTCGGCGAGCTTATGGAGAACCAGTACCGCGTTGGCCTCCTGCGCATGGAGCGCGCCATCAAGGAGCGCATGTCGTCAATCGAGATCGACACGGTCATGCCGCAGGATCTCATCAACGCCAAGCCGGCGGCCGCCGCCGTGCGCGAGTTCTTCGGCTCCTCGCAGCTCTCGCAGTTCATGGATCAGACCAACCCGCTGTCGGAGATCACCCACAAGCGCCGCCTGTCGGCGCTTGGACCGGGCGGACTGACGCGTGAGCGTGCTGGCTTCGAGGTGCGTGACGTGCACCCGACGCATTACGGCCGCATCTGCCCGATCGAGACGCCGGAAGGCCCGAATATCGGCCTGATCAACTCGCTCGCCACCTTCGCCCGGGTCAACAAGTACGGCTTCATCGAGAGCCCGTACCGCAAGATTATCGACGGCAAGGTGTCGCACGAGGTCGTGTATCTGTCGGCCATGGAAGAGGCCAAGCACTATGTCGCGCAGGCCAATGCCCAGCTCGACAAGGACGGCTCGTTCACCGACGAGTTCGTGATCTGCCGCCATTCGGGCGAGGTGCTGATGGCGCCGCGCGAGAATGTCGACCTAATGGACGTGTCGCCGAAGCAGCTCGTTTCGGTTGCCGCCGCGCTCATCCCGTTCCTTGAGAACGATGACGCCAACCGCGCTCTGATGGGCTCGAACATGCAGCGTCAGGCCGTGCCGCTGGTGCGCGCCGAGGCGCCGTTTGTCGGCACAGGCATGGAGCCGATCGTGGCGCGCGATTCCGGCGCCGCAATCGCTGCCCGCCGCACTGGCGTGGTCGATCAGGTGGACGCGACCCGTATCGTCATCCGCGCAACGGAAGACGTGGACGCCTCGCAGTCGGGCGTCGACATCTACCGGCTGATGAAGTTCCAGCGCTCCAACCAGAACACCTGCATTAACCAGCGTCCGCTGGTGCGAGTGGGCGACCTGATCAACAAGGGAGACATCATCGCCGACGGCCCGTCGACGGATCTTGGCGACCTGGCGCTCGGCCGCAACGTGCTGGTCGCCTTCATGCCATGGAACGGCTACAACTACGAGGACTCCATCCTCCTGTCCGAACGCATCGTCCGCGATGACATCTTCACCTCGATCCACATCGAGGAATTCGAGGTCATGGCGCGCGACACCAAGCTGGGGCCGGAAGAGATCACGCGCGACATTCCGAACGTTTCGGAAGAAGCGCTGAAGAACCTCGACGAGGCCGGCATCACCTATATCGGCGCGGAAGTGCAGCCCGGTGATATCCTCGTCGGCAAGATCACGCCGAAGGGCGAGAGCCCGATGACGCCGGAAGAAAAGCTTCTGCGCGCCATCTTCGGCGAGAAGGCCTCCGACGTGCGCGACACCTCCATGCGCATGCCGCCCGGCACCTACGGCACGGTCGTTGAAGTGCGCGTCTTCAATCGCCACGGCGTGGAGAAGGACGAGCGCGCCATGGCGATCGAGCGCGAGGAAATCGAGCGGCTCGCCAAGGACCGTGACGACGAGCAGTCGATCCTTGACCGCAACGTCTATACGCGCCTTGCCGACATGCTGAATGGCAAGGAAGCAATTGCCGGACCGAAGGGCTTCAAGAAGGGCGGCAAGCTCAACGCGGAGGTCCTCGACGGATATCCCCGTTCGCAGTGGTGGCAGTTCGCCCTCGAGGACGAGAAGCTGCAGAGCGAGCTCGAAGCGCTGCGTGCCCAGTACGACGAGTCCAAGAAGGCGCTCGAGCAGCGCTTCATGGACAAGGTCGAAAAGGTTCAGCGCGGCGACGAGATGCCCCCCGGCGTGATGAAGATGGTCAAGGTCTTCGTCGCGGTGAAGCGCAAGATGCAGCCCGGCGACAAGATGGCCGGCCGGCACGGCAACAAGGGTGTCGTTTCGCGCATCATGCCGATCGAGGACATGCCGTTCCTCGATGACGGCACTCATGTGGACATCGTGCTGAACCCGCTCGGCGTGCCAAGCCGCATGAATGTCGGCCAGATCCTGGAGACACATCTGGGCTGGGCCTGTGCCGGCATGGGCAAGCAGATCGGCGACTTGATCGATGCCTACAACGAAAAGGGCGACATCAAGCCGCTGCGCCAGACCATCGAAGGCCTGATCCCGGCCAATGAGCGCAACGAACCCGTCCGCGACTATGACGATGACAGCGTCATCGAGTTGGCCAAGCAGATGCGGCGGGGCGTTTCCATCGCCACGCCTGTCTTCGACGGTGCGCATGAAGCTGACGTCAACGACATGCTCGAAGCCGCCGGAATGAACACCAGCGGTCAGGTCACGCTCTTTGACGGACGTACGGGTGAAGCTTTCGACCGACAGGTCACTGTGGGCTACATCTACATGCTCAAGCTGCACCATCTGGTGGACGACAAGATCCACGCCCGCTCGATTGGGCCGTATTCGCTCGTCACCCAGCAGCCGCTGGGCGGCAAGGCGCAGTTCGGCGGTCAGCGCTTCGGCGAGATGGAGGTCTGGGCCCTGGAAGCCTATGGCGCTGCCTACACGCTGCAGGAAATGCTGACGGTGAAGTCGGACGACGTGGCAGGCCGCACCAAGGTCTACGAGGCCATCGTGCGCGGCGACGACACTTTCGAGGCAGGCATTCCCGAGAGCTTCAACGTGCTCGTCAAGGAAATGCGTTCGCTGGGCCTCAATGTCGAGCTGGAGAATACCAGCGCGGTCGACCAGGGCATTCAGCAGCTGCCTGATGCAGCCGAGTAACAAGCGATTGCGCCGCGGCTTTCAAGGCCGCGGCGCAGCTGACCCGCGTCGCGGACGCGGCGACCAGGAGATAGAGGCCATGGGCCCGCTGGACGCCCGCCACGACGGCAGATTGATGAAGGGACGAGATGTCCCGCAAAGGAGATCGGCATGAACCAAGAGGTCATGAACCTGTTCAACCCTCAGGCGCCGGCACAGACCTTCGATTCCATCCGGATTTCGCTGGCCAGTCCCGAAAAGATCCTGTCCTGGTCCTTCGGCGAGATCAAGAAGCCGGAGACGATCAACTACCGCACGTTCAAGCCCGAGCGTGACGGCCTGTTCTGCGCGCGCATCTTCGGCCCCATCAAGGATTACGAGTGCCTGTGCGGTAAGTACAAGCGCATGAAGTACAAGGGCGTCATCTGTGAGAAGTGCGGCGTCGAGGTTACGCTGTCGCGCGTTCGCCGCGACCGCATGGGCCATATCGAACTGGCCGCGCCCGTGGCGCATATCTGGTTCCTGAAGTCGCTGCCCTCGCGCATCGGCACGCTGCTTGACATGACGCTCAAGGATATCGAGCGCGTTCTCTACTTCGAGAACTACATCGTAACCGAGCCCGGCCTGACGGCGCTAAAGGAAAACCAGCTCCTCTCCGAAGAGGAGTACATGATGGCCGTCGACGAGTATGGCGAGGATTCCTTCACCGCCATGATCGGTGCTGAGGCGATCCACCATCTGCTCGAGATCATGGACCTCGACAAGATCGCGGGCGACCTGCGCTCCGAGCTTGCCTCGACGACATCCGAACTGAAGCAGAAGAAGCTCCTGAAGCGGCTGAAGGTGGTCGAGAATTTCATCGATTCCGGCAACCGCCCGGAATGGATGATCATGAAGATCGTCCCGGTCATCCCGCCGGACCTGCGTCCGCTGGTGCCGCTCGACGGCGGCCGCTTTGCGACGTCGGATCTCAACGATCTCTATCGCCGCGTGATCAACCGCAACAACCGCCTGAAGCGGCTGATCGAGTTGCGCGCGCCCGGTATCATCATCCGCAACGAAAAGCGGATGCTTCAGGAATCGGTCGATGCGCTGTTCGACAACGGCCGCAGGGGCCGTGTCATCACGGGCGCCAACAAGCGTCCGCTGAAGTCGCTATCCGACATGCTCAAGGGCAAGCAGGGCCGCTTCCGCCAGAACTTGCTCGGCAAGCGCGTCGACTATTCGGGCCGCTCGGTGATCGTGACCGGCCCCGAGCTCAAGTTGCACCAGTGCGGCCTGCCCAAGAAGATGGCGCTCGAGCTTTTCAAGCCCTTCATCTATGCCCGCCTCGACGCCAAGGGTTACTCCTCGACGGTGAAGCAGGCCAAGAAGCTGGTCGAAAAGGAAAAGCCGGAAGTCTGGGATATCCTCGACGAGGTGATCCGCGAGCATCCGGTTCTCCTGAACCGTGCGCCGACGCTCCACCGCCTGGGCATCCAGGCGTTCGAGCCCGTGCTGATCGAGGGTAAGGCGATCCAGCTTCACCCGCTGGTCTGCACCGCCTTCAACGCCGACTTCGACGGCGACCAGATGGCCGTGCACGTGCCGCTGTCCATCGAGGCGCAGCTTGAAGCGCGCGTCCTGATGATGTCCACCAACAACATCCTGCACCCGGCTTCCGGCGCACCGATCATCGTGCCGTCGCAGGACATGGTTCTGGGTCTCTACTACCTGTCCATCATGAACCAGAACGAGCCGGGCGAGGGCATGGTTTTCGCGGACATGGGCGAACTGCACCATGCGCTGGAAAACAAGGTCGTTACGCTGCATACGAAGATCAAGGGCCGCTTCAAGACGGTCGACGCCGACGGAAAGCCGGTCTCGCAGATCCACGAGACGACGCCCGGCCGCATGATCATCGGCGAATTGCTGCCGAAGAACGTCAATGTGCCGTTCGACGTCTGCAACCAGGAGATGACCAAGAAGAACATCTCCAAGATGATCGATACGGTCTACCGCCACTGCGGCCAGAAGGATACGGTCATTTTCTGCGACCGCGTCATGCAGCTCGGCTTCGGTCATGCCTGCCGGGCCGGCATCTCCTTCGGCAAGGACGACATGCTGATCCCGGACGCCAAGGTCAAGCTGGTGGCCGAGACCGAGGCGCTCGCCAAGGAGTACGAGCAGCAGTACAATGACGGCCTGATCACGCAGGGCGAAAAGTACAACAAGGTCGTCGACGCCTGGGCCAAGTGTTCGGAAAAAGTCGCCGACGAGATGATGAAGCGCATCAAGGCGATCGAGTTCGACGACAACGGCCGGCAGAAGCCGATGAACTCGGTCTACATGATGTCGCATTCGGGTGCGCGTGGTTCGCCCGCCCAGATGCGCCAGCTTTCCGGCATGCGCGGCCTGATGGCCCGTCCGGACGGCTCCATCATCGAGACGCCCATCATCTCGAACTTCAAGGAAGGCCTGACCGTGATGGAGTACTTCAACTCCACCCACGGCGCCCGCAAGGGACTGGCCGACACCGCCTTGAAGACCGCGAACTCGGGCTATCTTACGCGCCGTCTGGTCGACGTCGCGCAGGATTGCATCGTGGTCACGCCGGACTGCGGCACCGACAAGGGCCTGACGATGCAACCCATCGTCGACGCCGGTCAGGTGGTCGCATCCATCGGTCAGCGCGTGCTGGGCCGCACATCCCTGGACGATATCGTCAACCCGGCCACCGACGAGGTCATCGTCAAGGCCGGCACGCTGATTGACGAGCGTGATGTCGAAGCCATCGAGAAGGCCGGCATCCAGACGGTACGCATTCGTTCGGCGCTGACCTGTGAAATGCGCAGCGGCGTCTGCGCGGTTTGCTACGGCCGCGATCTGGCACGCGGCACGCCGGTCAATATCGGCGAGGCCGTCGGCGTCATCGCCGCCCAGTCGATCGGCGAGCCGGGCACCCAGCTCACCATGCGCACCTTCCACATGGGCGGTACTGCACAGGTGGTCGATCAGTCGTTCCTCGAGGCTTCGTTCGAAGGCACGGTCAAGATCCGCAACCGCAACGTGGTGCGGAACTCCGACGGCCATCTGGTCGTCATGGGCCGCAACATGGCTGTCCTCATTCACGATGAGGCCGGTGCGGAACGCGCTTCGCATCGTGTGGCATACGGTTCGCGCATCTTCGTGGACGAAGGCGACAAGGTAAAGCGCGGACAGCGCATCGCCGAGTGGGACCCCTACACCCGCCCGATGCTGACCGAGATGGAGGGCACGGTTGCCTTCGAGGATCTGGTCGACGGCGTTTCCGTACAGGAGACGACGGACGAGTCCACCGGCATCACCAAGCGCGAGGTCATCGACTGGCGTTCCACGCCGCGCGGATCGGACTTGAAGCCGGCGCTCACCATCCTCGATTCCAAGGGCAAGGTCGCAAAGCTCGCCCGTGGCGGCGATGCGCGCTTCCTCCTTTCGGTGGAGACGGTGCTTTCCGTCGAACCCGGCGCCAAGGTTGCGCCCGGCGACGTCGTGGCTCGCATCCCGACCGAGAGCGCGCGCACCAAGGACATCACCGGTGGTCTGCCGCGGGTGGCCGAGCTCTTCGAGGCACGTCGCCCGAAGGACCATGCCATCATCGCCGAGATCGACGGCACGGTGCGTTTCGGCCGCGACTACAAGAACAAGCGCCGCATCATCATCGAGCCGCATGATGCGACGCTGGAGCCGGTCGAGTACCTCATCCCGAAGGGCAAGCCGTTCCATCTCCAGGACGGCGACGTCATCGAGAAGGGCGACTACATCCTGGACGGCAACCCGGCGCCGCACGACATCCTGGCGATCAAGGGCGTGGAAGCGCTTGCTTCCTACCTCGTTAACGAAATCCAGGAAGTCTACCGGCTGCAGGGCGTGTTGATTAACGACAAGCACATCGAGGTGATCGTTCGCCAGATGCTGCAGAAGGTCGAGATCACCGCACAGGGCGATTCGACCTATATTCCGGGCGACCATGTCGATCAGATCGAGTTCGACGAGGTCAACGATCGCCTGGTCGAAGAGGGCAAGAAGCCGGCCGAAGGCCAGCCGGTGCTGCTCGGCATCACCAAGGCTTCGCTGCAGACGCCGTCCTTCATCTCCGCCGCCTCGTTCCAGGAGACGACGCGGGTGCTGACCGAGGCGGCTGTCGCGGGCAAGATCGATTCGCTCCAGGGCCTCAAGGAGAACGTCATCGTGGGCCGCCTGATTCCGGCCGGTACCGGTGGCGCGATGAGCCAGATCCGGCGCATCGCCCGCTCGCGCGACGACTTGATCCTCGACGAGCGCCGCAAGGAATCGGGCGTCCAGATGGCCGATCCGGTTCTGGCCGACATGTCGGAGACTTCGGGACCGGCCGAGTAACGCGCGGTCCTGCTGAACAAAAAAAGCCGCCGGAGCCAGCTCCGGCGGCTTTTGTTATGGAGCGGTGTGATGACTTCAGGACGGATCAAACGCGCCTACCGTCATCCCGGCCGATCGCAGGGAGAGCCGGGATCCATTGAGAGGCGCGGCCGGTCTCCGCAGAAGGGGTGGGCAGTGCTGAGATGCGCCAAGGCGAGGACCGGGCCGCGCTCTATGCTGTTCTTCCAATAGGCCCCGGATAGCCCTGACGGGCTTCCGGGGTGACGGCGGCAGGGCGAGAGCGAATCAAATTGAACTCATCTCCAGTGGCATTCCGGGGGTGAGCGCCTCAATCGCGTAGTTCCGACTCGATCCTGTCCAGCGCTTCGGCCTTTCCCATGCCCGTCAGGAAGGCGAGGGTGGTGATGTGGGGCACGCCCAGATTGTCCGGAAGCTGGGTCGTGGAGACGACGAGGTCGATCCCGCCCAGCTCGGAGCGCACCTCCGTCGCCTTGCACTGGCGAGCGTCGATCTCGATCCCGCGCTCCTTCATCGCTTCGACCACGGCGTTCGATACGACCGTCGAAGTGGCGATGCCCGTTCCGCAGGAAAACAGGACGCGCTTCCTGATGCTCATTGATTTTCTCCCATTGTCTCGGATCGTGTACCCGATTGCGTGCCGAGCAGACCGCGGATCTCGGCGACCGATCCCGCGGCAACCAGCCGCTCGACGGTTTCGGGGGCCTGGATGGCCGTCATGACGGCTTGCAGCATTTCGATCTGCCGATCTTTGTGATTGAGCGCCAGCATGAAGACGACCCCGACCGGCACGGCCTCGTCAGCGTCCTCCATATTGGCGAAATCGACCGGCGCTGCAAGCGTTGCCAGTGCCACACCCGGCTTGAGCACGTGCACCGGATCCGTGTGAGGCACGGCGACATTGACCTGCCGGCCGAGCGGCAGTCCGGTCGGCAGCTTCCGTTCCCGCTCGACCACCGCCTCGGCAAAGCTCGGCTTGACATAGCCCAGCCTTTCCAGCCTGCCGGCCAGGAGACGGATCACCTCCTCCCGGTCATTGGCCTCGACCCCGAGCAATATGGCCTCGGGGTCGAGCTCTTGGACAAGGCTCGCGCTCATGCGGGGGCCTTTGTGGCGGCGGGTACGGGAACCTCGCCGTCGTCGTCCTCGGCACCGGCCGCCCGCTCCCACGCCGCCATGTTGCGGCGGTAGAACCAGAAGCTGCCGGCGATCAGCAGAGCCAGCAGCGCCAGCCCGGCTGCGCCGAAGCCGCGGATGGCGGCAATGACGGCATAGGAGATCCACAGGAAGCCGTCGACGACCGAGGTGATCTGGACCGCGTTTTCAGGCATCTCGAAGCCTGATGCGACCGCAGCGTCCGTGAAGAGGGGCGCCAGCGCGTTGGCGACATAGAAGCCGAGCACCAGCGTGACGGTGCCGACGATCACCATGCGGAAGACGTTGCCCCGCAGGAGCGGTGCCGTCATGGCGACGATGAAGGGAATGACCGCCAGATCGGCAAACAAGATAACCCGGTTGCCAGGCAGGATGATCGACAGGACAATGGCGATCGGAACCAGGATGAGCGACGACGATATTGCCGCAGGGTGCCCGATCAGGATGGCCGAATCGAGCCCGACAAGCAGTTCCCGGTCGCCCGTCCGCTTGCGCACGAATTCCTGGGCTGCCTCCGAAACGGGCAGCAGGCCCTCCATGAGGATCTTCACCATGCGCGGCAGAAGCAGCATCACGGCGGCCAGTGTCATTCCGGTCTGCAGCACCTTCGACAGGACCGTGCCGAAGTCGCCCGCATTGTAATATGCGATCGCGCCGAGCACGAGGCCGATGATCAGGCCGAGGACGACCGGCTCGCCGAAAACGCCGAAGCGGCGCTCGATGGTCTCGGTGCTGATCTCGACCTTGTTGAGGCCTGGGATGCGCTCGATCGCCCAATTGACCACGATGGCGATGGGCAGGATCTGCGCGGATGCCAGATGCGGGACGGAAACGCCCGGAATGCCGTAGAACTTCTGCACCGCGCGCGCCGACCAGTCCGCAAACAGCAGCGCCAGCGCCGCCATCAGCGCGGCGATCGCAAGCCCGTAGACCAGGCTGCCGGTAGCCGCCACGGCAAGCGAGCCGATGAAGGCAAAATGCCAGAAATTCCACACATCCACATTCAGCGTCCGGGTCAGCCGGGTCAGAAGCAGGACGATGTTGACGGCGATGCCGATGGGAATCACCCAGAGCCCGACCGACGAGCCGAAGGCGATGGCCGCCGCCGACGGCCAGCCGACATCCACGATGTCGCGCTGGATCCCTGTATTGGTGACGATGGCCTGGGCCACATCGCCGATGGAGCCCAGCATCAGGCCCAGCACCAGATTGATGCCGATGAAGGCGACGCCGATGGTGACGGCGGCGCGGAACGCCTTGCCCGCACGGGCGCCGAGAACGACGGCGATGACGAAAATGACGATGGGCAGCAAAACCGTGGCGCCCAAAGTGTCGACGGCCGCCTTGAGGCCGCTTAGAAACGCATCCATTTCTTCCTCCCCCGAAGGCCTGGGCCTCCGCTTGCGCCAGAGCGCCGTGCGTCCGTTCGGACGCTACACAAGGACGCTCCATCTTGTGTTTCCGCATCTGCGGACGTCGGGTGACCCCACCCGACCGCAAATGCGGCAGAACAATTGTTGTATGTTCTGAACATAAGTTATGCCGGCCGTGCCGGCCCTGTCAATCTGGCCACCGGCGGAGCGCCGCGCAAGCGGGGAGGGGGCGCCTCAGGCCGGCTCCTCGAAGGTGACGATGGCAATCTCGCCCTCGGTGGCGCCCTGCCAGGCCGACAGGTGCGGCTCCTCCTCCGGCGCGCCTTCCATATCGCCGATCTGGTCGAGCTCCGCTTCGGCGTAGCCTTCCTGCGCGAGCGCCTCCAGCGCCATGCGTACCGCGGTGTCGTCGTCGGGGGCGACCAGCATCACGTGGACCCCCTCGCTTTCAGCGCCGGCTTCGCGCCATACGCGGCCGGTGATGATGGTGACGGGGCGTTCTTCTTCGTCGGTCATGGGTCGATTCCTGATCGTATGATTCTGCGCGGTTACGGGCACTTCCCCGTCTTATAGACCGTGGGCCCGGTGCCCGGCCAGCGCACCGCGCGCCGTAACCGTGGCTTTTCCCATGGGAGTAGGGGCGTCCCCTGGCCATGGAAGGGCGCTTCGGCCCCCACGTTTACCGTAACCATACCCTTTGGACACTGATCGGCATGCCCGCCGCCGCCTAATGGTGCTGACGAATCTGTACCCGGCCCTGAGTCGGTCCGTGGCTGTCCCGCCTGCCTAAAGGCCCCCGCCACATTGCGTTCTTCGACAGTAGCCGCGTCGCCCGGCACCGGGCCTTCACCGTGACACCGCTCGCGCAATGGGGATTCCATGTCCAATCTGCTTCAGACCCTTCTTTCATATTCAGCAGTCCGTCGCGGCAAAGCGACGGCGAGCGCCAGCGTTCCGGTCTCTCCGATGCCCGCCGCAAGAGCCGGGCGCTCCAACCCGCGCATCGGCCCCAGGCTCGCGCGCATGGCGTTCGGCATGGCCGCGGCGCTCTGGGGTCTGGGTTTGGCGAACACAGCCAGCGCGCAGGTGCAGAGGAGCTTCATTAATCTGGGGTTCGAGCAGCCGGTATTCGGTGGCGGCTGCTCATGGGCGATCATACCGAGCGCTAACGTTCCCGGCTGGGAGACGACACACCCGGTGGCTGCCGGCAATTGCGGCTACGGGTCCGGGCAACTGATCGAATTGTGGAAGAGTGGGTACAACGGCGTTCCCTCGCGCGCGGGAGGGCAGCACGCCGAGCTCAATGCCAGTCAGGCTTCGCGCATTTACCAAAGTGTCTGCGTCTTGCCGAACGATGAGATCGGTTGGCAGTTCAGCCATACAGGTTACGACAACAGCGGCCTCTTTCGCACCGATGTGATGGAGTTCAAGCTGGGCGCGGCGGGCAACCGCGTGGTGCGCGCCGGCACAACGACCGCCGGCGGCGGCGGTGTTACGACCTGCTATAACGAAGGCGGTGTCTCGGGCAACACCTGCACGTCCTCGCGATCGGGCAGATGGCGGGACTATTCAGGCAGCTTCACCTGGTCTGGCGCCGCCAGCGTTCAGCAGTTCGGCTTTGAAGCCATTAGCAGCGCTGGGCCTGCCAACGGCAATCACATCGACCAGATTCAGCTGACGATCCTGCCGCTTGTGGAACTGACGGGGCCTTCGTCCGGCCCGGAGAGCGAGCCGAGCGCCGATCTGCCGCAGCTTCTGGTCAGCGGCAATCTGCCCGCGCCGCTTGACGTGGCCGTCAACATTACCGGCGGCACGGCGGTGCTGGGCAGCGACTTCTCGACGCCGGGTGGGGCGAGCCCGTTCACGATGACGATACCGGCGGGCAACTATGCCGGCGAGGCCTTTCCGCTCGGAGTGCAAATCGTCAAGGACTCCGTTTCCGAGCCGGACGAGACCATCGAGTTCGAGATTGTGGAGAACACTGCTGCCTATGTGTTGAGCAGCACGCAGAGCTGCGGGGCGGCGGCGATAGCCACGACCACCTACACGGTCCTGGACGAGGTGATCGCGCTGGAGAAGGCGGGGACGCTGGACGATGGCGGCGATGGCAGGGCCGATGCGGGCGACGTGATCGATTATGCCTTCACCGTCGCCAATACCGGCTCGGTCGACCTGACCAATGTCACGGTCACCGATGCGACGGCGGGTGTGACGGTCTCGGGCGGCCCGATCAGCCTTGCGGCGGGCGCCTCCGACAGCGCGAGTTTTACCGCCACCTATACGCTGACACAGGCCGATATCGACGCCGGATCGTTCCAGAACCAGGCCGAGGTTTCGGGTGCGGTGGCGGCGACGGGCTTCATCGTCACCGATCTTTCGGACGATCCGGCGGACGCGACGGACACGGATACCAACGGCAATGGCAATCCCGACGACCCGACGGTGGTGCCGCTGGCGGCGGCGGGATCGCAGGCGCTGGAGAAGGCGAGCACGCTGAACGATGCGAACGGCAATGGCCGTCCGGATGCGGGGGAGGCGATCGACTATGTATTCACGGTGACCAATACGGGCAATGTGTCGCTGATCGACATCGTGATCACCGACGACAAGGCGACGGTGTCGGGCAGCCCGATCGCCGGGCCGTTGGCGCCGGGGGCGTCGGACGGTTCGGCGACGGGGGTCTATACGCTGACCCAGGCCGATATCGACGCGGGGCAGGTGGAAAACAGCGCCGAGGCGACGGGGCAGGATCCGCAGGGCAATAGCGTCACGGCCCAGTCGGCGCCGCCGGGCGGCAATCCGGGCGATCCGACGGTGACGGCGATGGCGCAGGAGGGCGAGAGCGACTTCGTCAAGGAGGCGAACCACAACGACGCCAACGGCAACGGCCAGGTCGATGTGGGCGAGGTGATCGACTACAGTTTCACGGTCGAGAACACCGGCAATGTGAGCCTGACGGACATCGTGGTGACGGATTCGAAGGCGACCGTCACCGGCAGCCCGATCCCCGGGCCGCTGGCGCCGGGGGCGGTGGATGCGACCAGCGTGACGGGCACCTACACGGTGACCCAGGCGGACGTGGACAGCGGCGGCGTGGACAATGTCGCCGAACTGACCGCCAAGGACCCCAATGGCAACAATGTGACGGCGACCTCGCGCCCGCCGAACGGTGCTCCTGGCGCTCCAACCAGCTTCCCGATCGCCGGCGATCCGCGGTTGAGCGTCGAGAAGACGGGCACGTTCATCGTGCCGGACGACGATGCCAACGGCAACGGGGTTCCCGATGCCGGCGAGAGTGTGCGCTACGCCTTCACGGTGACCAATACGGGCAATGTGAGCCTGGCCGACATCGCGCTTTCCGATCCGGATGCGGCGGTGTCGGGCGGGCCGATCGCCAGCCTTGCCTCGGGCGAGAGCGACACGACGACCTTCACCGCCAGCCATGTGCTGACCCAGGCCGATGTCGATGCGGGCCAGGTGCTCAACCAGGCGACGGCGACGGGCACGCCGCCGGCCGGCGCCCCGGTCACCGATCTGTCCGACGATCCGGCCGATCCGACCGACAATGATGCCAACGGCAACGGCAACCCCGACGATCCGACCGTGCTGACGCTGACGCAGAGCGGGTCGAGCGACCTCGTCAAGGAATCGGCGCTCAACGACGCCAATGGGAACGGCTTTCCCGATGTGGGCGAGACGATCGACTATGCCTTCACGGTCACCAATACGGGCAACGTGACGCTGACCGATATCGTGATCACCGACGACAAGGCGACGGTGTCGGGCAGCCCGATCGCGAGCCTTGCGCCGGGTGAAGTGGATTCGACCAGCGTGACCGGTGTCTATACGATCACGCAAGGAGACATCGATGCCGGCACGCTGGAGAACACGGCGGATCTGACCGCCAAGGACCCGAACGGCGACGATGTGACGGTGCGGTCGCGTCCGCCCGGCGGCAATCCGGGCGATTCCACGCCGACCGAGTTCGCGCAGAACCCGGCGCTGGCGGTGGAGAAGACGGCGGCGCTGGTCGATGCCGACGGCAATGGCTTCGCCGATGCCGGCGAGACGGTCGAATACAGCTTCAAGGTCGCCAATACCGGTAATGTGACGCTGTCGAACATCACCCTTTCCGATCCGCTGGTGGCGGTGTCGGGCGGGCCGCTGATCCTTGCGCCGGGCGATGAGGACACGGCCGGCTTCACCGGCACCTATGTGCTGACGCAGGCCGATGTGGATGCCGGCGAGGTGGTCAATCAGGCAAGCGCGACGGGCATGTCGGCAAAAGGCGACACGGCCACCGACCTGTCGGACGATCCGGCCGACCCGACCGACAACGACGCCAATGGCAATGGCAATCCCGACGATCCGACGGTTTATCCGCTGCCGCAGAACGCCCGCGTCCTGCTGCATGAGACGGGCGGGCTGATCGACGCCAACGGCAATGGCCGCGCCGATGCCGGCGAGATCATCCGCTTTGCCTTTCAGCTCTTCAATACCGGCAGCGTGACGCTTTCCAACCTCGTCGTCGACGACCCGACCGACGACGATGTCGAGGGCGGGCCGCTGGCCTTTCTGGCGCCGGGCGCGACCGACACGGCCACCTTCACCGAGGACCATGTCATCACCCAGGCCGAGATCGACGCCGGCAGGCTGGAGCGCCATTCGGAGGTGCATGCCGACACGCCCAAGGGCGTGACGATCTCGGTCCTGTCGGACGATCCGACCGACCCGACGGACGAGGACAAGGATGGCGACGGCAATCCCGACGATCCGACCGTCTTCACCTTCGAACAGGTGCCCGCCATCGAACTGGAGCTGACCGGTTCTGTGGTCGACGCCGACGGCGACGGCTTTCCCGATGCCGGCGAGGCCGTGGCCTATGTCTTCACGGTGAGGAACACCGGCAATGTGACGCTGTCGAACATCACCATTCCTTCGTTCGACGTGGAGCTCAAGGAGGCCGCGCCCGCCTCGGCCGCGGCGATCCGGCCGCTGGCCCTGGTGCCGGTGGGCGGCACGCTGGCCAGTCTGGCGCCGGGCGAGGAGGATGCCGCCACCTTCGCCTCGTCCTATCCGCTGACCCAGGCCGAGCTGGATGCCGGCCGCATCGACGCCACCGCCACGACCGCCGCATCGGCGCCCGATGGCGATCCGGTGTCCGACATCTCCGACGATCCGGCCGACGCCACCGAGGCCGATCCCGAGGGCGACGGCGAGCCGGACGATCCGACGGTGCTGCTTTTGCCGCAGAACGCGGTGCTGGCGCTGGAAAAGTCCGGCATCGTCGACGATGCCGACGGCAACGGCTTCGCCGATCCGGGCGAGGGGCTTCTCTACAGCTTCACCGTGGAGAACACCGGCAATGTGACCGTCGACGACGTCACCCCGTCCGATCCCGGCCCGCGCTTTGACGGCCATGCGCCGGCCGGCAGCCTGTCTTCCTTCGATCCGGGGCCGGTGCGCCTTGCGCCGGGGGAGGCCCAGGTCTTCACCGCGACCTACAGCCTGGCCGCCGCCGATCTCGACCATGTGCTGGGCGTCGAGGAAGGCGTGGTCAACGAGGCCGCCGCCGCCGGCCGCTCGGCCCGCGACGGGGGTGAGGTAGTCTCGCCGCCGGCCTCGGCCGTCATCACCCTGCCGGGCTTTGCCATCACCAAGACGGCACGGCAGAAACAGGTCATGCGCGGCGGGCGCGTGCCCTACACCATCACCGTGCGCTCGCTCACCGACGGGGCGGCGACCGGCACGGTGGTCGACCAGATGCCGGCCGGCTTCGCCTTCCTGGAAGGCTCGGCCAGCGTCGACGGCGTGGCCGCGGCGCCCGAGGTCGAGGGCCAGTTCCTCACCTTCAAGGACCTGACCATCGCCTCCGATGCGGATACGGTGATCGAACTGTCGCTGGTCGCGAGCGCCTCGGCCAAGCCCGGCAAATATGTCAACCGGGCGCGCGTGCTCGCCCCCAATGGCAGGCCGCTCACCCGCGACGCCACGGCGACCGTGGAAGTGGTGGTCGAGCCGGTCTTCGACTGCGGCGACGTCATCGGCAAGGTGTTCGACGATGCCAACCGCAACGGCTATCAGGACGACGGCGAGCGCGGCCTTGCCGGCGTCCGGGTGGCCACGGTCAATGGGCTGCTGATCGCCACCGACAGGCATGGCCGCTTCCACGTGGCCTGCGCCGACCTGCCCGACCAGCGCATCGGCTCGACCTTCCTGATGAAGCTCGACACCCGCACCCTGCCGACCGGCTACAGGCTCACCAGCGAGAACCCGCGCGCGGTGCGGCTGACCGCCGGCAAGGCCTCGCGCCTCAACTTCGCCGCCGCCATCGGCCGGGTGGTGCGGCTCGACCTGACGGCCGAGGCCTTCGAGCCCGGCGCCACCGCGCTCCGGCCCGAATGGGAGGCTGGCCTCGACCGGCTGATCGCCGTGCTGGCCACCGAGCCGGCAACGCTCAGCCTTGCCTATATCGACCCCGACACCGACCGCAGGACCGCCGCCAAACGCACCAGGGCCGTCCGCAAGCTCATCCAGCACCGCTGGAAACAGTCCGCCCCCAAATACACCCTCACCATCGAAACCCGCGTCCAGACCAAAAGCCCGGCCAGAACACGCATGCCAACAGACCAAACGCTGCCGGTCTACAAGTGAACGACACCGCACCCGCACCGCCTCTCCTGCCCTGGCCGGGGAGGCGGTGCCACGACGAAACGTTCCTGGCCTGGTGCTTCGGCAAAGGGAATCGCATCGCCCGCACGGCGATTCGTTCGAAGACGGGCGAGTTGCCATCGGATGCGGATTTCAAGCAAAGTTCGCAACTATCGCCGGCCTAGTTTTTCCAGCTTGCATCGCTATATCCCCTCAGTTGGGCCGCGCTGAGCGTATCGCGCTGAAATTCCAGGAAACCGGCGCAAGATAATTGCCCAACGGGGTTGACGGTTTCCGGAGTTGCGAGTAATACCCGCCTCGTCTGAGCCGATGTGAGACTTTCTTTTCCGGAGCGACACGCTCTGGAGTTTGCCTCAAACAGGGTTCGTTTTAACGAGCGACAGACTATCCGGCGCACGAAGCGGCTTCCGCTTCCTCTGCTTTGTTCGGGCAAGACCGCCAGAAAAGCGGTTGATGCCCGAATTCGCGCATGGAACGTCTGTTTTCGTACGAACGGTCCCCGTTCGACTGAGACCATGATTTGTAAAGAGGGAAGGTTTAATGCCGACCGTAAGCCAGTTGATCCGCAAGCCGCGCCAAGCGCCGGTGAAGCGTAACAAGGTTCCCGCCATGCAGGCCAACCCGCAGAAGCGGGGCGTTTGCACGCGCGTTTACACGACTTCGCCGAAGAAGCCGAACTCGGCCATGCGCAAGGTGGCGAAGATCCGGCTTGCAAACGGCTTTGAGGTGATCGGCTACATTCCGGGCGAAGGCCATAATCTTCAGGAGCACTCCGTGGTGATGATCCGCGGCGGTCGCGTGAAGGATCTTCCCGGCGTGCGCTATCACATCATCCGTGGCGTGCTCGATACGCAGGGTGTGAAAAGCCGCAAGCAGCGCCGCTCCAAATACGGCGCGAAGCGTCCGAAGTAGGGTTTTCCGGCTTCGGCGCTTTTGTTTTGCGCCGGGCCTTGAAGGTGAGAGACGAAGAAGATGTCCCGACGTCACCGTGCAGAAAAGCGCGAGATCAACCCGGACCCGAAATTCGGCGACGTGGTTGTGACCAAATTCATGAACGCCGTCATGTTCCACGGCAAGAAGTCCGCTGCCGAGCGAATCGTTTATGGCGCCCTGGACCAGGTTCAGGAGAAGGCCAAGCAGGAGCCCGTGACGGTGTTCCATCAGGCACTGGACAATGTCGCGCCGCATGTGGAAGTGCGCTCCCGCCGTGTCGGTGGCGCCACCTACCAGGTGCCGGTCGATGTGCGCCCCGAGCGCCGTCAGGCGCTGGCCATCCGCTGGCTGATCACTGCCGCGCGCAACCGCAACGAGACCACCATGATCGACCGCCTTTCCGGTGAACTCATGGACGCCGCCAACAATCGCGGCACGGCAGTCAAGAAGCGTGAGGACACGCACAAGATGGCCGAGGCCAACCGCGCTTTCTCGCACTATCGCTGGTAGCGCCGGAACCGGATCGAAGAGGTACGCAAGATGTCCCGCGAATATAAGCTCGAAGATTACCGCAACTTCGGTATCATGGCGCATATCGACGCCGGCAAGACCACGACGACCGAGCGCATTCTGTTCTACACCGGCAAGTCCCACAAGATCGGCGAAGTTCATGACGGCGCCGCGACTATGGACTGGATGGAGCAGGAACAGGAGCGTGGCATCACGATCACCTCCGCTGCTACGACCACTTTCTGGCAGGGCCGCGATGGCAAGAAGCGCCGCTTCAACATCATCGACACGCCCGGACACGTGGATTTCACCATCGAAGTGGAGCGTTCGCTGCGCGTGCTCGACGGCGCCATCGCGCTGCTAGACGCCAATGCTGGTGTGGAGCCGCAGACCGAGACGGTTTGGCGTCAGGCCGACAAGTATCATGTCCCGCGCATGATCTTCTGCAACAAGATGGACAAGATCGGCGCCGACTTCTACCGCTCGGCCGAGATGGTCAAGACGCGCCTCGGCGCGCAGGCCGTCATCATGCAGTTGCCGATTGGTGCGGAGAGCGAGTTCGAAGGCGTCATCGACCTGATCGAGATGAAGGCGCTCATCTGGCAGTCCGAGAATCTGGGCGCGGCCTGGGATATTCTCGACATCCCTGCCGACATGCAGGCCAAGGCCGAAGAATATCGCGAGAAGCTGATCGAGGCTGCCGTCGAGATGGACGAAGGCGCGATGGAGCGCTACCTCGAGGGCGAGATGCCGTCGAATGACGAGATCCGCAAGCTCATCCGCAAGGGCACGATCGACGTCAAGTTCTTCCCGATGTTCTGTGGCTCGGCCTTCAAGAACAAGGGTGTTCAGCCGCTTCTGGACGGCGTGGTCGATTTCCTGCCGTCGCCGCTCGAAGTTCCGGCGATCAAGGGCATCGACCCGAAGACCGAAGGCGAGATCGTACGCGTTTCGTCGGACGACGAGCCGCTCTCCATGCTGGCCTTCAAGATCATGAACGACCCGTTCGTCGGTTCGCTGACCTTCTGCCGCATCTATTCCGGTGTCCTGAACAAGGGTGTCGGCCTGCAGAACACGGTAAAGGACAAGCGCGAGCGTATCGGCCGCATGCTGCAGATGCACTCCAACTCGAGGTCGGACCTGGAAGTGGCCTATGCCGGCGACATCGTCGCCCTGGCGGGCCTGAAGGAGACGACGACGGGCGACACGCTTTGCGACCCGTTGAAGCCGGTCATTCTCGAGCGTATGGAGTTCCCCGATCCGGTTATCCAGATCGCGATCGAGCCAAAGACCAAGGGCGACCAGGAGAAGATGGGCCTTGCGCTCAACCGTCTTGCCGCCGAGGATCCGTCTTTCCGCGTTCGGTCCGACGAAGAGTCCGGCCAGACCATCATTGCCGGCATGGGCGAGCTTCATCTCGACATCCTGGTCGACCGCATGAAGCGCGAGTTCAAGGTCGAGGCCAATGTCGGCGCGCCGCAGGTTGCCTACCGCGAGACCATCACGCGGGAAGCCGAGATCGACTACACGCACAAGAAGCAGTCCGGCGGTTCGGGCCAGTTCGCCCGCGTGAAGATCGTTTTCGCGCCCAACCCGGAAGGCGAGGATTTCGTGTTCGAATCCAAGATCGTCGGCGGGTCGGTTCCGAAGGAATATATTCCCGGCGTACAGAAGGGTATCGAGAGCGTTCTGTCGTCCGGTCCGATCGCGGGCTTCCCGATGCTGGGCGTCAAGGCGACGCTCATCGACGGCGCCTATCACGATGTCGACTCGTCGGTTCTTGCTTTCGAGATCGCCGCTCGCGCGGCCTTCCGCGAAGGTGCCCAGAAGGCCGGAGCCCAGCTTCTTGAGCCGATCATGAAGGTCGAGGTGGTGACGCCGGAAGATTATGTCGGCGACGTGATCGGCGATCTGAATTCGCGGCGCGGCCAGATCCAGGGCACGGAGGCTCGCGGCATCGCTACGGTGATCAATGCCATGGTGCCGCTGGCCAACATGTTCAAATACGTCGACAATCTGCGCTCGATGTCCCAGGGCCGCGCCCAGTACACGATGCAGTTCGACCATTACGAGCCGGTGCCGACGGCGGTGGCTCAGGAAATTCAGAAGAAATACGCGTGACCCTGCCGGTTCACGGCGAATCTAAGAGCCTGAACAGGCAAGAGATAATGGAGACCTCACATGGCCAAAGGTAAATTCGAGCGTAACAAGCCGCATGTGAACATCGGTACGATTGGTCACGTTGACCATGGCAAGACGTCGCTGACGGCTGCGATCACGAAGTATTTCGGCGAGTACCGGGCCTACGACACGATTGACGGGGCGCCGGAGGAGAAGGCGCGCGGCATCACGATTTCGACGGCGCATGTGGAATATGAGACGGAAGCCCGTCACTATGCGCATGTCGACTGCCCGGGCCACGCCGACTATGTGAAGAACATGATCACCGGCGCGGCGCAGATGGACGGGGCGATCCTGGTGGTTTCGGCGGCCGACGGTCCGATGCCGCAGACGCGCGAGCACATTCTTCTGGCCCGCCAGGTTGGCGTTCCGGCGGTTGTGGTGTTTTTGAACAAGGTCGACCAGGTCGACGATGCGGAGCTTCTGGAGCTGGTCGAGCTTGAGGTTCGCGAGCTTCTGTCGAGCTACGACTTCCCCGGCGACGACATTCCGATCGTCAAGGGTTCGGCGCTGGCGGCGCTGGAGGATTCCAACAAGGAGATCGGCGAGGACGCGATCCGCGCGCTGATGGCCGAGGTGGACAAGTACATTCCGACGCCGGAGCGTCCGATCGACCAGCCGTTCCTGATGCCGATCGAGGACGTGTTCTCGATCTCGGGCCGCGGCACGGTGGTGACGGGGCGTGTCGAGCGCGGCGTGATCAAGGTCGGCGAGGAAGTGGAGATCGTGGGCATCCGCGACACGTCGAAGACGACGGTGACGGGCGTCGAGATGTTCCGCAAGCTTCTGGACCAAGGCCAGGCGGGCGACAATATCGGTGCGCTGATCCGCGGCGTCGACCGCGAGGGCGTGGAGCGCGGCCAGGTTCTGTGCAAGCCGGGTTCGGTGAAGCCGCACAGGAAGTTCAAGGCCGAGGCCTACATCCTGACCAAGGAGGAGGGCGGCCGCCACACGCCGTTCTTCACCAACTACCGTCCGCAGTTCTACTTCCGCACGACGGACGTGACCGGCGTGGTCTCGCTTCCCGAGGGCACGGAAATGGTGATGCCGGGCGACAATGTGACGGTCGATGTCGAGCTGATCGTGCCGATCGCCATGGAGGAGAAGCTGCGCTTCGCCATCCGCGAAGGCGGCCGCACCGTCGGCGCCGGCATCGTCGCATCGATCACCGAGTAA
>NZ_JAOANW010000025.1 GCF_026162365.1 Nitratireductor luteus | reverse complement strand
AACGGCCCGCAAACAAGCAGGCCACCCGGAAAAAAAACCGGATCGGTGACGCGGGGTGGAGCAGCCCGGTAGCTCGTCAGGCTCATAACCTGAAGGTCGTAGGTTCAAATCCTACCCCCGCAACCACTTTCGTCATAAATCACTGAAAATACAGATATAACAATGGCTTAGCGCCGCCTCCCGCCCTCAGGGAGGTGCATCGCCGCACGTGCGAGCTTGTTCCGCGCGGCTGGCCTTCGCATTCTGCTCTACACGCGTGGAGCCCAACGCGTGTCGGAAAGTCCGTAATCTTGCCCATTCAGGTTGGCACATCATGGCAAATTTCTACTTACATTAGCATTTCCTAACGCTAAGCTGTAAGCATCCGAGCAAGGCCGCTGGATTATCGCGTGCGGGAATGGTGACGAGCGGTCATGATGACTGCCAGTCCGGGTAGCCTCCCTGCGGTTCAGACTGCAGCAGTCGTTGTTCTCCATGTTAAGCTGTGCCCATGGAGATCGACACCGACAAGATTGATGACGCCGTGCTGGGCCTTTTGTGGCTGACGCTGCACGATGAGAGACGTGCCTGGAAGGGATTTTCCTGGAGCGCTTTGGATCGGCTGCATGAGAAGGGGCTGATCGCCGATCCCGCCAACAAGGCCAAGTCGGTGGTGTTGACGGACGAGGGATTGAAGCGGGCGGAGGCGCTTTTCCAGGCGCTGTTCACCCGCGCGAGGTGAACGGTTATTCGCCTTTCTGGCGAGACCTTCCTCTTGGGGCCCTGGTCCAGTGACGCGCCAGCTTTGCGAGCGCCTCCTCGATGGAAGCGACATCGAGGTATTCCGGATCGAAGCTTTCCTCGCCCCACCATTCGGTCAGTTCGTGGTGTCGCTCGTGGACGGGATCGGCCAGCGCCTCAAGGAACTCCTGATATCCCCAAGGCCCGCCGACATCCTCCGGCGGGCAGCGGCCCGTGGCATCGATAAGCCGTGGATAGATGAGGCCCGCAACCGCCGGGGCAACACGCTCGATCTTGATGACATGTTCCCAGCCGTCGCCGAAGTCATAGATGTAGCGGAACGATTTGGCTCCGATGTCCTCGACGGCATCGACGAGCGTCGTCTTGCGCGCATCCAGCGGGTCGTCGCCGAAGCCCCAGTCGGGGTCAGGGATCCCGAAGCCGACGTCGCGGAAGCGGAACTCGTAAAGGTGCGTGTCGGTCCAGCCCACGGCTTGCTGGATGACGGTGTGCAGGCGATCGAGCCTCAGGTTCAACGGAACCTCCAGCCGCCGCATGACGGCAGGCTCGACATCGTCGAGGACAATCTTGAGGCGGGCAATGGCGGTCGCTGCCGTCATGCTGCCGCCTGCGCGTCTGCAGTAGACCGCTTTGTCCAATTCCACGGCAACAGCGCCGGTAGCCGGCTTTGCGACGTGCCAGCGATACGGGCGAAGACATCCGCCAGCCATGCCTGCGGATCAACGTCGTTTAGGCGCGCCGTCATGATGAGCGTGACCATGACGGCGGCTCGTTCGGCGCCGCGGTCGGAGCCAGCAAACAGCCAGGCGCGCCGGCCAAGGGCCAACATCAGGTAGATCGGCCTGTCGGTATGGGCCAGGAGCCGCTTGGCCTCGAGAACGATCCGCCGAACGATATACTCCTTGGCACTCAAGCCAACCGCATCTCTGGTCGCGCGGTTGAGGCTTTTCTGGGTGCAGCCGAGCTCTTGCGCATAGGGGGCGAGCTGGTGCCAGCTGGAAAAGTTCGCATCTAGTAATTCTCGAAACTTCGCAAAACGCTTCAAGGACGGGCTGCGCCGGGTGCCCGTCGCACTTTGCCGACCTTGGAGCAGGGTTCAGCCGCAGGATGAGTGTACAGAGCTGGTACCTGAGGAGCGTGTGAACAATATCCGCTCGCGCGTCGCTGCGGGCATCTTCGGCCATCGCAACGATGGCATTCGTGGTGGCTCGAAAGTCGTCGCGACCCCACGATCGTGTGGTCCGGCATTCCATCTTGGCGCGTCCCATATCGCGCATCACGGCTCTCACGTCGGCGAAATCGAGATTGATCAGTCCCTCCTTCACGATCAGATCGGTGATGCAGCCGACACCCTGATAGAGAACACGATCCGCCGTTGCGAATGCATCCGCGAAAGTCGTCTTCGCATCGGCGACCCGGAAAAGGTCGGTCACCTGCTCGGGAGCCCAAGGCTGAAGCGGTTCCGGAAACGCGGGGGCGGTCGGCGGCAGGGCTTCAATCACCGGGCTTCCCGTTGCTCTTGCCGGCCAACTCCTCCGTCCAGCGCCGGAACAGCGCGCTGGCATTGACCCCGCCGAAGCCGAAGCCATTGGCGATTGCGTAGTCCATCGCCATCGGCCGGGCCTGGGTTGCGACGAAGTCGATCCGGTCGCCGGCTGGATCGGGAGCGCTCAGATTGAGGGTCGGCGGTGCCACCTGATCCCTGAGCGCCAGGATTGCGAAGATGGCACCAAGCCCACCGGCGGCTCCGAGCAGGTGTCCGGTCGCCGATTTCGTTGCGCTGACGGCTATGGCGGAATTGGTGCCGAAGACACTTCTGATCGCCGCGATTTCCCCCCGATCACCGACCGGCGTGGAGGTCGCGTGGGCATTGAGGTGGCGAACCTCACGCGCTGAAATGCCGGCCTGGGCAATCGCGATCTCCATGGCTCGGCGGGCACCGTCGCCGTCCTCGGGACCGGAGGTGACGTGATGAGCGTCCGCCGTCGTGCCGTAGCCGACAAGTTCGGCGAGCGGTTTCACGCCGCGCGCAAGCGCATGGCTGAGTTCCTCGATGACCAGGATGCCGGCGCCTTCGCCCATGACGAAGCCGTCGCGCGCCGTGTCGAAGGGGCGTGAGGCCTGAGCCGGCGTCTCGTTGAAGCCGGTGGACAGGGAACGGGCCGCGGCAAAGCCACCGAGACTGACGACATTCATGCATGCTTCCGTTCCACCGCACACGGCGATGTCGGCTTCACCGGCGCGGATGAGGCGGGCCGCATCGCCGATCGCCTGGATGCCGGCCGCGCACGCCGTCACCGGTGCGCCGAGTGGACCCTTGAAGCCGTAGCGGATCGAGATGTGGCCGGCGGCGAGGTTCACCAGAAAGGATGGCACCGTGAAAGGCGACAGGCGGCGGGCGCCGCGGGTGTCTACCGTGCGCACGGCCTCGGTTATGGCAGGAAACCCGCCGATGCCCGAGGCGATGATCGTCGCCGTGCGCAAGCGATCCGCTTCCGAGATGGGTGTCCATTCCGCCTGGGCGAGCGCCTCTTGCGCAGCCGCGAGCCCGAAGAGGATAAAGCGGTCGACTTTGCGCTGGTCCTTCGGCGCAAAGACGGCATTCGGATCGAAGCCGGCTTCGGGATCTTCCTCAAAGGAGGGAACCACGCCGCCAACCTTCGCCGGCAAGTCTCCCACCATACCGTCCGGAAGCCTCTGGATGCCCGAGCGACCGGCCAGAAGGCGCGACCAGGAGGCTTCCACATCGGCAGCGAGGGGCGTGACCGCTCCCGTGCCTGTAACAACGATCCGTCTCATCAACTCTCCAATCAATTCGCGTGTGCGCCAGCGCGCACGCTGTTCAGGCGGCGACGGCTTCGCGAACCTGTTCGGTCGCTGCATCCAGAAAGGCCTGGGCGAGGTCGGGGTTGTTGACGACGCGCGATAGCACCATCGCGCCGACCATCGTCGAGAGAACGGCCATGGCCTTGCCATTGAGCTCTTCGCCGTCGGTTTCGCCAATCAAACGGCCGAGATTTTCGAGATACTCCTTGATCCCGGCTTCGAACGATGCCTTCACATCGTCGCCCTGTCTGGCGGCATCCGAGCCGAGCGCTGCGATCGGACAGCCGTCCATCCTTTCTCCGCGATGGTCCATGCTGAGGTAGAACGCGATCACGGCACCAAGCGGATCCTCGGGGTTCGCCGCAGTCGCGGTCGACCATCGGTGGGTGGCGCTCTCCATTGCCCGCCTGGACGCTTGCGCCGCAAGATCCTCCTTTGATGCGAATTGCTTGTAGAAAGCGCCTTGGGTCAGCCCGGCGCCCTTCATGAGATCCTTAAGGCCGATGCCGTCAAAGCCATGCTCCCGAAAAAGGCGGCTTGCCACATTGATTACGGTTTCGCGGTTTTCTGCTGCCTGCTTGCGACTCACGCGCATCGTCAATCCCCTTTTTAGATTGCATTTGTAATCTATAACCTATATAGAGTGCGAACGCAATCTATTTTGATATGAGGCAATGAGCGTGAAAAAGAGATCCGTTATTGTGCTGGGGGCGATCGTGATCGCGGTGTCAGGGGCGGCGGCATTCGCTACATTTGCCATTCCCGCGCAGGAAGCTTCTGCCGTGAGCGACCCGAGACAGGAACCGCCGTTCGTCAGGCTGGTGTCGGTAGAGCCGGTGGCCGGGTCCGAACGCAGTTTCACGGGTATCATCGGGGCGAAGGTGGAGAGTAATCTCGGTTTTCGCGTCCCCGGCAAGATCGTGGAACGGCTCGTGGACGTCGGTCAGGAGGTCGAAGCCGGTCAGCCGCTTATGCGGATTGACGATACCGACCTTCGCTTCGCGCTCACGGCGAAGCGCAATGCCGTTGCCGCGGCGCGTGCAATAGTTGCTCAGGCAGAACCGGATGAGCGACGATACGCCAGTTTGCTCGATGGTGGATGGGTTCCCCGGCAGCGCTACGAGCAGGCGAAGGCGGCGTTGGAGACGGCCGAGGCGCAACTCGCCGCCGCCGAAGCCGAGGCACGGGTGGCCGAGAACGAGGCGACCTACACAGTCCTGGTGGCGAATGCTGATGGAACGGTGGTCGAAACGCTCGGCGAGCCGGGGCAGGTCGTCTCCGCTGGTCAGCCAGTGGTCCGGATCGCTCAGGCCGGTCCCCGCGAAGCGGTCGTCGCACTTCCTGAAACGATCCGGCCGGCGATCGGCTCGGTGGCCGAGGCCAGCGTGTATGGTGGCGACGAGCGTCGCTATACGGCACATCTGCGGCAGTTGTCGGACTCCGCCCATACCCAGACCCGCACCTATGAGGCCCGCTATGTGCTCGACGGAGAGGCCGCGACAGCACCGCTTGGTGCGACGGTGACCATTCGTCTTGCAAGCCAGGCGAGCGAGCGGCAAGTCCAGGTGCCGCTGGGAGCCGTGCTCGATGATGGCGAGATGACCGGCGTCTGGGCCGTTGACCGCGCCACTTCGACGGTAAACTTTCAGCCCGTCCAGCTTGTCCGTGTGACCAGCGAAACCGCCGTGGTCTCCGGCCTGAACACCAGCGACCCAATTGTCTCGCTCGGCGCTCATCTCCTGCAGGAGGGCGCTCTCGTCAGGACTGCGCCTGAAAGCGGGGACAAGTGATGAACCTCAATCTTTCCGCGATCGCCGTTCGCGAGCGCGCCGTCACCCTGTTCTTCATCCTCCTGCTGGTGGCCGCCGGCGCCTATGCGTTCCTCATGCTCGGGCGGGCGGAGGACCCCAACTTCACCATCAAGACCTTGACTGTCACCACGGCCTGGCCGGGCGCGACGGCGCGGGAGATGCAGGATCTGGTCGCCGAACCGCTGGAGAAGCGGCTTCAGGAGCTGAGCTGGTACGACCGGGTGGAGACGACCACACGGCCAGGTTACGCGTATATGACTGTCACGCTGAAGGACAGCACGCCGCCGTCTGTCGTGCAGGAGGAGTTCTACCAGGCCCGCAAGAAGCTCGGGGATGAAGCCCGCAACCTGCCGTCCGGCGTCTATGGCCCCTTCGTCAATGACGAATACTCGGATGTGAGCTTCGCCCTTTATGCGCTGAAGGCCAAGGGCATGCCGATGCGTGAACTGGCGAGGCAAGCCGAGGTGATCCGCCAGGACCTCCTGCACGTGCCCGGTGTCAAGAAGATCAACATTTTGGGTGAACGTCCTGAACAGATATTCGTCGAGTTCTCTTACGCCAAACTGGCAACCCTCGGCGTCTCGGCACAGGATATCGTTGCCGCCTTGCAGCGGCAGAACACCGTCACACCGGCAGGCTCGATCGACACAAAGGGGCCACAGGTCTTCATCCGGGTCGACGGCGCATATGATAGTGTCCAGGCGATCGCCGACACGCCGATTGTCGCTGCCGGGCGAACGCTGAAGCTCTCCGATATCGCCGAGGTTCGCCGTGGCTATGAGGATCCACCCACCTATCTCATCCGACGCCAGGGTGAGCCTACCATCATGCTGGCTGCCGTCATGCAGGAGGGTTGGGACGGCCTCGCGCTCGGCAAGGCGCTGGAGGACAGGACTGCGACCATCGCACAGACATTGCCACTCGGGATGACGCTCGACAAGGTGAGCGACCAGGCCGTCAACATCACCTCGGCGGTTGACGAATTCATGATGAAGTTCGCGATGGCACTTGGCGTTGTCCTGCTGATCGCCCTGATTAGCATGGGTTGGCGTGTCGGCATCGTCGTGGCGGCCGCCGTCCCCCTGACGCTTGCCGTCGTGTTCCTCATCATGCTGGAAACCGGCCGGTTCTTCGACCGCATCACGCTCGGCGCCCTCATCCTGGCGCTCGGTCTTCTGGTGGACGACGCCATCATCGCCATCGAGGTGATGGTGGTGAAGATGGAAGAGGGCATGGACCGCATCAAGGCAGCGGCTTATGCGTGGAGCCACACCGCTTCGCCGATGCTGTCGGGAACACTGGTGACCATCGCCGGCTTCCTGCCGGTGGGTTTCGCCCGCTCGACGGCCGGCGAATATGCCGGCAACATCTTCTGGGTCGTCGGGTTCGCGCTTATCGTCTCCTGGTTCGTCGCGGTGATCTTCACCCCCTATCTCGGCGTCAAGATGCTGCCCGAGATCAAACCGGTCGAAGGCGGCCACCACGCCATCTACGACACGCCAAACTATCGGCGCCTGCGGCGCCTCATCACCTTTGCCGTGCGCCACAAGTTCGTCATCAGCGGTATTGTGGCCATCGCCTTCGCGCTTTCCGTCGTCGGCATGGGTTCCCTCAAACAGCAGTTTTTCCCGACATCCGATCGCCCCGAAGTGCTGGTGGAGGTGCGCCTGCCGGAAGGCACCAGCATCGAGACGACGACCGCCACGGTCGAGAAGATCGAAGGCTGGCTGGACGAGCAGCCCGAAGCCGAGATCGTCACGAGCTATGTCGGTCAGGGCGCTCCCCGCTTCTTCTTCGCGATGGCGCCGGAACTGCCTGATCCTGCCTTCGCCAAGATCGTCGTGCTGACACCGGACTCGGAGGCGCGCGATGCCTTGAAGCACCGGCTCCGAGAGGCGGTGTCACAGGGACTTGCGCCCGAGGCCTATGTGCGCGTCACGCAGCTCGTGTTCGGACCCTACACGCCGTTCCCGGTCGAGTTCCGGGTCATGGGACCCGATCCCGTGCAACTCTACAGTATTTCCGAAGACGCCCTCGACATCATGCGGGGCGTCCCGGATGTACGGCAGGCCAACCGCGATTGGGGCAATCGCACGCCCGTGCTCCGCTTCATCCCGGATCAGGACCGGCTGAACCTCATCGGCCTCTCGCCGACCGAGGTGGCCCAGCAGCTCCAGTTCCTCCTCACGGGCATCCCCGTCACGCAGGTTCGCGAGGACATCCGCAATGTCCCCGTCGTGGCGCGCAGCGCCGGGGCTGAGCGGCTGGATCCGGCGCGGCTGGCGGATTTCTCGCTGATGAGCCGCGACGGCCGCCAGATCCCGCTCGACCAGATCGGCCATTCGGAAATCCGTCTGGAAGAGCCGATCCTAAAGCGCCGCGATCGCACGCCTGTCATCACGATCCGCTCGGACATCAACGAAGCGACCCAGCCGCCGGAGGTTTCCAAGGAGATCATGAAGGCCCTTCAGCCGCTGATCGCGTCGCTTCCGGCCGGCTATCGCATCGAATTGGGCGGATCGATTGAAGAGGCTGAAAAGGCCAACACCGCGCTGGCCAAAGTCTTCCCGGTCATGATCGCCGCAATGCTGATCGTCATCATGCTTCAGGTGCGGTCCTTTTCGACAATGTCGATGGTCATGCTGACGGCACCGCTCGGCCTTGTCGGTGTCGTGCCGGCGCTGCTCATCTTCAACCAGCCCTTCGGCTTCAACGCCATTCTGGGCTTGATCGGGCTGGCCGGCATCCTGATGCGCAACACGCTGATCCTGACCGAACAGATCAAGGAGAATCTTGCGGCCGGCCTCGACGACTACCACGCCGTCATCGAGGCAACGGTACAGCGCACGAGGCCCGTGATCCTGACCGCTCTTGCCGCCGTGTTGGCCTTCATCCCTCTCACGAGTTCCGTCTTCTGGGGATCGATGGCCTATACGCTGATCGGCGGCACGGCGGTCGGCACGGTGCTGATCCTGCTCTTCCTTCCCGCGCTCTATGCCGCGTGGTTCCGGATCAAGCCGACTGCTGACGAGGTCCATGAGGGTGCAGTGGGGGAATCGGAACTGCGAGTAGCGGTGGCTGCCGAATAGAGCTCGCCCGTAAATGCGAGCCCGGCAGATCCAATAATCATTCCGGAGGCATCCATGACCTCATTCACTTGGGGATCGCGATGGTGCTGGGTGTGACGATCGGACTGCTGACTCTGCTGGTGGGCCTGATCCTCTTCATCGCGGCGCAGATTGCAGACATCAAGATCGATCAGATGATCTTCGGAGGTGCCGATTGACGTGATCTTTCGGCGCAGGCCTCGATCTCGTCGGCGATAATGTTCAGGAACCACGCCTCTTCTGCGGCGCGGCAGGCGGCATCCACCTGCTCGGGCGTCCCGACAGAGAAATCGTGAGCCTCGCCATGGGTCGGTTCGAACCGGAGGGTCTTGCCTCCGACACCTATTCGCCTGCGATCAGCTGCTCGCCGTGCGGATGAAGGGTCATGTCGTGTCCTCGCAGGTTTTCGCGATGTTGCCGGATGGCTGCTCAGCGGCCGGTCTACTTGCGCCACTCATTGTACTTCGTTAGGTTCTCGTCTTTCGTCCCCGGATAGAGGCCAATGATGCCAGCGCCGTCGAGGACCTGCTCCAGCACGAAGTCCTCGTAGCTCTCCATGCCCGTGCACTCCTCGGCGATTTCGTCGGCGAGATGCGCCGGTACGACCATCACGCCATCCTTGTCGCCGACGAGAACGTCGCCCGGGAAAACTGCTGCGTCGCCACAGGCGATCGGCACGTTGATGTCGAGCGCCTCGTGCAGGGTCAGGTTCGTCGGAGCTGACGGATTGGCGCAGTAGGCCGGCATGTCGAGCTTTCCGATGCTGTCGCAGTCGCGATACCCGCCGTCCGACACAATCCCTGCTGCGCCTCGAAGCGCGAGTCGGGTCACCAGGATGGATCCGGCCGTCGCTGCGCGGGAATCCTTGCGCGCATCCATGACGAGGACATGGCCTGGCGGGCAGGTCTCGATGGCGACACGCTGCGGATGATCGGGATCGCGGAAGACGGTGAGCGGATTGCGGTCCTCGCGGGCCGGAATGTAGCGCAGCGTGAACGCCTGGCCGACCATGTTCTCATCCTTCGGTGCAACCGGACGCACTCCCTGGATGAACTGGTTGCGCAGACCGCGCTTGTAGAGCGCCGTGGCGATCGACGCGGTGGAGATCTTCTTGAATTTGGCGCGGGTCTCGTCGGAGAGGGGATAGTCGGTCATGGCAGCTCCATCTGTGAAAGGCCGTTCTTGTTGAGAAATGCTTCGAGCCGGGATTGCTGGCTGTCGAGCACCGGCGCGCGACCGCCAACCATGGAGACGTCCTCCCTTGGCATGGTGCAGGCCTCGTCGGTCGTCAGCGTGTAGAATTCATCGGTGTTGCCATTAACGACTGGCATATGCACTCCTGCAGCAAGCGCCCGGTCTATAATTGGAGCAAGCTTGTCCGGTGCAACATCACCGCTCGAGTCGTAGGGCGTGACGAGAATTCCTGAGATGCTGGTGAGGGCCTTGTCGAGATCATGTTTCATCAAAAGATGTCCGGTTCGCCGGCGGATCTGCCGAAACCGCATTCAAGGAAATCGAAATCGCAGCCCTTGTCGGCTTGCGTGACGTGTCTGGAGAACATGTAGCCCCAACCCCGTTCGAAGCGTGGCTTCGGAGCCTTCCAGGCTGTTCGCCGACGTTCGAGTTCCGCCTCGTCCACCACCATGTCCAACCGGCGATTGGGGAGGTCGAGCCTCACCGTATCGCCGGTGCGGAGCAGGGCGAGCGGCCCGCCGACGAAGCTTTCGGGAGCCACGTGCAGGACGCAGGCACCATAGGACGTGCCCGACATCCGCGCGTCCGAGATGCGCAGCATGTCTCGGTAACCCTGTTTTATAAGCGCTTTCGGGATGGGCAGCATGCCCCATTCCGGGAAACCGGGGCCGCCCTGCGGGCCTGCATTGCGCAGTACGAGCACGTGGTCGGGCGTCACGTCCAGATTCTCGTCGTCGATCGCCTTCTTCATTTCGGGATAGCTGTCGAAGACGAGTGCAGGGCCCTCATGCACGTGAAACCTGGGATCGCAGGCCGCCGGCTTGATGACCGCGCCGTCGGGACAGAGATTTCCGCGCAGGAGCGCCAGCGATCCTTCCTTGTAGACGGGGTTGGACAATGGCCTGATGACGTCGTCGTTATAGACTTCGGCTCCTTCGAGGTTCTCGCCCACGGTCCTGCCTGTGACGGTCATGCAAGACGTGTCCAGCTGCTCCTCGATCTGCTTCATCAGCGCGCGCAGGCCGCCGGCATAGAAGAAATCCTCCATCAGATAATCTTTTCCGGCCGGCCGGACATTTGCGATAAGCGGCGTGTTGCGGCCGAGCTCGTCGAGGTCGTCCAGCGTGAAATCGACGCCCGCCCGGCGCGCCATGGCGATGAGATGCACGACGGCATTGGTCGAGCAGCCGGTAGCCATGGCGACGATTGCGGCATTGCGGATGGCGGCATCCGTAATGATCTTGTCCGGCGTCAGGTCTTCCCAGACCATGTCGACGATGCGGCGCCCGCAGTCGCTTGCCATGCGCGGATGGCCCGAGTCGGCGGCCGGGATGGAGGAGGCGCCGGGAAGCGTTAGGCCCAGCGCATCGGTTATGGCGGTCATCGTCGACGCGGTGCCCATCGTCATGCAGGTGCCGACCGAGCGCGCGATGCCACCCTGGATGCCGCGCCATTCCTCATCGGTGATGTTGCCGGCGCGTCGCTCGTCCCAAAACTTCCATGCATCGGAGCCCGAGCCGAGGATCCGCCCGGCATAGTGGCCGCGCAGCATCGGCCCAGCCGGCAGGTAAATGAAGGGAACGCCTGCCGTGGTCGCGCCCATGACGAGACCCGGTGTTGTTTTGTCGCAACCGCCGAGCAACACCACGCCGTCGAGCGGATGCGAGCGGATCACTTCTTCCGTCTCCATCGCCAGCATGTTGCGGTAGAGCATGGAGGTCGGCTTGGTGAAGCTTTCGTCGACGGAGAGGGCCGGCATCTCGACGGCAAAGCCACCCGACTGGAGCACGCCCCGGCGCACGTTTTCGACGCGCTCGGGAAAGTGTCCGTGGCACGAGTTCAGTTCGGACCAGGTGTTGAGAATGCCGATAATCGGCCTGTCGCGGAAATCCGCTTCCGAATAGCCGAGCTGCATCATGCGGGAGCGATGGCCGAAGGAGCGCAGATCGTCGGGCCCGAACCAGCGGGCGCTGCGCAGCTCTTCCGGTGTTTTCCGTTTCGCTATGTTGCTCATCGTCTCCCCATGGCCTCCCCATGTGATGTGGCGACATGTATGCGCATACACAATTTCATGTCAACACAGCGGAAATCCGCTATATCGTGCTATTGCGGTATGGCAACGCATTGGTATTGACAATCTCATGCGAAGAATGCCACCTAATGTATGCGCATACATTGATCCGCATGTGCCGGCTCTTGCGGCCGAAATTTCAAAGCCTGACCGCTGGTCGGGCAGAACGGGAGGAGTTCCATGACTTTCACTCGCAGGCTTGTCCTTGCGGTGGTCGGCGCGACGGCGCTCACCGCAACATCCTTCGCAGCGACGGCCCAAGAACTGCCGCGCAATGTGCGTCTCGTAATCGGTTCGACGTCGACCGGTGGCGATACCTATCAGAACTCGGCGATCGTGGCTGGTGCGCTGTCCGAGAAGCTTGGCATCAACATCAAAGTGGATGCGGTCGGCGCGACCGAGGCCTTCAAGGCGCTCGAGCGCGACAGCCGCGGCACAACGCTGATGATCTTCCACGACCAGTCCTATCTGGGCAATCTTTACGGCGTCCAGGGTTACGAGGATCCATTTGCGAGCTACAAGATCGGTCCGACCGTCGCGATCAACCCGGGGAACGCCTACCTCGTTCCCAAGGGCTCGAAATACGGATCGATGGAAGACATCCTTGCTGCGGCTGAGGCCGGTGAGAAGGTGCGCGTCGCCATTCAGCCGGGTGGTGTGTCCGAGATCGGGTTCTCGGCCATGAAGAACGCAGCAAAACTGCGGTCACCCGGTTCCGAGGAGAACATCGTTGCGGTCAACACCGGCTCGCAGTCGGACAAGAACCAGGCGATGTGGGACGATCTTGCCGACGTCATCAACGGTTCGATCCAGGCGAACGAGCAGTTCACTCAACTTCCTGAAGACGACCGGAAGGCGATGGAGTTCGTGTGGATAACGGCGCGTCCAGCGACTCTCGAACAGGCTCCGGCGCAGGGCATGGGCGATACGACGCGAGACGAGATGCTTCAGTACGCGTCGCCGCAAACCAGCGTGCCGCTGATGGAGGGAGAGGACTTTACTTTCGACAAGGAGTTTTTCTTCCTCTACAACTTGGAGATGGACGACGCCATCGTGGAGCAGATCGACACGGCGCTGGCCGAGATCTTCGAAGAGGGCGAAATCCAGAACCGCCAAAAGGAAGCGTTCTTCATTCCGAACTTCCTGCCTTCCGATGAAGCGCGGGCGCATCTCGAGGCGAAGCGCGACACGTACAGGAACGTGATCGCCGAAATCACGACCAACTGAGCGATTGACCAACATGAAAGCAGGGATGCGGCCGGCCATGGCCGCATCCCTGTCGACCGAGCCGTGTGGAGGAGCGCATGGGTGACCTGACGAAAGTGACGGTCGATTTTGAGACGTCGCATCTCGTTTTTCCGACGATCATTGCCTGCGTCCTCACCCTGCTCGGGATAGTGATCGTTATCCGCGATCGCCGCCGCATTGCCGCGTCGGGTACGTATTGGGCAGAGGTCTTAGGCAAGATGGACAAAGTCCGGTTCTTTGGCACGATCGCGCTCACCTTGGTTTATTTCTCGCTAATGGTGCCGGTCGGCAACATCTGGCCGAACACCGGTATGGGCTTTCTCCTTTGTTCGATTCCGTTCGTCTTTCTCTCCGGCGTGCTTTTCCTGCACGACCGCGACATCCGTTCCATTCTGACCATCGGGGTTGTCGCCGTCGTGAGCCCGACGCTGGTCTGGTGGCTCTTCACCGACCTGTTCTTCCTCACGCTGCCTTGAGGCGCTGAAGCCATGGAATTCCTCGCGTTCATCACGCCGCTTTTTCTATCGCTCGTCGTTGCGGGTACGTTGGTCGGGATCGTCTTCGGCGCCATTCCCGGGATGACGGCGACCATGGCCGTCGCGGTCTGCCTGCCGCTGACCTATCCACTTGGCCTCGAGAACGGCCTTGCCTTGCTTCTCGGCCTTTACGTCGGTGGCATCTCGGGCGGGCTCGTCCCTGCGATCTTGCTCAATATTCCCGGAACGCCATCCTCGATCACGACCACATTCGACGGATACCCGATGACGCAGCGGGGAGAAGGGGAGCGAGCCCTGAAGATCGGGATCGTGTCGTCGCTCGTGGGCGGCCTTGTCTCGCTCGGCATACTGTTCCTTTTCGCGCCTGTGCTGGCGGACTTCGCGATCCGCTTCTCCTATGTCGAGAAGTTTTTGATCATCCTGTTCGCATTGAGCGTGATGGGTGCACTTTCGAACAACATGCTGATCGGCGTCTTCTCCGGCTTCCTCGGCATCTTCATCAGCCTGATTGGTACCTACGACATATCGGATGGCGGCAATGGCAAGCACCGGCTCATCCCGCCCGGGCTGGAATACTGGTTGGAGAGCGGTTTTTCCCTCCTGCCGGTGCTAATCGCCTTATTCGGCCTGACCGCCATTCTGTACGAGGCAGAAATCGGCATTCCGCGCGGATTGTCCCGAGACCAGGTCAAGATCGGCGACTCCTCGCGGTTCTCGTTCTCCGTCTTCAGGGGGCAGATCGTCAATCTCATCCGCTCCTCGGGCATCGGGACCTTCGTCGGCATTCTGCCCGGAGTCGGCGGATCGGCAGCGTCTATCCTGTCCTACACCAGCGCAAAGACGTTCTCGAAGCACCCGGAGCGATTCGGCAAGGGGGAGCCGGCGGGAATTATCGCGTCAGAATCGGGTAACAACGGCCTTACCGGCGGTGCGCTCGTGCCACTGCTTTCCCTTGGCATCCCAGGCGATTCAACCACAGCATTGCTGATCGGGGCCTTCACGCTCCAGGGCATCCAGGTCGGCCCGCTCTTCATCGGCAACAATCCGGATACCTGGAACGCCATGATCTTCGCGATGATGATCGCGAACGTCGCGATGTTCGTCATGATGTTCTTCGCGATCCGCTATGTTGCACTCATCGTCACGGTGCCGAAGCACATCCTCTTCCCGGTCATACTGATGATGTGCGTAATCGGTGCCTACACGATCAATTACGGGATCATGTTCGACGTATGGACGCTAGCTATATTCGGTCTCTTTGGCTGGATCGCCTTGCATATGCGCATCGAGATTGCGCCATTCATCATCGGCTTCATCTTGGGACCATCGGCAGAGGTTTACTTCGTCAAGAGCATTGAATCCTTCGGCGACCTTTCCGTCTTCGTGACAAAGAGCTGGATTGCGGTCGTCTTATGGGTGCTCATCATCGGCTCGATCGCAATGTCGGCCCTCATTTCGAGAATGGCAAGAGACAGTCGAGAAAGTCTGGCCGCAGGGGCGTCTGACCCTGTATGAACCAAAAACGCATTGTCTGGAGGTACGGAAGCGTATGGGGGAATTGAAGCCGCATCAGCACGGCACCCGCCGCCCGGCCGGACGGGTGACCATGGAGACGGTCGGGCGCATCGCCGGCGTGTCCCAGGTAACCGTGTCGCGTGCGCTCAGCGATCCTTCGAAGGTTTCCGGCGAGACGCTGAGGCGGATCAATGAGGCTATCGAACAGACCGGATTCGTGCCGAACGCGATTGCTGGGGCGCTGGCCTCGCAGCGCAGCCGACTCATTACCGCGCTCGTCCCGTCCATCACGAACGTCGTCTACTCGTCATTCGTAAAAACCTTTGGAGACAGGCTTCGTGATGCTGGATACCAAATCCTTTTGTCGGAAACCGGCTTCGACCTGAAGCAGGAAGAAAAGGTCATCGAGACCCATCTTTCGCGACGTCCGGACGCAATCATGTTGACGGGCATTCGGCACACGGCGCGTGCGCGCCGGATGCTGCTCGGCGCCGACATCCCCGTCGTCGAGGTATGGGACGTCACCGACACACCAATAGAGATGTGTGTGGGTTTCTCTCACGCCGAAGCCGGCCGCGCAGTGGCGGATTTCGCGCGGCAAAACGGGTTCGAGCGTGCAGGCACGGTTACGGCCAATGACGAGCGCGCACACCGTCGCCGCGATGCCTTCGCCAAACGGTTCACGGAGCTTGGCGGGCAACAGATCGCCGAGCACAATTGCGCTGGTCCCGCGAGCATAGCCGCCGGTCGCGATGCGCTCTCCGTTCTGCTTGACGAAAAGGGCTTTGGCACCGGCGTGATTTTTTGCAGTTCAGACGCCTTGGCGCAGGGTGTCATGATCGAGGCGCAAAAGCGCGCCATTTCGATACCGCGCGACTTAGCGATTATCGGCTTCGGCGACCAAGAGTTCGCCGCTCACTTGGAGCCCGCCTTGACGACGGTACACGTCGATCGCGACCAGCTTGGTCAGCGGGCGGCCGATGCGATCCTCGGCCGGTTCGACGGCGGTGCTCCGACGGAGAACATCGTGGACATCGGCTTTGAGATCGTTGCCCGCATGTCCACCTGAATCCGCGCTATGGTCGCGGTACGGGTCGACGAGGCCCGTCGCCTGATCGCGCGGCAACGAACTTGTTCAACCACTGCATTCGGCTCGGGCTTGGCGGAAACTGGGGCGATGCGCACCGTCATGCGCTGAGTGGGCGAGCTGGCCGGACTGCTCGCAACAAAGACTGGTCCGAATCCGTCTGACAGCACCGTTTGACGTTACGCTTGCGTCTCCGCGGGATCCTTCCGGTTTGCACTCAGGGATGCACCTTCAGAATGCCCAAAAAAGGATGATACCATTTTCGCCTGGCGCCTTCGGTCGCGATATTTGGAGATCTGGTTATCGGCTAGAACTCCGATCAGGATGACGCTGCCCATCACGGCGAAGTTCAGCGAGGACGGTATCCCCAAGAGGTTGACCAGGTTCTGGAGGACCTGAAGCAGGATCACGCCCAAGACGACCCCGATGATGGACCCCTCCCCACCGCGCAGTGAAAAGCCGCCCAGAACAGCTGCGGCGATCGCGTAGAGCTCATAGAAATTTCCGTGCGAGGCCGGGTGGACGGAGCGCGTGTACATGGCGAAGAAGACCGCCGAGATGCCGGTCAGCACGAGGCAGATCACATAGGCGGCGATGATCGTCCTGCCCGTGTTGATGCCGGCGAAGCGCGCGGCCTCCTCGTTCTTGCCGACCGCGAAGAGGTGTCGCCCGAACACGGTCCTGTGCATGACGAACCAGGCGACTGCAGCGATGGCTGCAAACGCGAGGATGGAGTGCGGCACACCGCCCGTGCGGCCGGTGATCACCCAGGTAAGTTCCGGAAAATTGTCGCCGAAGGAGAAGCCCGCGGTCGCGTCCGCCGTATAGAAGCGGGCGATCCCGCGATAGATGAGAAGGCCACACAGCGTGACCACGAAAGGCTGCAGCCGCATGCGCGTGACGAGCCAGCCGTGTATGCCGCCGAGAACGCCGCCGATGGCGAGCACGATGAGGAAGGCGAGCGGTCAGGGGACACCCTGGTTGATGATGAGGTCGACGAAGATGACGCCCATGAGCGCAATCACCGACCCGACGGACAGCTCGATGCCGGCCGTCACGATGACGAAAGCCTCGGCGATGGAGAAGATGCCGAAGAGGCCGATCAGATTCGCCGTGTTTGCCAGGTTCACCGGCGACAGGAACCGCGGATTGATCATCGCGACGACCCCGCCCACGACGAGGATCAGCACCGCCAGCCCCAGATCCTTCTTGTGCATTACTCGTCCCCTTTCAGCTTACCGCGAGACTCAAGATCCGGCGCTCCGTCAATTCGTCCGACGACAGGATACCGGCGATATCGCCTCCGCACATCACGGCGACCCGGTCCGACACGCCGATCACCTCCTCCATGTCGCTGGAGATCATCAGGATGCCGACGCCCTCGTCCGCAAGCGCCTGGAGCAGGCGATAAACCTCCGCCTTGGCGCCGACGTCGATGCCCCTGGTCGGTTCGTCGACGATCAGAAGCTTCGGCTGCATCGCCAGCCATTTGGCCAGCACGACCTTCTGCTGGTTGCCCCCCGAAAGCTCGGCGGCGACGCCGCGCATAGACGATGTCTTGATCCCCAGCGGGTTGCGGGCGGTTTCCGCCAACGCCAGCTCCCGTGACTGGATGACCGTTCCCGCGCGGGACAGAGCCCCGAGGCTTGGCAGCGCGATGTTGCTGACCAGGGAGAAATCGAGATGCAGGCCCTGGCCCTTCCGGTCCTCCGGCACCAGGCACATGCCACCCGCAATCGCCGCTGCCACGGACATCGGAGGCAGCAATGCGCCGTCGAGCCGCACCTCGCCGTGGATGACCGGATCGATGCCGAAGGCAGCGCGTGCAAGTTCCGTGCGGCCGGCGCCTACCAACCCGGCAAGGCCGACGATCTCGCCCTTGTGGACGGTGAGATTGGCGCGCGCCCTCGGGAACGCACGCGTGCCGACGTTCCTCAGCTCCAGAACCGGCGCCTGTCGCTCATGCCTCCGCTTTTCGTAGAACTGGTTGAGGTCGCGGCCGATCATCATGCCGATCATGCTGTCGCGCCGGATCTCGCCGCCGGCGAGCTCGCCGGCGTTGCGCCCGTCGCGCAGGACGCTCACCCGATCGGCGATCGCCTCGACCTCGTTGAGACGGTGGCTGATGAACAGTACGGCTACGCCGCGCGAGCTCAGCCCGCGGATGACGTCGAGCAGCCGGTTCGTCTCGGACAAGGTAAGGCTGGACGTCGGCTCGTCCATGATCACGAGCCGCGCATCGATGGACAGGGCGCGCGCGATCTCCAGCAGCTGCTGCTCGGCGAGCGACAGGTCCGAAACCGGGTCGTGAGGGCCGAAGGGGGCTGCGAGCACATCCAGGATCGGCTGAACCGCCCTCGCCATCGCCTTCCGGTCCAGCGTCCGGAACGGCCCCGTGGCGATCTCCCGGCCGAGCAGGATGTTTGCCGCAACATCCAGATTGGTGAACGGATTGAGCTCCTGGTGGACGAAGGCGATGCCCCTTGCCATTGCCTCGGCGGGCGTCAGCCTGGCGAAGCACTCTCCGTTTATCGCGATCGTGCCTCCGTTTGGCGCGATGCCTCCGCCGAGCACCTTCATGAGGGTGGACTTGCCGGCGCCGTTTTCACCGATCAGACCCAGCACCTCGCCCGCCAGGATACGAAGATCGACACCGGCGAGGGCGACGACGCCCGGATAGAACTTCGAAATCCCCGATAGGCTGATGGCGAAACCTGAAGTCATCGTGGTTGCATCGCTCCTAGCGGATATTGGTGTCGCCTGGCACAGTGAAACCGTGCGGGCCCGCCGCAAAGCGCTCCCGCACGGCTCCAGGCGACGGGAGGCCCGCCTATTTGCCGATCCGCTCCCGCAGCTCGGCCTCGAAAGCGTCTACGCTCGACTTCTCGATCACCTTTGTCGGAACGATGATCAATCCGTCGGCGGGAACGCCCGATTTGTCGCCTTCCAGATAGGCCGCTATCAGCTTCATGCCCTGATAGCCCCACTGATAGGGGTCCTGCACCACCGTGCCGGCAAAATGGCCCGCCCGCACGGCACCGAGTGTCACCGGGTCCTCATCGAAGGCGATGACCGTTATACTGTCCAACTTACCCGCCGCCTGCAGCGCCTCGTAGATCATCGGCGGATTGTAGGAATAGAACCCGACCATGCAGTCGACCTCCGGATTGCCCACGAGCACGTCGTCGACATTGGCCCGCGCCCGCGCGAAATCGACGTCATCGGCGCGCACGTCAACCAGCGTGATCCCGTGTCCCTCCACCGCCTGGCGGAAGCCGGCGATGCGTTCGACCGCATTGTCGGCCCCGAGGAAGCCCACGAACCCCATGCAGGTTCCGCCGTTGGGCAGGGCCTTCACGGCGAGTTCCCCCGCCTGCACGCCGGCCGCCGTATTGGACGAGCCGATATAGGCGATGCGGTTGCTCTGCGGGGCGTCGCTATCGGTGGTGAACAGCGGCACCTGGGCGGCGATGCGGTTGAATGCGTCGATGGAGGTCTTCGGGTCCACCGACGAGATCATGATGGCGTCGGTCCCGGCCGCGACGAGATCGTCCATCAATGCATTCTGCAGCGCCGCCGTCCCCTGCGCGGGATAGCGGAACTGCAACGCGTGGCCCGGAAGCTCCTTCTGCGCGGCATTCATGCCGGCCTCGGCGAGCTTCCAGAAATCCGAAGCTGCATTCACCACGAAAGCGAGCTGCGGCTTGTCCTGGGCGTAAACGCCCGTGCTGAGCACCGACGCAAGCGCGATGGCCCCAAAAAACTGTGCGGTCTTCATGATTCCTCCCTTCGATTAGCAGCAGACACCGGCCTCCTCCAGCGCCTTATCAAGTCATGTTTAGCTAATATAATCAAGAAGAAATTATCAAGCAGGTCTTTGGCGGGACGGCACTGAATGTCGGTGTGTTTCCGGCGGAAATGGCGGAGGCCTGAACCCGGCCGCGTTGCCCGGGGCCAATGAAAAAAGCCGGGCCGCAAGCGGCCCGGCTTGGGATCATGCTCCAGCCGCGATCAATTCTCGGCGCAGAAGCCCGGATCTTCCTGGTTGCACACGTCCAGGCCGGTGTAGAGCGGGTCTTCGACTTCTTCGCCGTTGATGAGTTGGATCATCACGTCAGGGGCGCGGTAGCCCATCTCGAACGGGCGCTGTCCGACCTGGGCATGGCTCCGGCCTTCGCGGAAGGCCTTGGTCTGCGGAGGCAGCGTGTCGCCCGCGATGATGATGAGTTCCTTGGCCTTCAACTTGTCCATCACCTGGTCGGTCACCTGGGCGTAGGCCTGTGGCGCGAACTGCGCCCAGCCGCCCACCAGGATGAAGGCATCAAGGTCCGGATTGGCGGTGAAGGTGTCGGCCATCTGCTGGTTGGCGAGGTCGGCCTGGTCGTTGGTGAAGACCGGGCATCCCTCGATTTCCGTCCAGCCGTTCTGGCCGGTCAGGCGGTCGACGTTCTCCTCGCCGGCGATCGTGTCGCGGAAACCCTGGGCACGGGCGTTGATGTTGTCGGCTGCGACGTTACCGAGCTGCAGGCAGACCGTGCCGCCCTCCGGCTTGAGCTTCACCGTCTCCTCGGCCATCTTCACGCCCATCAGGTAGTTGTCCGTGCCGAGATAGGTGGCCCGCAGGTCCCGGTCCTTCTCGAGGAAATCGGCGTCGATCGTCATGACCGGGACATCCGGCTTGATCTTGCCGATCAGGTTTGCCATGGCCGGAGCATTGGACGGCGAGATGGCGATCGCCGCCATGCCGCGGGTCAGGAGGTCGTCGACGATCTGCACCTCGCCGGCCTCGTCCGCCGAAGAGGCGGGGCCGGTGTAGAGGCATTCGTACTTGCTGTCCGGGTTTTCCGCCATCCACTTCTGGCATCCAAGGTTGATCTGCTCGAAGAAGGGGTTGTCGAGCCCCTTCACGACGATTGCCAGCGTCTCCTTGTCCTGGGCCTGGGCCATGCCGCCGACCAGCGCGAACAGCGCGGCGGCATAGGCCAATCTTTTGATCTTGATCATCTTTTCTCCTCCCTTTGGGGCTCCTGACATCGGCCCCGGGCGCTCAGCCCGGGTACCACACTTTGCGCGGGTCATCCTCCGCCCGCACATAGTTCCATGCGTCCTCGATCAGCGCCTTGACATCGTAACGAGGCCGCCAACCGAGCCTCAGCCGGGCCTTGGCATTGTCCAGCCAGTTGCTGAAGAAGCGCGTGCGGATCTCGACCGGCGCATATCCGCGCGTCGCCTGCAGATATCCGGCGACACGGCTATAATCGACGGGTTCATCCATCGCGACGTTGAGGAGTTGTTGCGTGGCAGCCGGATTATCGAGCGCAGCCAAAACCGCGCTCACGACATCGAAGACGTGGACGAAGTTCCGCTTCAGCGGCGCGCCGGCATCGTCCAGCATCAAGGGTACGGCCCGCTGCCGCGACAGGCGCGCGACGTCCTCCTTGGGCATGAGTTCGGTCCAGGGCGGACCGCCGAACTGGTTCTCGCCGAAGGTCAGCGCGTAGCGGAAGTCGTCCTTCTCCATGATCCAGGGTGCCCGCAGGCAGCAGCCGTTGATCCCGTACTGGATCTGGTACTGCTCGAGCATGACCTCCTCGATGACTTTCGTCAGCGCATAGCAGCCGGGATAGGCCCGGCGTGGCGAGTCTTCGGTCACCGGACTGTCGTAGCGATGGAAGATGTGGCCGACGGAGCAGTCGCCGCCGATCAGGATGAACTGGCGCGCGGTTGGAGATGCGCGAAACGCCTCGAGCAGATGGAACATGCCTTTCACGCCGACATCCATGGCAAGTTCGGGCGTTTCCTTGACCGCTGCCATGTGCACCACATGGGTGATGCCCGACATCGCCGCCTCCACGCTGCCACGGTCTGACAGCGAGCCGTGGATCACGCTTACCCGGGGCGCGGCGGGAAGACCGCGATTGTGGCAGAGGGCCGCGACCTGCCACTCCGCAAACCGGTGCTCGCTCAGAAAGGCCGGGAGGAAGTGCGAGCCAACCTTGCCCGCCGCTCCAGTTATAAGCAGCTTCATAAATCTCCTCCCTAGCTTGCAATGATAATATTTACTAATAGAGGTTCGTCAACTATTTCTGGGATGTCACGAGCCTGACGTCAGGATGCGAGGGAGGAGGAGCCGTGGTTGAGAGGCTGAAGCTGACCGGAATCAGCAAACATTTCGGCGCGATACGCGCGCTCCACGACGTATCGCTTTCGGTCCGCGAAGGGGAGGTGCTGGGCCTGATGGGCGACAACGGCGCCGGCAAGTCGACGCTGGTGAAGATCATCGCCGGCAATTTCCGGCCCTCGAGCGGCGATATAGAACTCGATGGAGAGTCCCGCGACTTCCATCACCCGAAGGATGCGCAGAGAGCCGGCATCGAGATCGTCTACCAGGATCTCGCGCTTTGCGACAACCTCACCGCAGCCTCCAATGTCTATCTGGGGCGCGAACTCAGGCGCAGCCTCGGACCCCTGCGCATCATCGACTACGGGAGGATGCACCGGCGCGCCGGCGAGTTGTTCGCACTGTTGAAGTCCGAGACCCGCCCGCGCGATCTCGTGCGCAAGATGTCAGGCGGCCAGCGCCAAGCGGTTGCCATTGCCAGGACGCTGCTGGCGGATGCCAAGGTCGTCCTGATGGACGAGCCGACCGCAGCCATTTCGGTGCGGCAGGTGGCCGAGGTGCTTGAACTGATCCGGCGTCTGCGGGACCGCGGCATTTCGGTGATCCTGATCAGCCATCGCACGCCGGATGTTTTCGGCGTCTCTGACCGGATCGCCGTGCTGCGGCGCGGAGAGCTTGTCGCCTGCAAGCCCACCGCCAACAGCTCGCCGGAGGAGGTGACCGGCCTGATCACGGGCGCGATCGAGGCTGCATGAAGGGAAGATCAATGACAACGACACTCGAACAAGCAATCGGACAGAGCCAGCATCGCTCGGTGCTTTCGCGCATCATGAGCCTTCAGGTCTTCTGGATTTTCCTTGCGGCGGTCCTTGCCTGCGGGGCCTTGTCTGTGCTTACCGATACCTTCGCGACGGAGCGGAACCTGTTCAACGTCACCCGCAACTTCGCCTTCGTCGCAATCATCGCCATCGGCATGACGACGGTGATCGCTTCGGGCGGCATCGATCTCTCCGTCGGCGCATCGGTGGTGCTTTCCGCCGTCGTCGTCGGCGCGACCATGGAGGCCGGCTTTCCGCTCTGGGCGGCCGCGCTTTTCGCGATCGGCGCCGCCCTCCTGGTCGGGCTGGTCAACGGTATCCTCATCGCCTTCGTCGGCATGCCGCCCTTCGTGGTAACCCTGGGCATGCTGTCCTTCGCCCGCTCAATGGCGCTCGTCCTTTCCAACAACAAGATGATTTATGAGTTCGGGCCCGACCACGACCTGCTGCTCTGGCTGGGCGGCGGCTCGACCTTCGGCATTCCGCATCCGGTGATCGTCCTTGTCATCCTCACGGCGGTCATGAGCTTCGTCTACAATTGGACGCGCTGGGGTCAGCATGTCTTCGCCATCGGCGGCAACGAGAACGCAGCGGTCCTTACCGGCATTCCCGTGCGCGGGATGAAGGTGAGCGTTTACATGTTCTCCGCCTTCACCGCCGGTATCGCCGGCATCCTCATGGTGGGCTGGCTTGGCAGCGTCACGACCAATCTGGGGACGGCGATGGAGCTCACGGTCATTGCTGCCGCGGTGATCGGCGGCGCGAACCTCGCGGGCGGAGAAGGAACCGTGTTCGGAGCCGTCGTCGGCGCACTGCTCATAGAGGTAATCCGCAATTCGCTGATCCTGCTCGGCATCTCCACCTTCTGGCAGGGCGCCTTCATCGGCTGCTTCATCGTGATAGCCGTGGCCTTCGACCGCGTCCGCAGCTGGCGGGGTCAAGGTTGACCGCACACGGCCTGACACCGCTTGCAGCCCGCCCCGCTCAAGAGTAGCAGACGAAAGAACAAACAGGAGATTTGAGCAACCGTGGACCGCATTCTAAACAAAAAACAAGGCGGAGGCGCTCGCGCCAAACCGACGATGATGGACGTCGCCGCCAGGGCGGGTGTTTCGCAGGCGACGGTCTCGCTCGTGCTGAACGGCACTCCGGGCGTGCGGCTCAGCGATGCCACACGCGAAAGAGTGAAGCACGCCGCGGATGAACTCGGCTACAGGCTCGTCCGGCGTGGCAAGCCCGGCATGCCGGCGGACCAGACCCTCATCGCCTTCATCGCCGACGAAGTCGCGACCGATCCCTGGATGGCGCTTGCGTTCGACGGTGCCCGCGAGAAGGCGCTCGAATACGGCCTGACCATCTGCATGGCCGTGACCCGGGGTGACCCGGAGACCGAGGCGATGGTCCTCAACCAGATGGGTCGGCAGCTTCTGGGCGTTATCTACGGCACGATTCTGACGCGCCGCATGGAGCCGTTGCAGGAGTTGTTCGAGCACCGTACGGTGCTGCTTAACTGCTATGACGCCAAGCGCAGGCTACCCTCCGTCTTGCCGGGAGAACTGGTCGGTGGCCGCGTAGCGACGGAACGGCTGATCCAGGCCGGCAGACAGCGGATCGGCCTCATCAACGGACAGGAGGGTCTGGACGCCAGCCGCGACCGGCTCAAGGGCTACCGCCAGGCTCTGTCGAGCAATGACATCCCGTTCGATCCGGAACTTGCCAAATGGGGCAATTGGGAGCCCTCGTCAGGTTATGAGATGACGCGCGTCTTGATGAGCCTGGCCAATCCGCCCGACGCTATATTCTGCGCCAACGACATGATGGCAGTCGGCTGTTTCGATGCGTTACGCGAGTTGGGGCTGCAGGTACCCCGAGATGTCTCCGTCATCGGCTTCGACGACCGCGAGATCGCGCAGTTCACTCGCCCGCCGCTAACCACCATGGTGCTACCACACTACCAAATGGGCGAGATCGCCGCTGAGCTTCTGATCGATGCCGCCGGCGGCCTTCAGGTGGGGCCGACGCAAATCAAGGTGGAATGTCCGCTGGTGGAACGCGGTTCCGTCGAGTAAGCGCCGACATCGGTAGGGCTGCGACTCCCCATTCGGTCTGCCTAGCTGCCTTTATGCACGCGCCATGTCGTCGGGGTTCGCCACCAAAGCGGGCCGTTTCCGTCGCTTTGGGCCAACTTCATCGATTCCATCCGGCGAGTCGCGAGATCAAGCAGGAATGTAGGTCAACCTGATCACATCCTCGCCAACCCGATCATTAGTCATAAGGCGGAGTGGCGGCCGGGGTCCGGCGAAATATGGCTTGCCGTGACCAAGCACGACGGGGTGCAGGTAGATTCGATACTCATCGATCAGGCCAAGTTCGGTGAGGCTTTGCGCCAGATCCGGGCCAGCAACTTCGATCTCCCCGTCGCGCTCGGCCTTCAACGCGCGGATCGCGCGCTCAAGATCATCCCCAACAAGTCTGGCGTTGGGACCGACAGACTTCAACGAGCGCGAGACGACCCATTTCGGCTGATTCCGCCACGCCGCCGCGAAGGCATGTTGCTCTGCATCCCATTCAGGACGGTCCTCGTCCCAGTAGCGCATGATTTCATACATTCGGCGACCGTACACGCTCCCAGCCTGCCCCTGAGCCTCCTCGATGAAGTGGCGGAAGAGCGCGGGACTTGGCGCAAACGCCATATGGTCGACATAGCCGTCCAGGGACTGGTTCATTCCGAACACGAGCTTAGCCATACTCTCATTCTCCTCCCAAGCACCGCGCGACCGAAGCGCAATGCAATATGGTCTGCGCCAGGGCAATCAGACTTTATATGCGCCTGCCCCATCCGCCCAGAGACCGCCGGCGTGATGCCTTACACGGTGCGCGGTCGCCGCGGCTTATGCTCGTGCGCGAGCCAGACCAACTCGGGGTCGAGCACGAGCACCCGTAGCTGGCCTTCTGTGTGCGGCTCGTCAAGTTCGCCAAACCAAATCGCCACGTCGCCGCCAACAACGACCGGGCGCGCCCGCCGGCCTCGACCACGACCACCTGCATGCCGGCTGTATGGCCTGGCGCCGGGACGAGCCGGAGCCCGGGAAGCAGCACAAATTCCCCGTCGACCGGCACATACCTCACGGCGGGCGCATCGGCCCACTCGCGGATAGGGTATTCGTCCTCGTCGCTGTCCGCGTCATCGAGCTCCCGACGCCGGACGTGGATGGGCTTGCCCGCAAAGAGGTGATTGCAACCGCAATGGTCGGCGAGTTCCGGCCCGATATGCGGGAACAAGTCCGTTTTGTGCGCGTTGGAGCGACTGTACGGCGAAAAGGCGCCGGAACCGCTTGCATGAGGACAGCATGGAGATTCCGCTGCAGATTGCCTTTCACAAAGCCGAGAAATCCGACTGGGCCGAGCAGGAGATCCGGGCAAGGGTGGCAAAGTTGGAGGATCTGTATGACCGCATCATTGGCTGCCGCGTGACAGTGGACCAGCGGGCGCGGGGTGCCGAAGGCACGGTTCCACCCGTCGTCCGCATCGAGATAAGCCTCCCCGGAACATCACCTCTTGTGGTCGCTTACGAGCCGGACCGCCTGCAGTTGCGCTACCAGACCCCGGAACTCGGGAACGCCATCAACGACGCATTCGCCATTGCCGAGCACCGTCTCGCCCAATTCAAGGAGGCGCGCGAAGGGCGCAATAAGGCCGGCCACCACGACAGCCAGAACCAGTTTCTCGGGCAGGTGGCGCAGGTCTACCCTGGGGAGGATCACGGATTCCTTTTGACGAAGGAGGGCGGCTCTCTCTATTTCCACCGCAACGCCATGCTGCAAGGCGACTTCGACAAGCTGCGGCCGGGTGATGAGGTCCACTACGTGGAAGAAATAGGCGATACCGGGCCGCTGGCCACGAAGGTGAGGGTGGTGTCGTCTCGTTGATGCTGACAGACGACATCACAACGTCCACACCCGTTTTAATCTCGTTGAGCGATGACGTGGAGGACCGGTAAGCACCGGCGGTGGCGGCGAGGTGCCGGCCGCTTGCTGCGTCACCCCGCGCAGGTGCGTGACGCTCCACATAAGATCTCTCCGAACAGGCCTTCAACGCCCAATTCGGAATCATGACCGCGCTAGCTACTCAACCCTTCTCTATTCGGCGTGTTCAGGTCAATCGCTTCGAGCCTTTCCATATGCCCGGCATCGACGTCTTTCGCAGGCCCTTGCTTCTCTACGGGATCGGCGCATTGCCCTCCCAGCATAGGATCAGGAGAATGAGGCAGTCCCATCTTTTGAGCGTCC
>NZ_JAOANW010000024.1 GCF_026162365.1 Nitratireductor luteus | reverse complement strand
ATACGCCGAAATCGACCAATCATGAGCCCGATAAGGGCGCGAAACCCACGCCAAACAACCGAACTCGGTGGCTCGGGTCCGCTTTGGCGGTTTCGGCATCAAAAACGACGGTAGTTCGAGACCTCCACCTGTAAGCAAGTCGGAAGAAACGAGCGCGGGCAAGAAGCGTCTCAGCGACTTTATCACCGAGGCCGAAGACAGCAGGTTGCGCAAGACGTGGACTACCTTGGACGGCCTGAAGTTGGCTGTGCGCGAGGCGCTGGACCATGCCAAAGCCACGAAGCACAGAGTCGGCTGGGTCCGTGGCGACACCGTAGCGAGCTTGGAAACATTGGAGGAATTGAACCTAGTCAGGAAAGAAAACGAAAGGATTCGGGAGGCGCTGGGGACCCTGGCGGTCGAGGTACCGCTGCCCAATATTCCCGCTGTCAGTGATCCACTAGAAATCGACCTTTTACCAGTATCTGTTCAAAATGGGTTCTCTGGCACCTCATCCGGCAGTCAGGCCAGAATTAAGGGTACATGGATCGCAGTCTTCCCGATCTTCTTCGGCAACCTCAAGTGGCAGTCTAATGACTGGAACGGCGAGTACTTCCATAGCGTTGACGACGAGGAGTCGTGCGTCGCTATTGGGTCAGCCCTTGCCGGCGAAGTTGCTGCAGTCGATACCTCTGGAATGTTCAAAATCAGCAAAGGTACTCTGGACCGCCTATCAAGCTATTATATTGAGGTGGGCCTTATGGCGACCGAGGGAGAAAATCCCTTTACTGAAACCGCGCAGAAGGTTGCGCGTCGCCATCGTATCAGCGACGACGCATCATCTGCTTTCACGTTGTCAGGAGGTGAAGTGCAGGTTTCTACAACCCAGCGCGAACTGCCCGACGACATTCCATTCTGAAAGACGAAAATGATGGCGCAACCAGCAGCGTCGAGCATGTGAAGACTCCTCTGTTACAATGACTGCAGGCCCTAAACAGTGCGTTCGATAAGCCTGTTGCCACCCGCCTCCTCCTTCTTGACCTTCCCCGCGCCGCTCTCTAGTTTAGAATTATTCTAAACTATCTGGATTGCGACCCTCATGTTCACACGTTTTTTCAGTTTCGCCCGGCGCGCTTTTTCGTCTCTTTCCGAGCAGGAGGTGCTGGCGTTGGCGGTTTCTTCGGAGGAGGACGACGCGCGGATTTATCGGGCTTATGCGGATGGGCTGCGGGAGGATTATCCTCGCACCTCCGGCGGCGCTTGCCGGGCGCTACCCTGAACGGTGAGGTCATCACTCAGCGCGCGCGCTGGGCGCCCCGATAGTGAGCGACGATCTCTGCGGGCCTGACCGCCACCGTGGATTTGCGGCCGTAGAAATAGACACCGCTGGCGGCGTCCTCGGCGTAGGGTTCGGGGACGATCCGATCCAGGTACTGGGTCCAGAAGAAGGCGAGCTTTGCGGCCTTGCCGGCCAGTCTCGACCGGAACACGCTGCGCGCCAGATAATCGGCCGACCACATGAACTGGAGGCCCGGACCTCCGCTCGCCCCGGACGATATCCGCTCGAAATGACGGAACAGGTAGCGATGGCCGCTTTCGGTGAAACGGGTAAAATCATAAGCGCCTTCGTGAACCTGCTGCATGAAAGGCGTTTCGGCATAGACCAGCCCTGAGGGACGGAGCACCCGCCATATCTCGTCCACGACCTGCGCGGGTTGCAGCACGTGTTCCAGCACGGCCTGGACGATCACGGCATCAAAGAAACCGTCGGCCAGGGGGATTTGATGGGCATCCGCCACAAACTGGATCTTGGACGAGGCATAAATATCGAAGCTGTAAACGTGGATGCCTGGATGATCGTAGAGGGGCTCCATGCCCTGGCCGATGCTGCCGCCGCCGATGACAAGGAGCCTGCCGGGACGTCCCAAGGCCTTCGCTTCGGCCTCGAGGTCGGCGATCAGGCGCTTCACGTTTTGCTCTGTGGCTTTCTTTCTCGGTGACAGCAGCGATTTGATGCCGCCTTTAAGGCCTGCATATGAGGTGCGCTCGATGGGACTTTCGGCGCTGTTTCGATAGACAGCGTCTTCCGAAAGGACGGAATCGGAAAAGTCGATCAGGACCGGCAGCCCATTGACCATCCTGTAGCGCCGAACCGAACCGTTCATGCGCCCGTCGGTCACGAGCCTGTCGGCGGTTTCCCTTTTCAGTTCCGCCCTGGTGCGCGGGCAGCGCAAAGCGGGCAGACACTGCTCGACCGATACGAGCATCCCCGAGAACCTCTCTCGTTCGCCAGTGTGATCGGAAGGCGGGCCGCTGCCCCCGCAGAAGGGCCCGCCTGACCGGGCCGACCATGACTCCAGATGGCAAAGCCAGACGTTCCCGTCCGAGTATAACCCGGCGGAAGCACCCGTCTTGTCGGGAAGGTCGACATTCCTGTGGGGGGAAACGGAAATCCATCCCGTGCGGACGGGCACCGGCCTCCTGTCCTTCTTGACCTTCCCCGCGCCGCTCTCTAGTTTAGAATTATTCTAAACTATCTGGATTGCGACCCTCATGTTCACACGTTTTTTCAGTTTCGCCCGGCGCGCTTTTTCGTCTCTTTCCGAGCAGGAGGTGCTGGCGCTGGCGATATCCTCGGAGGAGGACGACGGGCGCATCTATCGCGCCTATGCAGACGGGCTGCGGGAGGATTATCCCCATTCGGCGAAGGTTTTCGAGGCGATGGCGGAGGAGGAGTACCGGCATCGCGGGGCGCTGATCGAGATGCATCGCAAGCGCTTCGGCGAGCGCATTCCGCTGATACGGCGGGAACATGTGCGCGGCTATTACGAGCGCAAGCCGGACTGGCTGGTTCGGCCCATGGGGCTCGACACAGTGCGCGCGCAGGCCGAATTGATGGAGGAGCAGGCGCACCGCTTCTATGTCGAGGCGGCCAAGCGCACGCAGGACGCGGCGACGCGCAAGCTGCTGGGCGATCTGGCGGCGGCGGAAAAGGGGCATGAGACGCTGGCGCGGCGGCTGGGCGAGGAACATCTGCCGGAAGGCGCGCGCGCCGAGGAGGCGCAGACGGAGCGCCGGCAATTCATCCTCACCTATGTGCAGCCGGGGCTGGCCGGGCTGATGGACGGCTCGGTTTCCACGCTTGCGCCGATCTTCGCCGCAGCGTTCGCCACGGGAGATACGTGGCAGACCTTTCTCGTCGGCCTTGCCGCTTCCATCGGCGCGGGCATTTCCATGGGCTTTACAGAGGTGGCTTCGGATGACGGGGTGATCTCGGGGCGCGGCTCGCCGATCAAGCGCGGGCTGGCCACGGGCATCATGACCACGGTGGGCGGGCTGGGCCACGCCCTGCCCTATCTCATCCCTGACTTCTGGACGGCGACCACCCTCGCCATCATCGTCGTCTTCATCGAACTATGGGCGATCGCCTTTATCCAGAACCGCTACATGGACACGCCCTGGAGCCGGGCGACCTTCCAGGTGGTGCTGGGCGGGGCGCTGGTGTTCGCGGCGGGGATGCTGATCGGCAACGCGTGAAGGGCGCGCGCGTGGAGGGTTACCGTTCGGTTTGCCCGGCACTCCTCACCTCAAGCCAAGGGCAGGGCAATTGCATATGGCGGCGCTGTACCTCCACCCCTCCCGATCCTGAGCTTGCCGAAGGGGAGGGATCGAGCGCGGGATCGCCGGCGAGGCCGGCAAGAAAAACCCGGCGCTCTAGCGCGGGGCGCGTTTGGCCAGGATGCGCTGCAGGGTACGGCGGTGCATGTTGAGGCGGCGGGCGGTTTCGGAGACGTTGCGGTCGCACATCTCGTAGACGCGCTGGATATGCTCCCAGCGCACCCGGTCGGCGGACATGGGATTTTCGGGCGGCTCGGCCCTCTCGTTGGGCTGGCGCGTCAGCGCGGCAAAGATGTCGTCGGCGTCGGCGGGCTTCGACAGATAGTCGACGGCGCCCAGCTTCACGGCGGTGACGGCGGTGGCGATGTTGCCGTAGCCGGTGAGGATGACCGTGCGGGCGTCGTCGCGCTTGTCGCGGATCGCCTGCACGACATCGAGGCCGTTGCCATCGCCCAGCCGCATATCGACCACGGCGAAAGCCGGCGCGGTCGCCTTTACCTTGGCGACAGCCTCTTCCACCGATTCGGCGGTTTCGACGTCGAAGCCGCGGCCTTCCATGGCGCGCGCCAGACGGGCCAGGAACGGACGATCATCGTCCACGATCAGGAGGCTGCGCTCGTCGCCGGGGATCGGCTCGCCCTGTTCAAGGATGTCATCGCTCATCGTCATCTCACTTTCTGCAGCCTATTTAGCCGATATTGCCGGATTTGCCAGCGTCGCGGCCACCGGTGGCATAAGACTGGAAGCTGTTATGGGCCAGAAAGGCGGCCAGTGGCCAGCACACATCGACCGTGGCGCCCTTGCCCTCGCCGCCGGCATTGGAGAAATGAATGACGGCGCCCGAGCGCTCCAGCAAGGTCTTGGCGATGAACAGGCCGAGGCCCAGCCCGCCGCCGCTGGAGCCGCTCGCCGGGCGCCGGGTCATATAGGGCTCGCCAATGCGGTCCATGATCTCGGCGGGAAAGCCGGGACCGTCGTCGATGATGGTGATGCCCACCTCGTCGGCGTTCCAGCGCCAGCGGATGGTGACCGTCTCGCGGGCGAAGTCGACGGCGTTCTCGACCAGATTGCCGATTCCGTAGAGCACGCCGGGATTGCGGCGGCCGACCGGCTCGCGGCCGCGCGTCTCCTCCGGCTCCAGCCTGATCTCGATGCCGAAATCGCGATGGGGGGCCGCCACCTCCTCGATGAGCGAGGTGAGCGGCAGGCGCGCCAGATGGGCCTCGCTCTCGGAGGACAGGCTGGTGAGCTGCTTGAGGATCTCGCGGCAGCGCTCGCTCTGGGAACGCAGCAGCGTGACGTCCTCGGCATAGCGCGGGTCGGAGCCCAGCGCCTTTTCCATCTCGCGGGCCACCAGGGAGATGGTGGCGAGCGGGGTTCCCAGCTCATGGGCGGCGGCGGCGGCAAGGCCGTCGAGTGCGGAGATGTGCTGCTCGCGCTGGAGCACCAGCTCCGTCGCGGCCAGAGCATTGGCCAGAAGCCGCGCTTCCTCGGCCACGCGGTAGGCGTAAAGGGCGGTGAAGGCGATGGAGGAGACGACCGCCATCCACATGCCGGCCACATAGACCAGGGGCATCGCCAGCTCGGTGCCCGGATACCAGGGCAGCGGCAGGTGGAATACGGCGAGCAGGCTGGCCATGACGACGACGTAAAGGCCGAGAACCCCCGTCCACATCAGCGGCAGAGAGGTGGCGGAAATCACCACCGGCACCGTCATCAGCAGAGAGAACGGGTTGGTGAGCCCACCGGTGAGATACAGCAGGCCGGCAAGCTGGGAGGCGTCGAACGTGAGTATCCACAGCGCCGCCATCGGCGCCAGCCGGTGGGCGGCGGGATAGCGGAAGGTGAGGTAGAGATTGAGCCAGGCGGAAGCGGCGATGAGCACGAAGCAGGGGCCGACCGGCAGCGGGAACTCCAGCCAGTAGGCGACCACCAGCACAGCCGCGCTCTGGCCGACGATGGCGAGCCAGCGAAGCCTGATCAGCGTGTTGAGCCGCAGGCTTTGGCTGTGGCGGGTGTGGTTTGTGCCGAGTTCTTCCTGCATTGCTTGCATCACGGGCTTATGCGCCGGCATATCCTCTTCGCCAAGTGCTATTTTTGACGCGGCTTGGTGCGGTTCGTGGGGGTGGCGGCGGCCGGGTCCTCCGGCCAGTGGTGCTTGGGATAACGGCCGCGCATATCGGCGCGGACATCGGCCCAGGAGCCGGACCAGAAACCCGGCAGGTCCTTCGTCTTCTGTATGGGGCGGTGGGCGGGGGAAAGCAACTCCAGCGTCAGCGGCGTGCGCCCGCCGATCACCGGATGCTTCTTAAGGCCAAAAAGCTCCTGCACGCGGATGGCGAGCACTGCTTCACCATTTTCATAGCGGATCGGCACGCGGCTGCCGGTGGGCGCGGTGAAATGGCCGGGTGCAAGCTGGCCGAGGCGGCGCTGCAGATCGTAGGGCACGAGGCTCGTCAGCGCCTCGACCAGGATGCCGGGGGAGATGGCGGAAAGGCGCGGCTCGCCGGGCAGGAAGGGCAGCAGCCAGTCCTCCAGCGACGACAGCAGCGCCTCCTCGCCCACATCCGGCCATGGCGCGCCTTCGGCGGCGTGCAGAAAGGCAAGGCGCGCGCGCAGGCCCTGCGCCTCCCTGCCCCAGGGCAGGATGGCGAGGCCGTGGGCGCGCACGGTTTCCACGATGGCCCGGTTGGCGGCTTCGCCCGTGGGCGGCGGCAGGTTGCGCTCGGCAAGGCGGATGGCGCCGAGGCGGCGGGTTTCACGCTGGCGCAGGCTCTTGCTGCCGGCGTCGAAGATGGTTTCGACCTCGGTGCGGATGCGGTCGCCGAGGGCTTCGACAAGGTCCGGTTCGGCGATGGCGGCGGCGGCCGCGATGCGGGCATTCTGCGCCTTGCCCTGCAGATCGGCCACGACCAGGTAAGGCTCGCGCGCGAGCCGGTCGGCGGGGTCGAGCTGGCCGCCCCGGCCATTGGCAAGCACGTAGCGGCCAGGCTCGCCGCGCGCGCCGGCGACGCGGTCGGGCCACGCATGGACGAGCAGCGGGCCGGCGCCGGGACTTTCCCCGGATATGTAGGTACCGCTGCCCCCGGCATTGCGGGCAAGGCGCTCGGCAAGATCGCGGGCGGCGCGGGCGCGCGGCGACCTGTCGGCGGAAAAGCGGACAAGGCGCTCGTCGAGATCGACGCCGGTGCCGCCCAGCCCGCGCTCCGAAAGCAGCACGGCCAGGCGCGCGGCGGGGCCGGCATGGCCCTGCCGGGCCGCCATGGCGACCATATGGGCAAGGCGCACCGGCAAGGCGAGCCTGCGCATGGCCTCACCCGTTTTGGTGAGATGGCCCCGGTCGTCCAGCGCATTGAGGGCGCCCAACAGGGCGCGGGCTTCGGCCAGCGCGGGCTCCGGCGGCGGATCGAGGAAAGCGAGCGTGCGCGGGTCGGTGACGCCGAACGCGGCGCAATCAAGCAGGAGGCGGGAAAGGTCGGCCTCCAGGATTTCCGGCGGCGTGAAGGCGGGCAGCGCCGCCGTCTGCTCCTTGCGCCACAGGCGCAGCGCGATGCCGGGCGCGGTGCGGCCGGCGCGGCCGGCGCGCTGGTCCGCCGAGGCGCGGGAGACGCGCACGGTCTCGAGCCGGGTGAGGCCGGTGGCCGGCTCGTATCTGGGCAGGCGCGAGAGCCCGCAATCGACGATGGCCGTAATGCCGTCGATGGTGACGGAAGTCTCGGCGATTGCGGTGGCCAGCACCACCTTGCGGCGCCCCGGGGACGCCGGTCGGATGGCGGCATCCTGCGCCGCGCCGTCGAGCCCGCCATGCAGGGGGATGACATCGATTGTAGCCGGCAAACGGCCTGCCAGCGCCTCCGCCGTGCGGGCGATCTCGCGCTGGCCGGGCAGGAAGGCGAGGATGCCGCCGCCGGTCTCGCCCGCCAGATCGCGGACGGCCTCGGCGACGGCCTGCTCGACCGGCTGGTCGGGCTTGCGGTCCCGATGGCGAATGTCGACGGGAAAGCTGCGGCCTTCGCTTTCGATCACCGGCGCGCCGTCGAGCAGCCTTGCAACGCGGGCCCCGTCCAGCGTGGCGGACATGACCAGGAGGCGCAAATCCGGACGCAGCGCGCCTTGCGCATCGAGGGCCAGCGCCAGGGCGAAATCGCCGTCGAGCGAGCGTTCGTGGAACTCGTCGAACAGCACGGCGGCGACGCCCTCCAGCGAGGGATCCTCGACGATCATGCGGGCCAGCACGCCTTCGGTGACGACGAGAATGCGGGTGCGGGCGGAAACCTTGCGCTCCATGCGCATGGCGTAGCCGATGGTGCCGCCCACCTCCTCGTCCAGAAGGGTGGCCATGCGGCGGGCGGCGGCGCGGGCGGCAAGGCGGCGGGGCTCCAGAAGCACGATGCGCCCGGCCTGCGCCCACGGCGCATCGAGCAGGGCCAGCGGGGCAAGCGTGGTCTTGCCGGCGCCCGGCGGGGCGACGAGCACGGCGCGGCGGCTCTCGTCCAGCGCGCGCCGCAACGCCGGCAGCACGGCGCTGACCGGCAGAGTGGGCAGGTCGAGCGTGCTCATGCTTGCAGATCGCGATGACGGCGGGAGCTCCGCTTCGTCATCGACTCTGTTTGGCGAACCCGCCCCTGATTCCGGCGTTGAGGAGGATGATTATCTTTCGCACGAGGGCGGCGATGGGCACCCCATCCCGTCATCAACTGGATGCCCGCCGCCGTCATCCCGGCCGACCGCAGGGAGAGCCGGGACCCATTGGGTTGGCGCGGCCGGTCTCCGCAGAAGGGACCGTCAGCGCTGACATGCGCCGGGGCGAGGACCGGGCCGTGCTCCATGCCGTTCTTCCAATGGGTCCCGGATAGCCCTTCGGGCTTCCGGGATGACGGAGGTGGGCACCCCCCAGCGTTGATGATGATCCATCTCCTCGATGGAGCCTGAGTCGAAGAACCGGTGTCCATTTTTTGAATCATGCTTCTATGGTGATCACGTCGCCGCCGGCGGCTCTAGCGTCGGCGGGATCGTGGGTCACGAGGAGAACCGGCAGGCGGCTTTCGCGGGCCTTGGCAAAGACCAGTTCGCGCGTTTGCTGGCGCAGTTCCTGATCGAGCTTGGAGAAGGGCTCGTCGAGCAGCAGCATGCGCGGGCCCGACAGGAGCACGCGGGCGAGGGCGACGCGGGCGCGCTGGCCGCCGGAAAGGGTGGCGGGATCGCGGCCGCCCATGCCGGCGAGCCCGACGCCGGCAAGCGCCTCCTCGGCGCGGGCGCGGCGCTCGTCGCGGCTGGTGAGGGCCTCTGGAATGGCGAACAGGAGATTGCCGGCGACGCTCATATGCGGGAAAAGCAGGGGATCCTGGAACAGGATGCCGGCGCGGCGGGTCTCGGCTGGCTGGCCGGTAATATCCTGGCCGCCGATCAGCACCTTGCCCGCGCCGGTGAAAGCGGGATCGAGGAAGCCGCCAATATAGGCAAGCAGAGTGGACTTGCCCGCGCCGGAAGGGCCCATGACCGTGAGCACCTCGCCGGGGGCAACGGCCCGCGTGAGCGATACGAGCACTCGCCCGCCGAGGCGGATGCATACGCCATCCAGCACCAGCCCCTTTTCGCGCAAACTGTCCAACACCGCTACACCCGCATCCCGTGGAAACGACGGAATATCAGGGCCGGCACGAGCGTGGCAACCGCAAAGCCCGTGGCCGGCAGCAGCATCTGGAAAAAAGCGTAGACGCCGATGATGCGGGGATTGCCGCCGGAGGCGAGCGCCACCGCCTCGGTGGTGATCGTGGTGAGACGGCCCGCCCCGATGAGCACGGTCGGCAGATAAAGGCCGACTGAAACGGAAAAGCCGATGGCGAGAAGGGTGAGGATGGCGCGCAGCATCATCGGCAGGCGGACATGGAAGAAGCGCTGCCAGCGCGACTTGCCGAGGCCCGCCGCCAGCCAGTCATAGCGCTTGTCGAAGGCGCGCCACGGGTCCTTGAGGGACAGATAGGCGTAGGGCATGACGAAGACGAGATGGGCAAGGATTAGCGCCGGCAACGTGGCAAGCAGATCGCCCATGATCAGCAGGAACTGGAGGCCGAAGATGAAGGCGACCTGCGGGACGACGAGCGGAAGATAGATGAGGGCCAGAGCGCCCTGCCCCGCGCGCCTGCCCGTCTCATCCTCGCGCATCAGGCAAAGGATGGCGAGGACGGCGGCGATGAAGGTGGCGGCGAGGCCCACGAGAAGGGTTGTCAGCAGCGGCTCGGCGGTGCGCGGCAGCGTGCGCACCCATGATTTCAGCGTGAGGTTCTGGGGCAAGACGTCCGGGAATTGCCAGAGCCCGGCGAAGGACCAGACCGCCAGCGCGGCCAGCCCGGCGAACACGGCCAGCGCCGAAGCCAGCATGCCCATCAGCGCGGCATAACGCGCCAGCGCGTCCCGGCGCAGCCTGCGGCCCCTGCCGGCGGCGCGCCGGGTGAGCGCCGCGGCGAGCTTTTCCAGCGCCAGCCAGGAGGCCAGCGCGACGCCCGTCACCGCCAGCTGCAGCACCGCACCGGCGGAGGCCAGATAGCGGAAGGAGAGCTCGGGATCGGACATCCATTCGACCAGCCGCACGGCCAGCGGCGCCGGTCGGGTGGGGCCGAGAATGACGGCAACGTCGACGACCGAGGTGGCGAAGGCGATGACGGCGAAGACCGGCAGGCGGATCTGGCGGTAGACGATGGGCCAGGTGCCGTAGACGAAGCCGGCCACACGGCCGTAGCCCAGCGCCGTGGTGAGGCGGCGCGTTTCGACCGCCCGCGCCTGCGGCAGGGCGGCCAGGGTCATCAGCATCAGGAAAGGGATTTCCTTGGCGACGAGGCCGGCCATCATGGCGAGCCCCATGGGATCGTGCACGATCAAGAGGTCGGGCGGGCGGTGCCAGCCCGTCAGTTCTGGTGAGATGAGGCGGGCGAGAAGCCCCGAGGGCGCGATGAGAAAGGCCAAGGCGAATGCCGCCGCCGCATGCGGCAGCGACAGGAGCGGCGAGACCATATGCTGGATGCGGGCGAAAAGCGGGGTGCCTGCCCAGGCGGCGACGAAGACCATGACGACCAGCAGCGATGTGGCGGCCGTGAGGAGGCCGGCAGCAAGACTGATGCCCGCCGAGGCCCAGATCGCGGGCGCATCGAACAGCGCCTCGAAGTGCCGCAGCGTGAACTCCATGCCGCCGAGAACGGGCAGAAAGCCGAAGGCCGGCAAGAGCGTGCCGGCCAGCCCGAACAGAAGCGGCCCGGTGAGCAGGAAGATTGTGAGTGGCGGGCCGAGGCGGGTCAGCATGGCCGGCGCGACTGCGGCGACCCGAGACCAGGCGGCGTCAGCTTCAGTTTCCCGCCGTGTAGCGCCGTTTCCATTCTTCCTCGATGCGCTCCATCCAGCTCGGGTGAGGCTCGGCCAAAGCGGGGCCGAGCTCGGCGGGGGACAGGGTGGCGATGCCGAGATCGAGCGCGGCAAAGCGGGCGCGGGCTTCCTCGGGCAGCTTATCGACGGCCAGCACCGTAGGATCGCCCCACACTTTCGGGTCCTGCTTGTGCGCCTGAGCGTCGGGCGACATGAGGAAATTGGCCGTCACCAGCGCGCCCGCCATGGCCGAGGCATTGTAAGGGATGGCCAGGAAATGGGTATTGGCGAGCGTGCCTTCGGGGAAGGTGAAGGAGCGCACCGTGTCGGGCAGTTCGCCATTGGCGATAGCGCTCGAAGCCTCCGCCGGATTGAAGGCGAAGATGATCTCCAGCTCGCCATCGGCCAGAAGCTGCTTCATGGCCGGATAGTTCTCGGGGAAGGTGCGTCCGGACCGCCAGGCGACCTCGTGGAGGCGGTCGAGATAGGTGAAGAGGGGTTCGGTGACATCGACAAAGGCTTCGTCGTCCACCGGCTTTTGGAGCAGCGAGGGATCCTCGATCTTTTCGATCAGGACCTGCTTGAGGAAGGAGGATCCTATGAAATCCGGCGGCTGGGGATAGGAGAAGCGGCCAGGGTTCTCCTCCGCCCAGGCGAGCAGATCGGCGGCATTCTTCGGCAGATCGGCCTTGTCCATGCGCGCCGTGTCGTAGAAGAAGACGAGCTTGGCCATGCCCCAGGGCGCGGCCTGCCCCTCCACGGGGATCGTGAAATCGGTGCGGATGGTGGGCTTGTTCTCGTGGTCGACATATTGCCAGTTGGGCAGGCTCTCGGCCCAGCCGGGGGAAAGAAGCAGCCCGCGCTGCTTCATCGCCGCAAAGTTCTCGCCGTTGATCCAGATCAGATCGACGCTGCCGCCCGCATCGCGCCCCGCCGCCTTTTCGGCGACGACCTTGGCGACCGCGTTGGCGGTGTCGTCGAGCTTGACGTGCACGAGGGTGACGCCGAAGCGCTCCTTCAACTCGCCATTCGCCCATTCGAGATAGGCGTTGATGTTTTCCGACCCGCCCCAGGCGTTGAGATAGACGGTCTGGCCTCTAGCTTCCGCAAGGACGCCGTCCCAGTCGGCCGGGTCCACAGGCTCCGCGCGGACCGCCAACGCGGAAAGCAGCAAGGCGGCGGCAGCGAGAGTGGATTTCAACATGGCAGCTTCCCGATTGTTCGTGAATTGCGATTGAGCATGCCAGTGGCAGGCAAATCAATGCAAGCGCGCTCGCGAAGGGCTCACTTCGCCGTGAGGGAGGATTTCGGGATGTGCGCGGGCTGCATTCAACCCTCCCCATCCACCTGCAGTTCCACCCGGTCCGCGGCAAAGCGCGTCAGCGAATATTGTATCGGGATCCCCGCGCTGTCGGCGTTCACGGCGAAGGTGATGAGGACTATGGCGCCGGGGGAGAGTTTCAGGTGGGCAAGGTCCGCACTGTCGGCATGGCGGGCGGAGATGCGGGTGGTGGCGCGGACATAGTCGGGCACGCCCAGCGCCGCGAGGGCGGCGGTGATGCTGCCCGTGTCGGCGAAGTGCTTTTCCAGCCCGGCGAAGCGGGCGGCGGGGAAATAGCTCGTGGCGCGCGAGACGGGGCGGCCATCGGCCTGCGAGACGGTTTCAAGCCGCAGGATCCCGGTCTCCGGGGCAAGGCCAAGCGCTTCGGCCGCCTGCGGCGGGGCAGGCTCGTATGCGTGGGACAACAAGTGGCCGCGCCTTTCGCGCGCCTGGCCGGCAAGGCCGGCTGAAAAGCGCGTGCGCGCGCGGATGGGATAGGACAGGCGGCGCGGACCTTCCACAAAGGTGCCGCGGCCCTGCTCGCTGCGCAGGACTCCTTCCTGAACCAGCGCCTGGATGGCGGTGCGCACGGTGTGCCGGTTGACGCCGAAGCGCCCGGCCAGCGCCATCTCCGTGGGCAGGCGCCCCGCATCGTCGGCCAGGCCTTCGGCTATGCCCAGGCGGATACGGTCGGCGATCTGCCGCCACAGCGCCACGCCGCTGCGCCGTTCGATAGCTTCTTCCGGTGACGTCTGCATCGCCTCTACCCCGCCTCCGTTTCCTTGCTGAAACCCGGTTAATTCCGAAAACCGGCACCCCGCTTTCGGGATCGTGCTCCAGGAAAACCCCGCCTTGTCACAGTCCCGTCATGGACAGGAACTAGGAAAGGACTATAATTTGTATGGTTGTCTATAACAATAGATGAATTAACGAAAGACGAGGAGAACCGGATGGCCGAACCCGAACAATCCCAGTTTTCCAGGCGTGAGGCGATGGCGGTGCTTGCGAGGGCGCCGGAGGACCGCGTCTTGGCGCTGTTTGCCGCAAGCGGTTTGCCGGAAGCGGCGACACCCCTGCGGGGGCCGGAAACCGGCCTGGTGGCGCTGCGCGGGCGGATCGGCGGCGGCGGTGCCGCCTTCAATTTCGGCGAAGCGACGGTGACGCGGGCCAGCGTGAAGCTGCCGACGGGCGAAGTCGGTCATTCCTATGCGCTTGGGCGGGCGCGGGAGAAGGCGCGGATTGCGGCGGTGATCGACGCGCTGGCGCAAAAGCCAGAGAACCGGGCGCGGGTCGCCGACGCGATCCTTGCGCCGCTTCGTGCGGAGCAGCGCGAGACCGATGGCCGGCGCCGCGAGGAGACGGCGGCCACGCAGGTCGACTTCTTCACCATGACCCGAGGAGAGGACTGATGGATTTCGAGGCCCTTGCGATGGAAGGCGGGTTCGCGCGGCCGGTGCTGGAGGCGCAGTCCGCGTTTCGGGCGCTGATGGATGCGCTGGCGCGGCCCGGCACAAGCATGGCCGGCTTTCCCGTGCCCGGCCCGCCCGCTCCCCTTTCGCCGGAAGCGGGCGCAGTGGCGCTGGCGCTTTGCGACCCGGACACGCCGATCTGGCTGGATGCGGCCATGCGCGAGGAAAACGCGGTTGCCGCCTGGCTCGGCTTCCACACCGGCGCGCCCATCGTTGCGCATGCGGCGGAGGCGCATTTCGCCTTCGTGGCCGATCCCGGAGATCTGATCGGGCTCGAGAACTTCGCACAGGGCAGCCAGGACTATCCGGACCGGTCGGCGACGCTGGTGCTGCAGGTGGCGAGCCTTGAGGGCGGGCCGGCGCTGCGGCTCGCCGGGCCCGGCATCGAAACGGAAAGGGCAATCGCGCCGCGACCGCTGCCCCGGCACTTTGCGCGCCAATGGGAACAGAACAATGCGCGGTTTCCGCGCGGCATCGACGTGCTGCTGGTCTGCCGGGAAGGGCTGATCGGGCTGCCGCGCACCGTGCGCATCCACCAACAGGAGGGCTGAGCCATGTATGTCGCGGTGAAGGGCGGCGAGGCCGCCATCGAAAACGCACACCGGCTGCTGGCAGACCGGAGGCGCGGGCCGCGCGACGTGCCGGCACTGACGCTGGAGCAGATCGCGGGCCAGCTTGCGCTGGCGGTCGACCGGGTGATGGCGGAAGGCTCGCTCTACGATGCCGGGCTTGCCGCGCTCGCCATCAAGCAGGCGCGCGGCGACATGATCGAGGCGATCTTCCTCCTGCGCGCCTACCGCACCACCCTGCCCCGCTTCGGCTATTCGAAGCCGATGGACACCGGCGCGATGCTGGTGGAGCGGCGCATCTCGGCCACCTACAAGGATCTGCCGGGCGGGCAGCTGCTGGGCCCCACCTTCGACTATACCCACCGGTTGCTCGACCCCGACCTTGCGGGCGATGACATGCCGGAACAGCCCGAGCGCCGCGAGGGAGCGGCAGAAGAGAGCCGTATGCCTCGGGTGACGGAGATACTGGCCGGCGAGGGACTTGTGGAGCCGGACGGCGCGCTGCCCGATAGCACGGAGCCTGCCGATATAACCCGCACGCCGCCCGAGTTTCCGCAGGGGCGCGACGCGCGCCTGCAGGCGCTGTCGCGGGGCGACGAGGGCTTCCTTCTGGCGCTCGGCTATTCTACCCAGCGCGGCTATGCGCGCAGCCATCCCTTCGCCGGCGAAATACGCATTGGGGAGGTGGAGATCGAGCTCGACGTTCCCGAGCTGGACTTTCCCGTGCCGCTCGGCCGCATCCGCGTGACCGAGTGCCAGATGATCAACCAGTTCAAGGGCTCCGCCAAGGCGCCGCCGCAGTTCACCCGCGGCTATGGCCTGGTCTTCGGCCAATCCGAGCGCAAGGCGATGGCGATGGCGCTGTGCGACCGGGCGCTGAGGGCGAAGGAGCTGGGCGAAGACGTCGTCGCCCCCGCCCAGGACGAGGAATTCGTGATCTCGCACTCCGACAATGTGCAGGCGACCGGCTTCGTCGAGCATCTGAAGCTGCCGCATTATGTGGACTTCCAGGCCGAGCTCGGCCTGGTGCGACAGATGCGGCGCGAATTCGAGGAGCGGAAACAGACATCCACGGTCAAGGAGGCGGCGGAATGATCGAGGGGCTTTCACACATGACCTTCGTCGTGCGCGATCTCGGCCGGATGAGCGAAATCCTCACCGGCGTGCTCGGCGCCCGGCAAGTCTACTCCAGCGAAGACCAGATCTTCTCGCTGAGCCGCGAGAAGTTCTTCCTCGTTGGCGATATCTGGATCGCCATCATGGAGGGCGAGCCGCTGCCAGCGAGAACCTACAACCACATCGCCTTCAAGATCGACGAGGCGGATTTCGACACCTGTGTCGAGCGCATTCAAAGGCTGGGACTGGAGATGCGTCCCCCTCGTCCGCGCGTCGAGGGCGAGGGCCGCTCCATCTATTTCTACGACCAGGACAACCACATGTTCGAGCTGCACACCGGCACGCTGGCGGAGCGGTTGGAACGCTATGCCAAAGGCAGGGAGGCGGCGGAATGAACGCGCATGCCGAGAATATCGCTCAGTACAACTTCGCCTATCTGGACGAGCAGACCAAGCGGATGATCCGCCGGGCGATCCTCAAAGCAATCGCCATCCCGGGCTATCAGGTGCCGTTCGCCAGCCGCGAGATGCCGATGCCCTATGGCTGGGGCACGGGCGGCGTGCAGGTGACGGCTTCCATCATCGGGCCGGACGACGTGTTGAAGGTGATCGACCAGGGTTCGGACGACACGACCAATGCCGTCTCCATCCGCGCCTTCTTCCAGAAGGTGGCGGAGGTGGCAGTGACCACCGAAACCGGGAAGGCGAGCATCATCCAGACGCGCCACCGCATACCCGAGGAACCGCTGAAAGCGGGCCAGGTGCTGGTCTATCAGGTGCCCATCCCCGAACCCCTGCGCTTTCTGGAACCGCGCGAGACGGAGACACGCAAGATGCACGCGCTGGAGGAATACGGCCTCATGCATGTGAAGCTCTACGAGGACATCGCCCAGCACGGCCACATCGCCACCACCTATGCTTATCCGGTGAAGGTGGAAGGACGCTATGTGATGGACCCTTCGCCGACGCCGAAATTCGACAATCCGAAAATGCACATGTCAGCCGCGCTGCAGCTTTTCGGAGCGGGCCGCGAGAAACGCATCTACGCCATACCGCCCTATACACGGGTGGAAAGCCTCGATTTCGAGGATCACCCGTTCGAAGTCCAGACCTTCGACCAGCCCTGCGCGCTGTGCGGCGGCGCGGGCGTCTATCTCGACGAGGTGGTGCTGGACGATGCAGGCGGGCGCATGTTCGTCTGCTCGGACACGGATTATTGCGAGAAGAGGCAGGCGGAGGGGCATGCCGGACCAACGGGATCGCCGGGTGAAGGAGAGGTTCAATGAACAAATGTCTTCGCGTATCGCACCCCCCTCTGCCCTGCCGGGCATCTCCCCCTCAAGGGGGGAGATTATCTCTTCATCGACGCCTCGTCTCTTTCGGACGTCGTCGATGCCAGCTAATCTCCCCCCTTGAGGGGGAGATGTCCGGCAGGACAGAGGGGGGTATCCCGCGCTGCTTCATATCCGGAGGAGCCGCCCAATGACCGCCCAACCCCTTTTCACCGTCCGCTCGGTCTCGAAATTCTACGGCAACCGCATCGGCTGCGAGGACATCTCCTTCGATCTCTGGCCGGGTGAGGTGCTGGCGGTGGTGGGCGAGTCCGGTTCGGGCAAGACCACGCTGCTCAATTGCCTGTCGACCCGGCTGCTGCCGACATCGGGCGTTGTCTCCTACCGTATGCGCGACGGCACGTCCCGCGACCTTTACCGGATGAGCGAGGCGGAGCGGCGGTTCTTGATGCGGACCGATTGGGGATTCGTGCACCAGAACCCGGCAGACGGCCTGCGCATGACGGTCTCGGCCGGCGCCAATGTGGGCGAGCGCCTGATGGCGCTGGGCGACCGGCATTACGGGCAGATCCGGGCCACGGCGACCGACTGGCTGGGGCGCGTCGAGATCGCCGGGGACCGGGTGGACGACCAGCCGCGCGCCTTTTCCGGCGGCATGCGCCAGCGCCTGCAGATCGCGCGCAACCTGGTGACGGGACCCCGGCTGATGTTCATGGACGAGCCCACCGGCGGGCTCGACGTATCGGTGCAGGCGCGCCTGCTCGACCTGCTGCGCGGGCTTGTGCAGGACATGGGGCTGGCGGCCATCGTGGTGACCCACGATCTGGCCGTGGCCCGGCTCCTGTCGCACCGCATGATCGTGATGAAGGAGGGGCGCGTGGTGGAAACCGGCCTCACCGACCGGGTGCTGGACGACCCGCAGGCGCCCTACACGCAGCTTCTCGTTTCCTCGATCCTGCAGGTGTGACCATGACCACTCCGCTTGTCGTTTCCGAACTTTCCAAGACCTTCACCATGCATCTGCAGGGCGGCGTGCGCCTGCCGGTGGTCGAAAACGTCTCCTTTGCCGTCAGGGCGGGCGAGTGCGCGGTGCTGGGCGGCCCGTCAGGCGCCGGCAAGAGCTCGATCCTGAAGATGGTCTACGGCAATTACGCGGCCGATGCCGGCCAGATCATCGTGACCCATGACGGCGCGCTGGTGGATTTGGCGACCGCCGATCCGCGCACGGTCATCGATGTGCGGCGGCGCACGGTCGGCTATGTCAGCCAGTTCCTGCGCGTGGTGCCGCGCGTTTCAGCGCTCGACATCGTCGCCGAGCCGGCGATTGCCGAAGGCATCGAGCCGGAAGCCGCGCGGACGAGAGCGGCGGCGATGCTGGCGCGGCTCAACCTGCCGGAGCGCCTGTGGCGGCTGCCGCCGGCGACCTTTTCCGGCGGCGAGCAGCAGCGCGTGAACATCGCGCGCGGCTTCATCACCGCGCATCCCATCCTGCTGCTCGACGAGCCGACGGCCTCGCTCGACCGGGCCAACAGGCAGGTGGTGGTGGAGATGATCGCAGAGAAGAAGGCGGCGGGAACGGCGCTGCTCGGCATCTTCCACGACCAGGATGTGCGCGAGCAGGTGGCCGACAGCATCATCGACGTCACCGAATTCGCGCCGGCGAGGGCGGCATGACGCGGCTCTCCGAAAAGCCGCTGGTGCACGAGACGGCGGAAGTGACCGGCTCCACGCTCGGCCGCTTCACCGAAATCGCGGAACGGTGCCGGGTGCATGAAACCGTGCTTGGGGACTATTCCTACATGATGCAGGATTGCAGCGCCTGGTGCGCCATGATCGGCAAGTTCGCCAATATCGCCTCGGCCGTGCGCTTCAACGCGACCAACCATCCCACATGGCGCGCGACGCTGCACCATTTCACCTATCGCGCCGGCGACTATTGGGACGATGCGACCGACGAGGCGGAATTCTTCGACTGGCGGCGGAGCAACATGGTGACGATCGGGCACGATACGTGGTTCGGCCATGGCTCGACGGTGTTGCCGGGGGTGACGGTGGGCCACGGTGCGGTGGTTGGGGCGGGCGCGGTCGTCAGCAAGGATGTGGCGCCCTACACCATCGTCGGCGGCGTGCCGGGGCGCGTCATCCGGCCGCGTTTCGCCAGCAAGGTGGCGGAGCGCTTCCTGGAGCTTGCCTGGTGGGACTGGGATCATGAGAGGCTGCGGAGCGCGCTCGACGATTTTCGGATGCTTTCTGCGGAAGCATTTCTTGAGAAGCACGGGGGGTAAGCGACGCGGTCGCCGCGTCCTTTTGCCCCAGCGCGTCACTTATCTTGACAGACAATCTCAAGAAGGGTTGTTATGGGCCCGTCCAAAAGGACGCGTTCGCAGATGTCTGGGCCTTGAACCCTTTCCATTGAAGAGCGCCATGCCCAAATAAGGATGAAGCCGCCGGTGCGGCGCTGCCTTGGGCTGGTCTTTTCCCGGAAATCATTTGTCCAGCCCTGCAAGCGCAGGCTCCCAGGCTTTTGAACCCAAGGGCGAAGGAATGCTTGTCTGTCAGTGCAACATCATTACGCAGAAGGAACTCGACGCGCAGGTTCGCGCCATGCTCGACGAGGATCCCTGGCAGCTGATCGTTCCCGCCAAGGTTTATCACGCGATGGCCAAGCGCGGCCGGTGTTGCGGTTGCTTCCCAAATGTGGTGGAAACAATCATTCGGGTAACCGAAGATTACCACAGCCACGCGCAAGAGGGCGAAGCCAGTGTGGTGACGCATCTCGACCGCGTTCGCGCGTTGCGCGAAAAGTTCGGGAGCAAATTCAATGAAAGGCGACCCAAAGGTCATCGAGCGGCTTAACGAGGCTCTTTTTCTGGAGCTCGGCGCCGTCAACCAGTATTGGCTTCACTATCGCCTGCTGGAGGATTGGGGATACACCAAGCTTGCCGCCAAGGAGCGGGCCGAATCCATCGAGGAGATGCATCATGCCGACAAGCTGGTGGAGCGCATCATTTTCCTCGAAGGCCATCCCAATCTCCAAAATGTCGGGGCCTTGCGCATCGGCCAGAACGTGAAAGAGGTCCTGGAGGCCGATCTCGCGGGTGAGTACGATGCGCGCGCCTCCTACAAGGACTCGCGCGACATCTGTAACAATGCCGGCGACTACGTGTCGATGAAGCTCTTCGAGGAGCTTCTCGCCGACGAGGAAGGCCATATCGACTTCCTGGAAACCCAGCTCGAGCTGCTGGACACTATCGGCGTGGAGAAATACGGCCAGCTCAACGCCGGATCGGCCGAAGAGAGCGAATAGGCTCCCCTGCATAGTTGAAAAGGCGCCCGATGCGGCGCCTTTTTCTTTTCGCAGTTATTATACCATGTGGTTGACTTTTGAGGCCGGGCCGATATTATAAACCATATGGTTGATCATCAGGAAGCAACGCTCGACACGGTCTTTCAAGCGCTCGCCGACAGCACGCGGCGGGCGATGCTGAGGACATTGGCCGAGGACGGGGAAAAGAGCGTCAGCGCCCTTGCCTCCCCCTATTCCATGACGCTGGCGGGCGCCTCCAAGCATGTGAAGGTGCTGGAGGCGGCGGGGCTGGTGCGCAGGCGCGTGGAAGGCCGCATTCACTACTGCCGTTTGGAGGCGGCGCGCATGGCCGAGGCAGAGGCCTGGCTGCGCTATTACGAGCGCTTCTGGACCCGCCGGCTCGACACGCTGGAAGCGCTGCTCAAGGCCGAGGACGAACAGGCAGGAGAAGGAAAGAGGCTATGACGCGCAGGACCTTCGCCGTAGAAGTCATCCGCTACTTTGATTTTCCCCCCGAGCGCGTCTTTGACGCCTGGCTCGACCCCGATAGGATACGCGCCTGGTCCGAAATGGCGCTGGACGAGAACGGCCTGCCCGCCGATGTCCGGCGCGTGGAGGTGGATGCCCGAATAGGCGGCCGTTTCACCTTCTCCGACATGCGGCCGGAAGGGGAGGCCGTGCACTGGGGCACCTATCTCGCGATCGACCGCCCGCGGAAGCTGGTGTTCACCTGGTTCACCTCCGAAGAGGAGGAGATGGAGAACAACTCCACCGTGACGGTGACCTTCGAGTCCGCCGGCACGGGCTGCACCGTCACGCTCGTCCACGAGATGGACCCCAAATGGGCCCAATACGAAAAGCAGGTGGAGAAGGGCTGGGGCGCAATGCTCGACATGCAGGCGCGGTTGCTCGTCGAGGAAGACAAGCCCTTTGGAGGATATTCATGAGCCAGCCCGATCCGGACGCCTACGGCGTCATGACCGCGCCCGACACGGTGCGTTTCGAACGCCTGCTGCCCGGGCCCGCCGAGCGCGTCTGGGCCTACCTGACGGAGGCCGACAAGCGCAGGCAATGGCTTGCCGGCGGTGAGATGGAGCTGAAGGCCGGCGGGAAAGCGGAATTGCTGTTCAAGCATTCCGAGTTCACGGACGAGCCCGCGCCGGAAAAATACGCGGAAATGAACACGCAGGGATTCCTCTCGCCGCACCGCATCACCGAAATAGACCCGCCGCGACTGCTCGCCATGACCTGGCCGGGCGAAGACACGGAAAGCGAAGTGGTTTTCGAGCTGTTTCCGGAAGGCGACAAGGTGCGGCTGATCGTGACCCACAAGCGCCTGGCCCGGCGGGACGAAATGGCCAATGTGTCGAGCGGCTGGCACGCCCATCTGGAAGTGCTGGAAACCACGCTGCAAGGCGGCGGCGCCAACCGCTTCTGGTCGCGGATCCCCGAACTGGAGAAGATGTACAGCGGCAGGTTTGCCGCCGATTGAACCATTGATGGACGCCGGGCGTGACGCCTCGGCCATCCATCTTGTCCAACCGAGTTCCAGAGACAGGCAAACGCCATGCTGACGATCCCCCTCACCAGCGTCATGGTCGACGACCAGGCCAAGGCGGAAAAATTCTATACGGAGGTCCTGGGCTTCGTGAAGAAGCAGGACTTTCCCGCCGGCGGGGCGCGGTGGCTGACCGTGGTATCACCCGCCGGTCCGGATGGCGTCGAGCTGCTGCTGGAGCCGGCCGGCTATCCCTTCGCCAGAGACTACCAGAAGGCGCTGTTCGACGCCGAGATCGCCTTCACGGCGTTTGGCTGCGACGATGTGCAGGCCGAATATGACCGCATGAGGAAGCTGGGCGTGACGTTTCGCGGCGAGCCCGCCCGCATGGGAGAGAACATGCCGCCGATGGCCGTGTTCGAGGACACCTGCGGCAACCTGATCCAGATATTCGAGACGAGCCAGGAGGAAAAATGAGACCGAGCTTCAAGGGCGGACGCAATATTGCGATGAAAGTGCCGCCGCATCAGTATGACCGGACGGTCGCCTTCTACCGCGACGTGATCGGGCTCGAGCAGATCGAGGAGCTGCTGCCGGCGGTCGGCTTCCGGTTCGGCCACAACCAGCTCTGGATCGACAAGGCGCCGGCGATGAGCCAGGCGGAACTGTGGCTCGAACTGACCACCGACGACACCGCGGCGGCGGCGGAGCACCTCGAAAAGGCAGGCATAGCCCGCTGCGACGAGATCGAGGCGCTGGGCGAGAATTTCGACGGGTTCTGGATTTCAAGCCCGGCTTCGATCATCCATCTGGTCGATGGCGCGAAGGGATCGTGGTGATCGGGGCGCTCAGCCGTTCGGCGTAGCGGTTTCGAGCGCCAGCACGAGGATGGGCTTTTCCTTGTAGATCGTGCGCGCGGTCTCGCGGAATCCGAGGCGGGCGGCGAGCTTGAGCGACCGGCCGTTCTCTTCGTCCACGATGCAGGTGACGGGCAGATGCGGGTGGGTCTTCGAACGCCAGCCGATCACGGCCTCCATGGCCTCAAGAGCAAAGCCCCTGCCCTGTGCATCGGGCGCGAAGGACCAGCCGGCCTCCATCGTGCCGTCGAGGCTCGGTTCCAGTTCGCGGCGCATGTCGTGGAAGCCGACATCGCCGATCAGCCGGCCAGTCGCCTGGTCCTCCACCGCCCAATAGCCGAACCCCATCAAAGCCCACATGCCCGGCTTCATCAGAAGCTTGCGCCAGGCCTCGGCGCGATCCTGCGTGGGGCTGATGTAGCGGGCGACGTCCGGATGGGTCCACAGGGCGAAGAGCGCATCGAAATCCTCGGCCCGGTGTGCGCGCAGGAGGAGGCGTGGGGTTTCCAGCGTGGGCGCCGATGTCATTTCGGCTGCCCGGCCAGCTTTTCCGAAACGAGGAGGGCCAATCTTTCGGCGACTTCTTCCTTGTCGAGCTCGGGCCAGGCTTCCTCGCCATCGCGGGAAACGATGACGACGCGATTGCGCGCGCCGCCCATGACGCCCTTGTTGCCGACGCCGCTGTCGTGGGAGACATCGTTGGCCACGATGATATCCGCGCCCTTCTTGTCGAGCTTCTTGCGGGCGTTCTCGACGACATTCCGCGTTTCGGCCGCAAAGCCGACGACGAGGCGCGGGCGCTTTTCATGATGGCCGACGCCGGCAAGGATGTCGGGATTTTCCACCAGCGCCAGCGCGGGAGCGCCTGCCCCCTTCTGCTTCTTGATCTTGTCCGCCGTCTCGTTCTCGGGGCGCCAGTCGGCGACGGCAGCCACGAAGACGCCCGCATCGGCGGGCAGCAGCGCTTCCACGGCCTCGCGCATTTCGCGCGCGCTCTCGATGCGGGTGACGGTCACACCGGCGGGGTCGGGGATCGAGACCGGGCCGGAGACGAGCCGAACATCGGCGCCAAGCCGCGCCAGAGCAGCGGCGATGGCGTGGCCCTGCCTGCCCGAGGAGCGGTTGGCGATATAGCGCACGGGGTCGATCGGCTCATGGGTCGGGCCGGAGGTGACGACGACCCGCTTGCCGGCGAGCGGCTTCGGCGCGCTGTCCAGCAGGGTTTCGATGGCGGCAACGATCTCCAAGGGCTCGGCCATGCGGCCTTCGCCGGCCTCCCCGCTTTCGGCCATCTCGCCGCTGTTGGGGCCGATGAAGCGGATACCATCTTCCAGTAGCGCGGCATGATTGCGCCGGGTTGCCGGGTGCGCCCACATGGCCGGGTTCATGGCCGGCGCGAAGAGCACCGGGGAGCCGGCGGCCAGCAGGATGGTGGAGGCCAGATCGTTGGCCAACCCGTTGGCAAGCTTTGCCATGAGATCGGCGGTGGCCGGAGCAACCACGATCAGGTCCGCCTCGCGCGCAAGCCTTATGTGTCCCACATCCTGCTCGTCCTGCCTGTCGAACAGGTCAGTGAAGACATGATCGGCGGCAAGCGCGCCGACGGAAAGCGGGGTCACGAATTCCCGCGCGGCGGCCGTCATCACCGGGCGGACCGAAGCCCCACGCTCGCGCAATCGGCGGATGAGATCGAGGCACTTGTAAGCCGCTATGCCACCGCCGATGACGAGGAGAATGCGCTTGCCGGAAAGAGATGCGGTCATGGCCGAAAGCTGCCTCATGCTGGCTTGAGGGCGGGTTCGATATCGGTATGGCTGAAATCCACGCCCTTGAAAAGAAGCGGCAGGCCGCATTCCGTGGTCGACGACCGTCAGCCAAGCTGCCATGCGATGGCGGCGAGCGCTATGGCGATGGCCCACAGGGCAATGCGGCCGGAGCGGGTGTGGCGGGCTTCGGCCCTGCCGATGGCTTCTGCCGTGCCGGCATCGAAACGCAGGCCCTTTACGGCCATCTCGTCGATCTCCCGCGAGAGGCGCTCGGTGCGGGCGGCGATTTCGGGTGCCTGACGGGCGAGCGAGGCGACAGCGGCAAGTCCGTCGCGGGCGTCGGTCACGATGCCGCGGGGCCCAAGATTGGCGGCGATCCAGTCGGAGACGACGGGTTCCGATGCCTTCCACATGTTGAAATGCGGGTCGAGCGTGCGCGACACGCCCTCCACGACCACCATCGTCTTCTGCAGCAGCAGCAGCTCGGGGCGAGCCTGCATGTCGAAGAGCTCCGTCACCTCGAACAAGAGCGTGAGGAGGCGCGCCATCGAGATGGTTTCGGCGGACTGGCCGTGGATCGGCTCGCCAATGGCCCTGAGCGCCTGGGCAAAGGCGGCGACATCGTGATGCGGCGGCACATAACCCGCCTCGAAATGCACCTCCGCGACACGGCGGAAATCGCGCGTGATGAAGCCGTAGAGGATTTCGGCGAGGAAGCGGCGCTCCTTCTTGCGGACCCGACCGACAATGCCGAAATCGACGGCGACGATGGTGCCGTCCGCCTCGACGAACAGATTGCCGGGATGCATGTCGGCGTGAAAGAAACCGTCCCGTAGCGTGTGGCGCAGGAACGACTGGATGAGGACGGTGGCAAGGTTCTCAAGGTCGTGGCCGGCTGCCTTCAGCGCCTCGACATCCGACATCTTGACGCCGTCGATCCATTCGAGCGTCAGGACATCGCGCCCGGTGCGCTGCCAGTCGACCCAGGGCACCCGGAAGCCCGGATCGCCCTTCGTGTTCTCATGCAGCTCGGAAATGGCCGCTGCCTCGAGGCGCAGATCCATCTCGATCTTGGTGGTTTGCGCCAGCGTCCGGGTCACTTCCACGGGCCGCAGGCGGCGGGCGGCAGCAATGTAGCGCTCCTGCAGGCGGGCGGCCAGGAAATAGCTTTCCAGATCGTTGTAGAAGCGGCGGCGGACGCCGGGCCTGATCACCTTGACGGCGACGCGCTCCCTGTTGCCTTCGCGCATAATGCTGGCGGGGTGGACCTGGGCGATGGAGGCGGCGGCGACCGGCGAGCCGAAATCAAGGTAGAGGTCGTCGACATTCCGGCCGAGGGACGCCTCGATGGCGCTGCGGGCCTGCGTCTCGGGGAATGTCTCCATCCGGTCCTGCAGGCTTGCCAGGTCGTAAGCCATTTCACGGCCGACGACATCAGGCCGGGTGGCGAGGAACTGGCCGAGCTTGACGTAGGACGGCCCCAGCCGGTCGACAGCGATGGCAAGCCGCTCGGGCCGGTCGCGGCGGGCCGAGCGGCGGCGCGACATGAGCCGCGCCAGGCGCCAACTGAAACGCGGCATACCTTCGAGCTGGTCGCCGGGCAAAGCGGCGATAACGCCCTCACGCACGAGAATCCAGCCACCGCGCGCAAGGCGGAGATATGCGCCGACAGTGCTCAAATCAGATTTTCCAGCCTGAATGCAGCGCGGCGATGCCGCCGGAATAGTCCCGCCAGGAAACACGGCCAAAGCCCGCGACCTCGATCATGGTAGCGAAATTCCTCTGGTTGGGGAATTTTCGGATCGATTCCACCAGATACCGGTAAGATTCGCGGTCCCCCGTCACGGCCTGGCCGATGCGCGGGATGACGTGGAAGGACCACTGGTCGTAAACCTTGTCGAGCAACGGCATGTCAACATCGGAAAATTCCAGGCACATGAAACGGCCGCCGGGGCGCAGGACACGATAAGCCTCGGCCAGAGCCACGTCGATATGCGGCACGTTGCGAATGCCGAAAGCGATCGTGTAGGCGTCGAAGGTGTTGTCCGCAAAAGGCAGATCCTCCGCATTGGCCTCTACGAAGGTGAGGTTGGCGGCGATGCCTTTTTTCGCGCCCCGCTCACGGCCGACGCCCAGCATCGAGCCGTTGATGTCGAGCACGGTGACGTGGGCGTTGCCTTTCGAGGCTTCGACGATGCGGAAGGCGATGTCGCCGGTGCCGCCGGCAACGTCCAGTGCCTTGAAGCCCGGTCTCCTGGGCGGGTTGAGCCAGCTCACCATGCCGTCTTTCCACAGCCGGTGAAGGCCGCCCGACATGAGATCGTTCATCAGGTCGTAGCGGCCGGCCACCCGGTGGAACACCTCGTTGACCAGGCCCTGCTTCTCGCCCTCGCCGACGCTGCGGAAGCCGAAAGCCGTCTCCATACCGCTCGCCGCGGTTGTGCGCTCGTCAGACATTGCTCGCCTTTTTTCAAATCGGCGCGACCATAGCGGATAGGCCTGGCGCGCGCTATCGCGAATAGCTGCGATGTAGCGCCGCGCAAACGCAAAAAAAGACGGGGCGGACGGTCCTGCCCCTACAAGCTGTCCATCAGTTCGTTGGCTTCGACCTGCGGAGTGAGTTCCACTCCCCCGGATTGCTTGTCGTAGACACAAAAATAGGAATAGCGTGCTCCGTCAGGGCTGGATTTGCCGCTGACAACGGCGACACCGAAGCTCTCCGTGCCAGTATCGTGGACCCATGCGGTCGCTTCCGTGATGTTGTCGGGAACGGCGGCAATGCACTTCGTCTCGACATCCGCCCTGAATTCCTCCCAGGCGTCGGCAGAGGAAGCCGAGGCGGCGGCCGATGACAGCAACAGACAGGCGGTGACAACGAGTGGTTTCATGAAAAGGCTCCATCGGTAAAAACCCGGAGCCTAGTCACGATGATGGCCAATCAGTGGCCCTAACGGACGGAGGGCCGATTTACCTGACAGACGGGGCCATCTGTCGGATCAGACCACTAGATCAGTTCACCGTTCTACAGAAACGGTGAACTGATCCAACTATTTGATTTTGCGCGATTCCGGACGAAAGCCGGTTCCCACTTTTCCTGGAATTGCTCTAGGCAGTCGGCTGCCTGGTTTTCCTGAGATAAGGCAGAATCGTGTCGAAGGAACCGAAGCGCTTGACCGCGTCGTCGTTGGAAACCGCGGCGGTGATGATGACATCTTCGCCCTGTTTCCAGTTGGCCGGCGTCGCCACCTGGTGCTTGGCCGTCAATTGTATGGAATCGATGGCGCGGAGGATCTCATCGAAGTTGCGGCCGGTGGTCATCGGATAGGTGAGCACCAGCTTGATCTTCTTGTCGGGGCCGATGATGTAGACCGAGCGCACCGTCGCATTGTCGGCGGGCGTGCGGCCCTCAGCCGAATCGCCGGCATCGGCGGGCAGCATGTCGTAGAGCTTGGCCACCTTCAGGTCCTTGTCGCCGATCAGCGGGTAGTCGACCGCGTGACCGGTGGCCTTGGCGATGTCCTCCTTCCAGCGCTGGTGGTCCCCGACGGGATCGACCGAGATGCCGATGATCTTTACCCCACGCTTCTCGAACTCGCCGGCAAGGCCGGCCATTATGCCGAGCTCGGTGGTGCAGACGGGAGTGAAGTTCTTCGGATGGCTGAAGAGCACTGCCCAGCCATCGCCGATCCAGTCATGAAAGCTGATCGCGCCGTGAGTGGTTTCGGCCGTAAAATCCGGCGCAGTATCGTTGATACGCAAACCCATTCCAATCTCCCTAGTTTGGCCGTGGCAGCCAATCGGCCCAACGCCGATGGCAGACGGTGCGGACGAAACAGAAGAAGCCTGCTTCAGGTCAGGCTCCGCCTCGCCTCATTAATCTAATGATACGCCGTCTACATGTCAGCATTGAGCACGGCAGAGAATATAAAATGCCGCATGGAGAAACTGATTTCTCCATGCGGCGGGTACGAGGCAATATTTATCCGGAAAGCCAAAACGGAAGGGGCTCCAGGAACAGCCAGGGCTCTATAAGCACAAGCCCTTTATAACGATTCGCGCGAATGGCGGCACCATTCCCGCCTGCTCCGGGCGAAGCCGATCGCCAGGAGTTACGCGACCTGTACACACTTGAAGTTACCCATAAGTCCTTAGGTTGCAGTTTTCACTTGATCACGTGGAATCGGCCATGATTCCTTATCTGGCACCTTCAACAAACGGGGTGCGGACATGGGGAAGAGTTGGGTGGGCGAAGAA
>NZ_JAOANW010000023.1 GCF_026162365.1 Nitratireductor luteus | reverse complement strand
TTATTCGGGCAGCCGTGACCGCGCCTTCGAGGACGGTGTCGGCTTCGGCGGTCGGGCGGTGGAGGACTATCTGGTCGTCGACGCCTATTCCAGCTTTGAACTGCCTAGGGGTAAGCTGGACGTCGGTGTCGAGAATCTCTTCAATGCGGATTATGCGCCTGTCTATAGCCAGCTCCTGCGGAGCGGCAGCAACACCAGCCATCTGCCGGCGCCCGGAACGACCGTGAAGGCCGTCTATACGATGAATTGGTGAGCACAGAACGTATCCGACCGGAGCCGTTTCACTCCAGCCGGGCCACAGTGCTGATGGTCGTCAGCATGCCGGCGAACGCATCAGGATTGACCGCGTACCGCGCGTGCCGCATCGACGTCTCGAACCATGCCTGCGACATCGGTCAACACACTGTTGTTATTGACGCTATAGACTGGCACTTCGCTCCAACCGTCCGGTTGGTTGCAACGGCTCACATGGTCGTGTCCATCTCAACGGATGACTTGAGGTCACGGTAGCTGTCCGATATTTGGTAAGTCAATCTGAGGGCCTTCGTGTCCCCTGGGGTTCCAATCGGTCCTTCTGTAACCGCCGGCCGAGCGGTCTTGCGCGAACCTGCCGTCGACACGCCATCCGCCTCGTTCTTGGCGCCGCGTCTCGGCCGAGCACCCCATTGCACCCCACATCAAGTCGCCGCTGGCCGATAACCATTTGGAAAAACACGCGTTTATGGACAGGCACTAGTGGCTTACCATCCAAGGTCGGGCCGCGGGGAAGGCCTTGGATCCGTCCGGTCGAGTGAGGGTTCGAGATGATGGCTTGGCGGAGCAACAAGAGCATCCAGGGCCGTGCCCCGCTTGGGTGCTCTTCGGGCTCGCTGCCGAGCGCTCGTTGGTGGCGTGTGCTGTCCGCATGCCAGGGTCCATGAGGGCGAAGTTGGGTGTGCGCAGGATGACACGGGGGGCGGATGCGCCGCAATCGGGGCAGTCGCAGGGCTCGGCCGAAGCGGCCATGGGGCGGAGCGCGGTGAAGACACCGCACTCCGCGCATTCGTAGTCGTAAAAGGGCATGGCAAGCCGCCTCAGAGATCGTGCGCCAAGGGCACGGATACGGAACCGTCGAGGAACTTCGTCGGCCCGTCGCTGCCCGGCATGATCTCGAACTCGAAGATATCGGTCGGGAGCCACAGCGTGGCGCACGCGTTCGGTATGTCGACCACGCCGGAGATATGGCCCTGCACGGGTGCTGTGCCGAGGATGGCGTAGGCCTGGGCGCGCGAATAGCCGAACTTTGTCAGATATTCGATGGCGTTGAGGCAGGCCTGGCGGTAGGCGATGTGTACGTCGAGATAATGCTGCTTGCCGGCTTCGTCGACCGAGATGCCCTCGAAGATGAGGTAATCGTCGTATTTCGGCGTGATGGGCGAGGGGCGGAAGATCGGGTTCCTGATGCCGTATTTGGCCATGCCGTCTTTGAGCAGCGAGACCTTGATGTGCAGCCAGCCGGCCATCTCGATGGCGCCGCAGAAGGTGATCTCGCCGTCGCCCTGGGAGAAGTGGAGATCGCCCATGGAGAGCCCGGCCCCGTCCACATAGACGGGGAAGTAGATCTTGGAGCCGCGGCTCAAATCCTTGATGTCGCAGTTGCCGCCGTGTTCGCGCGGCGGCACGGTGCGCGCGCCCTCGGCGGCGGCCTTGTCGCGCGCTTCGCCCTTGAGCTTGCCCATATGGGCGGACTTGTCGCCATTAGGCAGCGTGGCAAGCGCTGGCACGCGCTCGGGGTCGGTATCGAACAGCGCTTTCTCGCGCGTGTTCCACATCTCCAGCATCTTCCTGTCCGGCAGGCAGCCGATGAGGCCCGGATGGATGAGGCCAGCATATTTCACCCCCGGCACGTGGCGCGAGGAGGTGAACATGCCGTGGAAATCCCAGATGGATTTCTGTGCCTCGGGGAAATGCTCGGTCAGGAAGCCGCCGCCGTTCTTCTTGGAGAAGAAGCCGTTGAAACCCCACAGCGAATTCTCGAAGGCGCCGATATCGAGGATATCGACCACCAGGAGATCACCCGGTTCCGCACCCTTGACGCCGATCGGCCCTGACAGGAAATGGACCTGGTTCAAGTCCACGTCGCGCACGTCGGAAGCGTCGTCGTCATTCTTGATCTGACCGCCCGTCCAGTCATGCGTCTCGACACGGAAATCGTCGCCCGGTTCGACCCAGCAGGCCATGGGGATGTCGGGATGCCAGCGGTTGTGGATTTTCTCGTTTTCATAGGGCGAAGTCGCGAGATCGACCTTGATCAATGTGTCGGGCATGGGTGGCTCCTCTCTTGTGATTGGTTGAACGGCTCAGACGGATAGGAAGGATGCGACATTCTTCTCGTCGATCCCTTCCCGCGGGCTCTCGTGGACGAACGCACCGTTCTCGATGACGAGCACCCGGTCGGCGATGTCGAGGGCGAAGCTCAGGACCTGTTCGGAGACGACGATGGAGAGGCCCCGCGCATCGCGGATCCGGCGCAGCGTGCGCGCCATCTCCTTGATGATGGAGGGCTGGATGCCCTCCGTGGGCTCGTCAAGCAGCAGCACCTTGGGGCGTGAGGCGAGGGCGCGAGCGATTGCCAGCTGTTGCTGCTGGCCGCCCGAAAGGTTGCCGCCGCGCCGCCCCTTCATTTCGAGCAGCATGGGGAACAGCTCGTAGATGTCACCGGGGACAGTATTTTCGCCGGCGACGGCCAGCCCCGTCTCGATGTTCTCCTTCACCGTCATGGTGGAGAAGATCATGCGGCCCTGCGGGACATAGGAGAGACCGTTGGCCACGCGCTCGTAGCTTTCCGTCCCCTCGATCGCTGCGCCGTCGACGCTGATGCCGCCCGACTGCGCGGGCACCATGCCGATGAGCGACTTCATGAGCGTAGTCTTGCCCATGCCGTTGCGGCCCATGATGGCGACGATCTCGCCGGGTTGGACGCCGAAAGAGACGGAGTGAATAACCTCGCTCTGGCCGTAGGAGACGGAAAGGTTGTCGACGCTCAGCATTTTCTAGTGCCCCAGATAGACTTCGATGACCTTCGGGTCGTGCTGGACATGGTCCATCGAACCCTCCGACAGCACCTTGCCCTGGTGCATGACCGTGACGCGGTGGGCGATGTCCTGGACGAATTTCATGTCGTGCTCGATGACGATCACGGAATGGCCCTTGATGATCTGGTGGAGCAGTTCTGCCGTTTTCACGCGCTCCGACACGCTCATGCCGGCCACCGGTTCGTCGAGCATCAGGAGCTCCGGGCTCTGGATCAGAAGCATGCCGATCTCCAGCCATTGCTTCTGACCGTGGCTCAGGATTGCCGCCTGCGTGTCGAGTTGGTCCTTTAGGAAGATCGTTTCCGCGATCTCCTCGACCCGTTCGATAACCTGCGCATCCCGCCTGAAGGCCAGCGCGCCGAACACGCCGCGCCCGCGCGGGAAGGAGAGCTCCAGGTTCTCGAAGACCGTCAAATCCTCGTAGATGGACGGGTTCTGGAATTTACGGCCGACGCCGGCATGGACGATCTGGTGCTCCTTCATGCGCGTCAATTCCTGATCGCGAAAGCGGATCGAGCCTTCGGTCGCTCTGGTGCGTCCGCAGATCAGGTCGAGTACGGTCGTCTTGCCGGCACCGTTGGGGCCGATGATGACGCGGATCTCGTTCTCGTCCACGTAGAAGGAGAGGCCGTTGACCGCCTTGAAGCCGTCGAAGGAGACGGTGAGCCCTTCGACCGAGAGCAGGAAGTCCTTGGGCGCGGGGCTGGCCGGAGCCGTGTTTGCCTGTTGCATGAATGAGCCTCCTATTCGGCCGCGAGCTTGGCTGGCTCCGCGGCCGTCGTCGTTTCCCGTGCCGCCACGACCGGCTTCCGCAGGAGCCGCGCCACAAGCGGCTCGACATGGGAACGGAAGAGGCCGGCAAGCCCGTTGGGGAAGGTCATGACGACCGCGATGAAGAGCCCGCCCATCGCAAAGAGCCACAATTCCGGGAAAGTCTCGGAAAAGCTGGTCTTCGCCCAGTTGACGATAAGCGCACCGTAGACCGCGCCGAAGAGCGACAGCCGCCCGCCGACCGCTGCGAAAATGACCATCTCGATCGACGGCACGATGCCCACGAATGAGGGAGACATGAAGCCTACCTGCAGCGTGAACATGGCCCCGCCGATGGCCGAGAAGGCGGCTGCCAGGCAGAAGATGAACATCTTGAAGTTGGCCACGTCATAGCCGGAGAAGCGTACCCGGTCCTCCTTGTCGCGCATGGCGATGAGGAGGCGGCCGAACTTCGACACACGCACCATCTGGCCGACCAGGAGGACGGCGATCAGGAGGGCGGCGTTGACGAAGTAGAGGATGACCTTGGCGCCGTCGGTCCGGATATCCCAGCCAAGCAGCGTACGCAGGTCGGTGATGCCGTTGACGCCGCCCGTATAGCCCTGCTGGCCGACGATCAGAATGGTGAGGATGGCTGCGAACGCCTGCGTGATGATGGCGAAATAGACGCCGCCCACCCGCCTTTTGAACATGGCCGCGCCGATGATCCAGGCAAAGATGACGGGCACTACGACAACCGCAACGAGGGTGAAGGGGAACGACTTGAACGGGACCCACCAGAAGGGAAGCTCGGTCACCTGGTTCCAGTCCATGAAGTCGGGGATGCCGGGGGTGGACTGAATGGCCGTATTTTCCGGGCTGGAGGCTTCCAGCTTCAGGAACATCGCCATGCAGTAGCCGCCAAGCCCGAAGAAGATTCCCTGTCCGAGGCTGAGGATCCCGCCATGACCCCAGCACAGAACGAGGCCGACGGCCACGAAGGCATAGGTCAGATATTTGCCGACGAGGTTGAGGCGGAAGATGTCCATCGTGGCGGGGAAGACGATGAGGATGAGGGCGGAAAGGATGGCGAGTGCGATCCATTCGCGCCGGGAGTAAAGGGTGATGTTCATGGCGTTTCTCCCGTCAGCGGCGCATCTTGAGCGTGAAGAGGCCTTCCGGCCGCAGCATGAGGATGCCGACGACGGTCAGAAGCGTGAGCACCTTGGCCATGGAGCCCGACATGAAGAACTCCATCGTCGACTGCGCCTGGGAGATGGTGAAGGCTGAGGCGATCGTGCCGATGAGGCTCGCAGCACCGCCGAAGACGACGACGAGAAAGGTGTCGACAATGTAGAGCTGGCCGGCCGTCGGCCCGGTGGAGCCGATCATGGTGAAGGCGGAGCCGGCCACGCCCGCCACGCCGCATCCAAGACCGAAAGTCAGGCGGTCGACCTTCTTGGTGTTGATCCCGACGGCACCCGCCATGGGGCGGTTCTGCACCACCGCGCGCACCTGCTTGCCCCAGCGGGAGCGGAACATCAGCAGGAAGACGGCGAGCGAGATCAGTATGGTCAGCGCCATCACGAAAAGGCCGTTGATGGGCACCTCGATGATGTCGGTGAGCGGGAAGGAGCCCATCATCCAGTCCGGCAGGCTGACGCCGACCTCGCGGGCGCCGAACACGGAGCGGTAGAGCTGCTGCAGGATAAGGCTCAGCCCCCAAGTGGCAAGCAGCGTGTCGAGCGGGCGCTTGTAGAGATGCCTGATCAGCGCCCATTCGACGAGGATGCCGAGCGCGCCGGAGGCCACGAAGGCGAGCGCCATGGCGATGAAGAAGTAGATGGGAAAGAGCGCGGGTACGTATGCCGTCACGAATTGCGAGCAAAGCCATGTGACATAGGCGCCGAGGATCATGAACTCGCCATGCGCCATGTTGATGACGCCCATCTGGCCGAAGATGACGGCAAGCCCCAGCGCCATCAGCACGAAGACGGAAAAGAGGATCAGCCCGGCGAAGCCCTGCATCGCCAGGATGGAGCTGAATTCGACAAGCGTGTAGTCGCCGATCATGGTAGCCTCGTGCAGACGGGAAGTGACGGTGGAGCGGCTGAGCCGGAGCCCCTCCGGACGATTTGCCGGAGGGGCCGGTCGCAAGGCTTATTGGTAGCCCTCGGGGAAGGGCTCTGGCTCCACGAGGTCCTCGGTCTCGTAGACGACCTCGTACTGTCCGTCGTCGAGCGCGTGGCCGACGCGCGTCTTCGACCACAGATGGTGGTTCTCGTGGATGCGCACATAGCCTTCCGGCGCCTTGGCGAACTCGATACCGGGCGAGGCTTCGCGCACTTTGTCGATGTCGAAGCTGCCGGCCTTCTCGACCGCCATCTTCCAGAGCCAGGGCCCGAGGTAGGCGGCCTGCGTGACGTCGCCGATGACGATGTCATCGCCCCACATCTCCTTGAAGGCTTTGACGAACTCGACATTGTTGTCGTTCGGCAGACTCTGGAAATATTTCATGCAGGCATAGGCGCCGACGATGTTCTCGCCGCCGATGCCCAGGATCTCGTCCTCCGTCACCGAGATAGTGAGAAGCAGCGGCTTCTCCTTGGTCATGTCGATGCCGGCGGCCTTCAGCTGCTTGTAGAAGGCGACATTGGAACCACCGACTACGATGGCGTAGATGACGTCGGGCTTCCTGAGCTTGATCTTGTTGATTACCGAGTTGAACTGAGTGTGGCCGAGTGGGTAGTACTCCTCGCCCACCACCTCCAACCCCAGCTTCTCGATATGCTTGCGGGCGATTTTGTTGGAGGTGCGCGGCCAGATATAGTCGGAGCCCAGCAGATAGAAGCTCTTGGCGCCCTTGTTGCTCACCACCCAGTCGATGCCGGCGATGATCTGCTGCGTGGCTTCCTGGCCGGTGTAGATGACGTTGGGCGACTGCTCCAGGCCCTCATAGAAGGTGGGGTAGTAGAGCATGCCGTTATACTGCTCGAAGACCGGCAAGACCGCCTTGCGCGAGGCGGACGTCCAGCATCCCATGACCGAGGCGACCTTGTCCTGCACGAGCAACTTTTTCGCCTTCTCGGCAAAGGTCGGCCAGTCGGATGCCCCGTCCTCCTGGATGAAGTCGATCTGCCGGCCCAGCACGCCGCCCGCATCGTTGATCTGCTTGATGGCCAGCTTTTCCGCCTGCACCGAGCCGGTCTCCGAGATCGACATCGTGCCGGTGACCGAGTGGAGTATGCCGACCGTCACCTTATCGTCGGTTACGGCCAGGCCCGTGGTGTTCACCACGGCCGTCGGATAATCGGCCGCGCTCACTTTCGTTCCCAGTATGCCCATGAAGGGCAGGGCGCTCATGCCGGCTAGAACCCGCCTGCGCGTGGCGATGGGTGATTTCCGAGGGGTGTCGTCGCTCATCATGCTTGTGCCTCGCTGCCTGATCTGAACTGCTGGCCTGTCGCCAACTGCCGCAATTTTGGGCATTTAAGGCGGCTGCCTATCAACGGGGCATTTGACGTATTCCCGAGGTGCATTTTTCCCCCTAAGCTAAGGAAAATAACGAAGGGGAACTCCGCGCACCGGTTCCGGTACGGAAAACGGCCCAGGCGCTTCGGCCAGTGTGCCGGCCGCGCCGGCGAACGCGCGGGCAGGGCAGGGACGCTTAAGAGGGCATCGGGTTCGTGTGTGTGGAGTGAGCCGATGCTTTTGAGTTGCTGGGGGTCGAGGCGGGCATGACAGCGGGTTTCAAGGTCACCCGTGTGCGCCGCACCTACAACATCTGGGTGGCAAATCAGACGCTCGAGGATTTCGCCCTGCGCTTCACAGCCACGAAGGTCCGGCGCTGGTCGGCCTGGCGCATCGCCAACACGGCCATCGGCGCTGTCTCCTTCCTGGCGCTCGAAGCCATCGGCGGAACGCTGACGCTCAATTACGGGTTCGAGACCACCTTATGGGCGGTGCTGACGAGCTGTTTCGTCATGTTCCTCCTTGGCATCCCGATCTCCTACAACTCAGCCAAATACGGTGTCGACATCGACCTTCTGACGCGCGGGGCCGGTTTCGGCTATCTGGGCTCCACCGTCACCTCGCTAATCTATGCCAGCTTCACCTTCATCTTCTTTTCGATCGAAGCTGCGATCATGGCGACGGCGCTCGAATTGTGTTTCGGTATCCCGCTTGCCGCGGGCTATGTGGTCAGCGCGCTGCTCGTCATCCCGCTGGTCATCCACGGCATCACCTTCATCAATCGCTTCCAGGCCTGGACACAGCCCTTCTGGGTCGTCCTGCAGCTCCTGCCATTCGTCTATATCGCCGCGCAAAGCCTGCCCTCGGTGCGCGAGTGGACCGGATATACGGGCCTTCACGGGCCGGTGGGCGGCACGTTTTCGCTCGCCATGTTCGGTGCGGCCTCGGCGGTTGTCTTTTCCGTGGTGGCGCAGATCGGCGAGCAGGTGGATTATCTGCGTTTCCTGCCGCGCAAGCAGCACGCCAACCGCTTTGCCTGGTGGAGCGCATTGCTTGCGGCTGGTCCCGGCTGGATCGTCGTCGGGGCGCTGAAAATGCTCGCGGGCTCCTTCCTCGCCTATTATGCCTTCCAGAGCGGCGTCGCCTTCCACGACGCGGCCGAGCCGACGCGCATGTATCTTGCTGTTTTCCAGCGGATGGTGGCGAGCCCCGAGCTTGCCCTGGGGCTAACGGGCGTCTTCATCGTGCTCTGTCAGGTGAAGATCAACGTCACCAACACCTATGCCGGCTCCATCGCCTGGTCGAACTTCTTCTCCCGCCTTACCCACAGCCATCCCGGCCGTGTGGTGTGGGTGGTGTTCAACGTGGTGATCGGCCTGCTTCTGATGCAGTTCGGCATCTACAAGGCGCTGGAGCAGATATTGGGGCTCTACGCCATCATCGCCGGTGCATGGCTCGCGGCTATTGTAGCGGACCTGACCATCAACAAGCCGCTCGGCCTGTCGCCGCGCCATATCGAGTTCAAGCGCGCTCATCTTTACGATATCAACCCGGTCGGCTTCGGCGCGGCTGCAATCGCCATCCTCCTGGCGTTGATGTCCTATCTGGGCCTGTTTGGCGCAATCGCCGCCGCACTCTATGCCCACGTCGCCATAGCGGCCGCCTTCCTGTTTGCGCCCCTCATCGCGTTCGTCACCGGCGGGCGCTACTATCTGGCGCGCACCTCGCGCTTGCCGTCAGGCGGTACCACCACCCAGTGCTGCATATGCGAGCACAGCTTCGAGCCGGAGGATATGGCCAGCTGCCCGATCTATGCCGGTCCCATCTGCTCTCTATGCTGTTCGCTCGACGCGCGCTGCGGCGACCGCTGCAAGGAAGGAGCACGCTTCTCCGACCAGCTCAGCGGTTTCGCCCGTGCCGTCTTTCCATCCCGCGTTGCCGAGCTCATCAGTTCGCGCATCGGCACCTATCTCGGCATATTGCTGACGGTGACGGCGCTGATCGCGCTCGTCTTGTGGGTGGTCTACTACCAGTCGACGATCGGCGGCAGCCTACCGCGCGATCTCGTCTTCCCCATGTTCCTGCGGCTCTTCGCCATCATCTTCGTCATCGCCGCCATCATGGTGTGGCTCTTCGTGCTGGCGCATGAGAGCCGCGTCTTTGCCGAGGATGAGGCGCGGCGCCATACGACCCTCCTGATGGAGGAGATCGAGGCGCACGGGGAGACGGATCGGCAGCTCCAGAAAGCCAAGGAAGCGGCTGAATCCGCCAATCTTGCAAAGAGCAAATATATTGTAGGATTAAGCCACGAGTTGCGCACACCGCTCAACTCCATCCTTGGCTATGCGCAACTGCTGGATCGGCACAACCCGACGCCGGAGATCGTCACCAATGCGGCCCGCACCATCAAGCGCTCCGGCGAGCATCTGGCGGGGCTGATCGAGGGGCTGCTCGACATTTCCAAGATCGAAGCGGGGCGTCTGCAGATCTACCGGGACAAGACGGCGCTGCGCCCCTATCTTGACCAGCTTGTCGGCATGTTCTCCCTCCAGGCGCAGGAGCAAGGTATCGGCTTCGTGTTCGAGCCGGGTTCCTACATTCCCGAATATGTCTATACGGACGAGAAGAGGCTGCGGCAGATTCTGATCAATCTGCTCTCCAATGCGGTCAAGTTCACGGAGCGCGGCCAGGTCTCCTTCCGCGTGACCTATCGCAGCCAGATCGCCACCTTCGAGATCGAGGATACGGGCGTCGGCATCGCAGCCGAAGACATCGAGCGCATCTTCCTGCCCTTCGAGAGGATCGACAATGCCAGCGGCGCCGGCCCGCCCGGAACCGGTCTGGGCCTGACGATCACCAAGCTCCTCGTGGAGATCATGGGCGGCGAGCTCAGCGTGAATTCGCAGCCGGGGTTGGGCACGACGTTCACCGTGCGGCTGATGCTGAGCGCGGCCACGCGGCCCGACGAGCAGAAGCTGCCGGCAACGGCCATCGCCGGCGTCAAAGGCGATACGATCAAGGTGCTGATCGCCGACGACGATCCGGCCCAGCGCGCCCTTGTCGACGACATACTGCAACCGCTGGGCTTTAAGGTGACGACCGTACCAGATGGCGCAGCCTGCCTCAGCGTGCTTGCCGAGGCGCGGCCCGACATCCTGCTGCTGGACGTGGCCATGCCCGGCGCGTCGGGGTGGCAGGTGGCGCAAACCGTGCGTGACCGTCTCTATCCGCAATTGCCGATCATCATCATCTCAGCCGATGCGGGCAATGAGCGAAATCTGCCTGAATACCGCCGGTTGCACGACGGCTACCTCATCAAGCCGTTCAGCGTCGACGATCTCATGGAGCAACTCGGCTCAACGCTCCGCATCGAGTGGACGTATCATGAGCGGCAGGTAGCAGAGAACAGCGAGGACATCTGATGCATGGAGACCTGCATGGCCACGCGTTCGCGAAAGGAGCGAGAGGGATGGGATTGAATGCCGCTCCATCTTCCCCGCCAGTCGTGCTTGTGGTCGACGATTCGCCGGAGACGCTTGGCATGCTCACCGATGCTCTCGGATTGGAGGGCATGAAGGTGGTGGTCGCCGAAAGCGGGCGCGCGGCGCTGAGCCTTGCGCGCGAAATCGGCCCGGACATCATCCTCATGGATGCCAAGATGCCCGGCATCGACGGTTTCGAGACCTGTCGCATCCTCAAGACCGAGATGGGCATGGCCGACATCCCGGTCATCTTCATGACCGGGTTCGGCGATAGCGAGCACGTGGTCAACGCGCTTGCCTCCGGCGGGGTGGACTTTGTGGTTAAGCCGGTGCCAATTGTCGAGCTTCTGGCGCGTATGCGGGTGCATCTGGCCAATGCGCGCCGCGCTCGCTCGGCCCGCGAGGCGCTCGACAGCACGGGCCGGCGCATCGTCGTCACCGACGAGAAGGGCACGATCCTGTGGGCAACGCCGCAGGCGAGCGAACTGCTTCTGAAATGCGGCATCTCCGTCGAGGAAGGAAGCCGCTTGCCATGGGAGCTGGCCGACTGGCTCTTGTCCCAGAAGCCCGGTCGGGCCGAGCCTCATATTCTTGCCCGCAATGGAAAGCACGTCGAATGCCGCATCGCGGGTGAGGCCGGGGTCGCAGAACGCCTCATCCGCCTGGTAGACCGCGACGCCGGCACGGACGAGGAGCGGCTTGCCGCCGCCTTCGATCTTTCCATGCGCGTCGCCGAGGTCCTGCTGTGGATCACGCACGGAAAATCGAACAAGGAGATCGCCGAAATCCTCGATCTCTCCCCGCGCACGGTGAACAAGCACCTGGAGCAGATATTCAACAAGCTCGGCGTGGAGAACCGCACGGCCGCCGCGACCATGTCGGTGCGCGTGCTGTGGGACGGATAGAGCGCGCCGGTTCCCGGGGCACTGCGCGGGTTGCCCGCTGCCGGAGGCCGTCCGCACCGGCGGCTTCCGCTGCCACGGTGTTCAGCGCTTGGCGAAGTTTGCCGCGATGCGCTGCTGCAGGTAGTCGTGCGCGGTGATCGGCTCGTAGCGTTTCTCCGGACCCTGGATGACCGCGTCCTTGTTGGCCTGGCAGAAGAAGGCCATGGAATAGCGCGAGCCTTGGCTTTCATGCGGCTTGGGCATGCGCACGCGGTGCAAGGTGGAGAGCAGCTTGTCGTCGCTCCAGCGCATCAGCATGTCGCCGATGTTGCAGGTGACGACGCCGGGGGAGGGCTCCACGTCGGTCCATTCGAGCTCACCGGCCTCCTTGCCCGGACAAAGCTGCAGGCCGCCCTGGCCGGGGCGTTGATGCAGGAGGGTGAGGCAGTCGAAATCCGTGTGCGCGCCGGCCCGCCACATCTTGAAATCTTCGGGTTTGGCATCCTCCATGCCGAGATAATGCAGGAGGCGCAGCGTGCTCTGGTATTCGGGTGACTGCGGGTCGTGGCACCCGGTGAAGAAATCCGGTGCAAAGCCGAGTTTCAGGCGGAAGCAGTCGAGCACCTTCATGCCGAGCGCCCAGTTGGCGCGTTCGAAGGCCAGCATCACCGCCTTGAGACCGGAAAGCTCCTCGCCGCTCGGCCAGAGCTTGTCCATACGCGGCAGGGTAATCTGGTAGGATTCCTTGTTATCGGCCGTGCCTGTGGAAGGCCGCACCTGCGCCTTGTATTCCCACCCGGCATTGGTCCCACCGACGAGCGGATAGTTCGCCTTCACCTCGCTTGGCAGAGCGAAGAAGCGCTCGGACATGGCGAAGGCTTCATCGACCTGCGCCTGGGGGATGCCGTGATTGACGAGCTGGAAGAAGCCGATTTCGGTCGCCGCCGTCCAGAGCGCGTCGGCGATCTCCTGCTTGCGGGCCTCGTAGTCGCCCATGTCGATCTTCGGCACGTCGCGTTGTTTCTCTCTGCCCTCGCCGCCGAACGTGGTTTCCTTGTTCAGCTCGGCGAGGCCGTAGTCAATCTTCTGCATGGGTAAACTCCGTTTGTTGAAGCGCGGCCGGGCCGCATTTTTTCAAAGGAGCAATGACCGACGCCGGAGGCGTTGACTGCTTCTACTCCCGGACTGTGGCGGGACGGGCGCTCCCTATGCCGTTGCCCGGAACCTCCCTTCGTCCTGCTTATTGGCGATGCGTGCGACGATGCGCGCCGCATCGGCGGCAAGCTTTTCCATGTCGAGCCAGGGAAGGCCGCCGTTCTCCACGATCTGCCGGCCGCCGACAAAGCTTGCGCGGACATGCGCCTGCCCGCCGGAAATGACAGGTCCCAACACGCGGTCGTGTTGGCCGAAATAGCGGGGTGCATTGAGGTCGAAGATGGCGATGTCGGCCTGCTTTCCCGGCTCGATCGTGCCGATGGTCTCGAAGCCCAGCGTCCTTGCGCCTCCGGCGGTCGCCCAGTGGAGGACGGTCTCCGCATCCACCGCGCCAACGCCCTTTTGTGCGCGGTGCAGCGAGAAGGCGGAATAGAGGGCGGAGGCCATGTCGGCGGCCTCGTTCGCCGCAGCACCATCGACTGCGAGCGAGACCATGCCGCCCAGTGCGTGGAGCCGGTCGGCGGGCGCGGTGCCCGAGCCAAGCCTGGCATTGGCCTGCGGGCAGTGGGCCATGGCCGTGCCGGTTTCGGCGAGGAGGTGCAGTTCGCCCTCGTCGCATTCCACCATATGTGCGAACCAGACATCCGGCCCGAGCCAGCCATGCTCCGCCAGCCAATGGACCGGGCGCTTGCCGTAATTGGCCAGCGTGTAGTCGACATAATCCATGTTTTCCGAAAGGTGCGAATGGAGCCGCACCCCCATGGCCCGCGCGGCCGCGGCGATCTCCTGCAACTCCGTCTCATGCAGCGAGAAGGTGGGCGTCGTGGGCGCGAAAGCGACGCGCCGTATGGCGGTGGGCAAGGGGTCGTGCCAGCGTTTCACTGCTGCTTCGACGGACGCGATCATTCGGTCGAGCGGCTCGACGGGCAGCGGTGCTGTCCGGCCGCCGTCGAAGGGCCGCCCCCTGGTGGCGCCGCCGCGTGCGAGCACGAAGCGCAGCCCGAACCGCTCAGCGGTTTCGAACAGCACGTCGACGGGATCGAAGTCGTAGCGATCCGAGAAGAAATAGTGGTGGTCGGCGACGGTGGTGGCGCCGGAAAGCGCCAGTTCGGCGAGGCCGATCGTGGCGGACACGCGCAGCGCCTCTTCGTCTATGCGGTCCCAAAAGGTATAAGGCACCAGCCGGAGCCACGCCGCGAGCGCCTCGTTCATGCCGGCAGGCACGGCCTTGAGCACGCTCTGGAAAAGGTGGTGGTGGGTGTTGACGAGTCCGGGCGTGACCACGGCGCCCGAGGCATCGACGATCCGCTCACCGGGAAGCGCGGCAAGGCTCCCAATCTCCGCGATCACGCTGCCGCGCACGCGGATGTCGCCTTCGGCGCGTGCCGCCGCGCCCGGTTGGCCGGTCAGGATGCCGAGCGCGCCCTTAATGAGGAAGTCGGTCATGTCCGCTCCTTCGGCAGGCTCCAGGGAAACCAGATGCGCTGGGCCAGCGTGACGATCTGGAACAGGATGAGCGACAGAAGGACGAGGACGACGAGCCCCGCCCAGGCCTGCTGCACCTGGAACATGGAAGTGGAAAACTGGATGAAGTAGCCGATGCCCTTGTCGGCGGCGACGAACTCGGCGACGACGGCCCCGATGACGGCGAGCGTCACCGATATCCTGAGCGCGGAGAAGATATAGGGCACGGCATAGGGAAAGCGGATCTGCGTGATCTCGCGGATGATCGGCGCGCGCAGGCTGCGCGACAATTCTATCAGCTCGGGGGGCGTGGCCATCAGTCCTGTCGTGGTGGAGACCACCAGCGGGAAGAAGGTGATGAGACAGGTGATGACGACGCGCGGCAGGTCACCGGAGCCCAGAGCCACGATGATGATCGGCGCGACCGCCACCACCGGCGTGGACTGGACCACCACCAGAATGGGGTAGATCGCCCGCGACAGAATCTCCGACCGGGCGAGCAGGACCGCGATCGGCAGGGCGATGGCAATGGAGGCAATGTAGCCGATCAGGGCAACGCGGAGCGTCGCCCAGACGTGATCGATCCAGCGCGCGACGGCGATGCTGTCGAAGCCGCCGAGGATGCGGCTCGGCGCCGGCAGGACGAAGGTCGGGATTTCGAAGAGCCGGCAGGAAGCCTCCCACACGAGAAGGACGAGGATGAAAGTGGTGGCCGGAAGCAGGCCGGGCGCGTGGAACGCCCGCCTTGCGGCCAGCCGCCAGGTGAGACCCTCCTCACGCTGCGCGTTTGAGGAGGAGGCTTCGGAGGTGTCCGACATAGTCATGCATCACCTTGTCATTGCTTGTCTCGATACCGCGCGGGCGGTCGATCTCGATCGCCAAGTCCTCGATCACGCGGCCCGGGCGCTCGCTCATCACCAGCACGCGATCGGCCAGAAGCACCGCCTCGCTGATCGAATGGGTGATGAAGAGCACGGTCTTGGGCTGCGCCTCCCAGATGCGCAGCAGCTCGAAGCCCATCTCCTCACGCGTCAGCGCGTCGAGGGCGGAGAAGGGCTCGTCCATGAGCAGGATGTCGGGATTCATGAGCAGCGCCCGAGCGATGCCGACACGCTGCTGCATGCCGCCCGAAAGCTCCGCCGGGAGGCGCTCCTCGAAGCCTGCGAGCCCCACCTTGGCAAGGAGCGCGCGGGCGCGCTCCCGGTCCTGTGCGTCCACGCGGCCCGTCTTGTGACGGAGCGGAAAGACGATATTGTCCTCCACATTCGCCCAAGGAAGCAGCGTCGGCTTCTGGAAGACGATGCCGATGTCGTCGCGCGGTTCCGTCACCTTGAGGTCGAACACCTCCACGGCGCCACGCGTTGGCCGGAGGAGCCCGGCCACGAGCCGCAGCAGCGTGGACTTGCCACAGCCCGAAGGGCCGAGCACCGCCACGAATTCGTGCCGGGCGATGCTCGTCTCCACCCCGCGCAGAGCTTCAAGAGCGCCGGCACCGGTTGCGAACACCTGCCCCACGCCGGAAAAGCGGATGGCCGCGGGCCCACTCGCCATCGATCAGTTCTCCGGCAGGAAGCTGCGGTCGACCGCCGTCTCGGGATCAAGCGCAGCCGGATCGAAGCCCTGAGCCTGGGCCACGCGCGCCCATGTGGCCTTGAGCCGTTCTGGCTCGAAGGTGCCCAGCCCGTCATCTTCTGTCACTTCGTTGAAGATGAGGACGAGCGTATCCTGGAGCGATCCCTCCACATTCTCTACCTGCAACTCGGGCACCATGGCCGCGACGGCCTTGGCAGCTTCTGCAGGATTTTCCCTTGAGAACTCGACTGATTTCCTGAAAGCGGCGATGAAGCGCTTTGCAACCTCAGGCCGTTCCTCGAGAAACTTGTCGGAAGCCACGAGCGACGCGGAATAAAGGTCGAGGCCGGCCGCCGACCAGGGGAGCACGACAAGTTCCTTGCCGGCTTGGCTCGCCTGCCCCTGGTACCGCGAGAGATCCGTCAGCCAGGCAATGATAACGTCACTGGCCCCTGTCATCAGCATGGGGCCCAGTGCGCCTGGATCGGCCTTGGTGAGAGTGATGTCGCTCTCCGACATGCCGAGATCTTTGAGCACCAAAGGCAGGTAGACGTTGGATTCGGTGAAGGGCGAGGTGGCGACGGTCTTGCCCTTGACCTCCGCTATCTCCTCTATTCCGTTGCCAGCGAGCGTGTAGAAGGCGTGCGGGCCCTTGTTGAAGATCGACATGACGGCGGTCACGGGCACGTCCTCGGTCGCCTTCGCCGCCATGACCGCTCCCAACCCCGCCGAGCCGATGTCGGAGTTGCCGGTGGCGAGTTTGGTGATGGCTTCCGACGAGCCCCGGCCGGACTCGATCGTCACCTCCAGGCCGGCATCAGCGCAGAAGCCCTTCTGGATGCAAACGTAGATCGGCGCCTTGTCGCCGCCGGGCAGCCAGTCGAGCTGGTAGATCACCTTGTCGGCGGCTTCGGCGGTTGCGACCGCGGCACCTGCCGCCACCGCCGCGCCCAGCAGGTTCGATATTATTTTCCTCATCATTCTTGTGTTCCCTCTAAATAGGCCAGTGACATTGCAGCCCGCCGGTCCGAAGGGACCGGCGGGCCGACGACCATCTTGGGAGGATGTTCGTGAGTAGGGCTTCGGCATTGGCGCCTCCTGAAGAAGATCCATTGTGCCGAGCAATGTCCCGGGCCTTGTTGCCCTGACCGCTTCTACTCTTCGTTTCCTATGCAGGAGGCATGCCAGTTGCCCGAAGCTTTGAGATTCCGGGCTTTTGCCGCGAGTCTGACCATGGGAGCTCATGCAAAAGTGCAAGGGATCATCTCATTCTGCCTATAAAATATGCACTGTCGCAGCTTGCCTGATTTTTGCGCGGAGCCGATAGTCATCACCCAGAAGCGATTAGCACGAGATACGAGATGACCATGAACCATGAAGACGACCTCGCACTCCTCCGCCGCACGATCGAACTCGCCGAGGCATCACGGGCGCGTGGCGACCATCCCTTCGGTGCGCTGTTGGCGGATGCGGAGGGCAACATTCTCCTAGAAGCGATGAACACCTGCGGAACGCTTGGTGACCGCACCGGTCACGCGGAGCGCGACCTCATGATCGAGGCTTCGCGGAAATACGGGCCCGAATTCCTGGCCGAGTGCACCATGTATGCGAGCGCCGAACCTTGCGCCATGTGCGCAGGCTCTGCCTATTGGGCGGGGGTGGGGCGCGTGGTGCACGGGTTGAGCGAAAAGGCATTGAAGGCGCTGATCGGTCCGGACCCGGAAAACCTGACGATGGATCTGCCCTGCCGGCAGATCTTCGCCGCCGGTCAGCGAAAGGTCGAGGTGATCGGGCCACTGCTCGAAGAGGAGACGGCGCACGTGCATGAGGGATTTTGGACGACTTCCGGTGAACCATAGGAGCGCCGAATGACCGTGCTCCTCGTCAATCCCAACACCGATGGTTCGACAACCGCAGCAATGGTCGAGATCGCGCTTTCCGCGGGAACTGGCCTGGACTTCGCCGGCCGCACCGCGCCCTTCGGCGTGTCGATGATCACATGCGCGAGCAGCTCTGGCGCTACTTTCCCGCGCTGCTCGAACTGGAAACCGACCTCGGGGCCGAGTGGCTGCTCGATCTGTGGGAGGTCGTGCCGACACCAGCCAAAGCCGCGCGCATCCGTGAGGTGACAGTCGCCAAGCTTCTCAAGCGCAACCGCACCCGTCGCTTCGACGCCGCCCACGTGCTCGACGTGCTGCGCGCGCCGCCCGTTAAGGTCGCCCCCCGGGACGATCGAGCCCGCCAGCGCCCACATTGCCACGCTCATTGCACGCATCCGGCTGGTGAACCGGCAGCTCAAGTAAGCCCATCACCGGCTCGACGCCCTGACCGCCCGCCTCATCCCGACCGAGGAGACCGAGCCGGAGGTCAGCGCCCATTTGCCTATTGACTCGCACGCATGGCCCATTCATCTTGTAAAGCGCTTTACTAAACCGCTTTACAAGATGATATAATGACGCACCCGAACAAGCCCAGCCTGAAGGATGTGGCGCAGCGAGCGGAGGTTTCCGTCGCAACCGTGTCCCGAATGCTGAATGGTTCGCTCGAGTTGCCGGAACAAACCCGGCAGCGGATCGAAGACGCCATCCGCGCTCTGAATTATCAACCAAACCCCCATGCTAGGCGACTGAGCCGAGGCCGTTCCGACACGATCGGCCTTGTTGTCCCGGACATTGCCAACCCATTCTTCGCGACGCTTGTCGCCGCGGTCGAGGAGGCTGCGGACGAGCGGAAGCTTGCTCTCTCGCTCTACGCCACGCTCAACCGCCAGGGCCGGGAAGTGGCCTATCTCGAATTGATTGAGCGCAACCATGTGGATGGCCTGATCTTCATCACCAACCACCCTGACGACGGGAGTCTGGGAGATCTGATCAATCGCACCGGCAACGTGGTTGTCGTCGATGAAGACGTGCCAAATGCGCATGCGCCGAAGCTATTCTGCGATAACGAGCAGGGTGGCCGCCTTGCAGGGGAACTGCTTGCTGAAAACGGTCACAGGAACGTGTTGTTCGTCGGCGGACCCGACCAGATGATCAGCGCACGCAGGCGCTACAAGGGCCTCGCGGAGTCGCTCAGCAATCATTTCAGGACAGAGATCCGACCACAGCGCTACGAGGGAGACTATACTGAGGCGTTCGGCCGCGAGGCGGCGCAGCGCTACATCGCGGAAGGCGCGGTTCCCACCGCCATATTCGCGAGCTCGGACGAGATAGCGATCGGTCTGATCGAGGTTCTGCGCGCCCAGTGCATATCCATTCCCGGAGACGTGTCGATCATCGGTTTCGACGATGTCGGGCCGCTCCATCTGTTTGCGCCGCCCTTGACCGCGATCCGGCAGCCCGTCCGCGCAATCGGACGGCGCGCCCTGTCGCTACTCACCGAGACCGACTGGAAGACGCGGGGCAATGTGCCCTCGGAAGAACTGCTTCCTGTCGAAATCGTCGTGCGGGAATCCGTTGCCCCGTGCGCGAAATCCTAACCGCAGCGGTAAACCGAAAGAGGAGAACTCCATGAACACGAAATTTACCCTCAGAAGACGCATGCTTTCTCTCGGGCTGGGCGCCGCCCTGACCCTAACGCTCGGCATGGGCATCGCGAAAGCGCAGGACGAGAAGACCTTCGCCCTGGTGCAGATCAACCAGCAGGCGCTGTTCTTCAACCAGATGAACGAGGGCGCGCAGAAGGCGGCCGATGCGGCCGGCGTGAAGCTGGTCATCTTCAATGCCAACAACGACCCGGCAGCACAGAACAGCGCCATCGAGACCTACATCCAGCAGGGCGTGGACGGGCTTGCCGTGGTGGCAATCGATGTGAACGGCATCATGCCGGCGGTAAACCAGGCGGCCGAAGCCGGCATCCCGGTCGTGGCGATTGATGCGATCCTCCCGGACGACGGTCCGCAGAAGGCACAAATCGGCGTCGACAACGGCGCGGCGGGCGCCGACATGGCGGCCTATTTCCTCGACTACGCAAAGGCCAATATGGACGGCAAGGCCAAATACGGTGTTGTCGGTGCGCTCAACTCCTACATCCAGAACGTTCGCCAGAAGGGCTTCGAGGACGTCGTCGATGCCGCCGACGGTATCGAGAAAGCTGGCGTCGTCGACGGCCAGAACATCCAGGATAATGCGCTCTCGGCCGCCGAGAACCTGATCACCGGCAATCCCGACATGAACGCGATCTATGCAACGGGCGAGCCGGCGCTGATGGGCGCAATCGCCGCGGTCGAAAGCCAGGGCAAGCAGGAAGACGTGAAGATCTTCGGCTGGGATCTGACCGCCCAGGCGATTGCCGGCATCGACGCGGGCTATGTCACTGCGGTGATTCAACAGGATCCGGCCGCGATGGGTGCCGCAGCAGTCGACGCACTCAACACGTTGGCCGGCGGCGGCGAGGTGGACAAGACCATCTCCGTGCCGGTGACCATTGTGACAAAGGAGAATGTCGACCCCTACAGGGCAATCTTCCAGTGATGACTGGCGAACAGCAGGAAAACGCTGTCGCTGTCGGTTCCGGACGGGTTAATCCCGCCCGGAACGGCATGGCCGGCGGCGGGAGGGTTCCGCGTATTGCGCTCAGGAATATCCGCAAGAATTTCGGATCGCTCCAGGCATTGCGCGGTGTCGATCTGGACATCTATCCGGGGGAATGCCTGGGGCTGGTCGGCGACAACGCAGCCGGCAAGTCGACGCTCACGAAAATTATCTCGGGAACCTATATTCCCGACGACGGTACGATACATCTCGATGGCGAGCCGGTGCGTTTCAGCGGTCCGGCGGATGCGCGGCGGCGCAACATCGAAATGGTGTTCCAGGATCTGAGCCTGTGCGACCACATCGATGTGGCCGGAAATCTGTTCCTCGGCCGGGAGGTCACCAGGGGGCCGTTTCTCGACCGCAAGACGATGCTGTCGGAAGCCCGCAAGATGCTCGACGCGCTGGAGATCCGCATCCCCCGCCTGACCAGCAAAGTTGCGCAACTTTCTGGCGGCCAGCGGCAGGCCATCGCCATTGCCCGCGCGGCATCCTTCGACCCGAAAGTGCTGATCATGGACGAGCCGACCTCGGCGCTTGCCGTGGCGGAGGTCGAGGCAGTCCTGTCGCTGATCAACCGCGTCAAGGCGACTGGGGTTTCCGTCATTCTCATCACACACCGCCTGCAGGATCTGTTTCGCGTCTGCGACCGCATTGCCGTCATGTATGAAGGCACGAAGGTGGCGGAGCGCTCGATCGCCGAAACCGATCTCGAGGATCTCGTCAAACTCATCGTCGGCGAAAAGGACGAAAGATGACCGCCTATACCGAACGAAGCCAGGGCTCCCCATGGGCCGACTTCCTGTCGGAACAGGCCCAGGTGCTCTCGATCGCTTTCTTCTTCCTGGTCTGCGTCGTGTTTTTCGCGATGACGACCGACACCTTCATGACGCTCGGCAACCTTTTGAATGTGATCCGGCAGGCAGCCCCCATCCTTATTGTCGCCGTGGCCATGACATTCGTAATCATCACTGGTGGCATTGACCTTTCGGTCGGCTCGCAGGTGGCGCTGGTGAATGCTGTTGCCGCCATCGCGCTTGCCGCGGGGCTGCCATGGCCGGTGGTCGTCGTGGCGATGCTGTGTTTCGGCGCGCTGATCGGTCTCGGCCAGGGCTGGTTCGTCGCCTATCAGGGCATACCGGCCTTCATTGTCACGCTCGCCGGACTTTCCATGCTGCGCGGCATCGCGCTCTACCTGACACAGGGCTATTCGATCCCCATCAAAGGCGTGCCGGGCTTCTTCGCCCTCGGGCGTGGTGAGCTCTTCGGCATCCCCGTGCCGGCTCTTATCGCGATCGCCGTCGCCATACTAGGCTATGTGGTGATCACCTCCACCCGCTATGGCCGCCAGGTGGTCGCGGTGGGCTCCAACATGGAGGCGGCGCGCCGCGTCGGCATGCCGGCCCGCTGGGCGATTGCCTCGGTCTATGTGGTTGCGGGGGTCGCATCCGCCTTGGCCGGTCTCCTTATCGCCGCGCGCCTGGGGTCCGGCTCGTCCAACGCGGCCGTCGGCTTCGAGCTTCAGGTGATCGCTGCCGTGGTGCTTGGCGGCACGTCGCTGATGGGCGGGCGCGGCACCATCGTCGGCACCATTCTCGGCACGCTGACAATCGCGGTGATCGGCAACGGGCTGATCCTGCTGCACATTTCGCCGTTCTTCACGCAGATCGTCACCGGTGCGATCATCCTGATCGCCATCTGGCTGAACACGCGCATCTTCACAGCCAATTTCCGCTTCGGATTCGCGAGGGGAAACAGGCCATGACCGACGAGCGTTCTGAAGCCCATGTGAGGTCTGGAAAGGTAATGACCGTGGCTGGCGCGGTCCCGGTTGAAAAGCTCGGCGTCACGCTGATGCACGAGCACATCCTGAACGACTGCCGGTGCTGGTGGAACGAGCCCCAGGAACCGGAGCGCCGCTATCTGGCCGACCAGCCGGTCTGCATCGAGATACTCTCGGAGCTGCGCCAGGACCCATTCGTCAACAAGCACAATATCGCACTGGATGACGAACCGCTGGCGATCGAGGAACTGCGTCGATTCGCCGGGGAGGGCGGCCACACCGTCGTCGATCCCACCTGCCGCGGCATCGGGCGCGATCCGCTTGCATTGCAACGGATATCGGCGGCGACCGGCCTCCAGATCGTGATGGGGGCGGGTTATTACCTGCAATCCTCGCATCCGCCGGAGGTCGCAGGCATGTCGGTGGACGATATCGCAGACCAGATCGTCGGCGAGGCGCTGGAGGGCGTCGGCGGAACCGGTGTGCGCATCGGTCTCATCGGAGAAATCGGCGTCTCGTCCGATTTCACCGGCGACGAGGAGAAATCCCTGCGCGGTGCCGCGCGGGCGCAAGTGCGTACCGGCCTGCCGCTGATGGTGCATTTGCCGGGCTGGTTCCGGCTTGGCCACAAGGTGCTCGATATCACCGCGGAGGAGGGCGCGGATCTGCGCCACACGGTGCTTTGCCACATGAACCCCTCGCACGACGATTTCGCCTATCAGAGCGAATTGGCGGCGCGCGGCGCCTTCATCGAGTTCGACATGATCGGCATGGATTTCTTCTATGCAGATCAGCAGGTGCAGTGCCCGAGCGACGAGGAGGTGGCGCGCGCTATCGTCCAGCTGCTCGAGGCGGGACATCTCGACCGCATCTTGCTGTCGCATGACGTGTTCCTGAAAATGATGCTGACCCGCTACGGCGGCAATGGCTACGCCTTCGTGCTGCGCCATTTCCTGCCGCGGCTCATACGCCATGGCGTCGATGGGGCGGCACTGGAAACACTGATGCGCGGCAATCCGATGCGTGTCTTTCACGCCGGTTAAGGCCGGTCCACTTCTGGAAAAGAGAAAATGCAATGACGAAAAAAGTGCTTCTCGTGGGCGAAAGCTGGTTCAGTTCGGCGACCCATTTCAAGGGCTTCGACCAGTTCGGAAGCGTGACCTTTCACCTGGGCGCCGAACCGCTGGTGAAGGCGCTGGAAGGCAGCGAATATGAGCTTACCTACATGCCGGCGCATGAGGCGGTGGAAAAATTCCCGTTCGAGATGAGCGGCCTCGACGCCTACGACGCCATCATCCTGTCGGACATCGGCGCCAACTCCATCCTGCTGCCGCCGGCCGTCTGGCTTCACTCACGCACGGTCCCGAACCGCCTGAAGCTCATTCGCAGTTGGGTGGAAAAGGGCGGCAACCTGTTGATGGTGGGCGGCTACTTCTCATTCCAGGGCATTGACGGCAAGGCACGCTGGCGGCGCACGCCCGTCGAGGATGTGCTGCCGGTGACCTGTCTTCCCTATGACGACCGCGTGGAAATCCCCGAAGGAACGGTTCCCGACATCGTGCTTTCCGATCACGCGACCATTGCGGGCCTGGAGGGCGAGTGGCCTGTGCTGCTCGGCGTCAACGAAGTGGAACTGCGTGACCGCGACGATGTGGAGCTTGTCGCGCGGCTGCCGGAGGATCAGGGCGGGCATCCGCTGCTCGTTACGGGCCGTTATGGCAAGGGGCGCACTGCAGTGTGGACTTCCGACATCGGACCGCACTGGCTTTCGCCTGCCTTCTGCGAGTGGAAGGGCTACGGTATTCTCTGGAAGAATATTCTGGGCTGGCTCACGGAAACGGCCGGGCGCTGATGCGCACCGATCCCGCCTCAACCGGCAGCAAGGATTGCCTGCAACTCGCCGGTGGAGGGAAAGGCCGAATGCGTGCCACGGCGGCCGACCGTGATCGCCGCAGCCTTGCCGGCGTCATTGATGGCGCGCCCGTCGAGCGCCGTTCCCCGCAAGGCGGCAGATGCGAGCGCCACAGCCATGAATGTGTCGCCGGCCCCTGTCGTGTCGACCGCATTGCAAGCAAAGCCCGGCACATGCAGAGCGCTGTCCGCGTGCACCAGAAACGCGCCATCCGCGCCGAGTGTTGCCACAACACTGCGCACGCCCTGGGCGATCAGCCGCCTGGCGGCTTCCGCGTCATCGGCACCGGTCAGGGCCCGCGCTTCGCTCTGGTTGACGAAGGCGACGTCGATCAGCGGCCACAACTTGTCAAAATTGGGTCGGAGCGGAGACGGATTGAAGGCCGTCATCATGCCCTTCTCGCGCGCCGCCCTGAGCGCCGCGATCGTGGCCTCATCGCTGAGATTGCCTTGCAGGATAGCAAGATCGCCCGCAGCGGCATCGTCCAGGCTGGCATGCACCTCCACGGCGCTCAAATGGCCGGCGCAGTTAGCGGTGGTTACGATCGCGTTTTCCCCGTCCGGTGTGGTGAGGATCATAGAGAAATCGCTGGCATGGCCATCGAGCTGGATCAACTGACAGGCAACGGGTTCGCGGCTGAGCTGCTCGCGGATTGTGGCTGCACGGAAGTCGTCTCCGATGGCAGCGACCAGCGTCGTCGGCAGGCCGCAACGTGCCATCACGACTGCCTGGTTGCAGCCCTTGCCGCCCAGGTCGTGCGCCGTCTGCGCACCGAGGATCGAAGCGCCCGGCTGGGGCCAGTCGTCGATTGCAATGGTTTCATCGACAGCAACATTGCCAATCACGAATGCCTGCATAACCTGCTTTCGAAAGGGATGACACAATGACCACGGTAGCGAATACGTCCTCAAACGCCATAAGAGACATATTCGGGACTGGCAAGGTTCTGATCGGGATGATCCATTGCCCGGCCTTTCCCGGTGCTCCACGTTATGCTGGCGGCGGCATGGATCCGATCTACGATACCTGCATGCGCGATGCGGAGGCACTGATCGAGGGCGGCATGCACGGCCTGATGATCGAGAACCATGGCGATATTCCGTTCTCGAAGCCTGAGGATATTGGACACGAAACGGCGGCTTTCATGTCGGTGGTGGTGGATCGCATTAACCGCGCTTTCGACGTGCCGCTGGGTGTGAATGTTTTAGCCAATGCGCCGATCCCGGCCTTCGCGATCGCCATGGCGGGCGGGGCACGTTTCATTCGGGTGAACCAGTGGGCCAACGCCTATGTCGCCAATGAAGGGTTCATGGAAGGGCGCGCGGCCGAGGCGATGCGCTATCGCTCGCTCCTGCGGGCCGAACACATCAAGGTCTTCGCCGATAGCCACGTCAAGCATGGCAGCCATGCCATTGTTGCCGACCGCTCGATTGCAGAACTGACCCGCGATCTTGCCTTTTTCGATGCAGACGCCGTCATCGCCACCGGCCAGCGGACAGGGAACACGGCCACCATCGAGGAAATCGAGGAGATCGGCTCGGCCACCCATCTGCCGGTGCTGGTCGGTTCGGGCGTGACCAGCGACAACATTGCCGAGATTCTCGAGCGTACAAGCGGCGTTATCGTTGCCTCTTCTCTCAAAAAGGGCGGCGTCTGGTGGAATCCGGTGGATGTCGAGCGGGTGCGCGCGTTCCGCACGGCGGCCGAGCCCGCGCTGGAGGCCTGACGCTTGGCTGCCGATACGCTCAGCGAGCAGATGCTCCGCGAGAACGCGGCTGTGTTCGAGGCGATGGTCAACCATCGGTTGGTCCGGGATATTGAGCAAGATCGCCTCGATGCGCGGGTCTTCGAGCGCTATCTCGTTTACGAGGGAGCCTTCGTCGATACGGCCATCTCCATTTTCGCCTACGCGGCGGCGAAGGCGAAGACCATCTCGCAGAAGCGTTGGCTTATCGGCGTTCTGGATGCGCTCGCAAACCAGCAGATCGCCTATTTCGAACGGACCTTCGCCGCGCGCGGTATCGATCCGTCCCGTTATGACCCGGAACGGTCCGAGGTGGAAGCATTTCGCATCGGCATGCTCGATATTGCCCGAAAGGGTAGGTTTCTGGACATCGTGGCGGCGATGTTCGCGGCCGAGTGGATGTATTGGACATGGTCGAAACGCGCCACCGTGACGGCGATATCGGATCCGCTTGTCAGGGAATGGGTGGAGATGCACGCGGATGAGACGTTTGCCGCGCAGGCCCTTTGGCTACGGGCGCAGCTGGACGCGGCGGGCGAGACGCTGGGTCCAGCGGAACGATCCCGGTTGAGTGGGATCTTCGGCGACGTGCAGCGGCTCGAAATCGCCTTTCACGATGTCCCCTATGAGAGGAACGATTGACCTCATGCAGGCTGAGATTAACGAACATCGTCTGTTGGAGCGGATTGATGCATTCGCGCGCATCGGGGGACGCCAGCCGGCGGAGTCAACCGTCAGGCGCTTTCGCAGGAGGATCGTCAGGCGCGGGGTCCGCTGGCGCGCCTCGCAAGGGCGCGGGGCTTCCGGGTGTTCCAGGATCCGATGGCCAACCTGTTCGTTCGCCGCGAAGGCCGCTTCAGCAGCCTCCCTCCCTTTGTGATCGGCAGTCATCTGGACAGCCAGCCGACGGGCGGCCGGTTCGACGGGGCGCTGGGCGTCCTGGCCGCATTCGAGGTGCTGGAAAGCTTGCAGGATGCTGGAATAGAAACAGACCTCCCACTGGAAGTGGTCGCCTGGACCAACGAGGAAGGTAGCCGATTTGCGCCCGGTGCAATGGGTTTCGTCGGCGTTTGCGCTGGGGCACATCCCGCCGGAATGGACCGATGTGCGCGCACGCAATGGAGCGCATCTCACGGAAGAACTGAAGTTGACGCTAGATGCGCTTGCGGATACCGAAGCGCGTCCGCTTGGCATTGGAATTTCCGCCTATCTGGAACTCCACATCGAGCAGGGGACGACCCTTGATCGGGAGGGCGTTCCCATCGGCATCGTTCACGGGATTCAAGGGACGCGATGGCTCGAGGTCGTCCTGACGGGGCAGGCCGCGCATGCCGGCACCACGCCGCTCGCCTTTCGCCGCGATCCCATGGTCGCCGCTGCGGCCGCCCTCGACAGGCTGTACAAATCCGTGATGCAAAAGGATGAGCGTGTTCGCTTTACCGTCGGGCGCTTCGTCCTCGAGCCGGGATCGGTCAACGCCATTCCGGAGACGGTGACATTCACAATCGATCTGCGGCATCCTGAAACTGCGGTGCTCGATGCGCTGGAAGAGAGGATTGCAGCGGAGATCGAAGTGGAGCGCGTGGCGTCGGCTGCACATCTTCGATCCGCCGCCTGTCTGAAATTGAGCCGGCCTCCTTCTTCGATACTTTGCTGACCTGCCTTGACAGAGCCGCGGAATATCTCGGCATAACGAGGATACGGATGCTGTCAGGCGCCTTTCACGATGCCCTTTTCATCAATCGCAAGGCGCCGTCGGCAATGATCTTCGTGCCGTGCCGGGATGGCTTGAGCCACAACGAGGCCGAATATGTCGAGCCGGGCCACTGCGTCGCAGGCGCCCGGATGCTCCTGGCCTCAACGTTGGAGGCGACCAGGCATACCGGGTAGAAATCTCGTCACTGCCCGTGTGACCCATGACAGCGCCTTTCCGGTCATTCGAAGCGGCGACATCGTGCTGCATGAGGCGGTCGGCTGATGAAATCGTGCGCCTTGAGGACAGGATCCTAGTCGCGACCACTGGCGGGACTACGGACAGCTTCACCTGTCTAAAGCGTCTCGGCAGCAAGGTTTCGCCCGGCGCGCGCATCCTTGAAACGTCGGCATGAAGGGTAACGCACTGGCAGTTCCCATGAACGCGAATCAACCGGCGGCGCGGTGCCTCTCCTTCAGCTCGCGCTGGACCCTAATGCGCAGACCCACATCCTTGTTCATTGGCGCAGTGTAGCCAATGGATACACATATGTGTAGAAAAATACGGGCCGCCGGAGTCGCCGCAGCTGCCGCCACGGATAGATCGAAGAGCTCAGCCTACCCGGACGGGCCTCTTAAGAGAGGGGGCGCTCGAACTGCTTCGTCAAACCGCTCTCGCTACGGCGGCATGAGGCATAAGGAAAACGCTTAGCTCTCCTATCATGTCGCTCAGTTCGCCAGGATCCACGGAAAGGTCTTCGACAAAGGCCCGCCACTGCCGCTGCTTCTGTTCATCCGCCGCAAATGCTGGTGTCAGCGCATCGGGCAGCTCCGTCGGTATCGGTGTCTCGCGACGCGCGAACGTCGCAGCGATCGCCTTTGCAAGTCTGTCATCATCGAAGCTGAACGATCGGCTGAGAATCCAGATGTCGTAGAAGTCCTTCATGCGACTGTTCGCCCGCCCCAGCGCCACCATCGCCTGGAACTTCTCGGCGATGACCGTCTCTCGTGCATAGGCGCGCAGCCTCGGCGCGGGGAGGTCAAGCATAACCGGATAGTCGACGGTTTCGGCCCCGGGCTCCAGCGCATCGCCAAAGCCTATATCGATCGTCAGATTGATCCGGGCGCCTCCGACTGAGGCGATGGCGTGCAGCCGCAATCCGCCATAGTCGAGCTCCTCGCGAATGCGGTCGACGCGCAATGTGTCCGGATCGAATACGACGCCGTCTTCAATGTCCTGTGCGAGGATGTCCCGGAATGTCGCCAGCATCGCGCCTTCGCTCGGGTCGCCGAAACCCAGCAGATCGAGATCGCGCGTCCCGCGGTGCGGATCGTCGAACCAGCTCATCATGAGCATCGCGCCTTTCAGCACGAAGCGGTCTGCATGCGGCGATTGGCTGAGCCGGAACAGAAGACGCTCCAGCGCAAAGCGCGTTAGCACCAGATCGAAACTCTGCCCGTTCGCCTTGGAAAGCTTGAGGAGCTGCGCACGCACTGAAGCGCCAATATTCTTGATCTCCTTAGCCATTGGCGGTCAGCGCCTCCAGATAGGGGCGGATCACCGTACCGACTCCGCCGGTATCCGCAGCCCTGGCGATTTCTGCGGGCGTGGCTTTGCGTTGACGCAGAGCTTCCTGTAGTCCTTCGAGCGCGACGGCGAGACCGATCTTGCCGCGATGCCGGAAACAGTCGGCGACGGTCTTTGCCACGCCAAATACCTTTACCGATACGCCTTCGATCACATGCGTCTCGACGCTTTCGGTAAGCAGATCGTCCGAGAAACGCAGCGCGCGTATTGGCATGTCGCTTGGCTTGGGCGTCCAATCGTTTCGGCCGATCGCCATCCACACCTTCTTGGGAAGCCGATCCGTAATTCCATGAAAGGCGAGCGCCGAAACGAGGCAGATCACACCTTTGGGGAAACGCTTGGCCGCCTCGGCGAGGCTGTGGTTTGCGTCAAGCTCTGCGTCGGGGAGCTGGTAGAGCCCGCGCGCTAGGCGGATGACCTCGCCATCCTTTTCCATACGGCTGACGGTTGCGGCGGTTACACCGGCATCCCTGAGTTCCGCAAGGCGCAGAATCCCACGCGCCGCGAGGAGATTGTGGGCTATCTCGCGTTGGGATCGGGCCTGCTGCATCGATATATATTCTCCCACTTTGGAAGTCATAGTGTAAGGATTTGTATCACATGGAGCGATGAAGAGAAAGACAAAGGATTGTTCAACTCGGCCGCCGACTCTGACCCGCGCGGTAGGGGGGTATCTATCTCTCGACCGCCGGCGGGGCGGATGCTCCCCCGCATTATTCTCTCCGGCGGTGAAAACCGTCCTATCTGCGGAGCGCAGGCTTCGAACAAAGCTCGACAGCGGAGACCGTTAGTCGTGATTCAGGGATTTTATCACGGCAACTTCAATACGGACTGCAACATCTCCGCTAATCGGGCTCCAGAAATCCGCACCACACGCGGATTTTCTTACACGATTTTCCTCGGTGATCTTCCGATATTCGCCGACCGGGCTTTCGGCCTCCAACACCGGCATGATCGGCTCGAACGGGTCACGATGGACCCGCGCGACACGCTGGATCTCCTTCACGCGGGAGGTCCTGGGCTCCTTCAGTCTCACAATCTCTCGCCCATCACCGCGCGTCGCGCCAGATGGGGTCCGCTTCCTTGAAGTTACCCATAAGTCCTTAGGTTGCAGTTTTCACTTGATCACGTGGAATCGGCCATGATTCCTTATCTGGCACCTTCAACAAACGGGGTGCGGACATGGGGAAGAGTTGGGTGGGCGAAGAA
>NZ_JAOANW010000022.1 GCF_026162365.1 Nitratireductor luteus | reverse complement strand
ATCCTGACCAAGGAGGAGGGCGGCCGCCACACGCCGTTCTTCACCAACTACCGTCCGCAGTTCTACTTCCGCACGACGGACGTGACCGGCGTGGTGTCGCTTCCCGAGGGCACGGAAATGGTGATGCCGGGCGACAATGTGACGGTCGATGTCGAGCTGATCGTGCCGATCGCCATGGAGGAGAAGCTGCGCTTCGCCATCCGCGAAGGCGGCCGCACCGTCGGCGCCGGCATCGTCGCATCGATCACCGAGTAACAGGACAAGCATCCGGCGCGGCGCGGGGTAGCCCGCGCCGCAGCGGAACAAGGAACTTGAAAAATGAACGGACAAAATATCCGTATCCGCCTCAAGGCGTTTGACCACCGGGTGCTTGATGCTTCGACGCGCGAGATCGTGTCCACGGCCAAGCGCACCGGCGCGAATGTCCGCGGGCCCATCCCGCTGCCGACGCGGATCGAGAAATTCACGGTGAACCGCTCGCCGCACATCGACAAGAAGTCGCGCGAGCAGTTTGAAATGCGGACCCACAAGCGTCTTCTGGACATCGTGGACCCGACCCCCCAGACGGTCGATGCTCTTATGAAGCTCGATCTTGCTGCCGGCGTCGACGTCGAGATCAAGCTCTAGGCGGAAGACAATAGGTTAGGAACCCGGGCAAGAAGCCGAAAGGCTGCGAGCCGGGAACCCTGAAAGGAAATCGAACCGATGCGTTCAGGTGTTATCGCACAGAAGATCGGGATGACGCGCGTCTACAACGAGGCGGGCGAGCATGTCCCTGTCACGGTTCTGCGCATGGAAAACTGCCAGGTCGTGGCGCAGCGCACCGAAGAGAAGAATGGCTACACGGCCGTTCAGCTCGGTGTCGGCCTTGCCAAGGTGAAGAACACGTCGAAGGCGTTGCGCGGTCATTTCGCTGCAGCCACGGTCGAGCCCAAGGCGAAGGTTGCCGAATTCCGGGTGTCGCCCGACAATCTTCTTGATGTCGGGGCCGAGATCACGGCGGATCATTTCGTCGCCGGCCAGAAGGTCGACGTGACGGGAACTTCCATCGGCAAGGGCTTCCAGGGCGTCATGAAGCGTCACAATTTCGGTGGCGGTCGTGCAACCCATGGCAACTCGGTGTCGCACCGTTCGCACGGTTCGACCGGTCAGCGCCAGGATCCGGGCAAGGTGTTCAAGGGCAAGAAGATGGCTGGCCACATGGGCAACCATCGCGTCACGACCCAGAACCTGGAGATCGTCTCCACCGATACCGAGCGTGGCCTGATCCTGGTCCGCGGCGCTGTTCCCGGCTCCAAGGGCGCCTGGATCATGGTAAGCGATGCCGTCAAGGCGCCGTTGCCAGAGGGCGCGCCGCTTCCGGCCGCCATCCGCGCCGCAAACAATGATGCCGCGAAGGCCGAAAACGCCGCCGCCAGCGAGGGGGCAGAATAATGGATTTTAAGGTAACCACCCTGGCGGGCACGGATGCCGGCAAGCTGAAGGTCTCCGACGAGATCTTCGGACTTGATCCGCGCGAAGACATCCTGCACCGCGTCGTGCGCTGGCAGCTTGCCAAGCGTCAGCAGGGCTCGCACAAGGCCAAGGGGCGCGCCGAGATCGCGCGCACCGGCGCCAAGATGTACCGCCAGAAGGGCACCGGCCGCGCCCGCCACCATTCGGCGCGCGCTCCGCAGTTCCGCGGCGGCGGCAAGGCTCACGGCCCGGTCGTGCGCAGCCACGAGCACGATCTGCCGAAGAAGGTTCGTGCCCTCGGCCTGAAGCATGCGCTTTCGGCCAAAGCGAAATCGGAAAGCCTGATCATCATCGACGATCTGGCATTTGCCGATGGCAAGACGAAGGTGCTGGTGGATAGCTTCGCCAAGCTCGGACTTTCCAACGTGCTGATGATCGGCGGTGCCGAGCTCGACGCAGGTTTCAAGCGCGCGGCGCAGAACATTCCGAATGTGGATGTGCTGCCGGTGCAGGGCATTAACGTCTACGACATTCTTCGCCGCGGCACGCTGGTGCTGTCCAAGGCGGCTGTCGAAGCCCTCGAGGAGCGATTTAAATGAATGACCTTCGCCACTATGACGTGATCGTCAGCCCGGTGGTCACCGAGAAATCGACGATGGCCTCTGAGAACAACCAGGTCGTCTTCAACGTGGCGCGCAAGGCCACCAAGCCCGAGATCAAGGCTGCCGTAGAGGCGCTTTTCGGTGTGAAGGTAAAGGGCGTGAACACACTTGTTCGCAAAGGCAAGGTGAAGCGGTTCCGCGGCACCATCGGCAGGCAGAGCGACGCCAAGAAGGCGATCGTGACGCTGGTCGAGGGGCACTCGATCGACATCGCTACTGGTCTTTGAGAGGCCGCGAGGATTAAGACATGGCACTCAAGAACTTTAAACCGGTAACCCCAGGCCAGCGTCAGCTGGTGATCGTCGACCGCTCCGGCCTCTACAAGGGCAAGCCGGTCAAGGGCCTTACCCAGGGGCTGACGAGCAAGGGCGGCCGCAACAATACCGGTCGCATCACGGCGCGGTTCCAGGGCGGCGGCCACAAGCGGACCTACCGGCTGGTCGATTTCAAGCGTCGCAAGTTCGACGTTTCGGGCGTCATCGAGCGTATCGAATACGACCCGAACCGGACAGGCTTCATTGCGCTGGTGCGCTACGACGATGGTGAGTTGTCCTACATCCTGGCGCCGCAGCGCCTGGCTGCCGGCGACAGGGTCATCTCCTCGCTCAAGGCCGTCGACGTGAAGCCGGGCAACACCATGCCGCTCTCTGCAATGCCGATCGGAACGATCGTGCATAATGTGGAGATGAAGATGGGCAAGGGCGGTCAGATCGCCCGCTCGGCCGGCGCCTATTGCCAGCTCGTCGGGCGCGATCAGGGCATGGCGATCCTGCGGTTGAACTCGGGCGAGCAGCGCCTGGTATCGGGCAATTGCCTCGGCACCGTCGGTGCCGTGTCCAACCCGGACCATTCGAACATCAGCCTCGGTAAGGCCGGCCGCAAGCGCTGGATGGGCAAGCGTCCGCACAACCGTGGTGTGGTCATGAACCCGGTCGACCATCCTCATGGCGGCGGTGAAGGCCGCACTTCGGGTGGTCGTCACCCGGTCTCGCCGTGGGGCAAGCCCACCAAGGGCATGAAGACGCGGTCGAACAAGTCGACCGATAAGTTCATCATGCGCTCGCGCCATCAGCGCAAGAAATAAGAAAGGTAACGGCAAGTGTCCCGTTCAGTTTGGAAAGGCCCCTTTGTCGATGGCTTTCTTTTTAAGAAGGTCGAGAAGGTTCGCGAAAGCGGACGCAAAGAGGTGATCAAGATGTGGAGCCGTCGCTCCACCATTCTGCCGCAGTTCGTCGGCCTGACCTTCGGCGTCTACAACGGCCAGAAGCATATTCCGGTGCTCGTCTCGGAAGAGATGGTGGGCCACAAATTCGGTGAATTCGCTCCGACCCGCACCTATTACGGCCACGGGGCGGACAAGAAGGCTAAGAGGAAGTAACGATGGGCAAGGCCAAAGCACCGCGCAGGCTTGCAGACAATGAGGCTCGTGCCGTACTGCGCACGATCCGCGTCAGCCCGCAGAAGCTGAACCTCGTTGCCGCGATGATCCGCGGGAAGAAGGTCGCGACAGCGCTCGCTGACCTTGAATTCTCGCGCAAGCGTATCGCCGGCACCGTGAAGTCGACGCTCCAGTCGGCAATCGCCAATGCGGAGAACAACCACGATCTGGACGTGGACGCGCTGGTTGTCGCCGAGGCCTATGTCGGCAAGTCGATCGTCATGAAGCGGTTCCATGCGCGTGGCCGCGGCCGCGCCAACCGCATCGAGAAGCCGTTCTCGCACCTGACGATTGTCGTCCGCGAAGTCGAAGAGAAAGTGGAGGCCGCCTGATGGGCCACAAAGTTAATCCGATCGGCCTGCGTCTCGGCATCAACCGCACCTGGGATTCCCGTTGGTTCGCGGACAATGCGGAGTATGGCGAGCTCCTTCACGAGGATCTGAAGATCCGCGAGTATATCGAGAAGGAACTCAAGCAGGCTGCCATTTCGAAGGTGGTGATCGAGCGTCCGCACAAGAAGTGCCGCGTTACGATCCACGCCGCCCGCCCGGGCCTGATCATTGGCAAGAAGGGTGCGGACATCGAGAAGCTGCGCCGCAAGGTCTCGTCGATGACGAATGCGGAAACGCATCTCAACATCGTCGAGGTGCGCAAGCCCGAGATCGACGCGAAGCTGATCGCCCAGTCGATCGCCCAGCAGCTCGAGCGCCGGGTGGCCTTCCGCCGTGCCATGAAGCGTGCCGTTCAGTCGGCCATGCGGCTTGGCGCCGAGGGCATCCGCATCAACTGCTCGGGCCGTCTCGGCGGCGCGGAGATCGCGCGCATCGAGTGGTATCGTGAAGGCCGCGTGCCGCTGCACACGCTTCGCGCCGACATCGACTACGGAACCGCCGAGGCGAAGACGGCCTATGGTATCTGCGGTGTGAAGGTCTGGGTATTCAAGGGCGAGATCCTCGAACACGATCCGATGGCGTCCGAACGCCGCGTTGTCGAGGGCGAGCAGGGCGGCAGCCGCCGCCGTGAACACGCCTGAGCCGGAATTTTGGAGTAGATAGAGATGCTGCAACCAAAGCGCACGAAATTCCGCAAGCAGTTCAAGGGCCGTATCCATGGCATAGCCAAGGGCGGCACTGATCTGAACTTCGGTTCGTTCGGTATCAAGGCTCTTGAGCCGGAGCGGGTGACCGCGCGCCAGATCGAGGCCGCGCGCCGTGCCATCACGCGCTACATGAAGCGCCAGGGCCGTGTCTGGATCCGGATTTTTCCCGACGTTCCCGTCACCTCCAAGCCGACCGAGGTCCGCATGGGTAAAGGTAAGGGTTCGGTGGATTACTGGGCCGCACGCGTTAAGCCCGGTCGCGTAATGTTCGAGATCGACGGTGTGGGCGTCGACGTTGCACGCGAGGCGCTTCGCCTTGGTGCCGCCAAGCTCCCGATCAAGACGCGCTTTGTCCAGCGCATCGCAGAGTAGGAGAGGCAGTCATCATGAAGGCCGTTGACGTAAGGGCGATGACGCCCGACCAGCTCGACGACGAGCTGGCCAAGCTGAAGAAAGAGCAGTTCAACCTTCGTTTCCAGAAGGCGACGGGGCAGCTCGAGAAAACCGCGCGTGTGAAGCAGATTCGCCGTGACATTGCGCGCATCAAGACAATCGCCGCCGAGAAATCGGCTGGCAGTAAGGCCTGAGGAAAGCGAATATGCCAAAGCGCGTTTTGCAGGGCACCGTGGTGAGCGACAAGAACGACAAGACGGTCGTCGTACGCGTCGAGCGCCGTTTCGCTCACCCGCTGCTGAAGAAGACCGTGCGCCGTACCAAGCGGTACAAGGCCCATGATGAGACGAATGCGTTGAAGGTCGGCGACAAGGTGCTGATCCAGGAAACGCGTCCGATTTCGAAGGACAAGTGCTGGATCGTCGTCAACGAGACACCCGCACAATAAGACCATTTGGACAAGCCGGAAGCTGCGCGAGAGGCGCACTTCCCACTAAGTAGAAGGCGGCCAGTCATGATTCAGATGCAAACAAACCTCGACGTGGCGGATAATTCCGGCGCACGTCGTGTCATGTGCATCAAGGTGCTCGGCGGCTCGAAGCGGAAATACGCTTCCGTAGGCGACATCATTGTCGTTTCGGTGAAGGAAGCCATTCCGCGCGGCCGCGTCAAGAAGGGCGACGTGATGAAGGCGGTTGTGGTTCGCACAGCCAAGGACATTCGCCGGGCCGACGGTAGCGTTATCCGTTTCGACAATAATGCGGCCGTTCTCGTCGACAACAAGAAAGAGCCCGTGGGCACCCGCATCTTCGGACCGGTTCCGCGCGAACTTCGCGCCAAGAGCCACATGAAGATCATCTCGCTCGCGCCGGAAGTGCTCTAAGGAGGCCGGGAAATGCAGAAGATCAAAAAGGGCGACAATGTCGTCGTGCTCGCCGGCCGCGACAAGGGTCGTTCCGGTGAAGTCATTCAGGTGATGCCGAAGGAAGACAAGGCGCTGGTTCGCGGCGTCAACATCGTTCGCCGACATCAAAAGCAGTCCGCGCAGGATGCAGGCGGCATCATTGCCAAGGAAGCGCCTATCCACCTGTCCAACCTCGCTCTGGCCGACCCCAAGGACGGCAAGCCGACCCGCGTCGGATTTAAGATCGACGGAGACAAGAAGGTTCGCGTTGCGAAGCGCTCGGGAGAAACGATCGATGGCTAACGCTAAGATTCAGCCTCGCTTGAAGAAGAAGTACGACGAGGTCATCCGCAAGGAGCTCCTCGAGGCCTTCAAGTACGAGAACGAGATGCAGGTCCCGCGCATCGACAAGATCGTCATCAACATGGGCGTGGGCGAAGCGACGGGCGATTCCAAGAAGCCGTCCATCGCTGCGGAAGACCTGGCGCTCATCGCCGGCCAAAAGCCGGTCATCACCAAGGCCCGCAAGTCGATTGCCGGCTTCAAGGTGCGTGAAGAGATGCCGATCGGCGCCAAGGTCACCCTGCGCAAGGAGCGCATGTACGAATTCCTGGACCGCCTGGTCAACGTCGCGCTTCCGCGCGTTCGCGACTTCCGCGGCCTGAACCCAAAGAGCTTCGACGGCCGCGGCAACTTCGCCATGGGCGTGAAGGAGCACATCGTGTTCCCCGAGATCAATTACGACAAGGTCGATCAGATCTGGGGAATGGACATCATCGTCTGTACGACTGCAAAGTCCGATGACGAAGCGCGCGCGCTTCTGAAGGCTTTCAACTTCCCGTTCCGGCAGTAACGGCAGGCGAGCAAAAGGAACTTTTCTATGGCAAAAGTCAGCGCAGTCGAGAAGAACAAGAAGCGCCGCGAATTGGTAGACCGCTATGCCGCAAAGCGCGCATCGCTCAAGGCCATCATCAAGGATCAGGACAGGCCGATCGAAGAGCGTTTCAAAGCGCAGCTTCAGCTGTCCGCGCTTCCGCGCAATTCCTCCAAGACCCGCATCCGCAACCGTTGCGATGTGACGGGCCGTCCGCGGGCCTATTACCGCAAGTTGAAGATGTCGCGTATCGCGTTGCGCGAACTTGGCAATAGCGGGCTCATTCCGGGCCTGGTCAAGTCGAGCTGGTAAGGGAGCAAGAGTATGTCTGTGAGCGATCCACTCGGCGATATGCTGACCCGCATCCGCAATGCCATCGGCCGCAAGAAGAACACGGTCTCTACGCCGGCTTCGAAGCTGCGCGCCCGTGTGCTGGATGTGTTGAAGACTGAGGGCTACATCCGCGACTACAGCCAGGTCGACTACGACAATGGCAAGTCGGAGCTCGAGATCGAGCTGAAATACTACGAGGGCACCCCGGTCATACGCGAGATTGCACGGGTTTCCAAGCCGGGCCGCCGCGTCTATGTGTCGGTGAAATCAATCCCGCAGGTTGCGAACGGTCTCGGTGTGGCCATCCTTTCGACGCCCAAGGGCGTGATGGCCGACCATGAAGCCCGTGAGCAGAATGTCGGCGGAGAGGTGCTCTGCCAGATCTTCTGATCCGGCGGAACCCAACAACGGAACAACGAGGACAAGAACATGTCTCGTATTGGCAAAAAGCCGGTCCCGGTGCCGCAGGGCGTCACAGCCAGCGTCGAGGGACAAACCGTGACGGCCAAGGGCCCGAAGGGTGAACTGAAGTTCGTCGTCAACGACGAGGTTCTGGTCAAGATGGAAGACGGCGGCATCGCCGTCGATCCGCGCGACCAGTCCAAGGATGCGCGCTCCAAGTGGGGCATGTCCCGCACGCAGATCCAGAACATCGTTCAGGGCGTGTCGGGCGGCTTCGAAAAGCGCCTGGAGATCAACGGCGTCGGTTATCGCGCCGCGATGCAGGGCAAGCGGCTCCAGCTTTCGCTTGGCTACAGCCACGAGGTCCATTATGAGGCGCCCGAGGGCGTTACCATAACCGTGCCAAAGCCGACGGAAATCGTCGTCGCCGGCGTGGACAAGCAGGTGGTCGGCCAGGTCGCGGCGGAAATCCGCGAATTTCGCTCTCCCGAGCCCTACAAGGGCAAGGGCGTAAAATACGCGGACGAGACAATCGTCCGCAAGGAAGGCAAGAAGAAGTAAGGAACGCAAGCCATGGTGTCGAAGGTATCCGTTAAGCGGCGCGCCGGGCGCGTTCGCCGGAAGTTGAAGGCGGTCGCCAACGGGCAGCCGCGGCTTTCGGTCCACCGCTCGTCCAAGAATATTTATGCCCAGGTCATCGATGACGTGAAGGGACACACCCTTGCCGCCGCCTCGACCCTGGAAACCGACCTGAAGGGCAAACTGAAGTCGGGAGCCGATACGTCGGCCGCGATGGAGATCGGCAAGCTTATTGCCGAGCGCGCCAAGAAGGCCGGTGTAGAGAATGTCGTGTTCGACCGCGGCCCCTATCTCTACCATGGCCGCATCAAGGCGCTGGCCGACGCTGCCCGCGAAGGCGGCCTCAAGTTCTAACCCCGTCCTGGGCGTCTCTGGCGCCCGGGATTTTTATCAACCCCGTGCTTCCGGAAAAGAAAAAGGACAAGGATAATGGCACAACAAGGCCGCAGGGACGATCGCCGCGAGCGCGAAGAGCGCGACAGCGAATTCGTCGATAAACTCGTTCACATCAACCGCGTTGCCAAGGTGGTCAAGGGTGGCCGCCGCTTCGGTTTCGCCGCACTCGTCGTCGTCGGCGACCAGAAGGGCCGTGTCGGCTTTGGTCACGGCAAGGCGCGCGAAGTGCCGGAAGCCATTCGCAAGGCGACCGAAAGCGCCAAGCGCGATCTGATTTTCGTCCCGCTTCGTTCGGGCCGCACGCTGCATCACGACGTTGACGGCCGCCATGGCGCGGGCCGCGTCCACCTGCGCGCCGCCAAGGCCGGTACCGGCATCATCGCCGGCGGTCCGATGCGCGCCGTCTTCGAGACGCTGGGCGTCCAGGACGTCGTCGCCAAGTCGCTCGGGTCTTCGAACCCGTACAACATGGTGCGCGCGACCTTCGATGCGCTGAAGAGCCAGAAGCATCCCAAGGATGTAGCGGCCCAGCGCGGCATCAAGTATTCGACCCTCCAGGCGCGCCGCGGCACTGCCGCCGGCGGCGAGGAATAGGCAGGGCGCGGTTCGGCACGTCAGATGACGAGCTGGACCCAATCAAGGATTGACGGACATGGCTGAGAAGAAGAAGGGCAAGACGATCACCGTTGAGCAGATCGGCAGCCCCATTCGCCGCCCTAAGGAGCAGCGCGCCACGCTGGTCGGCCTGGGCTTGAACAAGATGCATCGCCGCTCGACGCTGGAGGATACTCCTTCCGTGCGCGGCATGGTCGCAACGGTGCAGCACCTCGTGCGCATCGTCGACGAAGCCTGAGAGATCGAGGAGCAGGATCGATGAAACTCAACGAACTCAGGGACAACGAAGGCGCCACCCATTCGCGCAAGCGTCTGGGCCGGGGCATCGGCTCGGGCACCGGCAAGACCGGCGGCCGCGGCGTCAAGGGTCAGAAGTCGCGCTCCGGCGTGGCCATCAAGGGCTTCGAGGGTGGCCAGATGCCGCTCTACCGTCGCCTGCCCAAGCGCGGCTTCAAGAACATCTTCAGCAAGAAGTTCAACGAAGTATCGGTCAGCCGCATCCAGACGGCAATCGATGCCAAGAAGCTCGATGCTGGTCAGACGATTGACAGCGCCGCACTGGTCAAGGCCGGCGTCATCCGCCGCGTCAAGGACGGCGTGCGGGTGCTCGGCAATGGCGATATTTCGGCGAAGGTCGTTCTCGACGTTGCCGGCGCCACCAAGTCGGCCATCGAGAAGATCGAAAAGGCCGGCGGTTCGGTGAAGGTTGTCGAAAAGGCGGCTGAATAGACATCTTTGGCAGGCGGCGGATCCATTCCGCCGCTTGCAACCTCGTCCGCCCGAGCTTATCTCGGGCTGGCACAATGTGCTGCCGGTTCTAGCGGTGCGGCGCATGATCCGCCCCATTGATCCGCCAAGGGGGGGTGGGCGGTTCGGTGTTTTGATTGTTTCCTGGCTTCGATCCACGGAATCGGTCGATAGGGGAACCGGCGTCCACATTCCTGTTCGCGCGGCTTGCGCGTGACCAAGCGGAGAACTTTTCATGGCATCGGCAGCCGAACAACTTGCCTCCAATCTGAATTTTTCGGCCTTCGCCAAGGCGGAAGACCTGAAGAAGCGCATCTGGTTCACGCTGGGCGCGCTTCTCGTTTACCGGCTGGGCACCTATATCCCGATGCCGGGCATCAATCCCGAGGCGTTCGCGCAGGCGTTCGAACAGCAGTCGGGCGGCGTTCTCGGCGTCTTCAACATGTTTGCAGGCGGCGCGGTCGAGCGCATGGCGATCTTCGCCCTTGGCATCATGCCTTACATCTCCGCCTCCATCATCATGCAGTTGATGACCTCGGTCGTTCCCACTCTTGAGCAGCTCAAGAAGGAAGGCGAGCAGGGCCGCAAGGTTATCAATCAATATACCCGCTACGGCACCGTAATCCTCGCCACCGTGCAGGCATACGGCATTGCGATAGGGCTTGAGAGCGGGGCGAACATTGTCACCGATCCGGGCTGGTTCTTCCGCATTTCGGCCGTCATCACTCTGGTGGGCGGAACCATGTTCCTGATGTGGCTTGGCGAGCAGATCACGGCGCGCGGCATCGGTAACGGCATTTCGCTGATCATCTTTTCGGGTATCGTCGCCGGCCTTCCATCGGCAATCGGCGGCACGCTGGAATTGGGGCGCACCGGTGCCATGTCGACGGGCCTGATCCTTGCGATCATCGTGCTGGCCATCGTCGTCATCGGCGTCATCGTCTTCTTTGAACGAGCCCAGCGCCGGCTGCTGATCCAGTATCCGAAGCGCCAGGTCGGCAACCGCATGTTCCAGGGCGATACCTCGCACCTGCCACTGAAGCTGAACACGGCCGGCGTGATCCCGCCGATCTTTGCATCATCTCTGCTGTTGCTGCCGACCACCGCAGCCGGCTTCTCCGATACGACGCAGCTTCCCGCCTGGGCCGGCACCGTGCTTGCCACGCTCGGTCACGGCCAGCCGCTCTACATGATCCTTTATGCCGCGCTGATCGCCTTCTTCGCGTTCTTCTATACGGCTATCGTCTTCAATCCGAAGGACACGGCCGACCAGCTCAAGAAGCATTCCGGCTTCATTCCCGGCTATCGCCCCGGCGAGCGGACGGCTGAATATATCGATTATGTGCTGACCCGCATCACGGCCGTGGGCGCTCTCTACCTGGTTCTCGTTTGTCTGCTGCCGGAGTTCCTCATCGCGTCTACCGGCGTACCCTTCTATCTGGGTGGCACGTCGCTGCTGATCGTCGTCAGCGTGACGCTCGATACGGTGGCGCAGGTGCAGGGACATCTGATCGCGCATCAGTACGAGGGATTGATCAAGAAATCGAAGCTGCGTGGGGGGAAAAGAGGACGATGAGGCTTATACTTCTTGGGCCGCCGGGGGCGGGTAAGGGGACCCAGGCGCAGCGATTGGTGAACAAGCTTGGCATTCCGCAGCTTTCCACCGGCGACATGCTGCGCGCGGCGGTGAAGGCTGAGACCGATGTCGGCAAGCGGGCCAAGGCCGTCATGGACGCCGGCGAACTGGTGTCGGACGCGATCGTCAATGCCATCGTCGCGGAAAGAATCGATCAGGAAGACTGCGCAAATGGTTTCATCCTCGATGGATACCCGCGCACGCTTGCCCAAGCCGACGCGGTGGAGGAAATGCTCGCCGAGCGTGGACTAGCGATTGACGCGGTCATCGAACTGGTGGTCGACGACAAGGCACTGATCGGGCGGATCGAGAAGCGGGCGGAGCAGGCGAGGGCCGACGGCCAGGCAGTGCGTAAGGACGACAATGCCGATGTGTTCGACGAGCGGCTGCGCGAGTACTACAAGAAGACGGCACAACTGACCGGCTATTACTACGCCAAGGGCAAACTCCGCTCGGTCGATGGCATGGCGGACATCGAGGATGTGACGCGGCAGATCGAACAGGTTCTGCAGTCGGTCTGACTGCATTCAAAATGTCGCTCGGGGAGTTGACTTTTCCCGGCGATTCCGTCAAAGACGGCCCAATTCGCTTGAATGTCAAAAGCGGTCGGTGCCGGTCTGAGAAATTCAGGGCTGGGATCGGGCGCTTTCGTCTTGTCCGGCTAATAGTTGAAAAGACCCGCCGGACAGGCGGCAGGAAACCAAGGAGAGCCGACGTGGCCCGTATTGCTGGCGTCAACATTCCGACAAACAAGCGCGTCGTCATTGCGCTTCAATATATTCACGGCATCGGGCCGAGGTTCGCCCAGAAGATCGTTGCCCAGGCCAACATTCCGGCCGAGCGTCGCGTGAACGAGCTGACGGATGCCGAAGTGCTTCACATCCGCGAGGCCATTGACCGCGACTACCAGGTCGAGGGCGATCTGCGCCGTGAAGTCTCGATGAACATCAAGCGTCTGATGGATCTCGGCTGCTACCGCGGCCTGCGTCATCGTCGCTCCCTGCCGGTACGCGGCCAGCGCACGCACACCAATGCGCGCACCCGCAAGGGCCCAGCCAAGCCGATCGCCGGCAAGAAGAAGTAATTAGCGATTAGAGAACAGTGAGCAGGTAAACCCTATTCGCTACTCACTATTCGCTTCTTTGGTGGAGCCGCTGGCACTACGGCGGTGTAGAGATCGACTGAAAGGAATAATATGGCTAAGGAAGCCGCACGCGTTCGTCGTCGTGAACGCAAGAATATCTCGTCGGGCGTTGCTCATGTGAGCTCGACGTTCAACAACACCATGATCACCATCACCGACGCGCAGGGCAATGCGATTGCCTGGTCGTCGGCCGGCTCGCAGGGCTTCAAGGGTTCGCGCAAGTCGACGCCGTTCGCCGCTCAGGTCGCCGCCGAAGATTGCGCCCGCAAGGCTGCCGAACATGGCATGCGGACGCTCGAGGTCGAGGTGTCGGGCCCAGGTTCGGGCCGCGAGTCCGCCCTCCGCGCGCTGCAGGCCGCGGGTTTCACGATCACGTCGATTCGCGACGTGACGCCGATCCCGCACAATGGCTGCCGCCCGCGCAAGAAGCGCCGCGTCTAGCATTATCACTTACCGCAAGAGCGGCGGATCGTCCGTCGCTCCTCTACGGTTTCCAGATCGCCCGCCACGAATGGATGGTGGCGGGGTAACGGAAGGAAATCAGAATGATCCAGAAAAACTGGCAAGAACTCATCAAGCCCAACAAGATCGAGTTCACGTCCAAGGGCAAGACGCAGACCACGCTCGTCGCCGAGCCGCTGGAGCGCGGCTTCGGCCTGACGCTCGGCAACGCGCTTCGTCGCGTGCTGCTGTCGTCGCTGCGCGGCGCCGCCGTCACCGCCGTCCAGATCGACGGCGTGCTGCACGAATTCTCGTCGATTCCCGGCGTGCGAGAGGACGTGACCGACATCGTCCTCAACATCAAGGAAATCGCCATCGGCATGGAAGGCGATGGGCCCAAGCGCATGGTCGTGCGCAAGCAGGGACCGGGCGCCGTGACCGCCAGCGATATCCAGACCGTTGGCGACGTCGAGATACTGAACCCCGAGCATGTGATCTGCACCCTCGACGAGGGGGCCGAGATCCGTATGGAGTTCACCGTCGACACGGGCAAGGGCTATGTGCCCGCCGACCGCAACCGCGCCGAGGATGCGCCGATCGGCCTGATTCCGGTCGACAGCCTCTATTCGCCGGTCAAGAAGGTCTCCTACAAGGTCGAGAACACCCGCGAGGGCCAGGTTCTCGACTACGACAAGCTGACCATGACGCTGGAGACCGACGGTTCGGTGACCGGTGAGGACGCGGTGGCTTTCGCTGCGCGCATCCTGCAAGATCAGCTCGGCCTGTTCGTGAATTTCGAGGAGCCGCAGAAGGAGCAGCCTGCCGAGCAGGTTACGGAGCTTGCCTTCAACCCGGCGCTTCTGAAAAAGGTCGACGAGCTGGAGCTTTCGGTCCGTTCGGCCAACTGCCTGAAGAACGACAACATCGTCTATATCGGCGACCTGATCCAGAAGACGGAAGCCGAGATGCTGCGGACGCCGAATTTCGGCCGCAAGTCGCTCAACGAAATCAAGGAAGTGCTGGCGTCTATGGGGCTGCACCTGGGCATGGAAGTTCAGGATTGGCCACCGGACAATATCGAAGAACTCGCCAAGCGCTACGAAGATCAGTATTAAGAGCAAGAGCCCGGGCGCGCCCGACAGGGCCACGAAGGGTATTGAAGGAGAATAGCCATGCGCCACGGAAAATCCGGCCGCAAGCTGAACCGTACCGCCAGCCACCGCAAGGCGATGTTCGCCAACATGGCGGCTTCGCTTATCGAGCATGAGCAGATCGTCACCACATTGCCGAAGGCGAAGGAGATCCGCCCCATCGTCGAGAAGCTGGTGACGCTCGGCAAGCGGGGCGACCTGCATGCCCGCCGCCAAGCCATCGCCGCAATTCGCGACGAGAACCTTGTGCGCCGTCTGTTTGACACCGTTGCTCCGCGTTATGCTTCGCGCAATGGCGGCTATCTGCGCATCATGAAGGCCGGCTTCCGCCATGGCGACAATGCGCCGATGGCCGTCATCGAGTTCGTCGAACGCGATGTTGCAGCCAAGGGCGCCGTCGATCGCGCGCGGGTCGAGGCCGAGACGGCCAACGAAGAGACCGAAGCGGCATAAGATCGCCGTCAGCGAGACCGATTGATAGAGGGGCCCCAGCGGCCCCTTTTTCTTTTTGTCCCTGTGCTGTCCCCAAAACGGCTGGATTTGCGGTCTTTCAATGCGCACATTCTTTTGGAACATGACGTGCGGATTCGGAATGACGAGAGACGATTGATGCGAACATCGTTGAAATGGGTAGGGGCGGTGATCGCCCTTGCCGCCGCTGCTGCGCTGCCCCTCGAAACGGCCGGCTCGCAGGAGGTGGAGCCGCAGGGTTTTATCTCGAAACTGCTTCGCGGCAGCCAGGATAGCGAACCATCGGCGGAGACCGCTCCGAAGCGCGTTCCGTTCTCGCAATCCGAGGTGCAGCTTTCCTTCGCGCCGCTCGTCCGCGAAACCGCGCCTGCGGTCGTCAACGTGTACGCGTCTTCGCGCGTCGAGGTGCGTTCGCCCTTCATGGGGGATCCCTTCTTCGAGCGCTTCTTCGACCTGCCGCAGATGCCGCCGCGCGTTCAGTCTTCTCTCGGTTCCGGGGTGCTGGTCGATCCGTCGGGCATCGTGGTGACGAACTATCACGTCATCCGTCAGGCGGACGAGGTGAAGATCGCCATGGCGGACGGCCGCGAATTCGCGAGTGAAATTCTTCTCAAGGACGAGGGCCTGGATCTCGCCGTCCTCAAGATAGAAAATGGCGGTGCGTTTCCTTCCGTCAGGCTGGGCGATTCCGAGGCACTTGAAGTCGGCGATCTTGTTTTGGCCATCGGCAACCCCTTTGGCGTCGGCCAGACGACGACCAGTGGCATCGTTTCTGCGCTCGCGCGCACGCCACGCGGCATCACCGACTTCGGCTTCTTCATCCAGACCGATGCCGCCATCAATCCCGGCAATTCCGGTGGCGCGCTGATCGACATGAAGGGCGAGGTGGTCGGTATCAACACGGCGATTTTCAGCCGTTCTGGCGGCTCCAACGGCATAGGCTTTGCCATTCCGGCCAATATCGTGCGCGCCGTCGTCAAGGCGGCCCGGAACGGGGCGGACTATTTCGAGCGGCCCTATGTGGGCGCCAGCTACGAGCCGGTCACCCCGCGTATCGCCGAGGCGCTGGGAATGGAGCGGCCGGCCGGTGCGCTGGTGACCAATGTCGCCGAAGGTAGCCCGGCCATGCAGGCGGGTCTGAAAAGCGGTGATGTGATTGTGGCCGTCAACGGAACGCCGGTCGATACACCCGATGCCCTCGAATACCGACTCGCGACCCTTGGTATCGGCGAAAATGCGGAAATCGAAACGTTGCGAGGAGGCCGCAAGGAGACACTGTCGCTTGCCATTGAGCGACCGCCTCAGGATGTCGGGAGGCCGGTCGAAATAGGCGGTGAGGGGCCCTTCGCCGGTTCGTCGGTTGCTCTGTTGTCGCCAAGCCTTGCCCAGCGTCTGCGTCTGCCGGTCAACCTCAAGGGCGTGGTCATCGTCGATGTCGCCCGCAACTCGCCCGCCGCGAAACTCGGCCTGCGTAAGGGCGACATCCTGCGTGAGATCAATGGCGAGGAGCCGAAGAACGCCGAGGAAGCCCGCAGGCTGGCCGAAAGCAACACGCGCTGGTGGCGCTTCTCGCTGGAGCGCGACGGCCGGCTTCTGCGCCAGATGCTGAGATATTAGCTGTGGCGGACGATCTCTTCACAAGGAATGCTGCACCGGGCCAGCAGCCAGCCGGTCCGCTTCCCGATCGATTGCGGCCGACGCGCCTCGGCGAGGTGGTTGGCCAGGAACATCTGACCGGTCCGGAGGGCGTGCTGGCGCGCATGATCCGCTCGGGCTCGTTGGGCTCGCTTGTTTTCTGGGGACCGCCCGGCACCGGGAAGACGACCGTCGCACGGCTGCTGGCCGGCGAAACGGAGCTGGCATTCGAGCAGATATCGGCCATCTTTTCAGGCGTCGCCGATCTCAAGAAGGTGTTCGAGAGCGCGCGCCTGCGGCGCCAGCAAGGCCGGCAGACACTGCTTTTCGTAGACGAGATCCACCGTTTCAACCGTGCCCAGCAGGACTCTTTCCTGCCGGTCATGGAGGATGGCACCGTCGTGCTGGTCGGCGCCACGACGGAAAACCCGTCTTTCGAACTGAATGCCGCGCTTCTGTCCCGCGCGCGCGTGCTCGTTTTCCACCCGTTGGAGAGCGAAAGCCTCGCCCGGCTTCTGGAGCGCGCTGAAACCATGGAAGACCGGTCGCTGCCGCTCGATGGCGAGGCGAGGGCGGTCCTGCTGCGCATGGCCGACGGCGATGGCCGGGCGCTGCTGACGCTGGCCGAGGAAGTGTGGCGCGCGGCGGGCGATGGCGAGGTCTTCGATGCCGAAGCCCTGCAGAAGATCGTGCAGCGCCGCGCGCCGGTCTACGACAAGGGGCAGGACGGGCACTACAATCTGATCTCGGCGCTGCACAAATCGGTGCGTGGTTCCGATCCCGACGCGGCGCTCTATTATCTGTGCCGCATGTTCGACGCGGGCGAGGACCCGCTTTATATCGGCCGGCGGCTGGTCCGCATGGCGGTCGAGGATATCGGCTTGGCCGATCCCCAGGCGCTCGCCGTCACCAACGCCGCCAAAGACGCCTATGACTATCTGGGCTCGCCGGAGGGCGAACTCGCCTTGGCGCAGGCCTGCATCTATCTGGCGACCGCGCCGAAATCGAACGCTGCCTATACGGCCTTCAAGCAGGCGATGGCCGCGGCCAAGGAGAACGGCTCACTGCTGCCGCCCAAGCACATTCTCAACGCGCCGACCAAGCTGATGAAGCAGACCGGCTATGGCAGCGGCTATCAATACGACCACGACATGCCCGACGCCTTTTCCGGCCAGAATTATTTTCCCGAGGCCATGGACCGCCAGAAATTCTACGACCCGCCGGAGCGCGGCTTCGAGCGCGAGATCCGCAAGCGGCTGGATTACTGGGCAAAGCTGAGGCGGGAGCGGAGCGGGGACGAATAGCTCGCTCTTTGCATCGTGCTTTCCGAAAAACGATTCCGATTTTGGGGCCGATGCTGTAGGAAATAACCGGCAAGCACCGGGTGTGGGAACAGCATGTATCATCTATTTCTCGTCTGTATCGGCGGCGCGCTGGGCGCGGGCATGCGCCATCTGGGCGTCCAGTGGGTCGGCCGTGTGTTAGGCCTGAGCTTTCCCTGGGGCACATTGGCGGTGAATGTGATCGGCTCGTTTGCCATGGGGCTGTTCATCGAATATCTGGTGCGTCGCACGGGCGCGCCGGCTGAGGTCAGGCTTTTCGTAGCGACGGGCGTGCTCGGCGGGTTCACCACATTCTCCGCCTTTTCGCTCGATGTGGCGGTGCTGTGGGAGCGCGGTGCGGCTTTCCCTGTGCTTGGCTACGTACTTGGTAGCGTGTTTTGCGCGATCTTCGCACTCTTTGCAGGATTGTGGCTCGCAAGAAGCGTCTGGTGATGCTATCTGCGCCTCAACTGAAAGTCAGGTGACATGGCAGGCGTAGAACAGATCGAAGTGGACGGCGGCGAGGCGGGCATGCGCCTCGACCGGTGGTTCAAGACACATTATCCGGGTCTGGGCTTCGGCCAGTTGCAGAAGCTCCTGCGCACGGGACAGGTGCGCGTGGACGGTGGCCGCGCCAAGGCGGACACGCGCGTCCAGCCCGGCCAGACGATCCGCGTTCCGCCGATTGACGTCGATCGCAAGGGCGGCGGACCGACCACCATGCGCACCATGCGCGACCAGGGCGACGCGGAAGTCCTGTCGCAGATGCTCATTCATGAGGACCCGAAGGTTTTCGTCTTCAACAAGCCGGCCGGGCTGGCCGTGCAGGGCGGGTCCGGCGTAAGCCGCCATGTCGACGGCATGCTGGAGGCCTGGCGCAACAAGAAGGGTGAGAAGCCGCGCCTGGTGCACCGGCTCGACCGGGACACGTCCGGCGTTCTGGTCGTGGCCCGCACGCGGCTGGCCGCGATGCGCCTGGCCGAATCCTTTCGCGCCCGCGAAACCAAGAAGATCTATTGGGCACTGGTAAAAGGCGTGCCGAAGAAGGCCGAGGATCGGATCTCCACCTGGCTGGTGAGGGAACCGACGCCGGACGGCGACCGCGTGCGGGTCGCCAAGCATGGCGAGCCCGACGCTGACCACGCGATTTCACACTATCGGGTGGTCGAGCAGGCGGGCATGCAGCTTTCCTGGCTGCACATGGAGCCCTTTACCGGCCGCACCCACCAACTCCGCGTGCATGCCGCGCATATCAAATGCCCCATCATCGGCGACCCGAAATATTTCGAGGCCGACCAGAACTGGGAACTGCCCGGCGGCATGCAGAACCGCCTGCACCTTCATGCCCGCCGCATCATCATCCCGCATCCAGACGGAGGCAAGGTGGACGTGACCGCGCCCATGCCGCCGCACATGCAGCAGAGCTGGAACCTTCTGGGCTTCGATGAAGCCCTCGGTGAAGCCGACCTGTAGAAAAGCCCGGGCCTTTCTGTGGCATCCGGCGCCAGGAAACCTATATCGGACCCATGCGCGATATTCTGAACGATCTCGAAGCCGGCAAGCAGCTCTCCGACCCCGATCCGGTGAAGCGGGCACAGAAACAGATGAAGACGCCACTGCTGAAGCGCTTCTACAAGAGCGTCGATGTCGCCGGCGAGGCAGGAGTTTGGAAGGTTCTCTTGGACGGACGCGCCGTGCGCACGCCGGCGGGCAATCATCTAGCGCTGCCCACGGCCAGCGCCGCCAAACTGGTCGCAGATGAGTATGACGCCCAGAGCAGCGAGATCGACCCGATGACCATGCCCGTCACGCGGTTAGTCAACACCGCTATCGATGGCGTGGCAAACGATGCGCAGGCGGTAGCAGAAGACATACTGCGATTCGCCTCGAACGACCTCCTTTGCTACCGCGCGGAAGGACCGGAGCGGCTCGTCCACTTGGAGGCGGAGGCTTGGGATCCGGTGCTCGACTGGGCACAAGGCCAGCTTGGCGCACGCTTCGTGCTTGCCGAAGGCGTCATGCATGTGGAGCAGCCCCGCCAGGTGATCGCCGCCTTGGGCGTTTATCTCAAGCCGCGCTGGGAGCCGTTCCGGCTGGCCTCGTTGCATGTGATGACGACGCTGACTGGGTCGGCGCTGCTGGCGCTCGCCGTCGAGGCCGGCGCCATCGGCGCGGACGAGGCATGGGCGGCCGCCCATGTGGACGAAGACTGGAACATCTCGCAATGGGGCGAGGATGCGGAAGCCGCTGCGCGCCGCGCTGCCCGCGAGCGTGATATGAAGGGCGCCGTCGCCCTGCTTGCGGCACTAGACTCCTAGGTAGGTCTGGACCTCGACCTTTCTTTGCGCGTCCATTCGGACGCACGCAGCTCCAGCTTATTTTTCAGCATTCATGCGGATGCAGGCGATTCCACCTGACCGCAAGATACTGTGGCCCCGGTTATCTGCCGAACGTCTGATAGATCATCGCGGCGATCTCGCTTTCCAGCGGGAACGACAGCATGCCCATGACCGAATAGCCCAGAAGCCACGGCATCAGGTAGAATCGGATCATGAAAAAGAACCAGGCGACATAGACCGGGACCAGCATATCCAACAGGAAGCTCGGCGTGATCGGGCGGAACAGCCGCAGGATCGGGTTGGTCACACGTACGAAGAAGCGCATGAAGAAGAAGTTCGAATCCTCGGGCAGGAAGATGCTCATGGCAGTTCGTCCGATGAGCGTCCACATGATGACGCCGAGAACATAATCGATGATGATGACCCAGATGGGAAAGACGGCCAGGGAGCCCTGCATTCGCGCATATTCCTGTTCGAGACAAATCTGGGGCGGGAGTTGATCCCGCCCCAGTACTTCCTATCGCATGTCTAGTGCTTGGCTGCCAGGATGGGCGGTCCCACGGGAACGCGGGTGTCGTCCACCATGCGCTGGATTTCCTCGTCCGGGGCAGGGGTCATCAGCGTGACCGCCACCATCGAGACCAGGCTAGCCGCCATGCCGACGATGCCGAAGCGCAGATGATCGAGACCGAACCACGGGGTTCCGCCGCCATAGACGTAGAACAGGTAGCTCGTGCCGGCGATAAAGCCGATCACCATGCCCGCTACCGCACCTTGACGGTTGGCCCGCTTCCACCAGACGCCCAACATGAGCGGGAAGAAGAGGCCGGAGGCCGCGAAGCAGAATGCCCATGCCACGGCACCCAGAATACCGGTGAGCTGAAGCGAGGCGATCAACGCACCGAGGGCGCCGATTCCGACCAGCAGCACACGGGCAACGATGAGCCGTACCGAAGTGTCTGCCTTCGGATCGATCATCTTGTAGTAGAGATCGTGACTGAGCGCGTTGGCGATGGCGAGCAGTAGACCGTCCGCTGTCGACATGGCCGCGGCCATGCCGCCGGCTGCAACGAGACCGGAAATCACATAGGGAAGACCGGCGATTTCAGGCGTGGCCAGAACGACGATGTCCGGACGCATGAAGAACTCGTTGAGCTGAAGGATGCCATCTCCGTTCTGATCGGCGATCGCCAGGAACCCGACGCTCGACCAGTTCTGGATCCAGGCAAGCGAAGCCACTTCGGCAAAGGGCTTGCCGATGATTGCCGTAGGCAGGCTTGGGTCCAGAAGCTGCAGCTTCGTGAGCGTGGCAAGAGCCGGCGCCGTGAAGTACAACAGGAAGATGAACAGCAGCGACCAGGCAACGGATCTGCGTGCCGAACGCACGGAGGGCGTGGTGAAGTAGCGCATGAGGATGTGGGGCAGCGATGCCGTGCCGCACATCATGACCAGCGCCAGCGTAACGAACTTCCACTCCGCATACTCGCCCACGGGCCCCGTATGCGGCGTTGTCAGCACCGAAAGCCCGGCGACGGCCTCGGCCGGCGGGTTAAGCCCGTATTGAGCCTCGAACTGGCTCATATTGGCTGCCGCCTCGCCATAGGTGAAGTGCGGAATGATGCCGAAGCCCTGGGCGTTCGACATCCAGATGACCGGGACCAGATAGGCGATGATCAGCACGATATACTGCGCCACCTGCGTCCAGGTCACCGCGCGCATGCCGCCCAGCATCGAGCAGAGGAGGATGCCGAGAAGGCCGAACCAGACGCCGACCGAGAACGGAATGTGCAGCGCGCGCGCCGCGATCGTTCCGGTAGCGTTGATCTGTGCCGTCACATAGGTGAACGATGCCACGACGAGCACGACGACCGCGCAGAATCGGGCGAGATTGCCGCCGTAGCGGGTGCCGATATAGTCGGGCACGGTATAACAGCCGAATTTGCGCAGATAAGGCGCCATCAGTGAATTGACGAGCACATAGCCGCCGGTCCAGCCGATGATGAAGGCCATGTAGCCATAGCCGCCGAAATAGATGCCGCCGGCCAACGCCACGAAGGATGCGCCCGACATCCAGTCGGCCGCGGTGGCCATGCCGTTATAGACCGCCGGGACCTGTCGCCCCGCCACATAATAGGCGTCGACCTCCATCGTCCGCGAGAGCCAGCCGATCACCGCATAGATGGCGATCGTGAAGGCGACGAACAGGATGCCGATCGTGTCGGCGCCGACGCCAAGCTGCTCCAATATGGCCATCAGAATGATGAACCCGAGGAAGCCACCGGTGTATATGCCGTAAACGCGACCGATATTGTCCAGGAACCTTCCTTGAATCAATGCCATGACGAGCCCTCCTCAGCTTTCTTCGCCAAAGCCGAACTCGTCGTCGATCGCGTCCTGGCGCCAGTTCTGAAACCAGATGATGACGACGAAGGCGATGAGCGAGCCCTGGGCAATCATGTAAAATCCGAGCGGAAAGCCAAGGAACGTCATGGAATTGAGCGTTCCGACCATTGCCGGGATGATTAGCGAGAAGAACACCCACAAGGCGAGAACGAAAATCGTCAGATTTCGCGTCTTCTGCCAGTAGCGATCCCGCAGCTCCATATTATCGATGGACATGACGTCCTCCTCCCTAGATGTCGTTAGCGACGAAAGTCTCTAACAGCGGCCATTGCGGGCGAGCCGAATCGGACCCACAATGAATGGGTGAGTGTTGGCGATCCGCTGAGCAAAGGGAATTGAGACATTGGTCTTACCCGCCGAACCCCATGCCGCTGCGCGCGGGAGCTTTGCCTCAAGGGCGAAAGCGTTGTTTAAGCAGGCCGCACAGCGCCTGGCCGTGCGTCTGGAACGCGAGCCCATCGATAGCCTCGATGGGCTTGTGCGCTTCACGCAGACGCGCGCGGCTTTCGTCTCGCAGAAGAAGCTTTACGGTTATCTCAAGACGCGGATGGGCACCCGGTATCCGTCGATGTTCGAGGACGATGTCTTCGTGGAATCCATAAATATCGCCAAGCGCCACGTCTTCGCGGCCAGCCTGTCCGATATCACGGTCCATGTGTCTTCACGCGTCGCCGCCTCCGGAACGCTGCAGGCGCATGCACGCGCGCTGGCGATCCATTGCCATGAGGCAGGCCTAGGCGAGAACAGGGAGGAACTGGGTGACGACCTGGTCAAGCAGTACCGGGAGACCTTCGCGGCGCGGCTCGAACACACCCAATGGCAAAATCTCGCCATGGGGGCCGATTGCTTCACCGAAAGTCCGGCCGCACTTTACCGGTGGGCCCCGATAGAGGACAGCCTCAAGCGCTATGACCGGGAGATCGTGGAGAACTCGATCCGGTTCGCATGGTCGGAGGTGATCCGGGATTTTCGCAACCGCAGCGTCCCCGACAGCATCGCCGCTAATTTTCTGGCGCGCACAGGGCGCCGGGTCACCGGATAGAAGATCTCAAGAAAAAGGCCCCGCTGCAAACGGGGCCTTGCATCTTTCACAGCGTCGATCAGCGCTTGGCAATCGGCACGTAGTCGCGCTGCGTGGCGCCGGTATAGAGCTGGCGCGGGCGCCCGATCTTCTGGCTCGGATCCTCGATCATTTCCTTCCACTGGGCAATCCAGCCGACCGTGCGCGCCAGCGCGAACAGGACCGTGAACATCGTGGTCGGGAAGCCCAGCGCCTTCAGCGTGATACCGGAATAGAAATCGATATTCGGGTAGAGCTTTTTCTCGATGAAGTAATCATCTGTCAGCGCGATGCGCTCGAGTTCCATGGCGATGTCGAGTTGCACGTCGTCCTTGATGCCGAGTTCGCCCAACACCTCGTGGCAGGTCTTCTGCATGATCTTGGCGCGGGGATCGTAGTTCTTGTAGACGCGATGCCCAAAGCCCATCAGGCGGAATGGATCATTCTTGTCCTTGGCCCGCTCGATATATTCGGGGATACGATCGACCGTGCCGATCTCGTCCAGCATATTGAGCGCCGCCTCGTTGGCGCCGCCATGCGCAGGGCCCCAAAGGCAGGCGATGCCGGCGGCAATGCAGGCAAACGGGTTCGCGCCCGAGGAACCGGCAAGCCGCACAGTGGAGGTGGAAGCGTTCTGCTCGTGATCGGCATGCAAGATGAAGATGCGCTCCATGGCGCGCGCCAGGACCGGGTTGACCTTATATTCCTCGCACGGCACCGCGAAGCACATATGCAGGAAATTGGCCGCATAGCTCAACTCGTTGCGCGGATAAACGAAGGGCTGGCCGACATGGTATTTGTAGGCCATCGCCGCGATGGTAGGCATCTTGGCGATCATCCGCAGGCTGGCCACCATGCGTTGATGCGGGTCGGAGATGTCGGTGGAATCGTGATAGAAGGCCGACATGGCACCGACCACGCCGCACATCACGGCCATGGGGTGTGCGTCGCGGCGGAAACCGGTGAAGAAGCGGTTCATCTGCTCATGCACCATCGTGTGGTGCGTCACCCGGTAGTCGAAATCGTCCTTCTGGGTCTTGGTCGGCAGTTCACCGTAAAGAAGCAGATAGCAGACTTCCAGAAAATCACCGTGCTCGGCCAGTTGGTCGATCGGGTAACCGCGGTGAAGCAGCGTGCCTTCGTCGCCGTCAATATAGGTTATCTTGGATTCGCAGCTCGCCGTCGATGTAAAGCCGGGATCGTAGGTGAACATCCCTGTGTCGTTGTAGAGCGACGAGATGTTGATGACGTCCGGGCCGACAGTGCCATGCAGTACGTCATATTCCTTGCTTTCTCCTCCGAGCTCCAGCTTTGCATTGGAATTGGTCATCACAAACACCTCTCATGTCTTGAAACTCGGGGCAGAAATCTCCACCGCGCTGGGGAAGGCGGTTCATCTGACGTGGGCATTAGCTATCGCATTTAACAATCCCTGCCAAGCTTGACAAACTGCCAATGCTGCACTGCAACGGGGGAATTTAGCGCAAAGCCTTACGCCGCGCGTGCCTGATCCCTTATGCGGGCTAGCGATTCTTCCTGTCCAAGCACATCCAGTACGTCGAATATGCCCGGGGAAGTCGTGCGCCCGGTCAGCACAGCACGCAATGGCTGTGCGACCTTGCCCAGCTTGAGCCCGGTTTTCTCGGCGAATGCCCGCACCGCGGATTCGCAATCGTCGGCCGACCATGCAGGCATGGCAGCCAGATCGTCGGCGAGTCGCCCCAGCATGGCCCGCGCGTCATCATCCAGCAGGAGGCTAGCCTTTTCCTCGAACGCGAGGGGGCGTTCTGCAAAGAGAAACCCAGCACCATCAACAAGTTCTACCAATGTTTTTGCGCGCTCCTTCAAACCAGGAAGCGCAGCACGGAGCTGTGCTTTCCTTCGCTCGTCCAGCTTTTCGAGGATGACATTTCCATCGGTAAGATGAGGCAGCGTTTCCATCAGGATTTCGAGCAGTTCGTCGTCTGGCGTATGGCGCATATGGTGGCCGTTGACCGCCTCGAGCTTCTGGAAGTCGAAGCGCGCCGCACCCTTGTTGACATCCTCGATCTCGAACCACTCGATCATCTGCGCCGTCGAGATGATCTCGTCGTCGCCATGGCTCCAGCCAAGCCGCACGAGATAGTTGCGCAGGGCCTCCGGCAGATAGCCCATGGCCCGGTAGGCCTCGACGCCCAGCGCTCCATGCCGCTTGGAAAGCTTGGCGCCATCCGGGCCGTGAATCAGGGGGATATGCGCCATGACAGGCACCTCCCAGCCCATGGCCTTGTAGATGAGCGCCTGGCGCGCCGCGTTGGTCAGGTGATCGTCGCCGCGGATGATGTGGGTGATGCCCATGTCGTGATCGTCGACGACCACGGCGTGCATATATGTGGGCGAGCCGTCGGAACGCAGGATGATGAAGTCGTCCAGGTCCTTGTTGGGAAAGCGGACCTCGCCCTGAACCTTGTCGTGGATGACGGTGTCGCCCTCGCGCGGCGCCTTTATGCGGATGACCGGCTTGACGTCCTGCGGCGCTTCCGACGGCGCGCGATCGCGCCATGTGCCGTCATAGCGGGGCGGGCGGCCCTCTGCGCGCGCCTTTTCGCGCATGGCCTCCAACTCGGCCTGCGAGGCATAGCAGTAATAGGCCTCGCCCTTTTCCAGAAGCTCGAGGGCCACCTCGCGATGGCGGTCGGCGCGCTCGAACTGCGAGACCGGCTCCCCATCCCACAGCAGGCCGAGCCATGACAGACCGTCGAGTATGGCCGCCGTGGCGGCCTCCGTCGAGCGCTGCCGGTCGGTGTCCTCTATGCGCAGGAGCATCTTACCGCCGGTATGTCTGGCGTAGAGCCAGTTGAAGAGCGCCGTTCGCGCGCCGCCGATGTGAAGATAGCCGGTGGGCGAGGGGGCGAAGCGGGTGATGACGGGACGGGACATGCTGGTTCCTGAATGTTCGGGTTGCGGCGCGGCGGTGGCCGTCGCGGCTGGAAATCGGCTGCCCGTCATGTAGCATAGGCCGCTTGGGGTGCAAGCCTGCGGGGTGTTCGGGCGGTGGGGGACGACAAGGCGGCAGTGGCGGACAGCGAGCGCGGATTGTTCCTGCCGGGAACAGCGCGTCCGCTCGCGCCGCCGGCGCCCGTGCCGGCAGACATGCCCGAACAGCGGCCACAGGTGCCGGCCTTCATTGCCTTCTGGCGGGGTTTTCCCGCCGCGATCTCGCGGGACGCGGCGCGCGGCGGGACATTCCTGTGCCTGCCCGTTCTTCTGGGTGCGGGCGCGGCGGCGTATTTCGCGCTGCCGTGGGAGCCCGAAGCACTGCCGCTGGTGCTCTCGCTATGCCTGCTTCTCGTCGTCACTTTTCTTTCCCGCGATCGTCGCATCCTGCCGTTCATCAGCGGAGCGATCCTGCTGATCCTGGCCGGCGCCTTGCTGGGCAAGCTCGAAACCTGGCGCGCTTCGACGTCGATGATGGGATCGGACGTGACCACCAGGATCACCGGGCGGCTGGTGAGCCTGGAGCACCAGGCAAGCGGGCGCCTGCGGCTGACGATCGACATCGTGGCGACCGAGCGGCCCCAACTGCGCTATCCGCCGGCCCGCGTGCGGCTGAGCGCCCGTTCGGTGCCGGAGGGCCTTGCCGCCGGCGACGGCATCAGCGGGCTTGCCAGCCTGATGAGCCCTTCCGGTCCGGTCCGCCCCGGCGCCTATGATTTTTCCTTCTCAAGCTATTTCAACGGGATAGGAGCAGTCGGCTTCTTCCTGTCCAACCCCGAGCGGGCGGCGGTGGTGGCGGATGACGGCCTGACCGCGGGACCGGCGCGCTGGCTGCAGGCGGCGCGGGAAGGGCTCGCGGCACGTATCAGGCATGCGGTTCCCGGCGCGGAAGGGCAGGTGGCAGCCGCCATGATCGTCGGCATGCGCGCCGGCATACCAGAGCCTATAAACGAATGGCTGCGGCGCTCCGGTCTTGCCCACATCCTGGCAATATCCGGGCTCCATATGGCCCTGGTGGCCGCCACCGTGATGGCAATGGCGCGGGCGGGCGCGGCCCTTTTCCCGCAATTCTCGCAGCGCGTGCCGGTGAAGAAATACGCCGCCGGCGCGGCGCTCGCATTCTGCACGCTCTATCTGTTCTTCTCGGGCTCGGCCGTGGCCGCCCAGCGCAGCTACATCATGCTCGCGGTGATGCTGGCGGCGCTGCTGTTCGATCGCGCCGCCATAACCATGCGCAATCTGGCCATCGCCGCGCTGATCATCATCATCATTTCGCCGCACGAGGTGGTCGGCCCGAGCTTCCAGATGTCGTTCGCCGCCACAGCGGCGCTCATTGCCGCCTATGCCGGCTGGACCGACTGGCGCATGGGTCGGCGGGAACGCGGTCGCGTGCCGCCAGCAGGCCTGGCGCGCAACCTGTTGCGCACAGTGCTCGTCTTCGCCGCAGGGCTCGCAGCGACGTCCGTGATCGCGGGACTGGCGACGACGCTGTTCGGCGCGTGGCATTTCCAGCGCGCTTCGCCGCTCGCGCTCCCGGCCAATCTCGCCGCCATGCCGCTTGTCTCCCTTGTGGCCATGCCTGCGGCGGTCCTGGCGATATTCGCCATGCCCTTCGGACTGGACGGATTCTTCCTGTCGATCATGGGACGCGCTATAGCGGCGGTCATCGCCATTGCCGAATGGATATCCGACAGATCCCCCATCGATGCCGTCGGCCTGATGCCGCTGCCGGCATTTCTGCTGCTGACGGTGGCCTTCGTCGTGGCCGTCCTGTCGACCACGCGCGCAAGGCTGCTGGCCGCGCCGCTGGCGATCGTCGGCTTCGGGCTTCTTGTCGCGCGCGAACTGCCCGCCGTGCTGATAAGCGAGGATGGCCGGCTGATGGGGGTGAGGACGGCCGATGGCGGACTGGCGGTCAACCGCGCCCGGCCCAACGGTTTCACGATGGACGATTGGACCCGTGCCCTGAATGCCAAGATGGTGGTCAAGCCGCTGGTTGCCGGCAAGACCGCTGCGCCCGAGATGAAATCCCGCCAGTTTTCCTGCGTCAATGGGCTCTGTCTTATAGATAACCCGGCTGGGCATCTTATTGCCCACGCCGAGAATGCCGCAGCGGCAAAGCCAGTCTGTGAAACAGCATCCCTAATCGTCGTCGACGACGCAACGGCTTCAAACCTGTGCCCCGGGAGCAAGGCGCTCGTCTTCACAAAACGCGACCTCGCGCTCAGGGGAAGTGCAGCGGTCTGGCTAGCAGGCCTCGGTGAAGCAGGGGCCGAATTAGCTCAGGCGATCAGTCAGCCCTATCGGCCCTGGCACACGCAGCGGCAATATTCACGCGCCGCCCGCGGCCTTCCGCCCTACCGGCGCAAGACAGGCCAGGATCAGTAGCGCCGGATCAGCCCGATAAGCTTGCCCTGGACCTTGACCCGGTCGGGGCCGAAGATGCGCGTCTCATAGGCGGGGTTGGCCGCCTCCAGGGCGATCGAGGCGCCCTTGCGGCGGAAGCGCTTGAGCGTTGCCTCCTCCTCGTCGACCAGCGCGACGACGATTTCGCCCGGATTGGCTGTCTGCGTCTCGCGGATGATCACCGTATCGCCGTCGAAAATGCCGGCTTCGATCATCGAGTCCCCTTTGACCTCGAGCGCGTAGTGTTCGCCGCCCGTCAACATGTCCGGCGGGACGCCGATGGAATGCGTCTGATGCTGAATGGCCTCGATAGGCACGCCGGCGGCGATCCGGCCCATGACCGGTATGGAGACCACGCTGACATCGTCGTCATTGCTTGCGGCGGGTTTCGGGCGGGAAGAGGCGGGTGGCTTGCCAAGGCTGCCTTGTATCACGCTGGGCGAGAACCCGCGCTGGGCGTTGAGGCCGGGTGCGATGGAATCGGGAAGGCGTAGCACCTCCAGCGCCCGGGCACGGTTCGGCAGGCGGCGGATGAAGCCGCGTTCCTCCAGCGCCGTGATCAGGCGGTGAATGCCCGATTTGGAAGCAAGATCCAGCGCCTCCTTCATCTCGTCGAAGGAAGGCGGAATGCCCGTCTCCTTCAACCGTTCGTGAATGAAGAGCAGCAACTCGTGCTGTTTGCGCGTCAGCATTGTTCCAACCTCAGGAATCAGAAAAACAAAACCAGAACAGACCGTATCTGTTCCAGTTGTGTTCCGCAATACCAAAATTCGGGCAGGATTATCGCAGCATCAGTACGCGGCAGCGGTCTCCGGCCGCGCTCGCCGGGGCACCGGGTTCGCGGATGATAAGGGCGTTAGCGGCCGCCAGGGTCGACAGCATGGAGGAATCCTGCACATCGAAGTGCGAGGCCATCAGCCCGTCCTGCCCGGAAATGACCGAGGCGCGCACGTAGTCCTGGCGATGGTCGTTGGCCTTCATCGGTTGGGCAAGAATGGCCGAGCGCAGTTCGGGCAGGTAGGTGCGGCCGGAAAACCGGGCGATCAGAGGCCTCAGGAACAGATGCGCGCACACGAAGGTCGAGACCGGATTGCCGGGAAATCCCAGAACCCGGGCTCCGCCCAGCCGGCCGAACATCAGTGGCTTTCCAGGACGCATCGCGATCTTCCAGAAGGCGAGCTCCATGCCTTCGCCGACGAGCACCTCGCGCACCAGATCGTGTTCTCCGACCGAGGCGCCGCCGAGCGTGACGATGATATCGGCCGCTTCGCCGAGCGCCGCCTGTATGGCCCCGGCGATGGCGGCGCGATCGTCGCCGACGATGCCAAGATCGACGATTTCGGCGCCGTCCGCACGCGCCAGCGCCGCCACGGACAGATTGTTGGACGCCACGATCTGGTCAGGGCCGGGCTCGGTTCCCGGCGGCACGAGCTCGTCGCCCGTGGCGATGATGGCGATCCGCGGACGGCGCACGACCGGCAGGCGGCCGTAACCTGCGGCTCCGGCCAGCGAGAGGGCGGCGGGATCGAGAACGCGGCCGGCATCGAGCAGAACATCTCCCTGCTCGAAATCGAGCCCGGCCCGCCGGATATGCCGACCGGGCTCCACGCCCTCCCTTGCTTCGATGACATCGCCGTCGGCCTCGGCGTTCTCCTGAATGAGGATCGCGTCGGCCCCCTTGGGCATCGGCGCGCCGGTGAAAATCCGGACTGTCTCACCGGGGCCGAGGCTGCCAGCATGGCGCTTGCCGGCGGCGGAAACACCGATCAGGCGCAGGCGGGCCGGCAGAGCGGCGACGTCGGCCGCGCGCACGGCATATCCGTCCATGGCGGCGGCGTCGAATGGAGGCTGGGTTCGCTGCGCACTCAGCGCCGAAGCCAGAACACGCCCGCCGGCGGCCGCTATGGCCACTTCCTCGCTGCCCAGTGCGCGCACGCCGTCGAGCATGCGGTCGAGCGCTTCGTCAACCGGTAGAAGCGCCATCGGATCCATGCTCCCGCCGCCATTCTCCAGATTTGCCGCCGGTCTTGCTGACCAGCCGCACATCGGTGATTTCCATGGATTTATCGAGTGCCTTGGCCATGTCGTAGATGGTCAGGCAGGCTATGGAGACCGCCGTCAGCGCCTCCATTTCCACGCCCGTCTTTCCGCTCACACGCACGGTGGCGGTAACGCGCAATCCGGGCAGCGCCTCGTCCGGAACGATATCGACCACGACCTGGTTGAGCGCCAGCGGGTGGCACAGGGGGATCAGCTCGTGGGTCTTCTTGGCGGCCATGATGCCGGCGATGCGGGCTGTGGCGATCACATCGCCCTTCTTGGCGTTGCCCGCCAGAATGGCTTCCAGCGTCGCCGGGCCCATCGACACTGCGCCTTCGGCAACGGCTATGCGGACGGTCTCCGCCTTCGCGCCGACATCGACCATGCGGGCTTCGCCGCCGGTTCCCAGATGCGTCAGCCTTTCACTCTCGCCTGCCATTATTCGGCAGCCTGCGTGCCCGTCTCGTGGCCCAGAAGCGCCCGGGTGGCGGCGGCGACGTCGTTGTGGCGCATGAGGCTTTCGCCGACGAGGAAGGTGCCGATACCCGCCTTGAGAAGCCGCAGGCAATCATCGTGGGTGAAGATGCCGCTTTCGCCGATTACCAGGCGGTCTTCCGGGATCATGGGTGCAAGGCGCTCGGAAGTTTCAAGCGCGGTCTCAAAGGTGCGCAGGTTGCGGTTGTTGATGCCGATCAGCGGCGAATCCAGGCGAAGCGCGCGCTCGAGCTCCGGTTCGTCATGAACCTCGATCAGGACATCCATGCCAAGCGTCAGGGTGGTATCCTCGAGTGCCTTCGCCTCGTCGTCGGTAACGCTCGCCATGATGACGAGAATTGCGTCGGCGCCCCATGAGCGGGCCTCGTAGACCTGGTAAGGCTCGAACATGAAATCCTTGCGCAGCACCGGCAGGCCGCAGGCCGCGCGTGCCGCGGTCAGAAATTCCGGTGCGCCTTGAAAGGAAGGCGCATCCGTAAGGATCGAAAGACAAGCCGCGCCGCCCGCCTCATAGGCCTTGGCCAGGGCGGGCGGATCGAAGTCGGCCCGGATGAGCCCTTTGGAGGGGCTGGCCTTTTTGACCTCGGCGATCAGCGCCAGGTCGTCGGTCGCGCGCCGGGCCCGGAGAGCCTGGATGAAGCCGCGGGGAGGGGCGGCGTCCTGCGCGCGCGCCTTGATTTCGTCTTCCGGCACTGCGGCCTTGGCCGATGCGATCTCCTCGCGCTTATATGCCTCGATCTTGCGCAGAATATCGACCATGACCCTACCTTACGCCTATCGATTGGAGATTTCGACCAGCTTTTCGAGCTTTGCCAGCGCCGAGCCGCTATCGATCGACCGGGCAGCCAGTTGGACGCCCTCCACGATGCTGCCCGCCTTGCCTGCCACCACCAGCGCCCCGCCGGCATTGAAGACGGCGATGTCACGATAGGGGTTCTTGGCGCCTTCCAGAACGGCGCGCAGCGCGCGCGCATTGTGTTGCGCGTCTCCACCCTTGATGTTGTCTATTGAAACGCGCGGCAGCCCGGCTTCCTCTGGTGTCAGCTCGAAACAGCGTACCAGGCCGTCCTCGAGCGCGGCGATCTGGGTCGTGCCCGTGGTCGTCATTTCGTCGAGACCGTCGCCGTGCACGACCCAGGCTTTTTCGGCGCCCTGCTGCTTGAGCACATGGGCCAGCGGCTCGACCCACTCTTCGGCGAACACGCCGACAAGCTGGCGCTTGACGCTGGCCGGATTGGAAAGCGGGCCGAGCAGATTGAAGATCGTGCGCGTGCCCAGTTCCACGCGCATCGGCCCCACATGGCGCATGGCGGCATGATGCGATGGCGCAAACATGAAGCCGAGCCCGGCTTCGCCTATGCAGGTGGAAATCGCTTCAGGCCCGATCTCGATGTTGACCCCGAGTGCAGCAAGGCTGTCGGCTGCGCCCGAGCGTGAAGAAAGCGCCCGATTGCCGTGCTTGGCCACGGGAACGCCCGCGCCGGCCACGATGAAGGCGGCGCAGGTCGAGACGTTGTAGGTGCCCGAGGCGTCGCCGCCGGTGCCGACGATGTCGACGGCGCCCTCCGGCGCGTCGACAGGCAGCATCTTCGCCCGCATCGTCTCCACGGCGCCGCTTATCTCGTCGACGGTTTCGCCGCGCACTCTCAGCGCCATCAGGAAGCCGCCGATCTGGCTGGGCGTGGCTTCGCCCGACATGATGATGTCGAACGCATCACGCGCTTCCTCGAAGCTCAGAGATCTGCCCGCGGCAGCGGTCGCGATATGTACTTTCAGATCAGCCATACGACTATCAGAAGCTCAGCGCCAGATCGATGGCGCTCTGGTTCACCGTCACGCCATGCTCGGCCTGAAGCCGAGTGACGAGCTGGTTGACCAGATCGTTGGACAGGTTCTGCTGCACCGACTGCGCCAGATCGTCCGGCAGCGCATCCGCCGACGCGGTGGCGGGCGCGAAGACTTCCGTCACCTTGAACAGGAATTGACCGTCGCCGGCCGGGTTGTCGAAGGTGCCTGTCTCACCCTGAGCGACCGAGAAAACGGCGGCAACGCCTTCCCGTCCTATGGTCGCATCGTCGGCCTGGCGCTTCAGCCCGCGGCGGACATCCTTCTGCAGGCCAAGTTCGGAAGCGATTTCATCGAGCGACTTCCCGGCCTGCACTGCCTCCTGGAGTTCGCGGGCGCGTGCCGAAAGCTTTTCGCGGGCTTGCTCGTTTTTCCAGTCGGCCACAGCCTTCTCGCGCACCTCATTGAGCGTGCGGTCGCGGGCCGGAACGATATCCGCGACCTCATAGAACAGGAAACCGCTGGCCCCCAGGTTGAGCGGCGGATTCTCGACCCCTTCCTCGGTGCCGAAAGCCGCTGAAACGAGGTCGCGGGAGGCCGGCAGGTCGCGGATGATCTCGCCGTCCGGGTTCTGGCCCGAGCGGTCGATGGCCTCGACGGTTTTCATTTCCAGCTTGAGGCTGGCGGCAGCTTCCTGCATCGACTGGCCGCCCGCGCGCGCGTCTTCATAGGCGTCATATGTGTCGAGCAGGACCCGGCTTGCCTCGTCCAGTGCCAGTTCCTGGCGGATATCTTCGGACACTTCTTCCAGCGGCGTTGCCTTTTCGGGCAGCACTTCCACGACGCGGACGAGGGCGGGGCCGAACGGGCTGTCGATCACGTCGCTGGTCTTTCCCTCGTCGATCGAATAGACGGCCTCCGCGAGGGCTTCATCGGCGATCGCCTTGCGTGTCATGGCTTCGAACCGGATATCGGATGCCGGCGCGCCGCTCATGGACAGGAGATCGTCGAAGCTCGATCCTGTCCGCATGGCCTCGCGCGCGGTCTCTGCTTCCTCGCGGGTGGCGTAGGTGATCTTGTCGAAGGTCCGCCGCTCCTCGGTCGTGTACCGAGCCTTGTTGTCCTCGTAATAGGAGCGGACCTGATCGTCGGAAATCACCGAAGGGTCGGCGATGTCCTGGGGCTCGAGCTTTACATAATTGACCTGGCGGTATTCGGGCGCGGCATACCGCTGCTTGTTCTTCTCGAACCAACTTTGGAGCACGCCGCTTGTCGGATCCTCGATGGGCTCGACCAGGCTGCGTGGCAGCACCACATATTCGATGGTGCGGTCTTCGCCGCGGTAAAGGGCGATGCTTTCGAGCAGGGTTTTCGGCGCGGTGATGCCGCTTGAAACGGCATCGACGATCTGCTGCCTGACCGCCGCTTTCTCGCGCTGCCTCAAATATTCCTCCGCCCGGACGCCCGCCTGGCTGAGCACGAATTCGAACTGGCGGCGGTCGAACCGTCCGCTGGCGTTCTGGAAGGCGGGGTTCGAGGCCACGAGCTCGGCGACTTTCTGCTGGGAAACGCCGAGATTCATCTCGTTGGCCGTTTCCTCCAGCGCCGCACCTGCCGCCAGCTCGGCCAGAACCTGGTTGTCGAGGCCGAAAGCGACAGCCTGCTCGCGTGTTACCCTGGTTCCCAATTGCTGGGATAGCTGGGCAATCTGGCGGTCGTAAGCAAGGCGGAATTCTTGGGCGGATACCGACGTATTGCCGGCGGTCACGACTGTCTGGCCGACATCGGAGAATATCTGCCCGGAAATGCCCCAGACCGCAAAGCTCATGACCAAAAGAACGAGAAGGAGCTTGGCGATCCAGGTTGTGGCTGCGTTTCGGAGGCTTTCAAGCATGCTGGTTCCGATGTCTTTTCCGGTTGAACTCGAATGTCGACCAATGGGCATAACGCCCCGGCGCGCCACTGTCGATTGCTTTGTGGCCGTATTTTGGTAGTGAACACGGCGAACTGTCCTCCAGATCGAATGGAACGCCATGACACCCGACATTCGCCCCCTGATCGCCGGCAATTGGAAAATGCATGGAACGCGTTCTTCCCTGGAAGAACTGCGAGCGATAGCCGAAGGGTTTACCGGATTCGCTCTGGATGCCGACGGGTTGATCTGCCCGCCGGCGACATTGCTTCACGAGGCGTCGGCGATGGTGCGGGATCTGGCTTTCTCGGTCGGCGGCCAGGACTGCCATACGGAGGATAAGGGCGCTCACACCGGTGACGTCTCTGCGGAGATGCTCGCCGATTGCGGGGCCACACATGTCATTGTCGGGCACTCGGAGCGGCGCACCGACCATGGCGAATCGGATGAAGTCGTCGCGAAAAAGGCAAGGGCGGCCTGGCGCGCGGGGCTGGCAGCGATCATATGCGTTGGCGAAACGAAAGCTCAGCGCGAGGCCGGCGAAACACTCGAGGTGCTTTCCCGGCAGATCGCCGGCTCGGTTCCCGACGAGGCTGACGCTGAAAACACCGTGATCGCTTACGAGCCGGTCTGGGCCATTGGAACCGGCCTGACCCCTACTACCGACAATGTGGCGGAAGCGCATGCCCATCTGCGGGCGGGGTTGCGGCAAAGGCTCGGCGGGAAGGCGGAGTGGATGCGAATCCTTTACGGCGGCTCGGTGAAGCCGTCCAACGCGGCCGAGCTTCTGGCGGTGTTGAATGTCGACGGCGCGCTCGTCGGCGGGGCCAGCCTCAAGGCCGACGATTTCCTGGGGATTGCCAGGGCCACGGCCCGCTAGTGGAGGCCGTATCGACCTGATTTCTTGTAAAGGCGGCGATCGCGCTTATCTCTGGCGTGCAGGGACTTGGAAAAACCTGCAAAGCCATGTAATGAGCCGCATCCGCGGTTCGCCGCTGGGTTTTGTCGCGCAAAGCGCCGGAAGGATTCATGCAGACTGTCATCATCGTCATTCACTTGCTCGTCGTGCTCGCGCTCGTCGGTGCGGTCCTCATGCAGCGCTCCGAGGGAGGCGGTCTTGGCATCGGCGGAGGGTCCGGCTTCATGTCCGCGCGCGGCGCGGCCAACGCCCTGACCCGCACCACCGCGATTCTGGCAGCAGCCTTCTTCGCCACGTCGCTCGCCCTGTCCCTTCTGGCGCGCTACGAGGGACGCCCCACCGACATACTGGAGAATCTACCCCAGTCGCAGTCCGGTACCCAGCAGGAAGGTTCGGGCGGTATTCTGGACCAGCTTGGCGGCAGCGTGCAGCCCTCGGCGCCGGCCGATGAAGGCCAACAAGCGCCTAACTCGGAACCGCAGGTTCCCACTGGCCAGTAAGGCCTGGGAGGATATTGCTTCGATCATCGGGCGCGGACAGTCTCGCGCCTCGATGGAGGGCAAATGGGTGGATTGACGGCCCACCTTCGCGCGCCGGCCGTTCTCGCCCGGCAAGACAAAAATCTGCGGGCTACGGCATTTTGCACTGGCGGAATCGGCCGTGCCCCGCTATGCGGTGAATCCCATGGCGCGATATGTATTCATCACGGGCGGCGTGGTTTCCTCCCTCGGCAAAGGCATTGCGGCGGCGGCCTTGGGCGCGCTGCTTCAGGCGCGTGGCTACCGCGTGCGAATCAGGAAGCTGGATCCCTATCTGAACGTCGATCCAGGCACCATGTCGCCCTATCAGCATGGCGAAGTGTTCGTGACGGACGACGGCGCCGAGACCGATCTGGATCTTGGCCACTATGAGCGCTTCACCGGCCGTTCGGCCAACAAGCACGACAATATCACGACCGGCCGCATCTACCAGAACATCATCGAGAAGGAGCGGCGCGGCGATTATCTGGGCGCGACGGTGCAGGTGATCCCGCACGTTACCGACGAGATCAAGCAGTTCGTGCTCGAGGGCAACGAGGACTACGATTTCGTGCTGTGCGAGATCGGCGGCACGGTCGGCGACATCGAGGCGATGCCTTTCCTCGAGGCGATCCGCCAACTCGGCAACGAGTTGCCGCGCGGCAATGCCGTCTATGTCCACCTGACGCTGATGCCCTGGATACCGGCTGCCGGCGAACTGAAAACCAAGCCGACACAGCATTCCGTCAAGGAACTGCGTTCGATCGGCATCGCCCCCGATATCCTGCTGGTGCGCGCCGATCGGGAAATCCCGGCCGAGGAGCGCCGCAAGCTTTCGCTCTTCTGCAATGTCCGCGAGTCCGCTGTCATCCAGGCACTGGACGTCGCGCATATCTACGACGTGCCGACAGCCTACCATCGCGAAGGGCTCGATTCGGAAGTGCTGGCCGCGTTCGGCATCGATCCGGCACCCAAGCCGCGCATGGAGCGCTGGCACGAAGTATCGGACCGGATCCACAACCCCGAGGGCGAGGTCACCATTGCCGTCGTCGGCAAATATACGGGCCTCAAGGACGCCTACAAATCGCTCAACGAGGCGCTGTCCCATGGCGGCATGGCCAACCGGGTGCGGGTGAAGCTGGAGTGGATCGAGGCCGAGATCTTCGAGAAGGAAGATCCCGCGCCCTGGCTTGAAAAGGTCCACGGCATCCTGGTGCCTGGCGGATTCGGCGAGCGCGGCGCAGAAGGCAAGATACTCGCGGCCAGGTTCGCGCGGGAACGCAAGGTGCCTTACTTCGGCATCTGCTTCGGCATGCAGATGGCCTGCATCGAGGCAGCCCGTTCGCTGGCCGGCATCGAGAAGGCCTCTTCGACCGAATTCGGCCCAACCAGCGAACCGGTCGTGGGGCTGATGACCGAATGGCTCAAGGGCAATATGCTCGAAAAGCGCACGGCGGCCGGCGATCTCGGCGGCACGATGCGGCTGGGCGCCTATGAGGCGAAGCTGGCGGGAGGGTCCAAAATCGCCGACATCTATGGTTCGCAGGCAATCTCCGAACGCCATCGCCACCGCTATGAAGTCAATATCGGTTACCGGGAAAAGCTGGAGGGATGCGGCCTCGTCTTCGCCGGCCTCTCGCCTGACGGCGTTCTGCCGGAGACAATCGAATATGCCGACCATCCCTGGTTCATCGGCGTCCAGTATCATCCCGAACTGAAGAGCCGGCCCTTCGAGCCACACCCGCTCTTCGCCTCTTTCATCGGCGCTGCCGTGGAGCAGTCGAGACTGGTGTGAGTGCGGTAGGGCACATGCCCGCTGCAACTGGAGCATGATCATGCCGCCATTGCCGATCGACCACTGCGTATTGCCCGTCGCCCGGTTGGACGAGGCGCGCCGGCGCATGACCGCCCTTGGTTTCTCGATGGCAGCGGACGCGGCCCATCCATTCGGCACAGGCAATGCCTGCGTTTTCTTCTCCGACGGCACATATCTCGAGCCGCTAGCGCGGATCGATGATGAATTGGCATCGGAAGCCATGACCGGCGGCAATATCTTCGTAGAGCGCGACAACGCCTTTCGTGCCCAATACGGGCAGGAAGGTTTCTCGGCAATCGTGCTGGGCACCGACGATGCCTCACGCGATCACCAGAGGTTCGTCGAGCAGGGCATAAGCGCCGGCGCAATGCTGGAGTTTTCGAGGCCGTTCGCTGATGCCGGCGGCAAAGCGGCGCAGGCTTCATTCCGTCTCGCCTTCGCAGCGCCCCCCGGATGGCTGGGCAGCTTCTGCTTCACGTGCCAGCGCGTGAACCCGATTCCCTTCGATCGCCCCGATCTGACGCGCCACCCGAACGGGGTAGCCGCAATCGAAAAAGTGCTCGTTGCCGCCGACGATGCCGTTTCCGCTGGTCGCTTCTTTGCCGGCTTCGCCGGCTCCCAGCTTTCGGAAAGGACCGATGGCCTGCTCGACGTTTCACTGGCGAATGGCTCGATATATATCGGCGCGCCGGCAGTCATACGCGAAATCTATGGGATTAGGGTCGAACCTTCTCCAGGTCCAAAGCCGGTCGGCATCGTTTTTCGTTGCAGCGATCTGGCACTTCCAAAGGCTGTGCTCGAGCGTGAAGACCTTCCGTTCGAGGAAACGCATAGCCGCATCTGCATAGCGCCCGGGCCGGGGCAGGGCGCATATCTCCTGTTCGAGGAACGATCATGACATCGCCCAATCCACGCGTCGCAATCGGCAGCGCGCTGTTTTCCAACGACGCGCCTCTAGCGCTGATCGCCGGTCCGTGCCAGCTCGAATCGCGCAACCATGCCTTCGACATCGCCGGCAGGCTCAAGGAGCTGACGGAAAGGCTCGGCATCGGCTTCGTCTACAAGACGAGCTTCGACAAGGCCAACCGCACCTCGCTTTCGGGCAGGCGCGGTGCCGGCCTCGACGCGGCCCTGCCGATCTTCGCGGACCTGCGTGGCGAGCTGGGCGTGCCGGTGCTGACCGACGTCCACACGGAGGAACAGTGCACGGTCGTAGCCGAAGCGGTCGATGTGCTGCAGATACCGGCCTTCCTTTGCCGCCAGACCGATCTTCTGATCGCCGCCGCGAACACGGGCAAGGTGGTGAATGTCAAGAAGGGGCAGTTCCTGGCGCCCTGGGACATGAAGAACGTGGTGGCCAAGGTGACCGAATCGGGAAACGCCAACGTGCTCGTCACCGAGCGCGGCACCTCCTTCGGCTACAACACACTTGTCTCCGACATGCGGGCCCTACCGCAAATGGCCGAATTCGGTGCGCCGATCATCTTCGATGCAACGCATTCGGTCCAGCAGCCGGGCGGCATGGGTGGCTCCAGCGGCGGCGAACGCCGTTTCGTGGAAACGCTGGCACGCGCGGCGGTCGCTGTGGGCGTGGCCGGCGTTTTCATCGAGACCCACCAAGATCCTGACAACGCCCCCTCCGATGGCCCCAACATGGTGTCCCTGAAGGACCTGCCGACACTGCTGGAGCGGCTTATGGCGTTCGATCGGATCGCGAAGGGCGGATAGGCTGGCGGCTGTCATTGCCGCGGCGAACACCCGGCATCATTGTCTTTTTCCGAACATTCGCTAATACGGGCGTCGACAGTCCTTTCGAGCAACCCCGAGATCAAAGAGAGCACCCATGACTGCCATTATCGACATCGTCGGACGTGAAATTCTCGACAGCCGTGGCAACCCCACCGTCGAAGTGGATGTGGTGCTGGAAGACGGTTCGATGGGGCGGGCGGCGGTTCCTTCGGGCGCATCGACCGGCGCGCACGAAGCGGTCGAGCTTCGCGATGGCGGGCCGCGCTATCTCGGCAAGGGCGTTCAGCAGGCGGTAGAAGCCGTGAACGGCGAAATCTTTGAGGCGATCGGCGGCATGGACGCGGAAGCGCAGATCCATATCGACAACACGATGATCGAGCTCGACGGCACGCCAAACAAGAGCCGCCTTGGCGCCAACGCCATTCTCGGCGTGTCCCTGGCCGTGGCGAAGGCTGCCGCCGAGGCCTCCGGCCTTCCGCTCTACCGTTATGTGGGGGGAGCCGGCGCGCATCTCCTGCCCGTGCCGATGATGAATATCATCAATGGCGGCGCCCATGCCGACAATCCCATCGATTTCCAGGAGTTCATGGTGCTGCCGGTCGGCGCCGATTCGCTGGCGGAGGCGGTGCGCTGGGGCTCCGAAATCTTCCACACGCTGAAGGCCGGGCTGAAGAAGGCCGGACACAATACCAATGTCGGCGACGAAGGCGGCTTCGCGCCGGGGCTCAAGAGCGCTCAGGAGGCGCTGGACTTCATCATGGCGTCGGTCGAAAAGGCCGGTTACAAGCCCGGCGACGACGTGGCGATCGCGCTCGATTGCGCGGCGACCGAATTCTTTAAGGACGGCAAGTACGTCTATGAGGGCGAGGGGACGACGCGGGATGGCAAGGCGCAGGCCGAATATCTGGCAAAGCTCGCCGCCGATTACCCGATCATCTCCGTCGAGGACGGCATGTCGGAGGACGATTTCGAAGGCTGGAGAATCCTTACCGAGCTTGCCGGAGACAAGGTGCAGCTCGTGGGTGACGATCTCTTCGTCACCAATTCCGCCCGCCTGCGGGACGGAATCAAGATGGGCATCGCCAATTCCATCCTCGTCAAGGTGAACCAGATCGGAACGTTGACCGAGACCCTCGATGCGGTCGAGACGGCGCACAAGGCAGGCTATTCGGCGGTGATGTCGCACCGCTCCGGCGAGACGGAGGATTCCACCATCGCCGATCTGGCCGTGGCCACCAATTGCGGGCAGATCAAGACCGGCTCGCTGGCGCGCTCCGACCGGCTGGCGAAATACAACCAGCTCATCCGCATCGAGCAGGAGCTGGGTCGCCAGGCACGCTATGCCGGCAGCGAAATTCTGCGCGGATAGAGCATCTTTTTGCTGCCGGGCTCCGGCGTAATAACTCTCCATTAAACAAGATATGGCCACATGCGGCGGAAGGAATTTGCCGCATGTGGACCCGCCATCACAAACGCAGAAATACCGGAAGGCTGATCGTCCCGGCGATCGCGAGCCTGTTTCTGTCCTATTTCGCCTACCATATTTTTCACGGCGACTACGGCATCTATGCGCGCGAGAAACTGGTCGAGCGCGTAACCTATCTGGACGCCGAGCTTAACGGCTTGCGCGCGGCGCGGGAGAAGCTGGAGGGCCGGCTTGCGCTGATCAATGATGGCAGCCTGGAAAAAGATATGCTCGACGAGCAGGCGCGTCGTGCGCTAAGCTTAGCTCAAGATAACGAGATCGTCATCTACCGCGCAGCGGCGCCCAGCGATTAACCTGAATCCGGTTAATCGTCTATTTTCCAATGAATGTAGCTATTTAGCCGACATGGCAGGCATGCTTTTTTGGCGTAGCGCTAAGTATGCGCGCATGTTAGCTTCTTCGGCGAAGGAAGTGGATCGTCAATTTTGCGGTCGCCGTGGCGCCAGTGATGGTGCAGGCGGCCTTTGATTGCCGGTTCCTTCCTATGTCCGATAAGAGACGATCCAGGGAGCGAAACATGGCGACAGCCGCCAGGAAAACCACAGCCAAAAGTGTGTCCAAAACCAAGGCCCCACCGCGCAATGCGGTAGCGGCAGCGAACGCGGTGAAGACGCCAAAGCCCGAGGACTTCAAGAAGGAACAGGAGTTCAAGGCCTATGAGGACATGCTCCTCATCCGCCGCTTCGAGGAAAAGGCCGGCCAGCTTTACGGCATGGGCCTGATCGGAGGCTTCTGCCACCTTTACATCGGGCAGGAGGCCGTCGTCGTCGGTATGCAGATGGCTCTGAAGGATGGCGATCAGGTCATCACCGGCTATCGCGACCACGGCCACATGCTCGCCACCGGCATGGAAGCGCGCGGCGTGATGGCCGAACTGACCGGCCGGCGCAGCGGCTATTCCAAGGGCAAGGGTGGCTCCATGCACATGTTCTCCAAGGAGAAGAAGTTCTATGGTGGCCATGGCATTGTCGGCGCCCAGGTCTCGCTTGGAACGGGCCTGGCCTTCGCGAACCGCTATCGCGACAATGACAGCGTTTCCCTGACCTATTTCGGCGACGGCGCGGCCAATCAGGGGCAGGTCTATGAGAGTTTCAATATGGCCTCGCTGTGGAAGCTTCCCGTGATTTACATCATCGAGAACAACCGCTACGCCATGGGAACATCCGTTTCGCGCTCTTCCGCCGAGACGGATTTTTCACACCGCGGCCTTTCCTTCAAGATACCCGGCATTCAGGTGGATGGCATGGATGTGCGTGCTGTGAAGGCTGCCGGCGACCTGGCGGTCGAGTGGTGTCGCTCCGGCAAGGGCCCGATCATCCTCGAAATGCAGACCTATCGCTATCGCGGCCATTCCATGTCTGACCCCGCCAAATACCGCTCCAAGGACGAAGTGCAGAAAATGCGCTCCGAGCATGACCCCATAGAGCAGGTGAAGAACCGTCTCATCGAGAAGAAATGGTCGAGCGAGGACGAACTGAAGGCGGTCGACAAGAAGGTTCGCGAGATCGTGGCCGACGCCGCCGATTTTGCCCAGAACGACCCCGAGCCGGATGTTTCCGAGCTCTACACTGACATCTTGCTCTAAGGGGGGACGCAACATGCCAACGGAAATCCTGATGCCCGCGCTCTCGCCGACCATGGAAGAGGGCAATCTGGCCAAATGGCTCAAGAAGGAAGGCGACAACGTCGCTCCTGGAGATATCATAGCCGAGATCGAGACTGACAAGGCGACCATGGAAGTGGAAGCCGTCGATGAAGGCACCATAGGCCGTATCCTGATCGAGGAGGGCGCCGAAGGGGTCAAGGTCAACACGCCCATCGCACTGCTTCTGGGGGACGGCGAAAGCGCCAGCGACCTCGACAATGCCGCCTCGGACAGCCCGAACAAGGACAGGACGGCGGAAGCGCCCGCCCCGGAAGATGCGCCGAAGGCTGAAGCGAAGGCGGATGGCGGCGAAAAAGTTCCGGCCGCCCCCAAGGTCGAGGTGGCTTCCGATCCGGACATACCGGAAGGCATCGAGATGGTACCGACCACCGTTCGAGAGGCGCTGCGCGATGCCATGGCCGAGGAGATGCGCCGCGATGGCGATGTCTTCGTCATGGGCGAGGAAGTTGCTGAGTATCAGGGTGCCTACAAGATCACGCAGGGATTGTTGCAGGAGTTCGGCGACAAGCGCGTGGTCGATACGCCGATCACCGAGCACGGCTTTGCCGGCGTCGGCATCGGCGCTGCCTTTGCCGGCTTGAAGCCGATCGTCGAGTTCATGACCTTCAACTTCGCCATGCAGGCGATGGACCAGATCATCAATTCGGCTGCCAAGACGCTTTATATGGCCGGCGGCCAGATGGGCGCGCCAATCGTCTTCCGCGGCCCCAATGGCGCGGCGGCCCGCGTCGCCGCCCAGCATAGTCAGGACTATGCCGCCTGGTACGGCCACATTCCCGGCCTCAAGGTGGTTATGCCCTATACCGCAGCCGACGCGAAGGGCCTGCTCAAGGCCGCGATCCGCGATCCCAACCCGGTCGTCTTCCTCGAAAACGAAATCCTCTACGGCCAGAGCTTCGATGTGCCGAAGCTCGAAGATTTCGTGCTGCCCATCGGCAAGGCGCGCATCCACAAGCAAGGCAAGGACGCGACGATCGTCTCCTTCGGCATCGGTATGACCTATGCCATCAAGGCGGCGGAGGAACTGGCAGGCGAGGGGATCGATGTCGAGATCATCGACCTGCGCACCATCCGCCCGATGGACCTAGACACCGTCATCGAATCCGTGAAGAAAACCAACAGGCTGGTGACCGTCGAGGAGGGCTTCCCGCAATCGTCGGTGGGTGACCATATCGCTGCCCAAGTGATGCAGCGGGCGTTCGATTATCTCGACGCCCCCGTCGTCACCATCGCCGGCAAGGACGTGCCGATGCCCTACGCCGCCAATCTGGAAAAGCTCGCGCTGCCCAGTGTCGTGGACGTTGTCGAGGCGGTGAAAGCCGTTTCCTACCGGAATTGAGGGAGGAGACCCCATGCCGATAGAGATCACCATGCCGGCCCTCTCGCCAACGATGGAGGAGGGCAATCTCGCCAAGTGGCTGGTCAAGGAGGGCGACAATGTCGCCCCCGGCGACGTCATAGCGGAGATCGAGACCGACAAGGCGACCATGGAAGTGGAAGCGGTCGACGAGGGCACCGTCGCCAAGATCGTCGTGCCCGAGGGCACCGACGGAGTGAAGGTGAATGCCCTCATCGCGGTTCTGGCCGGGGAAGGCGAGGACGTCGCCGAAGCCGCCAAGGCGGCTGACGGCGGCTCGAAGCCGGAAGCGGCAAAACCGGAATCGAGGAAGCAAGAAGCGGAGGCCGGAAAGGCCGAAAAGCCTCAGGCTGAGCCAGCGGCCGAAGCGCCGAAAAAGGCTGAAGCCAGCGAGACAAAGCCCGCCGCGCGCAAGGCAGAGGATGGCGAGCGCATCTTCGCCACCCCGCTTGCCCGGCGCCTTGCGAGGGAGGCGGGGCTCGATCTGTCGGCGATTGCCGGCTCGGGGCCGAAGGGCCGTGTGGTGAAGGCCGATGTGGCAAAGGCCGCCGAGACAGGCGCCGCGCCGGCGGCGAAGGCCGCCGAGGCGCCGGCCGCCAAGCCGATGTCGGACGACGCCGTGCTCAAGCTGTTCGAGGAAGGCTCCTACGAACTGGTGCCCCATGACGGCATGCGCAAGACCATCGCCCGGCGCCTGGTCGAGGCCAAGACCACCATCCCGCATTTCTACCTGACCCTCGACTGCGAGATCGACGCGCTGCTGAAGCTGCGCAAGGAGC
>NZ_JAOANW010000001.1 GCF_026162365.1 Nitratireductor luteus | reverse complement strand
CATGCTGCGCTTCCTTTCCTGATGCTTGTGGCTGTCGCGACAGACCACGTTCTATCATCAGCTCGAAGCGCAGCACCTTCCCGCATCACCGTCCGAGGATGGGGCGCAAGCCGAATATCCTATCTTTTGAGTTGAGTGAACTCTTGTATAACCTCGGCAGTAGCGGACGAGGACTGTGATTGATGGCAGAAGCCACATGGCTTGCAAAGCTAGCGCCAGCAAGTGCGATCAGGGCGGAACGCGACGGTGGCCATGTGCGCGTCACCAACATGGAACTGTTCTTCGACCTCGTCTACGTCTTCTCCATTATCCAGCTTTCCCACTTTCTGCTCGCGCATCAGACCTGGACCGGGGCTCTGCAAGCGGCCACGGTCTTCGCTGCGGTCTGGTGGGCGTGGAACTACACGGCCTGGGCGGCGAACTGGCTTGATCCCGATCACCCTGCCGGCCGCGCCCTGATGATCGTGCTGATGGCTTGCGCGCTGCTGATGGCGGTGGCGATGCCCTATGCGTTCGGCCTGCGGGCGGAGCTCTTTGTAGGCGCCTACGTTGCAATGGCGCTGATCCGGGCGGGCTATGCGGCGCTGGTCATGCGTGGTCAGACAATGGGGCGGAACTACGCCCAGCTTTGCGCCTGGAGCGCCTTCTCAGGCCTGTTCTGGATCGCGGGCGCGCTCGTTCCGTCGCTCCGTCTGGAGCTCTGGATCCTCGCGGTTCTCATCGACTACGCCGCGCCTTATGCCGGGTTCTGGCTGCCGGGAAAAGGCGCTACGGCAATGGAGAGCTGGACCCTCAAGGGCCTTCATCTGCTGGAACGCAATCAACTCGTCTTCATCATCGCGCTTGGGGAATCCATCCTGCTTCTGGGCGGAACGCTTGTCGACGGGGAGCTCGGCGGGGCGACGTTGCTGGCGGCAGGGCTCGGCTTCCTGACCATTGTGACACTCTGGTGGCTCTACTTCGTGCGAACCACGGAGGGCGAGCATGCCTTCGAGCATGAACAGAACCACACCCGGCTCGCCCGCGCAGGGCTCGCCTACGCACATGGCATCATGGTCTGCGGGGCGATCGTGGTCGCCGTCGCCATTGAGGAGATCATCGCGCATCCCGACGATCCCGCGCATCTGCCGACCATCCTCATCGCGGTGACGGGGCCGTTGATCTTCCTTGTCGGCAACGCACTCTTCCGGGCCACGATGGCGCGGCGTGTGCCGCCCGTCTACCTGGTGAGCATTCTGGGTCTTTTTGCGGTCGGCTACGCGGTTCATGCGCTGCATGCTTCGGGGCTTGTTCTCGGCACCGGCGTGCTGGCGGTCCTGGTGCTGACGACATGGCTGTCCTCGCGCCGTCAGGAAACCTGATCGTGAGTAGCGGCCAGACGAGACGAGAAGGCCCCGGTGCCGAGGTTCTGAAGACCGGCGGCCTTCTGGCGGCGCTGGTAATTCACAACCTGATCTATCCGCTGTCGACCCAAGGCGTTATCGGGCCGTTCGTTTTCTATGCGATCTACGCAGCGATGTTCGTGATTGCCACCTGGCTTTTGACCGGCAACGCCGCCCTTCGCTGGGCGGCCGCGGCGACCGGTGCCGCCGTATTCACGGCAGGGCTTTTCAATTCCTACGCGCCTTCGCGACTGACGGCTCTCGCCGTCTATATCACCTCGATTGCGTATCACGGCGTCATCATGGTGGTGCTGACCTGGTACATCTTCGCAGCCCGGCAGGTGTTCACCGAGATCATCCTGGCTGCTGCGTCGCTCTATCTGGTCATCGGCTCGGCCTTCGCTGCCATCTTCGCGCTGATCGCATGGCTGGAGCCGGGCGCATTCTCGTCCGGGTCGGGAGCCGAGGTCGACTGGCAGCAATTGCTCTATTTCAGCTACATCACGCTTACGAGCCTGGGCTATGGCGATATCCTGCCGGTGAGTTTCTATGCCCAGGCCTTTGCCGCCTTCGAGGCCATCATCGGCGTGCTCTACACGGTTATTCTGCTGTCGCGGCTCGTCGGCATGCACACGGCGGCGCGATAGAAGCCGCGGGAGGCGATCAAGCACACGATCTCCATCACCTTTTCCGGAACCGGTATCCGTTTGGATCAGGCTCGATCGCTGACGCGCTCCAGGCCGCCGCTCAGTCGTGATGGCGGTAAAGGTCGTTCGAACGGTCGAGATGCGAGCGCATGGCTTCTGCGGCACGATCGGGATCGCCAGCTTCGATGCAGGCGACGATCTTCTCGTGTTCACTGAGCGTCACATTCTCCTGCCCCGACCAGTGCAGGAGATCCGTATGATAGTTGAACAGCCAGTTGAGCATGGCGTCGCTGATCGCAGCGAAAATCGGGTTGTCCGAAAGACTGGCGATCTTGCGGTGAAATGCCATGTCGCCCTTGATGAAGGCGGCCGCATCACCAAGCTTCGACCTTTGTGCCGTCACGAGACTTTTCAGTTCGTCGATATCGGATGGCTGCGCCTTCGTTGTCGCGATACGCACCATGCCGAGTTCGAACAGGCGGCGTGCCTCTTTGAGATGCTCCAGATTGTCGGGCGAAGATGAGAGCAGCATGCGCGCGACCATATCCATCTGGCGAAACATGAGATCGGCTGAAAGCTCGCTCACCCTGGCCCGCTCTCCATGCGATATGGCGATCAGTCCCAGCGTGTGCATGGACTGCATGGCCTCCCGCACGGCCGGCCGGCCCACACCGAAGCGCTCCATGAGATCGCGCTCGGACGGCATGAGGTCGCCCGGTCCCAGCTCCCCCCTGACAATCATTTCGCGCAGCCGCTCGAGAACCTGATCCGACAGCTTGCGGCGCACGATCTTGCCGTCGTCGGTATCCAGAGCGTTCCAGTTTTCCATCGGTCCAGCGACCCTTGTTCTGCTTCGATTTCGGTTGTCAGATAGCGCGAATATGAAACCGACATATATATCAAGTCGAAATGGTCGCGAACCGCGCAGGCAGCTCAAATCCTCCGTACCTCGAAGGCCGCCAGCTCATAGCCGCCTTTGAAATCCACTTCGAGTCGCCGGGTTGTCAGATTGGCGGCCAGCAAGGCCGGTCCGCCATCCATTTCCACGGCGATGGCGGCCAGGCGTTTGTCGTCGCTGACCCGGCAATCGATCAGCCGCGCATCGGCGAAACCGGCAAGGCCGGCAATCGCCTCGCCTATGGGCAGAAGCGCCCCGGTCGCTTCGTCCAGCACGCCTCGCGGGCCGGTGAAGGCGGCAGGTGTCCAGCACCCGATAGCGGCCGGGACAATCCGTGCCCCATAGCCAACCGTCCACGTGGCAGCGAAGCGACCACGCTGACGTGGATCGTCGGCGGCCATGCAGATGCGTTCGCCACGCCGATTGTCGAAGGTCCTCGTTCCATAGGGGTTCTGACGCATGCCGATGGTGGAGGGACCGATATGGTAAGGCGTGTTCGCCCCGATGAACGCGCGCGCGGAACGCGTGATATGCGGCAGGGTTTCAAGCGTCTCCATGACGCTCTCGTCGTCCGCCGCATGCACGATCGGGTTGGTGGCATGGGTGACGAAATCCAGCAGGGCGACCGGCGGGCGCTTGCGATTGAGTTCGGTGAAATAGCTGAACATGCCACCGCCGAGCGGTATATCGGGGAAAGCCTTGCGCGCCGCTTCATAGATTGCCTCCAGAGGCGGGCAGTCAGGCCAGGCGCTGCCTGGCGGCGTCGATTGGCGGTCGACGGAGGGGCAAACGGCGAGGGAAGCGAGCTTAAGTCCTGCTGACCTGACTTGTTCCGAGAGCGCTTCGAATTCGGCGCCAAGGTCGCTCTCGCAGGTCACCACATATTCAAGCTCGTATCGGGCGGGGCAGGACCTCTGCAATTCCGCGAAACCCGCCAAAGCCTGCTTTCCGTGCCCTGTTGTGGGATCGTGATGACACAGGATCGCTTGCGGCCCGATCTCGCTCAGCAGGCCGGTATGCGTCAGCACATCCCGTATCTCGTCCGGCGCGACGGCCAGGCCGATCTTGGGAAAACGCGTTGCAATCACGTCTCCCAGCTCAATCCGCAGAGGCCCATCGTGCCGACCCGGTCTGCTTATTTCGCCAGCCTTCTTTGCCCTTGCCTTGACGCGCAGATCGACGCTTTGCCGGTTGGCGGTCCCAGCCGGCATCAGATAGGGCCAAGGCAGCTCCAGCGGCCGTACATAGGTCTTGTAGGAGGCGTCGGACCAGTTGCGCTGGTCCTCCATCTCGAACGTGTCGCCTTCCATGCGGCAGGCCGCAGAAAGATGGGGCGCGGGACTGTGTGTGAGCGCGCGGATCGATTTGAACGGCTGCCAGGGTTCGATCAGATCGGGGAAGACCGTTTTCCGGATCGCGCCATCACAGTGCTCGACGGTCACCGGCGTGCCGGCGACGCCATCTATCGGATGCAGGACGCTGAAGCCGCAGCGATTGGTCTCAAAATCCCGGTCCGGGATGGCTTCGACCGAAAATAGGAGCTGCCCGTCTGCTCTGCCTTCAATCCTGGCATGGTAGGTCAGGCATGCATCGCCGCTGACGCAGGAGGCGCGATAGACGACGCGAAAACTGTCGTCGCTCTCCTCGACCTGCAATTGAGCGATGCGCGGCACCAGCGTGCCCCAGTCTCGATCCCGGACGATGTAGGAAATCGCGCGCAGGACTTCGTGGCCGTCATAGCGGATATAGCGCAGATTGCCCTCTTCCAACCGGGCAGCCAGGAGCCCGGCGCGAAGAAACCTGTAGGGCGCCGGCGGTGCGGCCGTCCCGAAGAGCCTGGTCGCTTCGTCTTCCGCTGGCATCAGGCCGCATCCCGCATTGCAATCGTCCGATTGCCCTCGGCGGCCGACGTGTAAGCCGCATAGACCAGCGCCAGCGTCTTCAGATTGTCGGCTCCCGAGGTTTCCGGTGAAATGCCATTGGAAAGACAGTCGATGAAGTGCCGCTCGATGTTCAAAACGCTTTCCTGAATATTGTGCCAGGGCCGTTCTGCCCATCGCAGCAATGGCGGCGAAACGTCGTGCTCGATGGTTCCTTCGCCGTTGTGAACCGTCATCCGATAGCCGGCGTCCAGCCGAAGCGTCCCCTCACTGCCGTCGATCTCAAGCAACGTTTCGGGAAAATTCTCGCGTGGGAGGCTGGTGGCATAGCTGCAGTCGACGATGCTTGTCGCGCCGCTCTCATGCACCAGCATCATGGTCGCGACATCCTCGGCGCGGATTTTGGGGTTCACACGCCTGGTGCTGGCGGAAATGGACGCCACGTCGCCGAACAGGAAACGGGCAATGTCGAGAATGTGGATGCCCAGGTCCTGGACGATGAATTTCTCGTCGGTGGCAAGATAGGGCTGCCCGGAATAGACATCATAGGCGGAACGAAAGCTGACGCGGCCCCAGAAGGGCCAGCCGATCGCGCCCCGGTCCATTTCCGCTTTCGCGGCACGGATTGCCGACTGCCAGCGAAAATTCTCATGCACCATCAGCGTCACGCCGGCGCTTGTCGCCACCTGCACCATGGCCTGCGCCTCCGCCATGGTCTCGGCAAAGGGCTTCTGGCAGACGATGTGCAGTCCCGCTGACGCGGCCATTTCGACAAGCGGGCGATGGGTCTGCACTGTGGTGGCGATATCCACGAAATCCAGTGCCTCGGCCTCGATCATCGCCGCGGCATCCCTATAGGTTCGTTCAATGCCGAAGCGGCGCGCCGTCTCGTCCAGTCGTGCCTCGTCGCGGTCGCACAGCGCGAGGATCTCCGCCCCGTCCACATCCCTCCAGGCATGGAGATGGTTCTGTGCAAAGAAACCGCAGCCAATCAACGCGCCTCTTTTCATCGATTTTCTCCTTACCGACCGAGCGCCGCCTGCTGCTGCAGGGCCACGCGCGCCTGCAAGCGCTGTTGCGCCTGGTCGACCACGACTGCGGCGATGATGACAAGCCCCTTGATGACGGTCTGCCAAAAGGAGCTGACGCCCATCATCACCAGCCCGTCCGACAGGATGCCGATGACGAAGGCGCCGATGATCGTTCCGGCGATGCGTCCACGCCCGCCGGACATGGAGGTGCCGCCGAGTACGGCCGCCGCGATGGCGTTGAGCTCGAAGGTCTCGCCTGTCGCCGGATGCGCCGCGACAAGCTGTGAAGAGATGACGAGGCCCACAATCGCCGCGCAGAAGCCGGAGAACATGTAGACGAACAGCTTGACCCTGTTGACCTTGACCCCGGAAAGGGCTGCTGCGCGCTCATTGCCGCCGACCGCATAGATGTGCCGGCCAAGCGGCGTGCAGCCGGCAAGATATGCTGCCCCGCAGCCGACCGCGATGAGGATCCAGATCGAGATCGGGATGCCGAGCACCGAACCTGCGCCAAGGAGATAGAAGCCAGTCGAGCCATATTCAGGATTGCCCGAAAGGTTCGGGAAGGTCGCGCCGTCGGAAGAAAGGAGCGCCAGCCCGCGGGCGACGTAGAGCGTCCCGAGCGTTGCGATGAAAGGTGCGACATTGAGCTTGGTGATGAGCAGCCCGTTGATCGCTCCGAACAGTATCCCGACGAGCAGCGTGATCAGGATGATCTCGAAGATGTTGAAGTAGAGCGTGTAGCCGATGCCCAGGTCGATGCCGTTGAGGATCAGCCACCCGGCCACCATGCCGCACAGGCCGACAATGGAGCCGACGGACAGATCGATGCCGCCGGTGATGATGACGAATGTCATGCCGATGGCCAGAAACGCGTTGAGGGCCACATGCTTCGACATGATGACGAAATTGGCCGTGCTCAGGAAGTTCGGGGCTGCGAAGGCGAAGAAGGTGAACACCGCGATGAGGGCTATGAAGGTCCGCAGCTTGAGCAGGAGCAGAAGCAGCGGCTGGCCGCCCTGACCGGGAGTAGGCACCGCAGCGGCGTTGGATGTCATGTTCGGCTCTCCCCTTTGTCGATTCCCTCGCGGCCCATGGGCGCATGCCCCTCGGCGGACGCGGCAACGATCTGTTCTTCGCGGGCTTCCGCCTGGCTGAATTCTCCGGTGATGCGGCCATTCGACATCACGATGATGCGGTCGGACAACGACATCACTTCTTCCAGATCCGATGTAACGAAGAGAATGCCGAGCCCCTCCGCCGCCAGACGCCGCATGGTGCGGAACACCTCGGCTTTGGCGCCGACATCGATGCCCCGGCTCGGCTCGTCCATCAAAAGCACCTTTGGGTGCGTCATCAGCGCCTTGGCGATCACCACCTTCTGCTGATTCCCGCCCGACAGCGAGCTGACCGGATTTTCCGGGCTCGCGATCTTGATGGCGAGATCGCGCACGAAGGACAGCACCGCATTCCGCTCGCGCTTGAGGTTGAGGTGGAAGCCGCTCGTGAAGCTTTTCAGGCTGGACAGCGACATGTTCTCGCGGATGGCCATGATCTGCACCAGCCCCTCTGCCTTGCGGTCTTCGGGGATCAGCGCAAGGCCGCGGGCGATGCGGGTGGCGACGTCGGGCTCGTTCAGCACCGCGCCATCGACGTAAAACGTCCCCGTGGAGTGGGGATGCTGCGCCATGATGCATTCGAAGAACTCCGAACGTCCCGCCCCCATCAGCCCGTATATTCCGACGATTTCGCCCGCCCTGAGGGTGAGGGAGACATGATCGACCGTGAGACCGCCGCTTTTGCCCGGTAGGCAGATTTCCTCGGCACGGAACACTTCCGGCCCCAGATCATGTATCTCGGTCTTCGCGAAATCCTTGGAAGCCGCGCCGATCATGTTGCGTACGATCCAGCCGACATCGACGCCGCCCATGCCGCGCGAGCCGGTGATCCTGCCGTCGCGCAGCACCGTGATATAGTCGCCGATGCGGATCAGCTCTTCGAGCCGGTGCGAGATATAGACAATGCCGACACCGCGCTTCTTCAGGTCGGCAATGACGCGGAAAAGGATCTCGACCTCCGCGGCGCTCAAGGCCGAAGTCGGCTCGTCCATGATGAGAATGCGGGCATCCTGCGCCAGCGCCTTGGCGATTTCGACGATCTGCTGTTCGCCGATGCGCAACTCGCCAACCAGCGCGTCGGGCGAGATGTCGTGCTCCAGCCGCTGCATCAGTTCCGCCGCGGCCTTGCGCTGTCGGTCCGTATCGATGTCGATGCGCCCGCGCGTCTTTTCCCGCGCGATGAAGATGTTCTCCGCCACCGTCATATTGGGGAACAGGTTGAGTTCCTGAAAAATGATGCCGATGCCGTGCTGTGCGGCAGCGCGCGTATCGGCGAAGGTGACGGCTTTGCCATCGACGAAAATCTCGCCGGAGGTCAGTTGCTCGACACCGGCAATGACCTTCATCAGGGTCGATTTGCCGGCACCGTTTTCCCCGACCAACACGTTTATGGCGCCCAGATGCACGTCGAAATCGACCTCGCTGAGGGCCAGCGTGCCGGGATAGACCTTGGTTGCACCGCGCACCGACAGCCCTATCTCGTGGCTCACGCCCATCGCTTGGCTCACGGCGGTCATTGTCTGACCAGCTTCATTTCAACCGGCGTGATGAGGATGGCATCGCCCTTGCCGCGCACCGTGAAGGCCCCAAGCGCCTCGACAGGCTGTCCAACGAGGCTCTCGCGCGGAAGGCCCTCCAGGGCCGTCTCGTAAGCCTTTGTGTTGAGCGCCCGCGAGAGCTGGGCAAATTCGATCTGATCGGTAAAGGATGTGAAATCGATGAAAGGCAGAACGTCGCGCAACGTCGTTCCGCGGATGACGGGACCGAGCTGCAGAACGGCATCCGCCTCGCCATCGCCATTCACGTCGACATCAGCGGTAGCTGCCCGCGTGTCGGTCTTCGCCGAAACGATCTCGCCTTTGACCGAGACCGCGAAATTCCATGGACTTCCCTCGCTGGAGGGCCGGTAGCCGTGCGCTTCGCCGGCAGCGTCGAGATCTGCCTCGATGGCCGGTCCAAGGGTCGCCAGGTCGGTGGCGCTGTCGCGCATATGCGGCAGGACCCGGGCATCCCATATTTCATCGACCAGAGCGGTCATATTCCCGCCCGACTTGCCGGAGACCATTTCGCCATCCCCGCCCTCGGATGCATTCTTGATCAGCTTGCAGCCGGCGAGACCCGTAAGTATCAGGGCAATGCAGACGGCCGGGGTTGCGTCGCGGAATATCAATATTGCCTCCTCGGCAGAAGATCAGGGTGTGCTTTGAGGCGACGGGTCCCGCATCTTTTCTCGATGCGGAACCCGCCAAAGCCACACTGGCGCGTCAGTTCATGGCAAAGGTTTCAAGATCGCCGGCGTTATCGCCGGTGATCAGAATGCAATCCATCAACTGCTTCTCGTCCTGGCCGGTCGAGCCCGTCTTGAGATACTGGTCCGCCTGCTCGACCGCCAGTTCGGCCTGCCTGTAGGCGGGCTGCAACACGGTGGCCTTGATGCCGCCCTTGAGGATGGAGTCGCGCACATCGTTGCTGCCGTCGAACCCGACGACGATCACATCGCTGCGGCCGGCCGCTTCCAGGGCAGCCCACGCGCCCATCGCCATGGTGTCGTTGCCCGAGATCACACCCTTGATGTCGGGATTGGCCTGGAGAATGGTTTCCATCTTCTCGTACGCCTCGGTCTGGCTCCAGTTGGCCGACTGCTGCGCCACCATCTCCATATCGGGATATTGATCGACGATGTCATGATAGCCGGCCGAACGGATGCCGGCATTGGTGTCGGCCTCGCGGCCGAGAAGCTCGGCATACTTGCCTTCCTCGCCCATCAGCCGGACGAACTCTTCCGCACCGAGTTGCGCTCCCTGATAATTGTTGGAAACGATCTGCGAGATGGCGATGCCCGATTCCTTGATCTCGCGGTCGATCAGGAAGGACGGGATGCCCGCCTCCTTGGCCCGTTTCACCGGGGCAACGGTGGCGTCGGCGCCGGCATTGTCGAGAATGATCGCCTTGGCGCCACGGGCAATCGCCGTATCGAACAATTCGCTCTGCTTGTTCGGGTCGTCGTCGTGAACGAGCACGATCGTCTCGTAGCCCAGTTCCTCGGCCTTCTTCTGCGCGCCGACCGCTTCGGCCTTGAAGAAGGGATTGTCGTGTGACGGCGTGATGATGGCGATCAGATCGGCCGCCGATGCGGCCGCCGGAAAGGCGGCCGGAATCACAACTGAAACGGCCAGGGCCGCGCCTGCAAGTAGGGTTCTGCGTGTGAAAGTCATGATATCCTCCCTGATAGACTTTCGATCATTTTCTTTGGACGGCCACCCCTCTCGGAGCGTCCGGCCATCTTCGATCTCATGTGATGCGCTGGATGCTCTCGGTAATCTCTTCAGGCTCGAAAACACCGAGCCAGTCGTCGCGCATGAGGCGCGGTTTGCCATTGGCGATGGCCTTGTTGCAGGCGTCCGAGAAGACGCCGTTGACTTCGCCCATCACCACCGCGCCCAGGATGTTGAGATGGCCGAGCAGGAAGTCGCGCGCGGCAACCGGGTCGACACCACGACGCACAACTTCGTCCATCGCTTCCTTCATGACGACCAGAAGCGTGGCGCATACCGTCTCCGAAAGGCCGGGCTCCAGAAGCGCCATCTGCTCGACCGTCACCCGGTGCGAACGCAGGATGGGCTGGAAAATGGTCTTGGCGATCTCCTCGCCCAGCGCGTAGTCTTCCTCCGGCCCCTGCATCAGCGCGCTGACGATGGCTTGCCTGGCGGCGACGCCGCCGAAATAATCGCGCTTGGCGGGAAGCTCGGTCTCGTCATTGAAGATGGGCGGATGGCAGGGATGGGTGACGAAGTAGGTCACGTCCTCGCGAACGGGGAAATGGCCCGCGAAGGGTGCGGCCGCATCCAGCGCGACAATCATCGTACCGGGCGCGACCTTGTCGACGAGGCCGGCCGAGACCTTCCTGATCGCCGTGTCCGGCACAGCAAGGATAACGGCGCGCGCGTCCTCCAGCGCCTCGTCCAGCGCCACGCAATCGGCCCCGATCGCCTCCTTCAGGCGCTGCTGCCCCGCCTCGCTGACCTCGACATGCGCGACGTCGAATCGCGAACCCTTGAGATTGCGCGCTAGACGCACTCCCATTTTCCCTCCGGCACCGATAAGCGCGATCTTCATTATTTCTCCTCGCAGTTGCCGGAAAAGATTTGCAGGCAATCATCATATTGTCAACTGGTATGATGAGTTGATAAGAAATGGGCGCACCGCATCAAGAGGAGAGAGCTATGGGTAGGCTGTATGCGCGCTACGAGTTGGAAAGCCCGGTCGGCCTTGAGCGCGCCGCTGCGGTGATCGCCGGCGAGCAGTCTTCCGGCACCTTCCTCAGACTCCCCGGGGAAACCGACGCGCTGCGTGAGCGCTCCGGCGCCAGGGTCGAGGAGATCGCCGAGCACTCGGTTTCAGAACGACCTTCCCTGCCGTGCCGGACCTCGGGCGGTTCCTATACCCGCGGCGAAATCCTGCTGTCGTGGCCCGTCGAGAACATGGGAGCATCGCTCACCAACGCGTTGGCCACGGTCGCCGGCAATCTGTTCGAGCTGGCCGAGGTCTCCGCTCTGCGGCTGCTCGACGTGGACTTTCCGGAAGACTTCGCAAGGGCCTATCCCGGCCCTGCCTTCGGCGTTGCCGGCACACGGCGGCTTGCGGGGGTGGAAAAGCGCCCGCTGATCGGCACCATCGTCAAGCCCAGCGTCGGCCTGTCGCCGCAGGACACGGCGGCACTGGTGCGCGAACTGGCCGAAGGCGGCATCGATTTCATCAAGGATGACGAGTTGCAGGGCAACGGCCCGCATTGCCCCTTCAACGAGCGCGTCGAGCATGTAATGCGCGTGCTGAACGACCACACCGAGCGTACCGGCAAAAAGGTCATGTATGCCTTCAACATTACCGGCGAAATCGAGGAGATGAAGCGCAATGCCGACCTGGTGCGCGATGCCGGCGGGACCTGCGTGATGGTCAGCCTTTTTTCCATTGGGCTCGCCGGCCTTTCGGCCATCCGGGCCCATGCGGAATTGCCGCTGCATTGCCACCGCAACGGCTGGGGCATTTTCTCGCGCTCGCCCGATATCGGCATAGGCTTCCGCGCCTGGCAGAAATTCTGGCGGCTGGCGGGCGCGGACCATCTGCATGTGAACGGCATCGCCAACAAGTTCACCGAAAGCGATGCATCGGTGATCGACGCAGCGCGTTCAGTGGGTGAAGCCATGTTCGCCGACAGTGCCTATGATGCGGTGCCCGTATTCTCGTCCGGCCAGACGGCTGTGCAGATGCAACTCACATATAAGGCGCTCGGAAACGGCGATTTCCTCTATTGCGCCGGCGGCGGCATCATGGGTCATCCCGGCGGGGTAGCCGGCGGCGTCGCCAGCCTGCGCCAGGCGGCGGAGGCGGCGATGAAGGGCATCGCGCTGGACGATTATGCCGCCGAACACGCGGAGTTGCGGCAAGCGCTTGCCATGTTCAAGGACAAGCGCACATGACGGGCGATTCGATGAGCGACGGGCTTCTGCTGTCCTACTACGGGGATGATTTTACCGGCTCCACCGATGTCATGGAGGCCCTCTCGTCGGGCGGCGTTCCCACCGTGCTGTTCACCGGTATTCCCGACGACGCGCGGGCCGCCAGATTTGCCGATTGCCGCGCGGTTGGCATTGCCGGCGTCAGCCGCAGCCAGACGCCGGACTGGATGGATGGCAATCTCCCTGCCATCTTCAGCTGGCTCAAAGGGCTGAATGCGCACCATTGTCACTATAAGGTCTGCTCCACCTTCGACAGTTCCCCCCGCCAGGGCTCCATCGGCCGTGCCCTGGAGATCGGCCTGCGGTGCTTCGACCAGAAGACGGCGGCGCTGGTGGTCGGCGCGCCGCAACTGCGCCGCTTTACCTATTTCAGCCAGCTTTTCGCCGCCTATCGCGACCGGGTCTACCGCATCGACCGGCATCCGGTGATGAGCGCCCATCCCGCAACGCCGATGCAGGAAGCGGACCTGCTCGTGCATCTGGGGCACCAGACCGGGTTCGCCACAGCCTGCCTCGATCCGGAGATCCTCAACGAACCGTCTCTTTCCGAGGCCCTCGCAGATTTCGACCGGCAAGCCGTTCGCTGCATTCTCATCGATGTGTACGACGCCTTCTCACAACGACAGGCAGGGCTGCTCCTCGACAAGGAGCTTGATCGGTTGGGCCCCTTCGTTATCGGCTCTTCAGGGGTCGAATACGCACTGCTGGAGGTGTGGAAGGACGCGGGCGTTGCCCGCCCGGCAGACGCACCAAAGCCTCTGCAGAAGCTGGAGCGCATCGCCGTTGTCTCCGGCAGTTGCTCGCCGACCACCGCACGCCAGATCGACGTCGCCTGCGCCAACGGTTTCGACGGAATCCCGGTTGATTTTCAGGCGCTCGTTTCGGGTCAAGGGTTGGAGGCGGCTTGTGTGGAAGCGTTGGCGCAAGCCTCCGCCGCACTCGATGCGGGAAGAAGTCCGATCCTTTACACGGCACGCGGCGCGCAAAGCGTAAGGGGGCACGTTGCGGAATCGGGTGATGCCGCCGGCCGCGCGCTCGGGCACCTGCTGAACGCTTTGATCGAACGCCACGACCTGCCTCGCGCCGTCATCGCCGGTGGGGACACGTCGAGCCATGCATTGAGCGCACTCGATGTCTTTGCGCTTACGTTGCGCCATCCCATTCCCGAAAGCCCCGGCTCGCCGGTATGTGACGCGCACCGTTCTCAAGGAGGCGTACTGGAACTGGCCCTGAAGGGCGGGCAGATTGGCCGTGACGATTACTTCGTAAAGCTGCGCGACGGCCGAGTGGGCATTCCGTCATAGGCGATCGATAATTCAGGCTCATCGCCAGCCTGCCTCATGTCTGTCAGCCAATGGCTCCCGCGCGCAGGTCCCTTCGGCGAGAGCCTGGTCACGCGTGAGGAGGAGAAGTCCGAGGCGGCAAAAGGACGGGCGACTCATTCAGCAGCCGAAGGCGCGCGAGCAGCTGGCTATCCCCAGATGGAAAGGGGCCCACACCGGTCGCAGATTTCGACGTCGAGGAAAATTGACGTATGGCCGCCTCCCGGTCATGCTCTGGGCATGATCGGCGGTGTGCTTCTTGATCTTGCTGGCGTCGTCTACGATGGCCAAAAGCCGATTTCCGGTGCGGCGGAGGCCATCGCGCGCCTACGTAAGGCCGGCCTGCCGCTGCGCTTCGTAAGCAACACCACGCGCTCGACGAAAAAGGCGGTTCTCGGTCGTCTCGACGGTTTTGAAATCTCGGTTGCGGAGAACGAGCTTCTCACGCCGGCGATAGCCGCACGGGAGTGGCTGCAAAAGCATGACTGCTCGCCCCATCTTCTGGTCCATCCAGGGCTCGAGCCGGATTTCTCCGGCCTGCCCGCTGGCGGCAAGCCGGCGGTGGTGATCGGCGACGTCGGCGAGGCGCTGGACTATTCCAAACTGAATGCCGCCTTCCGGAAACTGAGCGAGGGCGCCGAGTTCCTGGCACTCGCCAACAACCGGATATTCAAGGATGCCGACGGCAAGCCCAGCCTCGATGCGGGCCCCTTCGTGGCCGCCTTGGAATTTGCCTGCCAGCGCAGCGCCATCGTGCTTGGGAAACCTTCGGAGGATTTTTTTCGTTCGGCGCTCGCGAGCATGGGCTGCGAGCCCGAGACGGCCGTCATGGTCGGCGACGATGCCGAAGGCGATGTCGCGGGGGCCCTGCGCGCGGGATTAAGCTGCGCGCTACTTGTCCGGACCGGAAAGTACCGCTCCGGCGATGAGCAGCGCTTCGAGCCAAAGCCGACCGCCCTGGTCGACGATCTCACCGCGGCAGTGACGTGGATTCTGAAACGGAAAGCTCATAGCTAGCCTGCCCTCGAACCGGATTGCGAGAAGACGAGGGCTTTTGTTGGCTCCCAGCTGAACCGCACCGCCTCGTCCGGCACCAGATCCAGCCCCTCCCGCTGCTCGGCAACGAGCATCTGGCCGTCCCTTAGCCGGCAATGGATATAGCGCGTGCCGCCGTGATACTCCGAAAATTCGACAGTAGCCGCCAGCGCGGACGGTGCATCGCGGTCAGTCTCAGGTCTCCGCAGTCAATTGCTTCGCGCGCCACGGTTCAATGGACCGTGCCCCGCTCCGCGAGAAAATCGAGCAACGCCCTGACGCGCGACGGCAGCGGTCCGCCTTGGCCGACATGGACGGCGTAGAAGGCCTCCTTGTCTCCGGGATCGAGATGTTCGAGGACTGGTATGAGCCGCCCGGCGGAAATGTCGGCCCGCACCGTGAAGGCCGCGAGGCGGGCGAGCCCGACACCGGTCAGCGCCAGATGGCGTAGCGCCTCGCCGTCGCTCGTCTGCACGCGCCCGACCGTCGGCACCACGACCGTCTCGCCGCCTTCCTTCAATGGCCACCCGTCGACCGTCCGCACATAGCCGAAGCCGAGCCGGTTGTGCGCCTCCAGATCGGCGATCGTCTTCGGCTTTCCGAACCTTTCGAGATAGGCCGGCGCGGCGACGATCGTTATGGGCGTCTCGCCGAGCTTGCGCGCGACAAGGGTCGAGCTTTTGAGCGGCCCCGCCCGCACCGCGACATCCGTGCGTTCGGCCAGAAGGTCAATCACCGCGTCCGTCTGCACGATGTCGAGCGTTACGTCCGGATGAAGCGCCAGAAACTCCGGCAACACCGGCGCAAGCACATGGGTGGCATATGACGCGCTGGTATTGAGGCGGATGCGGCCTGCCGGCTTTTCGCCTGTGCCGGCGCTGCGTTCCGCATCTTCCAGATCGGCCAGGATGCGCGTCGAGCGCTCGTAGAAGGCGCATCCCTCCGCCGTGAGTTGAAGCCGGCGTGTCGAGCGGTTGAGCAGCCGCACACCGAGGCGCGCCTCGAGCCGGGCGATCAGCTTACTGACGGCCGAGGGCGTCATCCGGCAATGCCGTGCGGCAGGCGAGAAGCCGCCTTGCTCGACCACCTGGGCGAACACTTCCATCTCGCCCGACCGATTGACCTCCATCCGTGCCATATGAATTCAACTCACATATCATGTTCCAGAAGGCATCCTATTTCATCAAAAACATCGGGTCTATGTTCCGAACCACGATCGCGAAGGAACAGGACTAATCATGCCTTTGGCTCTCTATGCCTTGACCGTCGGCGCCTTCGGCATCGGCGTCACCGAGTTTGTCATCATGGGTCTGCTTCTGGAGGTTGGCAGTGACCTGAACGTGACCGTCGCCGCTGCCGGCCTGCTGATCTCCGGCTATGCGCTGGGTGTCATGGTCGGCGCGCCGGTGCTTACCGCGCTTACGGGGCGCTGGCCTCGCAAGAGGGTGCTGGTCGGGCTGATGTTCATCTTCACCCTCGGCAATACCGCCTGTGCGCTCGCGCCGAGTTATGGGCTGCTGATGGCCGCGCGGGTGCTCACCGCCCTGGCGCACGGCACCTTCTTCGGTGTCGGTGCGGTCGTGGCCACCGGCCTTGTCGCCAGGGAAAAGCGCGCTTCGGCCATAGCGATCATGTTCACCGGAGTGACGCTCGCCACCGTCCTCGGCGTTCCGTTCGGCACATGGCTCGGACAACAATACGGCTGGCGTGTTACCTTCTGGGCGGTGACGCTGATTGGCTTGATCGCTCTTTCTGTCATTGCGGCTCTTGTGCCGGGGGACCGGGGCGCACCCGAGGAGTCGGATTGGCGTTCCGACATCAAGGCCATCGCGCGCCGCCCGGTTCTGCTCGGTCTGGCGACCACTGTGCTCGGCTATGCCGGCGTGTTCGCGGTATTCACCTATGTTGCGCCCTTGCTCACGCAGATCAGCGGCTTTCCCGACAGCGTGGTCTCTCCAATCTTGCTGGTCTTCGGCGGCGGGCTTGTCGCTGGAAACCTCCTCGGCGGCAGGCTCGCCGACCGCAATCTTCATCGTTCCGTACTCGCCACACTCGCCGCGCTCGGCGTGGTGCTTGGTCTGATGGCCATCGCGTTTCACGAGCCCATCGCAGCCGTGCTCTTCGTCGGCTTGCTGGGCGTGGCAGGCTTCGCCACGGTCGCGCCATTGCAAATGTGGGTGCTCTCGAAGGCGGAGGGTGCCGGCCAGAGCCTCGCATCGAGCTTCAACATCGCCGCTTTCAATCTTGGCAACGCAATCGGCGCCTGGGCTGGCGGCATGATCATCGAACATGGGCCAGGCCTCGAATTCGTACCGCTGATCGCAGCGCTCTTCCCGCTGGTCGCCATCGTCATCGCATTCCTCGCGATGCGGGCAGGGCGCATTGGCCTTACGCCCCAATCCTCCACTGCCGTCTGAGGCGCCACCTTCAATCGAAAGGATTATCGTCATGGACTATCGCAATCTCGGTGCTTCCGGCCTCAAGGTGCCCGCCTTGAGCTTCGGCGCAGGCACTTTCGGAGGCTCCGGCCCGCTGTTCGGCAACTGGGGCAGTTCTGATACGCGGGAGGCACGCCGGCTCGTCGGCATCTGCCTGGATGCCGGCGTCAACCTGTTCGACACGGCCGACGTCTATTCCGACGGTGCGTCGGAACAGGTGCTGGGCGAGGCCATAAAGGGCAGGCGCGCGGAAGTGCTGATCTCGACCAAGACCGGCCTCCCGATGGGCGACGGTCCGAACGATGCGGGCTCGTCGCGCTCACGGTTGATCCGCGCGGTCGAGGATGCGCTGCGCCGGCTTGGCACCGATTACATCGACCTTCTGCAACTTCATGCCTTCGATGCCGGCACCCCGGTCGAGGAGGTGTTGTCGACGCTCGACATGCTCGTGCGGGCGGGCCAGATCCGCTATGTCGGCGTCTCCAATTTTTCCGGCTGGCAGGTGATGAAATCGCTCGCCGCCGCCGACAAGCACGGCTGGCCGCGCTATGTCGCCAACCAGGTCTACTACTCGCTCGTCGGTCGCGACTACGAATGGGACCTGATGCCGCTCGGGCTCGACCAGGGACTTGGCGCCCTGGTCTGGAGCCCGCTCGGTTGGGGTCGGCTCACCGGCAAGATCAGGCGCGGAACACCTATTCCCGAAGGCAGCCGCCTGCACGAGACCGCGAGCTTCGGGCCGCCGGTGGACGATGAGCATCTCTATCGCGTGGTCGACGCGCTCGATGCCGTTGCCGAGGAGACCGGAAGGACCGTGCCACAGATCGCGCTCAACTGGCTGCTTCAGCGCCCGACCGTGTCCTCGGTCATCATCGGCGCGCGCAACGAGGAACAGCTTCGGCAGAACCTTGGCGCTGTCGGCTGGGCTCTGACGGCCGACCAGATCGCCCGGCTCAAAGAAGCCAGCAGCGTGACCGCACCCTATCCCTACTTCCCCTATCGCCGGCAGGAGGCCTTCGCGCGTCTCAATCCGCCGATTGAATGATCGGCCGACCTCGCTTCCTCTTGCATTATGTTCTCTTTTTGTTCTAATATCGAGTGAACATCAGAGTGCGGAAAGGGAGTACGCATATGCAAGGCGTATTCGAGTTTTACCGCGACTTGCCCGTCAGGCCCAGACGGCCGGAGCGGCTGTTCTTTGCGCTGCTCCCGGATGTCGGGACAGCTATTCATATCGCGCAGTTCGGGCAACGATTCGTTCGTGAAAACCGTCTGGAGGCGAAGCGGCTCGCGACCGAACGTCTGCATGTCTCGATCCATCACGTCGGAGACTTCAAGCGTCTGCGAACCAAATTCGTCTATGCGGCGAAGCAGGCCGGCAAAGCCGTGTCGATGTCCCCGTTCGAGTTGATTTTGGGTTCCATCAAGAGCTTCGAGGGCGCTCCATCGACCGGTGGCAGGCCGCGCGGACGGCCTCTGGTCTTGCTCGGCGAGAGCGATGCTCTGCTGCAACTCCACGGGACCCTCGGCACTGCGATGGAGAGAAACGGGCTACGGGCTGCGGAGCATTTCGTTCCGCATATGACGTTGTCCTACGGCCGAAGCTCGATCCCCGAGCGGACGATCGAGCCGCTCCACTTTCGAGTGAAGGAATTCGTGCTCGTCCATAGCAGGCTGTGGCTCACACAATACGAGATCGTCGACCGCTGGCCATTGGGCAATTGAGCCGTCGTTTCCGAGCTCGAAAGCGATGTATTTGGGCGAGACAAAGGGCGATGCAATGGCCGCGACCATTTGAGTAAAGGCGCAACACCGGCCTTGAAATTTCGCCCATGCCGGGGTCTTCTGTTTTTCATGAATGACAAGGCTTATTCGGAATTGCTGCGGCGATTTCGGTCTCGGATCGAGGAAGAACTGGCCGAAATCGACAGGCTGAGCGAGGAGAATGCCGCGTGGAGCGCGCCGGTCGAACTCGACCAGCAAAGCGTCGGCCGCGTCTCCCGCACCGATGCGATGCAGATGCAGGCGATGTCGCAGGCTGTCCAGCGGCGGCGGGCGGGGCGGCGCCAATTGCTCCTGCAGGCATTGAAGCGGATGGATGAGGGCGAATTCGGCTATTGCAGCGAATGCGGCGAAGAAATCGCCCTCGGGCGCCTGAACGTCGACCCCGGCGTCACCGCATGTGTGCGGTGCGCCAAATGACGCCGTGCCTCCGGCCGATCTAAGCGCCCGCCCGCGCTTCGCGGAACGACACCAGGCGCTTGGCATTCTCGTCCCACAGCACCAGCTTCACGCAGCTCAGGCTCTCCAGGAGGGTGATGCGGCCGATGTTGCGCAGCTTGGGATGATCGCGCAGGACTTGCGGCAGACGATAGAACGGCACCTTGCTCGACAGGTGATGCACGTGATGGATACCGATATTGCCGGTGAACCAGTGCAGCACCGCCGGAAGGTCGTAGTGCGAACTACCGTGAAGCGCGGCACGCTGAAAATTCCACTCCTCGCCTTCGGACCAGTGCGTTTCCTCGAACTGGTGCTGGACATAGAAAAGCCAGACGCCGCCGGTCGCCGCCATCAGGGTGATCGGCAGCTGCACCATGAGAAACGGCCCGACCCCCATCAGCCAGATCAGGCCTGCCACCGGAAGCGCGATGCCGAGATTGGTTGCGATTGTCGAAACCCAGGGCAGGGCCCCGGCGCGCATGAACCCGACGGGCAGCCTGTACTGGCAGATGAACAGCCAGGCGGGACCGAGGCCGAACATCACCACCGGATGGCGGTAGAGCCAGTATCGCGCACGGCCCCACCACGGCAGGGCGCGGTACTCGCCGACCGTAAGCGTTTCAATGTCGCCAATGCCGCGCTGGTCGAGATTGCCCGCCGTCGCGTGATGGACGGCATGGCTGCGGCGCCAATAATCGTAAGGGGTCAGCGTCAGTACGCCGATGGTGCGTCCGGTCCAGTCGTTGGCGCCGCGCCGTCCGAACAGCGAGCCGTGCCCGCAATCGTGCTGCAATATGAACAGGCGGATCAAAAACCCGGCTGCGGGAATGGTCAAAAGCAGTCCCCACCACCAGCCATGGACGGCGGCCAAGGCGGCCATCGTCCACAGTCCCGCGAACGGAATCGCAGTTATGACGATCTCGACAGTGCTGCGGAGCGTATTCGGTTTGCGATAGGGAGCAAGGGCAGCCATCCAGGCGCGGGCATCGGTATCCATGGCGGTTTCGCCAGCGGCTTTTGACTTCACAAGACCTCCGGGCCTGGACACATGCCCAGGCAAAACGTGTATCTAAACGGGGCAGGACGTTTCATGCGTAGCCCATGATTTCTGCTCCGTGGCACGCTTAGCATGGAAAACGGAGTTCTGCGCATCAGTTTCGCTCACCGCACAGGCAAAACCGGGCCGGAGGGCCGGATGAATGTGGATGCGGTGGCGATTTAACTCGATTTTGTGCGGGAAAATCGCGGAGCGCCTGCGGCGCGGTACAAAGTTCAGCAAGCAAGATCGATCATCCACAGATGGTGGCCGTTGCTGGCTAAAACAAGGCGTGCAACGAATAGATGCGTCTTTATCTGCCGCAATTGCTTGTCCAAGCGTCAGGGGTCGCGCATGGTTGTGCTTTGCTCTCGCGTCCGCTTGCGGATGCTGTAATGAGGGAAGGCGTACTCTTGACCAAGGCGTTGTCGGCGCGACTTGCCGCAATCGTCGAAGCCCTGCCGCTCCGGTCGGGCTTGCGTGTGCTTGAGATTGGATGCGGCCCAGGGGCGATGGCGCGGGAGATCGCCAGGCGCTTGGGGGAGGGCCATATCCTGGCCATAGACCGGTCCGCCAAGGCCATCGCCCAGGCAAGGGCCGCTTCCGGCGATGAGATCGAAGCGGGCAGGCTGAGCCTGCGCCAGGTCGCCATCGAGGATTTCGAACTGCTGGCCGGCGAAGCGCCCTATGACATCGCCGTGGCCATAAGGGTCGGCGCGCTCGATGGACGCCAACCCGAGATCGGCCGGCGCGCAAGGCAGCGGATCGCTGCCGCGCTGGCGCCGAACGGTCGTCTCTACATCGGCGGCGGCGATCCGCTGTGTGAGATCGCTTTGCAAGGGGAATGAAGGCCGCTTGTATGGCGCCTTTCAGGGCTCCGCCTTGGCCACCTGATCGGCGAAGACTTCCGGATGTTCCCTCGAAAAGGTCTTGAGTTCCGCGACGACGGCATCGATATGCGCCGCCATCGCCGCACGCGCGGCAGGCGGGTCCGCGCGCTCCAATGCATCGATGATCGCCAGATGCTCCGCATAGGTGACCACGTGCCTGCGCGGCGAGCCCAAAAGGCGGCGCACACGGTCGAGACCCAGGCGCACGCTTTCGACCGTGACCCTGAGCTTCGGATAGTCGAGCGCACCCACCATACGGTCGTGGAAGGCGGTGTCGAGAGCATGGAAGCCCTCGCGGTCGTTGGCCTCCATCGCCGCCTTCTGATAGCGCATGTTGCGCCGCAAATCCTCCATCATCCGCGCGTCGGGCGCGCGGGCGAGTGCTTCCGCCACATCGGCCTCGAGCGCACGGCGAATGAACAGGTTCTCCATCACGTCGGCGAGCCGGATTAGCGAAACCCGCGAGCCGCTTTGCGGGCGAATGTCGACAAGGCCCTCGCTCTTCAGCCGGTTGAGCGCCTCGGAGATCGGAAAGCGGGAGACGCCGAACCGCGTCGTCAGCTCGGCCTTGTCGAGCGGCGTTCCCGGTGCAACTTCGAGCGTGACGATTGCCTGGCGCAACGCATCCGCTACCCTGTCCGTGGCGCCGATGCGCTCGCCCGGGCCCTTGTTGGCGTTATGGCTGCTCTTGTTCGCAATATTGGCGCTTGATGTCATGCTAGCATGTTAGTACAGTTTCGATGGCTTGAATATCACGGTTTGCAGCAACCGCCTATGGGCAACGGCTCGCTTGCACAAGCAGGGCATATCCGCCTGGGCCAGCGCGGAGGAGAACGGGCGGTCCGCTGAGGCGTGTTTCGAGTGTTTTTTAAACGGGAGGAGTTCAAGTTGAGAAAAACCGTGACCTATTCGATGGCCGCCGCCGCTCTGGCAGGCGTGTCCATGCTAGCCATGCCCGCATCCGCCCAGACGGTGCTGAAGTGGGCCCACGTCTATGAATCCAGCGAGCCCTATCACACTTGCGCCGTAGAGGCCTCGGACAAGCTGAAAGCGGCCACCGAGGACCGCTATTCGATCGAGGTCTTCCCGGCCTCGTCGCTGGGCAAGGAAGTCGACATCAACGAAGGGCTCGGCCTGGGCACCGTCGACATCATCTACACCGGCCAGCTCTTTGCCGGCCGTGCCTACGGCCCAATCGCCATCGGCGGTGCGCCGTACATGTTCCGTGACTACGAGCACTGGGACAGATACCGCAATTCCGACCTCTTCGCCGAACTGTCGGAAGGTTATGAAGAGGCCACCGGCAATCACATCACCTCGCTGACCTATTATGGCGAGCGTCATGTGACCTCCAACAAGGAGATCCAGCAACCGGGCGATATGGCCGGCCTGAAGATCCGCGTGCCGAACGCGCCGCTCTACATGATGTTTCCCGAGGCTGTGGGCGCCAATCCGACGCCCATCGCCTTCGCCGAGGTCTATCTGGCTCTGCAGCAGGGCACGGTGGATGCGCAGGAGAACCCACTGCCCACCATCCAGGCCAAGAAGTTCTACGAGGTTCAGGACTACATCACGCTGACCGGCCACATCACGGATGCGCTGTTGACCATCGTCGGCGGGCCGGCCTGGGGCGCGATGGACGAGGCGGACCGCGAGACGCTCGACAAGGTGCTGGACGAAACGGCCGCCTGCGCCACACAGCAGATCATCGACAAGGAAAAAGAGCTGGTCCAGTGGTTCCGTGACGAGGGCGTGACGGTCAATGAACCGGACCGCACACCTTTCCGTGAGGCGACGATGAAGCTTCACAACGGCGAGGACGCGACCTGGGACCAGGAAACCTACGACCGGCTTCAGTCGATCGAGTAGGCCTGACGCCGACAAGACGGAACGCGCGCGCCGCGGCCTTCAGGCTGCGGCGCGACGCCTGTACGGGACGAGTTCATGTCACAGCAAACCGACAATAGCGACCTTGCGATAACGCCCGAGGAAGAAGACCTGTCCGACGTCCAGATCGACGACTATCTGGTATTGGGCGTCTTCTGGGCCCTGGCCTTTGTCGTCTTCCTGCAGTTCTTCACCCGCTACGTGCTCAACAATTCGCTGGGCTGGACGGAGGAGATCGCGCGCTTCCTGCTGATCGGGGTCACGTTCATCGGCGCCATCATGGCGGTGCGCAAGGAAAGCCACATCGCGGTGGAGCTCTTCTATCGCTACCTGCCGCGCCGCGGCCGCTTCGCCCTTCAGATCGCCGTCGATCTGATCGCGCTCCTGTTTTACGCGGTCACCGCCTGGCTGTGCACGCAAATGGCTCAGAAGACACAGCAGATGATGGTGTCCATCGACGTGCCGAAATCGGTCGTCTACTGGATCGTCGCCGCCTGCTTTTTCGCGATGACCGCCTATGCCGTGCTTGTGCTGATAAGGCACCTGCGGACGGGCAGCAGCCGCCTCATCGATCCGGAAACCTTCGCCGTAACAGGCAAGAACATCTAGGCTGCTCAATGCTGCTCACGCTGCTTTTCGTTCTACTCTTCGCGATGATCTGCCTCGGCGTTCCCGTCGGCATCGCGCTCGCCGGATCGTCGGCCGTCTTCATCTTCCTGGATGGGCGCATCCCCGACGTCGTCGTCATCCACCGAATGATCAATGGCGTGGATTCCTTTCCGCTGCTGGCCGTCCCCTTCTTCATCCTGGCCGGCAACCTGATGAACACCGCCGGCATCACCGAGCGCATCTTCAACTTCGCTAAGGCGCTGGTCGGGTGGATGCGCGGAGGGCTCGGCCATGTGAATATCGGTGCCTCGGTCATCTTCGCCGGTATGTCGGGCGCGGCCGTCGCCGACGCCGGCGGTCTCGGCGCCATCGAGATCAAGGCCATGCGCGATGCAAACTACGACCCCGGCTTCTCGGTCGGCATAACCGCAGCTTCCTCCACCATCGGCCCCATCATCCCGCCGTCCCTTCCCATGGTCATCTATGGCGTGGTCGCCGGTGCCTCCATCGGCCAGCTTTTCGCCGCCGGTCTGATCCCCGGGCTGCTGATGGCGCTGGCGCTGATGGTGATGGTGGCCTGGTATGCCCGCGTGCGCGGCTATCCGCGCGATCAGGCCTTCCGCATCTCCAACCTGTGGAGCACGTTTAAGCAGGCTTTCCTGTCGCTGATGACCCCGGTCATCATTGTCGGCGGCATCCTTTCGGGCGCCTTCACGCCCACCGAGGCAGCGATTGCCGCCTGTGCCTGGGCGCTGTTCCTCGGCCTCTTCGTCTACCGCACGCTTCCCTTGAAACGGTTCCTGCGCGTTTCCTTCGACACGATCGAGACGACCGCCGTGGTGCTGTTCATCGTCGCGGCCGCTTCGATCTTCGCCTGGATCCTCACCTCGAACCGGGTGCCGGAACAATTCGCGTCGCTGATCCTCACCATCTCCGAAAACCCGATCATCGTCCTGCTGCTGATCAATTTGATCCTGCTCATCGTCGGCTGCTTCATGGAGACAGTCGCAGCGATCACCATCCTGGTCCCCGTGCTGTTGCCGATCGCGGTGCAGATGGGCGTCGATCCGGTGCATTTCGGCGTGATCCTGGTTCTCAACCTGATGCTGGGGCTGCTGACGCCGCCCGTGGGCATGGTGCTCTACGTGCTCTCGCGCGTGTCGAAGGTTCCCTTCGAACGCTGCATGCAGGCGACGTTGCCTTTCCTGGTGCCGCTTTTCCTGGTGCTCATGGCCGTGACATTCGTGCCGGCGCTCACCATGTGGCTGCCAACACTTATCTACCGCTGATCGAACTGAACAAGGCGGCGAGCGGCCGCCGGAGGTCTTGAATGAACCAAGAAAACGGGCAGTCGCCTTTCCTGCGGCTTGCCGAAACCGACAATATCGCCGTGGCCGCCCGCAAGGCCGACGAAGGTGCGGTCCTTCCTGGCGGAACCACCGCCAAAGCCCGCATCCCCTTCGGCCACAAGGTGGCGTTGGAGGCGATTGCCGAGGGCGCGCCCGTGCGTAAGTTCGGCCAGATCATCGGCTTTGCCAAGACGGCGATCGCGCCAGGCGAATGGGTCCATGAGCACAATCTGGCCATGGGTGACTTCGAGCGCGACTACCGCTTTTCGCAGGAAGCCCGGCCGGTCAACGTGCTACCCATCGAGGAGCAGGCGACCTTCGAAGGCTACCGCCGGGCCAATGGCCGGGTGGGCACCCGCAACTATATCGGCATCCTGACAAGCGTGAACTGCTCGGCCTCCGTGGCGCGCTTCATCGCCGAGGCGGCCAACAGATCCGGCATGCTCGACGACTGGCCGGAGATCGATGGCGTCGTCTCCTTCACCCACGGCACGGGCTGCGGCATCGCCGGCTCGGGCGAAGGCTTCGACATGCTCAAGCGCACCCAATGGGGCTATGCCGCCCATCCCAATCTCGGCGGCGTGCTGATGGTCGGCCTCGGCTGCGAGGTCTTCCAGATCGCCCGGCTGAAGGAGCTTTACGGCCTGGGGGAAAGCGAAACCTTCCGCACCATGACCATCCAGGACACCGGCGGCACGAGGCGCACTATCGAGGCAGGGCTGGAGCGCATCCGCGAGATGCTGCGCGCCGTCGGCGCCCACAAGCGCGAGACCGTACCGGCCTCCGAGATCACGCTGGCTCTCCAATGCGGTGGCTCGGATGGCTATTCCGGCATCACCGCCAATCCTGCGCTGGGCATTGCCGCGGATATTCTCGTCCGCAACGGCGGCACCGCAGTGCTGGCCGAAACGCCGGAAATATACGGTGCCGAGCACCTGCTGACGGCTCGCGCCATCAACCGTGCCGTCGGTGAAAAGCTCATCGAGCGCATTCACTGGTGGGAGGAATATACCGCCCGCAACATGGGCGAGATGAACAACAATCCCTCGCCGGGCAACAAGGCTGGCGGGCTGACGACCATCCTCGAAAAGTCGCTGGGCGCGGCCGCCAAGGGCGGCTCGACGCCGCTCAACGCGGTCTATGAATATGCCGAGCTCATCCGCGAAAAGGGTTTCGTCTTCATGGATACGCCCGGCTACGACCCCGTATCGGTGACCGGGCAGGTGGCCGGCGGCTCCAACGTCGTGTGCTTCACCACGGGCCGCGGCTCCGCCTATGGCTGCAAGCCTTCCCCCTCCATCAAGCTGGCCACCAACACCGCCATGTTCGAGCGGATGGAAGAGGACATGGACATCAATTGCGGCGACATCCTCGACGGCGTCACCTTGGAGGAGAAAGGCCGCCAGATCTTCGAGGAAGTGCTTGCGGTAGCCTCCGGCAAACGCTCCAAATCCGAAGAACTCGGCTACGGCGACAACGAGTTCGTACCCTGGCAGGTCGGCGCAACGATGTAGGGTGTCCCGTAGTACCCAACTCCGTCATCAATTCGGAGGAAGGTTGTGGATGCGCTTCAGGCGCCCGAGTACCCCAGTTCGTCATCCCGGCCGACCGCAGGGAGAGCCGGGACCCATTGGAAGGTCATCGTAGAGCGCGGCCCGGTCCTCATCCCGGCGCATGTCAGCACCGGCAGTCTTTTCTGCGGAGACCGGCCGCGCCTCTCAATAGGTCCCGGCTCTGCGCGGCTTCGCCGCTTGGCCGGGATGACGAGGTGAGGTGCCCGGTCCCACATGAATTTCACACCGATCTGCCCGGAAAACGCAGGTAAGATAAAGCCTCAAGCTGCGCTTCTAGCCCGCTCCGGGAACAGCTTCGCCAGCCCCTTCTCCGACGCCTCGGCCACGCCGCGTTCCGTGATCAGCCCGGAGATCAGCCGGGCGGGCGTCACGTCGAAGGCGGGGTTGCCGGCGGGCGTCGCCTCGGGCGAGATGCGCACCTGCCGCGTTCTGCCGTCCTCGTCGCGGCCCCAGACCAGCGACACCTCGTCGCCCGACCGCTCCTCGATCGGGATCTCCCTCACCCCGTCGCACACGGTCCAGTCGATGGTGGGCGAGGGCAGGGCCACGTAAAAGGGCACGCCATTGTCCTTGGCGGCAAGCGCCTTGAGATAGGTGCCGATCTTGTTGCACACGTCGCCGATGGATGTGGTGCGGTCGGTGCCCACGATCACCATGTCGACCATGCCGCGCTGCATCAGGTGCCCGCCGGCATTGTCGACGATCAGCGTGTGCGGCACGCCATGGCCGGCCATTTCCCAAGCGGTCAGATGCGCTCCCTGGTTCCGGGGTCTCGTTTCGTCGACATAGACATGAACCGGAATGCCTTCCTCGCTCGCCAGATAGATCGGCGATGTCGCGGTGCCGTAGTCGACCGTGGCCAGCCAGCCGGCATTGCAATGGGTGAGGATGTTCACCGGCTCGCCGGCCTTCTTGGTCCTGGCGATCTCCCTGATGATCGCCAGCCCGTGCCGGCCGATGCCGCGGTTCAGCTCCACGTCCTCGTTTGCGATCTCCGCCGCCCGCTTGTAAGCCGCAGAAGCCCGGGCGTTCTCGGGCAGTCCCCGCAGGAGCCCGCGCATCTCGTTGAGCGCCCAGCGCAGATTGATGGCGGTGGGGCGCGTTTCGTGCAGTTCTTCCCACACCGCGTCGAGCGCGGCGTCGGATGGGTCCTCGCGCATGCGCAACGCCACGCCATAGGCGGCGGTGACGCCGATCAGCGGCGCCCCGCGCACCCACATGTCGCGAATGGCGGCGGCGATGCCTTCCACGCTGGTCACGTTTTCCACCCGCAATTCGTGCGGCAGCCAGCGCTGGTCGATCAGGTCCACCGACCAGCCGTCTTCATTGACCCAGATGGTGCGATAATGTGTGCCTGCGACTTTCACGAGACTTCTCCCTCGTCGAGCAGACGGGCGAGCCTGGCGAGCTCGTCCATGGATTGGATATGGTTGCGGTTCACGGCGATGTGCCGGCCGAATTTCAGCGCCGGCGTCTCGCACCGCGCCCGCAACGCCTCGTCCTCGATAGTCTCGAAATCGGCATTGTGGGCGAGGCCCAATATGCGCCGGTGTATTTCCACACCGGCAAAGCCCAGCATGTCGGTCCATACGCCATGAACCACGTGATTGAGCGCCTGCTCCGAACCCAGCGCATCGCCCCGGTCTTCATAAAGGCAGCGATGATGCAGCATGCCCGTGCGCTCCGTGCGCCAGAGATTTGCGAATTCGGCGCGGAACACGTTCCACGTCTCCTCCACGACGCCGAGAAGATAGTCGCGCATCGACGTGCGCGATCCATCTGCCTCGTGCCCGCGCTGCGAGAAATAGGACATCCAGAAATTGGCCAGCAGCATGCCCACGTCGAAGGCGATGGGGCCATAAAAGGCGAATTCCGGGTCGATGATCCGGGTTTCGCTGTCGGTCACCATCACGGAGCCCGAATGCAGATCGCCATGCACGAGCGTCTCGGCACGTGAAGCAAATATATGCTTCATCGTCTGCGCGGCAACCTTCAGGTCGCGGTCGGCGCGCAATTCCCCGACCAGCCCGTCGAGTCCCGGCGTATGCCGGTTCATAGGCGCCTCGAAATAGGGGTCGGTGAAGACGAGGTTCTCGGTGATGTCGCACAATTCGGTATTGTCGGCGAACAGCGCCAGGTCCGCCTTGCGCTCCCTGTGCTCCATGGAAAAGTCCGAGCCGCGGAACAGGGTGCGCGCGGTGAAAAGGCCGAGATCCCTCGCGATGTTCGGCAGTTCGCGCCCATCGATCAGTGCGCGGCGCAGGATCACATGCGGCGACAGGAACTCCATGACGATGAGCGCCTGCTCCTCGTCGAAATAATGCACCGCCGGCACCGACCCCGGATCGCGCTTTTCCTGGCGGATGAGCGCGTGATATTCGAAGAAGGAGCGCTTCAGCGGCAGCGGCCAGCTGTCGCCGACAAGCCGGACATAGGGCAGCGCCTGCTTGACCACCGCCGCCCCCTTGGCGCCCTCGACGATGAAGACCAGGTTGAGATTGCCGTCGCCGACCTCGCGCACTTTCCAGCTTCCCGGCGAGTTTTCGGCGGGCCCGCCCACGAGGCTCGCCACCGCGTCCACGGAGCCCAGCCGCGCCGGCAGCGTCTCCACGCTCAGCGCCTTGAACTCCATTTCCGGGGCCGTCTTCTGCATGCGTTCCTCCCGTCGTTCTGCCTCCCGCATGATGGAGGCATCGGTGCTAGGCTAGCAAGGCTCTGTCATTTGTCAACGATATTGACAAATGCTTGTTACCTGCTAGCGTCACGATGGGAGGAAGTCATGGGCAGTGCCACATTCCGCGCCACATTCCGCATTGCGGGCTTGAGGAAGTCGTTCGGCCCCAACGAGGTGCTGCGCGGCGTCTCGCTCGAACTGCGGGGCGGCGAGGTGACCGTGCTCATGGGCGCCAACGGCGCCGGCAAGTCCACACTCGTCAAGATCATGAGCGGCATCTATCGCGCCGACCGCGGCGTCATGATGCTGGGCGAAACGCCCTTTGCGCCTTCGAGCCCGGCCGAGGCGATGCGCGCCGGCGTGGTGACCGTCCATCAGAACATCGACGACGGCGTGGTGGGCGCGCTGGACGTGGCATCCAATCTCGTTCTCGACCGGTTCAACGGTCCGGGCAGGGGCATTTTCTTCAACCCGCGCCGCACACGCCGCGAGGCGCGCGAGGTGGCCCAGCGCATGGGGCTTTCCATCGACCTCAAGGCGGATCTCACCGACCTGCCGCTCGCCGACCGCCAGATGGTGGCCATTGCCCGCGCCATGGCGCACAAGCCGCAGGTGATGGTGCTCGACGAGCCAACCTCGTCGCTCTCCAGCCACGAGGCCAACCGGCTTTTCTCCCTGATCGACCGCCTGCGCGAGCGCGGCGTCGCCATTCTCTACATCTCCCACCGCATGTCGGATATCCGCCGCGTCGCCGACCGCATCGTCAGCCTGCGCGACGGCGCGATCTCCGGCCTGTTCGAGGATAAGCCGCTGGACTACGAAGGCGCGGTCGACGCGATGCTGGGCCAGTCCCTCGGCCAAAGCGGCATTGCCGCCCGCGCGGCGACAAAACCGGTTTTCGAAGCGCGCGACCTGCAATTGAAGCCCGGCGCCACGCCGTTTTCGCTGGCCGTCGGCGCGGGCGAGATCGTCGCCGTCACGGGGCTCGTCGGCGTCGGCAAGACCCTGCTTTCCGAAACCGTATTCGGCCTTCAGGCGCCGCTGGCCGGCGCGATGCGTCTCGATGGCACATCCTACGCTCCTGCCACCCCGGCGGCAGCCATCGCCCGCGGCGTTTTCCTGGTCGCCAAGGATCGCGCCAAGACCGGCATCGTGCCGGACTTCAACGTCTATGAGAACATGAGCCTGCCCTTCCTGCCGCGCCTTTCCCGGCTGGGCGTCACGAGGCGCGGCACCGAGCGCGCCGCCGCGCGCGCCCAGATCGCCGACCTGAAGATCGTCTGCCGCTCCGAGCGCGACGATCTGGCGACGCTGTCAGGCGGCAATCAGCAAAAGGTCACGGTGGCGCGGTGGCTGGCGCAGCCCTCACGGCTTCTCGTCCTCGACGAGCCCTTTCAGGGCGTCGACATCTCCGCCCGCCACGACATAGCCGCCAAGCTCCGCGGCAGCGCCGGCGACCGCGCGACGCTCATTTTCCTGACCGAGCTCGACGAGGCGCTGGAGACGGCGGACCGGATACTGGTCATGTCGGAGCACACACTGGTGGGTGAGCACCGCAACGAAAACGTGGATATGGAACGACTCCTGGCGGATGTCGCCGGGGGGCAGGTCGGCGCAGCCTGATGACGGAGAAGCTCGGGATGGACAGTCAGTTGGCGGAAAAGACGAATGCGGATCGGCCGAAGCCGGCGGCGCGGGCCGTCCTCCCGATGCGCCATCTCGCCATCCGCTATGGCTTCCTGACGTTGCTTTTCGGCCTCATCGTCTTCTTTTCGCTGGCCACGCGCGGCTTTACTTCGCCGCAGGCGGCAGTCTTCATCCTGCAATCGGTTTCCATCACCGGCATTCTCGCGCTCGGCGTCACGGCGACGCTGGTCGTCGGCGGTTTCGACCTGTCCATCGGCTCCATCGCGACCAGCTCGATGATGGCCGCCGCCTATGTCATGGTGGTGCTGGAGCAGAATGCCCTGGTCGCCGTGCTCGCGTGCTTGGCCATCGGCGCCCTTGTCGGCCTCATCAACGGGCTGATCATCTGCTACATGCGCGTGCCCGACCTGCTCGCCACGCTCGGCATGATGTTCCTGCTGATCGGCCTCCAGCGCATCCCGACCGAAGGCCGCTCCATCGCCGCCGGCATGACCATGCCCGACGGCTCGACCGCCGAAGGAACGTTCAGCCCGGCGTTTCTGGCGCTGGGTCGGCACCGCTTCGACTTCTTCATCCAAAATCTCGTGCCCGCCTCGGTGGTCGTGCTCATCGTGCTCGCGGTCCTCATCTGGTTCTTCCTCGAATACACCCGCTTCGGCCGCATGATGTATGCCGTGGGCTCCAACGCCCGCGCAGCGGAGTTCGCCGGCGCTCCGGTCAAGGCCTACAAGATCTGGGCCTATGTGATTTCCGGCGTCTTCGCCTCCATCGGCGGCATTCTTCTGGCGGCGCGTCTTGGCCGGGGCGACATCGCATCGGGCAACAACCTGCTTCTCGACGCCGTCGCCGCCGCGCTCATCGGCTTCGCCGTCCTGGGTGCGGCCAAGCCCAACGCGTTCGGCACCGCCATCGGCGCCCTGTTCGTCGGCGTGCTCCTGCAGGGCCTGACCATGATGAACGTGCCCTACTACACTCAAGATTTCGTCAAAGGTGCGGTGCTCGTCATCGCGCTCGTGTTCACTTTCGCGCTGCTTGGCCGCACCAGGTAGCGACGGAAAAAGAGAAATAACCAGTGGAGGAAAGAATGAGATTTACCCGCAGAACCGTCGCCAAGATGGCGGCCGGCCTTCTTGGCGCCAGCATGCTGATGCCGGTGGGGGCGAGCGCGCAGGACATGCCCGCGCCCTTCGACAATCCCGGCGACGTCGAGATCGCGCTGGTGCGCTATCTGTCGACCGGTGACTTCTTCCAGGCCTATCTGTCGGGCGTGGAGGCGCAGGCCAAGGCGCTGGGCGTGAACCTGCGCGTCCTCGACAGCCGCCAGGACGCCGCCCTCCAGGCCGACATGGTCGACCAGGCCATCGCGCTCGGCGTCGACGGCATCATCATCCAGCACGGCCTGACCGAATCGATGAAGGAAGCCGCTCAGCGCGCGGTGGATGCCGGCATCAAGGTCGTGGCCTTCGACGTCAATGTCGAGAACGAGGCCATTCCGCAGATCGAGCAGTCCGACCGCGACCTCGCGCGCCTGGCGCTGGAGCAGGCCATCAAGGACAATGGCGAGGAGTGGAAGGCCGGCTATGTCTATGTCGCCGGCATCGCCCCGCTCGACCGCCGCAACGAGACCTGGCTTCAGTTCAAGGAGAAATATCCAGGCATCGAGGAAGTGGCTCAGTTCGGCACGCTGGACAACCCGATCGCCAATTCCGTCGCCAACCAGGCACGCTCGGTCGTCACGGCCAACCCGGACATCCAGGTCATGTTCGCTCCCTATGACGAGTTCGCCAAGGGCGTGAAGATCGCCGTCGACGAGGCCGGCCTGACCGACAGCATCAAGATCTACTCCGCCGACGTGTCGACCGCCGACATCTCCGCCATGCGCGAGCCGGGCAGCGCCTGGGTCGCCACCGCCGCTACCAATCCCGCGGTGGTCGGCGAGGTCTCAGTGCGCGCGCTCGCCATGCTTCTAGCCGGCGAGGATCCGGGCCAGAGCGTGATCGTGCCACCGACCCTGATCACGCAGGATGTCCTCAACGAGGGCGACATCAAGAACATGGACGAACTGGCCGCCAAACTGCCCCAGTTCGCCCACGCCGACGTCGCCGTGCCGGACTGGATGCCGCTGCCGCCGCGCGATTGAGGCGAAGGAAACTGAACGAGAAAGGGCGGCTCCCGGGCCGCCCTTTTGCATGAAAGCTTGAACGCAGCTACCGCAGCGCCGCCGCGATATTCCCGCCATCCACCGTCGTAACGTCAGCCGTCGTGCGTTCGGCCAGCGCCTGGTGCAGGAAGGCCTGCGCGACGTCTTCCGCCCGCACCTCCAGCCCGAGCAGGTTGCCGCCCATATAATCCTTCTCCGAGACGCCGCGCGCTGCCGAGCGGCTGGCAATCATCTCGTCGGTGAGAAGGCCTGAGCGGATGCGGTCGGCATTGACGGCGCTGGAGCGAATGCCGTGGGCGCCGTAGTCGAGGGCATACTGGCGCGACAGGAACAGCGTCGCCGCCTTGGGCAGTCCATAAGCGCCGAAATTCTTGCCGGGATTAACCGCCTGCTTGGACGCATTGAACAAGAGCACGCCGCCCGTTCCCTGCTTCAGGAACAGCCGCACCGCATTTTGCGCCACGCTCTGATGGGCGAAGAAGTTGAGCTCGAAGCTCTTGCGTAACGTCTCGTCGCTCAGTTCCCCTATGCGCCCTTCCCAGGCCGCGCCGGCATTGGAGACCACGATGTCGACACCGCCGAACACCGCCACCGCCCGGTCGAACGCCGCGCGGACGGAGGCGGGATCAGTAACGTCGCAGGCGACGCCGATGGAGGCGTTGCCGGTCTCCTTCGCGGCGGCGGCCGCCTTGTCGCCGTTAAGATCGGCCACCACCACGTGGGCGCCCTGGGCGGCAAACAGCTTTGCCGTCGCCGCGCCGATGGCGCCGGCACCCCCCGTCACCAGCAGCACCTGTCCGGAAAGCGCCTTGGGCTTGTTGGCGGCGAGCTTGGCCTGCTCCAGCGACCAGTATTCCAGCTCGAAAAGGTCCGACAGCGCCAGCGGATGGAACGAGCCGATGGCCTCGGCGCCGGTGACCGCCTCGACCAGCATCTCGCCCACATCGGCGGCAATCTTCGCTTCCTTCATGCTGCGGCCATGGCCGAACAGCCCGAGACCGCGCACCAGCGTAAGCCTGGGCATGGGGTCGAGCATGGTGCGCTCGACATCGTCGTTTGCGTTGTTGGTCTCGAAATATTCCTTGTAGCGCGCCGAGAATGCCGCCACCCTTTCGCGGATCACCTTGCGATACTCGTCGAGTTTTCCGGCCTCCGGCGCCGGCAGCACCATCGGCCCCGTCTTGATGCGGATGGAAAGATCGGGGGTCGAGACCCCGCGCAGGGCGAGCTCCTCCGCCGTGTCCGCGTTCACATAGTCGAGGATCTTCTCCGACGTGCGGAAGTCGCTGACCATGCGCCCATAGCGCCCTTCGCCCTCATCGATGGCGATGGCCCCGCGCAGATAGGGGCCGATCTCCTCCGGCGTCGCCAGCTTTGCGGGCAGGACGACCGGCTTGAACGGGTTCCTCCCGTTCTTCGCCACATGCTCTTCGGCCATGGTGACGAATTCGATCATCAGGTCGTAGGCTTCCTTCGCGCCCTCGGCGAAGGTGAAGATGCCGTGCTTGTCGAGGATAAGGCCCTCGACGGCGGGGTTCCGCTCATAGATTTCCGCGGCCGCCTTGGCGAGGTCGAAGCCAGGCTTGATATAGGGAACGAACCCCAGCCGGCCGCCATAGACGGCGCGGCATACTTCCTCGCTGTTTTCCTGGTCGATCAGCGCCAGAACGGCGGTCGAATGGGTGTGGTCGACGAATTTATGCGGCAGGAAGGCGTGCAGCAGCGTCTCGATTGACGGGTTGGGCGAACCCGGATCGATAAGGTTGGAACGCTGCATGGCGACCATGTCCTCGTCGGAAAGGCTGTTCAGCCCGCGCGCCGCCAGCAGCGCCTCCATCTTCACCGCCGGCAGGCCCTGCGGCTCGATCACCGCCATGTCCCAGCCGCTGCCCTTGACGCACAGCACGTCCCATTCCCGACCGAGGATGTCGGTCGCCTTGGATTTCAACGAGGTGTTGCCGCCGCCGTGCAGCACCAGCCGCGGCTCGCCGCCCAGTAGCCTGGTCGTGTAAACCCTCAGCGCAAGGTCGCGGTCGACGCCTTTTTCGCCATAGGCGTTGACGAGCTTGTCGGCTTCGCTGTCGTTCCAGAGATTCTGCATGACTGTCCTGTTTGCTTCTCGATGGGTCGTTGTGGCTGGAACATGATCCGAAAAAGGCCCCCTCTTTTCCGAAACAGGCTCCAGCAAGGAGGTCGGTCAGGCCGGCGCGCCGGCCTTCACATTCGGGCGAGGGGCCTCGCCGAACGTCTTCAGCAGCCGCCTGGCCATCGGCGCGGCGATGATGAGATGGGTGAAGAACCCGCCCTTGATCGCCGCCCGCAGCGGCTCGAATTTCTCGTCTTCCTGCACCACCATCAGGCGGCGCGGGATCGCCCGGAAGGCGTCGAAATCCGCCGATATCATCCGCTTGTTATAGTCGCAGTCGATGAGCTGGCCATCGGCATCGATGATTTGCCCCGCGATCACGCCCGTGGCGCCCAACGCCTTCAGTTGCGCCAGTTCCTCAAGGCTCAGCGCCCCGCATTTGATGACATGGCTATCGGCGTCCAGCGTTCCAACGGTGAACAGCGCCAGGTCGCACTGGCTGACGAGATCGAGCTGCTCGCGGATCACCGGCTCCTCGCGCAGCGCGGCCGCCAGCTCCTTCGATCCCAGTACCAGAGGCGCATAGAAATTAAGCCCCCGCGCGTTCAGCCTGCGGGCGATCTCCATCGTGCACTGGTCGGGCCGGTAGGAATAGGGCGAGCCCAGATTGCCGCACAGCTCCACCACGCTCACGCCTTCGCGGTCGGCATAGTTCATCGCGTCGGCGATGGCGTAGACGGTGCGTCCCCAGGCAACGCCGATGCGGTCGCCATTGCGCACCATCTCCACGAACACATTTGCCGCTAGGGTGGGGATTTCGTCGGCGGGGCTGGCCGTCAGGCCTTCCTCGCCGGCAAGCCACACCGTTTCGAGCCCCAACAGATCCTCGACCTGCCGGGCCATCATGTCGTTCCGGAACAGATGCGTGGAGGTGGAGATGTTGACGATGCCCGCCTCGCGCGCGCGGCGCAGGTAGAGCGCCACCGAGGCGCGCGAGATGTTCAGCCGCTGCGCGACTTCGTCCTGGCGCAAACCGTGCGTGTAGTAAAGCCACGCCGCCTTGTGCACGATCTGGTCAGCCGGTCGATAAGCCATCGATCTCCTCCGCTAGACATTATTCACGCACATTGACAAAAGTCAATCGTGCAAGGCTGCAGTCAAGCAAGGGGCGTGAAGGGTGATGGTTGATCATACCAGTGCTTGGCCAGGGCAGGGCCCAACGCAACAAGGCCGGAGCGTTTCCGCTCCGGCCTTGTCGGCTCGTATGGCTATGTCCCCTGCTTGGCTCCGAGAATCGGATCAAGCCCTCGCAGCGCGCGATGCATGTCCGAAAGACGCGCGCACTGGATGGGTGACTGCGCTAGTAGCCGCGCGGGCACGCTGCCGTGTAGCGGCGGCCGTATTCGTCGCGGTAGATGCATTGATTGCTATTTTCCGAGGCCCTGCCGACCAACGCACCGGCGACCGTGCCGATAGCACCGCCGATAATGGCGCCCTCAACCTTGTTGCCGGAAGCCAGCGCGCCAATTGCCGCGCCGCCTGCGCCGCCGACCGCAGCACCTTGCTGCGTGGGGGTACAAGCGCCAAGGGCAAGTACGAACGGCACCAGAAGAAGAAGTTTTTTCATGGTTCTCTCCAAAAATATATTACGCCCGGGTCAATTCGCCGCGGGTCGATTTGTTCCGGACATTGCGCGGCGATGCTGTGCTGATGCCGGACACGCGTCAAGCCTCTCCGGAAAACGTGGCGAGAATGTTCTGGAAACGACCGGGCGAAAAGTCGCTTTTTGTCCAAATGGGGTTCAATTTCGGTCCGTTTTGTTGGACGTTGGTCTCAATCCGCATGTTTGTGGTCGCAATGTGACCATTTGAGGCATTTGATTTACGACAGGCTCAGCCTGATGCGGAGGAATGTACCGGCGTTGCATCCTTGGGGCGATGCTGAATTTTCGCGCCGGACAGTAAAATGGAGAGAAAAATGACAGACACTTCCGTCCAGGAAGAGCATGGCCTCGAACCGGGACAGGACAATGTCCGTTTCTTGGGGCTCGACGTACACAATCCGGTCTTTTTCGTTTCGGCTGTTCTGATTGTGACTTTCGTGATCCTGTCCCTCATTTTCCGGGAGACTGCGGGCGAGGTGATGGGCGGCTTGCGGGTTTGGCTGACATCGACATTCGACTGGGTGTTCATGATCGCGGCCAACCTGTTCGTGATCTTCTGCCTTGTCGTGGCAGTCTCGCCTTATGGAAAGGTGCGCCTTGGGGGCAAGGATGCGGTTGCCGAATACTCCTACGCCGGCTGGTTCGCGATGCTGTTCGCCGCCGGCATGGGCATCGGCCTCATGTTCTTCGGCGTGCTGGAGCCGATGTACCACTTCAACAATCCTCCGCTGGGCGTGGCGCCGCCGCTGGTCGACGGTGAGTTGGTCGAGGGCGCCGTCGCTCAGGCGCGCGAAATGGGCATGGCCGCGACCATCTTCCATTGGGGTCTTCACCCCTGGGCGATCTATGCCTTGCTGGCGTTGTCGCTTGCGCTGGCGAGCTACAACAAGGGTCTCCCGCTTTCCGTTCGTTCGGCCTTCTATCCGATCTTCGGCGAACGCATCCGCGGATGGATCGGACATGTGATCGACATCATGGCGGTCTTCGCAACGCTTTTCGGTCTTGCCACGTCGCTTGGCTTCGGCGCATCGCAGGCACTTGCCGGTCTCAACGAGCTCTACGGCGTTCCCAATACGGACACGATGAAAGTCTTGCTCATCCTGGGCATCACCGCCATCGCCCTCGTTTCCGTCGTGGCCGGGCTCGAAGCCGGCGTGAAGCGGTTGTCGGAAATCAACATGGTTCTGGCGATCCTGCTTCTGCTCTTCGTCATCATCCTGGGACCGACAATGGCGATTATCACCGGCTTCTTCTCCAACACGTGGTACTACGTGAAGGATCTTCCGGCCCTGTCCAACTGGATCGGCCGTGAAGATACCGCCTTCATGCATGGCTGGACCACCTTCTACTGGGCCTGGTGGATTTCGTGGTCGCCTTTCGTCGGCATGTTCATCGCCCGCGTTTCCAAGGGGCGCACGGTGCGCGAATTCATCACCTGCGTGCTGATCATCCCGACACTGGTCTCCATACTCTGGATGACCACCTTCGGCGGCACGGCGCTGAACCAGTTCCTGGCCGAAGGCTATACCGGCGTTCAGCAGACGGTGGTGGACTACGTGCCGGAACTGTCGCTGTTCGCCATGTTGGCCGATCTGCCGCTGGCTGGCTTGACCTCGCTGATCGGCATTATCCTGGTGATCATCTTCTTCGTCACCTCGTCGGACTCGGGCTCGCTGGTCATCGACACCATCACCGCCGGCGGCAAGATAGACGCTCCGGTGGCGCAGCGCGTCTTCTGGGCCATCTTCGAGGGTCTGGTCGCCATCGTGCTGTTGCTGGGCGGAGGGCTCGCGGCCCTTCAAGCCGGCTCCATCGCGACCGGCTTCCCGTTCGCCATCCTCCTGGTTCTGATGCTCTACGCAACCTGGAAGGCACTGGCGACCGAGGAACGGTAAGCCGAACCGCATATTACCACTCGAACCCCGCCGGAAACGGCGGGGTTCTTTTTTTTGCGCGAGCGCGAACGATCACGCAAATGTCAATTATGTAGAATCATTGTTATGCCGAAATCCCCTACCTATAAGGTGCGCTGAAAAATGGCTTCCTGCGCCGGAGATGTCATCCGGCGCGTCATCCAGCCGCTATTGGGGCAAACATGTTCGTATCCTTCTTTCCAAAGCCGCGCTTGTTCTTCGCGAGCTTTGTCGCCTGGTCGCTGTTCTGCATCCTCGTTTGGTACGGTTTTGCAAACGACCTGGGTCAATCCCTAGGGCTCGGCCACTTCTTCGGCTACGGCTTTCCCGAAGCGCTTCAGGAAGGCGCTGACGAAGCCGCGCAGGCAGCCAATGCCGAAGCTTTGTCGAATGCTGTAGGTTTCTGGTTCTACCAGTATTTCATCGCCGCCATTCTTCTCTTCGTCGGGTTCTGGATGCGATACTCGCCGCATCCATGGGCGCGCTGGTCGGTGGCGGGTTCAGCGCTGATCCTCTTCGTCAACTGGTTCCTCGTCCAGCTCGACGTGATGATCAATGAGTGGTTCGGCACCTTCTACAACATGGTGCAACTCGCCCTGGGGAATCCTGGCGCCGTCGAGGCAGGCGATTTTTACTGGCAGATCGCCGATTTTCTCAAGATCGCGCTGGTCTATGTTTTCTTTGCCACGCTGTTCCGCTTCTTCGTAAGCCACTTCATCTTTCGTTGGCGCACGGCGATGAACGCCTACTACATGGCGCGCTGGCAGCGCCTGCGGCACATCGAAGGCGCCGCCCAGCGCGTACAGGAAGACACTATGCGCTTTGCCTCGATCACCGAAGGGCTCGGTGTAAGCCTCGTGGACTCGCTGATGACGCTGATCGCCTTCCTGCCGCTACTATGGGGACTTTCGGCCCATGTGAAGGAACTGCCTGTCATCGGCGAGGTCACCCAGGGCCTGGTGTTTGTCGCCATTCTCTGGTCGGTGTTCGGAACGGCCGTCGTTGCGGTCGCTGGCATTCGTCTGCCGGGACTGGAATTCAGGAACCAACGCGTCGAAGCTGCCTACCGTAAGGAGTTGGTTTATGGCGAGGATTACGCGGAAAGGGCGGATCCGCCGACGGTCCGAGAACTTTTCTCAAATGTCCGTCGCAATTATTTCCGGCTCTACTTCAACTACATGTACTTCAATCTGGTACGCATATTCTATCTGCAGATCGGCAACCTCGTACCCTACATCGCGCTCGGGCCGACTATCGTCAGCGGTGCAATCACGCTTGGTGTCATGCAACAGATCATCCGTGCCTTCAGCAGGGTCGAAGGCTCGTTCCAGTATCTGATCAATTCCTGGTCGACCATCGTGGAGTTGATGTCGGTCTACAAGCGGCTGCAGGCCTTCGAAGCCGAGATCGACCTCGATGCGCCACCGGATGTGGCCGAAAGCTATCTGGAGCAGGTAGCTTGAAATCGCCGCTTTGACGGCGGATAGGCTCTGGCCCTATCCGCCGACGCCCGCGCCCGTCTCTCGCCGCTTCTCCTGCAGATACTCCCGGTAGCTCACGCAGCGGACATCGTCCCTGACGCACACCTCTTCGGCGAAGCGTTCCAGCGCTTTCCAATAGGCGCCGTCATTCATCAGCGTGAAGTGGAAGCCGACCTGCAGCGGCACGCGCTCCCCGCCATATTCGCGCTCGAAGGCGGCCATGAAAGCCTCAAAGGCGCGGTCGGTGAAGGCGCCTGCCTGGTCGGGGGCCTCCTTGCCGCCGGAGTGGCGGACATAAAGATTGTAATCCATGGCGATCAGCCGCTTGGCCGAAGGGCCCTCCGGAATGAGCGGCAGCGCGAAGCGGGTGATCCAGCCATCTTTCGCCGGCCGGGCCGGGCCGCGCGAAACGGTGCTCGCATCATAATCGAAGCCATCCGCCGCCAATGCGTCGTAGAGCCCGGGACCGGTGGAAAGATAGGGCGCGCGAAAGCCCTTGATCTCGCCCGTGGCGAACGCATTCCAGCCTTCGGGCTCGCCTTCAAGGTCGTTGATCCGCCAGGCGCCCTCGAGGATCGTGGTGAACTGGTCGAACTCGGCCATCCAGTCCTTCTTGCTCCACGCCTTGCCGTCGAAATGCCCGCAGCCATGGCTGGCGATCTCATGCCCTTCCGCGCGGGCGGTCCATATTTGCCCGAGCCTTGCGCGCACATCTTCCGGCGAGGCGGCGAAGCCCACGTTGGACCGGCCGGCCTTCATGCCCGGCGCCTTGTATTCATCGCGGGTATCCCGCGTCAGCAGATAGACGCAGGACAGGAAATATGTGAAGCGCGCGCCGGTCTTGCGGCCAAGCGATCGACTGCGCTCCCACTGCTCGACGAACGAGGCCCCGTCGAAGGAGAGGATGACATATTGAGGATCTGTCGAAGGCGGGGTGGCCAGTGCGGGAAAAGGTAGGAAGGACAACGCACAAAGACCGGTACGCAGATAAGAAAACATGAAAATCCCCGAGTACTTGAACCCCGTGGCGATAGAGACGAATTATGGCCTGCTCTTGTCCGCCGGGGGCACGAACGGAGCCGCCGCCTTAATTCCGACAAGGAGCATGCAGAGGCAGTTGCGGACTGGGAAATGCGGACAGTGGGCTTTGAATCCGCCGCGCCAGCGTGTAGCCCCTTCCATATGCGTGTTTTTTCGCTAAAACGCGGGCAGAACAAAAAGGCCGGCCAGACCCGGCACAATCTCACCGACGAGGCCAAATGTCCGACGACAGTTTCATTCGCGAAGTCAACGAAGAGCTTCGCCAGGATCAGTTCAAGGCGCTGTGGAAGCGCTTTGGCACGATTGCGATTGCCGTCGCCGCTCTGGTCATCGCCGGCACTGCGGCCTTTGTCGGCTATGAATATTGGACGACGTCGCGCGCCAATGAGTCCGGCGACGCCTTTGCGCGTGCGCTGACCCTCGTGGACGAGGGCAGCACGGCCGAGGCATTGGCCGCGCTCGAGACGCTGGAGACCGAAGGCTATGGCTCCTATCCGCTGCTTGCTCGCATGCGCTCGGCGACGATCCTTGCCGATGAGGGCAGGGCGGATGAGGCGGTGGCAAAGTTCGATGCCGTCGCCGCCGATGGTTCCGCCCCGCAGGCCCTGCGCGATATCGCCCGCCTGCGCGCCGCCTTCATCCTCGTCGATGCTGGCTCTTATGCCGATGTCGCCGCGCGCGTCGAGCCGCTGACGGCGGACGGCAACGCCATGCGTCACAGTGCGCGCGAGGCGCTGGGCCTGGCCGCATGGAAGGAAGGTGACCGCGAAAACGCGCTGGCGCTCTTCGGCCAGATCATCGATGATCCGCAGGCCCCCTCCGGCGTGAAGGATCGCGCGCAACTCATGTCCGAGCTCATCGCAGGCTCCGGCCCGGCGTCCAACTAGCCATGGCGTTCAAGATCGCTATCGTCGGACGGCCGAATGTCGGCAAGTCGACTTTGTTCAACCGGCTGGTCGGCCGTCGCATCGCGCTGGTCGACGATACGCCCGGCGTTACCCGCGATCGCCGGGTGCATGCCGGCCGGCTGCAGGATCTGAAATTCGACGTCATCGACACCGCCGGTTTCGAGGATGCCGCCGCCGCCACGCTGGAAGGCCGCATGCGCGCGCAGACCGAAAGCGCGATTGCCGAGGCCGACCTGGTTCTCTTCATGATCGACGGGCGCGCCGGGTTGATGGCCGACGATCACCGCTTTGCCGAAGTGGTGCGCCGCACCTCTAAGCCGGTCGTGCTGGTCGCCAACAAGACCGATGTGCGCAGCGCCGCAAACGGCGTTCTGGAAGCCTGGAACCTTGGGATAGGAGAGCCCATCGGCATTTCGGCCGAGCATGGCATCGGCATGCCCGATTTGCGTGACGCCATTGCCGCAGTCATGGAAGGGCAAGGAGCGGTCGAGGAAGAAGTCGCTGAAATCGAGTTCCAGCCCGAAGAGGCGATGCCCGGCGATGACATCGACCCGGACGCCGAAGACATCGGCTACGACCGCACCAAGCCCATTCGCGTGGCCGTGGTCGGCAGGCCGAACGCCGGCAAGTCGACCCTGATCAACACTCTGCTCGGCGAGGAGCGCATGTTGACCGGGCCCGAAGCCGGCATCACCCGCGATTCCATCTCGGTCGACTGGTCATGGCGCGGCCGCAAGATAAAGCTGTTCGACACTGCAGGCATGCGCCGTAAGGCGAAAGTCCAGGAAAAGCTGGAAAAGCTCTCGGTCGCCGACACGCTGCGCGCGATCCGTTTCGCCGAGGTGGTCATCGTCGTCTTCGATGCGACCATGCCTTTCGAAAAACAGGACCTGCAGATCGCCGACCTGATCATCCGGGAAGGCCGCGCGCCGATCATCGCCTTCAACAAATGGGATCTGATCGAAAACCGGCAGGAAACGCTGGCCGAACTGCGTGAGAAGACCGATCGCCTCCTGCCCCAGGTTCGCGGCCTGAAGGCCATGCCGGTTTCGGCGGAGACGGGCAAGGGACTCGACCGCATGCTGGACGCGGCCCTCGAAACCCACGAGATATGGAACCGCCGCATCTCGACCGGCCCCCTCAACCGCTGGCTGGAACGGGCCTCGGCCCAACACCCGCCGCCGGCCGTCGCCGGACGCCGGCTCAAGGTCAAATATGTCTCCCAGATAAAGACGCGCCCACCCGGCTTCGTCGTGTCCTGTTCACGCCCGGAAGCCATGCCGCAATCCTATATACGCTATCTGATCAACGGGCTGCGCGAAACCTTCGACATCGCCGGCGTACCTATCCGCCTCGCCCTGCGCGCCTCCGAGAACCCCTATGCGGGACGGGCCAAGAAAAAGAAGTAGCGTTTGGGATAACGCACCCTACCCCTTCTTGCGCTGCAAATGCTCGTCCAGCCGCGGCATGATCTCGACAAAGTTGCACGGCTTATGCCGGTAGTCGAACTGGTCCTTCAATATATGGTCCCAGGCGTCGCGGCACGCGCCGGGCGAACCCGGTAGCGCGAAGACATATTTGTGCTCTATCAGCCCGGCCGTCGCCCGCGACTGTATGGTGGACGTGCCGATCTTCTCGTAGGAAATGCGGTGGAAGACATGCGAAAACCCGTCCATCCGCTTTTCGAACAATGGTTCAAGCGCCTCAGGCGTCACATCGCGGCCCGTGAAGCCGGTTCCGCCGGTTACGATGACGGCGTCCACATTCGCGTCCGCGCACATGGATGCGACGGTCCGGCGGATGCGGTGGATGTCGTCGGGAACGATCTTGCGGTCGGTCAGTACATGGCCCGCCTGCTCGATCCGCTCGACCAGGGTCGCCCCGGATTTATCGTCCTCCATCGACCGGCTGTCTGAAACCGTGAGCACGGAGAACCGCACCGGAATGAAGTCGCGTTTGGTCTCAGGCATCGGCCATCGCCTCCTTTGATGCCAGTGTCACTGTGGCCCGCACGAACCATTCAGGATGCCGGGCTACAATCGCCTCGCCTGCTTGCCGGGCGGCCTCGATGTGGTCGAACAGGCCGAAACAGGTTGCGCCCGATCCCGACATCCGCGCGAGATGCGCACCATGCTTCTCTATCGCGTCGAGCACATCGTTGATCTGGGGCAGCAATTCGCGGGCAGGGCGTTCGAGATCGTTGCGGGAAGCTCTCAGCCAACGGGCAAGACCGCCAGGCGCATTCTGGAAGTCGAGTTCCGGCAATGGCTCGTTGTCGCGCCTGCCGAGCGCCGAGAACACCTGCGGCGTCGGCAAGGGGAGGTTGGGATTGACGAGCAGCATTGCCAGTCGCGGCAGCGTCTGAACGGGTTCCAGCACCTCTCCGATACCCCGCGCCAGGAGTGGTTGGCCAGCAAGGCACATGGGCACGTCGGCGCCGAGCGCCAGCGCGATCTCATTGAGTTCCTGCCGGTCGGGGTCGATCTTCCAGAACCGGCAGAGCAGATCCAGCGCGGCCGCTGCATTGGCCGACCCACCGCCGATACCCGCCGCCACCGGCAATTGCTTGTCCAGATGGAGTGCTACAGGCGTGCCGGTCACCGCACCAAAGCGCTCGCGCATCATATCGCGGGCCTTTACAACTAGATTTTCGCCGCTGATGGGCACACGGGCGGCCTGCGGGCCGGTAATCGACAGGCTGTCCTGCCGCGCGTCCTCGGCTTCGAGCAGATCGCCAAATTCGGTAAAGACGACAAGGCTTTCAAGGAGATGATAGCCGTCCGGGCGCCGGCCCGTGACGTGGAGCGCCAGATTAATCTTTGCCGGTGCATGGCACTGCATCTTGCTCTCGCAGACTAAGATTGCGGAATGGCGGCCGTCTCAATCCTTGGCGAGGCGGTATTCGCCGGTTTCGGGATCCTTGACGAGGGTGCCCATACTGCCCGCCTCCGCCTCCCGACGGACCCGGCGTGCCCGCTGCGTCACGCGCTCGGCCTCGCGCAACAGCGCCCTATAGCCGACATAGGCCGCCACGCCGACCGCGGCAAAGAAGATCAATTGCGGCATTGGTCACCTCCCTCGTAACGCATTTGCCATAATAGGCCTTCGAGGCCGTAACGGCAAAAGCGGGAATCGCTACAGCCCGAATCGCCGCCAGAGTGCTTGTTCCTCCGCCGCGCTCAACAGCCCCGCCGCCGCCGAGGCTGCCATCTCGCCAGCCTGGTCGGCGCCGAAAAGCGTCATCCTGCGGCCGAACAGGCTGCGTGGCTGGCTGATGAGCTTCAGCATCGTCTTCTCGCCGTAGCGCTGCTTCATGAAGGAGCGCATGTCGCCGATCCCGTCCACCAGCCCCAGCGCGCGCCCGCGTTCGCCGGCCCAGAATGCGCCGGTGAACAGCTCTTCGTTATCGGCCAGCTTGGCGCCGCGCCGTTCTTTCACCAGATTGATGAAGGTCTCGTGTATCTCGAGCTGCAACGCCTTGAGGCGCTCGATGTCTTCCTTTTTCTCCGGCTGGAAGGGGTCGAGGATAGCCTTGTTCTGACCCGCCGTATGGATGCGCCGCTCGACGCCGATCTTCTTGATCATCTCCTGGAAGCCGAAACCAGCCGAAACGACGCCGATCGAGCCCACGATGGAGGAAGGATCGGCAATGATCTCGTCGCCCGCCAACGCTATGAGATATCCGCCCGAGGCGGCCACGTCCTCGACGAAGACGATGACCCGCTTCTTCTTTTCCTCCGCAAGGTCGCGGATACGCTTGTAGATGAGCCGCGACTGCACCGGCGAGCCGCCCGGCGAATTGATCGAAATCGCAACCGCCGGCGACTTCTTGTAGGAGAATGCCTTCTCGAAGAGACTGGCGGTCGAAGCCAGCGAGAGGCTCTGCCGAAGTGGACTGCCTCCCGACATGATCGTCCCCTGCAGGCGGACCACGGGAATGATCGTGCTATCGGAACGCATCGATTTCGGCAGAAAGCGGGAAAGTGCGCTGCTCAATTGGGCTTCTCCAGAAATGGCCGGGCTGGACTCGTCGGTGTTGCATGTAGGCATTTCGGCGCGGGGCGCAATGGTATGTGCGCCGCCGCCGGACTAACTTCAGTCTCCAAACAGCGCCGCTTGCCCGTTGATGACCGCTTCTGCATGCGCGCAATAGCCCGGCGTGCCCCTATGCAGGATGAGTCCCGGCAGGATACGGAGCCCGCCACGCGACCCCTTGATGGCGCGAACGACGATGCGGATTGCCGCCTCGTCCTCGTGCGGATGGATGGGAAGCATCTCGATGCCGCCGAACCGCCCGCCAAGCGCTCCCAGTATTTCCTCCGTCGAGCCGGCACGCGCGATGATGGCAAGACCGGCCGATGGCCGCGCGATGGCGGCGGCGGTTTTGATCCACCGTTCGAACATCCCGTCTTCCATGACATGGGCTTCCCGCTTCAGCGCATGCGGCGTGGCCCGGTCGCGCGCGTCGTTGAAGGGCGGGTTCATGATGATGAAATCGTAAGAGCGGTCGGCAAGTCCCGCCGCGACGCGTGCCTTGCCCGCCAGCGCCACATCGGCCTCGATCACGCTTGTCCTGCCGGCGAACGCATTGTTCTCACGCAGTGCCGCGCTCCGCCGCGCATAATCGGCCATTTCGGCCGCGCGCTCGACAAGCGTCACCCGCGCGGCGGGGCAGCGCGAGGCGACGGCGAAACCTGCCGCACCGGCGCCCGCGCCGAGATCCGCCAGATCGCCTGAAAAGCCGTCCGGAACCGCCCCGGCAAGCAGCATGGCGTCGATGCCCGAGCGGTGGCCTCTGGCCGCCGGCTGGACGAGGTGGAAGCGCCCACGGTGGAACGCGTCGAGTGTCGCCGTATTCGTTTCGCTTTCCATAACTGCCCACAGGCCCTACCGGCCGATGCTCACCCCGGCGTCCGTCAGCAATCGGCGGGCGTCTTCGAGCGCGCCGTCCTCCACCAGCACCCGGCGGGGCAGCACGCCAATCGACCCTTCCATAATGCTCATGTTCTGGTCGGCGACGAGAAAGCCGATGCCCGCATCGCGCAGCAGGCTCTCGACGAAGGAGATCGTAACGGGATCATTGGTGCGCAGGATTTCTTGCATCGACATCCACCTGATTGCTGGTGGCAGACGTTGGCAGCTTGCGCGCGCCTTGTAAATCTTTGCTGGTTGTCCTATCGCCCATCCGCGCCAATTCGCCGCTTGCAGGACCTGTCTGCGCGGCCATAAGGTTCCGAAGGCTCGGGACGAGGATAAAGAGGAGACGATGGTGGGCGTCGTAGTAAATCTCGAAGGCGGTAAACACGGCGCCGGATCCATCGAGCCGCTCGTTGCTCTCACGCGCGACGACATGGCGCGCGTCAACGAACTGATCCTGGCCAAGGCCGGTTCCGATGTCGAACTGATCCCCGAACTTGCCCAGCACCTCATCTCCTCCGGCGGCAAGCGCCTGCGGCCCATGGTGACCCTCGCGGCCGCCCAGATGTTCGGCTATGAAGGCGAAGGCCATGTGAAGCTCGCCATGGCGGTAGAATTCATGCACACGGCCACCCTCTTGCACGACGACGTTGTGGACGAGAGCGACCTGCGGCGGGGCCGCAAGACGGCGCGCATGATCTGGGGCAACCAGGCCAGCGTGCTGGTGGGCGACTACCTGCTCGGCCAGGCGTTCCGCGTGATGGTCGATGTCGGCTCGCTTGAAGCGCTCGATATCCTTTCCGCCGCCGCCTCGGTGATCGCCGAGGGCGAGGTGATGCAGCTCGGTGTGGCGAAGAACCTCGAAACCACCGAGGATGAATATCTGGCGGTCATCAAGGCCAAGACGGCCGCGCTGTTTTCCGCTGCAGCCGAGGTTGGGCCGGTTATCGCTGAGGCCAGCCGCAACGACCGATCGGCGCTGCGCTCCTTCGGCACCAATCTTGGTCTCGCCTTCCAACTGGTGGACGATGCGCTGGATTATGGCGGCAAGAGCAGCGATCTCGGCAAGAATGTCGGCGACGATTTCCGCGAGGGAAAGGTCACGCTTCCCGTCATCCTGGCTTACCGCCGCGGTTCGGACGACGAGCGGGCGTTCTGGAAGCGATCGATCGAGGAGAACGAATGCGATGACGCGGCGCTGCAAAAGGCGCTGGGGCTGATGAACAAGCACGGCGCCATCGGCGATACGATCAGCCGCGCCCGCCATTTCGGCGAGATCGCCCGCGACGCCCTGGCACCCTTGAAGAACACGCCGCAGAAGGCGGCGCTTTTCGACGTCATCGATTTTTGCATCAGCCGCGTGACGTGAACCTTCTGGAAATCGACCATACGCATTGAAGCCTTTCCGCAAAAAGGCCATTCTCTGGCGATATGTCCGAACGGGTTTGGGCCACACGGGTCTGGGCTGGATGGTTTGGCAATGGCGGCCGGGAGGCTGGCCGCCGACGGAAGGAAGATGATGCGGCAATTCAAGGCTACTCTTACGACCACCGCCGCCCTGGCGGTGCTCTTGGCCCTGACCTCGGGCAATGTTCAGGCGAAAGAGAGCGGCGGCTCCGAGGCCGTTCCCACATATTCCTTCTCCGGCGCATTTCTGGCCGGCCGCGCGGCCGAGGCCGACAATGATTTCGGCAGCGCCATCTCGTATTACAAGCGCGCCATCGCCTTCGATCCGGACAATGTGCCGTTGCAAAGCAGCCTGTTGCAGGCGCTGCTGGCCGAAGGGCGCATCGACGAAGCCATCCCCTATGCCGAAAAGCTGAAAAGCGTCCCCGAGGTAGAGCGCTTCTCGCGCTTGGTCCTGGCCGTGGATGCCTTTCGCAATGCCGATTACAAGGCGGCGGAAAACTGGCTGGAACTGGTTCTGGAGAGTGATATCGACGCGCTCATCACCGGCATCATGACGTGCTGGGCCGAGATCGGCCAGGGCGACCTGGACGCCGCGCTCGCCAATCTCGACGGCATGGACGGTCCCGACTGGTATCCGCTGTTCACCACCTATCAGCGGGCCTTGATGCTGGCGCAGGGGCAGCGCCACGACGAGGCCGTCGCGGCTTTCGACAAGGTGCTGAACGAGATCGCCCCGCGGTCCGTTGCTCCCTATACGATGGGCCGCATCGCTGAGGTCTATGCCTCCTATTTGTCGGCGCGCGGCGAAAACGACAAGGCGCTCGAGGTCCTGGACAAGGCGGAGGCCGGCGGCGGCGGCATCGCCATGATCACGGTCCTGCGTGAAAAGATCACGGCGGGCGAGACGCTGGAGCCGCTGATTCGCTCGCCAAGCGATGGCGCAGCCGAAATCCTGCTCAATCTGGCCACAGAACTGACGAATGCCGGCGGCGATGCCATCGTCCGGCTTTACCTCCAGCTCGCGCTCGCGATGCGGCCGCAGGGTGATGCCATCCTCGTCCAGCTTGCCCATGTGGCGGAGCGGCTGGAGGAGTCGGACAAGGCGATCTCCTTCTACGAGCAGATCGACGGCGGTTCGTCCTGGGCCCGCTTTGCATCCTTCCAGATCGGCCTCAACCTCGCCGACATGGACCGCCAGGAAGAGGCGATCAGCCACTTGAGCGAGGTCCTGGAAGCCGATCCTTCCGACATGCGCGCCTATCTTGCGCTTGGCAGCGTCTATGCCAGCCAGAAGGACTATGCCTCCGCCGCGGCGCTCTACGACCGGGCGGTGGAGCAGATCGGCCAGCCGGAGCCGCATCATTGGAACATCTTCTACCAGCGCGGCATCGCCTATGAACGGCTGAAGGAATGGGAGAAGGCGGAGCCCAATTTCAAGAAGGCGCTCGAGCTCTCGCCCGATCACCCGCAGGTGCTGAACTATCTCGGCTATTCCTGGGTCGACATGAACATCAACCTGGAGGAAGGGCTGGATCTCATCCGCCGTGCAGTCCAGTTGCGGCCGAGCGACGGTTACGTGGTCGATTCGCTCGGCTGGGCCTATTACCGGCTGGGGCGCTATGAGGAAGCGGTGGAGGAACTGGAGCGCGCCGTCTCGCTGCGCCCCGATGACGCCATCCTCAACGACCATCTGGGCGATGCCTATTGGCGCGTCGACCGCAAGCTCGAGGCGCGTTATCAGTGGTCGCACGTCCTCGACATGGAGGCCGAGGACGATGTGAAGGCCGAGGTGCGGCGCAAGCTGGAAGAGGGCCTGCCGGAACTTCCCGCGAAAAAGTTCGCCGACGCCGCTGGAACCGCCCGCAACGTCGCGACCGACGGACCGGTCGAAGCCGAGAAGCTGAAAGCGCCCGCCGAAGCCGAGAAGCCCGAAGCATCGGCCGAACCCGCGCTCTACACTGTCAAGCCCGGCCAGACCCTCTGGTCTATTGCCGCCGAAGAGCTTGGTGACGGCGAGCGTTTCCGCGAAATCCTGAAGCTCAACCCCGTGCTGGGCGGCAATCCCGACCGCATCGAGGTCGGCCAGGAGATCAAGCTGCCCGCTGACGGCGAGTAGAGCCAGGGACGGGTAGAGAAAGGCATCCGCCTCTCCGCGCATCCTTGACGCCCGACCGGGCGGCGAATAGGACGTTGCCACCCACCGCATCGGCCGCCGGAGACGTGACGTGAACGCCATGACACTGCCCAACACGCACCCGACCCGCTCCTTTCAGGGGCTGATCCTGGCGCTGCACAACTACTGGGCGGAAAAGGGCTGCGTGATCCTGCAGCCTTACGACATGGAAGTGGGCGCGGGAACCTTCCATCCCGCCACCACCCTGCGGTCGCTGGGCCCGAAACCGTGGAACGCAGCCTATGTCCAGCCCTCCCGCCGCCCCAAGGACGGCCGCTACGGCGAAAACCCCAACCGCCTGCAGCACTATTACCAGTATCAGGTGATCCTCAAGCCCAACCCGTCGAACCTGCAGGAGCTCTATCTGGGGTCGCTGCAGGCCATCGGCCTCGATATGGCGACCCACGACGTGCGCTTTGTCGAGGACGATTGGGAAAGCCCCACGCTCGGCGCCTGGGGGCTCGGTTGGGAGTGCTGGTGCGACGGCATGGAGGTCTCGCAGTTCACCTATTTCCAGCAGGTCTGCGGCATCGAATGCGCCCCTGTCTCCGGCGAACTCACCTATGGGCTGGAGCGGCTGGCCATGTATGTGCAGGGCGTCGACAATGTCTACGACCTGAACTTCAACGGTCTGGAAGGCGACGCCAAGGTTACCTATGGCGACGTGTTCCTGCAGGCCGAGCAGGAATATTCGCGCTTCAATTTCGAATATGCCGACACCGACATCCTGTTCCAGCACTTCAAGGATGCCGAAGCCGAGTGCCGCGCGCTCCTGAACGCCGGTGCCCCCGACGAGGCAGGTCGCCTGCACAAATGCGTGCTGCCCGCCTACGACCAGTGCATCAAGGCCAGCCACGTCTTCAACCTCCTGGACGCCCGCGGCGTCATTTCCGTCACCGAGCGCCAGAGCTACATCCTCAAGGTGCGGGACCTGGCCAAGGCCTGCGGCGAGGCGTTCTTGTTGACGGAAGCCGGCGGCGCCACCTTCGAAGCGGCCTGAGCGCCCACACGGCTTTCCCGCGCGCGGAGCATGCCAAGGTCGTCATGGACTCCGAGGAAGTTGCGGATGCGTTTTGGGGAGCGCGAGGTGTTCAGCGTTCGTCATCCCGGAAGCCCGTCAGGGCTATCCGGGACCCATTGGAAGAACATCGCAGAGCCCGGCCCGGTCCTCGCCCCGGCGCACCTCAGCACCACCCGCGCCCTTTCCTGAACCCGGCCCCGCAAACTCAATAGGTCCCGGCTCTCCCTCCGGTCGGCCGGGATGACGAGGGTGGCGCCAATTCGACCATTCCGGAAACGTGGAACGCTACCATGGACCGATGAGCGACCACCGCACCGAGCGACGCTCCATGGGCATTGCCGGCAGTTGCGCCGCCAACACCGAAACCGGCCGGTCCATCGTCTGCAACGCCCGCCGTATGCCGGCCTGTTCTTCACCGATCGCCGGTATCGCCTGCACGGCGAGGCAGGCGCTGAGCGCACATATGTGCAAAAGGGTCGATACCGTTGTCATAGCCGCTTTCCGGACAAGAATTGCCTATCTGAAGCGTTTGTCGCTTCAGCGCGCCTTTCGGTTCATTGGAGATTTCGCTTCAAGGACGGCCGCATTCCAGGCACGCCGACAAAGGCGGCAAAATTATCGCGGTGCGGAGAATGCAGCTCTCGGCTATGGGAAAGGGTGACAGCGATGGGCTGAGTTGCTATTGCCCGCGCCGGACCCCCATGTGAGAACGATCCATGCCCGACCTTCTTCTCGAACTTCGCTCCGAAGAGATTCCCGCCCGCATGCAGCGCAAGGCGGCGGGCGATCTGAAGAAGCTCGTCACCGATGCGCTGGTGGACGCCGGGCTCACCTATGAAGGCGCGCAGGAATACTGGACGCCGCGCCGGCTGACGCTCGATCTTCGCGGCCTGACGGCCCGCTCCAAGGATGTGCGCGAGGAGCGCAAGGGCCCGCGCACCGATGCGCCGGAAAAGGCCGTCGAAGGCTTTCTGCGCGGCGCCGGCCTTTCCTCGGTGGACGAGGCCGAAATCCGCACCGACCCGAAGAAGGGTGATTTCTACGTCGCCGTGATCGAGAAAAAGGGCAGGGCGGCGGAGGAGATCATCGCCGAGATCATGCCGTCGATCATCCGCGATTTCCCATGGCCGAAATCCATGCGCTGGGGCGCGGCCTCGCGCAAGCCGGGCAGCCTGCGCTGGGTGCGTCCCCTGCAATCCATCCTCTGCACCTTCGGGCCGGAGACGGAGGAGCCGGTGGTGGTCGATTTCGAGGTCGACGGCATCCGCTCCTCGAACGTCACCTACGGCCACCGCTTCCACGCGCCCGAGGCCATCAAGGTGCGCCGCTTCGAGGATTACGCCGAGAAGCTGGACGCGGCCAAGGTGGTGCTCGACGCCGAGCGCCGCAAGCGCATGATCCTGGACGATGCCCGCAACCTGGCCTTCGCCAACGGGCTGGAACTGGTCGAGGACGAGGGGCTGCTCGAAGAGGTCTCCGGCCTCGTCGAATGGCCGGTTGTCCTCATGGGCACCTTCGAGGAGGAATATCTGGAAATCCCGCCGGAAGTGATCCGGCTCACCATCCGCGCCAACCAGAAATGCTTCGTCTGCCGCCCGCAGGGCGAACCGGACAAACTCTCCAACCGCTTCGTCATCACCGCCAATATCGAGGCGAAGGACGGCGGCAAGGAAATCGCCCACGGCAACGGCAAGGTCGTGCGCGCCCGGCTTTCCGACGCGCTCTACTTCTGGAAGACCGACCAGGCCGACCTGCCCGACCTCGACAAGCTCGCGGCATCGGCCGAAAAATTCGGCCTGGATCTCAAAAAGCCGCTGGACCAGCGCATGGCGCGGCTCGACCACCTCGGCGTCACCTTCCACGCCAAGCTCGGCACGCAGGGCGAGCGCGTGGAGCGCATCCGCGGGCTGGCGCGCGAGTTGGCGCTGATCTTCGGCGCCGACCCGGACCTTGCCGAGCGCGCCGCCGTCCTGGCGAAAGCGGATCTCCAGACGGAAGTCGTCGGCGAATTCCCCGAACTCCAGGGCGCCATCGGCCGCAAATATGCCGACCTGCAAGGCGAACACCCCGCCGTCGCCGCCGCCATCGAGGAGCACTACAAGCCGCTCGGGCCAACGGACGTGGTTCCGGTCGATCCTGTGTCGGTGGCCGTAGCATTGGTCGATAAACTCGACATGCTTGTAGGTTTCTGGGCCATCGACGAGAAACCGACGGGCAGCAAGGATCCGTATGCGCTGAGACGGGCAGCGCTGGGGGTAATCCGGATTGTTGTGGAGAATGGAGTTCGGCTTGGATTAGCTAGTAGCATCATCAAGCGTGACTCTTTGGCGTTGCTCATCTTCTTAAAGGGCCGTGAGTTTAGGGACGTCGGAGAGAATGCTTTTGCGCCCGACATTCGTGTACTGCTTAGCGTTGAGGAGCTGAAGACGTTAGCCTACCGCATGGTAGATGCTGATAATTCAGCTACAGAGCAGTCGCTGTTGGAGCAGAATGATAAGTCGCTTTCTGACCTCCTCTCCTTCTTCCACGACCGCCTAAAGGTCTACCTCCGCGACAAGGGCGCGCGCTACGATCTCATTGACGCGGTGCTGGCCAGCGATGCGTACCAAGCGTCCGACCGGACGCCGGGCGACGTTTCGCCCGCCCCCGCGGAGGCGTCTGCGAAGCAGACTGCCGCGAGCGCAAACAATGACGACCTCCTCCTCATCGTCCGCCGCGTGGAAGCCCTGTCGGAGCTCCTCGCCACCCCCGACGGCGAAAACCTCCTTGCCGGCACCAAGCGCGCCGCCAACATTCTCGCCGCCGAGGAAAAGAAGGGCACCCGCATCGCCGACGCGGTCGACCCCGCGCTGCTGACCGAGGCTTCCGAAAAGGCGCTCTTTACCGCCGTGGACGCCGCCGAGAAGAAAGCCGCCGAAGCGATTCAAAATCAGGACTTTTCCGCCGCAATGAAAGCGCTTGCCGCACTGCGCGAGCCCGTTGATTCATTCTTCGAGCATGTGCTCGTAAACGACGAGAATGATTCAATTCGTGCCAACCGCCTCGCACTCCTCGCCCGCATCCGCCGGGCAACCGGCCAGGTCGCCGATTTCTCGAAAATCGCCGGATAACAACGCCACGCTTCCGGGACGACGCACACCCAATCCCGTAATCCCGTATAGCGCTGGCGCTTTCGGAGTGACGAAGTTTGGCGTCCAACTCCGTCATCCCGGCCGACCGCAGGGAGAGCCGGGACCTATTGGTCGCGCATCGTAAAGCGCGGCCCGGTTCTCGCCCTGGCGCATGTCAGCACCGCCCGCACCTTCCCCTGAACCCGGCCGCGCCTCTCAATGGGTCCCGGCTCTCCCTGCGGTCAGCCGGGATGACGAACTGCTGCGGATCTTGCATTCTCCAAGACGCATCAACGAATCGTCAGAGCCGATAACGGAGCTTGGCGCCCACCCCATCACCCAAACCGCCCCTCATATCACCCTCCGCGCCTCCAGAATGACACCTTCACCCACCATCGCTCCCGCGTTAACGGCTGATCAAGGTTAATCGATTACCGTCAAATTCGGTTGGTTTTTGCGTAATGCGTTGTGTGAGGGTCGGGTGTTTGGTTCGGGTGTAATGCGGGCTCGGAAACGGGCGGGTCGCGAAACCTCTCTTCTTTCTCCCATCTGTCTGGGACTGGCGATCTGGATCGGCTTTCCGACCGCCGCCGCCTATCAGGACATGGCGAGCATGATTTCGGGGCAGGACGGCAAGGCCCGCTGGATGGCGGTGGTCGAGCGTTCGGTCGCCGGCTCCGTGCACCAGGCGGAAATGCCTTTCGCCGATGAGACCCTACGCAGCGAGCAGCTTTCCGGCGCGGGGATGAATGCGCCGGGCATCGGCGAGGTGGCACTGCGCACCAAGGCCAGCGCGGTCGAAACGCCGGATGAAGAGCGCATCAACCGCGCTGGAAAGCAGGGCCGCATCGTCCATGTCGCCCCGGTCGCCCCGCCGAAATTCTTCAACGCCGGTTCCGTGCTGGAGCGCACGGGCGCGCTGCTTTCGCCCAAGGCGGGGCCGGAGAATCGGATGGCCTTCACAAAGCCCGACATCAAGGGCAGAGAAGTGCAGATTGCCCAGGCATTTCACATCAAGCACGACAGGCCCGCCACCGCCGGCATGCCCAGCATGATCGCCGAACTGGTGAACAACGACGAGGCCGACATCCTCGCCACAGCCTACGCGCCGCCCGAGCCCGACTACGCCAAGGCGTCGCCCTTCGCCAGCATTCTCAAGGAAGAAAAGGCCGGCCGCTTCATTCCGCCGGTCGCCGAAAGCGATCACCCGTGGGCGCGCCGGCCTTTGCCGGCGTCCGTGTTTTCGGATCGCGAGCAGCAATGCCTGGCGGCCGGCATCTATTTCGAAGCGCGCGGCGAAGTGGTGAAGGGGCAGGCTGCCGTCGCGCAGGTGATCCTCAACCGGGTGCGCAATCCCACCTATCCCAATACGATCTGCGGCGTTGTCTACCAGAACAAGGAATGGCGCAACCGCTGCCAGTTCTCCTTCGCCTGCGACGGCATTCGCGAGCGCGTGCAAAGCCCCGGCCATTACAAAACCGCCGAGGAAGTGGCCATGGCCGTCACCGCCGGAAAGATATGGCTGGAGGAGGTCGGTTCCTCTACCCACTATCACGCCACCTATGTGCGGCCGCGCTGGGCGTCCGCCATGGAGCGCATGAACAAGATCGGCCAACACATCTTTTACCGCACCTATGGCGGCGGCTGGAACTGAGCGGATTCCGGCTCACAGGCCCCGATTCTCCACAGCTGCGGCAACCGATCCTGGATGGCGCATTGTCGCACCGCGGTAAATAGCTGTTTTTCCATATAAAAATGCCCTGTAGGCAGAGGCGTTACGCGGCTTGACTGGCGCGGGGCCGGTCACTATGTTGCGCGCGACTTTGAAGCGGATAGCCGCTTGCCGATAACCGGACGGAGGTTGCGGTGGCCAATCGGGAAAAGCCGGACGATCTGGACAGACGGCGGCGAGATCTCGAGACCGCGCTGGCAGCCAGAAGGCCGGCCGGATCGGAGGGGGATAAGGCCGCCGGGACCGGCAGCATGGGCGGGTATGGGAATGCTCTCAAGCTTTCCAGCGAGTTCATTGCGGGCATCCTGGTCGGTGCGGGGTTAGGCTGGTTCATCGACAGGGTGGCCGGCACGTCTCCGTGGGGTTTGATTATTTTCCTGCTCCTCGGTTTCGGGGCAGGGGTTCTTAATGTCCTGCGTTCTGCAGGGAAAGTTGCCGAATTCGGGGCGCGGACGCCAGATAAAGGCCGTTCCGACCGAGAGGCGAAGTAGGCGGCAGTGGGCCGCGATTTGAAAGCGAGGGGATCCCAGTGGCAACCGATCCGATCCACCAGTTCCAGATCTCGAAACTGATCCCCATCGAGATCGGCGGACTTGATTTCTCCTTTACCAACTCGTCCGCTTTCATGCTGGCGACGGTGCTTGGCGCAGGCGCCTTTCTCTTCCTGACCACGTCGAGCCGGGGCCTCGTGCCGGGCCGCCTTCAGTCCATCTCCGAGATGGCCTATGAGTTCATCGCCTCGATGCTGCGCGATGCGGCCGGCTCGCAGGGCATGCGGTTTTTCCCGCTCGTCTTCTCGCTCTTCATGTTCGTGCTGGTCGCCAATCTTTTCGGCATGGTGCCGTATTTCTTCACCGTCACCAGCCACATCATCGTCACCTTCGCGCTGGCGATACTGGTGATCGGCACCGTCCTCGTCTACGGCTTCTGGAAGCACGGGCTTAAATTCCTCAACCTGTTCGTGCCGGAGGGCGTTCCCGCCGCCCTGGTGCCGCTGGTGGTGCTGATCGAGGTCGTGTCCTTCCTGTCCCGTCCCGTCAGCCTGTCCGTGCGCCTGTTCGCCAACATGCTGGCCGGGCACATCACGCTCAAGGTTTTCGCCGGTTTCGTTACCTCGCTCAGCGCCTTCGGCGCGGTCGGCGTCGCCGGCGCCGTGCTGCCGCTCGCTATGACGGTGGCGCTTACCGGTCTTGAATTTCTGGTGGCCTTCCTGCAGGCCTACGTCTTTGCGGTCCTCACCTGCATGTATCTCAACGACGCTCTGCACCCCAGTCACTAGTGGAATAGGTCACCAATGGAATCGGCGGGCTGAACCCGCTGCAATACGCAATCTGAAAAGCTACGATCCACAAGGAGTTGTAAGATGGAAGTAGAAGCAGCAAAGGCAATCGGTGCGGGCATCGCCTGCCTCGGCATGGGCGGCGCCGGCATCGGCCTCGGTCACATTTTCGGCAACTACCTGGCGGGCGCGCTGCGCAACCCGTCGGCTGCCGATGGCCAGTTCGGCCGTCTCATTTTTGGCTTCGCCGTGACCGAAGCGCTGGGCATCTTCTCGCTGCTCGTCGCACTGCTCCTCCTCTTCACCTAAGCGGCGGGCTCTCCCGCTTGTTCCGGTCGCGCTAGGCGCGGCCGGAAGGTTTTAGAGCAATTCCGAAAAGTGGGAACCGGTTTTCCGTCCGGAATTGCGTAAAATCGAGCAGTCGGATCATTTCACCATTTCCGCGAAATGATCTAGGAGCGGGTTCGGTTCCGGCCGAAGCCGCCGCAAGACAGAGATAGTGAACGAGGCACATGATTGCGGCAGCGCTCATGTGCCAGGCAACGCCCAAGGGGAAAGCCATGTTCGTGGCGCCTGCATATGCCCAAACGCCGGCAACCGACGCCGAGACGCACACCGAGACGGGTGTGGCGGATCATGGCGCCGGCGAGCCTGCGTTTCCGCCGTTTGAAACGGAGAGCTACCCGTCCCAGCTTCTGTGGCTGGCGATCACTTTCGGGCTGTTCTACCTGTTCCTGAAAAAGGTCGCTCTGCCGCGCATCGGCAGCATTCTCGAGGTGCGCCGCGACCGTATCGCGCAGGATCTCGATCAGGCGGCCCGCATGAAGGAAGAGGCCGACGAGGCCGTCGCCGCCTATGAGCAGGAACTGGCCGATGCCCGCAAGAAGGCAGGCGCCATCGCTCAGGAAGCGCGCGACAACGCCAAGGCGGAAGCCGAGGCCGAGCGCCGTGAGGTCGAGCGGTCCCTGGACGCCAAGCTGGGCGAGGCGGAAGCCCGCATCACAGAGATCAAGAGCGCCGCGCTGAAGGATGTTGGAACGATCGCCGAGGAAACGGCCGGCACCATTGTGCAGGAGCTGATCGGCGGGACCGTCGACAAGAAGAGCCTGACGGCAGCCGTCAAGGCTGTCGGGCAGTAGGAGAGAGCCATGGACGCGACATTCTGGGCACTCATATCGCTCATCATCTTTCTGGCCATCCTGGCCTATCTCAAAGTGCCGGGCATGATCGGCAAGTCGCTGGACGACCGCGCCCATCGCATCAAGAACGAGCTGGAGGAGGCGCGCAAGCTGCGCGAGGACGCCCAGCAGCTCCTGGCCGAATATCAGCGTAAGCGGCAGGAAGCAGAGCAGGAGGCGAAGGATCTCGTCGCCGCCGCCAAGCGCGAGTCCAAGCAGATCGTGGCCGAGGCCAAGCAGAAGACCGAGGAATATGTTGCCCGCCGCACGGAACTGGCCGAGCAGAAAATCGCCCAGGCCGAGCGCGACGCGGTCAGCGAAGTGCGTGCGCTCGCGGTCGATGTGGCCGTGGCCGCCGCCAGCCGTATCCTGGCCGACAAGGTCGACGCCAAGACGGGCGGCGATCTGTTCAAGTCCTCTGTGACCGAGGTCAAATCCAAGCTGAACTGAGTTGGTGCCTGCACCCGTTTTGGCCGGAAATCAGTATCGGAAACGCCGTCGGCACTGCCGGCGGCGTTTTTCTTGTAGCTTCTGAATTTTGTCGGCTTTCCACTACGCCGGAACGTCCGCCGTGCAGGCTCCCTCATCTCGTACACGCAGTGGGGCAAAGCTCATTCGGTGCAGGCGCAGCCAGGGGCCATGCTCGGCGATGGCGGTTCGGTGGCGTTGGGTGGCATAGCCGACATGGCTTTCGAACCCATAATGCGGTCTCACCCCGCCGGTGCGGACCATCATGCGGTCACGGGTGATCTTGGCGACGATCGAGGCTGCGGCAACGGATTGTGATCGCTGGTCGCCCTTGACGATTGCGCGGCAGGGGCAGCACAGGCCCGGTGGAATGTCGCGCCCATCGGCGAATGCGTAGCGGGGCGTCACGCAAAGACCGTGTAGTGCACGGCGCATCGCTTCGAGGCTGGCCTTGCGAATATCCGAAGCGTCGATGGAGGCAGCGGAGACCGAGGCCACGGAAACGGCGATGGCCGCCTCGAAGATGGCCCGCGCCAGGGCTTCCCTTGTTTCCGTCGACAGCCGCTTGGAATCGTCGAGGCCATCTGGAATGCGCTCGGGATCGAGAATGACAGCCGCCGCGACCACCGGCCCCGCCAGCGGGCCTCGGCCAACCTCATCAAGACCCGCGACGGGCGCATGCCCGTCGCGCATGATCCCCGCTTCGAGCGTGAAGTCGGGACGCACGGGCAGGTCGAAGAGGAGCGGAGAATCGGATTGCGATGAAGCCATTGTGCGGCAATGCTCGCATCGCATCCGATTCTCCGCAAGCCTTTCCCGGTGGCAGGGGCGGCGAAAACCGGGAAGGCGCCGTCGGCCCCGGGGCAGGGCGTGCGACGGAAGTTCTGCGGGGGCCTCGGGAGCCCCGTCACAGGAGCACGAGCTGCTCCCCTGCGCCGGCGGGCGCCGTGAAAAGGTCGGTCCGCAGGCTCAGCTTCTCACGGTTGAGACCGATGCGCCTTGCGGCAATCTCGAAGCGGCGGCCGATCTGCCAGGCATAGGGACCGGTGCCCTTCATCCGCTTACCCCATTCGGCATCATAATCCTTGCCGCCGCGCATGGAGCGTATCAGCGACATGACATGCCGGTAGCGGTCGGGATAATGGCGCAGCAGCCAATCCTTGAAGATCGGGCTGACCTCGAGCGGCAGGCGCAGGATGATGTAGCCTGCCTCGCGTGCCCCAGCCGCATGGGCCGATTCTAGGATACGTTCGATCTCGCTATCGGTCATGCCGGGAATGACCGGGCCGATCATGACGGAAGTGGGGATGCCGGCGTCGCTCAGCTTGCGGATTGCCTCCAGCCGTAGCGGCGGCGTCGCCGCCCTTGGCTCCATCGTCCTGGCAAGCTGCCGGTCCAGCGTGGTCACCGACAGCGCGACCTTGGCAAGGCCCTGCTCGGCCATCCGCCCCAATATGTCGATGTCGCGCGTCACAAGGGCCGACTTGGTGACGATGCCGACGGGATGCCTGTGGGCCTCCAGCACTTCGAGCACTTCGCGCATGATCCGCCACTTCCGCTCGACCGGCTGATAGGGATCGGTATTGGTGCCGATGGCGATCGTGCGCGGCTGATAGCCGGGCTTGGAGAGCTCTTTTTCCAGAAGCCGCGCCGCATCCGGCTTGGCGAAAAGCCGCGATTCGAAATCCAGGCCCGCCGAGAGCCCCATATAGCTGTGGGTCGGCCGCGCGAAGCAGTAGACGCAGCCATGCTCGCAGCCGCGGTACGGATTTATCGACCGGTCGAAGGAAATGTCCGGCGACGAATTCTTGGTGATGATCGTGCGGGGCTTTTCCACCTGCACTTCGGTCTTGAAGGGCGGCAGGTCCTCCAGCGTCTCCCACCCGTCGTCGAAGACATGCCGGGTCAGCGGCTCAAAACGTCCAGTCGGGTTGACCCCCGCCGCGCGTCCCCGGCGCCTGGTATCGGCAACACGAACGCCCGCTTCCTCGATTATCGCGTTGGCCATCGAAACGCCTCCGCCTTTGGAGGCTGCAATGTCCGCTCGGGTAATCTGTTCCATCGTGGTTGCCTCCGCAGCCTGCGCCAGCCGTGCTTGCGATTCGCTTCATGAATCTATTCCTATCCGCAGAACTGGAACAAATCAAGAACAATCTGGCAACCACGGAACAACGACCGCGACGGGTGGAGGCGAGATCTGTTGGAGCGAAACTAGCCGAACGCCAGAACGGCAAGCGCCACGGCAACATAGGCGGCGACGCCCGAAAGCGGACCGAGCCGGCGCAGCAGAGCGGGCGGCGGCGAGCCCGGCGTCGCCCTCTGCATGGCGACGAAGCCGAAGATGCCGACGCCCAGGATGAAAGCGGCGACCATCAGCTTGAGAACGAAAATGGGACCCAGAAGCGCACCGCCATAGGCCGAAAGCCACATCCACAGTCCGGTGACCCAAAGAAGCAGAATGCCGATGAAGCCGGCCATCCCGAAACGTCCGCGAAGCGCTACGAGCGCTGGCGGCGGCGGCCCGTCCAGCCGTCTGGCCTGCATCGCCAGGAACATACTTCCCATACCGCCGCCGGCCCCCAGCATGAGACCGAAGAGGTGCAGCATCTTCATGAGTATCAGCACGGTTTCCCCCAAGACAGGTTCGTTCGCCGGAAGGTGCGCCCGTTTGAACGACGAATCAACGCCTATTCGGGTTCGGCAAAGCTGGTGGGAGGCGTCGCGGGCATGTGTGGTGAAGGCTGGGGCGGCATATCGCCGCCTCTGCCGGCGGGTCTGCCGCCGGATGCGCCAGGCGGCGGTGTTGCCGGCGCGCCTGCCTGCGCCCGCAGATAGGGCGCCCCGCTGATCCCGCCGCGGATGACCAGAGCCTGCCGGCCGCGCGGCAGCTTGGCGCTTTGCCTCTGGTCTGCGGTTCTTTCAACGGCCTCCGCCGGCACGCCATAGGCGATGATCGAGGGGCTGATGGCCGCCGCCTTTTCGACAGTCTTTTCCGGCGAGGCCTGGTCATGATGCGCGACCGCCGGTTCGGCGCTTCCCAGCACGATCATCGACGGGCTGACGGTGGTTTTCGGCGCTTCGAGCACGACAAAGGACGACGCGCGAGCGGAGCCCAAGGCCATAGGCACGAGTAAAGCGATCGACCACAAGATGCGCATCGGATTCTGCCTTGACCCTTCCATGCATGGCGCGAACGTTCCCGGCGGCAGTCGACGGGACTCGCCGTGACGGTAACATTGCAGGCCTTAACAAAACGGTGACGCAGCGCCGGCGGTGTGCCGGGCCTTGTGATCGTCGGCCTTGCGCGATACGCAGCACAATAGCTGCAGGAGTGAAAAGAGTTGGCCAGGATCGTTGCCGAAGAGGATGCATTGGAAGAGGCGTGCCGGCGCCTGGCAGTGGGCGAACCCGTCGCCATCCCGACCGAGACGGTCTATGGCCTGGCGGCCGACGCCACCGATGGCACGGCGGTGGCACGCATTTTCGAGATCAAGGAGCGGCCGCGCTTCAACCCGCTGATCGCCCATGTGGCTGACATGGCAATGGCTCGCTCCATCGCCGTCTTTACGCCGCTGGCTTCGAAACTGGCGGGGGCATTCTGGCCAGGGCCGCTCACGCTGGTGCTCCCGATGCGCGAAAATTCAGGCATTCATCCGCTGGTGACTGCCGGCCTCGACACGGTCGCGTTGCGCAATCCGCTAGGCTTCGGCGCCATGGTCATCGCCCGTCTCGGCCGCCCGCTGGCCGCCCCCAGCGCCAATACGTCGGGCCGTATAAGCGGCACCAGCGCCGGCGCGGTCAACGCCGACCTTGGGGACCGTATCGGAATGATCGTCGATGGCGGCCCTACGCGCGTCGGGTTGGAATCCACCATCGTCAAGGTCGAGGGCGACCGGCTTCTCCTGCTGCGCCCGGGTGGTATCCCGGCCGAGGAAATAGAGGCCGTGGCCGGCGTGAGGCTGGAGCGCGGCGCAACCGACGTGCAGGCGCCCGGCATGCTGGCTTCCCACTATGCGCCGGATGCGCCGGTCCGGCTCAACGCGGATAAGGTGCGTCCGGGCGAAGCCCTGCTCGCTTTCGGCCCGCGCCGCATCGGCAATGCCGATGCAGCCGTCAAGGTGCTTAACCTTTCGCAGCGCAGCGACCTGAAGGAGGCAGCGGTCAATCTGTTTGCCCACCTCCTGGCGCTGGACGCCGTGGGTGCAATGGCCATCGCGGTCGAGCCCATTCCGGTCGCGGGTCTCGGCGAAGCCATCAACGATCGCCTGGCGCGCGCCGCCGCTCCGCGTGAAAACAGCGGGGAGACAGGAGCATGAACGAAGCGATGGAACTGGATGCCGGGCTGATCGACCGCTTTGCCGAAATCGTCGGCGACAAACACGCTCTGCGGCTGCCGCAGGACATCGCTCCCCATCTGGTGGAGCCGCGCGGCCTGTTTGCCGGGCGTACCGCTCTGGTTCTGCAGCCGGGTTCCACCGAAGAGGTGAGCCGCATCCTCGCCCTGGCGACACAAACCGGCACGCCCATTGTACCCCAGGGCGGCAATACCGGCCTCGTCGGCGGTCAGATGCCGGACCAGGGCGGCGGCGAGATCGTCGTTTCGCTGTCCCGCCTCAACACGATACGCGAGATCGACCTGGAAACGAATACGGCGACGGTGGAGGCCGGCGTCATCCTGCAGACCCTGCAGGAAGCGGCGGCGGCCAACGACCGGCTGTTCCCGCTCTCGCTTGCCTCCCAGGGCTCCTGCCAGATCGGCGGAAACCTTTCGGCCAATGCCGGCGGCATCGGCGCCCTGGCCTATGGCGTGGCGCGCGACCTTTGCCTGGGCGTCCAGGTGGTTCTGCCCACGGGCGAAGTGCTCGACGATCTGCGCAAGCTGAAGAAGGACAATACCGGCTACGACCTCAAAGACCTTTTCATAGGCGCTGAAGGCACGCTGGGCATCATCACGGCAGCCGTGGTGAAGCTCTTTCCCAAGCCGAAGGGCCGGGAACTGGCCTGGGCCGGGGTCGCCTCGCCCAAGGCCGCGCTCGATTTTCTTGGTATGGCCGCAGGCATGGCCGGCGGTGCGCTGACGGCGTTCGAGCTCATGTCGGCAACGCCGCTCGACTTCGTGCTGGCGCATGTGCCCGGCGTCAGGCCGCCGCTCGAGGCGGCCCATCCCTGGCACGTCCTGCTGGAGGTCTCGTCCGGCCGCTCCGCCGACGACGCAAATGTGCTGATGGAAGAGATCCTGGCCGCCGCTTTCGAGGAGGGCACGGTCGCCGACGCGGTGATCGCCCAGAGCCAGCAGCAGGCGGAGGCGTTGCGTCACCTGCGCGAGGCGATGTCGGAAGCACAGAAGCCGGAAGGCGGCTCGATCAAGCATGATATCGCCGTCCCCGTCGCCGCCATCCCCGAATTCATCGCCCGGGCCGATGCCGCCGCCGCGCAAGTGGTCAAGGGCTGCCGTCCGGCCTGCTTCGGCCATATGGGCGACGGCAATCTCCACTACAATGTTTCTCAGCCCGTCGGCATGGACAAGGCCGCCTATCTGGAACACTACCGCGCCATGAACAACGCCGTGCATGCCATCGTGCGCGACCTCGGCGGCTCGTTCTCGGCCGAGCACGGCATAGGACGGTTGAAACGCGACGAACTCATCGCAACACAGCCGCCCGTCGCGACCGATCTCATGCGGCGGGTGAAAAAGGCGTTCGACCCCGCCGGCATCATGAATCCCGGCAAGGTCATCTGAAAGGCGATCATGGATCAGAAATTTTTCGATGCCGGCAGGCCGGTGATCGGCACGATTCTCCTGGCGACCGATCTTGTCACCGAGAACGACATCCGCGCCATCATGCCGCCAAAGGTAACGGTGTGCGCCACGCGCGTTCCCTTCGAGAACCCGACATCGCCGGAGCAACTGCGCCGCACGCTGCCGCATCTGGGCGAGGCGGCGCGCTTGGTGGTGCCGGGCGTGCCGCTCTCCGCGCTCTATTTCTCCTGCACGTCGGCCACCGTGGTGCTGGGCGAGGACAAGGTTGCCACCGCCATTGCCGAAGGCCGGCCCGGCATCGCGCCGATAACGCCCATAATGGCCGCCAAACGGGCGTTCCGCGCGCTCGGCGCCCGCCGCATCGCGGTGATGACGCCCTATATCGCGGACACGGCGACCGCCATCGTCAACCACCTCGAAGGCCACGGCTTCGAAGTCGTCAACGCCCATGGCCTCGACATGGAGGACGACCGCGACATGGCGCGGCTCGATCCGCGGCTGATAGTCGAGGCCGCCGAGGATGCGATGGTGGCGGGCGCCGAAGCGCTGTTCATCTCGTGCACGGCGCTGCCGGCGGCAACGCTCGCGCCCGAGATAGAGCGCCGCATCGGCTGCCCGGTCGTCACCTCCAACCTGGCCGGCCTGTGGATGGCCATGCGCCGGGCCGGCGTTGACGACAGCCTGCCGGAAAAGGGCCGGCTGCTTACCTGCCCGCTGCCGCCGGCGCTGGCGTGAGATGCCGGTTTACCGGCCGGTGACATTCGTTACGCAACTCTTGCGGCAGGTCTGAAACCGCTAACCAACTATCAGATCAGCAAAATTTAACCGAGTTTCTAAGCCCGTAGGTAACAACCCCGCGCTACAGTCCTTCCCATAACGAGGCCGGAAGAAATCTGGCCCGGAGAGACCGGAAAACCGGCTCTCAGGAGTAACAGGAAGGCATAAAGTATGGCGAGTGGTCTCAAGCCCGTCTGGGCGGGCCGCGCAATGCGGCTCGACCCTTTCCGCCTGCCCCAGGCGGTCAGCTACGCATCGCACGATGCATTCGGCGAAGTGGCGTTCACCATCGACAAGCGCGGTGTGCGCATGCGCCGCCATCTGAACATGAGCCAGCTTCCCGTCACCTTTGCCTTGCCGCCCAATGCCTTCGAAGGCGTGGCCGCGCGGGCCATAGAGGACGGCGAGGGCGATGTGACGGTGACGCTGGAGCTCCTGCACAAGGACCCGATGCTGTCGGTTCCGCTGCTGGTCGCCGGCGATTTCGACGATGTGGCGGCGGATTGGCGGGCTTGGTCGGAAGCCTATGGCCTGCCGATGATGCTGGTCGAGGCCGACGGCATCGCCCGTACGCTTGAGGATTCGCTGGGCCAGATCAAGGCTGACGCACCCAAGGAACGCCGCCGCGGACGCCCCGTGCGCCAGCGCCGGCCGCGCTTCCTCGCCCGCCGCAAGCAGGGTTCGCTGGGTCTGCGGCTGGTCGTCGGCGGCGAAGAGATCATCGCCCGCGACTGATCGTCGGGGGACCCTGGCTGTTCAGAAATACGGGCTGAGCGTCGCCCAGGCGCCGCCGCCCAGCAATCCCAGAAAGATGAGCGCGCCCACCACCGTGTTCGACTTGAACAGGGCCAGGCACTGGTCCGGGTCATCAATGTCCAGCGTGCGGATCTGGCGCGCCATGTGCGCCCCCGCCGCCACAAGGCCGGCAAGCGCCGGCATGGGCACCGCGGCAAGCCCGAAAGCGACGGCGAAAAACAAAAGCGCCCCGGCATAGAGCGCTATCAGCCAGTAGCTCGTGTTCTCGGCGAACAGCCGTGCCGTGGAACGCACGCCGACAATCGCGTCATCCTCCTTGTCCTGATGCGCATAGATCGTGTCGTACCCGATCACCCAAAGGATCGAACCGAAATAAAGGAGCAGCGGCGCCAGCGTCAGATTGCCGAAGGTCACCGCCCAGCCCATCAGCGCGCCCCATGAAAAGGCCAGCCCCAGGAAAAGCTGCGGCCAGTCCGTGAAGCGCTTGGCGAACGGATAGATGGCGACGACGGCCAGCGATGCCAGCCCGAGCAGGATGGCGAAGCCGTTGAACTGTACCAGCACGATCAGCCCCGCCAGCGCCTGCGCGCAGAGGAACACCCATGCCTGCCGCCGCGAAACCTGACCCGAGGGCAGGGGGCGCGAGCGCGTGCGCTCCACCGCCTCATCGATGCGCTGGTCCACGAGATCGTTATAGGTGCACCCGGCGCCGCGCATCGCAATGGCGCCGATAACGAATAACAGGACATAGAGCGGCGAAGGCATCACGCTCCACAGTGGCGCACCCGGTTTGGCCCCCGCGCTGGCCGCCATGGCGAGCGACCACAGGCAGGGCCACAGCAGCAACTGCCAGCCGATCGGTCGGTCCCAGCGGGCAAGCTGGGCATAGGGCCAGGCCGAACGCGGCAGGAGCCGGTAGACCCAATGGCCCGACGGCGCATCGGCGACGCGGCCGCGCTCGGCTCTGGACTGGATCTTTTCCATGCTTCTTCCCGAAAACTTTGGCTCGGATGATGGAGTGGCAAGACAGGCCGCTTCCGTCAAGGTGGAACTCTCTTGACATGCAGGTATTTACCTGCATATCTGTCGTCAGATACGAGCAGGACCGATGGACACTGACAAGGTTTTCAAAGCTCTGGGCGACCCGACACGCAGAAGGCTGCTTGACCTTCTTTGTGACAAGAACGGGCAGACGCTCGGCCAGCTCTGCGAAAATCTGGACATGGCCCGGCAATCCGCCACGCAGCACCTCGGCATACTGGAGGAGGCCAATCTGGTGAGCACGGTCCGGCGCGGCAGGGAAAAGCTGCATTTCATCAACCCCGTGCCGCTCCACGAGGTCTACGAACGGTGGGTGCGGAAATTCGAGCGTCAGCGGCTCAGCCTGCTGCACGATCTGAAGAAAGAACTCGAAGGAGAGTAGCAATGACCAAAGAGACGACCAGCTTCGTTTACGTGACCTACATTCTCTCGACGCCGGAAAAGGTGTTCGAGGCCATTACGAAACCGGACGTCGCAAGGCGCTATTGGGGCCACGAAAACGTCTCCGACTGGAAGCTCGGGTCGAAGTGGGAACACATCCGCGCCAATGACGAACGCACCGTCGAACTCGTCGGCAAGGTCGTTGAGGTCTCGCCGCCGACCCGTCTCGTCATCACCTGGGCAAACGCTTCGCAGGCGTCCGATCCGGAAGCCTACAGCCGGGTGACGTTTGAGATCGAGGAATACGAAGACATGGTCCGCCTGACCGTCACCCATGACGAGCTCGAAGCCGGCAGCGGAATGGCGAACGGCATCAGCAAAGGTTGGCCGGCCGTCCTCTCCAGCCTGAAATCCTTCCTGGAAACCGGCCGCGGGCTCGACGTATTCGCCAAGCCCAAGGCGGCCTGATTCAGCGCCGCGTCAAATCCAGAACATCCCGAGGAGAAAAACTATGACCAAGTCCTACAAGGGCGGATGCGCGTGCGGCGCGATCCGTTATGAAACGAGCAGTGAACCGGTCTTCGAGAACCACTGCCAATGCACGGATTGCCAGAAACGAAGCGGCACCGGGCACGGATCCTATCTGACCTTCTCACCGCGCGCCGATGTGAGGATTGCGGGCGAAGCGGGACAGTGGCGGATTGTGGCCGACAGCGGCGTGGAAAAGGACCACGCCTTCTGCCCCATCTGCGGAACGCCGGTCTACCTGACGTTTCCCGCCAGGCCGGACGTGATTGCCGTCCACGCGGGCAGCCTGGACGACCCAGCCAAATTCAACCCGCAGGTGGTTACCTACACCATCCGCGCCCATGCCTGGGACACGATCGATTCCTCGCTGCGGACATTCGAGCGAATGCCCGGATAGATTCTGTCGTAAGCAGTACGAAACTGCCGACGATGCTAAGGTCCGAAAAAACGGATCATGGAAGCCTGGGGCTGCAAAGTTCCATATACGATAGCCCTGCGCTTTTCCTTTGCGCAACCGCACGCCTTTGCTTGACGCGCGGGCGTTTCGGTCATAGCCCGATGCCAACTGAAAACGGCACGAGGTGGCGACCATGAATGTTCTTCTCATCGGCTCGGGCGGCCGCGAGCACGCGCTGGCTTGGAAGATCGCCGCCTCGCCCCTTTTTGAGAAGTTCTACGCCGCCCCCGGCAATCCCGGCATCGCGCAGGAAGCCGAATGCGTGCCGCTGAATGTCGACGACCACGATGCGGTCTGCCGTTTCTGCATCGACAAGAAGATCGATTTCGTGGTGGTGGGGCCGGAAGCCCCCCTGGTGGCCGGGCTGGCCGATGCGCTCAAGGCCGGCGGCATAGCGGTGTTCGGGCCGTCCGCGGCCGCCGCGCGCCTGGAGGGCTCCAAGGGCTTCACCAAGGATCTGTGTTCCCGCTACGCAATCCCGACCGCCGGCTATGGCCGCTTCGCTGACGCTGCCCAGGCCAAGGATTACATACGGCAGGTGGGCGTGCCCATCGTCGTCAAGGCCGACGGCCTTGCCGCGGGCAAGGGCGTGACCATCGCCATGACCGAGAACGAAGCCTGCGCGGCCATCGACGATTGCTTCTCCGGCCTGTTCGGTGGTGCCGGCGCGGAGGTCGTCGTCGAGGAGTTCCTTCAAGGCGAGGAAGCAAGCTTCTTCTGCCTCTGCGACGGCAAGACTGCGCTGCCCTTCGGCACGGCGCAGGACCACAAGCGCCTCAGTGAGGGCGATACCGGTCCCAATACGGGCGGCATGGGGGCCTACTCCCCCGCGCCTGTAATGACCGACGCGATGATAGAGCGCACCATGCGCGAGATCATCGAGCCCACCCTGAAGGGCATGGCCGAGATGGGAGCTCCCTTTACGGGCGTGCTCTATGCCGGGCTGATGATCACCGCCGATGGACCGAGCCTGATCGAATATAATGTTCGTTTTGGCGACCCGGAATGCCAGGTCCTGATGCCACGCCTGAAAGACGATCTGCTGCTGCTTCTCAAGGGAGCTGCCGATGGGCAGCTCGCCCATATGTCGGCGCGCTGGCGCGACGAGGCCGCGCTCACGGTGGTGATGGCGGCCAGGGGCTATCCCGGAACGCCGGAAAAAGGCACGAGGATCGATGGCGTCGGCGATGCCGCCGACCCGACCCTCGGCGTCAACATCTTCCACGCGGGCACGGCCTTGAAGGACGGCCAACTCGTCGCCAATGGCGGCCGCGTCCTAAACGTCACGGCGCTGGGCCATTCCGTCGCGGAGGCCGGCACCGCCGCCTACGCCGCCGTCGACCGCATCGACTGGCCCGGCGGCTTCTGCCGCCGCGACATCGGCTGGCGCGCGATAGAGCGTGAGAAGGCCGGCCGGTAGCGGCGGAGATTCGCGACTCCACGGCGGTCATACGAGAAGGTTCGGTTCGCTGTCCTTCTGGTTCCCACCCCTTGGACCGGGACGAGTTTTGACGGGGCGAGATATCCAATTCCGTCATCCCGGCCAAGCGGCGAAGCCGCGCAGAGCCGGGACCCATTGAGAGGCGCGGCCGGTCTCCGCAGAAGGAGCGGGCGGTGCTGTAATGTGCAGGGACTAGGGCGGGGCCGTCCGCTATGCTATTCTTCCAATGGTCCCGGCTACCCTTCGGGCTTCCGGGACGATGAAGCCGCACACTACTTCCGACCAATTCCTGCCGCAGTGGCTGATCGGCCGGCAACTCAGCCTACAACAGCATCCTTGTTCGTCCCATCCACCCGACACAGGTTGGCGTATCTTCAGGGTTCAGGCACGGATCCTCGGCTCAAGGCCATGCGCGGGAGAGGCACGGGCAAGCGCGGGCGAGTTATCCAATTCCGTCATCCCGGCCAAGCGGCGAAGCCGCGCAGAGCCGGGACCCATTGAGAGGCGCGGCCGGTCTCCATAGAAAGCGCGTGTGGTCCTGAAGTGTGCCGGGGCGGAGGCCGGGTCGTGCTCGATGCTGTTCTTCCAATAGGCCCGGATAGAGCCCCGCGGGCTTCCAGGGTGACGAAGCCGGGTACTTCAGACCATTCTTACCGGAACGGCCAAATGGCAGGCATGCATGCCTCACGATTGACGTTTACGTAAAAAGAAAATATCACATACCCAATGCGAAGACTGGCCCCCTGCGCCGTCGAAGGCTAGCCTTCGCAAGGCCCGTGATTTTGGAGGAGGACTGCATGTATCGCGCACCGGTCAAAGAGATCGCCCATACATTGAACCATGTCGCCGGGATGAAGAAGGCGCTCGAGGAAGGTCTTTACGGCGACCTCTCCGAAGACCTTGTCGACGCGATTCTGGAGGAGGCCGGGCGCTTTGCCGGCGAGGAGGTCGCGCCGCTTGCCCGTATTGGCGACGAGAAGGGCGCGGTCCTCGAAGATGGCGCGGTGACCATGCCGCCCGGCTGGCGCGAACTCTACCGGAACTGGTGCGAAGGCGGTTGGAATGCGCTGGCCGCTCCGCAGGAATGGGGCGGGCAGGGCCTGCCGATGACCCTTGCGGTGGCCGCCTTGGAAATGTGGAACTCCAGCTCCATGGCCTTCGCCCTCGGGCCGACCTTGACGATGGGCGCCATCGAGGCGCTGGACAGGCACGCCTCCGAAGACCTCAAGAAGACTTATCTGGAAAAGCTGGTCTCCGGCGAGTGGGCCGGCACGATGAACCTGACTGAACCGCAGGCCGGTTCCGACCTGAATGCGCTCAAAACCCGCGCCGAACGTTCGCCTGATGGGACCTACCGCATTTTCGGCCAGAAGATATTCATCACCTATGGCGAGCACGACCTGACCGATAACATCGTGCATCTGGTTCTGGCCCGGCTGCCCGACGCGCCCGCCGGAACGAGGGGCATTTCGCTATTCCTCGTGCCGAAATATCTGGTCGACGAGGACGGTTCGGTCGGCCCCCGCAACGACGCCTTCTGCGCTTCCATCGAACACAAGCTCGGCATCCACGCCTCGCCGACCTGCACCATGATCTATGGCGACGGCAAATATGGGGACCAGCCGGGCGCGGTCGGCTGGCTCATCGGCGAGGAGAATCGCGGCCTGGCCTGCATGTTCACCATGATGAACAATGCCAGGCTCGCCGTCGGCATGCAGGGCGTGGCGGTCGCCGAAGCCGCCTACCAGAAGGCTCTGGCCTATGCGAAGGAACGCCGCCAGGGCCGTGCGCCTAATGACAAGGGCGCCGACAAGGGTGACGACATGAGCCCCATCGTGTCCCACCCCGATGTGCAGCGCACACTCCTGACGATGAAGGCCATGACGCAGGCCGCCCGCGCCATCGCCTATTCCTGCGCCCATGCCATGGATATGGCCCGCCTCGGCGGCAGCGAAACGGCGGCGCACTGGCAGGAGCGCGCCAACCTCCTGACGCCGCTCGCCAAGGCGTTTTCCACCGATATCGGCGTCGAGGCGGCATCGCTCGGCCTGCAGGTCCATGGCGGCATGGGCTATATTGAGGAAACCGGCGCCGCAGCGCTCTACCGCGATGCGCGCATTGCGCCGATCTATGAAGGCACAAACGGCATCCAGGCCATCGACCTCGTCATGCGCAAGTTGCCCCAGTCGGGCGGCGATCACGTGCGCGGCTTCATTGTCGAATTGCGGGAGACGGCGGAGCGGGTTCGCGGCGCCAACATGCCGGAACTGGGCGAGACCGCTTCGCGTCTTGCCGCCGGGATCGACGATCTGGAAGAGGCTACGGACCACCTCCTGTCGCTGGTCGCCGACGGCAAGGCCGAAAGCGCCCTGTGCGGCGCAACGCCTTATCTGCGCCTGTTCTCGCTGGCGGCCGGCGCAACCATGGCGGCGGGCGGCGCTGTCGCCGGTTCCAATGCCGATGCCGCGCGCGTTGCACGTTTCCTGGCCGAAAACCTCCTGCCTGAAACGGCCGCTTTGAAGCGCCAGGTGATCGCCGGCGAGGACAGTCTCCTTGCCGCAGCCGGCCTGCTGGACGTAAACGGATGAGCGAGCACATCATTGTCGAGCGCCGTGGGGCGGTGCAGATCGTCCGCCTCAACCGGCCGGAGAAGAAGAACGCCATCACGCTGGCCATGTATCGCGCGATGGCGGAAGCGTTGAAGTCGGCCGGCGACGATCCGCAGGTGCGCTGCAACGTCATGCTCGGCCAGCCCGGCGCATTCTCGGCGGGCAACGACCTATCCGATTTCCTCGCCGCCGCCGGCGGTAATGATTTCGGGGCTGAGGTCTTCGATTTCCTGTTCGCGCTGGCGCAAAGCCGCAAGCCGGTCGTCTCCGGCGTGGATGGCATCGCCGTCGGCATCGGAACCACGATCCACCTGCATTGCGACCTGACCTTCGCCACGCCCGAAACCGTGTTCAGGACGCCTTTCGTCGATCTTGGTCTGGTTCCCGAAGCCGGGTCAAGCCTGCTCGCACCTGCCGTTCTGGGTCACCAGCGCGCCTTCGCGCTCTTGGCCCTCGGCGAGGGGCTGAGCGCGGACGAGGCCTTGCGGGCCGGGCTTATCCACAAGGTTGTCGACGCATCGGAGCTTGAGGACCGGACCCTTGCCGCGGCGGAAGCGCTCGCGGCCAAGCCGCCGGAAGCCCTGGCCATTTCGCGCGATCTCATCAGGGCGTCGCGCGGAGACGTGATCGCCCGCATCAAGGAGGAAGGCGAACATTTCCGCGCGCGGCTGAAGTCGGACGAAGCCCGCGCCGCCTTCCTCGCTTTCATGAGCCGCAAGAAGTCGGGGTAAGTTGGCCCTCGTTCAGGGATAAAGGCGTTCCGTCTCCCACTTTCCGGCATCGGTGCGGGTGAAGACCAATCGGTCGTGAAGCCGGAACGGCTTGTCCTGCCAGAACTCGATGCTGACCGGCCGGATGCGGAAGCCCGACCAGTAGGGTGGGCGGGGGATCTCTCCCACGGCGTATTTCGCCGTGTATTCGGCGACGGCCTTCTCCAGCGCGAACCGGCTCTCCAGTGGGCGCGACTGTTTCGAGGCCCATGCCCCGATGCGGCTGCCGCGCGGGCGCGAAGCGAAATAGGCGTCGGCCTCGGCATCGCTGACCTTTTCGACCGCACCGCGAATGCGCACCTGCCGGCGCAGGCTTTTCCAGTGGAAGCACATGGCGGCCTTCATCGTCGCGAGGATCTCGCCGCCCTTGGCGCTTTCGAAATTGGTGTAGAAGACGAAGCCTTCTTCATCGAAGCCCTTGAGCAGGACCATGCGGACATTCGGCATGCCGTCAGGGTCGACGGTGGCGAGCGCCGTCGCATTGGGGTCGTTCGGCTCCGATTTCTCGGCTTCCGCCAGCCATTCGGCGAAAACCCTGTAAGGCTCTGCACCCTCGGTAAAATCGGACTTCTTTAACCCGTTGGTAACCATCATCCTGCCCATTATTGCCCAGGTTGGGAGAATGCCGATTGCCTTACGTGATGCAAGAGGCAGGTAGGGGTATACGATTGGTTCTGCTGCGGCTTTTTGTGTTGATTGCCGTCCTTCAGGGCTGCGCCAGCGCGCCGCAGGAGGTGCTGGCGCCCGACACGACGCTCATCACCGCGTCTATCCAAGAGGCCCGGCCCCTCCTTTCCGATCCCCTGCTGGCGGAGGACGCGCCTTCGATCGTGTCCGCGCTGGCGCTGGGAAGCAGCGGAAAAGCCTGGCAAAACGGGACGACCGGAGCTCATGGCGAGATCGTTTCGGCATTCGCGGCGAACGAGACCGGGCGGTCCTGTATCGCCTTTACGACGACGCGCGAAAGCTTCGACGGCGTCGGCCTCTACGACGGCAAGGCGTGCGAGGATGCCGCCGGCGCCTTGCGGCTCGTCCGGCTGGAGATGCGGTAGAAGCGGCCGGAAATTTTCAGCTGAAAGCGCCAAATCTGTCGAAGTTTCAGCCGGGATACTGGAATTTTGAGCTGAAAATGCGCATATATGGGTCGAATATCTGTGTAAAATCACTGATTTGACGGTCCGGCCGAAGGTCCGGGCCGTTCTTTGGGTAAGGGCAGAATGAGGAACCCATATGACGTGCTGGGCGTGCAGAAGAGCGCGTCGGCCAAGGACATAAAGTCGGCCTATCGGCGGCTTGCCAAGAAGTATCATCCGGACCAGCAGCCGGATGATCCGCAGGCCAAGGAGCGCTTCGCCGAAATTGGCCAAGCCTACGAAATCCTCGGCGACGAGGAAAAGCGCCGAGCCTTCGACAATGGCGAGATCGACGCCAGCGGCAAGCCCCGTTTCGCCGGCTTCGAGGGCGGGGCCCATGGCGACCCGTTCGCCGGCTTCCGCCGCGGCGCCGGTGGCGGTCCCCGGGGCGCCCATTTCGAGTTCCGCTCCGGCGGCCCCGATGGTGCGGGCCTTGGCGGCGAGGATATATTCAGCGAGATATTCGGCCACGCCTTTTCGGGCGGCGGCGGCGCGGGGCGAGCGAAGCGCCGGCCCGAGGGCCTTGGCGACATCCGCGCGACCCTCGATGTCGGGGTCGAAGACATTGCCACCGAATCCAAGGTCGCTGCGGTTTTCCCGGACGGCCGCCGGCTTGCCGTCAAGCTACCGCGCTATGTCGAGGACGGCCAGACCATCCGGCTGAAGGGGCAGGGCGCCGAGACGCCGTTCGGCGAGCGCGGCGACGCGCTGGTGACGCTGCGCCTGAAGTCCGACCCGCGCTACCGCGTGGAGGGCCGGGACCTGCACGCCGACATCCCTGTCAGCCTGCGCGATGCCGTCCTGGGCGCCAAGGTGACGGTCGCAACGCCCACAGGCAAGGTTGCGGTCAAGGTGCCGGCCTGGTCGAGCTCCGACCGCACGCTTCGCCTCAAGGGTCGCGGCCTGCCCCTGAAAACCGGCGGCAATGGCGACTTCTACGGGCATGTGCGTATCATGCTGCCGGAAGGCGGAGATCCCGCGCTGGAGGCGCTTTTCCGCAAAGCCGAAGCTTAGCGGCGCGGCGGCCCGGCAGCTATGCGCTTGATGCAGCGTTGCCCCTGTGCGATAGGGCGTCCTCCGCAGTGTAGAAGTTCGGAGAATCGGCAATGACAACTGGGAATGGCCTTATGGCCGGTAAGCGAGGGCTTATTCTGGGCGTGGCCAACAATCGCTCGATTGCCTGGGGCATTGCCAAGGCATGCGCGAATGAAGGGGCCGAGCTTGCGCTCACCTATCAGGGGGACGCCTTCCGCAAGCGTGTCGAGCCGCTGGCCGAAGAACTGGGCGCTATCGTTGTCGGCCATTGCGACGTCACCGATCCCGACAGCCTCGATGCCGTCTTCTCCGAAGTCGAGAAGCGCTGGGGCAAGATCGATTTCCTCGTGCACGCCATCGCTTTCTCCGACAAGGCCGAGCTCGACGGCCGTTATATCGAGACGACACGGGATAACTTCCTGCGCACCATGGATATCTCTGTCTACTCGCTGACGACGGTGGCCAAGCGCGCCGAGCCCTTGATGACCGATGGCGGCTCGATCCTGACCCTCACCTATTACGGCGCCGAAAAGGTGATGCCGCACTATAATGTGATGGGCGTCGCCAAGGCGGCGCTGGAAGCCAGCGTGCGCTATCTGGCGGTTGATCTCGGCGGCAGCAATATCCGCGTGAACGCCATCTCGGCCGGCCCGATCAAGACGCTGGCCGCATCCGGCATCGGCGATTTCCGCTATATCCTGCGCTGGAACGAATACAATTCGCCGCTCAAGCGGGTTGTCACCGTCGAGGAGGTCGGCGATTCGGCCCTTTACCTGCTCTCGCGCCTTTCGCGCGGGGTGACCGGCGAAGTGCTGCATGTCGATTCGGGCTACCATGTCGTTGGCATGAAGGCGGTGGACGCGCCGGACATATCGGTCGTCACCGAATAGGATTTCAGAAACGGAAGCGTGGGCCCCGGCCCACGCTCTATCTCTTTGTTTTTCCGCGTTTATGCGGACGTCGGGTGAATCCGGCCAACTGCAGTATGCTATAGGGGCAGATCGTGCCGCCGCTGATCTATTTCGTGCGCCATGGCCAGACCGACTGGAACCTCCAGTCGCGCCTCCAGGGCCAGGCGGACACCGACATCAACGAGACCGGCCGCGCCCAAGCGGACCGCAATGGAAAGCGGCTGGCGGCGCTGGTAGAGGATCCCTTGGCTTTCGATTACGTCGCAAGCCCTTTGCGGCGTACCTGCGAGACCATGGAACGGGTGCGCGCAATCCTCGGCCTGCCTCGCGAGGGCTATCGCACCGACCCGAGGCTGCGCGAGGTGCATTTCGGCGCGTGGCAGGGTTTCACCTATGCCGAACTGGAAGCCAGGAATCCCGGCTGCACGGAAGCCCGGTCGCGAATGAAATGGCATTTCCTGCCGCCGGGAGACGATGCCGAGACCTATGAAATGCTTGCCGGACGTGTCCGGCCATGGCTGGACGAAGTGGTCCATCCCACGATCTGCGTCACCCATGGCGGCGTCATCAGAGCCGTTTTCCGCTGGCTGGCGGGAGTGCCGGGAGAGGACGCGGCGATGCTCGACATTCCCCACGACCGCATCCTGCGCCACGAGAATGGCCGGCTGGAGTGGTTTTAATTGTAAGTTGATTATCGCTGAGCCCCTTCGCATCCCCTCTGTCCATTCGACAGGTTCAGGGCAGAGGGCAGGGGAATCGCATATGTCGGCGCCTTCCCCCCACTCCGTCCCGCTTCGCGGTCCACCTCTCCCCCGCAACGGGGGAGAGGAAGCACCGGCCGTGATGCAGGGCACCCTTCCTCTCCCCACGTTTTGTGGGGGAGAGGTGGATCGGCCGAAGGCCGAGACGGAGTGGGGGAGCAACGCCGCTTCCATATGCGATAGGCCTGGGGCAGGGGGGGGCGCGGCGGCAAATCGCAACTGCAACTAGGCGAGGCCCTTCGACAAGCTCAGAGGGGCCGCGCTCTACGGTACGCGCGCGGCCGGTCTCCGCAGAAGGGGTGGGTGGTGCTGAAATACGCCGGGGCGAGGACCGGGCCGCGCTCCATGCTGTTCTTCCAATAGGTCCCGGATAAGCCTTCGGCTTTCCGGGATGACGATGTGGTGAACTCTTGCCCTTCCAAGTGCGTCGACTGCTTCATCAGAGTTGTTTATGAGAACGCAGCCGCAGCCGAGCCCTACTCCGGCAGGAACATGTCGGTGATCTGCTTCTCGCCATTCTCCTTCTCGAGATAGGCGATGACGACGTCGACATCGGTGCTGATGCCGGACAAGTTCATGTCCTGGGGCAGCTTGTAGGTCACGCCGTCGCTGAGCGTGATGGTCATGGTTTCCTCGTCGATCTTGGTGATCGTTCCTTCCGCGTCGGCGGCAAGGGCAAGCCCCGGGGACAGGAAAATGGCAAGGGAAAGAGCGGCAGCGGCGATGCGCATGATTGAACCTCTGGTCTGAAGGTAGTCCGACCACGCGGACCGTATCGTTGATGCAGCGGAGTGGAAACCAAAAATATGTCAAAAGTGGTTCGCGACGCGGTGTTTGACCGCGCTTTCAAAGGCCAATAGAAGCTAGCGGAACCTACTTGCGATCGGGCGACCATGTCTCACAACACTTTTGGCCATCTCTTCCGTGTCACCACCTGGGGCGAAAGCCATGGGCCGGCCATCGGCTGCGTCGTCGACGGCTGCCCGCCCGGCATCCGCTTCACCCAGGCGGAGGTCCAGGCCGACCTCGACAAGCGCCGCCCGGGCCAGTCGCGCTTCGTCACGCAAAGGCGGGAGCCCGACCAGGTGAAGATCCTGTCCGGCGTGATGACCGACGAGGATGGCGAGACGCTGATCACCACCGGCACACCGGTTTCCATGCTGATCGAGAATGTCGATCAAAGGTCGAAGGATTACAGCGATATCGCCAAGCGGTTTCGCCCCGGCCACGCCGATTACACTTATGAGGCAAAATACGGCCTCAGGGACTACCGCGGCGGGGGCCGGTCTTCGGCGCGGGAAACGGCCACGCGCGTTGCCGCCGGCGCGCTGGCCCGCAAGGTCGTGCCGGGCATGGTCGTGCGCGGGGCGCTGGTCGCGATGGGCGAAAAAACCATCGACCGCACCAATTGGGACTGGGATTACATCGGACATGCGGAGAACCCGTTCTTCACGCCAGATCCGGCCTCGGTGGCCATCTTCGCGGACTATCTCGACGGCATCCGCAAGAAGGGATCGTCAGTGGGCGCGGTGATCGAAGTGGTCGCAGAGGGCGTGCCGGCGGGTCTCGGCGCGCCGATCTATGCCAAGCTGGACCAGGATATCTGCGCCAATCTGATGTCGATCAACGCCGTCAAGGGCGTGGAGATCGGCAACGGGTTCGAGGCGGCCCGCATCACCGGCGAGGAAAACGCCGACGAGATGCGCATGGGCGCCGACGGGAAGCCGGTCTTCCTGTCCAACAATTCAGGCGGCGTGCTGGGCGGCATTTCCACCGGCGGGCCCATCGTCGCCCGTTTCGCCGTCAAGCCGACATCCTCCATCCTCACGCCGCGCAAATCCGTGGACAAGGACGGTGCGGAGGTCGACGTCATGACCAAGGGACGGCACGACCCCTGCGTGGGCATCCGCGCTGTGCCTATCGCCGAAGCAATGCTTGCCTGCACCATCGCCGATCATTATCTGCGCCATCGGGGACAGACAGGGAAACAGTGAACAGGATTGGTCTCGGTGCTCGTTGTTCTGGACAAGCCTGCCGCACCATTCACCATTCACCAATTGGAACAATGCAATAGATGCCATACGATCAGAAGAAAGTCGTCGAGGCGCTGCGCGCCTTTGAAGCTGGCGAGATCGTCGTCGTCATGGACGATGACGGGCGCGAGAACGAAGGCGACCTGATCGTCGCGGCGGTGCATTGCACGCCGGAGAAGATGGCCTTCATTGTGCGCCACACGTCCGGCATCGTCTGTGCGCCCATGCCGCGCGAGGAGGCCAAGCGCCTCAGCCTGGCGCCCATGGTCGCCGACAACGACGCGCCGCACCAGACGGCCTTTACCGTCAGCGTGGATTTCAAGCACGGCACGACCACCGGCATATCGGCCGAGGACCGCACCCTGACGGTGCGCAACCTCGCCAATCCCAATGTCGGCGCATCCGACTTCGTGCGGCCGGGCCACATCTTTCCGCTGGTGGCCCGCGAAGGCGGCGTGCTGATGCGCTCGGGACATACGGAAGCAGCCGTCGATCTTTGCAAGCTGGCCGGCCTGCCGCCGATCGGCGTCATCTGCGAACTGGTCAATGACGACGGGGCGGTAAAGCGCGGGCCGGACGTGCAGGCCTTCGCCGAGGAGCACGGGCTGAAGCAGGTCTCCGTCGCCGATCTCATCGCCTACCGGCAGCGCCAGGAAACGCTGGTCGAGCGCGTCGGCACCTTTCCCATCACGACACGTTCCGGCCCCGCAACCGCCCACGCCTACACATTGCCCTGGGAGGCGATGCAGCATCTGGCCATCGTGTTCGGCGATATCCGGGACGGGTACGAGATTCCGGTGCGGCTGCACACGGAGGATGTGGCAGAGGATGTCTTCGGCGCCGAACAACGCCTGCAAAAGACCGTGGAGCACATGGCGGCGCAGGGACGCGGCGTGCTGGTCTATCTGCGCGAAGGCTCCATCGGCGTGGCCCACCAGCAGCGTCGTGCCCACGGCACGGCGGACAGCGAAGCGCATGCGGAAGCCCTCCAGCGCGAAAGTGAATGGCGCGAGATCGGGCTCGGGGCGCAAATCCTGCGCGACCTCGGCATCTCGTCCATCCGCCTCATCGCATCGCGCGAGCGCCACTATGTCGGACTGGAAGGCTTCGGCATCGAGATCGCCTCCACGGATATCCTTTAGCAGAAGAGGCCCCGCATCGAGGCGGAGCCTTTTCTTTCGAGCGTCCAATCTTCCTGGAATTGCTCTATTCGGCAGGTTGCGGCACAGGTGTTGCGATGGGCGCGCGTCCTCCGTCGGCCAGCACCCGCTGCCCGAGAAGAACCGTCAGCAGTGCCGCCATTGCCGACACGACGGAAACCCAGAAGCCGTTATGCGGACCGAAAGTGTCGACCACCCAGCCGGCCGTGAACGCGCCCGCGGCCATGCCGATGCCGATGCCGGTCATCACCCAGGTGATACCCTCGGTCAGCGCCGTTTCCGGCACGCGGCGCTCGATCAGCCCGAATGCGGTGATGAAGGTCGGCGAGATGGCAAGTCCGCTGACGAACACGGCCAGCGCCAGGAGAGCCACCGTGTCGGCGAAGAGCAGCGGCACGGTTGTCACCGCGATCACCGTGACGGCGATGGCGAGCTGGCGGTGCAGCGGCGTGGCGAGGTTGAGCGCCCCCAGCACGAGCCCCACGACGAACGATCCGACCGCATAGACGCCGATCACCAGGCTGGCCGCGCCGGGCTGCCCAAGTTCCTTGGTGATCGCGACCGCGCTCACTTCGGCGGTGGCGAAGATCGCGCCTATGAACACCAGCGCAAGCGTGAGGATCTGCACCGGCCTCAGCCTGATCGCCGAAACGCTGGCGACGTCCATGGTGGGCCGGAGGGTCGGTTCGGTCGACCGCTGGAGCAGGAAAGCAACCGTGCCCACGGCCAGGAACAGCGTGCTGACCAGCATGCCCGCTTCCGGGAACAGGGAGACGCTCAGGCCCACCGAGAGCGACGCGCCGGCGATGTACATCAGTTCGTCGGCCGCCGATTCGAAGGCGAAGGCGGTATTCAGCTCGGGCCTGTTGCGGAAGATCCCCGTCCAGCGTGCGCGTATCATCGCCGGCATGCTGGGCATGGCTGCGGCCAGGAACGCCGAGACGAACAACGTCCAGGCAGGCCAGTCCTGGTTCGCGGCGGCGATCAGCGCCATGAACGCGACGACGGAGATGGCGGTGGTGGGCCCCACCACGGCCGTCTGGCCGAGCCTGTCGACCCGACGCGAGATTTGCGGGGCGAGGAAAGCATTGGTCAGCGCGAAGGTGGCGGAAACGGCCCCTGCCAACCAGTATTCGCCCTGTGTCTGGGACAGCATGGCGACGATGCCGATCGGCACCATGGCGATCGGCAGCCGGGCGAGGAAGCCGGCAGCGGCGAAGCCTTTGGCTCCCGGCGCCTTGAAGATCTCGCTATAAGGGTTAGGCATCGATGTGATCCTTGATGGAGGGTGCGAAGAGGTTTACATACGCTGCGTATGTTCATCAGATAATGACATACGGTTCGTATGTCAAATAATATACGTAGCGTATGTGAAGACGAGGAATGGATGGCGCATAAACCGCGCAGCGAAATGATCGCAGAAACCCGTGCCAAGCTGGTCGCCGCTGCCCGCCAGGCCTTCGGCACCGTCGGCTATGCGGACGCGTCGATGGATGACTTCACCGCCGAGGCGGGGCTGACGCGCGGCGCGCTCTATCACCATTTCGGCGGCAAGAAGGGCCTGCTGGAAGCCGTGATCGCGGAAATCGACGCGGAGATGAACGAACGCCTTCGCGAGATCACGGCGGACGCCGAAACGCCGTGGCAGGGGTTCGTGGACGAGTGCATCGCCTATCTGAGAATGGCGCTCGAGCCGGAAATCCAGCGCATCATGCTGCGCGACGGTCCCGCCGTTCTCGGCGATCCCACGACATGGCCGAACCAGAGCGCCTGCATCGCCTCGCTTTCGACGAATCTGCGCAGGCTGCGGGATGCCGGCACGATCGTCGATCTCGACCCGGACGCCATGGCGCATCTGATCAACGGCGCGTCGCTGAACGCTTCGCTGTGGATCGCCAACGCGCCCGATCCGGAAGAGACGTCGCGAAGGGCGGTGGGTGCCTTCAGGGTGCTGCTTGAAGGACTGCTGGCAGACAAGCCCGCGCGGCAGTGAATCTTCCGCCTGGCGGCGTTGACTGACGGACCAGGCCTATGCCCGAAGGCGAAAGGGGCGTGGCCAAACGGCCAATTCCCGCTTAGAGCCGATTTTGGCAGAAACAAAATCTCGCTCTAAGCCTTTGTTTGGTCGCAAGTCTTTTCGGAAAACCGGTTCCCACTTTTCCGGACTTGCTCTATATCGGGGCATGACCACGAGATTGTACAGCCATCCCGCCTGCCTCGAACACATCACGCCTCCCGGCCATCCGGAGCGCCCGGACAGGCTGCGCGCCATCGAGCGCGTGCTGCAGCATGAGGTTTTCGAGCCGCTCGACCGGGCCGAGGCGCCGCTGGCCGACGAGGCGGCGATCCTTTTGGCCCATCCCGAAAGCTACCGCGCGCGGGTGCGCGGCACGGTCCCGGAAACCGGGATGGCGCGCATCGACGCGGACACGTCCGTCAGCCCCGGAAGCTACGAGGCAGCGCTGCGCGCCGTCGGCGGCGCGATGGCGGCGGTCGACGCCGTCTTTACCGGCACGGCGGACAACGCCTTCGTGGCGACCCGCCCGCCGGGCCATCACGCCGAGAAGAACAAGGCCATGGGCTTTTGCCTCTTCAACAACGCCGCGATCGCCGCGCGCCATGCCCAGAAGGCGCATGGCGCCGAGCGCGTGGTCATCGTCGACTGGGACGTGCACCACGGCAACGGCACGCAGGACATATTCTGGGACGACCCGACCGTCATGTACTGCTCCACGCATGAGATGCCGCTTTATCCGGGCACCGGCGCGGCCAGCGAGACGGGAGCGGGCAACATCGTCAACGTGCCGCTGGCCGCCGGCGACGGCGGCGACGCCTTGCGCGACGCCTTTGATGCGGTGATCCTGCCGCGCGTCGTCGAATTCCGGCCCGACCTGATCATCATTTCGGCCGGTTTCGATGCCCATTATCGCGATCCGCTGGCCGATCTGAACTTTCGCGAGGAGGATTTCGCGTGGGCAACCTCGATGCTTATGGAAAAGGCCGACCGTTTGTGCGGCAGCCGCATTGTCAGCCTGCTTGAAGGCGGCTACGACCTCGAGGGGCTGGCGCTTTCGGTCGCCGCCCATGTCGGACGCTTGATGAAAGGGTGAGGGATGACCCCCGAGACCAATATTGGCGAAACCACTACCGCCGAAGCCAACAAGGACATCAAGGCGATGAGCTTCGAGCAGGCGCTGGAGGCGCTGGAGAACATCGTCAACGACCTGGAGCGCGGCGACGTGCCGCTGGAACAGTCGATCCGCATCTATGAGCGCGGCGAAGCCCTGAAGGCGCATTGCGACAAGCTGCTGAAAGCGGCCGAGGACAAGGTGGAGAAGATCCGCCTTTCGCGCGAAGGCCAGGCCGCCGGCGTCGAGCCTCTCGACCCGCAATAGACCACGCCCGCCACACTTTCCGAAAGTGAAGCCCGTGAAGCCGCTCCAGACACCGCTGCTCGACACGATCCGTGTTCCCGCCGACATGAAGCGGCTGGGGGAGGGCGACCTTCCGCAACTGGCCGAGGAACTGCGCGCCGAGACGATCGACGCCGTGTCGCGGACCGGCGGGCATCTCGGCGCGGGGCTGGGCGTGGTCGAGCTCACCGTGGCGCTGCACTATGTCTTCGACACGCCCGACGACCGGCTGATCTGGGATGTCGGCCATCAGGCCTATCCGCACAAGATCCTGACCGGACGCCGCGACCGCATCCGCACCCTGCGGCAGGAAGGCGGGCTCTCCGGCTTCACCAGGCGCGTGGAAAGCGAATACGACGCCTTCGGCGCGGCCCATTCGTCCACGTCGATCTCGGCCGGCCTCGGCATGGCGGTGGCCCGCGACCTGAAAGGCCGGCGCAACAACGTCATCTCGGTCATCGGCGATGGGGCCATGTCCGCCGGCATGGCCTATGAGGCGATGAACAATGCCGGCGCGCTGGATGCGCGCCTGATCGTCATCCTCAACGACAACGACATGTCGATCGCCCCGCCCCAGGGCGCGATGAGCGCTTATCTCGCGCGCCTGGCCTCCGGCCGCACCTATCAGGGCTTTCGCGACTTCGGAAAGAAGCTGACCTCCTATCTCGGCAAGAATGTCGACCGCGCCATCACCCGCGCCGTGGAGCATGCGCGCGGCTATGTCACCGGCGGCACGCTGTTCGAGGAGATGGGCTTCTTCCATATCGGCCCGATCGACGGGCACAATCTGGAGCATCTCATCCCGGTCCTGAAGAATGTGCGCGACCACGGCCAGGGCCCGGTGCTGATCCATGTCGTGACCCAGAAGGGCAAGGGCTATGCGCCGGCCGAAGCCGCCGCCGACAAATATCACGGCGTGTCGAAGTTCGACGTCATCACGGGCGCGCAGGCCAAGGCCCCTTCCAACGCGCCCTCCTACACCAAGGTTTTCGCGCAGAGCCTCATCGAGGAAGCGCGCGAGGACGACCGCATCGTGGCCGTTACCGCGGCCATGCCGTCGGGCACCGGGCTCGATCTGTTCGGCAAGGAATTTCCCGGCCGCACCTTCGATGTCGGCATCGCCGAACAGCACGGCGTGACCTTCGCCGCCGGCATGGCGACCGAGGGCTACCGGCCATTCGCGGCCATCTATTCCACCTTCCTGCAGCGCGCCTACGATCAGGTGGTGCATGACGTGGCGATCCAGAACCTGCCGGTGCGCTTTGCCATAGACCGCGCCGGCTTCGTCGGCGCCGACGGGGCGACCCACTGCGGCGCTTTCGACATAGCCTATCTGGCGAGCCTGCCGAACTTCGTGGTGATGGCGGCGGGCGACGAGGCGGAGCTGAAGCACATGGTGCGCACGGCGGCCGTCCACGACAGCGGGCCCATCGCCTTCCGCTATCCGCGCGGCAATGGCGTCGGCGTCGACATGCCGGAGCGCGGCGAGGTGCTGGAGATCGGCAAGGGCCGGATCATGCGCGAGGGCTCCAAGGTCGCCATCCTTTCCTACGGCGCGCGGCTGGCCGACTGCCTCAAGGCGGCGGACGAGCTGGATTCGGCGGGCCTTTCCACCACCGTCGCCGACGCCCGCTTCGCCAAGCCGCTGGACGAGGCACTGATACGCGCCCTCGCTGAAAACCACGAGGTTCTGGTGACCGTCGAGGAAGGCTCAGTCGGCGGCTTCAGCGCGCATGTCATGCATTTCCTGGCGCATGAGGGGCTGCTGGAAAGCGGCCTGAAGCTGCGCCCGCTGGTGATGCCCGACATCTTCATGGACCACGCCAAGCCGGAAAAGATGGTGGCGGATGCCGGGCTCGACGCGGCGGGCATCGTGGGCACCGTATTTGCGGCGCTTGGCCGTGCCGATCAAGCCGTCCGCGCCTGATCACCCACGCCTTGCGATCAATTCTGCGTTGCGTTCCGCGCTTGCGGGATGGCGAAATTGGCACCGACCTCGTCATCAGCTCTGAGCGCATTCGTTGACAGGCTCGGGAGCGCGCGAGTTTCCCACATCGTCATCCCGGCCGACCGCAGGGAGAGCCGGGACCTATTGGGTTTGCGCGGCCGGGTTCCGCAGAAGGCGCGGGTGGTGTTGCAATGTGCCGGGGCGAGGACTGGGCCGGGCTCTACGATGTTCTTCCAATGGGTCCCGGATAGCCCTTCGGGCTTCCGGGATGACGAACTGCTGCGGGCCTGCATCCTCCAAAACGCATCAACGGATCCTCAGGGTTGATGACGACGGTGGGGCGGCTTCATCCTCCTTCGGAAGCGCCAACGACTGTCTTGCTGGAGCCAATAAGTGTTGCAGAACACAACTTAAAGGTGCATTTTGCTGCTCATGGGCGGGTAAGTCTACATCCTGGCATCGCGGAAGAACGGAACGCTTTACACCGGCGTTACCGGCAATCTTGAGCAACGCATGTGGGAACATAAAGAAGGTCTCACCGGCGGTTTTACCAAGAAGTATGGTGTGAAAACGCTGGTTTGGTACCAGGAGTATCGCGACATCCGCGATGCCATCGAGGACGAAAAGCGCATCAAGCGATGGCGGCGCAGATGGAAGCTGGAGATGATCGAGGCCATCAATCCCGGCTGGGACGACTTGTACGAGACGTTGAATATGTGAGCGTAATAAACTCAGGCTCGTCATCAACTCTGTTTTTCGAGGTGGAGTCCCTGATTCCGACGTTAAGGATGACGAAGCCGAGCGCCCCACCTTCGTCATCCCGGCCGACCGCAGGGAGAGCCGGGACCCATTGAGAGGCGCGGCCGGTCTCCGCAGAAGGGGCTGTCGGTGCAGAAATGCGCCAAGGGCCAGGACCGGGCAGCGCCCTGCGATGCTCTTCCAATGGGTCCCGGATGGCCCTTCGGGCTTCCGGGATGACGAAGGTGGGGAACTCGTGCACTTCCAAAAGCGCGTCGACTGCTTCCTCAGAGTTGATGACGAGGTGAGAACCCTGCGACCCACTTGCCATCCGGGGCCGCTTCCTTCACTGAACAGCCATGACCGCCCCGACGACACAATCCGGCATCCGGCCCGGCATCCGGCCCCGCATCCGTCTCGACCAGCTTCTGGTCGAGCGCGGTGTTTTCGCCACGCGGGCGCGGGCTCGCGACGCGATCCAGCGGGGCACGGTGCGGGTGGCGGGGGCGGTGGCCGTCAAGCCGGGGCAGATGGTTGCCGGCAATGCGGAGGTGGCCGTGGACGATCCTGCGCGGCGCTATGTCTCGCGCGCCGCGCTCAAGCTCGTTCACGGGCTGGACCATTTCGGCCTTAACCCGGCCGGGGCGCTTGCGCTGGACATCGGGGCGTCCACGGGCGGGTTTACGCAGGTGCTTTTGGAGCGCGGCGCGGCCCGTGTGATCGCCATCGACGTGGGCACCGGCCAGATGGACCCGGAGATCGCCAGCGATCCGCGCGTGACCGGCATCGAAGGGATCAATGCGCGGGCCCTGACGCTGGACGATATCGGCGGCGTGCCTCCCGATTTCCTCGTCTGCGACGTCAGCTTCATCTCGCTCAGGCTGGCGCTGCCGCCGGCCCTGGACATGGCCGCGCGGGGCGCGCATGGACTGTTTCTCGTCAAGCCGCAATTCGAGGCCGGGCGCGAGGCGATCGGCAAGGGAGGCCTGTTGCGCGATCCCTCGCGGGCGGATGCGATAGCCGACGACATGGCAGGGTGGCTTGGCCGGCAGGACGGGTGGCGAACGATCGGCCTGACGCAATCCCCCATAGAAGGCGGCGACGGCAATCGCGAATTCCTTCTCGCCGCGCGGAAGGACATATGAGCCAGACATTGACCATCGCCACCCTGGGGGCGCAGGGGGACGGCATCGCCGAGACGCCGCAAGGGCCGGTTTTCGTGCCCTTCGCGCTGCCCGGCGAAACCGTGCGCGCCGAGGTCGGCAAGGGCAAGGCCGTGCTGGAAGAGGTTCTAACGCCGGCGCCGGAACGGGCCGTGCCCGCCTGCCGCCATTTCACCGATTGCGGCGGCTGCGCGGCCCAGCATCTCGGCGCCGCTTCCTATGCCGAATGGAAGCGCGAAAAGCTGGTCAGGGCGCTCACCATGCGCGGGATAGAAGCCGAAGTGGCGCCGCTGATCGGCTGCCCTCCAGCTTCCAGGCGGAGGGTCACTTTCACCGCGCGGAAGCTGAAGGACAAGGTTCTTCTCGGCTACAATGCCGCCCAGTCCCACCGCATCGTCGATATCGAGGAATGTCCGATCTCGCTGCCGGTGATCGTTGCCGCTAAGGAAGACATCCGGCAATTGGCCGGCGTGCTCGCCGCGACGCCCAAGCCTTTCCGCATCACCGTGACGGCGACGGCGACCGGGCTCGACATATCGGTCGACGGCGCGGGCAGGCTGGGCGAGAAGCAGGGGCGCAAGGCGGTCGATCTGGCGCTGGGCGCCGGCTTTGCCCGGGTTGTCGCCGGCGGCGAGACGCTGGTGGAAAGCGCGCGGCCGAAGGTGATCTTCGGCGGCATCGCCGTCTCGCTGCCGCCGGGGGGCTTTCTGCAGGCGGTCGAGGCTGCCGAGGAAGCCATGGCCGGGCTCGTTGGCGACCATCTCGCGGGCTCGAATTTCACGGCCGATCTTTTTGCCGGCTCCGGCACCTTCGCGCTGCGGCTGGCAAGGCAGGGCAGGGTTCATGCGGTCGAAGGGGATGCGGCGGCGCTGGCGGCGCTCGACGAGGCCGCGCGCCTGTCGCCGCAGCTCAAGCCGGTGACCTCGGAAAGGCGCGATCTCTACAACCGGCCTTTGCTGGCCCGCGAGCTCGACCGTTTCGACGGCCTCGTCTTCGACCCGCCCCGCGCCGGCGCGGAGGACCAGTGCCGGCAGATCGCCAAGTCGAAGATCAGGCGCATCGCCGCCGTCTCGTGCAATCCCGGAACGCTCGCCCGCGACCTGGCTGTTCTCATCGAAGGCGGCTACTGCATCGCGCGGGTCACGCCCATCGACCAGTTCCTCTGGTCGCCGCATGTGGAGGCGGTGGCGCTCCTGGAGCGGGGAAGGTGATGCTGCCGCCCCCTTGTCAGACGACCGCATGGGGCTCCGAGCCCTTTGCGGGCGCGCCGAAAGCGGGTAGTGAGTCGCCATGACAAAATGGCGTCCGAGATCCAGCATCAGGGTGATCGCAATTGGCCTGCATTGGCGGGACGGGCGCCTGCTGGCCGCCGAAATTTACGACGATAAGGGACAGGTGAAGGGTGTGCGCCCACTCGGTGGCGAGGTGGAATTCGGAGAGCTTTGGTCGACAGCAATCGTCAGAGAATTTAAGGAAGAGTTGGGGATCGACGTCTCCGTCAAAGGCGATCCACTTGTCATGGAGAACATCTTTACCCATGAGGGTGTGGCCGGCCATGAAGTCGTTTTCATCGGCGAGGTTTTGTTCCCCGATTGCGCGTTCGCTGGGCAGGACAGGATCGCCTTTCAGGAGGACAACGGAGTGCCTTGCCTGGCGCGCTGGTTCGACCTCAGCGATCTCGACCTTGATAGCGGGCCGAGGCTCTATCCTTCGGGCCTGAAAGACCTACTGCTGAATACAATCGACGCATAACGGCCGAGGCTTGGTCAAACTCCAGTCCAGTTTAATCCGCGGCGCTGGGATTCAAGTTTTTATCGAAGAACTTGAAACCAGACGCCCGTGATTCAACCAAACTTCAATCCGTCACCTGCCCGTCACGCCTGCGTGCCGCCCACCGTCATCCTGTCCCATCCTGAGATGCGGCCGGCCGGCGCCGACGGGGACAACTTGGCCCGCCTTGCCGCACATGCCGATGCCGACTTCATGTTATTGCCGAAAACAGAGACGCGGTGGATGGCGCCTACTGCATCGCCTTTCTGACCGAGCGCTGCGCTTGAATTGAGCGCCTATTGAGCTTACATTGGGCGTGATACCATAAAATCATGTAAGGATTCTGGTATGACCGCCGCGGTATTCGATGTTTCCGCGTCCCATTTCAGGGAGGACAGCGCGCCCTTTCTGTCGGCACGCCGCGTGGCCGAAAGGCTAGGGGTGACTCTCACTGAACTGGCCGGGCTGATCGGCGTGGCCCGCAATACTCTGACCGCCAAGGCCGGCGCCCGCAAGGTCGATGCGGCGTTGAGCCCCGTCGTCCGCATCCTGGCGATGGCCGGCGAGATGGCCGGCGGCGAGGATCGTGCCGCGATCTGGTTCAAGCATCAGCCGATTCCCGGCTGGGCGGGAAAGACCGCCTACGATCTCGTGCGCGAGAAAAAGGCCGACAAGGTTCTTGCCTATCTCGAGGCCGTTCGCTCGGGCGTCTATGCCTGAAGACGAACGGCGGCGGCTCGCTCTTTGGCGTGCCTTCGTGCCGCGATGGGCACATCTGCCGTTGTCCGGCGAAGGTGCCGCCCGCTTCGGCGGACGCTGGAACCCGCCGGGCCAGCGGACGATCTATGCCGCATGCGAGCTTTCGACGGCCTGGGCGGAATACAATCAGGGCTTCGTCCAGCATCCCGCGCTCATTGCGCAACTCGAACTGACCGGTGCGCGATTGGCCGACCTGACCGCGACGGATATCCTCGATTCGCTAGGTGTCAGCGCACAGATCCACCGATGCGAATGGCGCGCGATGCTCGACAACGGTGTCGAGCCGGAAACGCACCAGCTACAGCGGCGCCTTTTACGGGATGATTTCGACGGTGTGCTCTACCCGTCCTTCATGTCGCCGGGCGGCACCTGCGTCGCCCTTTGGCGCTGGAACGAGGAGGGATCGCCCCGGCTCAAGGTTGTCGACCCGGAGCATAGACTGCCGCGAACGCCGGCGTCCTGGGTGGAGCCAGAGCCTTGGCGATCGACCATCCAAGGCCACTTTGATCGCCGGCGCTTGCGCGGCCATAGCGCCGTTCACGCCTGCGTGCCGCCTACCGTCATCCTGTCCATCCTGAGGTGCGGCTGGCCGACGCCGACGGGGACGCCCTGGCCGGCTTTGCCGCACATGCCGATGCCGGTGTCGAGCTTCATGTCGTTGCCGACCATGGAGACGCGGTGCATGGCGTCGGGGCCGTTGCCGATGAGCATGGCGCCCTTGATGGGGTGGGTGACTTTGCCGTCCTCGATCATGTAGGCCTCGGTGCAGCCGAACACGAACTTGCCGGAGGTGATGTCGACCTGGCCGCCGCCGAAGGACACGGCGTAGACGCCCTTCTTCACCGAGGCGATGATCTCCTCGGGCGTCTTGTCGCCGCTCGTCATGTAGGTGTTGGTCATGCGTGGCATGGGCTCGTGCGCGTAGGATTCGCGGCGTCCGTTGCCGGTGGGCTTCATGCCCATGAGGCGGGCGTTCTGCCGGTCCTGCATGTAGCCGACCAGCTTGCCGTCCTCTATCAGCACATTGCGGGCCGAGGACGTGCCCTCGTCGTCGATGGTCAGCGAGCCGCGGCGCTCGGCCATCGTGCCGTCGTCGACGACGGTCACGCCTTTTGCAGCAACCTGCTGGCCCATGAGCCCGGCGAAGGCGGAGGTCTTCTTGCGGTTGAAATCGCCCTCCAGCCCATGGCCGACGGCCTCGTGCAGCATGACCCCAGGCCAGCCATTGGCCAGAACGATGTCGAAGGTGCCGGCCGGCGCCGGCCTGGCGTCGAGATTGACGAGTGCCTGGCGCAGCGCTTCGCCGGCGGCGAACTGCCAGGAATCCTCGGCAAGGAAATCACCGAAGCTCTTGCGCCCGCCCATGCCGTATGAGCCCGATTCCTGCCGGTCGCCGTCGCCCACGATGACGGAGACGTTGAAGCGGACGAGCGGGCGGATGTCGCGGGCAAGGTGCCCGTCGGCGCGCAGGATCTCCACGTGCTGCCACGAGGCGGCCAGCGATGCCGTTACCTGGCGGACGCGCGGGTCCCGCGCGCGCAGCCATGCGTCGATCTCCTGCAGCAGCCTTGCCTTCGCCTCGAAGCCGGGCGCGGCAATGGGATTGTCGTCGCCGTAAAGGCGCTGGTTGGTGCCTTGCGGTGCCGCGGCGAGCTTGCCCGAATAGCCGTGCTTGACGGCGGCGACGGCTTCAGATGCACGCTTGAGCGAGGCTTCCGACAGCTCGCTGGAATGGGCGTAGCCGGTGGCCTCTCCCGCGACCGCGCGCAAGCCGAAACCCTGATCGGTGTTGAAACTGGCGGTCTTCAGACGGCCGTCGTCGAGCACCAGCGCCTCGCCTTCCCGGTATTCCAGGAAGAGCTCGCCGTCGTCGGCCCCGCCGAGGACGTCGGCGACGACCTTCTTCAGCCGGTCTTCGGAACAATCAAAACTGTCGAGGAGGGAGCGGGCCATGCGGAATTCCTTAGTTGCGGGGCTTCACCCCATTTAAGGAAGTCCGCGCCCACATTCCAGTACGGGGCGTTCGGTCGATGCGTGCAGCCGCGGTTCAGGGCAGCGCGTCGAAGCCCTCGCCGAAGCCGGTGAGGTCCACGGGAATGCCGATGCCTTCCTCCGGCGTCTGGAAGACGATGAAGGTGGCCGATTCGCCGGTCTTCAGCGTTTCGAGCAGCGGCTCCTCGAGGATGACCTCGGCATAGCACCCGTCCTGGAAGCAGCGCACGAAATAGGCGCGTCCGATGTCCTTGCCGTCGACATTGAGCCCGAGCCCGTTGGGCAGGAGCACGCCGAGCGGGGCCAGAACCCGCAATATCTCGGCCTTGTCGTCGGCGGTGCGCAGGACGACCACCGACAGGCCCACTTCCGGCCGGTCCTCCGCGACCACATTCTGCATCATGGCGCATTGCTCGGACGAAGCGCCGGCCGGCGTATCGCATATGATCGACCATGCCCCATGCGTGGAGCGTACCGTGCCGCCCGGCTGCTGCTGCGCGGACGCGGCGGCCAGGCTGAGCAACAAGGCGGACGCCCCTACGAGGGCGCGTGAGACAAAACGCATGGCTGAACCTCTCTCCCAGCGAATCACGGCAATCTATCGTGCGGCGAGCTTGCTCGAAAGTGAAACAGGATGCGAGCACAACCACGCCTTCCTGCAGGACTGCCGCGCAAGACTGCCCAAGAAATCGGCCGGAACCGCGAATACGCCCGCCGAACCTCCGCCGCCGCTGTTTCTGGACACTTCGAATGGGGGCTGAATGTGTCGAAAACCGGGAATAGCGCAAAAATGCCGCATCTTGGCATCCACGCCTTTCTTGCGGTTCAAAGGAGAGTATGGTTTGAGAGCCCTGAACAAAGCCAGATTTCACGATGCGGTTTTCTCGCCCGGGCTTGGTGCTGCCATTTGTGGCCTGGGGCGAAAGCACATCGATCGGGGAGATGACGAGGGTGATGAAGAAATTTGTTGCAGGCCTTGGGCTTTCCGCGCTGCCGCTCTGCGCCGCAGGGACGGCTTTCGCGGCCCAGCCACAAGATTGGCAGTGGCGCTTCCAGCCCGCCGCGACGGGCATCATGGAAGAGATCCGCTGGTTTGAGGTCTACACGCTGTGGTTCATCGTGCCGATCACGCTGCTGGTCATGGCGCTTCTGGCCTGGTGCACCTTCCGCTTTCGCGCCAGCGCCAATCCGGTGCCCTCGCGCACCAGCCACAATACGCTCATCGAAGTTTTGTGGACGGTCGGTCCGGTTCTGATTCTCCTGTTCCTGGCCATTCCCTCGTTCCAGCTCCTGACGGCGCAGTACACGCCCGTCGAGGAGCCGGAGATGACGATCAAGGCGACCGGCGTGCAGTGGTACTGGGACTATGAGTATCAGGGCGAGGAAGATTCCCTGTCATTCACGTCTCTCATGCTGCGGGAGGGCGACCGCCCGGCGGCCGGCAAGGAAGACAAATCCGTCTATCCGCGCCTGCTCGCGGTCGACAATGAAGTGGTCGTCCCGGTCGACACGACCGTGCGCGTTCTGGCGACGGCAAGCGACGTCATCCATGCCTTCGCGATGCCGGCCTTCGGCATCAAGGTCGACGCCGTGCCGGGCCGCATCAACGAGACCTGGTTCAAGGCGGAGCGTGAAGGCATCTATTACGGGCAGTGCTCGGAGCTTTGCGGCAAGGATCACGCTTTCATGCCGATCGCCATCCGGGTGGTCAGCCAGGAGCAATATGCCAACTGGTACGCCGCCGCCCAGGAGAATCTGGGCGAGGCGAATCGCGCCTTGATGGCTGCGGTCGAGAGCGGCAAGGATGAGGAGAAGGTTGCTTCCGTGGCCGAATAGGCCCAAGCGATCTCGAGGACAACTGGAGCGACAGGACATGGCAGGCGCTGCGACGCACGACACCCACCACGACCACAAGCCTTCGGGCTGGGTGCGTTGGGTCAATTCCACCAACCACAAGGATATCGGCACGCTGTACCTGATCTTCGCGATCACGGCCGGCGTGATCGGCGGCGCGCTCTCGGTGTTCATGCGTTGGGAGCTCGCCGAACCGGGCATCCAGATCTTCCACGGCCTGGCGGGCATGGTCTATGGCTTCGAAGGCGATGCGGCCATCGATGCCGGCAAGCAGATGTTCAACGTCTTCACGACGGCGCACGCCCTTATCATGATCTTCTTCATGGTGATGCCGGCGCTGATCGGCGGTTTCGCCAACTGGATGGTGCCGATCATGATCGGTGCGCCGGACATGGCGTTCCCGCGCATGAACAACATCTCGTTCTGGCTCCTGCCGCCAGCCTTCATCCTGGTGCTGCTTTCCATGTTCGTGCCCGGCCCCGCCGGCGGCTATGGCGCGGGCGGCGGCTGGACGATCTATCCGCCGCTGTCGACCTCCGGCCAGCCCGGACCGGCGATGGATCTCGTCATTCTGGGCCTGCATATTGCCGGCGCCTCGTCCATCCTCGGCGCCATCAATTTCATCACCACCATCTTCAACATGCGCGCGCCGGGCATGACCCTGCACAAGATGCCGCTGTTTGCCTGGTCGGTGCTGATCACCGCCTTCCTGCTGCTCCTGTCGCTGCCGGTTTTGGCGGGCGGCATCACCATGCTTCTGACCGACCGCAACTTCGGCACGGCCTTTTTCGCGCCCGAGGGCGGCGGCGATCCGATCCTGTTCCAGCACCTGTTCTGGTTCTTCGGCCACCCGGAGGTCTACATCCTGATCCTGCCGGGCTTCGGCATCGTCAGCCACATCGTGTCGACCTTCTCGCGCAAGCCGATCTTCGGTTATCTCGGCATGGCCTATGCCATGGTGGCGATCGGCGCGGTCGGCTTCGTCGTGTGGGCCCACCACATGTACACGACCGGCCTGTCGCTTGACACGCAGCGCTATTTCGTCTTCGCCACGATGGTGATCGCGGTGCCGACGGGCGTGAAGATCTTCTCGTGGATCGCCACGATGTGGGGCGGTTCGATCTCCTTCCGCGTGCCGATGCTGTGGGCCATCGCCTTCATCTTCCTGTTCACGCTGGGCGGCGTGACGGGCGTACAGCTCGCCAATGCCGGCCTCGACCGCGCCATGCACGACACCTACTACGTGGTGGCCCATTTCCACTACGTCCTGTCGATGGGCGCGGTGTTCGCCATCTTCGCCGGCTGGTATTACTGGTTTCCGAAGATGACCGGCTACATGTACAATTCCTTCATCGCCCGCCTGCATTTCTGGATCACCTTCATCGGCGTGAACGTGATCTTCTTTCCGCAGCATTTCCTGGGGCTGGCCGGCATGCCGCGCCGCTATATCGACTACCCCGACGCATTCGCCGGATGGAACATGGTTTCCTCCTACGGCTCCTATCTGGCGGCTGTCGGCGTGCTCGTGTTCCTCTACGGTGTCGCGGAAGCCTTCATGAAGAAGCGCGTCGCCGGCGCGAATCCGTGGGGCGAGGGGGCAACAACGCTGGAATGGCAGCTGCCTTCGCCGCCGCCTTACCACCAGTGGGAACAGCTACCGAAGATCAAGTAGGCACATGCGGCGGTGTCCGGGGGAAATCCCGGACACCGCGATTTTGGACCGAGAGACATGGCGCTAATCGAGCAGAAACATCTGGAAGAGCCGGCCGCTCGCCTTTCCGAGGCGACGCCCGGCGATTTCATCCAGCTTCTGAAGCCGCGCGTCATGTCGCTGGTCGTCTTCACGGCTTTTGTCGGCATGGCCGTTGCGCCGGCCAGCCCGAACCTCCTCATCGCAGCGATCTCGATCCTGGCGATCGCTGTCGGCGCCGGCGCCTCGGGCGCGCTGAACATGTGGTACGACGCCGACATCGACGCGGTCATGTCGCGCACCGCGCGCCGGCCCGTGCCTTCCGGCAAGGTGATGCCTGGCGAGGCACTGGCTTTCGGCCTGATCCTGTCGGTCTTCTCGGTGCTGACGCTCGGCCTGATGGCCAATTGGCTCGCCGGCGGCCTTCTCGCCTTCACCATCTTCTTCTACGCCGTCATCTATACGATGTGGCTGAAACGCTCGACGCCGCAGAACATCGTCATCGGAGGGGCGGCCGGCGCCCTGCCGCCGGTGATCGGATGGGCGGCTGTTACGGGGAGCGTGTCGCCGGAAAGCCTCGTGCTGTTCCTGATCATCTTCCTGTGGACGCCGCCGCATTTCTGGGCGCTGGCGCTGTTCAAGTCCGGCGACTACGAACGGGCGGGCATTCCGATGCTGCCCAATGTGGCGGGCGAGGCCCATACGCGGAAGCAGATATTCGCCTATGCAGTGCTTGTCGCGGCGATCGGCGTGGCGCCGACCCTGATGGGCTTTGCCAGCCTGTCCTACGGTGCGATCGCGCTGACGCTGGGCGCCGGCTTCGTCTGGTATGCGCTGGGCGTTCTGCGCATGGACCCGGCCGACCGCGAGATGCGTCCCGCCAAGGCGCTGTTCGGCTTTTCGCTGGTCTATCTCTTCGCCATTTTCGCCGCGCTCCTGTGCGACGGTCTGCTTGAAAGGTTGGGGAGCTAGGGTATGACGCAGGAACAGGAATATCTGAAACCCACCGAAAAGCAGCTCAAGGCGCGCCGTAACCGCAACATCGCGCTCGCACTGGCTTTGGCCGCTTTCGTCATTCTGGTCTATGTCGGCAGCCTTGCGAAGCTCGGCCCGGAACTGTTTGACAGGACGCTCTAGCATGAGTGAAGAGAGCCAGAACGGGACTGCCCCCGGCATGCGCAACGCAGGCGTTGCGCTGGCATGTTTCGGCGTGTTCGCCGGCATGGTCGGTCTGTCCTATGCCGCGGTGCCGCTCTATCAGCTTTTCTGCCAGGTGACCGGCTATGGCGGCACCACGCAGCGTGCGGAACAATATTCCGATACGATCCTCGATGAGACGATCACCGTGCGTTTCGACGCGAACACCAACAATCTTCCCTGGGATTTCAAGCCCAAGCAGAGGCAGGTGACGCTGAAGATCGGCGAGACGATGCAGATTGCCTACCTGGCCAAGAATCTGGCACGGACGGCGACCAGCGGCACCGCGACCTTCAATGTCTCGCCGCCGCTTGCGGGCGCCTATTTCAACAAGGTGGAGTGTTTCTGCTTTACCGAGCAGAAGCTGGAGCCTGGACAATCCTATGAAATGCCGGTGCTCTTCTTCATCGATCCGGAGATCGTCAACGTTCCCGAATTGAAGAACCTCACCGAAATCACCCTTTCCTACACATTTTATCCGCTGAATCAGAGCACGGCCGAGGCGCCGAAGAACGATGAAGCAAAAAACCAGAAGCTCGGGGGATAACATGGCCGACGCCCACGCTAAGAACCACGACTACCACATCATCGATCCCAGCCCCTGGCCGTTCATCGCCTCGGTGGGCGCGTTGATCACCGCGCTCGGCGCGATCGCCTGGATGAAGGCTTCCGCGGGAACCGATTTCTCGCTCTTCGGCGTCAACCTTGCCGGGGCGAATTTCTGGATCTTCGCCATCGGCATGGTGATCATTCTGTACACCATGTATGCGTGGTGGTCGGATACGATCAAGGAAGCGCACGAGGGCCATCACACCAAGGTCGTCTCGCTGCATCTGCGCTACGGCATGATCATGTTCATCGCCTCGGAGCTGATGTTCTTCGTGGCGTGGTTCTGGGCTTTCTTCGACGCCAGCCTGTTTCCGGGCGACGCCACGCAGGTTGCACGGGCAGAGTTCACGGGCGGCGTCTGGCCGCCGGAAGGCATCGAGGTCCTCGACCCCTTCCACCTGCCGCTCTACAACACGATCATCCTGCTCCTGTCGGGCACCACGGTTACCTGGGCTCACCACGCGCTTCTGGAGAACGACCGCAAGGGGCTCGTCGCCGGACTGGCGCTCACCGTCGTGCTTGGCGTGTTGTTCAGCTTCGTTCAGGCCTATGAGTATCTGCACGCGCCGTTCGCTTTCAGGGACTCCATCTACGGCGCCACCTTCTTCCTGGCGACCGGCTTCCATGGGTTCCACGTGATCGTGGGCACCATTTTCCTGGCGGTCTGCCTGTTGCGCGCCATGGCCGGCGATTTCACGCCGAAGCAGCATTTCGGCTTCGAGGCGGCCGCATGGTACTGGCACTTCGTCGACGTGGTATGGCTGTTCCTCTTCACCTTCGTCTATGTCTGGGCGTCGGCGGGGGCCACGATCGCCCATTGATCGTCGACAGGACAAACGACAGGGGCAGCCTCGGTTCCGAGGGCTGCCCCTTTTTGCTTCAGATCGCGATGACGCTTCGTCTCTGTGATCGACCGCGGTAGAAGGCTGGGAAATGAGCGATGACAAGGCCATATGGCCACCCGTCGATCCGGTCGGCGCCGGGTTGAAGGGACGATGCCCGCGCTGCGGCGAGGGAGGGCTCTTTTCCGGTTTCCTGACAGTGGCGGGCCGCTGCCGCAACTGCAAACTGGACTACAGTTTTGCCGACGCGGGCGACGGGCCGGCAGTCTTTGTCATTCTGATCATCGGATTTATCGTGGTCGGCCTTGCCCTCTGGCTCGAAGTGACGACGAGCGCGCCGCTGTGGCTTCACTTCATCCTGTGGATACCTTTGACACTGGTCCTCTCGCTGACATCATTGCGCCTTATCAAGGGGCTCCTGATCGCACTGCAATATCGAAACAAGGCGGCTGAAGGCCGGCTGGACAACGGACACTCATGACGAGCGACGTGATGAAACCTGCTTCACGACGCAGCACCTGGCTTCTGCTGGCGGTGAGCATACCGACGCTGATCCTGCTTCTCATCCTCGGCACTTGGCAGGTGGAGCGGCTGCAATGGAAAGAGGCGCTGCTGGACAGGATCGCCGAACGGGTGGCGGCTGAGCCCGTCCCGCTCGCCGATATCGCCGGCGCCTATGAAGCCGGGGCCGATATCGAGTACAGGCCGGTAACTCTTTCGGGGCGGCTGATGAACGACCGGGAGCAGCATTATCTGGCGACCTGGCAGGGGCAGTCCGGCTTCTTCGTGCACACACCCATGGCGCTTGCAGACGGGCGCAGCATTTTCGTCAATCGCGGCTTCGTGCCGTACGATCGCAAGGACGCGGAAACACGCGCGGCGGGCCAGACGGAAGGCGTCGTCCAGATCGGTGGCCTGGCGCGGATAGCGCCCGAGGAAAAGCCGTCTTTCCTCGTTCCGGACAACGCGCCGGACCAGAACATCTTCTACTGGAAGGACCTGGACGCGATGGTGGCGTCCGCGCGCCTGACCCCGGAGGCCGTATATCCCTTCTATGTGGATGCCGACGAAGCGCCCAATCCCGGCGGGCTTCCCGTCGGCGGCGTGACGCGGATCGACCTTCCCAACAGTCATCTGCAATATGCCGTCACCTGGTACGGGCTGGCCTTTGCGCTTGTCATCGTGCTCGGGTTCTGGTTTCTGCGGCGGAACGACCACAACGCTTGACGCGGACAGGAGGCCGAACCATTTTCCGGCTGACCCCGCGAAGGGCCTTCTTGTTCTCCGCATTTAGGCGGAGGTCAGGTGATTCCACCTGATTGCGAAATACTATAGGAACCACCGGCGATGAACGACGCACAGAAGGAAAAGCTGACCGTCCGCCTTTGCGGCCCGCGCGGCTTTTGCGCCGGCGTCGACCGGGCCATTCAGATCGTCGTCCTGGCGCTCAAGAAATACGGCGCTCCGGTCTATGTGCGCCACGAGATCGTGCATAATCGCTATGTGGTGGAGGGTCTGCAGGAGCGCGGGGCGGTGTTCATCGAGGAACTGCACGAAATCCCCGCCGACCATCGCCATTGCCCGGTTGTCTTTTCCGCCCATGGGGTGCCCAAATCGGTGCCGGCCGACGCCGAGGCGCGCGATTTGTTTTATCTCGACGCCACCTGCCCGCTGGTCTCCAAGGTCCACAAGCAGGCAATGCGGCATGAGCGCCTCGGCCGCCATATCCTGCTGATCGGCCATGCCGGCCATCCGGAGGTGATCGGCACCATGGGGCAGTTGCCCGAAGGGGTGGTGACGCTGGTCGAGACGGTGGAAGATGCGGCGCGGCTTCAGCCGCCCGAGGGCGCGGAACTGGGCTTCGTCACCCAGACGACGCTTTCGGTGGAAGACACCGCCGGCATCATCCGTGCCCTGCAGGACCGCTTTCCGGACCTTAAGGCACCCGCCGCCGAATCCATCTGCTATGCCACGACCAACCGCCAGGAAGCGGTCAAGGCGGCCGCGCCCGGCTCGGACCTGTTCCTGGTCGTGGGAGCGCCCAACTCCTCCAACTCCCGCCGTCTTGTCGAGGTGGCGGAAAGGGCGGGGGCCAAAAAGGCGCTGCTGGTGCAGCGGGCCAGCGAAATACGGTGGGACGAAATCGGAAAGATCGGCGTTCTCGGCCTGTCGGCCGGCGCTTCGGCGCCTGAGATCATCGTCAACGAGATCATCGACGCTTTTGCCGAGCGCTACGACGTCACCGTCGATCTTGCGACCACCGCCGAGGAACTGGAGAACTTCCCTGTAATGCGTACCCTGCGCGACGTGGAACTGACCAAGGCGGACATGGCCTTCGTGAACGGAACCGTCTGACGTGGCGGTCTATACCGACATCTCCGAAGAAGAGCTCGGCGCGTTCCTGCGCGGTTACCACGTGGGCGAGCTTCTTTCGTACAAGGGCATCGCGGAGGGAACGGAGAACTCCAACTACCTGCTGCACACCAGCACCGCCTCCTTCATCCTCACCCTCTACGAACGCCGCGTGGAGCGCGAGGACCTGCCGTTCTTCCTGGGGCTGATGGAGCATCTGGCGGGCAAGGGCGTTTCCTGCCCCTTGCCGGTGCACCGCCGCGACGGCGCGCTGATCGGCGAACTGGCCGGCCGGCCGGCCGCGCTCATCACCTTTCTCGAAGGCATGTGGATGCGCCGCCCCACGGCGCAGCACTGCCGCGAAGTGGGCAAGGCGCTGGCCGAACTGCACAACGCCGCCGCCGATTTCCCGCTCACGCGAAAGAATGCACTCGCCCCGCGTGACTGGGCGACCCTTTGGGAGGCGTGCCGGGACCGGGCCGACGAGGTGGAGCCGGGGCTTGCCAGCGAGGTCGAGGCCGGTCTCGATGAGGTGCTTGCCGGCTGGCCCTCTCATCTTCCTTCCGGGGTGATCCACGCCGATCTGTTTCCAGACAATGTCTTTTTCCTCGGCGGCAGGCTGTCGGGGCTGATCGACTTCTATTTCGCCTGCAACGATCTGCTCGCCTACGACGTTGCGACCTGCCTCAATGCCTGGTGTTTCGAGAAAGACCTTTCCTACAATCTGACCAAGGGCACGGCGCTCCTTGCCGGCTATCAGAGCGTGCGTCCGCTTCAAGCCGCCGAGACCGAGTTCCTGCCGCTGCTGGCCCGCGGCTCGGCGCTGCGCTTCATGCTGACGCGCCTGCACGATTGGCTTCTCATCCCGGACGGCCCGATGATCGAGAAGCGCGACCCGATGGAATATATAAGGCGCCTGCGCTTCCACAGGCAGATCGCGGCGCCTACCGAATATGGGATCGAAATCGCTTGAAACGTGTCGAGATTTTCACTGATGGAGCATGCTCCGGCAATCCGGGCCCCGGCGGTTGGGGCGCCGTGCTGCGCTATAACGGGAAGGAGAAGGAACTTTCCGGCGGCGAGGCCGACACGACCAACAATCGCATGGAACTGAAAGCGGCGACGGAGGCGCTGAATGCGCTCAGGGAACCCTGCGAGGTCGATCTTTATACGGACAGCAACTATGTCCGCGACGGCATCTCCGGCTGGATCGACGGCTGGAAACGCAATGGCTGGAAGACGGCCGCCAAGAAGCCCGTCAAGAACGCCGAGCTGTGGCAGGCGCTCGACGAGGCCCGCCGCCGCCACAAGGTGCACTGGCACTGGGTGAAGGGCCATGCGGGCCATCCGGAGAACGAACGGGCCGACGCGCTGGCGCGTGCCGGAATGGCGCCCTTCAAGAACAACGGCCGCCGGGCGCTCGCGTCGTCTTAACCTCGTTTGAAAGCCGGCATTTCCGCGCCTCAGGGCAAATGCTATTGACCGTTCCGGGATGCGGCAGGTTGCATTGCCGTGGGGGACGTCATGGCTGTATCTGCACGGGTTGAGACGACGGTCGCCGTCATGTACCGGGCATGGCTCGCTCACGCGAGGCTTCTCGGCGCGCTGCTCATGGGCGGTTATTTCGTCACGGTAGCCGCCGTCGCCTGGGCCTACCCATTGGCTAACTGGGACATTGTGGCCTATGTCGCCGCCGCCCTGAACGACGGTGTGCGGAGCGCCGTGGAAATCCACGGCCTTGCCTGGCGGGCGGTCGAGGAACGGGTGAGCGCGGGCGACTTTCTGGTTCTGACGGCGGACCGGCCCTACCGGATCCGCCAATATGCCGATCCGCAGGCTTTCGCGACCATGCTGGGCTTCTACGAGACCAAGATCGCCTATGTCGCCGCGATCGGGTGGCTTTCCCACTGGATGCAGGCCGTCGATGCGGTCCGTCTCATCTCGGCGGCCTCGGCGCTGGCGTTCGGGGCGACCGTTCTTCTCTGGGCGCGGTCGCGGGGACTGCTGGGCCACGCGCCGCTGATACTGGCGTTCCTCGCCGCCGCCGGGTTTTCGGAGATGGCCCGGTCGGGCATACCCGATCTCTTCGCGGCGCTGTTCATTCTTCTCGCCGTCTGGAGTTACCTCCGCGGACAGGATGCGCTGACGGCCGCCGCCCTGCTTGCGGCCGTTGCCGTTCGCCCGGACCATGTCGCCTTCGTCGGCGTGTTCGCCTGCGCAGCGCTGCTGAAGCGCCAGGGCGCTGTCGCGGCGCTGGGAGCTCTTGTTGCGGCGGCGGTGGCCTATCTCGTCATCATGCGGACGTCGGAGCATCCCGGCTGGTGGGTGCAGATGTGGTTCACCCACATAGAATATGTGCCGACGCTGGAGGGGTTTTCGCCCGAATTCTCGCTGGTATCCTATGGGCTGATCGTGGTCAGGGCCGTCGTGCGCGCGCTCGTCGAGGAGAACTGGCTGCTTCTCCTGTTGCTGCTGGCCGCCGGCTATGGCCGGCTTCTCGCACGCGATGCTTTCATGGCAGGGCGGGAGCAGGTGGTTCTGTTGGCAGGTTTTGGCACGATCCTGGCGAAGTTCGCAGTGTTTCCGCTATTCGAATCCCGCTTTCACCTGGCCTATCTGACCGTCATCGGAATGACGCTGCTGGCCGTCGCAGTGCGGAATGCGGCGACGGTCCATCAGGCGGCGGGCCCGGAGCATCCCGCCATGGCAAGGAAACGGCAAAACAAGCTGGCCGTTTGATTTTCACGTAATCCCGCTCGAACGGGCCCGAGCAATTACGGGCCGCCTGACGGCAAGATGCCGTGGATTGCGATGGCGCTTGCCCGGACCGTCGCCGGATCCTTCACCGCAAGGCCGGCCGCACGCTCGGCGGCACGAGATCCGGCCTCACTTCTTCCCAGGCCGTCACCTCGCCGCCCTTGACGTAGAGCCGCAACAGAGCGCCATCCCTGAGCGCCTTTGGTGCCAGAAAGGCAAGCTGGGTCTGCGCGCCGTTCTCGCTGTAGCAGGAAAGCCGGTACTGGAACCGCCAGTCGCCAAACTCGGCACGGTCGAGTTCGGCGTATTCGGAGCCGACACGAACGTAGCACTGGTCGGCGAACCACCGATTGCTGTTCGCCGCAAACAATCCAAGGAACACGCCCACGGCGAGCAGAAGCAAGGCTACAATGACAATGATTATATACTTCATAATATTGTCCCGAATATACAGTGCTCGAATACATAAACGTAAACACTATATAAACGAACCTGCCGCGCCCGGCAAGCCAGGAGGAGCCGAGCGTCGGTCCGCCTTCGGCGAGGATCAAGGGGCGTGGCCGCCCGGCGTCCAGATCAGTTTCACAGAAACGCCGAACTGATCCAATCCGGACGGAAAGCCGGCCTCCACTTTTCCTGGAATTTCTCTAGAGCTGGTCGAGTATGCGCGCGGCGCCGCTCGTCACGGCCTTGCCCGGCACTTCCTCCAGATTGAGCTTCTTCACGACGCCGTCTTCGACGATCATCGAAAAACGCCTCGAACGCTGGCCGAGGCCCCGGTCCGAAAGGTCGGCGTCGAGCCCCAGCGCCCTGGCGAAGGTGCCGTTGCCGTCGGCCAGGAAAACCAGCCTGTCCTCCGCTCCGGTGAAACGGGCCCAGGCGCCCATGACATGGGCATCGTTGACCGAGACCACCGCAATGGCGTCGATGCCGCGCGCCGTTATGGCGTCGAAATTTTCGACGAAGCCCGGCAGATGATCGTTGCTGCAGGTCGGCGTAAACGCGCCCGGCACGCCGAACAGGACGATCCTGCGGCCGGCGAAGAAGTCGGCGACGCCGATTTCTTCGGCGCCGTTGGGGGACGCCTTCTTGAGCTTGACGTCTGGAAGGCGGTCTCCAACGGAAATCGGCATGCGGTGGTCTCCAGTCTGTCGCTTGGGTGGTCGGGTGGGTTCGGACGGCGGGTGCTGCCGTGAATGCGGCAGGTTCTCAGGTGGATTTAGGACGCTTTTCCGCCGACTTCCAGAGACCGTTACCGTATTTCTTGCGGCACCTGTATTTCACCGGTCACCGCCTCCTCCGCCTGGACGAGGGTGTAGGAGATTTCCTGTTCACGGCCTTCGCCCTGCGGCGTACCGCCCATGAGCGAAACGGAAAACCGGCCGCCGCCCATGTGCCGGGGCACGCCCAATTGCAGGCCGTCCGCGCCCGCCAGGAAAAGCTGCGCGGCATCCGGGTCGCCCGCGATGTCGGCGCTGAGGATGATCTCGCCCGGCCTGCGCTCTGCCTTCACGATCCGCAGTCCTTCCCGCGGCTGGCCCGGCAGTGCCATGAACGCCCGCTGGACGAGGAGGGCATCCTGCGGATTGTCGGGATCGGCGCCCGAATCGAACGAGAATGCCGCCTGGAGGGGAATGCAGATCGTCTCGCATATGCCGAGCAGCACTTCCCCCTCGATAATGCCGCCGCTGTTTGCCGCTTCCATCCGGAAGGTCAGCGGCAGGGCGACGCTGTGCTTGTAGCCGGCCCATGTGGAATATTCATCGGTGACCCAGGCCGGCGCGGGGTAATGGATCTCCACCGCCTGCGCCGCCGACGATGGCGAAAGCTCTATCTGCGGCGGGATGCCGGCCTCGCCGGGCGCGCGCCAATAGGTTTTCCAGCCGGGCTTCAGCCGGATTTCCAGGGCGCCACTTGCCACGCCACGCGCGTCGGACAGCCCTGTTGAGACGATGCGGACGGCTCCCCCTTCGCTCTCCATCCACTGGCTGGAGGAGGGAAGGGCCAGGCTACCGGAAGCCACAAGAAGGGCGGAAGCAAGAAGCAGCGTTTTCATGACGGCGAAGATGTGCCGACCGGGCCGAAAGCGCAATGACAGGGAGGCGAACCGCAATCATTTTCTCGTGAATCCGAGGTCATTAAAATCAAACCGGCGTCCCTTTCATGCGAGGGTGAAAAGCGGTAGGCTTGCGTTGGAGCCTGTCTTTAAAGTCGTGATGGCGGACTGCGAACTGCGTTTATGCGCACCGGTGCGCGAAAGGCATCGTTCCCGGTTCGCCCTGACGGGTTTCAAGACAGTCTTTGGAACAGGCGAAGACGGTGCAATCATGGTCTCGACGGATGGAAATCTCCAGAACCACTTCCTGATCGCCATGCCCGGCATGCGCGACGAACGGTTTTTGCGCTCCGTCATCTATCTTTGCGCCCATGGCGAGGACGGAGCCATGGGCCTGATGATCAATCAGGCCCAGCAGCTTGGTTTTGCCGACGTGCTGGTCGAACTGGGCATCCTGGAGCGCAGCCAGTCGATCCGCCTGCCGTACAATGCGCGCAAGATGTCGGTGCTCAATGGCGGTCCGGTGGACCGCAGCCGGGGCTTCGTTCTCCACAGCGGCGACTACATGGTGGATTCGTCCATGGCCGTTTCCGAGCAGATCTGCCTGACCGCCACGGTCGACATCCTGCGGGCGATCTCGGCGGGCAGCGGCCCGCGCCAGGCCATCATGGCGCTCGGCTATTCCGGCTGGGCCTCCGGGCAGCTGGAACACGAGATTGCCGAGAATGGCTGGCTGGCGATCCCGGCCACGCCGGAGCTGCTGTTCGGCAGCGACGTGGACACCGCCTATGACCGCATCCTTGCATCGATGGGCATAGACCCGACGCATCTCAGCCAGACCTCCGGACACGCCTGACAACCCGGCGGCGCCCCTGCCGGATTTGCGCATCCGATCAGCGCAACGGCGGCCGAAGTGGTTCGTGAAGGCGTGCACCGCTGCTCTGACAATTCAGAAGAGAATTGAGTGATTCGCTCAGACCAGGAGTGGAGGTGAAGGATCCCAGCGCCGGGTACTTCCGCTTCCGACCCATTGCGGAACTAAAGCCACCCTTGCCCTGGTCATTGAAGCCGTCGATCAGTATTCCGCCTCAACCCTTGGTCGATCTCGTGCGGCCTAGGGCAACCTCACGGCGGGCGCTTTTTAGTGAAGTGGCGAACCCAGAATCGGGATCTTGCAATAACCGCACCGTCGCATCCACGTGCTGCCGAACCGTCGCATCTCCGCGTTCTGCCGCGACAGCAAGGACAGGATCGATCACGTCCTTTCCTAAAGCAACAAGGGCTCGGCTCAAGCTGCGTTGCGTCTCCGCATCCCCATGGCCAAGGCTTGCCGCAAGTTTTCCGGCCAGCCAGTCGCGCTTGTTTTCGGGCACCAGCGCCACGGCCGCATACCAGGCCGTGCGGACAACGCGCTGGTCCTCGTCATCCAGGCAACCCGCAACGGCTGGCCACGCCGTTGCATCCTTGAACTTGGACAGCGTGTGGAGGGCCTGGAGCCTGGCCTGCGGTTCGGGGCGGGCCAGTTCCTCGCACACGCGCGGCACGACCATGTTCGCCGGGAGCCGAATCAGTGCCCAAGTCAGCATTTCACGGACCTGGAAATCCGGCTCGACCGCACATTGGTGCAGCAATATCTCCAGGTCCGGCAACGAAGGGGTCATTCCCGCTCGGAGGACCGCGTTGAGACGCAGTGATGGATCGGGGTTGGCGAAAGCGGCTTCGAGAGGGCTCATCGGCGTATCGGTTGAGACTTCGGAAAGGACATTTCGTTGGTTGGCCGCTAATGGCCGGACCGGCTGTTACTTAGGTAGGCTGACCGCTTGCTCTGGAGCGCGGCCCGATACCGGTCCACAACCTGTTCCCAGCCCCCTTCGGTTTGCAGATCACAGTCAAGTCTCCAGGCATGCGCTGACGAGCTTGAGCAACATCGCGGCGTCGGCCGGCGATGCGACAAGGATGACCTTGACGCTGCGACGCTCGGGGTCATGCGCGATATCGACCGAGATGGGAGCGCCGGAGGGTTCTTTGCCTTTGGAGGCTCCGAGCAGAACTGCTGATAGGCGTTGCAGAAGCGCCGGATCGACATCTGCAATGTCGACAATGCTGGTGGCTTTGGCATCGCGCCCGTCATTCGGACTCTTCGAACCAGCAAATGTGTTCAGGTCGGACCGCATCACGCGGTACTGCTTGCCCACCTTGGTCGCGCGCAGCCGCCCCTCCCGGATAAACCGCAGAACGGTCTTCGGATGCAATTGCAGGAGATGAGCGGCCGTTTCTACCGTCAAGAATTCCGTTGTCATTCGTTCTCGTTAGTCCTCTATAATTCCCAATTATAAGATACATAAGGTGCGGTAGGGAGTCAACGCCGTGCGCTGTAACGCGGTCGTCTCAGCGGCGGCAGGGGGAACTGACAATGAACGAAGATGCTATCCGGCGAGCCAGGACAAGCAAACGTATGACAGCTATGTTACCTACGCGCCCGCAAGCTGCCCGTCTGCTTCCCACCCCTTCTGCGACGCTGCGCGTGCCGAGGCTCGAGTTTTCGCATCTTCGCCCCTACACAAAGTAGGGGAGAAGCAAATTCGGCCTTAATCTCAGGCCCCGCTTCCGGGAGCGATGGGTGAATGTCGCGCCGTCACGCCTGGGCCAGGGGGTATTGCTCCTGCAGCATTCTCAGGGTCGATTCGGCGTCGGCGGGCACGCCGAAATGGAAGCTCTGGGCGTATTCGCAGCCGGTCTGGCGCAGTAAATGGGCGTCGGCTTCCTCGCTCACGCCCTCGGCGACGACCGACAGGCCGAGATCGTGCGCCATCGACACCATGGAGCGCAGCAAAACGTCGCCTTTTGAGCTCGGGTCGTCGAGGAAGCTCTTGTCGATCTTGATCGTGTCGAAGGGGAAGCGGGTGAGATAGGCGAGCGAGGAGTAGCCCGTGCCGAAATCGTCGAGCGACAGGCCGATCCCGAGTTCCTTGAGCTTAGCCAGCACATGGGCGGATTGCTCGGGATTGTCCATGACGAGCGATTCGGTGAGTTCGAGCCGGAAGCATCGCGGCTTGATGTTCGACCGCGCGATCACAGAGCGCACGTCGCCGACCAGGTCGCGGCGGATCAGCTGGCGGCTGGAAAGATTGACCGACATGAACAGGGGCACGTCGCCGAGCTGCTTCTGCCAGGCATAGAGATCCTCGGCGGCCTGCTGCATCGCGAAGAGGCCAAGCTGGACGATCAATCCGGAGCTTTCGGCAATGGGGATGAAATCCGACGGGGGGATGGTGCCGCGGCGCGGGTGCTCCCACCGCAAAAGCGCTTCGAAACCGGCCACGGATCCATCGTCCAGCCGCACGATGGGCTGGTAGGCGAGCCGCAGTTCGCTCCGTTCGACCGCCCGTCGAAGATCGGATTCGATCTGCAGCCGGTCGGTGCCGATGGAGCGGAAGGCGGGGCGGAACGGCTCTATGCGGTCGCCGCCGAAACGTTTTGCCTGATACATCGCAAGCTCGGCGTCCTTGAGCATTTCTTCCGCCGAACTCTGCGCCGAGGTCCACGACACCAGCCCGATCGACGGCGTCAGGACGATCTCGCGGCGCGCGAAGGTGACGGGCGTGCCGATAGCCTGGCGCACGGCCTCGGCCACCGAGGCGATACGGGCGGGGTCCTGCTCCGACAGGAGCATCATGGCGAACTGGTCGCCGGCAATGCGCGACAGCGAATCGCCGGGATTCAGCAGGCGGTGCAGCCGCCGCGCGATGGTCAGCAGGATCGTGTCGCCGGCCGAAATGCCGAGCTCGTCATTGACCAGCTTGAAGCGGTCTATGTCGATGACGAGGACGGTGGGTCGAATGTTGCGCTCGTTGCTCGCCATGGCGATGGTGGCGTCGAGGCGGTTCAGGAACAGCTCGCGATTGGGCAGGCCTGTCAGATTGTCGTGGACGGCATCGTGCAGAAGGCGTTCTTCGGCCTTCTTCTGCTCGGTCACGTCGACCATGGTGCCGACGCAGCGGATTACCTCGCCATCCGAGCCGATGACAGGGCGCGCGCGGAGCGAAAACCAGTGATAGTGGCCGTCAGCGCCGCGCACGCGGAAGCCCTGCGAAATGCGCCCGCGGCGATGTTCCAGGATGACGTCGAGCGTGGTGCGGAAGGTGTCGCGGTCGTCGGCATGGAGCAAAGGCAGCCATGAGCGCGCCGGCCCGTGCAGGGTGTTCGCGGGCAATCCGAGCTGGCGGCTGATGTCCGGCCTGGTGATCACCCGGTCGCGCAGCACGTCCCAGTCCCACACGACGTCGCCCGAGCCGGTGATGGCCAGCGCCTGGCGCTCCATGTCGCTGAACAGTCCCTGAAAGAGTGCGCTGCCGGAGAATGCGTGCTGCATGACCGTGAAGCCGATCAGGAGCACGATGAGGATCAGCCCGCCGCCGATGGCCGGCTGCACGATGTCGTTGTCCAGCCTTCCGGTGACCGCCATCCATGCGCCGGCCAGCCAGACGAGGACCATCAGCCAGCTGGGCACCAGCATGATGGCACGGTCGTAGCCCTGGTAGCCGAGATAGACGATGAGGCCGAGCCCGACGACCGCCGTCGCGGCGAAGGAAAGGCGGGCGATGCCTGCCGCCATCGCCGGATCGATCACCGCCACGCCGGCCAGAAGCACCAGGCCGAGGATCCACGCCAGTACACCATAGCTGAAGTGATCGTGCCATCGATTGAGGTTCAGATAGGCGAACAGAAAGATCACGAATGTCGCGGCCAGCGATACTTCGGTGCCTGCCCGCCACAATTGCTCCGTGCCCGGCGAGATCTCGACGATACGGCTGAGAAAGCCGAAATCGATGGAGATATAGGCCAGGATCGCCCAGGCAAGCGCTGCCGTTGCCGGAAACATCGAGGTGCCCTTGACCACGAAAAGGATGGTCAGGAACAGCGCCAGGAGGCCGGCGATGCCGATCACGATGCCGCGGAAAAGCGTATAGGAATTGACGGTATCCTTATAGGCGGAGGGCGCCCAGAGATAGACCTGCGGCAGATTGCGCGAGGACAGTTCGGCGACGAAGGTCACGACCGTATTGGGATTGAGCGTGACCAGGAATTCGTCCGCGTCGCTGCTCTTCTGGCGGTCGAGAGCGAAGCCTTCGCTGGGCGTGATGGCGGCGATGCGCTGTGAGCCGAGGTCCGGCCAGATCAGGCCCGAGCCGACGAGGCGGAAATGCGGCGCGACGATCAGCCGGTCGAGCTGTTCGTCGGTGGTGTTGGCCAGCGCGAAAACCGCCCAGTCGCCCGTCGACCCTGAATCCTGAGCCTCCACCTCGATGCGGCGCACGATGCCATCCGCGCCGGGCGCCGTCGACACCTGGAAATTTTCACCCTGTCCCCGGTAGATCTCCACCGCATCGGAAAGGTCCAGCGCCACATCGTCCGGCGATATCTTGATAGGTTCTACCGCGGCCCCCGGCGCCACGAGACCGGAGAGCATGAGCATGGCCATCGCCAGGATCAGGAACAAACGATGGGCGACTGGCGGGATACGCTGCAACGATCAGCCTCTTCGAGCGGTAAACAAATTCATATTAGGCCTCCGCAACAATCGCGTACAGGAAATGATCGTGCCAGGAGCCATTGATCCGGAGGTATGATCTGGCAAGTCCTTCGCGCTGAAATCCGGCTTTTTCAAGCAATCGTATTGAACGCTTGTTCTCGGGAATACAGGCGGCCTCCAGGCGGTGCAACCTCATGCGGTCGAATGCAAAGGGGATAACGGCCTCAAGCGCGTCCAGCATAAGGCCCCGGCCGGCGAACCGCTCGCCCATCCAGTAGCCGACACTGGCCGCCTGCGCGACACCGCGCCGCACATTGGAAAGCGATATGCCACCGGCAAGCTGCCCACTTTCCCGTTCGAAGATGAAAAAGGATATGCCGGTTCCCCGGTCATATTCGGAGCGGTAGCGCTTCAGCCGAAGACGGAAGGAGCGGCGGGTCAGTTCGTCCGGAGCCCAACTGGGCTCCCAGGGTTCCAGAAACGCACGGCTTTCTCCGCGCAGCGCGGCCCAGGGTCCGTAGTCCTCCGCGCGCGGTGCGCGCAGCCGCACCTTTGCGCCTTCAAGCGCCGGTATCTCTCGGCGGAAGAAAGGCGGCTGGAACATGGCGTGCCGAAATCTCAGACGGCCAGTCTGCGTGGCATCTGTCGCGGCGTCATGAGCGTGTCGCTGATCGTCTCGAACGGGGCGAGCGATCCGACGGGTCCGACAGCGGTCACCGTCGGCCTGGAGCTGAACAGCCGCGCGGAGAGGTCGGCGAGCCGCTCGACGGTCAGGCCGGAAAGCCGGTCGATCAGCTCTTCCATCTCGATGGGCCGACCATAGAGCAGCAATTGCCGGGCGATCTGCGAGGCGCGGCTGGCCGAGCTTTCGCGCGACATCATGAGGCCGGCGCGATACTGGGCGCGCGCCCTTTCGAGCTCGGCCTGGTCGATCTTCTCGCCCGCCCTTTGCAACTCGTTGAGAATGACCGGGAGCAGTTCCTCGATATCGCTGCGCCCGGTGGCCGCATGAACGCCGAAGATGCCGGTATCGGAGAAGCCCCAGTGAAAGGCGTAGACGGCATAGCAGAGCCCGCGCTTTTCGCGCACTTCCTGGAACAGCCTCGACGACATGCCACCGCCGAGGATCATGGAAAGAACCTGCGAGGCATAGAAATCGCGCACGTGATAGGCGCGGCCTTCGAAGCCCAGGATGATCTGCGCATCCATCAGGTCGCGATGCTCGCGGTAGTCGCCGCCCACATAGTGGGCATATTGCGGAGCGGCGGTCTCGGCCTTGGCGCGGAAGGTGCCGAGGCGGGATTCGACTTCGCGGACGAAGTCGTCATGCTTCACGCCGCCGGCGGCCACGACGACCATGCGGTCGGCGCCATATTGCCGCTCGAGGAAACCGTGAAGCTGCGAGGAGGTGAACGATTCCACCGTTTCCGGCGTGCCGAGAATGGATCGCCCGACCGCCTGATGGCGGAACGCGGTCTCGGTGAAGCGGTCGAACACGACGTCGTCCGGCGTGTCGTGGGCGGCGCCGATTTCCTGCAGGATGACGTGCTGCTCGCGCTCCAGCTCGGCCGGTTCGAACTTCGAATCCGTCAGGATATCGGCAAGGATATCGATGGCGAGCGGCAGATTGTCCTGCAGGACGCGGGCGTAGAACGCGGTCGTCTCCACGCTCGTCGCGGCGTTGATCTCGCCGCCGACATCCTCGATGTCCGTGGCGATCTGCAGCGCGCTGCGCTTGCCGGTGCCCTTGAAAGCCATGTGTTCGAGCAGATGGGCCATGCCATGCTCGTCTTCCCGCTCATTGCGCGATCCCGATTTCACCCATATGCCCAGTGAAACGGATTCCATGTGCGGAAGGGTTTCGGTCGCGACCGTCAAGCCGTTCGACAGACGGCTTACCTCTACACCCATGCGGAACTCACTCCCTACTCGATATTGATCCGCCCATAGCTGGCCTCAACGGACCTTTTGGCGGTTGATGTGATCTTCCACCATTTTCAGGTCCGATGGAAGGACCGTATAGCTTTCTTCTCTTTCCATGAGGTCGCCCAGCCACTCCGGCAAAGAGGGCATCACGCCGCATGCGGCCGCTACCGCCGCCGGGAACTTTGCTGGATGGGCTGTGGAAAGCACCACCATCGTCTCGCCCTCGCGCCGGCGCGTTTGGGCGACACGAAGCGCGGTGGCCGTATGGGGATCGGCAAGATAGTCGTTGTCCTTCAGCATATCCCGGATGGCTAAGGCCGCCTCGTCCGTTCCCGCGCGAGCGGCCTCGAAGCGCTCGCGTATATTGGCCAGCGTTTGGCCCGCGAGGGTGAACCCGCCGGACTGCCTGAGGCTTTCCATGTTGCCGCGGACTTCGCCCGCGTTGCGGGAGGATGCCTCGAAAAGCAGGCGTTCGAAGTTGGACGAAACCTGTATATCCATCGAGGGCGAGGTGGTCTCGACCACCGAGCGGGTTGTGTACGCGCCGCTTTCCAGCGTGCGGGCGAGAATGTCGTTCTCGTTGGTGGCGATCACCAGGCGGCCGATGGGAAGACCCATCTGCGCGGCGGCGTAGCCCGCGAAGATATCGCCGAAATTGCCGGTCGGAACGGTGAAGGAGACGGCGCGGTCAGGCGCGCCGAGGGTGACGGCGGAGGTGAAGTAATAGACGATCTGCGCCATGATGCGCGACCAGTTGATCGAGTTGACGCCGGCCAATCCCACACCGTCGCGGAAGGCATGATCGTTGAACATCGCCTTCACCAGCGCCTGGCAATCGTCGAAATTGCCTTCGATGGCCAGCGCCTCGACATTGGCCGCGCCGGACGTCGTCATCTGGCGCTGCTGAACGGGGGAGACCTTGCCATGGGGAAAGAGGATGAAGACGTCGGCCCGGCTCATGCCGGCGAAGGCATGGATGGCCGCGCCGCCCGTATCGCCCGAGGTCGCCCCGGCAATGGTCACGCGCTCGCCGCGCTCGGCCAGCACATGGTCCATGAGGCGGGCCAGAAGCTGCATGGCCACGTCCTTGAAGGCCAGGGTAGGGCCGTGGAACAGTTCGAGTATGAAGTCGGAAGGGCCGCTCTGGACCAGCGGACAGACGGCCCTGTGGCGGAAGGTCGCATAGGTTTCGTCGATGATGGCTTTGAGCTTCGCGTCCGGAATCTCTCCGCCCACGAAAGGCTTGAGGACGCGGAAAGCCACATCTTCGTAAGGCAGGCCGCGCAGGGCGCGGATGTCGTCGGCCAAGAATTGCGGCCATGTCCGCGGCACATAGAGGCCGCCATCACGCGCAAGGCCCTGCAACAGCACGTCAGCAAATCCAAGGGCTGGCGCTTCACCGCGCGTGCTCACATATTCCATCGTCATCATGTCTTCCGGTTGTGGGGACGATCAGGAGTGGGAGCCAGACCGAAAATTCGGACGGGTCGGTCCGGGGTCTTTGCGCCCCTGATAAGAGGGCCGGATTTGCCAATATTCCCCGATATTGCCTGCATCCGTCCCTCTTCTCAGGATCCAAAATCCCTCGCCAGCCCTCAACCGCCGAATTCTCGGTCAGGCTCTGAATCAAAAACCCGAAATCCACAGGTCGAATTTTCGTCGCGCGGTTGGTATAGAGCATCAACCTCACCATAGGAAAGTGCAGTTCATGGGGCTTTTCGTGCAAAGCATTTCAAAAAGGCGCATCGCCGCCGCCGCCTTTCTCGCATCTTCCGCAATTCTCGCCGGCTGTCAGTCGGGCAGTGGACCCAATTTCGGCGCGGACGGCCAGAACGCCGGAGCGGAGGGGGATGCGATCCGCGAAAGCGAGTTGCGGGCATACTGCCCACCGGTTTCCCTGCGCGAAGGAACGGCCTATTTCCGTACCTACGAAAGGGGCGGCGAGGGCGACGACAGCAAGATCATCTATCAGGCGTCCATTAACGACGTTACCCGTGCCTGCAAATATCAGGGCACGCCCGCGGTCACGGTCGCCGTGGCCGGCAGGGTCGTGCCCGGGCCCAGTGGTCGGGCCGGCACCATCACGATGCCGATCCGGATTGCCGCCACGCGGGGCGACGAAGTCGTCTACTCCCAGCTGTTCAAGCATCAGGTATCCATCGATGACACCTCGGGCGCGACGCAGTTCGTGTTCACCGATCCCGATATAGCCATCCCGGGCGGGATAGACCGCACCATCCAGCTCCATGTCGGTTACGACGAGGGGCCTTACGATACGCCGTAGAACGGCCTTCAGATATCGGCCGAGAACTCCGACAAGGCAGCGATTACGCCGCCGAGGTCGGACATGCGGCTGATGGTCGTTTCCGCGCCGGCATCCATCAGCATGTCGGCGTGGCGGGGATGGCTGTGGGAGGCGCCGGTGAAGCCGATTACCCGCATGCCGGCGGCCCGCGCGCCGACGATGCCGTGAACCGAATCCTCGATCACGAAACAGGCACCCGGCCGCGCGCCCATGCGTTCCGCCGCATGCAGGAACACGTCGGGCGCGGGCTTGGGAAGCCTGGTCGGCGTTTCCAGCGATGAGAAGATGACGCCCTCGAACAGTGGGGCGAGCCTCGTGCGTTGAAGCATCGCTTCGATGCGCTGCGAGGTCGAGTTCGAGCAGATGCATATCTTGAGCCTCAGCAACTCGGCAACCGCCTCGGCCACTCCGGGAATCGCCTTGACCTCCTTCCGCAGCCGATCGTCCACTTTCGCTTCGGCATGATCGATCAGCGACGCCTGGAACAGCATCTGCGCCTCCTGCTCGATGGAAAGCAGGATGTCTCGGAAGGTCAGGCCGGAATAGCGCTCCGCGATCTCCTCGGCCGAAATCTCATAGCCTGCCTCGCGCAGCATCTGCGCCTCGACGCGCGCGGCGACGATTTCCGAATCGACCAGAACGCCGTCGCAGTCGAAGATGATGAGTTCGGGGGAAGGCATGGCATATCCGTGTTTTTTGGGCAGAAACAAACGCACCCGCCAAACAGGCCTTGGCGGGCTAACCGCTCCTTTTCGCACAGTCCGCCGGCGCCGACAATTCGGCAGCCTCCTTGACGGAATATTTACCATCCTGGGTAACCATAACCTTCAGTAAACAGTGTCAGTTTGAGGTTTGCGTATGTCTGCTGTGCGTCGCCTGGAGGAGCTTTCCTCCGCTCCGGCCAAATCGGAATGGCTGGACACGATCGTGAAGGGCGACTGCGTGGCCGCGCTTTCGCGCCTGCCGGAAAAATCGGCGGACGTGATCTTCGCCGATCCTCCCTACAATCTGCAGCTCGACGGCGATCTTCACCGTCCGGACCAGTCCAAGGTCGACGCGGTCGACGATGCCTGGGACCAGTTCGAGAGCTTCGCCGCCTATGACGCCTTCACCCGCGCATGGCTGCTGGCGGCGCGGCGCGTCCTGAAGCCGAGCGGCACGATCTGGGTGATCGGCTCCTATCACAATATCTTCCGGGTCGGCGCCATCATGCAGGATCTGGGCTTCTGGATCCTCAACGACGTGGTCTGGCGCAAGACCAACCCGATGCCGAACTTTCGCGGACGCCGGTTCCAGAACGCCCATGAGACCATGATCTGGGCCTCGCGCGACCAGAACGCCAAGAGCTACACCTTCAACTACGACGCCATGAAGGCGGCCAATGACGACGTGCAGATGCGGTCCGACTGGCTCTTCCCTATCTGCACGGGCGGCGAACGGCTGAAGGACGAGGAAGGCCGGAAGCTGCATCCGACCCAGAAACCGGAAGCGCTGCTGGCCCGCGTGCTCCTGTCTTCGACGAAAACGGGCGACGTGGTGCTCGACCCCTTCTTCGGCTCGGGAACGACGGGCGCGGTCGCCAAGCGCCTCGGCCGTCATTTCATCGGCATCGAGCGCGACCAGACCTATATCGACGCTGCCCGCAGGCGCATCGATTCCGTGGAAAGGCTCGACAGCGCCAGCCTGGAAGTGGTGAGCGGCAAACGGGCCGAACCGCGCGTGGCCTTCGTCAGCCTGATCGATTCGGGCCTGATGCAGCCCGGCGCGCAGCTCTACGACGCCAAGAAGCGCTGGACCGCCAGCGTGCGCGCCGACGGCACCATTGCGGTCGGCCAGGAGGCCGGCTCCATCCATCGCCTGGGCGCCCGTGTCCAGGGGCTCGACGCCTGCAATGGCTGGACCTTCTGGCATTATGAGCAGGATGGCGAGCTGAAACCCATCGACGCCCTGCGCCAGGTGGCCCGCCAGAGCCTTCAGGCGCTGGGGGCCTGAGCGCCCGTCTTGAAAGTCGGGCGGGTCTTTTCCCATCCGCGCTTCGCCTCCGTCACCCCGATAGCCCTTCGGGCTTCCGGGATGACGGGATGGGGGTGCCTGGCTTCGTCATCCTCAACGCCATGACGACTTTTGAACCGGGCTGTCAGGCATCGATGCCGGCTGCCTTGAGGTCCGCCTTCAACTGCTCAGGGTTCTTGAAATGCACGGCCTGCCAGCCCGCCGCCCGCGCGCCTTCGACGTTCTTCGGGCTGTCGTCGATGAACAAGGTGGCGGCAGGATCGAGCCCGAACGCCTTGGCGTGATGGTCGTAGATTTCGCGGTCGGGCTTGATAAGCCCGATTTCGCCGGAGACGGTGACACCGCGCGGCTTGTTGAGGAAATCGAACATCTCGCGCGCCTCCGCGAAAGTGTCGGCGGCGAAGTTGGTCAGCATGGTCACGTCATGGCCGTCCTCGATCAGGGCGTCGAGAATGGCGACCGAATCCGCGTAGTGAGGCACCACCATCTCGTGCCAGTTCAGCCTGAACGCGCGGATGAGGTCGGCGCGGTCCGGGTGTTCGGCAATGAGCAGTGCCTCGGCTTCTTCCCATGAACGACCGCGATCCTGTTCCAGGTTCCACTCATGGGTGCACACATTGTCGAAGAACCAGCGCCGCTCGTCTTCGTCCGGGATAAGCCGGGCAAAGGGGACTTCGGGATCGTAGTGGATCAGGACCCTGCCGATGTCGAAGACGATGTGGCGAACGCTGCTCATGGATCTGTTTGCCCTTACTGCTGTTTCTTTGTGGCACCGTGCATAGCCGCTTCTATTGCCTTTTTCATGACAGTTGGAAGCGCCTCGCCGGTAAGCTCCGAAGGAATGGACCACCAATGGCCGGGTGGGGCTTCCTTCCGCGATGTTTCGGCGCGATAGACGCTCAATGTGAGCCGGAAATGGGTAAAGGTGTGGGTAATCGCGCCGCATTTCGTCCAGTCGGCCGCAAACGGGGCCGATTCCCGCCCGGTTGAGCCGTCTGTCCGCGCGCTCCACGCGCTTCCGGGAACCTCGCTCATGCCGCCCAGCAGCCCCTCGGTCCGGCGCTGCCGGAGCAGCACGGCGCCGTCCGTGCGCACGGCGACGAATGCCGCGCCCAGCCTTTGCGGCTTGTCCGCCTTGTCAGGCTTGACGGGGAAGGCTTCCTGCGTGCCGGCGGCCCGGGCCTCGCAGTCGGAAGCCAGCGGACAGAGGATGCAGGCGGGACGTCGCGGTGTGCAGATGGTCGCGCCGAGGTCCATCGTGGCCTGGGCGAAATCGCCGGGACGGTCGCGCGACAGGACCTCCTCGACAAAGGCCCTTATGGTCGGCTTGGCCGCCGGCAGCGGCGTTGAGATGGCGGCAAGGCGCGTGACGACGCGCTCCACATTGCCGTCCACCACCGCCACCGGGCGGTCATGGGCGATGGCGGCAATCGCGGCGGCGGTGTAGTCGCCGATGCCGGGAAGTTCCTTGAGGCGGGCGACCGTGTCGGGGAAGATTCCGGCATGGCGTTCGGCGACAGCCTCGGCGCATTTCTTGAGGTTGCGCGCGCGGGAATAGTAGCCGAGCCCGGCCCAGGCTTTCATGACGTCGTCGACATGCGCCTCGGCCAGCGAGCCTATGTCCGGCCAGCGTCGGAGGAACGTTTCGTAATAGGACCTGACGCTGGCGACGGTGGTCTGCTGCAGCATGATCTCCGACAGCCACACGCGGTAGGGATCGGGCGCGATGCCGGCGCGGCGGTCGCCGGGGCTCACGCGCCATGGCAGGTGGCGGTGGCTGCGGTCGTACCAGGCAAGAAGCCTGTCGGCGAGCGGTGCGTCGCCGGTCCCACCGCCGGTTCCATGGGCTGCCTGCCTGTCGATTTGCTGTGTCATGGAATGGTCGATTAGTCTAATATCCGGTCGAAGGAAATCACTATGGCACATTGGTTGACGGTATCGGCATGACAGGCAAATGGCGTGGCGGCAATCCCGTACCGGTGAGCGACCTGACGAGCGCATTGCTCGACCCGGTGCTGCGCCGGCGCGCAGGGCTTTCCATCGACCTGGTTCAAAGCTGGCCCGAAATCGTCGGCGACCGCCTGGCTGTACGGACGCGGCCGGAGAAGATCGCCTGGCCGCGCCGGCTGCAGGAGGACGATCCCTTTCAACCCGCGACGCTGATCATCGCCTGCGACGGCGCTGCCGCCCTGCATGTGCAGCACGAGACGATGGAGATCATCGACCGGGCCAACGCCTTCCTCGGCTTCAATGCGATAGGTCGCGTCCGCATCGTGCAGAAGCAGGTGGAAACGGCAACGCGCCGCAAGCCGCCGCCGCCGAAGCCGCTATCGGCCGACCAGAAGGAAAAGATCGGCCGCATCACGAGCAAGATCGAGGATGACGGTCTGCGCGAAAGCCTGGAGCGGCTGGGCGCCAGCGTGCTTGGCCGCTAGATTTTGGGGGAGGAGGAGAGAGCCGATGGATGCCGTGGGACTGAAGGAGGTGCAGGCCCCGCTCAAGCAGGTCTATCGCGAGGCGCCGGAAAAAGCCCTGATCACGCTGCGTGCCAGGGGGGCGCTCGACGATAGCGAGATCGCCTGCAGGGTGGAGACCGGCCGGATGCTTGCCGTGGCCGGCCTGCACCCGGCGACCGGCGGCTCCGGCATGGAGCTCTGCTCGGGCGACATGCTTCTGGAAGCGCTCGTCGCCTGCGCCGGGGTTACCATGAAAGCGGTTGCGACGGCGCTCGAGTTCAGGCTCGGCGCGGCCACCATCGAGGCGGAAGGCGACCTCGATTTCCGGGGCACGCTCGGATTGGCCAAGGACGCGCCGGTCGGCTTCTGCGCCATCAGGCTGACCTGCAATCTCGATACGGACGAGCCGCAGGAGCGTATCGACGCGCTTTTGAAACTCACCGAACGCTACTGCGTCGTCTTCCAGACGCTGAACAGCAGGCCGGAGCTGACAGTGACGGGACACGCCTGATCGCCGGCTCAGTGCAGAGCGCCGCGGCAACCGCTCGCGAATTCGTGAGCGCGCCGTGATGATATGCATTTGGCTTGAACCCCGCTTTGCCTTATTTCACGCGAACTATCGCTATCCACTAAGAGGCGGGTAGGATTTTCAGAGAAACAAGGGTGATTCGCATGACCGGAACGATTTCGCGCAGGCGCGTTCTTTCAACCATCGCAGCACTACCGGCGGCCTCGCTGCTGGTGGGGTGGAGCGATAGCGCCAATGCGCAGCAAAGCGTCTCGCCTCCCGCCTCCAGCGGGGATGTGGATATGGCGAAGCTGCTGGAGCCCGGCGTGCTGGAAGACAAGGTCGAGGGTGCCGAGGATGCACCGGTGACCGTCGTCGAATACGCGTCGATGACCTGCGGCCATTGCGCCAATTTCCACAAGAATACCTATCCCGCGCTCAAGGAAAAATACATCGACACGGGCAAGGTGCGCTTCATCATGCGAGAGTTCCCCTTCGATCCGCGCGCCGAGGCCGCCTTTATGTTGGCGCGCTGTTCGGACGGCAAATATTTCGCAATGATCGATGTGCTGTTCAAGCAGCAGGACAACTGGGCGCGGGCGCAGGACGCCAGCGGAGCATTGCTGCAAATCGCCAAATTGGGCGGTTTTACACAAGAGTCCTTCACGGCATGCTTGACTAATCAGGAGCTTCTCGACGATGTGAGAAGCGTGCGAAACCGCGCGGCCGAGGAATTCGGCGTGGACGCGACGCCCACCTTCTTCATAGATGGGAAGAAGTATTCGGGAGCAATGTCGATTGAGGAGATGTCGGCGATCATCGATCCCCTTCTCTAAAGGGACGGACAGCGCCGGCAACACCAAGCGCGCATGCGGGAGCATGCGCGTATGAAATTCAGCAAGCTCCGTCTGCTCGGCTTCAAATCCTTCGTGGAGCCCGGAGAGTTCGTCATCGAGCGCGGGCTGACCGGCGTTGTCGGGCCGAACGGCTGCGGCAAGTCGAACCTCGTCGAGGCGCTGCGCTGGGTGATGGGCGAAAGCTCATACAAGAACATGCGCGCCTCCGGCATGGACGACGTGATCTTCTCCGGCTCCGGCACGCGGCCCGCCCGCAACACGGCCGAGGTCACGCTTTTCCTCGACAATTCGGACCGCACGGCCCCCGCCAGCTTCAACGACGCCGACGAACTGCAGGTCTCGCGCCGCATCGAGCGCGAGGCGGGCTCGGTCTACCGCATCAACGGCAAGGAGGCGCGTGCGCGCGACGTGCAACTGCTCTTTGCCGATCAGTCGACCGGCGCCCGCTCGCCGTCGATGGTGGGGCAGGGCCGCATCGGCGAATTGATCCAGGCCAAGCCCCAGGCCCGCCGGGCGCTTCTGGAGGAAGCGGCGGGCATTTCCGGCCTGCATTCGCGCCGGCACGAGGCCGAACTGCGGCTGCGCGCGGCCGAGCAGAACCTGGAACGGCTCGACGATGTGGTGGGCGAGCTCGAAAGCCAGATCGAAAGCCTGAAGCGCCAGGCGCGCCAGGCTTCGCGCTTCAAGAATCTTTCTGCCGAAATCCGCAAGGCCGAGGCGGCGCTGCTGCATCTGCGCTGGAGCCAGGCGAAGGAGCAGGAGGCCGAGGCCAAATCGGCGCTTTCCGCCGCCACCAGCCAGGTCGCCGAACGGGCCAGCACCCAGATGGAAGCCGCCAAGCAGCAGGCGATCGCCGCCAAGCGCCTGCCGGAACTGCGCGAGGCCGAGGCCTCCGCCGCCGCCGCCCTGCAACGGCTGACCATTGCGCGCACGCAGATGGAGCAAGAGGCCACCCGCATTCGCAATCGCGCCGCCGAACTGGAAAAGCGCGTCGAGCAGATGAATGCCGACATGGCCCGCGAAGAGCAGATGGTGCGGGACAATGCCGACATATTGAAGCGGCTGGCCGAGGAGGAAGCGGGTCTGCGCGAGGCGGAAGCCGGCGCCGGCGGCCGCGAGGAAGAGGCCCGCAAGACACTGGCCGAAATCAGCGAGGACCTTGCCGACAAGGAGGACGCGCTTTCGCAGCTGACGGCGAGAAAGGCTGAAGCCAGCGCCGTGCGCAGCCAGGCCGAGCGGGCCATCCGCGACACGGCGGAACGGCGCGACCGGCTGGCGCGCCAGCTTGCCGATGCCGACCGCCAGCTGCAGGAGATCGCCGCGCGCATCGGCGCGCTTCCCGACCCTGCCGACAAGCAGCGCGAGCTGGAAGCGACGCTGGCCGGCCAGGAACAGGCGGAACGGGATGCGATCGAGGCCGAACAGGCGGTGTTCGCCGCGCGCGCGGCCGAAAACGAGGCGCGCCAGCCGCTTTCCGAAGCCAGAACAAGGCTGCAAGGCATCGAAACGGAAGCGCGTACGCTGGAACGCGTCCTGAATGCCGGCGACGACGCCAGATTCCCCGCCGTTCTGGAAAAGGTGCAGGTGGCGCGCGGCTTTGAGACGGCGCTGGGCGCGGCCCTTGGCGAGGACCTCGACGTGCCGCTCGACCCCGCCGCGCCCGCGCATTGGGGTGGTGCCGAGGCCATGGAGGACGATCCGGCATTGCCGGCGCCCGCCCGCCCGCTGTCGGAATTGGTGCAGGCCCCGGCCCAGCTTGCGCGCCGGCTGGCCCAGATCGGCATTGTCGAGGCGGAAGAGGGCACGCGGCTGCAAGCCTTGCTGCGGCCCGGCCAACGCCTGGTCAGCACGGATGGCGCGCTGTGGCGCTGGGACGGCTATCGCGCGAGCGCCGATGCCCCGACAGCCGCGGCCCAGCGGCTGGCGCAGAAGAACCGTCTCGCCGAATTGCAAAAGGAGGCAGGGCAGGCGGCTGAGGCCGTCGCCAGCGCCGAGAAGGCGCTTGCCGAAAAGGAACAGGCCCTCCGGCAGGCCGTGGCGAACGAGCAGGCGGTTCGCGAGCAGCTCCGCTCGGCCCAGCGCGCGGTGGGCGCGGCCCGCGAGGCGCTGGCGCAGGCGGAGAAGGCTTCCGGCGAACTGGCCAGCCGGCGCAGCGCTCTGACGGAATCGCGCAACAGGCTGGCCGAGGACCATGGTGAAGCGGTGGGCGCTGTCGGCGAAGCCGAGGCGGCGCTGGCTTCCGCGCCGGACCTTTCCGAGCTTCAGGCGCAGCTAGACGGCGCATCTTCGCAGGTAACCGAAGCGCGCGGCAAGGCGGCCGAGGCGCGCGCGGCCCATGAGGGCCTGAAACGGGAGGCCGAAGCGCGCCGGCAGCGGCTGGAAGCGATCGCCCGCGAGCGCCAGAGCTGGACGGCCCGCGCCGAAAACGCAGACAAGCAGATCGCCGCGCTCGGCGAGCGGCGCACCGAGGCCGCCGGCGAACTGGCGAAACTGGCCGATGCGCCCGACGAAATCGAGGCGCAGGGTCGCCAGCTCCTGTCGCAGATCTCCGAGGCCGAAGCGCTTCGCAGACAGGCGGCGGACCGCCTGCAGGAGGCCGAGACCCGGCAGGCAGAGCTGGACAAGCACGCCGCCGCCGCGATCCAGAACCTTTCCAGCGCGCGCGAGGGCAGGGCGCGGGCCGAGGAGCGGGAAGCCGCCGCCGAGGAGCGGCGCAAGGAAGCCGAAGCGCGCATCCAGGAGGCGCTGGGCGTGGCGCCGCATCTGGTGATCCAGCAGGCCGAACTCGACCCGGCCGGTCCCATGCCGGACATGGCCGAGCTGGAGCGCCGGCTGGAGCGGCTGAAGATCGAGCGCGAGCGGCTGGGCGCGGTCAATCTGCGCGCCGAGGAAGAGCAGCGCGAATTGAGCGAGCGGCTGGAGCACATCGTCTCCGAGCGCGAGGACGTGATCGAGGCCATCCGCAAGCTGCGCTCGGCCATCCAGAGCCTCAACCGCGAAGGGCGCGAAAGGCTGCTGGCCGCCTTCGACGTCGTCAACGAGCAGTTCAAGCGGCTGTTCACCCATCTTTTCGGCGGCGGCACCGCCGAGCTGCAACTGATCGAATCCGACGATCCGCTGGAGGCGGGGCTGGAAATCCTCGCCCGCCCGCCGGGCAAGCGCCCGCAGACCATGACGCTGCTTTCGGGCGGCGAGCAGGCGCTGACGGCCATGGCGCTGATCTTCGCCGTCTTCCTGACCAATCCCGCGCCCATATGCGTGCTCGACGAGGTGGACGCGCCGCTCGACGATCACAATGTCGAGCGCTTCTGCAACCTGATGGACGAGATGGCCAGCTCCACGGAAACCCGCTTCGTCATCATCACGCACAACCCGATCACCATGGCCCGCATGAACCGCCTGTTCGGCGTCACCATGGCGGAGCAGGGGGTGAGCCAGCTCGTCTCTGTGGATTTGCAGACGGCCGAGCAGATGCGCGAGGCAGTTTAAGGGGGGCAAGTTTTTGAGAACTGCATTGAGGGCGCGCTACAAAGAAATGCAGGACTCGATTTTGCCGCTAATAGTGGATGGCGGGTATGGACCTTGGCCAGCCGGAACTTGTCATCTTCTATCGATAAAAAGCAAATTCTTTGCTGTGTTTACCAAGCACCAACTGCAGAATAGTCCCGGTAGGCCGGCGCTTCCCTGTTCTGACGGCTCTGCGAAAGCTTTATGTGACATAAGGTGTATTAATTTAAACGAGGGCGTCATCAAGGAATGGGGTGATGTACTCGTAGCAGAAGTAGATACGTTTTGGGACGTTTGCACGCCGTTTTCAGTCAATCTCCGACGAGAATTCACGCCTCCCAACGCTGGGTGCATCGGTGTTGCATATGGGTACGCCTTGAAAGCAGAAAATCGTGACTGGTATGAAAATGCGCACGACACCGATTGGAACGAAAACATGCCTCTACGGGAACTGCAGCCAATCGAAGTAGTTGGAAAAATCTTTCCAGACTGGGCAGGCATATCGACCCTGGTAGTTCCGCCGGCTAGCAACGGCTCAATATTACTAGAAGGCGAATACGAGGGAATGAGCGGCGGCCCCGTGTTCTCCGTACGAGATCATTCAGATCCATTGTCTTACGAGGGCGTTATTATAACTGGGGGCGCAGACAGGCTCAGATTGATTTCCGCCGGGATTGTTTATCAGATTTTGGGAACGCTTACGTGAAGCGCATTTTGGAAGGTGACCAAACGTTCGCTGGGCGATAGTTGCAGCTCTGCAACCGACGTGGCCATAGTCCGTTTTCCAAGTTGAATTGGCGTACGCATGAGGACCGATATAGTTGACGATGCCACCGCGCCTCAGATTGCGGCACAGCCTTTCCACTTCGTCATCCTTGGGCTTTTCGACCCGAGGATCCATGCCGTGCCAGTCGCAAAGGCCGCGCCGCCGCCCGCATGGGGCGCCCAGTGCCGGCAGCGTTGGGCGTGGTCGCAGAAGGAACGGCATGGATCCCAGGGTCTCCGCCTTTGGCTCCGCCCTGGGATGACGAAGGTTGAGGGGTTGCAGCAAATCACCGAGGCCGGCGACTTGCGGCATCCCGTCCGGCGATAACCCTATTCCTCGCTCCAGACGGCCAGCTCGTTCCCCGCCGGATCGGCAAAATGGAACCGCCGCCCGCCGGGGAAGGAGAAGATCGGCCGGACGATCCTGCCGCCGGCATCCTCTACCGCGGCCAGGGTGGCCTCGAGATCGTGGGAATAAAGAACCGGCAGCGGCTTTACGGCGCCTTCGGCCGGGTCGCCGTCGAAACCGCCGTCGAGCCCTTCGGAAAAGGCTGAATATCCGGGGCCGTAGTCGGTGAAGCTCCACGAAAAAGCCGCGGCGTAAAAAGCCTTCACACTGTCCAGCGTACCGCCGCCGGCCGGCATTTCAATGTAATCGACCTTGCCTGTCTCGCGCATCTTGTCCTCCTTAATGTTCTTGAAATGTTCTATACAGTTTCCGCGTTTTCCGCAAGATTGGAATCGCAGTGTGCCGATCCCAGGCACCATGAGCATCCTTCAATCGATATAGATGCGGATGCGACGCATGGCGGGCTTGCCTCACAGCCTCTCGCCCCTTAACGCTGCCGTTACCGGCGGTTCCCCGCCGGCTGCGACAACGGCTCCAAGGGGGATAGCGGCATGGCCAAGTGGGTCTATGGCTTTGGCGACGGCAAGGCGGAAGGGCGCGCATCGGATCGCGACCTTCTTGGCGGCAAGGGGGCGAACCTTGCCGAGATGTGCAGCCTGGGGCTGCCCGTGCCGCCGGGCTTTACCATCTCCACCGAGGTCTGCGCCCATTACTACGCCAACGGCCAGACCTATGCCCCGGAACTCCAGGACCAGGTCGATGCGGCGCTTGAGGAAGTGGGGCGCATCGCCGGGCGCAGGTTCGGCGACCCTCAACGCCCGCTGCTCGTCTCGGTCCGCTCCGGTTCGCGGGCTTCGATGCCCGGCATGATGGACACGGTGCTCAATCTGGGCCTCAACGACGAGACGGTGGAGGCGCTTGCGGCCGAGTCCGGTGACGCGCGCTTTGCCTATGACAGCTACCGCCGCTTCATACAGATGTATAGCGACGTGGTCATGGGCCTCGATCACGACGTCTTCGAGGAAATCCTTTCCGAGGAAAAGGCGCGCCGGGGCTACGATGTCGATACCGAATTTTCGGGCGACGAGTGGCGCGAGATCGTCGGACTCTACAAGGCGCGCATCCAGGAGGAGCTCGGCGAGCCCTTTCCGCAGGATCCGCATGCTCAGCTCTGGGGCGCCATAGGCGCGGTCTTCTCGAGCTGGATGAACGCGCGCGCCGTTACCTACCGCCGGCTGCACGACATTCCCGAAAGCTGGGGCACCGCGGTCAATGTGCAGGCCATGGTATTCGGCAATATGGGCGAGGATTCGGCCACCGGCGTTGCCTTCACGCGCAATCCTTCGACCGGCGAGAAGCGCCTTTATGGCGAGTTCCTCGTCAACGCCCAGGGGGAGGATGTGGTTGCCGGCATCCGCACGCCCCAGAGCCTCACCGAGGCCGCAAGGCTGGAGGCGGGCTCCGACAAGCCGTCCCTGGAAAAGGTGCTGCCGGAAGCCTTCGCTTCCTTCGTCGAGATCGCGGACAAGCTCGAGGCTCACTACCGCGACATGCAGGATCTGGAATTCACCATCGAGCGCGGCAAATTGTGGATGCTGCAGACCCGCTCGGGCAAGCGCACCACGAAGGCGGCGCTGCGGATCGCCGTCGACATGGCTGATGAAGGGCTGATCACGCGCGAGGAGGCTGTCTGCCGCATCGAGCCGTCCTCGCTCGACCAGCTGCTGCATCCGACCATCGATCCGGGCGCCAAGCGCGATGTCATCGGCATGGGATTGCCGGCCTCGCCGGGGGCAGCCACCGGCGAGATCGTGTTCTCGTCCGAAGAGGCCGAGGAGATGAAGGCGCATGGCGCGAGCGTCATTCTCGTCCGCGTGGAGACGAGCCCGGAGGACATCCATGGCATGCACGCGGCCGAAGGCATATTGACCACGCGCGGCGGGATGACCAGCCACGCCGCGGTCGTCGCGCGCGGCATGGGCAAGCCCTGCGTCTCCGGCGCCGGCACGCTCCGGGTGGACTACCGCGCCGGCACGATGACCAGCATGGGGCGCACCTTCTCGAAGGGTGACGTCGTCACCATCGACGGCTCGACGGGCCAGGTTCTGGCCGGCGCCGTCCCGATGCTTCAGCCGGCGCTTTCCGGGGCCTTCTCGACGCTGATGGAGTGGGCCGACGCCGCGCGCCGGATGAAGGTGCGGGCCAATGCTGAAACGCCGGCCGACGCGCGCACGGCACGGTCCTTCGGCGCCGAAGGGATAGGCCTGTGCCGGACCGAGCACATGTTCTTCGATGACGATCGCATTCTGGCCATGCGCGAAATGGTCTTGGCCGACACGGTCGAGCAGCGCCAGGCGGCGCTCGCCAAGCTTTTGCCCATGCAGCGCGCCGACTTCATCGAGCTTTTCGAGATCATGTCCGGCATGCCCGTCACCATCCGTCTGCTCGATCCGCCACTGCACGAGTTCCTGCCCAAGACGGAAGAGGAAATCGCCGAGGTGGCCGCCGCCATGGGGGTGGATGCAAACCGGTTGCGCGAGCGCACGGAAGAGCTCCACGAGGTCAACCCGATGCTCGGCCATCGCGGCTGCAGGCTGGCGATCTCCTATCCCGAGATCGCCGAAATGCAGGCGCGGGCCATCTTCGAGGCGGCAGCGGAAGCCGCGCGGAGGACCGGCGCGCCGGTTGTGCCGGAAATCATGGTCCCGCTGGTCGGCATGGCCGCCGAGCTGATCTTCGTGAAGGCGCGCATCGACGCGGTTGCCAAGGAGGTTCTGTCAGTCGACGGCACGCAGATCGACTATATGGTCGGCACCATGATCGAGTTGCCGCGCGCGGCGCTGCATGCCGGCGAGATTGCCGGTTCGGCCGAATTCTTCTCCTTCGGCACCAACGATCTGACCCAGACGACGTTTGGGATCTCGCGTGACGACGCGCCCAGCTTCCTTGAAACCTATCGGAAGAAGGGCATCATCGAGAAAGATCCCTTCGTCTCGATCGACGTCGATGGCGTGGGCACGCTCATCCGCCTGGCCGTGGAGAAGGGGAGGGCCGCACGGAACGGCATCAAGCTGGGCATTTGCGGCGAGCATGGAGGCGACCCGCACTCCATCCACTTCTGCGAGGAAGTGGGGCTCGACTATGTGTCCTGCTCGCCCTTCCGCGTGCCGATCGCCCGCCTGGCGGCTGCCCAGGCGGCCTGCAAGACGGTGTAGAAGAAGCTAGGACGATTTCTCGATCGTCACCTGGCCTTCGTAGAAGGCGCCGTGATCCTTGATCTCGGCCATTTCGTCGTAGGGTGCCTCGTAGGCCCACATGAGATCCTGGCCCGGTTCTCCGGGTGCGGACAGCCGCCAATAGCTCGCATCGCCCTTGTAGGGGCAGTGCGTCTTCGTGTCGGTTCGCTCGAGATTGGTGAAGCCGATATCTTCGAAGGGGATGTAGAGGACCGGCGGATAGCCGTCCTCCTTCAGCAGTTTGGCTTTTGTCGTTGCGGCAATGACCACGTCGGCGACCTTGACGGTTACCGAACCCTTGAAGGGTTCGACCACAATTTTCTTCCCGGGATTGCGAGTGAAGCCGGGAGCGGGGCTGGCTGTTCGTTCGATCATGGTGTTGTGTCTCATGGTTTCAACGACACTTGTAGAACGCAGCATGCACCCGATGCGTTCCTGACGGAAACTCGATTCCCATTTTTCTTGGAACTGCTTTAACGGCCGGCGGGATCGAGTTGCTGCATGAGATCTGCATAAGCCCGTGCGATCTTGGCGACGGGCAACTCGCTCGTCTCAGCATCCTCGACCCACAGAGGGCCGCCGCCGGGGGATTGGGCAACGATGGCCAGCCTGCGGCCTTCGTCCGAATAGAGCTCGACGGCTGCGACCCAGTCGCAATCGGCTACGCCGTCCATCCGCATGTGGAAGAGGAGCTTGCCGTCAATGCGCTCGAGCGCCTGACGCACCGCCCCTTCCAGACCTTTTTCAAGGAGGTTCTCGTGCCGCAGCGCAAGCTCGAGCTCGACGATTTCCAGCGGAAGAGCGGGCGATTGGTTCATTTTTGCAGCTATCGTTTCCATGCCACTCATACGCCTCCGGTCCCCATCCCAGCCGAAGGCAACGATCAGCTTCGCAATAAGTTCCGACTAATGAATGGGTTACTGAAAGATTCGGGCACAATTGCGCTACCGGGCATTTCAGTTCTTCCCAACACAATAGCATTCATGCGGAATGACAAAGTGATAGAGTGCCCGTTATGCGTCCGGAGGGACGCACGACGCTCCTTGAACGTGGACGAATGTCCACTGCTGCTTTGACCGGGCGCAGGTGACCGGGTAGAAGGCACGGGGGTGTGCAGATTGCAGGACATGGATGGCTGGAATCATGGAAGTGCGCCGTGCAAGAACGGCCGACTGGTCGCGCTCGGTGTCGATGTTCGCGCTCGTGCTTTTCATCGTATCGGCGCTGGCCCACCGCTTTTTGCTGTTGGAAACCGTCCCGTTTCTCTGGCTGCTCGGCATCGTCGGCGCGTTGGCCCTGACGGGGCTGCTGCTCGGTCTGCTGGCTCTGGTGCAGATGTGGGAGCACGGGCTTGCGGGGCTGGGCGCGGCAGTGGCCGGCTTCATCGTGGCGCTGCTGGCACTAGCGCCTTACGGATGGTCCGCCTATCGGCTCGCCACGCACCCGCAACTGGTCGACATCTCCACCGATCTGGAGGACCCGCCCGCCCTGCACCGGGCACCGGATTTGCGGTCCCCGCCGATGAACGCGCTGGAGCCGCTCACCGACCAAGCCAAGGCAATGCAGGCGGAGGCGTATCCCGAGTTGACGGGACGCCGTTATGAATATGCGCCTGAAAGCGTTGCAGCGGCGATAGCGGGTCTGCTGGCCGACCGGGGCTGGGTGGTCGTGAGTGATGCGGAGGTGGAGGGCAATGCGCTGTCAATCGAGGCCGTGGCCCGCTCCTATCTTCTCGGATTTGCCTCGGATGTGGCGATCCGTGTGGAAGACCGCGCCAACGCAACTTATGTCGATATGCGCTCCGCCTCGCGCTACGGCCGGCATGATCTCGGCGACAACGCCAAGCGCATAGAGCGCTTCTTCAACGACCTCGATGCCCGCATGGAAGCGCTCGACACGCTTTGAGATGCTAGGCGGGATGGTAGATCCCGTCGATGGAAGGTTCGCCTTCGACCCGGGCGCGGCTGCGGGAAACGAGATCCTCGAGATGCGCCAGAACGGACAGGCCGGCGGCGCCGTGCAGCCGGGGGTCCGTGTCGCGGTAAATGGCGCGGACGATCTCGCGGATCGTTCGGTCGCCGGACGACAGGCGCTCCAGAATGGCGCGCTCGCGCATCTTGCGGTGCGTCTTCAGCCCTCGAAGAAACGATTTCGGCTTTGCCACGATGCCGCCATGGCCGGGCAGAAACAGTCGGTCGTCACGCTCCAGCATGCGGTCGAGCGAGGCCATGAAGTCCGACATGGCGCCGTCCGGCGGGGCGACGATGGTCGTCGACCACGCCATCACATGGTCCGCGGAGAAGACGATGCCGGTGCCTTCCAGCGCAAAGGCGCAGTGGTTGGCGGTGTGGCCGGGCGTGTGGATAGTGCGGATCGACCAGTCATCGCCTTCGACGACCTGCTCGTCTGCCAGAAATAGGTCGGGTTTGAATTCCGTATCGGCGCTGGCGTCGAGCGGGTTCAATTCGCCTGTTCGCAGCGGCCTTGCCGCGCGGTGCGGTCCCTCGGCGCAGACGGTCGCGCCGGTGAGCGCAGCCAGCCGGGCCGCCAGTGGGGAGTGGTCGCGGTGGGTGTGGCTGACGAAGATGTGGCTCACGGGACGGTTGCCGATGGCGCCGAGCAGGGCCCGCAGATGGGCCTCGTCCTCGGGACCGGGGTCGACGACCGCCAGCGCGGACACGCCGACAATATAGCTGTTCGTGCCGTGAAAGGTGAACGGGCTCGGATTGTTGACGGTGACGCGCTGGACGCCGGGGGCGACCTCGACCGGCTGGCCGTAGCGAGGGTCGAACGTGGTATCGAATTCCATTGCAAGACTCTCTCTGGGCAAGGCCGCGCGGCATGTTGCCGCTTACCATGGAAGCGAATATAGAGAAACGCGGCAATGCGCCCGCAAGACAAATCCCATGGAGGCCCCATGTCCCAAGCTATCGCTTCAAGACCGCTCGTTTCTCTCGCGCTGCCCGAAAAGGGCATGTCCCGCCTGTTTGCGCAGGGCCTGATCGCCCTGACGGGAACACTGCTCCTTACCCTGGCGGCCAAGACGAAGGTCGTGCTCGGCCCCGTCGATCTTTCGCTGCAGAACCTGGCGATTTTGCTGATTGCCGCTTCCTTCGGCTTCCGGCTTGGCGTTGCCACGCTGCTTCTTTACCTGGCCGAGGGCGCCATGGGCTTTCCGGTCTTCCAGAGCACGCCTGAAAAGGGCATCGGCCTTGCCTACATGGTCGGCCCGACCGGCGGCTACCTCGTTGGCTTCGTCGCCATGGCCGCGATGGTGGGCTGGGCCGCCGACCGCGGCTGGGACCGCAACGTGCTCAAGCTCGGCGGCGTCATGTTCGCCGCGCAGGCGGTATTGCTGTTCCTCGGCTTTGCGTGGCTGGCAACGCTGATCGGCGCCGACAAGGCGTGGCAGTTCGGCGTCGCGCCCTTCATCCTGCCGGATCTCGTCAAGGCCGCGCTCGCCGCCTGCCTGGTCTCGGCTGGCTGGAGCGTGCTGAAGGCCTTCGGCATCGGCCGCTAGCCGGCTTCGGCCTACGATGAAATGCGAGAAGGGCCATGACCGGCCGGTCGGTGGCCCTTTTCACGTCAAATGCCAATCTTCTTGAAGGAGAGCCATCGTGGCGGTTCTGGTGACGGGCGGTGCCGGCTATATCGGCAGTCACATGGTCTGGGAACTGCTCGACCATGGCGAGGACGTCGTCGTCCTCGACCGGCTGTCGACGGGCTTCGACTGGGCCGTGGCCGAGGCCGCGCGCCTGGTGGTGGGCGATATCGCCGACCAGAAGCTGGTCGAGGAAACCATCGAGCGCTGTTCTATCGACGCCGTCATCCATTTCGCGGGCTCGATCATCGTGCCCGAATCCGTCGCCGATCCGCTCGGCTACTATCTGAACAACACGGTGAAATCGCGGGCGCTGATCGAAAGCGCGGTGCGCATGGGCGTGCGCCATTTCATCTTCTCCTCGACGGCTGCCGTCTATGGCACGCCTGAAACCAATCCGGTTTCCGAGGAAGAGCCACTGAAGCCCGAATCTCCCTACGGCACATCGAAGCTGATGACCGAGCTGATGTTGCGCGATGCCGCCGCAGCCCATGACTTCGCCTATACGGCGCTGCGCTACTTCAATGTCTGTGGCGCCGATCCGAAACTACGCACCGGCCAGTCCACCAAAGGCGCCACCCACCTGATCAAGGTCGCCTGCGAGACCGCGACGGGCAAGCGCCCGCAGATGGAAGTCTTCGGCGACGACTACCCGACCCGGGACGGCACGTGCGTCCGCGATTACATCCACGTCTCCGACCTGGTGAACGCCCATTACCTGGCGCTCCGGCGCCTGCGTGCCGTCGGCGAGAGTCTGGTGGCCAATTGCGGCTATGGCCGCGGCTATTCGGTTCTCGACGTGATCGACACGGTGAAGCGCGTCAGCGGCACGGATTTCGCTGTGAAGCGGAGCGCCAGGCGCCCCGGCGACGCGGTGTCCATCGTGGCCAGCGCGGAGCGTTGCGTTTCGCAGCTTGGCTGGAAGCCGCGGCACGACGATTTGGAAGAGATCGTCAGTCACGCGCTGCGCTGGGAAGAAAAGCTCGCGCGCCGTAATCGGATGTAGACGGGTGATCGTAGACGGGACCGCCGCAGGCGGGGTCGGTTACAAGCGGGGGAACGCGGTCCGGATGATAAGCGCGATATCGCCGGACAAGGTCCAGTTCGCCAGATATTCCGCATCCGATTTGGCGCAAAGTGCGGGCCGCGACATGTCGATGCCGCGCAATTGCGCGAGTCCGGTGATGCCGGGGCGGCCGGAAAAAACGCCAAGCCGCTCTCGGTGCGCGATCAGATCGGTTTGCGTGACGAGGCAGGGGCGAGGGCCGACAAGCGACATCTCGCCTTTCACCACATTCCACAATTGCGGCAACTCGTCGAGCTTGGTGCGGCGCAAAAATCGGCCGACGCCCGTGATGGCGTGCTTTTGCGTCTCATGGGTCGGCACCGAAGGCGTATCGATATGCATGGTGCGCAGCTTGTAGCAGCGAAAGGGCTTTCCGCCCCGGCCGATGCGCATCTGGCTATAGATCGCGGGTCCGCGGGACGTGGCCCAGACGAGCAAACCTGTCACCAGAATCACGGGCGTGGCCAGTATGAGACCCGGTACGGACAGGACCAGATCGAAAGCGCGCTTGCCCCTGTGGGCGCCGCTGTCGAAAGACAGGCTGGATATGTCAACCGTGCTCATGAGAGATGTGTCCTTGCTCATCCTGGCCGCCCGTACTGCACCGCCGGCGTATCATCCGCCACGGCGGGCGTGGAAGAGGCGACGATCGCGATATCGCCGCCCTTTTCAAGATGGCCGAACAGAACCTGCCGCACCACATCCCGATCGCCGGCTTGCAGGGCTTCCTTGAGCTGGGCGATCATGGTCGGGATGCGCACGGCCTTCCCGTTTTGCGGGTTGGCGCGAAGAATCTTGGGATGGAGTGTCGCGGTGACGCCGGAAGGATCGTAAAAGAGCTCCTCGCTCAGCTTCTCGGCCGGGCGCATGCCGATCGTCACGATCTCGATATCGCCGTCCGGATTCTCGCTGTCGCGGATAGTCAGCCCGGCCAGCATGATCATGTCCTTCGCCAGATCGCGGATTCTGACCGGCTCGCCCATGTCGAGAAGCAGGATGTCGCCGCTGCTGGACAGCGCTCCCGCCTGGACGATCAGTTCGGCGGCCTCGCGAACCGACATGAAATAGCGCGTCATCTCCTCATGGGTCAGGGTGATGGGGCCACCGGCGGCAATCTGTTCCTTGAACAAGGGCACGACCGACCCGCTGGACCCGATGACATTGCCGAACCGGACCGAGGAGAAGACACACTGTTTGCCGTTCTTTTGCGACTTGGCGCCGTAATGGCGGACGATCAGTTCGGCCCAGCGCTTGGTCGCGCCCATGACGCTCGACGGCCGCACCGCCTTGTCGGAGGATATGAGAATGAAGTTCTCGACGCCGGCCGCGCAGGATTCGTGGACGAGGTTCAGCGTGCCAAGGACATTGTTGCGCACGCCCTCGATGACATTCTGCTCGACGAGGGAGACATGCTTGTAGGCGGCGCAATGATAGACGGTCTCTACCGAATGCTCGCCAAGCGTCCGCCTCACCAGCGCATCGTCGGTGACCGAACCGAGGACGGGCACGACGGAAAAATCCCCGTAGCGGCGCAGTTCGCGCTCGATCTGGTAGAGGCCGAGTTCGTTCATCTCGAACAGAACGAGCTTGGCCGGGCCGGCCTGGGCGACCGTGCGGCAGACCGCCGAGCCGATGGAGCCGGCCGCGCCGGAGATCATGATGGTGCGTCCGGAGACCGTGGACCGCATCAGTTCCGGGTCGGCCGGAACCGGAGACCGGCCGAGCAGATCGTCGATGTCGATGTCCCGGATATAGCTGACGAGGTATTTACCCGAGGCCAAATCGGCAATCGGGGGGAGCACACGGATTTTCACCGGAAAACGGCCGAGGCTCGCCACCAACTCGCGCCGGCGCCGCGAACTGGCCTGGGCCGTCGCGATGATGACCTCTTTCACATCGAGATTGGGGATGAGCTCCTCGAGCCGGTCCGTCGCGAAGACGCGAATGCCCAGCATGTCCATGCCGCGTAGACCGGGGTCGTCGGAAAGGAAGCCCACCACCCGCCTGTCCGGCGAGGCATTCAGCGCATCGACGAGGTGCACGGCTGAATCGCCCGCCCCATAGACGAGCACGTTCTGCTTGTCCGCCGAACGCGGGACGCCGCGGCGCAGCAGCCATTTGACGGTGAAGCGGGTGCCGGCCACCGCAATGATGCTGCCGATCCAGTAAAGGACCGCGATCGTTCTGGGGACGCCGGAGGAGCCATAGGACAGCGTGAGAAACACGAGACTGACCCAGATGAGCGTCGAGACGGTGACCGCCTGGATGATCGTCCAGATCGCCCTTTCACGCAGATAGCGCAGGACGGCGCGGTAAAGCCCCATATAGGCGAAGATGGGGATTGCGATCAGCGGCCCGGCGACGATGAACATCGCCTGTTCCATGTTGGGCATGAAGATGCGGTCGAACCGGATGCAGAACGAGGCCCAGATGATGAAACTCAGGCCCAGGAAATCCGCAGCAAGCAGCATCAGGCGCTTGGTGCGCCGCGGCCGGGCCTGAATCCACTCACGGATTCCAGTCAACGTCATGGTCAGTCAATGCTCGTTCATTGTTCAACGGGAAGGCTGGCCCAGATCAATCCCATATCCCCCGAAAGGTTTCCGATTGTAACTAACAGCAAAAGGTATTGAGGTCGAATAGCAAATGCTTACTTGGCCGTAACACAAGGCGGCAGAATACGGGAGGGGAAAAATTGGTTATCACTTTTCCTGGAAGCGCCCAACGCCGTTGCGCTTCATCCGCAGAATCTTTATAGGGGCTTCGTCCGGCGGTCGGCCTGCCGGACACCCGACCCGAGTTGGGGCGTCGCCAAGCGGTAAGGCAGCGGCTTTTGGTGCCGCCATTCGCAGGTTCGAATCCTGCCGCCCCAGCCAAGGTCTGTTGGCCCGTTCGGGACACGTAGGTCACGTTTTATTCTTGAGACATAGGTAATACTTTCGGCCCGACGGTGTTGTCGAGTGGTTCCCTGCGCCATGGCGAACGCTGGTTCTGTTCGGAAGGCGAGGCGGGCGGGCTGGCGAAGATCGCGGGTATGAAAAAGCCCGCCGTGCGAGCGGCGGGCTTTTGGTAGGTCGGCGAAGATCGTCAGCCATGCGCTGCTTTCGGCGCGTCGGTCAGCTTCGGTGAACGGCGATCCGCCGCCTCAGCCAGCTCAACTGCCCTCGATCAGCCCGCGCAGCTCGTCCACCTTGGCCTCCAGCAGAGCCTTGTCGCCGCGGGTTTCCACGTTGAGCCTCAGGAGCGGTTCGGTGTTGGATGCGCGCAGGTTGAAGCGCCAGTTGTCGAAGACCATGCCGAGGCCGTCGATCGTTTCGAGCTCAGGGTTCAGCCGCTGGTAGTGCTCGGCCACCTTCTCCTGCGCGCCTTTGGCGTCGTTGACGGTGAAGTTGATCTCGCCCGAGCATGGGAATTTGGCGATCCTTTCTTCCAGGACGTCGGCCAATCTGGCGCCTGAGGCCGACAGTTCCGAGACGACGGCAAGCCACGCCAGCATGCCCGAATCGCAGTAGCTGAAATCCCGGAAATAGTGGTGCGCGCTCATCTCGCCGCCATAGATGGCGTTCTCCTCGCGCATAATCTGCTTGAAATAGGCGTGGCCCGTACGGCACGGCTTGGCGACGCCGCCGGCCGCCTCGACCACGTCGATCGTGTTCCAGGTCAGTCGCGGATCGTAGAGGATGGTGCCGCCCGGCGCCTTTTCCAGCATGTGCTTGGCGATCATGCCGACGAGGTAATAGCCCTCCACGAAGCGGCCCTGGTGATCATAGAGGAAGCAGCGGTCGAAATCGCCGTCCCAGGCGATGGCAAGGTCCGCGCCGTGCTCGACGACGGCGCGGCTGGCTTTCTCGCGCTTTTCCGGCAGAAGAGGGTTCGGTATGCCGTTGGGCAGACGGGGATCGGGCTCGTGATCGACCTTGATGAAGGTGAAGGGCAGGTACCGTTCCAGAAGGTCGATCACCGGGCCGGCGCAGCCATTGCCGGCGTGGCAGACGATCTTCAGCGGCTTGAGGTCCTGTCCGGCCACTTCCGCCAGAAGCCGCTCGATATAGGCCTGGCGGTCGCATGTTTCGTGAAGCACGCCGCGCTCGGTGTAGCTGTTGGCGGTTTCAAAAAGCGTGTCCGAGCGCAACAGCTTCTCGATGGCGTTGAAGGCGTTGTCGGGCGTTGCGGCGGCCGCGCCCTTCAGCACCATCTTGATGCCGTTGTAATCGATCGGATTGTGGCTCGCCGTCACCATCAGTCCGGCATCCGCGCCGGAGCGCGCGGTGTGGAAATAGACCTCTTCGGTGCCGCACTGGCCGACCGGCAGCACGTCCACGCCGCTGTCGAGAAAGCCCTGCGCCAGCGCCTGTGCCAGGGCGGGACTGTCGAGGCGCATGTCGTGCCCCAGAACGACCGAGTTGGTGCCGAGCGAGGCCTTCGTCGCCTGGGCAAAACGATAGGCGAAGGGAACGTTGAGTTCCTGTGGAATTTGGCCGCGAACGTCATACGCCTTGAAAGGAGCGCCCATGCCTGTCCTTCTCCTGAGTTGGAAATGCGGCCAATCGCGGCCGCCGGATGCCCTGTACTATCCATTCTGTTAGATGTGAAATTATGGCAAAGCAAATCACGGCGCTTCTTCGCCGATCACCGGCTGTGACAATGCTGCCGATAGATTGAACGTTCCCTCATGTTGCGAAAATTCTCTGGCCCGCCTATTCAGCGGTCTGTTGAAGGCCCGGCAGCGCGCCGCAAGGTAGGAAGCCAAATGCAGTTTATCGATCTCGGCGCCCAGCGCGAGCGCATCCAGACCAGGCTGGAGAAGCGGTTGGCCAAGGTATTGGCCGAAGGCCGCTATATATTGGGACCGGAAGTTGCCGAATTCGAGCAGCAATTGGCCGAATATATGGGCGTCCGGCACGTGGTGGCCTGCGCCAACGGCACCGACGCGCTGCTGATCCCGTTGATGGCGATGGGTATCGGCCCCGGCGATGCCGTCTTCTGCCCCAGCTTCACATTCGCCGCGACGGCGGAAGTGGTTGCCCTTGCGGGCGCTTCGCCGGTGTTCGTCGACATCGATCCCGACACCTACAACATCGACACTTCGAGTCTCGAAGCGGCAATCCGCCATGTGCGGGAGGAGACGGACCTTACGCCCAAGGCGATCATTCCGGTCGATCTGTTCGGCCTTGCGGCGGATTATCAGACGATCTCGCGCATTGCCGCGCGGGAGGGGCTTTTCGTCATCGAGGACGCCGCGCAGGCGACGGGCGGGTCCTCCGGCAATACGATGTGCGGCGCGTTCGGCGACGTGGCGGGCACCAGCTTCTATCCCGCCAAGCCCCTGGGCTGCTACGGCGACGGCGGCGCGATGTTCACCAATGACGACGATCTTGCCGAGAAGCTGCGGTCGATCGCCTTTCACGGCAAGGGCAAGAGCCAGTACGACAATGTGCGCATCGGCCTGAATTCACGCCTGGACACGATCCAGGCCGCCATCCTGATCGAGAAGCTGGGCCTGCTGGCCGAGGAAATGGATCTGCGTCAGAACGTGGCGAACCGCTATGCGGAGGGCCTGGGCGATCTGGTCAAGGTGCCGCGCATCGCCGCCGGAAACCGTTCCGCATGGGCGCAATACGCCATCGAGGTGCCCGCCCGTGATGCCGTGCGGGCGCATCTTTCCGAGAAGGGCATCCCCTCGGTGATCTATTATGAGCGCCCGCTGCATGTGCAGGATGCCTATAGCACCTATCCGCGTACGCCGGCCGGTCTGCCTGTTTCGGAGAGCCTGCCCGAGCGCATTCTTTGCCTGCCCATGCATCCCTATCTGTCGCATTCGGATCAGGACCGCGTCATCGACGCGGTGCGCGAGGGCGCCAGTCGGGCGTCCAGGTAACGACACGAGAGGAAGAAGAGAGAAACAACTTTCCGCCCCCGCTCCAAAAGACGCAAAGAACGCTTACCCAGTGACCGAAGGTTGGTTTTGCCCCCCTTGAGAGCGGTGTGACGGGCATTGTAGTTTCCCTCCAAATCAAAGCGCGGATGCTGGCGTCAGCTCGCGCACAAGTGGAGTACAAGATGCCGGCGACCTTATCGCACCTTCAGCGGCTTGAGGCCGAAGCGATCCACATCATGCGCGAGGTGGCGGCGACGTTCTCGAAGCCGGTCATGCTGTATTCGATCGGCAAGGATTCTTCCGTGCTGCTTCATCTGGCGATGAAGGCATTCCATCCGGGCAAGCCGCCCTTTCCCTTTCTGCATGTGGATACGACCTGGAAATTCCGCGAGATGATCGCGTTCCGCGACCGCATGGCGCGGGAGCTCGGCTTCGACCTTCTGGTCCATATCAACGAGGACGGCGTGCGCGAGGGCATCGGTCCTTTCAGCCACGGTTCCAATGTCCATACCCATGTGATGAAGACGGTGGCGCTGCGCCAGGCGCTCGACAAACACGGCTTCGACGCGGCGTTCGGCGGTGCACGCCGGGACGAGGAAAAGTCGCGTGCCAAGGAGCGCATCTTCTCCTTCCGCACCAAGGCGCATGGCTGGGACCCCAAGAACCAGCGTCCGGAGATGTGGAAGACCTACAATACGCGCGTCGCGCAAGGAGAATCGATTCGCGTGTTTCCGCTGTCCAACTGGACCGAGCTCGACATCTGGCAGTACATCCTTCAGGAGGACATTCCGATCGTCCCGCTCTATTTCGCCAAGAAGCGCCCGGTTGTGGAGCGCGACGGCATGACCATCATGGTGGACGATGATAGGATGCAGCTCTTGCCGGGCGAGAAGGTTGAAGAACGCATGGTGCGCTTCCGTACGCTGGGCTGCTATCCGCTGACCGGCGCGATCGAATCTTCGGCCGATACGCTGGAGGCCATCGTCGCCGAGATGCTGACGGCGCGCACCTCGGAGCGTCAGGGCCGGGCCATCGACAAGGACGAGGCCGGCTCGATGGAGAAAAAGAAGCGCGAGGGGTATTTCTGAGGTGTTAGACGTGACCGAAACCATTCCCCGCGAGGTGGAAGCCAGCGGCATTCGCGATTATCTGGCGCTGCAGGAGAACAAGACGCTCCTGCGGTTTCTGACCTGTGGCTCTGTCGATGACGGCAAGTCGACCCTTATCGGTCGGCTGCTCTACGACACCAAGCTGATCTTCGAGGACCAGCTTGCCACGCTTGAGAAGGATTCGAAAAAGCACGGCACGACCGGCGAGGATATCGACCTGGCGCTTCTGGTCGACGGGCTGGAGGCCGAGCGCGAGCAGGGCATCACCATCGATGTCGCCTACCGCTTCTTCGCCACACCCAAGCGCAAATTCATTGTTGCCGATACGCCAGGCCATGAGCAATACACGCGCAACATGGCGACGGGTGCTTCCACGGCGGATGTTGCCGTCGTGCTGGTCGACGCGCGCCAGGGCATCCTGCCGCAGACGCGCCGTCACTCGATCATCGCCTCGCTGCTTGGCATCCGGCACGTCGTGCTGGCGGTCAACAAGATCGATCTGGTGGATTTCGACGAGGCAGTGTTCGCCGGCATCGTGGCGGACTACGAAGCCTTCGCGAAGGATCTGGGCTTTGCCACCGTTCAGCCCATTCCCATGTCGGCCCGCTATGGCGACAACGTCACCCGGCCTTCCGCCAACACTCCCTGGTATACCGGGCAGTCGTTGATCTCCTATCTGGAAACGCTGGATGTGGAGAGCGATCTTCGCGAGAAGCCGTTCCGCTTTCCCGTGCAATATGTGAACCGGCCCAACCTGAATTTCCGGGGTTTCGCCGGCACGGTCGCCTCGGGCGAGATCGCGGTCGGGGATGCGGTCGTCGTGGCCAAGTCCGGCAAGCCGTCGCGGGTCAAGCGCATCGCCACCTATGACGGCGACCGCGAGCGGGCGGGCGAGGGCGAAGCCGTCACCCTGGTGCTCGAGGACGAGATCGAAGTCTCGCGCGGCAACATGCTGGTGGCGCCCGACGCACGGCCCCATGTGGCCGATCAGCTGGCCGCCAATGTGGTCTGGTTCGACGAGCATCCGCTGATGCCGGGACGCATGTATATTCTGCGCACCGAGACGGACGAGGTCAGCGCCACGGTCAGCCATCTCAAGCACCGGGTGAATATCCACAATTTTGCGCATGAGGCGGCCAAGTGCCTCGACCTGAACGAGGTCGGCGTGTGCAATTTCTCACTGCAGGCGCCGGTTGCCTTCGACACGTTCGCGGAAAACCGCACCACCGGCTCATTCGTTCTGATCGACCGCCTGACCAATGCCACGGTCGGCGCCGGCATGATCCTGCACCCCTTGCGCCGTGCGGCCAATATTCATTGGCAGGCGCTGGACGTAACCAAGGTGTCGCGGGCCGAGCAGAAGCATCAAAAGCCTGCGGTCCTGTGGTTCACGGGGCTTTCGGGCTCCGGCAAGTCGACCATCGCCAATCTTCTGGAAAAGAAACTGCATGTAAGCGGCCGGCACACCTACATCCTCGATGGCGACAATGTGCGCCACGGGCTGAACCGCGATCTCGGCTTCACCGAGGAGGACCGGGTGGAGAATATCCGTCGCGTCTCCGAGGTCGCCAAGCTGATGGCGGATGCGGGGCTGATCGTGCTGGTCTCGTTCATCTCTCCTTTCCGGGCCGAACGACGCATGGCGCGCGACATGATGCCGGATGGCGAATTCGTCGAGGTGTTCGTCGACACACCGTTCGAGGAGTGCGCCAAGCGCGACCCCAAGGGGCTCTACGCAAGGGCGCTCAAGGGCGAGATCAAGAACTTCACGGGCGTCGATTCGCCCTATGAGGAACCGGAACGGGCGGATATTCATCTGCGCACCGTCGGCCGGGAACCGGAAGAGCTCGTCGACGAGCTGGAAGCCTGGCTGCGGGAGAAGGGCTATTGCTGACCGTTTCGAAGACGGATGCAACGGGTGACGATGCAGCGCTGCTGAGCCTGTTCGAAGAACTCGCCGTTGAAGCCGGCGCGGCGATCATGCGCCACTATGAGGCTGGTGTCGCGGTCGAGGAAAAGGCCGATTCATCGCCGGTGACCGAGGCGGATCGCGAGGCTGAGGCAATCATCCTCGCCGGGCTGGCGCGGCTGCCGGTCGGCACGCCTTGCGTCTCGGAGGAGGCGGCATCGGGCGGCGTGATACCGGTATGCGGCGATGACGGCTTCCTGCTGGTCGATCCCCTGGACGGCACGCGCGAATTCATCAACCGTCGGCCGGACTTCACGGTGAACATCGCGCTCGTGCGCGCCGGGGCGCCGGTGTTGGGCGTGGTCTACGCGCCTGCGCAGGGGCTGCTCTACGCCGGACAGCCGGGCGCGGCGTTCGAAGCCCGTTGCCGCGATGGGAAGACGCTGACGGACCGCCGGCAAATCCGCGCCGAGACCATGCGCCGGCCGCCCCGCATCGTCGCCAGCCGGTCGCACCTGACGCCGGAAACCGAGGAATTCATTGCCCGCCATCCGGGCGCAGAGACCGTCTCGGTGGGCTCGTCCCTCAAATTCTGCATCATGGCGCGCGGCGATGCCGACCTCTACCCCCGCTTCGGCCCCACCATGCAGTGGGACACCGCGGCGGGCGACGCCGTCCTGCGCGCCGCCGGCGGAAGAACGCTCAATCTCGACGGCAGTCCCTTCACCTACGGGCCGAAGGGCGCCGATGGCGTCAAGGCCTTTGCAAATCCGTTTTTTATCGCCGAGGGGGCAACAGGCTAGCCCGGCTGAAAAGGGTGGGTCGTTGGAACCCGGCCTTTCCAGTTGATCAGGCTGCCGCGCTCACATCGAATTCGAAATGGATGTTGTCATAGGGGAACTCGACCCCCTTTTCGGTGCGGTCGATGACTCCCGTATTGACGAGCAAAGTCACGTCCCGATGCACGGCCTGCACATCGCGCTTGACCCTGCGCGCGACTTCACGGATCGACAAGGGCCCCTGCCCAGCCAGCGTCTTGACTATGGCGAGGCGGGAGGGTGCCAGGACCTTGTGCATGTCATCGTAACTGGCGAAATTCAGCGTGGAGGTGGCTTCGACGGCCTTACCCGCGAGGGCGCGTTCTCCAGCCTCGACAAAACGAGCCTTGATATCGGCCATGGTACTCAGGCGTACGGTCAATGTGTTCATTGGAGTATCCTTTCCATATCGGCGTGGAAGGCATCAAACAGGGCTCTGAGCGAGGTGAATTCGATAGGTTCCTCGCAATTTCCGAGGTGCCGGTGATCGCCCTTGCCGCGCTCGTTGTCGTAGCGCAGGACGCATTCGTCGTTTACCACCAGCGCCAGCCTGCATTTGAACGGATGTTCGCTGCCGGGGACCGGGGCGGGCAGGTGCCACAAGACGACCTCGAAAAAGGCCGAGTCATCGATCACGGTTCGTGATTTCTCAATCAGCTCCGCCTTCATGTTGTTATTAGTAACAACGCCCACCGGATGTTGTTAATCATGACGACGTCTGCTGACCGGCTATTGAAAAGAGATAGACGCTCAACCCCCGCCCAGTTCGTCCCGGCGCGGCGGGTTTGCGCCGGCGCGCGACACGGTGACGGCGGCGACGCGGGTTGCGAAAGACAGCGCCTCGCGTACGGCCTGCTCATCGAGCGCGGCAAGGTGATCCTTGGTCAGCCTGCCGGCCTCGTGGAGCCAGGCGAGAATGGCGGCGTTGAAGGAATCGCCGGCGCCGACGGTATCCACGACATCGACCTTCAAGGGAGGCTCGAACACTGAGCCACCGCTCCAGAAGCCGTGCGCGCCTTCGCCTCCCTTTGTAGCGATCACCAGTTTGGCGCCATGGGACAGATATGCCCGCGCGGCGGCTTCGATCCTGTCGAAGCCGCCCAGCCAGGCCAGATCTTCCTCGGAAATCTTGATGATGTCCGCCAGGCCCATCATGCGCCGCATCCGGCTCCGGTGGGCTTCCCCGTCGGCGATGAAGGCGGGGCGGATATTGGGGTCGAGCATTGAGACGCGGCTGGTGGCCGCCCGCTCCATCATCGTCTCATAGGTACTCCCGCAAGGCTCGCTCACCAGGCTGATGCCGCCGAAGAGCAGGGCAGGCACGTCATCGCCCAGCATCGGCAGGTCGGCAGACGTGAGCATGCGGCCGGCAGAGTTCTCATCGTAGAAATGATAGCTTGCCTGCCCGCCGGACAGGCTGACAAAGGCGAGCGTCGTGGGTCGGTCGCTGATCCGTGCGGGAGAAATATCGACCCGGCTTTCCTCAAGGCTCCGGCAGAGTTGCCGGCCGAAGAGATCGCGCGAAAGGCCGGAGAAGAAGCCGGTGGGAACGCCGAGCCGGGCAAGGGCGATGGCGGTGTTGAAGACCGACCCGCCGGGATAGGGCACGAAGCCGGTTTCACCGCCTTCCGTCTTGCGCGGCAACATGTCGATCAGCGCTTCTCCGCAACAAAGGATCATGCGGCTTCCTTTCACAAGGGTGGTGTCAGAGCGAATACGCGGGACTTGACGGCGCACCCACCAGGAAACGCTCGGCCAGAGGCAGGCTGGCGCCGCCCAGCGCGCGCGCGTGTTTGCCGACCGTGCCCTCGCGCACATCGGGAAGGCTGAGCCCTTCGGAGTCCTTGGTTTGCAGGAACCCTCTCGTGCGGCGGACGATCTCCGAGCGCACCGAAAGGGGCATCCAGCCCTCGATGATGGATTCTTCGAAGTCGATCACGGCGGCCGCCGCGATGATCGCGTCGGCCAGCCCCTCGGCGGTGCCCTCCATCCAGCGGTCCAGGTCCTCGCCGAGATCACCCCAATCGTCGGGCGCGGTCCAAAGATGCTGGGCCTCGCGTCCGCGGGCTACCAGCGCCTTCTCCAGGACGCTTATCGAAGCGACGTCGATGAGCTGGCGGGTCTTGCCGCCGGGGCCGGGCACCGGCATCGATCCCAGCGCGCCAGCATTGCCGGTGCGGCCGCCGAACAGGCGTCCGCCGAGCGCGATCCCGCCGCCGACGAACGCGCCGATGTAGAAATAGATGAAGTCGCATTGTTTGAGCGGTGTGCCGAACACCAGCTCCGCGCCGCATGCCGAAGTCCCGTCGTTCTGCAGATAGACCGGGAAAGGACATCGGCTGGAAAGCTCACGGCGCATATCGAACTTGCGCCAGCCGTCCATGGCCCCCGGGGGTGCGCCGGCCGCATCCGCCCAGTTCCAAAGTTCGAAGGGCATGGCGACGCCGAGCCCGCCGATGCGATTCCAGACCGCGCGATCCTCGCTGTCGCGAAGCTGCGCGATGTCGTCCATCACGAAGGCGATGGTCTCTTCCGGCGTCGGCCAAGCATAGGAGTGCTGGCGCATCCGCCGGATCGTGCCGCGAAAATCGATCAGCACGAGCTCGGAACTGCGCCGCCCGATCTTGAGGCCGAAGAAATAGGCGCCGTCGGGGTTGAGGCTCATGGGGATGGATGGCTGACCCACCTTGCCGCGTTGCGGGCTGCCACGAACCAAAAGGGCGTCCGCCTCCAGGCTGCGCACGATCACTGAAACCGTTTGCGCCGAAAGGCCGGTCGTGCGCGCGATCTCGGTCTTGGCCATGCTTCCGTGCTGACGCAGCAGGGACATCACCAGGCGCTCGTTGAAGTCGCGCATGCCGCTCTGGTTGGTGCCCAGATTCTGTCGCGGGGAACCCGGACTATCGCCGGTCCGTATCGAACCTTCCACGCCCTCATCTCCTCCCATGCCGCCTCTATATGAAGAATGCCCTTTGCAAAAGGCGCCTGTCAATAAATAAATAAGAGTGATTTATCTATTGACAGGCGTCACCGCTTTTTGTTTTGTTGAATAACGCTGACGGGCTGGCCGTACGGCGTGTTCGTGGCGCTCGCGGGCGTCATCGAGATTTTTCGGGAGGATTACCGTGAACAAACATTCGTTGCTCAAGACAACCGCACTCAAGACAGCCGCGCTCGCAATTGCCGGCGCGGGCTTTCTCGGCCTGGTACAGCCGGCTTCGGCCCAGGATGTCGGAGCGTGCCTCATCACCAAGACAGATATCAATCCCTTCTTCGTCAAGATGAGAGAGGGCGCGACCGCCAAGGCCGAAGAGCTGGGCATCAGTCTGTCGACCTATGCCGGCAAGGTCGACGGCGACCATGAGACCCAGGTGCAGGCCATCGAAACCTGCATCGTCTCCGGCGCCAAGGGCATCCTGCTCACGGCGTCCGACACCAAGGCCATCGTGCCGGCGGTCAAGAAAGCGCGCGATGCCGGGCTTCTGGTCATCGCGCTCGACACGCCGCTCGAGCCCATCGATGCGGCCGACGCCACTTTCGCCACCGACAACTTCAAGGCCGGCGAGCTGGTTGGCCAGTGGGCTGCGAAGACCCTGGGCGACGAGGCGGCGAACGCCAAGATCGCTTTGCTCGATCTTTCGCCTAGCCAGCCTTCAGTGGACGTGCTGCGCGACCAGGGCTTCCTCACGGGTTTCGGCATCGATACCAAGGACCCGAACATGATCGGGGATGAGGACGATGCCCGCATCGTGGGCAACGACGTGACAAGCGGCAATGAGGAGGGCGGCCGCGAGGCCATGGAAAACCTGCTCCAGAGAGATCCGGACATCAATGTCGTCTACACGATCAACGAGCCCGCCGCGGCCGGCGCCTATGAGGCCCTGTCGTCCTTCGGGAAAACCGAGGGCGTGCTGATCGTCTCTGTCGACGGCGGCTGCCCGGGCGTCCAGAACGTCAAGGAAGGCATCATTGGCGCGACCTCGCAGCAATATCCGCTGCTCATGGCGTCGCTCGGCGTCGAGGCGATCGCCAAATATGCCGAGACCGGCGAGCTGCCCGAGCCGTCTCCCGGGCTCGACTTCTTCAACACAGGCGTGACGCTGGTCACCGATCAACCTGTGGAGGGCGTGGAGTCGATCAGTTCCGACGAGGGGCTGGAGCGCTGCTGGGGCTGAGGCAGGCCTGATCTGCCAGTAAATGCGCGGGATGGCCCACGGCCGTCCCGCGTAATGCAAAAGAAATTCGATCTCCGGCGGAATTCGCGCGTAGAATTCATCGTGGCACGAGCGGCGGCCTCTTGCCGCTCGATGGACCGGCGCCGGTGAACGCACCGGCGAAATGATGGGAGGAACGATCATGAGCGATGCGGATGCGGCGCGCCGCAAACAGGACTTCGAAAATGGCCTGAACGGCAGCGACGCTCAAGTGGCCAGCTTCGAGGGCCACGAGAAGACTTTCGTCGACCGCCTGCAGCATTTCCTGCACGCCAACCCGACGATGGTGCCGATCATCGTGCTGCTGCTGAGCGTCGCTGCTTTCGGGGTGATTGCCGGCGGCAATTTCTTCAGTGCGTTCAACCTGTCCCTGATCATGCAGCAGGTGTCGATCATCGGCATTCTCGCGGCCGCCCAAAGCCTCGTCATCCTGACCGCCGGCATCGATCTTTCGGTCGGCGCGAGCATGGTGCTGGTTTCCGTCATCATGGGCAATCTCGCCGTCAATATGGGCGTGCCCACGCCTTTGGCGATAGGTATCGGTTTTATCTGCGGCACGCTCGCCGGCATGCTCAACGGCTTCTTCGTCACACGCGTGAAGCTGCCGCCTTTCATTGTGACGCTCGGCACCTGGAACATCTTCTTTGCGCTCAATCTGTGGCTTTCCGGCGCCCAGTCGATCCGCAGCCAGGACATCGACGCCACCGCGCCGCTGCTGAAGTTTTTCGGCGAGAGCGTCCGTATCGGCGGTGCGCAATTCACTTTCGGCTCCATTCTGATGGTGCTGATCTTCGCCGTGCTCTGGTACGTGCTCAACCGCACGGCATGGGGCAGGCATGTCTATGCGGTGGGCGACGACAAGGAAGCGGCCGAGCTTTCGGGCATTCGCACCGACCGCACGCTGGTGCAGGTCTATGCCGCGGCGGGCCTCGTCTGCGCCATCGGCGCCTGGGCGGCCATCGGCCGCGTCGGCTCGGTCTCGCCGCAAAGCTTCCAGGAAGCAAACCTGCAGTCCATCACTGCCGTGGTGATCGGCGGCATCTCGCTCTTCGGCGGGCGCGGCTCGATCATCGGTCCGCTGGTCGGCGCGCTGATCGTCGGCGTGTTCAACTCCGGCCTCCGGCTTGCCGGCGTCGACGTGCTTTGGCAGGTTTTCGCCATCGGCTGGCTAACCATCATCGCCGTTGCGATGGATCAATGGATCAGAAAGGTGTCGGCATGACTCATTCCCAACCCCTGGCCCAACCCTTGGCCCAATCCTCGGCCCAAGCCGTTCTCACCGCGCGCGGCCTGGTCAAGCATTACGGCCGGGTCGTGGCTCTCAACCACGCCGACTTCGACCTTTACGCAGGCGAGGTACTGGCCGTGATCGGCGACAACGGCGCCGGCAAGACCACCCTGATCAAGGCCATCTCCGGGGCGATCCGCCCCGACGAGGGCGAAATCAGGCTGGACGGAAAACCGGTCAGCTTCCGCTCCCCGCTGGAGGCCCGCGAACACGGCATCGAGACCGTCTACCAGACGCTTGCCCTTTCGCCGGCCCTTTCCATCGCCGACAACATGTTTCTGGGCCGGGAGTTGCGCAAGCCGGGATTCATGGGGCGCTGGTTCCGGGCGCTGGACCGCGAGGCGATGGAACGGCAGGCGCGCCAGAAACTCAGCGATCTCGGTCTCATGACCATTCAGAATATCGGCCAGGCGGTGGAAACGCTGTCTGGCGGCCAGAGACAGGGCGTGGCGGTGGCGCGCGCCGCCGCCTTCGGCTCCAAGGTGATCGTCATGGACGAGCCGACAGCCGCGCTCGGCGTGAAGGAATCGCGCCGTGTGCTGGAGCTGATCCAGGACGTAAAGGCGCGTGGCATGCCGATCGTGCTCATCTCGCATAATATGCCGCATGTCTTCGAAGTCGCCGACCGCATCCACGTCCACAGGCTCGGCCGCAGGCTCTGCGTGATCGACCCGAAGGAATATACGATGTCCGATGCGGTAGCCTTCATGACGGGAGCCAAGGAACCGCCCGCCGAGGCCATGGCGGCATAGTTCTGCAGTTGCGGTTTACTGCTGCCGCCTTCAGTCCGGTTGATGACCGCTCGTCAACTCTCCGCGGCGCTCCGTGCCAACTCGGTTGTTACAAGCGCGTGAAGCCGCGCCGCAAGCGGCGACAGCGCCCGACTCTTCAGCGAGAGAAGGTGGTACGGCGTGACGACGATCGGCACGTCCACGGGCAGGCGCGCCAGCCCGAGACCGCCATTGTTGCCGCCGAGCAGTTCGGCAACCTCGCGGGAGAGCGGGGCGATGGCGTCGGAGGTCATCAGCAGCGCGATCATCGCCAGGAGCGAGGTGGTGTTGATGATGTTCTGCGGCAGCGGTGCCCCTGCTTCCATGAAGGCCGTTTCAACGGCTGCCCGCAGGGGCGTGCCGAGCGTCTGCATCACCCATTCATAGTCGCTCAACGCACGGATGGACAGGGAAGGGATGGCCGCCAGCGGGTGGTCCTTGCGCACGAGCAGTTCGACGACTTCGCCGCGTCCGCGCGCAATGGTGAAATGGCGGGGATCGTAAGGGTGGGGAATGCGGCCGAGGACGAAATCGAAATTGCCCGCCGACAGTTCCCGTATCAGCGCATCGCTGGGGGCGACGTCGATATGCACGTCGGCATGGGGTGAGCCCGCCTTGAGCTTGTGGATGGCCGGCATGACATAGCCGACCGCCGCACCCGTGACAGCGCCGACCCTTACCCGTCCACCCTTGCCGAGCTTGAACTCGTCGATCTCCTGCATGGTGTTGCGTACCTGGCTCAGCAGCGCTTCGGCGCGGCGCGCGATGACCTGGCCGAGATCGGTCAGTTCCATCCCCTTTGCGTGCCGCTCGAAAAGCCTGGCGCCGACGATCGCCTCGATCTGGGTCAGCATCCGCGATGCCGCCGGCTGCGTCATGGCAAGCATGGAGGCGGCGGTGCTGAGCTGGCCGTGCTCGGCGACCGCCGCGATGAGGCGGAAATGGGTGAGCTTGAGCTTGGCGGCGGCGTCGGTGAGCATCTCTGACAGGTATACCAATATAGGCATGTAGTTAAGCGCAAAATGAATTTGATTGGTATGTAACATCTCCCTAGTCTGTTCGTGGATCGGGGAGATCCGTTCACTCAAAGAGACTTGCCCGAGCGCGGCCAAAGAACCGTGCTGGAGGGCCTGGGAGGAAAGTAAATGCGAAAACTTACAGCGATTTTCACGTCGCTTGCGCTGGGTGCTGCCGTGTTCGCAGGCGCCGCGCAGGCACAGGACAAGGGTTATGTCGGCATCGCCATGCCAACCAAATCCTCCGCCCGCTGGATTTCGGACGGTGAGTCCATGGTCAAGCAGTTCGAAGAAGCCGGCTACAAGACCGACCTGCAGTATGCCGAAGACGATATCCCGAACCAGCTCGCGCAGATTGAGAACATGATCACCAAGGGCGTCAATGTTCTGGTCATCGCCGCCATCGACGGCACGACGCTTTCCAATGCGCTCGAAAACGCCAATGCGGCGGACATCAAGGTGATCGCCTACGACCGGCTCATCCGCGACAGCGAATATGTCGATTACTATGCCACCTTCGACAATTTCCAGGTTGGCGTGCAGCAGGCGAGCTCGCTGGTGGCCGGCCTGAAGGATCGTTTCCCCGATCAGAAGCCATGGAACGTGGAACTGTTCGGCGGCTCGCCCGACGATAACAACGCCTATTTCTTCTACAATGGCGGCATGTCGGTGCTTCAGCCGCTGATCGATGCCGGCGAGATCGCAATCGTTTCCGGTCAGGAAGGCATGGACACGGTCGGCACGCTGCGCTGGGACGGCGCGGTTGCCCAGTCGCGCATGGACAACCTTCTGTCCGCCTACTACACGGACAAGCAGGTGCACGGCGTTCTTTCGCCCTATGACGGCCTGTCCATCGGCATCCTTTCCTCGCTCAAGGGCGTGGGCTACGGCTCGGGCGATCTTAAGATGCCCATCGTGTCCGGTCAGGATGCCGAGGTTCCGTCGGTGAAGTCGATCCTCGCCGGCGAGCAGTATTCGTCCATCTTCAAGGATACCCGTGAGCTGGCCGGCGTCACCGTCGGCATGGTCGACGCCTTGCTGCAGGGTGGCGAGCCGGAGATCAACGACACCGAGACCTATGACAACGGCGTCAAGGTCGTGCCGTCCTACCTGCTCGAGCCGGTGCTGGTCGATGCCAGCAATTGGGAAGAAGTCCTGATCGGTAGCGGTTATTACCAGATCGACCAGATCAAGTAATACGAGGCCGGCAGAACGGTCCGCCCTCTGGGCGGACCGTGTCGGGGCGGCGCGCCCACGGGGGGCGGGCGCGCCAGCCGCTCCGGCAATCAAGGATGTTTGCGCCTGGCCCGCCATTCGGGCGGACAGAGGCGTAGATTCAATCATTTACAGCTTCCTTGTGTGGCGTCCTGAAGGACGCGCGGCGCTGTAACGCAAAAGAAGCGGAATGCTTTCGATGGAACCCATTCTGGAGATGCGCGGCATCACCAAGGTCTTCCCCGGTGTGAAGGCTCTGGACGATGTGAACCTCAGGGTCGTACCCGGCGAAATCCACGCATTGGTGGGCGAGAACGGCGCCGGCAAGTCTACGCTCATGAAGGTTCTGAGCGGTGTTTATCCGCACGGCACTTACGATGGCGACATCGAATTCGAAGGCAAGCCTGTCTCCTTTTCCGGCATTTCCGACAGTGAAAAGGTCGGCATCATCATCATCCATCAGGAGCTTGCCCTGGTGCCGCTCCTGTCGATTGCCGAAAACATCTTTCTCGGCAACGAGGTTGCGGCCGCCGGCGTCGTCAACTGGCCGGAGACCAATTCCCGCACCGACGAATTGCTGAGGAAAGTAGGTCTTCGGGAAAGGTCCTCGACCCTGGTCGACAAGCTGGGCGTCGGCAAGCAGCAGCTCGTCGAAATCGCAAAGGCGCTGTCGAAGAAGGTCAAGCTGCTCATTCTCGACGAGCCCACCGCCTCGCTTCAGGAAAACGACAGCCAGAAGCTTCTCGATCTCCTGCTCGAGTTCAAGGCGCAGGGCATCGCCTCCATCCTCATCTCGCACAAGCTCAACGAGGTGAGCCGGGTCGCCGATTCCATCACCGTGCTGCGCGACGGCCAGACGGTTTCGACGCTCGACTGCCATGCCGAGGAGATCAGCGAGGAGCGCATCATCCGCGACATGGTGGGCCGCGACATGGCGCACCGCTATCCCGACCGGACGCCGAAAATCGGCGAGACCCTGCTGGAGGTCTCGGACTGGAACGTGACCCATCCCGATCATTCCGACCGGCAGGTGATACGGAATGTTTCCTTCAAGGTATCGGCCGGCGAGGTGGTCGGTATTGCCGGACTGATGGGGTCGGGCCGCACGGAGCTCGCCATGAGCATCTTCGGCCGCTCCTACGGCAACAATATCAGAGGGTCGGTAAAGCTGCGCGGCAAGGAGATCGACGTCTCCACGGTCGGCCGCGCCATCGACAGCGGCCTGGCCTATGTGACGGAGGACCGCAAGGCGCTCGGCCTGGTCCTCGAAGAGGATATCCTGCGCAATACGACGCTGGCCAATCTGGCGCGTGTTTCGAAGAACGGTGTCATCAACGACGCCGAGGAACGCAAGGTCTCCGAGAGCTATCGCGCGGCGCTGGGCATTCGCACGCCCAGCGTCTTCCAGAAGGTGATGAATCTTTCGGGCGGCAACCAGCAGAAGGTCGTGCTGTCCAAATGGCTTTTTGCCGAACCGGAAGTGCTGATCCTCGACGAGCCGACGCGCGGCATCGATGTCGGCGCCAAGTTCGAAATCTACACCATCATCAATGAGCTGGCCGCACAGGGCAAGGGCGTCGTGATGATCTCGTCGGAGATGCCTGAACTGCTCGGCATGTGCGACCGCATCTATGTGATGAACGAAGGCCGACTGGTCGGCGAACTCGATGGGCGCGAAGCGACCCAGGAGAAAATCATGTCCATGATCGTGAGGTCATAACCATGTCCGATGCTGCCGCAAGACAAGACAAAGCGGGTCCAAACCCCGGGGAGAAAAGAATGGAAGGCGCTGCAATCTCGATCGGCGGCTATCTGAAGAACCATCTGCGCGACTACGGCATGCTCGTCGCGCTGGTAGTGATCATGGGCTTCTTTCAGGTCGTGACAGACGGGACGCTGATGCGGCCGGTCAACCTGACCAATCTGATCCTGCAGAACAGCTACATCGTCATCATGGCGCTGGGCATGCTGCTGGTCATCGTCGCCGGGCATATCGACCTTTCGGTGGGCTCCGTCGTGGGCTTCATCGGCGGGCTGGCCGCCGTCATGATGGTCAATTGGGATCTGCCGAGCTTCATCGTCATTCCGGTCTGCCTTGCGACCGGCATCCTGATCGGCGCGGCGCAAGGCTACTGGATCGCCTATTGGCGCATTCCGTCCTTCATCGTCACCCTGGCCGGCATGCTCGTTTTCCGCGGCCTGACGCTGTGGCTGCTCGAGGGGCAGTCGGTCGGTCCGTTCCCGCGCGAGTTCCAGCTTTTGAGCACCGGTTTCGTCGTCGATATATTCGGTACGGCAAAGCCGAACATCACCGCGATTCTCCTGGGCGCGCTGACGGCCGGCAGCATCGTCTATCTGGCCGTGCGCAGCCGCCGCCGCAACACCGAGTACGGCATCGAGGACGAGCCTTTCCCGTTCTTCCTGGCCAAGAACGGGCTGGTCGCCTTCGCCATCCTCTACCTGTCCTATCTGCTGTCGACCTATCGCGGCTTTCCCAATGTACTCATCACCATGGCGGTGCTGACGGCGGCTTATACGTTCCTCACCAACTCGACCACGCTTGGCCGGCGCATCTATGCGCTGGGCGGCAACGAGAAGGCGGCGAAGCTCTCCGGCATCAAGACCGAGAAGCTGACTTTCCTCACCTTCGCCAACATGGGCATGCTGGCCGCCCTTGCCGGGCTGATCTTCGCCGCGCGCCTCAACACGGCGACGCCCAAGGCGGGCGTGGCCTTCGAACTGGACGTGATCGCCGCCGTCTTCATCGGCGGTGCGTCGATGTCCGGCGGTGTCGGCAAGATCGTCGGCGCGGTGGTCGGCGCCTTCATCATGGGCGTGATGAACAACGGCATGTCGATCGTCGGCATCGGCATCGACTATCAGCAGGTCATCAAGGGGCTCGTGCTCCTCGCGGCCGTTATCTTCGACGTCTACAACAAGAACAAATCCAGCTGATGGGGCGGGACATGCATCTTTCGCAACTGAAAAAGGGCGGTGTCATCTGCCGCCGGGGCAATGATGCCCGCCTTGTGAACGGCACTGAGAGCACCTATGCGCTGGCCGTCGAGGCCATTGAAAAGGGCCTGCCGCTGGCCGCCGCGATAGAAGCACGCGGGCTGGGCGATGCCGTGGATCTGGAAGCGCTGGCCGCCCAGGGCGCGCTCGACTGCCCGGTCCGGCATCCGGACCCGGCCCACATGTTCCTGACCGGCACGGGGCTCACCCATCTGGGCTCAGCCTCCACCCGCGACGCCATGCACGCCGATGAAAAGGGCATGAGCGACTCCATGAAGATGTTCAAGATGGGCATCGAGGGCGGCAAGCCGGAAAAGGGAAAGGAAGGCGTTCAGCCCGAATGGTTCTACAAGGGCACCGGCACTTGCGCCGTCGCTCCCGGCGACCCGCTCCATTCGCCCGATTGCGCGCTGGACGGGGGCGAGGAGCCGGAGATCGCCGGCTTCTACGTCGTGGGCGCCGACGGCCAGCCGTACCGGCTCGGCTTCTCGCTCGCCAACGAGTTCTCCGACCATGTAACCGAGCGCATCAACTATCTGTTTCTCGCCCACTCCAAGCTGCGGCCCGCCTCCTTCGGCCCCGAGCTTCTGGTCGGCGACCTGCCGCGCGACATCAGGGGCACCTCGCGCATCTTGCGGGAGGGCAAGGCGGTCTGGGAAAAGCCGTTCCTTTCGGGCGAGGACAACATGTCCCACTCGATCGCCAATCTTGAATACCACCATTTCAAATACGGCCTGTTCCGCCAGCCGGGCGACCTGCACGTGCACATGTTCGGCACCGCCACGCTCTCCTTCGCCGACGGAGTATCGTGCGGCGAGGGGGACGTGTGGGAGATCTCGGCACCGGATTTCGGCCTGCCGCTGAGGAACCCGCATGGGCGCGAGAAGAAGGGTTTTGCGGCGGTGAAGGCGCTTTAGAGCGGGAGCGGGAACATGCCCGGAGACGCCAGCGCTTCTTTACCCCCTCTGCCCTGCCGGGGCATCTCCCCCTCAAGGGGGGAGATCAGCCGTCGCGATGGTCTTCGCCAATCACGAGCGTTTCAGAGTAAGGGCCGGAGCGCGCGGCCGGCGCAATCTCCCCCCTTGAGGGGGAGATGCCCGGCAGGGCAAAGGGGGGTGCGAAGGGGCGTTATCCATTCCGTTCGTTCCAACACATTCATACGGCATTCCGGCCATTGGTTCCGGAAAGGAAGCAGAAACGCATGAGCGCATTCACCCCGAAGCCCTGGCCACGCACGCTGCGCTCGCAAGAGTGGTTCGGCGGCACCTCGCGCGACCATATCTACCACCGTTCCTGGATGAAGAACCAGGGCCTGCCTGCCGATCTTTTCGACGGGCGGCCGGTGATCGGCATCTGCAACACATGGTCCCAGCTTACCCCCTGCAACGCGCATCTGCGCGACCTTGCCGAGCGGGTGAAGCACGGCATCTATGAAGCGGGCGGACTGCCGCTGGAGTTTCCGGTTTTCTCGACCGGCGAGAGCGCGCTGCGGCCTACCGCCATGATGTACCGCAACCTGGCAGCCATGGATGTGGAGGAGGCGCTGCGGGCCAACCCGCTCGACGGCGTGGTGCTCCTGGCCGGCTGCGACAAGACCACGCCCGCTCTCTTGATGGGCGCGGCCAGCACCGACCTGCCGGCCATCGTCCTGTCCGGCGGCCCGATGCTGAACGGGTGGTTCCGCGGCGAGCGCGTCGGCTCCGGCACGGCGCTGTGGCAGATGTCGGAGGCGATCAAGGCCGGGACCATGAGCCAGGAGGATTTCCTCGAGGCCGAGCAGGCGATGAGCCGCTCGCCCGGCTCCTGCAACACGATGGGCACCGCCTCGACCATGGCCTCGATGGCCGAGGCGCTGGGCATGGCGCTGTCCGGCAATGCCGCGATCCCCGCCGTCGACAGCCGCCGCCGGGTGATGGCGCATCTGTCGGGCAGGCGCATCGTCGACATGGTGAAGGACGACCTGAAGCCCTCCGACATCCTGACGCGCGAGGCGTTCGAGAACGCCATCCGCGTCAACGGGACCATCGGAGGCTCGACCAATGCCGTCGTCCATCTGCTGGCGCTCGCCGGCCGGGCGGGCGTCGACCTGACGCTGGACGACTGGGACCGGCTGGGCCGCGATCTGCCGACCATCGTCAACCTCATGCCCTCCGGCAAATATCTCATGGAGGAGTTCTTTTATGCCGGCGGCCTGCCGGTCGTCATGAAGGTGCTGGGCGAGGGCGGCAAGCTGCACCGCGATGCGCTCACGGTGTCGGGCGGCCCGGTCTGGGACGAGATCAAGGATGTGCGCAACTGGAACGAGGACGTCATTCGACCGCTCGACAAGGCGCTGACCCAGCAGGGCGGCATCGCCGTCTTGAAGGGCAACCTCGCGCCGCGCGGCGCCGTGCTGAAACCTTCGGCGGCTTCGCCGGAGCTGCTGCAGCACCGGGGCAGGGCGGTCGTCTTCGAGGACATCGACGACTACAAGGCCAAGATCGGCGACGACGCGCTGGATGTCGACGAGACATGCATCCTGGTTCTGAAGAACTGCGGGCCGAAGGGCTATCCGGGCATGTCGGAGGTCGGCAATATGGGGCTTCCGCCGAAGGTGCTGAGGAAGGGCGTCACCGACATGGTGCGCATCTCCGACGCCCGCATGTCGGGCACGGCCTACGGCACCGTGGTGCTGCATACCTCGCCGGAGGCGGCGGTGGGCGGGCCGCTGGCGGTGGTTCGCAATGGCGACATGATCGAAATCGACGTGCCGGCGCGCCGCCTGCATCTCGATATATCTGACGAGGAACTGCAACGCAGGCTCGAGGCCTGGACGCCGCTGGTCGAGCGGCCCAATGGCGGCTACGCGCAGCTCTTCCACGACCATGTGGAGGGCGCCGATACCGGCGCCGATTTCGACTTTCTGAAAGGATGCCGGGGCAATGCCGTGCCGCGCGATTCGCACTAGAGCGCCGTGCGTCCATCTGGACGCACAAGGACGCTCCAACCTTTTGAATCTACGCATCGTGCTTTCCAAAACCGATTCCGATTTTCGGACCGATGCTGCAAGGAGCGACCATGAGTGAACCGACGAAGATCGGTCTTGTCGGCATAGGCAAGATCGCTCGCGACCAGCATATCCCCTCCATCGAGCGCTCGCCGTCCTTCGCCCTGGCAGCCGGCGTCAGCCGCAATGCGAAGGTGGACGGCGTCGAGAATTTCACGGATCTGGAAGCCTTCCTTTCGGCGCGCCCGGACGTTCTGGCCGTCTCTTTGTGCACGCCGCCTTCATCGCGTTTCGAAATGGCGGTTTCGGCCATCAAGGCCGGGCGCGACGTGATGCTGGAAAAGCCGCCCGGAGCCACGCTCGGGGAGGTCGAGGCGCTGGTGGCGCTGGCCGAGCACCATCAGGTCAGCCTCTTTGCGACCTGGCATTCGCGCTTCGCGCCGGCCGTGGAGCCGGCCCGCAAATGGCTGAAGGGCAAGACGATCCGCTCGGTCGAGATCGTCTGGAAGGAGGACGTGCGGCGCTGGCACCCCGGCCAGGACTGGATATGGGAGGCGGGCGGTTTCGGCGTGTTCGATCCCGGCATCAACGCCCTGTCGATCCTGACGGCGCTCGTGCCCTCCGTGTTCGTGACCGGGGCGATACTCGAAACGCCGGAAAACCGCGCGATGCCCATTGCCGCGAAACTGTCGATGAGGAACCTCGACGGCGTGGCCGTCGAAGCCGATTTCGACTGGCGCCAGGAAGGGCCGCAGACCTGGGACATCGCCATCCGCACCGACCAGGGCGAACTCAAGCTTTCCCGCGGCGGCGCGAGCATGAGCGTCGACGGCCGCATGCGCAAGGAGGAGCCGGAGGCTGAATATGACGGTCTTTATGCGCGCTTCGCGGAGCTTGTTGCAAATAACGAGATCGATGTGGACCTCAGTCCGCTGAAGATTGTGGCTGACGCATTTCTTTGCGGCCGAAAGGTCGACGTCGCCCCCTTTCATGAATAGATAGGGCTAATGCCGAAGGCATCATTCACCCTACATCTCCCAAACCCAAGGATCCTACGATGTCCCAAAGCTTCGAGCCACGCGGAAAACATTTGATTGCCGGCGAGTGGGTCGCAGGAGACAAGACATTTGCTTCCGATCCCGTCACCGGGCCCAAGCATGAGTTCTCCGTCGGAACGGCGGCGGATGTGGACCGGGCCGCCAAGGCGGCCGAGGAAGCGTTCTGGACCTATGGCTATTCCAGCCGCACCGAGCGCGCCGCATTCCTGCGCGCCATCGCCGACGAGATCGAAGCGCGCGGCGCGGCCATTACAGAGATCGGCGTCCAGGAAACCGGCCTGCCGGAAGCCCGCCTCAACGGCGAGCGCGGACGCACCACCGGGCAGCTTCGGCTGTTCGCCGACCATATCGAGAAGGGCGACTATCTCGACCGCCGCCACGACCCGGCCAATCCCGACCGCCAGCCGCTGCCCAAGCCGGACCTGAAGCTGATGCAGCTTCCCATCGGGCCGGTGGGCGTTTTCGGCGCTTCGAACTTTCCGCTGGCCTTTTCCACCGCCGGCGGCGACACGGCGTCGGCGCTGGCAGCCGGCTGCCCGGTCATCGTGAAGGGCCATCCGGCGCATCCGGGCACCGGTGAGATCGTCGCCGAGGCCATTGCGGCGGCCATCGAGAAGACGGGACAGAACCCGGGCGTTTTCTCGCTGATCCAGAGCAATAGCAACGAGGCAGGCGAGGCGATCGTCACGCATCCGCTGGTCAAGGCGATCGGGTTCACCGGGTCGCTGGGCGGCGGGCGCGCGCTGTTCAACCTCGCTCAGGGCCGCGACGAGCCCATTCCGTTTTTCGGCGAACTCGGCTCCGTCAATCCGCAGTTCCTGCTGCCCGCCGCCCTCGGCGCGCGCGGCGGAAAGATCGCCGAAGGCTGGGCGGCGTCGCTGACCATGGGCGTGGGCCAGTTCTGCACCAATCCCGGCGTCGCCATCGCGCTTGCCGGAGACAATGTCGACGGCTTCGCGCAAACGGCCAAGGGCGTGCTGGAAAAGGTCCTCGCACAGCCCATGCTGACCAGCGGCATCGCCGATGCCTATCGGCGCGGGCGCGACAAGGTGGTGGGCCTCGGCTGCGCCAAGGCCACGCTCGGCTCCACCGGCGAGGGCCGCAACAGCGGCCCGGACCTGCTGGAGACGACGGGCGAGGACTGGCTTGCCAATCCCGACCTTCACAATGAGGTCTTCGGCCCGCTGGGGCTTCTGGTCCGGGTCAAGGACGAAGAGGAGATGCGGGCGGTGGCGCACAGCCTGGAAGGTCAGTTGACCTGCACGCTGCACATGGACGACGCGGACCGGACGCTGGCCGCCTCGCTGATGCCCATCCTCCAGCGCAAGGCCGGACGTCTCATCGCCAACGGATTTCCGACCGGCGTGGAGGTCAGCGACGCGATGATGCACGGCGGTCCCTATCCGGCCAGCACCAATGTCTCGACCACCTCGGTCGGCACGCTGGCGATCCGCCGCTTCCTGCGTCCGGTCGCCTTCCAGGATATGCCGGCGGCGCTGCTGCCGGCCGATCTGGCGGACGTCTGACGGAAATGAGCGGGGCGGAGCCTCAGGCCTTTTGTGCTGCCATAGATTGGGGCACGACCAACATGCGGCTGTGGCTGCTGGGCGGTGAGGGCTCAGTTATCGCCCAACGCGCCAGCGGCGAGGGCATGCGCGCCTGCATGCCCGACCGCTTCGAGGCGGTCATGGAGACGCATCTTTCCGTCGTGGGCGCACCGGACGATCTGCCCGTGATCGTAAGCGGCATGGCCGGTGCGCGCGGCGGCTGGGCGGAAGCGCCGTATCTCGATGCGCCCGCGGACCTGCGCGACCTCGGGCGGAACGCCTTGCGCGTTGTGTCCGCGCGGCGCGATGTGCGCATCCTGCCCGGCGTCTGCCAGCGCATGGCGGGGCGGGAAGACGTGATGCGCGGCGAGGAAACGCAACTGGCCGGCGCGATGGCGACCGGCACGGGATCGGGCCTTTTTTGCCTTCCCGGAACCCATTCGAAATGGGCGAGGCTTGAAGAGGGACGGCTGACCGGCTTCACCACCTTCATGACCGGCGAACTTTATGCGCTGATGCGCCAGCACTCGATCCTGCGGGACACGCTAGGCGAAGGCGATGCCGATCCGGGCAACCCGGCGTTCGGCGATGCCGTTCGCGAGATGCTGTCGGGGGATGCCGTCACGGCGGCGCTTTTCTCGCTGCGCGCGGCAGCGCTTTTGTCGGGGACCGCTCCCGAGGAATTGCGGGCGCGGCTTTCCGGCCTGTTGCTTGGAAGCGAGATAGCGGCCGCAATTCGCCAGGAGAGGCCGGATGAGGTTCAACTGGTTGCCGCAGGCGGCCAGGCCCGGCTTTACGAAACCGCCTTCGAGGCCGCCGGCATCGCGGGCCGGACGCTCGACGGCGCGGAACTCGTGCGCCGTGGATTGTTCGACGCGGCGTGTATTCTTTGGCCCGAAAGGATTGCTCCATGACCGGAACCCGTATTGCGTGGCCGAAGCTGCGCCGCGATCTCGTGGCGATCCTGCGCGGGCTGACGCCCGATGAAGCGCCCGGCGTCATCGATGCTCTCCTGGATGCGGGTTTCGAGGCGATCGAAGTGCCGCTGAACTCGCCGGAGCCTTTCCGCACGATCGAGCAGGCCGCGCGCAATGCGCCCGAGGGTGTGTTGATCGGCGCGGGTACCGTCCTCACTGTGGAGGACGTCAAGCGTCTTCATGAAGCCGGCGGGCAGCTGATGGTTAGTCCCAATGTCGAGCCCGAGGTCATCCGCGCGGCGGCGTCCCATGGCATGGTGACGATGCCCGGCGTCTTCTCGCCCACGGAAGCGCTGGCTGCCGTCAAGGCCGGAGCATCCGGCCTGAAATTCTTTCCGGCAAGCGTGCTGGGACCGTCCGGCATCAAGGCCGTCAGCGCGGTCCTGCCCGCCGATGTGCCGATCGGCGCGGTCGGCGGCGTCTCCGACAAGGACTTCGCTGCCTACAAGGCCGTCGGCATACGTACTTTCGGCCTGGGTTCGAGCCTGTACAAGCCCGGCGACGGTGCCGTGGAGACCGCGCGGAAGGCGGGGGCGGCGGTGGCGGCTTATGATGCGGTGTTCAGCGGGTAGGGCACCCTGCCGCCACGTTCGCGTGGCGGGTCTCAGCTTGCGTAGACGGTGCCGAGATCGGCAAAGCCCTTTATCTCTATGGGATTGCCGAAAGGATCGCGGAAGAACATCGTATTCTGTTCGCCCGGCTCGCCCTCGAAACGGGTGGTCGGGGCGATGATGAAGTCGACGCCGGCGTCCTTAAGGCGGGAGGCGAGCGCCTGCCAGTCGTCGCGCTGCAGGATGACGCCGAGATGCGGCATGGGCACCATGTGCTCGCCGACCTTGCCGGTCGCCGCCGTGGCGAAAGGCTCGCCCAGATGCAGCGATATCTGATGGCCGAAGAAGTCGAAGTCGACCCAGCTCGGCGCGCTGCGGCCTTCCTTGCATCCGAGCAGGCCGCCATAGAAGCGGCGGGCTTCGTCGAGGTCGGTCACGTTGTAGGCCAGGTGAAAGATGGATCGCATGCGGCGCACTCCTGAAATGCTTGTCTAGATCATTTCACCGTTTCACGGAAACGACAGGATGATCCAACTGGCTGATTCCACTCGGTTCCGGACGGAAAACCGGTTCCCATTTTTCCTGGGGTCGCTCCAAGCTCGCCGAATCTAATGCCGGCGGGCGAGCTTTACATTGGAATCGGGTGCTGGACCATATTCCAAAGATGCGGATGCGTGCGCGCGCAGTATCGTTGTGGGTAAATCCTCTGCCGAAACGGGGCGGCCGTAGAGAAAGCCCTGGCCTATGTCGCAATGTACGGCCTTCAGGATGCGCTCCTGCTCGACGGTTTCGACGCCCTCCACGATGACCTTCGCGCCGATTTCCTCGGCGAGCATGCGCACGGCGCGGATGATGATGAGGTCGAGTGGCTCGTCCAGAACCGAGCGAACGAAGCTGCGGTCGATCTTCAACTCGTTCCAGCGGAAATTGCGCAGATAGGCGAGCGAGGAATATCCGGTGCCGAAATCGTCGAGGGCGATCGACACGCCGATGGATTGCAGCTCGTGCAAGGCGACGACCACGCGCTCCGCGTCGTGCATCAGGACGGATTCGGTGACTTCCAGCTTCAGGCGGCTGGCAGGGAGGCCGGTTTCGCCAAGTATTGTGGCAACCGTGCTCACCAGTTTGTCGTCCATGGTTTGCGCCACGGACAGGTTGACGGAAACGGGAATGTCGTCCGGGAAAAGGAGAGCGTCGCGGCAAGCCTGCCGCAGAATCGAATAGCCCAGCTCGACGATGTCACCCGTGGACTCGGCTATGGGAATGAACTCCACAGGGGAAATGTCGCCCAAGGTGGGATGGCGCCAGCGCGCCAGAGCTTCCGCGCCGCTCAGGCGACCGGTCGCAAGGTCCACCTGTATCTGGTAGTTGGCGAATATCTGGCCGGCATTGATTGCCGTCACCAGATCGCGCTCGATATGGCGCTGCCGTTCAATTTCGTTGCGCAGCGCCCGATCGAAATGCACCACCTGTCCCTTGCCGCGAGACTTGGCGACACTGAGCGCAAGGTCGGCGTCGAGTATGAGATTGCGGTCCGGATCGTCGGTGATGTCGCTGACCGCGATGCCGATCGATGCGGCAACCGACGCGGGAACCTTTCCGAGTTGCACGGGCTCTTCGACCGCCCGCCGGATATCTTCGGCGATGACGACGGGGCACGAACCTTCCGGCAAGTTTACAAGCGCAACGAACTCGTCGCCGCCGAAACGCGAGACGATGTTGTTCTTGTCGAACTTCCTGGCTGCCCGAAGGAGGCGGTCCGCGACGATCTTCAACAATTCGTCGCCCGCCGTGTGGCCAAGCGTATCGTTGACCGCCTTGAAGCCGTCCAGATCGATCGCCAGAATGCCTATATGGTCTTCTTCGCTCCGTGCCGGACCGCGCATCGCTTTCATTGAGGCAACGAAAGCGCGCCGGTTCGGCAGTTTGGTCAGGGCGTCGTGGCGCGCAAGGAAGCCGTTGCGTTCGGCAATCGCGCGCGCGGTCCGATGGGCGCGCTGCAGCGAGCGGTTCTGGAAGAATATCGCTGCCAGCAGCCCGCTGCCGACCGCAAGGACGAGGACGAAGATAAGGTTCTGGTTGCGCTGGTTCTGCCTGAGATCTTGGTAGGCGCGTGACGACTCGATGACGCCGGCGGTATGGGCATCGCCGCCGATGCCGTCGATGGCGGCGCGCGCCGTCTGGAGTTCCGCCAGGATATGGCGCTGGGCTGCCGGATCCTCGAGACTGGCGAAATAGTTCGACAATCCGTCGATCCGCCGCTTCAATTGAGCCAGCTGGGCCGCCCTGTCCGGGCGGCTGTCCAGGAACTTCTTGAAGACGCCGCGATCCCACATATCGAGCCGCCCCTGCAAGATCTGATAGTAAAGACGCGCATTCTCGCGGTCCTGCGTCGTGCCGCTTACGGCATAGCGGGCGACGTACTTCTCCAGCGTCGTCGCTTCGAGGCGCCCGTGCATTCCGATCCAGGACAGGTCGAGTCTCAGCGAGCGTTCCGCGGCGTTCTTCGATACTTCCAGAGACCAGAAGTGGCTCGCAGCGACCACGGTGAGGAAGATCAGCGTGCCACCTGCAAGGTAGCGAAATCTCGTTATCCAGCCCATCACATGCTCAAGGAGTGACGGTTATCCGACGCACCTGCCAGGCGGAGCGGGCGTGATAGAGCTCGTCCTTGAGCATTGGGCGGTCGTCGAAAGGATAAACAACGAAGAGGGGCCCCTTGTCGGCGATCGGCATATGGTCGCCGTTTCTCCTGAAGGCCAGTATGACGCCGTAGTCGTTGAAGTCGACAAATGGAATTTCGGTCACGTAATTGTTCAGCGCAAGGACCCGGGCCGTGCCCCCCTTGGCGCCGACAGCCTCCATTAGCGCCGCCATCGGTACGCCCTCGAAAGAAACGACGCCGTCCTCCCACGGCATGGACGTGGCAATGGTCGCCGACGGCATTTGCTCGAGCTCTTCGAGCGTATAGTCGATGCTGCCGCCCTCTATCGCACCGTCGATCGTCAGCACGACCGCGTCTTCCGCGGCGGCTGTGAGCGGTGCAGCCAAAAGCAGACTCGAAACGAAGACGGCGTAAAGTAGCTTGATCATCAGAAAGCCCCCATTTGGAGACGGATTATGCCGGTTAATCCTCTACAGCGAGTAAAGCTGTTGCCGCGCCCATCGTGCGTTTTCCAACACGGCCATCAAGAGCGCGCGGCCGATTGAGCAAAGAATTGGCGCCGAGACGGCGCATCATGTATACATGGTGCCGGAAAAGAGATGGAATCACTGTGGAAAAGTCCTCAAGCAACACGCATGCTGCACGCGCGATGATCGAGCTCAGGCAGCGGATATTCGACGGCAGTCTCGCCGGCGGAACCCGCCTCTTCGAGGTGCCGCTCGCCGAGGAGCTCGGGATTTCGCGAACGCCTGTGCGCGAGGCCATGTCGAGGTTGGCCGAGGAGGGGCTGCTCGACCGCGCCCGCGGCGGCGGGTTCGTGGTGCGCAGCTTCCGCTACAAGGATGTGGTCGACGCGATCGAGTTGCGCGGGGTGCTGGAGGGTACGGCTGTGAGGCTGGCGGCCGAGCGTGGCGTCGACTCGGCAGCGCTGATACGCATACACAAGACGCTCCTGCGCCTCGACCGCTGCTTCGGCCCCGAGCCGGGCGACGTGGATGTGGAAAGCTACCGGGAGTTCAACGGCGTCTTCCATGAGGAGCTAGCGACGCTTTCGGGCAGCGACGTGGTGTTGCGCGAGATCGATCGGGTGAACCGGCTGCCCTTCGCCTCGCCCACGGCTTTCCTGCCCGACAGGGGATACCACCCCAACTTCCGGCTGACGCTGCCGGCGAACCAGGCGCAGCACCGGGCCATCGTTGCCGCTATCGAGGCGCGGGAAGGGGCGCGGGCCGAGGCGCTCGCGCGTGAGCACGCGCGCGCCGCGCGCACCAATCTGGAATATTTCATGGCCGAGCACAGCAACCTGATCGGAAGCGTGCCGGGCCTTGCCCTCGTCATGAACTGACGGACCGCCTGAAGGGCCGGCGCTAGCGCGCGCCGCAACTACAGCATCGGCCAGAAAATCGGAATCGGTTTTTCGAAGAGCCCGATGAGCAGATTCCAAAATCGGAGTGGCCCTTGTGCGCCCGAATGGACGGGCAGCGCTCCGAGGGCGTTGTCCTCCATAAGCGCTCGCGCAGACCTTTTTCGTTAGATCGTGCTTGCAAAGCATGGGGGATTGGGGCAGCATCATGTATACATTTTGATGTTCACTTGGGAGGAGCGATCATGGCTGCAACGTCCAGTCTTCAGGCAATTATAGAGGAAAAGGGCAACATCGTCCCCGTCCTGCGCAATTCGAAAGTCGGGATGTATGTATACCCGGTTGTGGCCTCCGAGTTCACAAACTGGCGCGATGAGCAGCGTGCCTGGCGCGACGCCGCAGTCCTTTTCGACCAGTCGCATCATATGGACGAGCTGATCGTCGAGGGACCGGACGCAGCACCCTTCCTCGAACATGTCGGCATCAACAGCTTCACCAATTTCGACCTCAATCGGGCCAAGCATTTTGTTCCCGTCTCGCCGGCCGGGCACGTGATTGGCGACATGATCATCTTCCGCGAGCGCGAGGACAAATTCGTGCTGGTCGGCCGGGCGCCGACCGCCAATTGGGTAAAGTTCCAGCAGGCAATCGGCAGTTGGAAGGTGCGGCTGGTTCACGATCCGCGTTCCGATAGCCGCCCCGACGGCAAGGCGATTTATCGCACCCATTACCGGTTCCAGATCCAGGGGCCCGATGCCAACCGGATCCTGGACAAGATCAATGGCGGCCCGGTTCCAGACATCAAGTTCTTCCATGTCGACTGGATCAATGTGGGGTCACGCCGCGTACAGGCCTTGCGCCACGGCATGGCCGGGGCGCCGGGTCTGGAAATCTGGGGCCCCTACGCGGACAAGCACTATATTCAGTCCACCATTCTCGAGGCGGCCCGCGAAATCGGGGTCGATTTGCGCCAGGTGGGGGCCAGAGCCTATTCCACCAACACGCTGGAGTCCGGCTGGATTCCTTCGCCGCTGCCCGGCATCTACACGGGCGACGGCATGATGAAGGCGTATCGTGAGTGGCTGGGAGCAGACAGCTACGAGGCGGCGGGCTCGATCGGTGGCAGCTTCGTCAGCGACAATATCGAGGACTATTACGTAAACCCGTTCGAGCTGGGTTACGGCTTTTACATCGGATGGAAGTCCGACTTCATCGGCAAAGAGGCGTTGCAAGGGATGAAGGATCGGAAGAACCGCAAGAAGGTGACCTTCGAGTGGAACCGTGACGACGTGCTGAAGGTCATTGCGTCCGGCTTCGAGGACGGCATGCCTTACAAGTGGATAGATTTCCCGCAGCCGAACTATGCCTCGTCCAGCGCCGACATGATCATGCGCGACGGCAAGATGGTCGGCATGTCGATGTTCAACGGCTACAGCTTCAACGAGCGCTGCATGCTGTCGCTCGGCGTCGTCGACGCGGACATCGAGGAAGGCGACGTGCTGACCCTCATCTGGGGCGAACCCGACGGCGGCACCGAAAAGACCTCGACTGAGCGGCACAAGCAGGCGGAGATCCGCGTGCGTGTCTCCCCCACTCCCTATTCCCGCATGGCACGGGAGGAATATGCCGACAGCTGGCGCAAGAAGCAGGGCGCCTGAGCGGGGATCCTGCCGCCGGCCAACCCTCGACAACCGACAGAAAAAGAAGCTTATCTTTCACATGTCTGACCCCGCACCCGCGATTGCGGAAAGGGACTGCACGATCAGGGAGGAACTCAAATGCTTGAAAACAATCTGTTGCGTCACACCGCACGGGCAGCAGTTGCCGCGGGCTTTGCGACGATGCTGACGGCTGCGCCGCTCTCGGCCGAAACCCTGAAGCTCGCGCATTTCGTCTCGCCGGCGCACACGGTCAACACAGCGGTCGTCGAGCCGCTGGCGAACGGCGTGGCGGAGGATACGAACGGCGAACTGACCATACAGACCTATCCCGGCGGCGAATTGGGCGCCGGGCCCATGGAACAATATGTGCGGGCGATGCAAGGCGTGGCCGACATCACCTGGGGCCTTCAGGGCTACACGTCCTCGCAGTTTTCCAAGACCATGGTCGTCGAGATGCCCGGCGCGATCCCCGAAGGCATGACCGGCTACGACCTGTTGTGGAACGCCTTTGACGAGCATCTGGCAGATGAATACCCCGGCACGAAGCCGCTCGCGCTCTATGTTTCCGAGCCTAACATCATCATCATGAAGGGCCGGCACGTCCGCACCCCCGCCGACCTCAAGGGTCTCAAGATCCGTGTGTCGGGCACTATCGCCGGGTCGGTGGTGGAGGCGCTGGGCGCCACGCCGGTGCAGATGCCGGCAGGCGAGATCTATAATGCGCTGCAGACCGGCCTGATCGACGGTCTGATCACCGGCGCGAGCGCCGTCTCCGACTTCAAGCTCGACGAGGTGGCCGACAGCTACACGCTCGGCGCCCCGCTCGGCCATATCAGCTTTTACCTGGTGATGAACCAGGCCCGGTATGACGGTCTGTCCGACGAATTCAAGGAGGCCATCGACGCACATAGCGGGAGGGAGTTGTCGAAGAGCGGCGAGGAAGGCTGGAACGCGCGCGCCGTGGAGACGATCCAGGCTCTTCGCGATGCCGGTAACAACACGGTAGTCGATCTCAACCCGGAGGAGGTGGAGGCCTTTGCCGAACTGACGCTGCCGGTGACCGAGAAGCTCATCGCCGAAATGGGGGCCGAAGACGTGCTCGCCGCCATGCGGGGGCAATAGCTTCCCATGCTGTCCACCCTGCGGCGGCTCGCGGACGGGCTGATCGGCCTGTCCGCAACGATCGGATCGCTCGGCCTCATCTTCCAGGTGGTGGTGATCCTCGCGGACGTGACCGGCCGGCATTTCGGGCGGCCGCTGACGGGCGCACAGGATCTGTCGCAGATGGCGATGGTTATCCTCGTCTTCGGAGCGATGGCGCTGTGCGACCGGCTCGGCGGCCACATCGCGGTCGACATTTTCGAGACCAGTTTTCCCCCGTGGTTCAACCGCCTAACCGATGTCGTGAGCGCGCTCATCGGCGTTCTCATCTTCGTGGGGATCGCCTGGACCGTGTACGAATCCTCGAAACTCTCGCAGATGCTCAACCTTTCAACCAACGTGATCCGGCTGCCGAAAGTCTACTTTCAGTGGGCGCTGTGTGCGTTCAGTCTCGTCGCCGCGCTCGGAATGCTGCTGCGGACCGCTGAACTCATCCTGGCAGGTCGCGATATCCGCAAGGAGCCGGCATGAGTTCCATGATGGTCGGCGGCGTCGGCATGGCGATCCTTCTCGCCCTGCTCGTGCTGCGCGTGCCGGTGGCGTTTGCCATGTTCGCCGTCGGCTTCTGCGGCATCGCCGTCCTCAACGGCATACCATCGGCCATGAGCCTTTTGGCATCGGAGAGCTTCACGCTTGCCTCCTCCGCCGAACTTGTGGTGGTGCCGCTTTTCATCCTGATGGGCAATGTCGCCTCGGCGACCGGCATGAGCAGCCGGCTTTACGACGCGGCCTATGCGATCGTCGGTTCGATCCGGGGCGGCCTGGCCTCGGCGACGATCATCGGCTGTGGCGGCTTTGCCGCTCTTTCCGGCTCCTCCGTCGCCTCGGCGCTCACCATGGGCAAGGTCTCGCTCGCCGAGATGAAGCGCTTCAACTACGATTCCCGCCTTTCGACCGGAGCGGTGGCCGCCGGTGGCACGCTCGGCATCCTCATCCCCCCTTCGACGGGCTTCGTGATCTACGCCATCCTGACCCAGCAATCGATCGGGCGGCTGTTCCTGGCGGGCGTTCTGCCCGGCCTGATGCTGCTTGTGCTGTTCGTGCTGCTGATAAGCGTGATGTGCTGGCTGCGTCCCGAACTCGGGCCCAGCGGACCGCGCACCACCATGCGGGAAAAGACGAAGGCGCTGGCAGGCGCCGTGCCTATCCTCAGCGTCATCCTGCTGACCATCGGCGGTATCTATGGCGGCATCTTCTCGCCGGTGGAAGCGGCGGCGGTGGGCGCGGGCCTGATGATCCTGACGGGCGCGCTCGCGCGCAAACTCACTCTTGGAACGCTCTGGTCGGCAACGAAGGATTCCGTCGTCACGACAGCGACGGTCATGCTCATCCTCATAGCCGCCCACCTGCTCAACCCGTTCCTCGCCCTAAGCCACATCCCGCAGGCCGTCGGCACGTTTCTCGGCGGGCTCGATATCCCCGCCCTCGGTGTGCTCGGGCTGATCCTTGCCTGCTATCTCGTCCTCGGATGCTTCATCGAGGGCTTTGCAATGCTGGTGCTGACCATGCCGATCTTCTTTCCGGTCATCACGATGCTCGGCTTCGATCCGATCTGGTTCGGCGTCCTGGTTGTCGTGACCCTGGAGATGGGATTGATCTCGCCGCCCGTGGGCGTCAACGTTTTCATCGTGAAATCGGTCGCGCCGAACGTGCCGCTGGGCAAGATATTCATCGGCGTGCTGCCTTTCTGGGGCGCGATGCTGGTGGCGCTCGGTCTGCTGGTCGCCTTTCCGCAGATCGCCCTCTTCCTGCCCAACAGCATGATCCAGTGAGTTGGAGCCATGCCAAGGAGAGCGGATTTGACTGAACCCTGCTTCGACGTCGCACATCTTGGACATGTGGAATTGCTGACCGACCGCTTCGAGGAAAGTCTCGACTTCTTCGTGCGCGTCTATGGGCTCACCGAGAGCGGGCGCGACGAAAACTCGGTCTACCTGCGCGCGTGGGACGACTACGAGTTCCACTCGCTCAAGCTGACGCGCTCGGATACCACCGGCATGGCGCATTGCGGCTACCGCACCTCGTCGGAAGCCGCGCTGCATCGCCGGGTGAAGGTGATCGAGGAGATGGGGCTCGGCATCGGCTGGACAGACGGCGATCTCGGTCACGGCCCCTCCTATCGCTTCAACAGTCCTGACGGGCACGTCTTCGAGCTCTATTGGGAAACCAACAAATATGTCGCGCCGCAGGGCGAGAAGCCGGCGCTGAAGAACATCGCCCAGCGCTATCACGGCCGCGGGGTGGCGCCTCGCCGGATCGACCATTTCAACCTGCTCGCCAGCGACGTGTCGAAAATCCGCGACTTCATGGTGAAGGCAATGGGCAGCCGTGTCACCGAGATGATCCGTCTCGACAATGGACGTATCGGCGGCTGCTGGTTCACGGTCAACAACAAGGGCTACGACATGGCCTGCACGGAGGACCGTTCCGGCGCGCGGGGCCGTTTCCACCATATCACCTACGCCACCGACCACAGGGACGATATCCTGCGGGCGGCCGACATCTTTCTGGAGAACGGCGTCTTCATCGAGACCGGCCCGCACAAGCACGCCATCCAGGGAACTTTCTTCCTCTACGTCTACGAGCCGGCCGGAAATCGGGTCGAAGTCGCCAATGCCGGTGCGCGGCTGATCCTCGATCCCGACTGGGAGCCGGTCGTCTGGACGGAGGCCGAGCGCAGGAAGGGCCAGGCCTGGGGGCTGAAGACGATCGAATCCTTCCACACACACGGTACGCCGCCGGTGGCGACGAAAACAGACTCTGCGAAATCGTGATTTCGGGAACGCAAACCGTGGCCAATTACATTCTCACCCTCCGCTGCAAGAACCGCCCCGGCATCGTGGCCGCTGTCGCGGCGCAACTTGCCGAACATGGCGGCGATATCACCGAGGCGCATCAGTTCGACGACGGCCAGACCGGCAATTTCTTCATGCGGGTGGCCTTTTCCATGGAGCCGCCGATTGAGGCCTTCAAAGCTGCCCTCGGCCCTCTGGTCGAACGCATCGGCCTTCAATGGACACTGCGCCTGGCCGGAGAGAAACGGCGCATGCTCATCCTGGTCTCGAAGTTCGACCACTGCCTGGGTGACCTGCTTTACCGTATGCGGATCGGTGAACTGAATATGGAGGTGGCGGGCATCGTCTCCAATCATTCGCATGAGGCGCTCAAGCTAACGGTCGACGAGGGCATCCCGTACCACCACTTGCCCGTCACCAGGGAAACCAAGCGCGAGCAGGAAGCCCGCGTGAAGGCTGTGATCGAGGATACGGGCGCGGAACTGGTCGTGCTGGCGCGCTACATGCAGGTGCTGTCGGACGACCTTTCGACCTACCTTGCCGGCCGCTGCATCAATATCCACCACAGCTTCCTGCCGGGCTTCAAGGGCGCCAAGCCCTACCACCAAGCGCACGAGCGCGGAGTGAAGATGATCGGCGCCACGGCGCATTACGTGACCAGCGATCTGGACGAGGGACCGATCATCACCCAGGACGTGGAGCACGTCACCCACGCCGACACGCCGGACGATCTCGTGCGCAAGGGCCGCGACATCGAGCGCAGGGTGCTCGCCCGGGCGGTGGCCTGGCATCTGGAGGATCGGGTGCTTCTCAACGGCCAGAAAACCGTGGTGTTCGGCAAATAACCAGGCTTGGCTGAAATCGACAGAACACGCCGCTTCCCCATGATTGTATTCATGGAGCGCGGCATTTCCGGCTATTTGCATACCTTTGAAAGGCTCTCTCAGCGGATAACAGCGGTAAAAGCTGGTTTTAGTGCCTCGCACCTGAAAAGCGTTTCCTTTCCCGCCTCTATCATGTATACATACATGGATGCATGGTAGAGGTGCCTCATGGCCTGGCTGAACTTTCCGAGACGCGCCACAGGCGACGTAGCTGCCTTCGCTCCTGGCCTGAATGACCTGCTTTCCAGCTATTCGATCGAGGTCGTGCCGCGCACCGCCGCGAAGGTCGAATCCTTCGCGGATCTCCTGCCGGAGAACACACGAGTATACATCGCCCATATCGAGGGCACCCCGATAGACGATATGGTCGCGACTGCGAGGCGGCTTGCCAAGGAAGGCTTTCCGGTAATGCCGCATTTCCCGGCCCGCATCATTGGGGACAGGGCCATGCTGGAGGACTGGATCCGCCGATACCGGGACGAGGCCGGCGTCAGCGAGGCGCTGATACTGGCCGGCGGCAGGGCCACGCCGCAGGGCGAATTCGAAAGCTCGATCGAGCTTCTGGAGACCGGCCTCTTCGACAAATACGGTTTTCGACGCCTGCATGTGGCAGGCCATCCCGAGGGCAACAGCGATATCGATCCCGACGGATCCACGCGCCAGGCGGATGCAGCCCTTGCCTGGAAGCAGTCCTTCAGCGAGCAGACCGATGCCGAAATGGCCATCGCCACGCAATTCTTCTTCGATGCAAAGCCGGTGATCCGCTGGTCCGAGAGGCTGCGGGGGGAGGGCATCACGCTGCCGATCCATGCGGGCGTCGCGGGACCGGCCAAGCTGCAGACGCTGATCAAATATGCGCTTGCCTGTGGCGTTGGTCCCTCGCTCAAGGTCCTGCAGAAGCGGGCGATGGACGTTTCGAAACTCATGCTGCCTTATGAACCGGGCGAAGTCCTTTCGGAGCTTGCCGCCTATCGTGCATCCCATCCGGACAGCACGATCGAGCAGGTCCATTTCTTCCCGCTCGGAGGAATCCGGGCTGCTGCCGAATGGGCCAATGAACATGGTGAGCCGATTCGGAAAGTGGGCGCTGCCTAGGGCGCCATGCTCCGTTGCGGAAATTGAAGAGAGGGAGGGGAAATGCGTTCGCCCTTCCCAGCGGGCACTCCCTTCATCGATTCTTGTTCTCGTATGATAAAAACGCGTTCAGCCGCTCCAGAACCAGGTCCGGAGCTTCAAGCTGAGGCAAATGGCCGACACCGGGCAGCGTTTCGAAGGACGCCTGTGGGATCAGCGCGTGGAGCGCTTTGCCTCGCGCCAGCGGGATCCACGGATCGTCCTCGCCCCAGACGATTTCGACCGGGCATCGAATATCCGCGAACACCGGCTCGACTTCGGCGGTATAATTTTCGTCGGCTTGCGCGAACTGCCGATAGAAGCTCCCTCGACCCTCTTCGGAAAGCCATGGCTCGATAAGCTTTTCGAAATCGCCGGAACCGATGTCGTTGACGAGCGCCCCTTTGATGTAGGCTTCGACGACCGCCTTGTGGATGTGCGGTGGCAGCCCCATGAACGCCTCCACATGACGGCCTACATGATCGAAGAACTCCGATCCCCACGGGCGCATTGCGACGACATTCATCAGGACATACCGGTCGAAGTCGCAGCCGTGCAGCAAGTGCGCTCGCAATGTCGTCGCTCCGCCCATGTCGTGGGCGACGACGATGGGACGTTCAAGCCCCCAATGCACAAGCATCTCGGCGAAGACCTTTCCCTGCACATCGAGCGACGTGCGCTGCTCGGCGCCCTTGTCGGATTGCCCGTATCCGGGCATGTCGTACCAATGGACCCGATACCGGCTTGCAAGGCCTGGAATGATCCGATGCCATGAGAACGAGGACCACGGCCAGCCGTGGGCCAGCACGAGCGCACGCCCGCTGCCAAGCCGCCCGGCTGCCACCGTACCCGCAGATGTCTCGACGGCCTCATTGAGTTTCCACGACATTGGATGTGCACCTGGATCAGGAGGACGATTCAGCGAAACCTTATCCTGCCCCTAGCGCCCGAGAGCGGCAAGCCAATCCCCAAAGCTCTCCATGTCATCGGGGGTCTGCAAGCCACTATATGCGCTGTGCTCAGCCGTTGCATGCTCCCGTGCTTCGCGCGGGCTGTAGCCGAATTCGAGCTTGAACGCGCGGCTGAAGTTGGCCGGGGAATCGAAGCCGGCAGCCTCCGCTATTTCCAGGATGCGCTGGTTGTTGGCCGGATCGCTGAGCGAGGCATGGGCCGCCAGCAGCCGTTTTCTTGTTATATAATGCAGGACGCCGCCGCTGGGCTCGAACAGCTGGTATAGCCGGGTGCGGGAAATGCCAAGTTCCTGGCACAGGCTTTCGGGCGTAAGGTCGGGTGAGGCGAGGTGCTGCCGGATGTAACGGCGCCCCCGCTCCATGAGGGCCATGCCGTGATGCTCCGTTGCGTGCTTGTGCTCGACCGAAGACAGGCTCGCGGTCACCATGTCGCGCAGCGTATGGACAATTCCAGGGAGATCCTCCGCGACAAGACTGTGCAGCGAAGCCTCCAGGCTGCCGATATAATCGTTCAGCAGCTGAGCCAGATTGCCTGACAAGATCGAATTGTTGGCAGCATCGAGAACCGGTGCCGAGTCGCCAAAGAGATCGCGGGGCAGGTAGATCACAACGGCTTCCGCATCGATGGTTCGGCCCCGAAAGGAGTGCCCAAGCGTCCTGAACGTCGCCTTGCCCGGCTCGTTCTGCACGACATATCCATCTACCTCCGTCCAGCTTCGTCCGCTGCGCAGTATGCTGATGAACCAGTGATCGATGGGGCTGGCGTGAAGCTTGGTTGTCGACCGCCGGTAACTATGTGCGGGCACGCGCTGCTGCACAATGAGCACGCTACCCAGGTTCCAGGCGACGTGATCGACGGGAAAGCCGTCTCTGGGTCCCTTATCATCGGGTAGCCGATACTCGGCGACCATCTCCATATAGGACTGCCAGGCGCTGAACTGCTGCTTTTTCGGCAAATCCCGCGTGGAAAACTTGAGCGGCTTCAGAACGGGCGGTCCCTGTATCGAAGGTGCTTCCCCGGCTATCCGCTCTTCCCGCGGCCAGCGCCGCCGCTCCGGCCTCGGTTCCGCCGTGGTGGAATCGGCCCTTTCGATCTTCCTGTCAGGAGTTTGAGAGTCCCGCCCTTGAATCATCTTCCACCTTGGCCTCCCTCATGGCTGTCGGTTCTCGGAGATGCCCGTTACCAATTACATACAATAGTTGGTGATGCATTTGGTTCCAAGTCAAAAGGGAACTCAGGTGATCGGCTGGAGCCTTCCCGCAGATATGAAAAAATGTACGCTGTGATAAATTTGCGGATTCTGGGGTAACGACAGACCTCTTCCGGAAGCATATTTTCTCGGTATGTCTGGAGAGCCAGCCAGTTCTTGGAAATAACAATAATATATATATAGCTATCCCGCAAGAAGACTAGAAGCATCTAAGTATAAAAAGATGAGGATGGCGCATGCGCTGCCCTCACGAGGTGCTTATTGCCATCCGGGGGCTAAACACCATGCTTGCAAATCTGGGATCGAAACGAATTCTTGTGACGGGTGGTGCGGGTTTTCTCGGCTCGCATTTGTGTGAGGCCCTCCTGCGATCCGGCCATCATGTGATCTGTCTAGACAATCTTTCCACGGGTCTCCGCCGGAACATCGAGCATCTGACAGACACCGAACACTTCAGCTTCATCAAGCACGACATAGTCACGCCGATCGCCCTCGAAGTCGATCAGATTTTCAACCTCGCCTGTCCAGCATCGCCCCCACACTACCAGGCAGACCCGATACATACGACGAAAACGAGCGTGCTGGGCTCGCTGAACCTTCTCGAACTCGCTCGCCGCCGCAATGCACGCTTTCTCCAGGCCTCCACCTCGGAAGTTTATGGTGATCCCAATGTGCATCCGCAGGTTGAAGGCTACTGGGGCAATGTCAACCCGTTCGGTCCCCGTGCCTGCTACGACGAAGGCAAACGGTGCGCCGAGACGCTCTGCTTCGACTATCACCAGAGGCATGGCGTCGAAGTGAAGATCGCGCGCATCTTCAACACCTATGGACCGCGCATGCGGCCCGATGACGGTCGTGTCGTTTCCAACTTTATCGTCCAGGCGCTGAAAGGAGACGACATCACCATCTATGGCGACGGCAGCCAGACCCGTTCCTTCTGCTTCGTGGACGACCTGATTGACGGCTTCCTGTGTCTCATGGCCTCCCCGGCTTCTTTCACGGGGCCGGTCAATCTCGGCAATCCTTGCGAGTTCGCCATCGGCGAGCTGGCCGAACAGGTGATCGAACTCACGGGGTCGAGGTCGAGGATCGTGAATCATCCGCTGCCGACAGACGATCCCCGCCAGCGCTGCCCCAATATCTCTCTAGCCATGCGGGAGCTGGGTTGGCAGCCCCGCGTGACACTCTTCGAGGGTCTCGGTAGGACGATCCGCCATTTCGATGGCCTGCTGGCAAACGCCGCCTCCAAACTCGTCGAGGTCGCATGATGCCCGCTGATCGTATCCTTGTTACCGGCGGCGCCGGCTTCATCGGAAGCCATACCGCAAAGCTGCTCAGCGCCAGCGGTATCGAACCTGTGGTGTTCGACAACCTGTCCACCGGAAACCGGTCCTCGGTGCGCTGGGGGCCGTTTGTTCAGGGTGACATCCTCGACACTTCCTTGCTTGCCCGAACAATCGCGCACTACAAGCCGGCGGCGGTCATCCATTTCGCGGCCTGCGCCTATGTGGGCGAATCCGTCGAGCAGCCGGCCAAATACTACCGGAACAATATCACCGGAACCCAATCGCTGCTTGACGCCTGCCGCCAGGGTGGGCTCGGCAATGTCATCTTCTCCTCAAGCTGCGCGACGTATGGAGTGCCGCCGCATCTTCCTATCGTCGAAGACGCTCCACAGTCACCGATCAACCCCTACGGCCGCACAAAGCTGATCGCCGAGCACATGCTGCGCGATTATGCGGCGGCCTATGGCCTGCGCTACGTGGCTCTTCGCTATTTCAACGCCTGCGGAGCCGACCCCGAGGGCGAGATCGGCGAATGGCACGATCCGGAGACGCATCTTATCCCGCGGGCCCTGATGGCCACGGCGGGTGCGATCCCGTTCCTCGAGGTCTTCGGCGATGATTACGAAACCGCCGATGGTACCTGCGTTCGGGATTATATCCATGTCTGCGATCTGGCGCAGGCCCATGTCCTTGCCTACGAACACCTGGCGGCAGGAGGGGGCAACCTGGCCGTCAATGTGGGCACCGGTCGCGGCACGTCAATTCGCGAGATCCTTGCCGCGATCGGCCGCGTTACCGGTCGGAAGGTGCCTATCCGCATGTACCCACGGCGGGCGGGCGATCCGCCGGCGCTCTATGCCGACCCGAGTCTGGCACGTACGGCGATCGGCTTCTCTGCCCGACACTCTGACCTCGATACGATCATGCGGACGGCCTCGCCCTTCTTCGGACTGGAGGTGCGGCCACAATGAACGTTATCTCCAGGCGCCCTGTCAGGTCCGCCGACGCGGGCACCGCGCCGCTGCTGGTCTCCGTTTTCACCGCATACCGCAAGGCCGAGTACCTCGTGGGCGGGGTGGTCTGGGCTGCGGCCCTCTTCTATTTCTGGGCATGGTGGCTGACACCCGAGCATCATTTCAGTGTCGCTGGCTCGGTTCTGATCACTGGGGTACTCGCCTGGGTAACATTTCTACCCGCCTATTTTCTGGCGGTCTTCTATCGCGGCCGAAAGCCGAACGGCCCGCTGCGTCTCCCCGCGGAAAGTCGCAGCGCCATGGTCGTAACCAAGGCACCGGCCGAACCCTTCGCCGTGGTGGCGCAGACGCTGAAGGCGATGCTCGCCCAGCAAGTGCCGCACGACACATGGCTGGCGGATGAAGACCCTTCTCCCGAGACGTTGGACTGGTGTCGCAGGCACGGCGTGTTCGTCTCCACCCGCAAGGGACGGGCCGACTATCATCGTACCAACTGGCCGCGGCGCACGCGCTGCAAGGAGGGTAACCTCGCCTTCTTCTATGACCACTACGGCTATGAGCGTTACGACTTCGTCGCGCAGCTTGACGCCGATCACGTGCCCGAGCCCGGTTATCTCTTTGAGGTGCTGCGGCCCTTTGCGGATCCTGCCGTCGGCTATGTCTCCGCACCCAGCATATGCGACCGCAATGCGCATGAAAGCTGGTCCGCGCGCGGCAGGCTCTACGCGGAAGCAAGCATGCACGGCTCACTTCAGGCCGGGTACAATGGCGGGCTCGCTCCGCTGTGTATCGGCTCGCACTATGCCGTGCGCACCAAGGCGTTGAAGCAGATCGGCGGCCTCGGTCCCGAGCTTGCCGAAGACCACTCCACGACCTTAATGATGAACGCCCATGGCTGGCGCGGCGTGCACGCGCTGGACGCGATCGCCCATGGCGACGGGCCGCGCACCTTTGCCGATCTCGTGACCCAGGAATTCCAGTGGTCGCGCAGTCTGGTCATGCTGCTCCTCCAGTATTCGCCCAAATACGTGCGCAATCTGCCGCCGCGCCTGAAATTCCAGTTCCTGTTCTCGCAACTCTGGTATCCGCTGTTCTCGCTCTTCATGGCGCTGATGTTCGCGATGCCGATCATCGCGCTGCTGCGCGGCGAGATCTTCGTTGGTGTTACCTATCCAGCCTTCCTCGCCCATTTCGCGCCTGTCTCGGTCGTCCTGATCCTGATGGCCTATCGTTGGCGCAGCGGCGGCACGTTCCGTCCGGTCGACGCCAAGGTGCTGAGCTGGGAGGCGATGCTCTTTCTCCTGGCACGCTGGCCCTGGGCGCTTGCGGGATGTGCGGCGGCCGTTCGCGACTGGCTCACCGGCTCTTTCGTCGATTTCCGCGTTACACCCAAAGGCACCTGCGAAGTGGATGCGTTGCCCATACGTGTGCTCGCTCCCTACGGCATGCTCTCGCTTGCCTCGATACTGCCTGTGCTGACCGTGGAGGATGCTGGCGATACGCGCGGCTTCTATCTTTTCGCCATCGTCAACGCGGCGCTCTACGCGGTCCTCCTGCTGGTGATTGTAAGCCGGCACGCCCGTGAGAACGCCGTCAGGATGCGGACCCGCTTCTATCGGCCGGCGCTAGCGGCAAGCCTCCTCGCTCTCTTCGTGCTGCCTGGGATGGCCACGGCCGAGCGCGGGAAACAGGGACTCGAAGCCCTCTCCTGGGGTGCGGGAAATCTCTACCTCTTCGAAGACCGCTATTCGGTGGCCGGCGCCGGCATCGGCCAGCCAGGACTGCGCAGGAGCGTCTTCAACCCGAGATGGCGGCACGCGAAACCGAGCACGACACACTGAAACGAAGAAGGGGCGCTCTGCGCAGGATCCCATGAAAATAGCAGTTATCGGAACCGGATATGTCGGCCTGGTCAGCGGCACCTGCTTTGCTGAATGGGGCAACGAGGTGGCCTGCGTCGATATGAACGCGGAGAAGATCCTAGGCCTTCGCCGGGGCAAGCTGCCGATCTATGAGCCCGGATTGGACGAACTGGTCGAGCGCAACTACGCCGAGGGGCGGCTGTCTTTCACCACGGACATCGCCAAGGCGGTGAAGGACGCTGCCGCCGTGTTTATCGCGGTTGGCACGCCTTCGCGGCCCGGTCACGGGGATGCCGATCTATCCTTCATCTACATGGCGGCCAAGGAAATAGCGCCTCTGCTCGCGGAGAACGCCGTGGTGGTGGTGAAATCCACCGTTCCGGTCGGCACAGGTGATGCGGTTGAGAAAATCATCGCAGTCAAGCGCCGCCGCGGCACCTTCTCCGTGGCTTCCAACCCGGAATTCCTCAGGGAAGGCGTCGCCATTCGCGATTTCCTCGAACCCGATCGCGTCGTGATCGGGGTTGCCGACGAGCGTGCCCGCGAGGTCCTGATGGAAATCTACGGCGCGCCGCTGGCGCAGGTCGATGCCCCCATCGTCGTGGCAAAGCGGCGCACCTCCGAACTCATCAAATATGCTTCCAACGCCTTCCTGGCGACGAAGATCACCTTCATCAACGAGCTTGCCGATCTCTGCGAGCAGGTGGGCACCGACGTGGAAGAACTTGCGCTGGGCATGGGACTCGACAAGCGTATCGGCGCGAGCTTTCTCAATGCCGGTCCGGGTTATGGCGGATCCTGTTTTCCCAAGGATACGCTGGCGCTCCTGCGTACCGCACAGGATCATGGCGTGGCCCTGCGGATCGTTCAGGAAACGGCAAGCGCCAACGAAGCACGCAAGCGCAGGATGGCGCTCAAGGTGATGGATGCCATCGGGGGCAATATCGACGGCCTCACCATCGCTGTCCTGGGCCTCACCTTCAAGCCCGACACCGACGATATGCGCGAGGCTCCATCCGTGCCGCTGATCGAAACGTTGCAACGCTTCGGCGCCATTGTGCGCGCGCATGATCCGGTCGGCATGGAAAATGCCGCGCGGATGCTCGAAAATGTCGAACTCCTCGAAGACCCTTACGAGTGCGCGCGCGGCGCCGATGCCGTTGTCATCGTCACGGACTGGGACAGCATCCAGAACCTCGATCTTGTCCGCCTGCGGCGGACGATGCGCTCGCCTGTTCTGGTCGACCTGCGCGGCGCGTTCAAGGCAGGCCTGGCGGAAGAAGCGGGCTTTCACGTCTCCGCCATCGGTCGCCCGGCTCTGCGGCCGGTCGAGCTCTCGCCGGGCTTTCCCGACACCAGATATCGTCTGCCCGGCGCAAGCGAGGCGAGTGGTCGCGTCCTTGGAGGAAGATATGACCACTAGGCAAGCCATCGGACGTGCTCACCGCCCTTTCAGGCACACTGTGCCGAAGGACAGCGACGAGTTCGCAAAGCTCGTGCGCGAAGATTTGGTCTCTTCAAAACTGGAGTTCGCCGAGAGGCCCCAAGGATGGCCTTGAGAAGACGTCGCTCCAGCAGCAGACGACGGACGATGCAGAGAGAAAAATGGAGAACCAAGATGAACAGAACATTGAAAACAGCAGCCCTTTCGGCTGCAGCCATAGTGGCATCGGGAGTCGTGTTCGCGGCCAACAGCCCGCGCGGTATTCCCGATCCGAACTCGACCACAGCCGGAACTCCATCCGACAAACGGCCGGTCGTTACCCCGTCATCCATCTCGTTCGGGGCCTATGATCCCCATGGGGATTTTGGCGAAGATCCCAATTCGACAATCGAACATCTCTTCCTCCCGTGGGAGGACGTGGACCTTTCCACCCTCGCCATAGCGGACGAATATGCATTGGCGCGCGGCCGCTCGCTTCTGATCAGCGTGGAGCCGTGGTCCTGGGATCGCGACTGGCGGGTGTCGTCGGGAGAACTCTATAGCGGCATTGTGAGCGGCCGCTATGACGCCAATGCGGCAGCGGTTTGCTCGCAGGTGGCAGGACTCCAGAGCCCCGTTACCGTCCGTTTCGCGCAGGAAATGGATGAGCGCGACAACCAGTTCACCTGGGCGCAGTGGTCCGGCCCCGAGTATATCAGGGCGTATCGGCGCTTCGTGACCGAGTGCCGCAAGCACCTGCCGAACGTCGAGTTCATGTGGTCGCCGAAGGGCAATGCGGATCTTCAGGACTACTATCCCGGCGACGATGTCGTGGATGTGATCGGCCTGTCGGTCTTTGGCTACCAGCCCTACGACCAGGAGCAAACCGGGCGCGACCAGACTTTCGCGGAGCGTCTGGCGCCCGGCTACAATCTGGTCAAGGGCTACGGGAAGGCGATCGTGGTCGCCGAGCTTGGCTATGAGGGCGACCAGGCCTACGTCCGCCGATGGGCGGAAGCAGTGACCAAGCGTCACGCCGAGTTCCCGGAACTCACGGCCGTCGTCTACTTCAACGACCGCGAGGTCTATCCGTGGCCGGACAATTTCGGACTCCCCAACTGGCGGGTTGTCGAGGAATCGACGAACTGATGCACAACAAGTCCGAACAAAGGAGTATTCCCATGTCTCGTGCAGCACTCATGGCAGCTGCCGTTATCGCCGGCCTCGGGGCCGGCGCCTTCGACATCGCGACGACCTCGGCCCATGCCAAGGAGGCCCAAGCAGCACGGCCACTCACCAGCGGCGAAGTCTACCAGCTCTATGCCAACCGCTCGTGGATCTGGAAGGAAGGCGCCGGATTTTTCGCCGTGAAGAAGCGTGAGTTCAGCGCCTGGTCCCGTGAAGGAGGGAAGGCTTCTTACAGCATTGGCCGCTGGTTTATCACAGCGCCCGGCAAGCTGTGTTTCAGGGCCGAATGGCGCGCGGCGGATGGTTCCGCTCCGGCGGTAACCTGCTTCAGCCACCGCGAAAAAGACGGTGTCATCTACCAGAAGCGCGAGCCGGATGGCCAATGGTACGTCTTCAGGCAGATGCCAGCCAGGAAGAGCGATGAATACGCCAAGCTACACCGGGGCGACTATGTCATTACCCGGATGCGCCGGATTGAAACAAAGCTCGGTAACCGCTAAAGCCCGTTGCCTATCCAGCTCGTGGAGCCCGCCGCATCACCAACTACCGGGAGAAGGTGGCCAGCAAGCACTGGCTTCTCCCGCCCCTTGCCGACTCATCGCCGAGCAGAGCGCGTGAAGCATGTGGACGTACGTCCGAAACCGCTCGGCGTGCAGATATAAGGTGCGCTACCGAGATATTGGCCGCTTGCCAGCTTCACCGTAGGCCGCGTGCTGGTCGCTTTGGCCTTTACCGCCTTCTTCACGACCGGCTTCTCCACCGATGCCGAATATGCATATGTTCTGAGGGAGTGGGATGAAAGCGTCGTCGCCTCGCCGGAACCCAGGTTGGAGCATCCAGCCATCGGAATGAGAAAAAATGCAGCTCCCACTATAGAAAGTATACGTGTGGAAGTGGGGGTGCGGCTCCGATATTTATAGTGCCTTTGGGTTGCATTATTTACCATGAGAAGCCCTTTTTATTATCTGCTCTGCGATATTGATACCTCTTAGCCACTAAAGGGCTGTGTAAGAAATTCCAAAAGAACGGAATCTTCATCGAAATAGTTCATTAACGGTGTCGGTTTGAAATCCGCCGTGAAAAACAATTGCACAACGCGAAGGGCGGGGTCCGGGACATCGATGCGCAACGAGCCTGGCTGAGGAAGGCGGAGCCATCCGCCATGCCGGAATGTCCAGGGGTGATGACGCGGGACCGCGTGGGAACCGCAGGGCCGTCAGATCGTTGAGCGCACATGAGTCTGCACGCCTCACAAAACGTTCTCACGCGCCCGGTTGTCCCGGGAGCCGAGGCTGCACCTGATGCAGGCTGGAAGCCGATCGGCGGGGAAGCCGGGCAAGCTCGGAACAGATCCGGGGCCGCGTGACACGTGAGCGCGCAATACCACAAGAATGCCGACGCGCTTGCCGAAGCAATCGTCCGCGAAGTGGGTTCGCACATCGTGCTCGCCCTGCCGCTCGGGCTCGGTAAAGCGAACCATGTCGCAAACGCGCTTTACGCCCGCGCGGCAGCCGATCCCAAGCTCAAGCTCACGATCCTGACGGCGCTGACACTGGAAAAGCCCCGCGGCGGTTCCGATCTGCAGGAACGGTTCATTGGCCCGGTGATCGATCGGCTGTTCGGCGGCTATCCCGATCTCGCCTATGTCCAGGCGTTGCGAGACGGCACGCTGCCGCCCAATGTCAAAGTCAGCGAGTTCTTCCTGATGGCGGGGCGCTGGCTCGGCATCGATCACGTGCAGCAGAACTACATTCCCGCCAATTACACCCATGCCGCACGCTACGTTCTCGATCGGGGCGTCAACGTGGTGGCGCAACTCGTCGCCGGCAAGCCGGGGCCGGAAACCCGCTACAGCCTTTCGTGCAACAGCGACATCACGCTCGACCTTCTTCGGGACCGGCCCGACATCATGCTGGTGGGCCAGGTCAACGGCGAACTGCCCTACATGCTCGGCGAAGCGGAACTGGGACCGTCTGCTTTCACCCACATTCTCGATTCGCCGGATTTCGATTTCCCGCTTTTTGCGCCGCCCAAACAACCGGTAGAGCTCGCCGACTATGCGACGGGCCTGCACATCGCGCGGCTTGTTCCCGACGCGGGCACGCTTCAGATCGGCATCGGCTCAATCGGCGATGCGATGGCCAAGGCGCTCATCCTTCGCCATCAGGAAAACCGGCATTTCAGAAAACTGCTGGCGCAACTCGGTCCGTCCACGGCGCTGGATCAGGTCGAGCCATTCGATACCGGCCTCTATGGTTTGAGCGAAATGCTGGTCGACAACTTTCTCGATCTCTACCGCGCCGGCATACTCAAGCGCCGGATCGACGGCGCGCTCATGGATGCGGCTTTCTTCCTCGGGCCGAAGTCCTTTTACCGCGAACTGCGTGAGATGCCGGAGAAGGAGCGCGCGCTCTTCCGCATGAGAGGCGTTTCCTATGTCAATGAGCTCTATGGCGATGAGGGCGAAAAGCTGCGCGCCCGGACCGGTGCACGCTTCGTCAACAACGCGATGATGGTGACACTATCCGGCGCCGTTGTCTCGGACGGGCTGGAAGATGGAGGCGTGGTCAGCGGTGTCGGCGGCCAGTACAATTTCGTATCGCAGGCCTTCGCTCTGCCTGGCGCCCGATCCGTCATCACACTGCCCTCGACGCGGCGCAGCAGGGGGAAAACCATATCCAACATACGCTGGTCCTACGGCCATACTACCATCCCGCACCATCTGCGCGATATTGTGGTGACGGAGTACGGCATCGCCGATCTGCGCGGCAAGACCGATGCCGAGGCAGTCGCCGCGATGCTCGACATCACGGATTCGCGGTTTCAGGCCGAACTTCTCGACAAGGCCAAGACAGCCGGCAAAATCGCCAGCGATTATCGCATCCCGGAGGCACGCCGCCGCAATAGCCCGGAAGTCATCGAGGAAGCGCTGGGACCTGCCCGCCAAGCCGATCTGCTTCCCTCATTTCCCTTCGGCACCGATTTCACAGAAATCGAGCAGCGACTGATCCCTGCACTCAAGAAGTTGGGCGATGCCCAGCATTCCACCTATGCATTGGGGCAGCTCTTTGCCGCGGGCATGCGCCGGCCTTCCGCCGAAGATCGGGCCTGCCTTGAGCGCATGGCAATGTCCTCATCGAGAAGCGCGAAGGAATTCTTCTACCGCACTTTGCTCAAGGGCGGATTGGCCAAGACACGCTCTCGTTCCGATCTGACGAAATCTTAAACTATTGAAATGACTACGTTTAACGTAGCTAGGGCACCTGGGTCGCGAAGTCGGGTTAGGGAACTATTCAGTGACCGAGTCGTTGGGAGGGTTGCGTTGTGTCGACCAGGAGCCGGTGTGACCTGCGCGTGCACAAAGGTCGGCCAGCGATTCAGGCACGGTTTCACAGGATGGGGGAACCCCAAGTAAACTCAGAAAACGGGTCGGGGAATGAGCAGGAAAGACGTCGTCATCGTCACGGGGAGTAGCGGCTACATCGGGAGCGCGCTGGTTGAAGCGCTCTCGTCGAAATATACCGTGGTTGGCCTCGATCAGCCAGGTTCCGACAAGCCGGCTGCGTCCGTACAGCACATCGATGTGGACCTGACCTCGGACGAGAGCGTGGCGGCCGCTTTTGCCAAGGTGCGCAAGTCCCATGGCGCACGCATCGCGTCTGTCATTCATTTGGCCGCCTATTTCGACCTGACCGGAGAGCCTGATCCCAAATATGACGCCGTCACCGTGCGAGGCACTGAACGCCTGCTGCGCGCGCTGCAGGATTTCGAGGTTGAACAGCTGATCTTCTCCGGCACGATGCTTGCGCACGCTGCTGTCAAGCCGGGGCAGAGGATCGACGAAAGCCAGACACTCGACCCAAAACTTCCCTACCGGGCATCGAAGATCAAGACCGAGCATCTGATTCACGACCTGCGGGGAGGGATTCCCGTGGTCTATTTGCGGCCGGCGGGCGTATATGACGACCGCTGCAGCAATCCCTTCCTCGCCCACCAGATCGCCCGCATCTATGAGCGCAGCCCAAGAAGCCATGTCTACCCGGCCGACCTGAAGACGGGGCAATCGTTCCTGCATCTCGACGACCTGATCGACGCGCTTTCGAAATTGATCGAGCGGCGCAAGAACTTGCCGCAGGAACTGCCGCTGCTGCTCGGCGAGCCGGACGTGATGAGCTACGACGACCTGCAGCAGACGATAGGCCGTCTTGTCCATGAGGAGGAATGGAGAACCTGGAAGATTCCGAAAGCGCTGGCAAAGACCGGCGCCTGGGTCGAGGAGGAGGTGCTGGGCGATGAGCCGTTCATCAAGCCCTGGATGGTCGATATTGCCGACGATCATTACGCACTGGATATTGGCCGTGCTCAAGAGCATCTCGACTGGCAGCCGCGGCGATCGCTTCGCGACACGCTTTTCAGGATGATCACAGCGTTAAAGGAAGATCCTGCTGCCTGGTATGGGCACAACAACCTCAACCAGGCGCGCGTCGCCACAGCCCGTATGCAGGCCGACAGGCCGCCCGCAGCGGACGAGATGCACGAGCATATGGAAGAGATGCGACAGATGCATCTGGCAAACTCGTGGGCCCATTTTCTCAATATCGGATTTGGGCTGTGGTTGATGAGCAGCCCGTTTGCCTTCGGCCTATTCGATCCGGAAACGGCCCGGCATGTCGTGCGTGACGTGACGATGGAACGCGGTCTACCGTCTCCTGAAATACGCAACATGCTGATCGGCATCAGCGACATCGCCGCCGGGGTTCTGATCGTCATCTTCGGGGCGTTGTCGCTCAAGCCACGTTTCAGCTGGGCGCCGTGGGCAACCGCCTTCGTGGGCATCTGGCTGCTGTTCGCGCCCTTGATCCTGTGGGCACCGACGGCTGCCGCCTACAACAACGACACGATCGTCGGCGCACTCGTCATAGCCTTCGCGATCCTCGTCCCGATGATGCCTGGCATGAGCCATGAAGGCATGATGCAGAAGGCCGACGTTCCGCCCGGTTGGACCTATTCGCCATCGACCTATCTGCAGCGTCTGCCGATCATAGCGCTTGGGGTGGTCGGTTTCATCATCGCCCGCCAGCTCTCCGCCTATCAGCTGGGCCATGCGGGGGCTGTTTGGGAGCCGTTTTTTGGCGGCGAAGGGGGCATGAACGGATCCGAGACAATCATCACCTCCGATGTCTCGCAGGCCTGGCCGATTGCCGATGGTGGGCTCGGCGCCGTCTCCTACATGTTCGAGATCCTGATGGGTGTCATGGGCGGCAGCCGCCGGTGGCGCACCATGCCATGGATGGTGCTCCTGTTCGGTATCGTCGTGGTGCCGCTCGGCGTGGTCAGCATCTACTTCATCATCATCCAACCCATCGTGATCGGCACCTACTGTACGCTGTGCCTGCTGGCCGCGCTGGCAATGCTCATCATGATACCGTTCGCGATCGACGAACTCGTGGCCATGGGCCAGTTTCTCCTGCACAGCCACCGCGCGGGCCAGCCCTTCTGGCGCTCCTTCTTCATGGGCGGCGCCATGCCCGGCGCCACCGAAAGCAAGCGGCCCGGCTACGGCGCGGATTTGCGATCCATGATCGCCCATATGGCGTGGGGCGTGACAGTACCTTGGACGCTGGTCGCATCGAGCCTAATCGGCATCTGGCTGATGCTGACCCCGCTCATCCTGAGTACGCAGCAACCCTATGCCCATAGCGATCATCTGGTAGGTGCGCTGGTCATAACCGTGGCGGTCATCGCCATGGCCGAAGCCGTGCGACCAATGCGGTTCATCAACATTGCCTTTGGACTGTGGCTGATAGTTGCACCGTGGTTGCTTGATGGGGCAGGAGCAATCGGCTCCGCGAACGGTATCGTTGCCGGTATCGCGCTGATCCTTCTCAGCCTGCCGCGCGGTTCACGCAGCGCCGAGCATTATGGCGGGTGGGATCGATACATCATTTGAACGGCAAGGGTTTTTCGGTGGTTCCCGAACACGCGCCATCGCGCCTTCCGGGAACAACGAGGCCGCTCATGCGTTCGAAGCCTGAACCCAAAAAGGAGGTGATCATGGCTACTACCGCCGAAAAAGCATCGAACCGGAGCACTGGAACGCGGGGCGGAACTGAGAATCTGGAATCCGATATCCAGCGGTTGCGCGACGACATCGCCAAGCTGACAGAGGATATGCGGAAGATGGGAAACCGGTCCTTGTCGCGGGCGCGCCAGGCGGCAACGGAGAGTGCGGAGGAGTGGCAGAGTGAAATAACCGAAACAGTGCGTGAGAAGCCGTTTACCGCACTGGCGGTGGCGGCGGGTGTAGGCTGGCTCCTTGCCATGATGATGCGCCGCTAGCGGGGCGGCCATGTTTGCCCGTCTCATCGCGTTGCTCGCCACTGGCGAGGCGACGCTTATCAAACGCCGCTTGAAATCCGGTCTCGTCGCCTATTCGATCCTGGCGCTGACCGCGTTATTGGCCCTCGTCTTCCTGCTTCTGGCAGCCTATCTCGCCGCTACCGCCCGCTGGGGCGCCATAAATGCCGCCCTGTGGTTCGGCATCGGCTTTCTGGTGCTGAGCCTTGCCGTCTTCATCGCCTACAAGATCGTCGCCAGGGCGCAGCGGCGGGCACAGCAGCGCAAACGGGTTTCCGATACGGGAATGCTTGTGGGCGCTACTGCCGTCGCGATGCTGCCGGCGATTCTCGGCAAGCGGAGCGGGGCGATCGGTATTCTATTAACGCTGGCCGGTGTTGCCGGTTACGCGGCCTATCGCGAAAACGAGCGCAGGCGCGACGCCGGCGGAGCCGCCAGACGTACGAGTATCCGGAAAGGTGGTGCAGACCATGAATGACAAGCTACCGGCCCGAAAGGCGCGCCAAGGGCGCAAAGGCTTCCCGGTCCTTGCGGTACTCGTCGTCAGCCTCGTCCTGGCCGGTATCGTGTGGGCGCTGGTCGAGTACTACGGGATGTTCATCGACGAACAGCAACCGCGGGAACTGCCATCGTCGAGCGACATTCCGGTGGACGAGGGTGGAGCTCTCCCCCAACAGGAAGGATATTAGCAATGAGCAAGGCGGCGAATGTCCTGAAACCGCGCATGCATACGGACGCCATGGATGTCGGTCTTTCGGGGGAGGATCGCAAGGAACTGGCCAACGGGCTTTCGGAAATCCTGGTTGACACCTACAGGCTCCTTATCAAGACGCACATCTATCACTGGAATGTCGTGGGGCCGCTGTTCCACACGATCCATGTCCTGACGGAGGAGCAGTACAACGCGCTCTTCCAAGCGACCGATGTCATAGCCGAGCGTGTACGCGCCCTCGGCCACCACGCCCCAACGGGGCGCGGCGTGGATACTTCCGTCGCGATCGAGGCGCCCGGCCAGTCGGCATTGGAAATGGTCGAAGATCTCATCGTCGACCATGAAGCAGCGGTGCGGAAAATGCGCGATGTGGCGACCAGCGCGGAGGAGAAGGGCGATCTCGTCACCAACGACATGCTGACGGAACGCCTGACCTTCCACGAAAAGGCGCTGTGGATGCTGAGGGCGACCGTCGCCGAATAGTTTCGTTTTTGCAGGCTCTGCCGGTTCTTGTCGCTCCCTCGGAATTGCCAGCCAAGTGCCTTGGGGGGTCCTGACTTTGTCGTGGAACGCTTTGCGCTTCCCGCCGTTCGACCGAAAAGGAGATTTCTCATGACAGCCAAGCGCAAAGCCGAAACTGCGAAAGAGATTCGAGAAAGCGATCTCGCCCAGGAAAAGATGGGCAAGAACAAGCTGCAGGGTGACGATCAGCTTTCGGTCCGGAACCAGCGTCGCGCGGTGCCGGACGTCAAGTCTGAACCCGATGACCTGTTGGAGAGCTTCGAGAAGTTGGACAAGGACAAGCGGGCGCGCACAGATTTGGGCAAAGGTGCCCGCAAGTCTGGCAGCAAATAGGCGGTACTGGAGATGGCACCTCGGCCTGTATGGAAGGGACAGCTCCGATTGTCGTTGGTTGCGATACCGGTCGAGATGTTCTCCGCTACCGACCGTAAGGCGCGCATCTCATTCCGCCAGATCCACAAGCCTTCCGGCAAACGCGTCCATTACCAGAAGGTGGTGCCGGGTGTCGGACCGGTCGACAATGAGGATATCTGGAAGGGCTATGAAGTCGACAGCGATGAATATGTGGTGATCGATCCGGCCGAGATCGAGGATATCAAGCTGGAATCGAAGAAGACTTTGGAACTGGTTCAGTTCGTCGGCATTACGGAGATTCCACCGATATATTTCGACAAGCCCTACTTCCTCAGCCCCGGCGACGAATTGGCGGAGGATGCATTCCGGGTCGTGCGGGACGCCTTGCGTGAAACCGGCAAGGCAGGCCTGGGGCAACTTGCCATGCGCGGCTATGAATATCTGGTGGCGGTCCGCCCCTGCGGCAGCGGTCTGCTCCTGGAAACGCTCCACTACGAAAACGAAATCCGCAAGACGGACTCCTTCTTTTCATCGATTTCGGAAAAGAAGGCGGAGAAAGACCTGCTTTCGGTCGCGATGGAGCTGATAGAGCGCAAGAGCGCGCCCTTCGATGCCGATGCTTTCAAGGATCGATACTCGGAAGCCATACATGCGCTCGTCGAAGAAAAGGCGGGCAAGCGCAAGAAGGGGGCATCCCGCGTGAAGGCAGGCAAGGAACCGGCCGAGGGTGACAATGTGGTCGACCTGATGGCGGCTCTCAAACAGAGTGTCGAGAAATCGAACCGAAAGAGCAAGGGAAAGGCATCAACTCCCTCGGCCAGGAAAAAGAAATCCGCGTGAGGTTTTCCCATGGCACGACGGCAGGCCGAGACACTGCTCAAGGAGTACCGTACCAAGCGCGATTTCTCTAAAACGCGTGAACCCGACGACCACAGGCCCGCGCGCGGCACAAAGAAAACGGCGCCCGTTTTCGTAGTGCAGAAGCACGACGCCACCCGCCTCCATTACGATTTCCGGCTGGAATGGGATGGCGTTCTGAAGAGCTGGGCGGTGACCAAGGGACCAAGTCTCGATCCTTCCGAGAATCGGCTGGCGGTGCGTACCGAGGACCATCCCTTGTCCTACGGTTCATTCGAGGGCACGATCCCGAAAGGACAGTACGGCGCCGGTACGGTGATGCTCTGGGACAAGGGCCACTGGGAACCCGAAGACGACCCCGGCCAGGGGCTCAAAAAGGGAAAACTTACCTTCACGCTGCACGGCGAACGGTTGAAGGGCAAATGGTCTCTCGTGCGCATGTCCGGGAAACCGGGCGAAAAGCGTGAGAACTGGCTGCTCATCAAGGCCGACGACGAGCATTCGTCGCGCCGTGGCGACGTGCTCAGGAAATACACGAAAAGCATAGAATCCAGCCGCACCATGCGGAAGATTTCCGTCTCCGACGTTGAACTGCCGAAATGGCGGGAGCCGCAGCTTGCCACCCTCGCCGATGCGGCACCCGACGGGGAGGGGTGGCTCACGGAGATGAAGTATGACGGCTATCGCGCCCTGATTGCCGTGGCCGCCGGCGCTGCACGCATCTATACGCGCAACGGGCAGGATTGGACCGAGCGGTTCTCCGAAATCGCTGAGGCGGCTGCCGGACTGCCGACCAGCGGCACGCTTATGGACAGCGAAATCGTTGCTTTCAACGCCGATGGCAAGACCGATTTCTCCTCTCTGCAGAAGGCGCTGAACTCCGGTAGGGCACTGTCTTGCTTCGTCTTCGACCTCCTGGAGGAGGAGGGGGAAGACGTGACGTCGCTACCTCTCCACGAGCGCAAGCGGCGACTCGAGAAGTTGCTGGGCGGCGAGAGCGAGCCACTGATCTTTTCAGCGCATGTTGCAGGCAACGCTTCCGAGATACATCGCAGCCTTTGCTCCGCCGGCTATGAAGGCATCATCGCCAAGCGCGCGAACAGCAGCTACCGGTCGGGACGGACGAAAAGCTGGCTGAAGGTCAAGTGCACGAACAGGCAGGAACTGGTGATCGGCGGCTACTCGCCATCGGACAAACGGGGCCGGCCCTTCGCCTCGATCCTGCTGGGTGCCTACGAAGGTAATGCCCTGATCTACAAGGGCCGCGTCGGTGCTGGCTTCGACGAGGATATGATGGAGAAGCTGGCTGCCTCATTCCGCAAAAGGGCACGCAAGACCGCGCCGTTTGCCGACGTGCCGCGCGATATCGCCCGCCAAGCACGATATGTGACACCGGATCTGGTGGCCGAGATCGAGTTCACGGAATTCACCTCCGACGGCATGGTGCGCCATGGCGTCTTCAAAGGCTTGCGTCACGACAAGGGCGCCAGGGAGGTGGTCGTCGAGCGGGGAAGCAAAGCCCGGTAGCGCCGCCGTTGATGGCGACGCGTTACCGATATCGCAGACCAGGAAGACGGTTAGCTGTCCGCCGTCTGGACATCGGGAAGGAAAGCCATGTTACAGAAACTTTCGGCCTTTGCCCTGAACTGTTCGCTGAAATCCGCCACGGACAAGGAACACTCGTCTACCGAGAAGATGCTGACCGACCTCATCGCCGAACTGGCAAAGCTCGACGTCGAGGGCGAGATCGTCCGGGCGGTGGATGAGCACATCAAGCCAGGCGTCCTTTCCGACATGGGCGAAGGCGACGGCTGGCCGCGGCTGAGGCAAAAGATCGTCGACGCGGACATCTTCATCCTTGGTACGCCGATCTGGCTCGGCAAACCCTCCAGCCTCGCGCAGCGTGTCATGGAGCGGCTGGACGCCTTCCTCGGCGAGACCGACGACAGGGGCCGGATGCCCGCCACAGGAAAGGCGGCGCTCGTCGCCGTCGTCGGCAATGAGGACGGCGCGCACCATTGCCATGCCGAGTGCTTCCAGGCGCTCAACGACGTTGGATTCACCGTTCCGGCCAATGCGGGCCCCTATTGGGTGGGTGAGGCTATGCAGGCCGTCGACTACAAGGATCTCGACGAGATGCCGGAAAAGGTGCGGCTTTCGCTTCGCATGGCGGCTTCAAACGCGGTGCATCTGGCGCGGCTTCTCAAGGCGGAGAACTATCCCGGCGGGACGGACTGAGCCTCACGCCGAGGTCACGGCACGTAGTTCGTCCCCATCCTTGCAGTTCGACAGGAACAGAGCGACCGGCTGCAGTACCGGAATCTTTGCAGTGACGATCATCACCACGAGCGTCATTGGTACGGCCACCAGCGCGCCTGCCCAACCCCATACCCATGACCAGAATATCAGTGCGACCAGAATGGCCAAAGGCGACAGGGCAAGCTGCTGGCCCTGCAGTTTCGGGTCCACGTAGTTGCCCATCACCTGTTCGATCACGAGAAGTCCGAGCCCGTAGAGCGCAGCCGTCCAGATATTGAGTTGAAGGAAGGCGAACGCCACCGGCAGGAGGCCGGCGATGAGGGAGCCAACCGTCGGGATATAGTTCAGAAGAAGGGCCAGCAGACCCCAGACGAAGATGAAATCGAGGCCCCACAACCAACTCCAGAGCAAATACAGGAGACCCGTGATGAGCCCCAGCATCGTCCGCACCGCCAGATACCACCGTACACGTGCCGCGATGGTAGAGAGCGTGGAGCGGTACCGTTCGCCGTCCCAGCGGCCTGTCACCGACTGCAACTTTCTTGACAGGAGGGGTGCCTCGACGAGCATCAGCAGCACCAGGAAAAAGATCAGCGAGAGAATGCCGGCGAGATGGGAGGTTGACTGCACGATCGCGGAGGCGAAACTGACCGCCGGGTCCATGAGGCGGCTCGCCAGGGTGCTTTCGTCATTCCCCATGACACTGGACAAATCGATCCAGGCAGAGAGTTTTTCTCCCCAGGCCAGGGTTACCCCCTCATACTTGGGAAGATTGGCGGCGATCTGGCCAGCCGCGAGAACGATGCCGCCAAGGAACAACGCGAAGACGATCAGCATCAGCGCAAGCGCGGCGGCGTGCCCGAGCCACTGCATCCAGCGCGGCGTCCGGTGGCGAATGAAGATATCGACGGGCCACAGAGCCAGCGCGATGAAAAACGCCAAGGCAAGCGTGGAAGATATCCAGGCCGTGGCGCGCAGCGCGGCGATCACCAGCACGACGGCTATGATGCCCATCAGCCAGAGACCCAACCGGGTTGCCAAGTCCGACCTGCCCGACATTTTATCGGGCGGCCGGGACTGGGCGGCCGATGAACCCGTGCCGTGTCGCAGGGGGTCGGTGTCGCCCATCTACACCATGTCCGTCGTCTCGCGCGGGCTTTCGTCCGGTGTCGCCTCGATCATGACCTTCTCGGGATCGAACGCCCCGTAACCGGCGATCTGCCGCGCCTGTTCATACGGCGTTTCATAGATCCACATCACGTCGTGCGCGGCTTCGCCGACAGCTTCCACGCCCCAGTATCTGGCTTCGCCCTTCAACGGACATCGGGTACGGGTTTCGGAGGGGCGCAGAAACTCGAAATAAATGTGTTCCGACGGAATGTAGAATACGGGTTCGCGTCCTTCCTCGTGCAGGACCAGGGCGTCGCCCGTCGATGCGATAATTGCGTCGGAGAAACGAACATTGACTGTGCCCTTATACGGGACGACTGTGATGCGTCGCCGTGTTTCGGTCATCGCCTTCACCTCCTGTCTCTGTTTCGTCAAACCATGGCGATGCTCGGAAGTTCCAGGCGACCATAGCCTTTCGCGGTGATGCGGAATCGACCGATGTCCGAATAGCTGCGGAAAAACAAAAGGATACGGCGTCATCAAAATGGCGCTCGGTACTTTGCCGCATGGGCCCGAGAATCGAGAATGCGCAAGCGCCGATCCTTGTGCGCGAAAGGCGCGGGAGATCAGGAAAGGACGGGTATGATGGATATCTACGACCTCATCGTGCTTGGCACAGGCACGGCCGCGACAACGGCAGCGCACAAGTGCGCATCAGCGGGATGGCGCGTCGCGATCGTCGACGAACTTCCCTATGGCGGCACTTGTCCGCTGCGCGGGTGCGATCCAAAGAAGATCCTGAGGCGAGGTGCGGAGGTCGCCTCAGCCGCACGGCTGATGGACGGCAAAGGCATCCGACCGAACGAAATGGCGGTCGACTGGGCCGACCTGGTCTCATTCAAGCGCAGCTTCACCGAGGCGATGCCGGATCGGATCGAGGGTGCGCTCCGGAAACAGGGCATCGTGACGCTGCACGGATCCGCCCGCTTCACCGGGCCGGATACGGTCGCTATCGGCCGACAGGAATACAAGGCTCAGAATGTGCTGATCGCGACGGGAGCAGGGCCCCGTCCGCTTGACGAACCGGGCGCCCAACACCTCGTTGACAATGCGGGCTTCATGGAGCTCGACAAACTGCCAAAGCGGGTCCTGTTTGTCGGCGGAGGCTATGTTTCCTTCGAATTCGCGCACATCTGCGCGCGTGTGGGTAGCAAGGTCACTATCATCAGCCGCGACAAGCATCTGTTGAAGGCCTTCGATCCGGACCTGGTCGACAGGCTGGTTGCCCGCAGTCGCGAGGAGGGCATGGACATCGAACTGGCCACCAGCCTCCTGTCGGTGGAGCGGCGCGATGGAGCCTTCGTAGTGACGGGCGAGCGCGAGGGAAAGCGGCTGACGTGGGAAGTGGACCTGGTGGTGCACGGCGCTGGCCGTACTCCGGCAGTCGAAGCACTCGAGCTGGAGACCGCTGGTGTCGATTTCTCAAAGAAGGGTGTGACCGTTGATGCAACGCTTCGCAGTGTCTCCAATCCTTCGGTTTTTGCGGCAGGGGACGTCGCGGACACGCCGGGTGCGCCGCTGACGCCGGTGGCGGCAATCGAGGGGAAGGTTGCAGCCTCGAACATGTTGCGCAAGGAGGATGTCGAGCCCGACTACTCCGGTGTGCCGAGCGTGGTCTTCACCATACCTGAACTGGCCCGTGTGGGCATGCTCGAAGCCGAAGCGAAGGAAACCGGCCGCAACGTGAGCGTTCGCTTCAACGACACGGGGGACTGGTTCTCCAACATGCGGGTGGGTGAAAGCTGTGCGGCGGTGAAGATTCTCGTCGATGAAAACAGCGACGAAATCCTCGGCGCGCACCTGATAGGCCCCGGCTACGCGGAACTGGTCAACCTGTTCGGTCTGGCGATCAAGGTTGGTCTGACAGCCACGGAGCTCAAGTCTATGACCCCTGCTTATCCGACGGTTGGATCCGATATCGGATCGATGCTTTGACCTTAAACGAGGTGGTCGGGATCAACTGCTCCTGCGAGGCCGGTATGCTGGCCTCGCGGGGATTTTGTTGCGAGCTGTCTGGTACCGGTAGTTTTCAGCACCGGGCAGAGCACGTATAAAACGGCGGCCTGGCGCCGCAGCCTGGACGAAGGCGGTTACAGGCGGCGAGCCCACTCATCGACCTCGCGTTCGGCCTCAGCTCTGGCGATCCCGTACTTTTCCTGGATCTTGCCGACCAATTGCTCGCGCTGGCCTTCGACCCGATCCAAATCATCGTCGGTGAGGTCACCCCACTTCTCTTTGGCCTTGCCGGTATACTGCTTCCACTGTCCCTTGATCCGATCCCAATTCATGACGCGCTCCAGTTCAAGTTTGCACGCACAGTAACTGCCTCAACAGGGATTGGTTCCGGCTGTCGATACCACTCGCAGCCGAACGGCCGCGCTGGAAATGTAGCTGCTTGACCTGGTTCATCGAACGCCGGCCAAACGACTGAGGCTTGCCCTCCTGGACCGATGACAGCGCCGACTCAAAATGCCATCTAGGGTAGGCGGGAACCCGGTTGGTGCGGGGCTTGCGAAAGGCCCCATCCGAAGCCGGGCACGATATTGCGGATTATCGCAAAGAGGATGAGCAGTGCCGGTATGGCAATGAAGCCTCCAATCGGACCCCACAGCCACAGCCAAAATATCACCGCCAGGAAAACCAGGAATGGATTGAGAGTCATATGGCGGCCGATCACGATGGGCGTGACGAATTGTGCCTCGATGCCATTGAGCACAAGATAGGCGAGCGGCGGCAGGAGGGCGCCGGCAAAGGTATCGAAATTGGTGAGGCCGATGCCCAGGAGGATCGCGGCCATAATTGCCGGGCCGATATAGATGACGAAGTTCAGGATGCCTGCAAGCGCGCCCCAGAGCGGCGCCGAGGGAACACCGAGGAGCCACAGCGCGATACCGACGGCCAGGCCGAGTCCGATATTGATGAGCGTGATTGCCACGAGATAGTTGGAGATGAGATTCTCGACATCACGGAAGACATGTGCGGTGTGCCAGCGTAACCGCCGCCCGGTGCAGAGTTTCAGAATCATCAACCGGGTGTCGTGCCGTGTGGCGATGAAGAAGTAGAGGCTGGCGAGGAAGATCAGAATTTGCGCGAGCAGTGCCGGGGCCAGAGCAGCCATGTTTTCGACCGGCGAGCCCTCCTCGACCGAAACGGTTATATCCGAACCGCCCATGACGGTACGCATGTGTTCACGCATGCTTTTGATAGTGGCGAGCGGCTCCGACAGGCTTGTCACCTGAAGTTGCAGCTCACTCCAGATCTGCGGCACCAGGCTGGCCAGGGTTGTCAATGGAGCAGCGACCGCAGCGCCAAGGATGCTCAACACCATGATGAATATTGCCACAGCCACTCCCGCGGAGACGCTGGGCGGCACGCCGCGCACCTCCATCCGGGTGGCGATCGGGCTGAGCATGAGCCCGACGATGACGGCGAGCGTAACCGGGGCAAGCAGGAAACGCCCTGCCTGCAGCGCCAGCACGAGGCCGAGAAAACCCAGGAACAGGAGCGCTACCTGCGCGCCTCGCGCCAATGTAACATCCAGATCTGATTTCGGCGGCAGGCGGACGACAGGCGGTTTTTTCAGCTCTCTGACGCGCATCAACGGCTCCTCCCGGAAAGCTTATCAACGGGTGTCGCGTCCGCTTGTTCCTGTGCGTGTCGAGATAGACGGAGTCGGGCATGTACTCCGACATCGATAAGCTCTGCAGGCGGTGCCGAAGGCGATATGAACCGGCGAAAGCCTCTGCAATCAACGATCTCACCGCTGCCGCTTTAAACCCGATGAATCTCAACTGGCCTCGCCGGCACAGGGAACCGCGTACGCCCGTTCGGCGTTGCTGCCGGCATGGAAGCACTCCTCCAAGATTTTACACCCGAAACAGCACTGCCCTGGCAAGTCATCACGGTGCGACTGCTGTTTGCCATCCTGTTTGGCGGAATTCTGGGTTTCGAACGCGAGCTTGCCGAACGTCCGGCGGGGCTCAGAACCCACATGCTGGTCTGCCTGGCCTCGGCCACCTTCGCCATCGTTGCCGTTGAAATTGTTTCAATGGCCATTTTCCAGGACGATCAGGTGCGAGCTGACCCTGTTCGCCTTGTGGAGGCAATAACATCGGGCGTGGCCTTTCTGGCAGCGGGCTTTATCATTTTCAAACGCGGCCAAGTGCGCGGCCTCACCACAGGCGCGGGCATGTGGCTGGCCGCGGCAACCGGCCTCGCCGTAGGTCTGGGGCTCTGGCTCGTAGCGGCGCTATCCTGCCTGTTGGGCACGATCGTGCTTGCGGTCCTTCGTCGGCTGGAAATTCATTTTGAGCTCAAGGAACCGCGGCACCATGACTAGAGTGCCACGCGCGTCAAACAGTATCCGCCCAACCGATCGCACCCGACACGGAGCATATCAGCTCGTCGAGCTTGAACGATTGGTGAGGCTTTTGAGCCCGCTAGCTGGTTGCCAAGGCATCAAACCATGACCAGAGAAGTGCAGCCAAGGCAATTACGATGATCGCAATCATGGCGCCGACCCATGCCGCCATCCGATACCTCGCATTTGTGCTGCTTTGATCGTCTTTAACGTCCCGTAGTGAACTCATCCGACCGCCCTCGTTACACGCTCGAAACACCAAAGTCCGTATCAGGGAAGGTAGTGTAGCATCGATCCCGATACAACAAAGATCGGCGCGATTGTTGGCAGGAATACGGCATGGAGGCGGTCGGCTGAGCGATGGATGGGCGTCACCTTTCAACATAACTTCCGAAGTTGTTCAGGATCGCCTGCCAGCCGTCGCGCTGCATCTCAATGGAGTTCTGCGTCTCGGCGTCGAATGTTGTCGTCACCTTCGTACCATTCCCAGTTGCTTCGAAGGTCGTGCGCGCCTTGCGCCCGTCGCTCATGGCCAATGTGATCGCCTTGTACGGGTCGACCTCTTCGTACACCGCTTCGAAATCGAAGCCGAAGCTGCCGTCCTTGGCTTCCATGCGCGCCTTGTAGCCGCCGCCCACCTTCAGGTCGGCTTCGGCGCTTGGGCAGCACCAGTCATCGGAAGCGAAATTCCACTGCGTGATATCGGCGGGCGTCGTGTAGGCCTCCCAGACGCGCTCGACCGGTGCGGCGATCGTGGTGGCGATGGTGATCTGCTGGTTGGTCATTCTTGCTTTCCTTGCTGTCACAGTTGGGCGAGATTTCGCCAACGGCTCACTGCGTGATTTCGGGCTCGACGAGTTTGGCAAGTTTGCGCAGGGATTCCTGCCAGCCGAGATAGCAGGCTTCGCGCGGGATCACATCCGGAATGCCTTGCTGCTCGATGCTCACTTCCGTTCCGACTGAAACGGCCGTCAGCGTGACGGTCACCGTCATCTCGCCCGGAAGGTTCGGATCATCGAACACATCGCTGTAGACGAGCATTTCGCCGGGAACCAGTTTCAGATAGGTGCCGCCGAAGGAATGGCTTTGCCCGGTCGTGAAATTTCGGAAGGACATTCTGTGCTTGCCGCCTTCCTTGGCCTCAAGCTCATGGACCGTGCAGGTAAAGCCGAAGGGCGGAAGCCAACTCGCAACCGCGTCAGGCTCCAGAAATGCGCGGTAAACCTTTTCGGGCTTCGTCGCGAAAACCCGGTGCAGCTTAACGGTACTTGGCATGATCATCTCCATTGAGTGAGCCCATCAAGGCGTCGTTGCCTTGGGCCGGTTTAATCTGCTGCTGCGGCTTCCAGCGTCGCGATGTCGATCTTCTTCATCGTCATCATCGCCTCCATCGCACGCTTGGCCTTGGCGCGGTCGGGACTGGTCGTCAGTTCCATCAGCCGCTTCGGCGTGATCTGCCAGGAGAAGCCCCAGCGATCCTTGCACCAGCCGCAGGCGCTCTCCGCACCGCCGTTACCGACGATGGCGTTCCAGTAGCGGTCGGTCTCTTCCTGATCTTCGGTCAGCACCATCAAGCTCACGGATTCGTTCGCCTTGAAATTAGGGCCGCCGTTCAGGCCGAGGAACGACTGGCCGAGCAGCGTGAACTCGACGGTCAGTTCATTGCCTTCCTTGCCGCCGGGATAGTCGGATGCGGACGCATTCACCCGATCCACATGACTGTCCGGAAAGGTGGCGGCATAGAACTCCGCCGCCTTGCCTGCTTCGCCGTGATCGAACCACAGGCAGGTTACGAGTTTGGTCATATCTAATCTCCTCGGTTCTTGGTGTGGTGTTCGTGCGGCGCCTGCAAGTACGTAAACAAACCTGCTGGGGCGCCTCCTTCATCTGGTCAGCCGGGCGGCTCTGCAAAGGATCCGGTCCGCAGCGATCCGACGGGTCGATACGTGTTCATGAGTACGCCCGAGGAGGCGGCCTTCGTGCTGACGAGAGCCAGTTCGCGCGGGTCGACACTGTCCGAAAAGAAGCGCTTTCCCCGGCCGAGCAAGACCGGATAGACGAGCAGCAGGACTTCGTCGGCCAGCCCCTCTTCGAGCAGCACGGGCGTCAGCGTCGAACTTCCCCAGACGATCAGGTCAGCGCCGTCCTTTGCCTTGATCCGGCGAACGCCCTCGACGACGTCTGCTCCAAGATCCTCGACCGGCCCCCATTCGAGGCTGCCCGGCCTGTGGGTCGCGACATATTTCGTTGCGGCGTTCAAACTGTCTGCCATCGGATTGTTCTCGATCTTCGGCCAGTAGCCGCTCCAGATATCGTAGGTGCGGCGGCCAAGCAGCAGATCGAACGCCTTGCCGTGAGCTGCGACGATGGCCTCTCCCACGGCCGGATCGGAACGCGGCACGATCCACCCTCCAAGTTCGAAATCACCATCTCTGTCTTCGTCCGATCCGCCGGGCGCCTGGATCACGCCGTCCAGCGAGATGTGTTCGATGATCCTGATCTTTCTCATGGGTCTTCCAGCTATGTTCATTGTTTCGTAGCCCGAGGACGAACATGTGGCGCGTCTCCCGACAACCAACATATTTATTCGGCCACGGGATTTCGCGGCCCATGCGGACAGTTGAACACCGGGAGTGTTCTGGTAACTTCCCTCGCCGGAGGGAGTTGAACGCATGGAGCCCGCCACTGCAATCGAGGCGATCACCGGGGAACTCAAGGATGAGCCGGGCATAAGGGCGCTGTTCTTGAGCGGTAGCTACGGGGCGGGTCTCGAAGACGCGTATAGCGACATCGATTTCCTGATGGTGGCTGCCGACGGTCCCACGGACGAAGTTGCCAGACTTTGGCACAAGGCAGTCAGCCGCACGGGCGAGATCGTATTGTGGTGGGATCGGCTGGTCAGGCCGGTCCTGATCAATGCTATCACGCGCGACTGGTCGCGAACCGATGTCGTGATCCTGAAGCCCGACCAGATGGGCAGGCAGGCGAAGGACGGCTTGAAGGTTCTTTTCGATCACGATCGGATATTCGATACCCTGCCGGCATCTTCAAAGACGACCGGCCCGGACCCGCGACGTATGAAGTACCAGTTCGAAGAGTTCATCCGAATTCTCGGCCTCCTGCCACTTGCGATGGGCAGAGAGGAATATCTCAACGGCGTCCTGGGTGTGTTCCACCTGCGCAATCTTCTCGTGGACCTTCTCATCGAGGAAACCGGAGCACCCCATCGAGGCGGTGCGCTCCATCTGAACAGGCTGATCACCGACGAACAGAAGGAGGTTCTTGCCTCGCTGCCACCGCCAGTCCCGACAAGAGATATGTTGATAGCTGCCCATATGGCTTACGCAGCAGCTTACCTGCCGCGTGCTCGCAAGCTTGCCAAGCTGTGGGAGATCGACTGGCCGGAACGGTTTGAAGCGGTAACATGGGAGCGTCTTAAAGAGGCGCTGGAGATTGAGCCGCCCTTCGCCTCAACTTGATCTCAAGCGGATCAAGCAAAGGAAAGCTTCGAGCCCTGAGCAGACTTCGAGCTTTCAGCGCGTGGTCTTTAACCGACGAACGCCAGTGCGAAGATGCTGACAAGCCCGACGGCGCAACGTCCTCCCGTGTGAAACGTCCTCCCGTGCAACAAGCGGCGGGGCAATCATGGCCACTGCGCCATGCTCCCGACAGCTCATGCGCAAACTTCGCCAGAACGGCGTCAATGTCTGGAGGCCCCATATCGGCAAGAATTTGCGCGCCGATAGGGAAGAGCGCAGGCTGCCCGCGCCGTCCTGCAGTTCAGATCGCGAGATATTCGTGGCGCAGGCTCTCGTTCTCGAGCACTTCCCTGGCCGAGCCGCCGAAGACCAGCTCGCCAGTATCGAGAATGATCGCCCGATCGGCGATCTTCAGCGCGGCGACCGCATTCTGTTCAACGATGATCGTGGTGATACCGGCATTGCGCACTTCGATCAGAGCTTGCTCGATATCATGGCGAACCACCGGCGCGAGTCCCTCATACGGTTCGTCCAAAAGAAGCAGCTTGAGGTCGCGGGCCAGTGCACGGCCGATGGCGAGCATCTGCTGCTCGCCGCCCGAGAGCGTGGTGCCTTCCTGCCGGCGGCGCTCCTTGAGCCGCGGGAAAAGCTCGTATATGCGCTCGTATTCCCAGCCGATTTCACCTGAAATGCAGGCGAGATCGAGATTTTCCTCCACGGTCATGCCCGGTATGATGCGCCGGTCCTCCGGTACGAGCTGTATACCGTGGCGGGCTGCCTCGTAGGACTGCATCTCGTGGACGGGTTTGCCCTGCAGCCAAATCTCCCCATCGCGCAATTCCGGTGAACCGGCACGGGCGATCGTGCGCAGCGTCGATGTCTTGCCGGCGCCGTTGCGGCCGAGCAGCGCCAGGATCTCGCCTTCGTTGATGTCGAAGGAGATGTCCTGAACAATGTAGCTGTCGCCGTAAAAGGCCTTGATGCCGCGGACGGCGAAATACTGCGAGGTGGGATCGACGTTAAGGCTTTCAGTCTCGCTCAGCTGCTGCATGGCCATGTTCATACCTGTTCCTCCCCGAGATAGGCTTCCTTCACCTTCGGGTTGTTCTTGATCTCCTCGGGCGAACCTTGCGCGATTATGCGGCCGCCCGCCAGCACCGTGATGCGGTCGGCAAGCGAAAACACCACATGCATGTCATGTTCGATGATGATCTTGGTCATCCCGTTTTCCTTGATCTCCTTCAGCAGATCGATGGTTGCGTTTGTGTCGTGGCGCGCCATGCCGGCAGTCGGCTCGTCGAGCAGCAGCAGCTTGGGATGCTGGATCAGGCACATGGCAAGTTCCAGTCGGCGCTTGTCGCCGCGCGACAGGCTCGATGCCGGCGAGTGGATGTGGTACTTGAGCCCGACATTGGCGATCACCTCCTCCGCCTCGTCACGAATGGCGGTCTCGCCTGCGAATGCCGTGAAAGGGTTGAGGTTGAAGTAGCCGTCGCGCTTCGACAGCGCCGGCACCATCACGTTTTGCAGCACGGAGAGGTCGAGGAAGACCTCCGGCGTCTGGAAGACGCGCGCCACGCCCAGCTGGTTGATCTCGTGCGGCGCCTTGCCCGTAAGCGTGTTGCCGTCGAAGATGACCGCGCCGCGATCCGGCTTGATGCGGCCGACGCAGACGTTGAGCAGCGTCGATTTGCCGGCGCCGTTGGGGCCGATGATCGCGTGGGTCTCGCCCTGGCGCACGTCGAGATCGACATCGGAGAGCGCATGGAGGCCCGCGAAGCTCTTGTGGACGTCGTCGACGTGCAGCACCTTGTTGGGAACGCCGCTGCGGAAGCCCCGCTCGTCGGTGCCATGCGTTGCCATTTCAGCCACGGACATGTTTCAGCCCCTTTCCTGTACCGGTGATGTGGACGACATGGTGCGGCTCGCTGAGGACCTGCCGCTCGTGAGAGCCCGGCGCAGCCGCCGGAAGCCCTCCATCAGCCCGCCAGGCAGGAAGATCACGATGATCATGAACATCAAGCCGAGCGTCAGGTGCCAGCCCTCGCCCACGAACAGGGTGGCGAACTCGACGAAGAAGTCCTGCACCGGCCCCGGCAGCAAGGAGAAGGCATCGTGCAGAATGCCCTCGTTCCAGGACGAGACCTTCTGCTCGGCATATTTGATGAGGCCGGCACCGAGGACCGGACCAATGAGCGTACCCGCACCACCGAGGATCGTCATCAGGACCACCTCGCCGGACGCCGTCCACTGCATGCGCTCCGCGCCCGCGATGGGATCCGTGATCGAAAGAAGCGAGCCGGCAAGCCCGGCATACATGCCGGAGATGACGAATGCCGCGATCAGGTACGGACGGGTGTGGACGCCGGTATATTTCAGCCGGTTCTGGTTGGATTTGATCGCCTTTAGCATCATGCCGAAATTGGACCGCGAGATGCTGAGCGCGATAAAGAAGCCTATGATCAACAACACGGCGCAGAAATAGAAGCCGGGATAACCGCTCATCTTCATTCCGAACAGATTGGAGATCGGGATGCCGACCTCCTGGACGCCAAGCGCCTGGTCGATGATGCGTACGTCGCCGTCGCGCAGCGGGGTTTCAGCGCTCGCCCGGATGGCTCGCACCTGCAGACCCGTCTCGCCATTGGTGATCGGTGTGAATACGGAGTAGGCGAGGTTGTAGCTCATTTGCGCGAACGCAAGCGTCAGGATCGAGAAATAGATGCCGGAGCGCCTGAGCGACACGTAGCCGATGAGGAAGGCGAACACGCCTGCCACAGCGACCGAGAGGGCAAGTGCGGGAAGCACGTTCATCGTCAGCAGCTTGAAGGACCAGACGGCGGCATAGGAGCCGACGCCGAGGAAGGCGGCGTGGCCGAAGGACAGATATCCGGTCAGTCCGAACAGGATGTTGAAGCCGATCGCGAAGAGGCCGTAGATGGCGAATTTCTGCAACAGGTCCGGATAGGCGGCGCCGATGGGCTGCATCGTCCATGGCAGGGTCAGCACGACCGCCGCGAAGACGATCAAAAGCAGCCAGTCGGAGCGTGAGAGCGTTCGAAGCATTTGGTCAGTCCTCCGCCACGCCGGGACGGCCCATCAGGCCGCGCGGCAGGGTAAGCAGCACGATCACTGCGACGAGATAGATGATGATCTGGTCGATCCCGGGCAGGATGGACTTGATCGCAGTCATCGAGGCGAAGCTCTGCAGGATGCCCAGCAGGAATCCCGCCAGCACCGCGCCACCAAGCGAGCCCATGCCGCCCACGACGACGACGACGAAGGACAGGACCAGGAAGTCCATGCCCATGTGATAGTCGGGCGGCAAAATTGGCGTGTACATCGCGCCCGCGATTCCGGCCACGGCGGCGGCCAATCCGAACACGATGGTGAAACGACGCTGAATGTTAATTCCCAGAAGGCCGACGGTTTCGCGGTCGTGCATGCCGGCACGAACCACCATGCCGAACGTCGTGAACTGCAGAAAGGCGAAGACGGCGAAGATGACAACTGCCGAAAACAGGAAATATATCAGCCGCCACCAGGGATAGATCAGGTTGTCGCCGAGCCCGAGCCACGCTCCGACGTTCGCCGCGCCCGCTACGATATCGGGTGCAGGCTGGGGAATTGGGTTGGCGCCGAAAAAGTGCCGGACGATCTCCTGAAGGACGATCGCGAGACCGAACGTCACCAGGATCTGATCGGCGTGCGGCCGCTTGTAGAAATGCTTGATGAGGCCGCGCTCCATCGCAATGCCGACGATCGCCATGACGACGACGGCTAGAAGGATGGAGATCGGAACAGACCAGTCGAGCAGGAAACCCGCGACCTCCGGCCCGAACCACTGTTCGAGATAGGGAACCTGCTCCACGAGCGGCTTGCCCAGAAAGTTCGTTTCCGTCTCGCTCACCCTTTCGAAGGAGATGTTGAGGAGGCGGTTCAGCGTCACCGCGCAAAAGGCGCCAAGCATGAACAGCGCGCCGTGGGCGAAGTTGACGACACCCAGGGTGCCGAACACCAGGGTGAGGCCAAGTGCGATCAGCGCATAGGCGCCGCCCTTGTCCAGCCCGTTGAGTATCTGGAGAAATATTGCATCCATATTCGACAACCAAACAATCTGCGGCCGCGTCGATCGCGGCAAAGCGGCATGTCACCACCGGCCGCGGACGGCAGCCGGTGGTGAAGCACCTATTGGAGGAGACTAGACGCCATCGTTGTAGGGGCCAAGTTCGCCGCCGAGCAGCTCGGGCGGATACTCGACCTGCTCCCTCGGCGTGATCTCGACGACCTCGAGAAGGTCGAACTTGGAGTCCGGGTTCTCCTTGCCCTTCACGACCAGCACGTCCTTGAAGCACTGGTGATCGGCTTCGCGATACAGGACCGGGCCGTTGCCGAGGCCGTCGAACTCGAAGCCTTCCAGCGCCTTGCCGACTTCCGAAGGCTGGAATGTGCCGGAGCGCTGGGCGGCGTCGGCATAGAGCAGCGTCTGGCAGTAGCAGGTATGGGCGGCCTGGGACGGCGGGAAGCCGTACTTCTCGCCGAAGGACTTCACGAAGGCTTTGGAGCCTTCGTCCTGCAGCGACCAGTGCCAGTTGGTCGAACCGAAGATGCCCTTCACGTTTTCGCCCGCGCCTTGGGCCATCAGGCGCGAATACAGCGGCACGACGATGACGAAGTCCTTGCCGTTTACCTGCTTGTCGCGCAGGCCGAACTGAACGGCCTGGGTCAGCGAGTTGACCATGTCCTTGCCGTAGTGGTTGAGGACCAGAACGTCCGCGCCCGAATTGAGAACCGGTGTCAGATATTGAGAAAAGTCGCCGGCACCCAGCGGCGTGCGCACGGCGTCCACGGTCTCCCAGCCAAGCTGCTCCGTATATTTCTTGATCGAGCCTTCCTGGGACCAGCCCCAGGTGTAGTCTGCGGTCAGGTGGTAGGCCTTGCGGTCGGTGCCGTAGGCATTCTTCAGCACCGGGGCAAGTGCGGCGCCCGTCATCTCGGTGTTGAAGAAGTGACGGAAGCCATTGGCGCGCTTGTCCTTGCCGGTGGTGTCGTTGGAGTGGGTGAGGCCGGCCATGAAGATGACGCCGGCCTCCTGGCAGAGCCCCTGCACCGCGATCGCCACGCCCGACGACGAACCACCGGTGATCATGACGGCGCCGTCATTCTCGATCATGCGCTTGGCCGATGCGCGGGCGGCATCCGACTTGGTCTGCGTATCGCCGGTCACGAAGGCGACCTTCTTGCCGTTGACGCCGTTGCCCTCGAGCGCCTTGGAGGAGAAGGTGTTGAGCATGCCCCCGTCACCTTCTCCGTTCAGATGCTCGACCGCGAGCTGGTAAGCGCGCAGTTCGTCCGCCCCTTCGTCGGCATAAGCGCCCGTCTGCGGCACGTTGAAGCCGAGCGTGACGGTGTCACCCTCCGGCGCGTTGCGGTAGTCCATGCTCTGTGCAAACGCGCCCCTAGAAAAGAAATACGGCGTCGCAAGCGTCGTCACGCCGGCGGCCGCGCCTATTTTCAGGATCTTGCGGCGGTTCGGATTTCGGAAAGTCATCAGGTTCCTCCCTTGGAATTGCAAGTGGGTGCGCTGCCGGTTCGGCGACACGCAGCCTTCCGTGAACCTGCCCGCTTGTCGTAAACATGGCAATAAGCCTTTGGTTTAACAATATTTTTTTGTTAATAATTTTACTGCTATGGCGTTGTATCTGTAATTAATTATCATTGTGCAGGGAGGAAGGCATGGCGCAGAAGCTGACTGGTCTGAAAATCCGCGCGCGCCGCAAGGAACTGGGCCTGACCCAGGCCGATCTGGCGCGGCACGCCGGTATTTCCGCGCCCTATCTCAACCTGATCGAGGGTAACCGGCGCCCGGTGGGCGCCGCGCTTTTGAAAAGGATCAGCGCCGAACTCAATGTCGATGTCGCGCAGCTCGACGGGGGCGCCGAGCGCCGGCTGGTGCAGGCACTGGAGGAACTGGCGGCCGATCCGCGATTCGCGGATCCGAACAGCACGCGCGGCAACGCGGAAGACCTCGTCGGGCGGCATCCGGGCTGGAGCGAACTCATCCTTGGCCTGTTCCGGGCATACGAAGACCAGCGGCAGGCCGTGCTGGCACTTGCCGACCGGCTGAACCACGATCCTTTCCTGGGCGAAAACGTGCACCAGATGCTGACCAACGCGACCTCGCTGAGTTCGGCTGCCGAGATCCTGGCGGGCGGCAGTCTCTCGGAAAAGGAGCAGCGGCGATTCGGCGCGATCGTGCAGAGCGACGTCGCCAGGCTGTCGGCCACCGCGCGGGCGCTGCTCGGTTTTTTCGACAGCGCGGAAATGCGCGTCCGCTCGGCGACGCCGAGCGAGCATGTGGACGCCTTCATTCTCCAGGAAAACAATCACTTCCCTACGCTGGAGGCCCTTGCCAAGGATTATCTGCAGGCGCCGTCACGGGACGGTTTCCGCGACGTCTCTCCTATGACGGACGCGCCCGATGACACGCCGGAGACACAGCGTTTTGCGCTGGCGAAGAGGACCGCTCGACGGATCGGCAGCGAGGCGGTGGGCGAAATCGTGCACGGGCATTCCGCACTGCCATCGGAGGATTCGCGGCGTCTCGCGGAGGCGGCGATCTACAGCTATCTGGCCGGTGCGATTCTGATGCCCTACGAGCCGTTTCTGGAGGCCGCCGAGCGGCATCGCTACGACATCGATGCCTTGTGTCGCCGGTTCGGCGTTTCCTATGAGCAGGCGGCGCATCGACTGGCCACGCTGCGCAGGCCTGGCGCGGAAGGCGTGCAGCTTGCATTCATGCGTTCCGACGTTTCGGGCCATGTGACCAAGAGGCTGCCTCTGCCGGGACTGCCGCTGCCGCGCTATACGACTGCGTGTTCGCTATGGGCCATCTACAGCGCCTTTCAGACGCCGGGAATCACGGTGCGGCAATACGGCGAGCTGCCGTCGGGCGACCGGTTTCTGTTCTTCGCCCGGGCTGTCGACAAGATGCCGGCGCGCATCGGTTACCCGCGCAAGCTTTTGTCGGTCATGATGGCCTGTCCGGCGAATGAGGTCGGCCGCGTGGTCTATGGCGACGGGCTCGACCTGGAGAAAGCCGCCGTATCGATAGGCACCGTTTGCCGCCTTTGCCGGCGCGAGGATTGCGGTTATCGTCAGGAGGAGCAACTGATCGCCGGTCCGGCTTTATCGGACAAAAGGCGCATGTCCGACGCCAATCATTCCTGATAACAATGGGCGAGCCGTGGGGAGGGTAGGTGTTTGTCGTCCAATCGTATTCTGGTCGTGGAAGACGAGCCGAACATCGTCGAATCACTCCGCTTCATCCTGGAGCGGGTGAATTACGACGTGGAGTCGGTGTCGAACGGACTCACGGCGCTGGAACAGATGCGGAAGCAGGCTTTCTCCGCCGTTGTGCTCGATATCATGCTCCCCGGCATGAATGGGCTCGATGTGCTACGCACCATGAGGGAGGACAGCAGGCTCTCCAAGCTTCCGGTGATCGTGCTTACTGCCAAGGGTCAGGCGCAGGACCGGAAAGCCGCCGAAGAGACCGGTGCTAATGCCTTCATTACAAAGCCTTATTCCAATGCCGAAGTGGTCAAGCAGGTCGAGAAATTCGCAAGACGGTAAGACGGACCGCTTCGAGGCCGGTTCGCGCGGCGTCAGGGACGCAGCCTCCATGCTGCCCTTTATCGCGATCATACTGCTGTTTCCTCCGATTATCCTGATCTTCTCCAAGCCCGTGGCGCTCTTCGGCCTTCCGCTTATTGTCGTTTACCTTTTTGCGGTCTGGGCAGTCGTGATCGCTGCCGCCTTCCTGTTGTCGTTGCGGCTCGGCAAGCCCGACCCGGCAGACAACGAGCCGGGCTGATGCTGCCGACCGATCTCGTCATCTTCGTCTGCCTCGGCTACGTGGCGATCCTGTTCGCCGTCGCCTTCGCCGGCGACCGGCGCGCGCGGCGCGACCCTTCCGGTTGGCTGTCCTCGCCGCTTGTCTATACACTGTCGATCTCTATCTACTGCACGTCGTGGACGTTCTTCGGCGCGGTCGGTTCGGCGGCGCGCAACGGCTTCGAGTTCCTGACGATCTACCTCGGCCCAACCGTTGTCTTCGTCGGCTGGTGGGTCTTCCTGCGCAAGCTGGTGACGGTCGGCCGCGTCTATCACACGACGTCCATCGCCGACCTGATCTCCGCGCGTTTCGGCAAGGACCCCACGCTGGGCGCGCTCGTCACCATCATGGCGATGGTGGTGACGGCACCGTATATCGCGCTGCAGCTTCAGGCGCTGACGTCGAGCTTTCAGGTCATCACCTTCCATGCCGGGGCGGTAACGGCCGCCAATACCAGTCTGGAGCCCGACTTCACGACCGCCTTCTGGCTGGCGGTCGGGCTGTGCGTGTTCTCGATCATTTTCGGCGTACGCAATATCGACGTGAATGAGCGCCATCACGGCGTCATCGCTGCGATCGCGGTTGAGGCGGTCATCAAGTTCATCGCGCTTCTGGTCGTCGGCTTGTGGGTCGTCTTTGCGATACAGGGCTCGCCGGCGGCGGTCTTCGAAAACGCACCAGACAATCTCGTCGCCCCTGATGATACATTCGGCCTGCGCTGGATCACGCTGTGCTTCCTGGCGGGCGCGGCCGTCATCTGTCTGCCGCGGCAGTTCCAGGTGACGGTGGTGGAGAACTCCAGCGAGAGCCAGATCAGAACGGCTTCATGGCTGTTTCCGCTCTATCTGTTCCTCATCTGCCTGTTCATCATCCCTATCGCGGTGACGGGCCTCACCCAGCTTCCGGAAGGCTCGAACCCGGACCTCTTCGTGCTTACGCTGCCGCTGAACGCCGATCAGGACATGATCGCGCTGCTTGCCTTCCTGGGCGGATTCTCGTCGGCCACCTCCATGGTGATCGTGTCATCCATCGCGCTGTCGACGATGATCTCGAACCATCTGGTCATGCCGCTTGCGCTGCGGTTTTCGATCGCGCCTGCGGCCAGCCCGGATGCGATGCGGAGCTTCATTCTTGGTGTGCGGCGCGCCAGCATCGTGTTCATCGTCTTCCTGGGCTTCCTCTATTTCTTCCTCAGCGGTGCATCCGACGCGCTGGCAGCCATCGGTTTGATCTCGTTCTGCGGCGTGGCGCAATTCCTGCCGAGCCTAGTGGGCGGTCTCTTCTGGCGCAACGCTACGCACGGCGGCGCGCTCGCCGGCCTCGTTGCCGGTTTCACGCTCTGGGGCTACACATTGTTCCTGCCGAGCTTCGGCGGTGCCTTCCTGATGCCCGAGAGCGTGATCCTTCATGGCCCGTGGGGAATCGATTGGCTGAAGCCGCAGGCGCTGTTCGGGCTGGAGGGCGTGGACCCGCTTGTTCAAGCGACATTCTGGAGCCTGTTTGTCAACGCAGCGCTGTTCGTGTGCGTGCCCATGTTCTCGGAACCGACGCCGTTGGCGCGCTACCAGTCACGGCTCTTCGTCGACGTGTTCCGCCACCAGGCAGATTCTGAACTCTCGGTCATGCGGCGCACGGCGCGCATCGCCGACCTGAAGCACATCGCCAACCGCGTATTGGGCGCGCAGGAAGCATTCGCCCTGTTCGCAACAAAAGGGATCCCCGGCCGCCGTTCGGTGATCGCCAGCGACGAACTGATCTCCGAAGTCGAGCAGCGGCTGGCTGCCAATGTCGGCGCCGCGACCGCGCGCACGCTGGTGTCCAGCGTGGTCACCAGGGAGACGATCAGCGTCGAGGAACTCAAACGGCTAGCCGATGAAACCGAGCAGATCCGCGCCTATTCAGCGGAGCTGGAACGCAAGTCACGCCAGGTGGAGGTGACGGCTGCCGAACTGGCCCGCGCCAACGATCAACTGCGCCAGATCGACCTGCAGAAGGACGAGTTCTTGAGCCAGGTCAGCCATGAGGTGCGGACCCCCATGTCATCGATACGCTCCTTCAGCGATATCCTGCTGTCCGATCCGCAGCTCGATCCCGAGCGAAAGCAGAGATTCCTGCGCATTATCCAGAACGAGAGCATCCGGCTGACCAAGCTGCTCGACGGCATTCTCGACCTCAACCAGCTCGAGAACGGTGATGTGGAGTGGGAGGTCGAGTACTTCGACCCGAACAGCGCGCTCGACCAGGCGATAGAAAGCTGCGAGGCGCTGGCGAGCGCGGCGGGCGTGAAACTGACCCGCAAGGGCAAGGTGCCTCGCTGCCGCGTCAGCGGCAATCGCGACAAGCTCGCACAGGCGTTCATCAACCTGATCTCCAATGGGATCAAGTACAACACGAGCGCGAATCCGATTGTGACTGTCTCGACTTCCCTCCGCCGGGGCGTCTATGAGGCCTGTGTCGCAGACAACGGGCCCAGCATTCCAGAATCAGAGCGGGAGCGCATATTCGTCCGTTTCGCACGGGGGCCAATGCCGCGCAAGGTGGGCGCCGGGCTCGGGCTCGCGATCAGTCGCCAGATCGTGGAACGGCTGGGCGGCAAACTTGCGCTGGCCGACAGCAAGAGCGGAGCGCAGTTTGTGATAACCCTGCCGGCAACCAACCGCTCCCCACGAGGCGATCGGTAGGAAAGCGGCACGTGCCGGCGCTGCCGTAGCGTGCACAGGAAGCGGAAGACCCAGGGAGTTCTGCCTGCCCTTGGTCCCTGATACCGCCGCTTCCACGCTGCCCGAAACCTCGATTGTCAATCGTTCACATGGCTTCCTCTGCATCGCGCAGATTCAAATAATAGCGCGTGTAGCGGCGCTCTCCCGTTCTGGTGAGGGCGCCGATCCCGACCAGCTCGTGCCGATCACGCGTGGCGGTCGCCCGCGATGTCCAAGTTATACATGTCTGCTTTCTAGACTTTACGGACTACAGCAGTCAGACCGCTTCCCACACCGAAGCCGACATCAGATTGTCACGCAATTTGGCTAACCCGCCGAGCATGACAAAATATGATGCCTATGTGATTTGCACTTCACCCCGCAGTGGCAGCACGCTGCTGTGCAGGCTGCTGGCGGCGACGAGTGTTGCCGGAAACCCCGCGTCCTACTTTCACCGCCCGTCGGTCGATGAATGGGCGGCAAAGCTCGGTGTCGCACCAGAAGAAGCGGCGACCGAGCGGGAGGTTCTCAAGGCGGGTTTCCGAGCCGCCGTTCTCAAGGGAAGCAATGGCACGGGAATATTCGGGCTGCGTCTGCAAGCACACAGTTTCGGGTTCTTCCGTGAGAAATTGGCCGTTCTGTACCCGGAGGAGCTTTCCGATACCGAGCGCTTCCGGCGGGCCTTTGGGGCAACCTTGTTCGTGCATTTGACGCGGCCCGACAAGATCGAACAGGCCGTATCTTATCTGAAGGCCCAGCAAACCGGCCTTTGGCATATGGCGCCGGACGGCACGGAGTTGGAACGGCTCGCCCCGCATAAAGAGCCGTCCTACGACAGCAACGAGATCCAAGCCTGCGCCGAGACGATGGCGGTCTACGATGACGACTGGAATCACTGGTTCGCAAGCGAAGGGATCGAGCCGGTCTGTATCACTTATGACGATCTGTCTGCCGATCCGCTGGAAATCCTGCGATATCTTCTGGACTGTCTAGGGATCGACCGTGCCGCCGCGGACGGTATTGAGCCTAGTGTGAAGAAGCTGGCCGACAGCACGAATCAGGACTGGGTAGCGCGGTATCGATCCGAGCAGGTTTCAATCTGAACCCGGGCGGCCGAGCGCCCGCTCCACAAACCGGCTATTCCGCACTGGGAGGTGCTAGAAGCCTTTGAAAAGTCTGGTCGGAGTGGCAGGATTTGAACCTGCGACCCCCTCGTCCCGAACGAGGTGCGCTACCAGGCTGCGCTACACTCCGTGACCCGACGGCGGGCTTATAGCGGCGATGCCTTTCCTCCGCAAGCCGAAACCTGCAGCGCCGGGCGTTGTTTTGGCCGCACAAAGGGCCGCTGCAACGCGTGGAATCCGACGGTCAGTAGGGGCTTTCGACATTCCCCGTTTCCACATAGACAGACTTGATCTGCGAATAGTGGGCGAGGGCCGCGAGGGCGTTCTCGCGGCCGATGCCGGAGTTCTTCACGCCGCCGAACGGCAGTTCCAGCGGGGTCAGGTTGTAGGTGTTGATCCAGCAGATGCCGGCTTGCAGGGCATCGGCCACGCGGTGGCCGCGCGCCAGGTCGGCGGTGAAGACGCCGGCGGCCAGGCCGAACTCGGTGCCGTTGGCGCGGGCGACGGCTTCGTCCTCGTCGCGGAAGGTGAGGACGGACATTACGGGGCCGAAGATTTCCTCGCGGGCGATCCGCATATGGTCCTCGACATCGGTGAAGATCGTGGGCTCCACATAGAAGCCGTTCTCGAAGCCTTGCAGGCTTGGCGCCCCGCCGCCCAGATGGAGCGTCGCGCCTTCCTGCTTGCCTATCTCGATATAATCGAGCACCCGCTGGCGCTGGTCCTGCGAGACGAGGGGGCCGAGATGGGTGTCGGGATCGAGCGGGTCGCCCAGCCTGATCTTGCGCGTACGCTCCGTCAGCTTCTCCATGAAGCGGTCGCGAATGCCTTCCTGCAGGAAAACGCGGGTTCCGTTGGAGCAGATCTGGCCGGTGGAATAGAAATTGCCGAGGATGGCGCCGCCGACGGCGTTCTCCACGTCGGCATCGTCGAAGACGACGATGGGCGACTTGCCGCCAAGCTCCATCGTGCCCTGCTTCATGTGGCTGCCGGCGAGCGCCATGACCTTCTTGCCGGTGGCAACGGACCCGGTGAGCGAGACCTTGGCGGTCGCCGGATGCGAGATCAGCGCTTCGCCCGCCTCGCGCGCGCCCTGAACCACGTTGAAGAGGCCGTCCGGCAAACCGGCCTCGGTGAGGATTTCGGCCAGCTTCAGTGCCGATAGGGGCGTGTTCTCGGACGGCTTGAAGATCATGGCGTTGCCCATGGCGAGCGCCGGGGCGGCTTTCCAGGCGGATATCTGGATGGGATAGTTCCACGCGCCGATGCCCACGCAAACGCCGAGCGGCTCGCGCTTGGTATAGCCGAAGGCGCCGCCGCCGAGATCGACGTGATCGCCGCGCTCGGCGGCGATGACGCAGCCGTAGAACTCCAGCGCCTCGGCGGCCGAAGCGGCGTCGGCTACGAGGGTTTCCTGCAGCGCCTTGCCGGTGTCGAGGGTTTCCAGACGCGAAAGCTCCTCATTGCGCTCGCGCAGGATTTCCGCCGCCCGCCGCAGCACCCGGCCGCGCTCGATCGGCTTCACCTTCGCCCAGGCGGCTTGCGCGGACCGCGCCGCCTCGACGGCCAGTTCGACGATATTGGGAGTGGCCAGGTGAAGGCGGGCGATCGTCTCGGCGGTCGCCGGATAGAGGACGTCGAGCGCCGGCCCCTGCGTGTCCTCCACATAGGCGCCGTTGATGTAGTGCGAGGCTGTCGGTTGGGCGCGCATGGCCGCTCCTGATGTTGACGTCAGTAGGTTACAGCGTCCTTCGAGCGTTCGATAGGACGCTCGGCGCTGTCGCGGTCCGAAACCCGCCAATGCGGGTTGATCCACGGTTCCTGATTTGAAGGGGGAAGGGGCGTCTTGTCCAGGATGAGGTCCGCCGCCTTCTCGCCCACCATGATCGACGGCGCGTTGAGATTGCCGTTGGTGATGCGCGGGAAGATCGAGGAATCGGCCACCCGCAGGCCCTCGACGCCGATCACCCTCAAGGCGGGATCGACCACGCTCATCGGATCGTCGGCGGCGCCCATGCGGCAGGTGCCGCAGGGATGGTAGGCGCTCTCGACATGTTCGCGGATATGGTCGTCGAGGGCTTCGTCGGAAACGGCGTCGTCGCCCGGCGAAAGCTCCCTGCCGGCGTAGGGCTTGAAAGCTTCCTGCGAAAAGATTTCCCGGGTGAGGCGGATGCAGTGGCGGAAGTCGGCCCAGTCGTCCTCATGCGCCATGTAGTTGAAAAGGATCTTCGGGGCATCCTTCGGGTCGGGCGAGGCGAGACTGATGTGGCCGCGAGATTTCGAGCGCATCGGCCCGACATGGGCCTGGAAGCCGTGGGCCTTGGCCGCCGCCTTGCCATCGTACCGGATGGCGACCGGCAGGAAGTGGTACTGGATGTCGGGATACTCGATGCCGGCGCGCGAGCGGACGAAGGCGGCGGCCTCGAAATGATTGGACGCGCCGTGGCCGTTCTTGAACAGGAGCCATTGCGCCCCGATGAGCGCCTTCGAGAACAGGTTCAGGCTCGAGTAAAGGGTGATCGGCTGGCGGCATTCCTGCTGGACGTAGAGCTCCAGATGGTCCTGGAGGTTCTGGCCGACACCCGGCCTGTCGGCCACCACGTCAATGCCGAGACGCCGCAATTCGCCGGCCGGCCCTATGCCCGAATGCAGCAGGAGGGCGGGGGAGTTGATTGCGGAGGCGGCGACGATGACCTCGCGCTTTGCCTTAACGAGTTGAATCTTTTTGCCAGCTTCGATCTCGACGCCTGTCGCACGTTGATTCTGTATGGCAATCCTGCGGACGAAACCTCTGACAAGACTCACGTTTCGGCGCTTCAGCGCCGGCTTCAGATAGGCATTGGCCGCGGACCAGCGGCGACCCTTGTGGATCGTCTGCTCCATGGCGCCGAAGCCTTCCTGACGGGAGCCATTATAGTCCTCGGTGGTCCCGAAGCCGGCTTCGCGCCCGGCTTCGATGAAGGCCTTGTAGAGCGGATTGATGCGCCTGCCATGTTGCACATGCAGCGGCCCATCGGTTCCCCGCCAGCCGTCTTCGCCGTGGTGCGCGTGCTCCATGCGTTTGAAATAGGGCAGCACGTCGGCGAAGGACCAGCCGTGCGCGCCGCTCGCCGCCCAGTGGTCGAAGTCGCGCGCATGGCCGCGCACATAGACCATGCCGTTGATCGAGGACGAGCCGCCGATCACTCTGCCGCGCGGCGTGGCGAGGCTGCGCCCGCCAAGATGCGGCTCGGGCTCGGTGCGATAGCCCCAGTCGTAGCGCGACATGTTCATGGGGAAGGAGAGGGCGGCCGGCATCTGGATGAAGGGGCCGAAATCACTGCCGCCGGCCTCGGTGACGATCACCGAATGGCGGCCGTCCTCCGACAGCCTGTAGGCGAGCGTGCACCCGGCCGAGCCGGCGCCGACGATCACGTAATCGGCTTCGAGCGGCATGTTCATGAGGACCTCTCCGCTTTCACCTGTAGCTCCAGATAATCCTGTACCAGGGCGCCTGCCGAGGCTGCATCGGGGGGGCCGTCCTTGAGCGCGCGGCGGATATAGAGCCCGTCTATCAGGGCGGCGATGCCCTCGGCGGCGCGCCGGGCCACGGCATCCGCCATGAGCGGCCGCAAAGCATAAAGAAGGTTCGAGTGAAGCCGGCGCGCATAGATTCTGAGCAGCCGCCGCAAGGGAGTGCTGTGCTGCGCCTCCACGTAAAAGGCAAGCCATGCCGAAACGATCTCGGGCTGGAACTGCTTGGGCGAGAAGTTGACGGCGATCACCGCCTCTACCCGCTCGATTCCCTGCTTCCCGGCCACGGCCCGGCGCAGATCACCGCCAAGCTCTGCAAGGACGTGGCGCATGGCGGCGTGGAGCAGATCTTCCTTGCCGCCAAAATAATGATGCGCGAGGGCCGTGGACACGCCAGCGCGTCCGGCGATGTCCGACATGGTGACGTCGAGGGAACCACGCTCGCCGATGGCGAGTATGGCGGCATCGATAAGCGCGCGGCGGCGTATGGGTTCCATTCCGATCTTGGGCATGACCTCGATATAGTTTTGATTGACTGATCAATCAAGAAAAAAGATTTGGCGTGAGTGCTGCGTTGCGATAGAAGGTTCATTGTTGAACAAATAGCCGTCTCGCATAGGCGAGGTTTTGTGCTATGTAACAGCCCACAGCGCCTTGTATTCTTCGGGCGTACACAAGGACGCCGTGGGTATTGAATCTGTGGATCGCGCTTTCGGAAAGACCGGTTCCGGTTTTCCTGCCGATGCTGCGGCACGAGGAGGAAGTCATGACGGCAAGCATAGTCGGCTGGGCGCATTCGAAGTTCGGCAAACTTTCGGACGAGACGCTGGAAGGTTTGATCGTGAAGGTGGCCGGAGAAGCCATCGAACATGCCGGCATTGGCCCGGAAGACGTCGACGAAATCGTGCTCGGCCATTTCAATGGCGGCTTCTCCGCCCAGGATTTCACGGCAAGCCTCGTGCTGCAGGCCGATGACCGGCTGCGGTTCAAGCCCGCAACGCGTGTGGAGAACGCCTGCGCCACCGGTTCGGCTGCCGTCCGCCAGGGCCTGCGGGCTATCGACGCCAACGCGGCGCGCATCGTGCTCGTGGTCGGCGCCGAACAGATGACGACCACGCCCGGCCCCGAGGTCGGCCGCAACCTGCTCAAGGCGTCCTATCTGCCGGAGGAGGGCGATATTCCCGGCGGTTTCGCCGGTGTTTTCGGCCAGATCGCCGCCGCCTATTTCCAGCGCCATGGCGACCAGTCCGACGCTCTGGCGCGGATCGCCGCCAAGAACCACAAGAACGGCGCCAGCAATCCGCTGGCCCAGATGCAGAAGGATCTGGGCTACGAGTTCTGCCGGCACGAGAGCGAGCGCAACCCCTTTGTCGCCGGCCCCTTGAAGCGCACGGACTGCTCGCTCGTGTCCGACGGCGCGGCGGCCATCGTGCTGGCCGACACGCAGACGTCGCTGTCCATGCGCCGGGCGATCGCCTTTCGCGCGAACGAGCATGTGCAGGACTTCCTGCCCATGTCGAAGCGCGACATATTGGCATTCGAAGGCTGCGGTCAGGCCTGGAGCCGGGCGCTGAAGCGCGCCGGCATCACTATCGACGAGCTGTCCTTCGTCGAAACCCATGACTGCTTCACCATTGCCGAACTGATCGAATATGAGGCCATGGGGCTGGCCAAGCCCGGCGAAGGCGCGAGGGTGGCGCTCGAAGGCCAGACGGAAATGGGCGGGCGCCTGCCGGTGAACCCATCGGGCGGGCTCAAGGCAAAGGGGCATCCCATCGGTGCGACCGGTGTTTCCATGCACGCGCTGAGCGCTATGCAGCTTGCTGGCGAAGCAGGCGGAATACAGGTTCCCGACGCCGCACTGGCCGGCATCTTCAACATGGGCGGCGCGGCAGTGGCGAACTACGTGTCGATCCTCGAACGGATCAAGTAGGCTGAATTCCGGACGGGCCGCGCTAACCTTTGTCCTGCGTGGCCGCCACGGCTGTTTGAGGCCAGAACGCAACGCGGCCGAAGCCGGGGAGGAGGAGCGCCGGGTCGTGAAAGTCGGCGCCGGCCACGAGGCCGAACAGGTTGAATTCCACCCCCCATCGGCTGGCCGCAACGCCCACCAGACCACCCAGCGACAAACGGATCCCGCCGCGCGCGCGGTCATAGGCAAAAGACGCCCAGTCGGGCTGATAGTCGCGGCCGATGGCGTTCGATGGCATGGTGGCGCCGAGATCGGGCACGTTGCGCAGCACATGGGCGACGAAGGAGTTGGAGTTCGGCCCCGGCCAGATCGAATAGTCACCCTGCGCCGCATAGGGGTAGGCGGCGACGGCTTGCCGGACGAGGGGAATGAGGCTTTTTGCCTGGTCGCCCGAGATGGCTTTCACCAGATAGGGCGGGTTTGAATACCAGCGGCCATCGGGCGGATAGGCATTGCGGCGGATCGGGCTGCCCCAGCCGACCTTGTCATAGCGCTCATAGACGCCGCCTTCCTCCTTGAGCACGATCCACGTGTGAACCGAGAGCGCGCCCTTCAGACCACCGGTGCGGGCGGCGAGCACATAAATGACCGGTGCGGGCGACAATTCGGCCGCCGTAAGCAGGCCCGACGCGCTCCAATCGGCCGTGCGCCAGGAGGTCGGACGCTCCTTTATGGTCCACCATGCTCCGAACAGCAGGACGGGCAGGATGAAAAGGCCGAAAATAATCGCGATCGTGAGCTTGATTTTCCGCACGGCGCCCGTTCTTTTCCACACCCGACAAGACGAAGCTGAACCCAGCGCAGCATAGTGGTGAGACAATGGCAAATCCCGTTCTGGCGGCAAATCCCATTCTGGCGGCAAATCCCGTTCTGGTGGAAGTGACGCGCGGTAAAATTATCGAGAGCCACCATCGCGGCGCTGTCGCTGTCTTCGACGCGGACGGCAAGGCGGTGCTGGAGATCGGCGACACGGGGCGACCGGTCTTTCCGCGTTCGGCGGTGAAGGCGATCCAGGCGCTGCCATTCGTGGAGAGCGGCGCTGCCGATGCATTCGGCTTCGGCGACCGCGAGATCGCGCTGGCCTGCGCCTCCCATTCGGGAGAGCCCGAACATGTCGCGCTGGCCCTTTCCATGCTCGAACGCGCCGGCCTCGGAGAGGAAGCCTATGAGTGCGGCGCGCACTGGCCGACGCAGCAGGAGGCAACGGTCAAGCTGGCGCAGGGCGGCGGCGCGCCCGGCGCGGCACATAATAATTGCTCGGGAAAACATGCGGGCTTTCTCTGTACCTGCCGGCACATGGGCATCGACCACAAGGGCTATGTCGCCCATGGCCATGCCGTCCAGGAGGCTGTGCGTGAGGCGATGGAAGCAGTGACGGGCGCCGCCCATTCGACCGATCTAAGCGGCACGGACGGCTGTTCCATCCCCACCTATGCCGTGCCGCTGGAAAGCCTGGCCAGCGGCTTTGCCCGGTTGGCCACGGGCAACGGTCTGGGCCCCGAACGCGCCCGCGCAGCTCGCCGGATCATCGCGGCCTGCATGGCGGAACCGTTCTTCGTCGCCGGCACGAAGCGCGCCGACACGGTGATGATGCAGATGGGGAAGGGCCGGATCTTCACCAAGATCGGGGCCGAGGGCGTCTATTGCGCTGCCATTCCCGAACGCGGCCTGGGCATCGCGGTCAAATGCGACGATGGCGCCGCACGCGGTGCTGAAGTCACGGTCGCGGCCGTCCTGGCAGGGCTGTTGGGAAAGGACGACCCGCTGGCCGCCGAACTGGACGGGCTGGTGCGCCCGACATTGAGGAACTGGCGCGGCATTGAAGTAGGCGGGCTACGCCCGGCGGCAGCGCTGACGGAGACCATGGCTTAGGTTATTCGGGGCTTAGGGTATCCGGGGCCTCGGATATCTGGTTGCCGGCCACCGTCAGATGCGCGAAGCCGCTGGCGCTTCCGTTCGCCAATTCCCCGGTGGCGGCATCGGCCCAGCGGTAGCCGACGATGGCTCCGCGCTCGCTTTCCGAGATGACGTTATCGGAGATGACGGCCGACCCGGAGCCTTCGACGACGGATACGGCAATACCGGTTCCCGATCTGCGGATGACGTTGCCGGTGGCCGCAACGTTGCGCAAGAAGGGGCCCCAGCCCAGATGCATGCCATAGGTCGGCGCGTTCTCGATAACGTTGCCGGTGGCCGTGCAGTCGGCTTCCACCGTTATGCCGGTGCCGAAACCCGGGGCGCCGGTCTCGTATGGCCCCGTCTTCGACAGGTTGCGGACGAGGTTGCCGGTGCAGGTGGCGAGCCGTCCGCCTTCGTTAAAGTTGACGATGGAGACGCCGTTCGCCGCGCCGTCGACGATGTTGTTGGCGATCACCGCACCTTCGAAGGAGAACTCGCTGTAGATCGCGGTCTCGCCCGAGTGCAGGCACTGGTTGCCGATCACCTGGAGATTGCTGCCGCCATTGGAGCGGATGGCCGAGAATGCGCAGGCGGATACGTGGTTTCCCGAGATCGATACATCGCCCGCGCGATAGACATTTATGCCATTGCCGAACTGGCCGGTGCCGCCCTGGTCGGCCCGAATATGGGCGATGCGGTTGCCGGTGACCCGCGTGCCGTCGGCGCCATGCGCGCTGCGATGAACGAGAATACCGCCATTGGCGCAGTGGCGCACGTCGTTTCCGGCGATGTCGAGCGTGCCGGCGTCGACGCTGAAGATGCCGATATCGGCGGCGTGCTCTATTCGTGTCCGCCGGATGCGGCCGGAGGCGCGCTCGAGCGCGATACCGCTCCTGCCACTGTTGACGACGGCGCAGGAGGCGATGTCGAGCGCCTCTACGCCGCGCAGATCGAGAAGCGCGTTGGCTCCGCCCGAAAACCAGCGATGGGCGCCGTCGAAGGTCAGTCCCGCCAGATGAAGGGCGCCGATATCATCGCCCCGAAAGATGGGGCCGTCGCCCGCCGGCACGAGCCGGGTGGCACCCTCGATCCCCATGAGCCTCGTGCTGCGCGGCAGAAGAATGCCGGAAACCAGGTAGGTGCCGGGCGGCAGGAAGATGGGCTGGTCGCTGGAAGAAGCCTGCTCCAGCATGGCGGAAAAGGCACGGGACTGATCGCCGGCTGCGTTCGGTCGGACGCCGAAGGCCTCGGCGCTTGCGGCACCGGTGGCGGACATAGCCGCCGCGGCCGGGCTTTGGGCCATGGCCCAGCCCGAGACACCGAATGCCACACCGGCTGTAAGGAATCTGCGTCTGTTCAATTCCGGCACATCCCGTTCGCTGCGCATAGGGGTGACGCAAGGGCTGTGCCGCTAGATATCATGCGTCCCGGTTCGTCGGAGCCGTGAAGTCGTGAAAGAACGCTGCCGCGCCTGCCTCGTCGATTTCGCCGGCTGCAATATCCATGACGAACCTGTAGACGAGTCCATTATCCGCCGTCATGCGCCGACCATTCAACAACAGGAAAGTACCGGCTGCGACGATAGCCGTTCTCTTGTTGCCGTCAACGAAAGCGTGATTCCGGGCCAAGCCGAAGACATAGGCGGCGGCAAGATCCCAAATGTCGGGTTGACCGTAGGCGGCTTTATTTTCGGCCCTGGCGAGGGCCGACTCCAGTGCATTTTCGTCACGCAGCCCACGGGCTCCGCCGTGGCGGCGCAATTGTTCGTCGTGCATGGCTTCAACCGCGAGCCGGGTAAGAAAAACCCAACTCATTCGGCGAGCTTTTGCAACGCGACCTTGTACTGATCCATGATCTCCTGGGCGGCTTCGAGCTGCCGGTCGAAGTGCTGGTCTGCGGCAGTCAGGCTGATGCCCTGGTCATTTTCATGCAGAACCAGCTGGTCGCCCGACTTCAGATTATGCCGCTCCAGCACCTCCCTGGGCAGGATAACGCCTTCGGAATTGCCGATCTTTCGGATGGTGACGTTCATGGCTGACTGCCTCGTTTCGGAGTATGTTATAACACAAGATATAACATGGAGGCGGAGACTTCAAGACGCCGCGCGCTCTTCGTCGGCCAACAGACCGTCGAGCAGGCGCACGGCGGCCTCGGGGATGACCGTCCCGGGCGGGAAGATTTCCATAGCGCCGGCTTTGCGAACCGCTTTGTAGTCGTCCGGAGGAATGACGCCGCCGGCAACGATCATGATGTCGCTTCGGCCTCGCTTGTCCAGCGCCTCCCGCAACTCGGGAATGAGCGTCAGATGGCCCGCTGCAAGCGAGGAAGCGCCGACGATGTGCACGTCCTTCTCGTCGGCAAGTTTGGCAACCTCGTCCGGCGTCTGGAACATGGTGCCGACGGTGACCTCGAACCCCAGATCGCCGAAAGCGGTGGCGATGACCTTCTGGCCGCGGTCGTGGCCATCCTGGCCGATCTTGGCGATCAGGATGCGCGGCGGTGTGCCCGTCTTCTCCTTGAAGGCTTCGGCAAGTCCCTGGGCGCGGTCCACGGCAGCGTTCTCGCCAATCTCCTTGCGATAAACTCCGGAAATGGTGCGTACATCGGCAACGTGTCGGCCGAACACCTTTTCGAGCGCCAGCGATATCTCGCCGACCGTTGCCTTGGCGCGGGCGGCGCGGATGGCGAATTCGAGGAGGTTGCCGCCTTCCGCCGCCGCTTTTGTGAGCGCTGAAAGCGCCGTCTCGACATCGCCGACATTGCGAGTGCCCTTGAGCTGCTGCAGCTTGGCAAGCTGGCGCGCGCGCACCTCGGCATTGTCGACCTTGAGCACGTCCACTTCCATATCCTGCGAGGGCCGGAACCGATTGACCCCGACGACCACCTGCTGGCCCGAATCGATGCGCGCCTGGGAGCGCGCGGCGGCTTCCTCGATCCGCATCTTCGGCACGCCCTTTTCGATCGCCGCAGCCATGCCGCCGAGGCTCTCGATCTCTTCGATATGAGCCAGCGCGCGCGCGGCGAGGTCGTGGGTCAGCCGCTCCACGAAAGCCGATCCGCCCCAGGGGTCGACGATCTGCGTGGTGCCCGATTCGAGCTGGAGAACGAGCTGCGTGTTGCGGGCGATGCGGGCGGAATGGTCGGTCGGCAGCGCCAGCGCCTCGTCGAAGGAATTGGTGTGCAGCGACTGCGTGTGCCCCTGCGTCGCGGCCATGGCCTCGATCATGGTGCGCATGATGTTGTTGTGCGGATCCTGCGCCGTCAGCGACCAGCCGGATGTCTGGCAATGGGTGCGCAGGGACAGGGAGCGCTGGTCCCTTGGCGAAAAGTTCCGCTTGATGAGTGCCGCCCACAGCATGCGCGCCGCCCGCATCTTGGCCACTTCCATGAAGAAGTTCATGCCGATAGCCCAGAAGAAGGAAAGGCGCGGCGCGAAGCGGTCGATGTCGAGACCGGCGGCAATGCCGGCGCGGGCATATTCGATGCCGTCGGCGATGGTGTAGGCGAGCTCCAGATCCGCCGTCGCACCGGCTTCCTGCATGTGGTAGCCGGAAATCGAGATGGAGTTGAATTTCGGCATGTGCTCCGTCGTGTAGGCGAAGATGTCCGAAATGATCCGCATCGATGGCTTGGGCGGGTAGATATAGGTGTTGCGGACCATGAACTCCTTCAGAATGTCGTTCTGAATGGTGCCCGCGAGTTGCTTCTGGTCGACGCCCTGTTCCTCCGCCGCGACGATGTAGAGCGCCATGATCGGCAATACGGCGCCGTTCATGGTCATGGAGACCGTCATCTGATCGAGCGGGATGCCGTCGAAGAGCTGGCGCATGTCGAGGATCGAATCGATGGCTACGCCGGCCATGCCGACGTCGCCGGCCACCCGCGGGTGGTCGCTGTCATAGCCCCGGTGGGTGGCAAGATCGAAGGCGACGGAAAGGCCTTTCTGGCCGGCGGCCAGATTGCGCCGGTAGAAGGCGTTCGATTCCTCGGCCGTGGAGAAGCCGGCATATTGGCGAATGGTCCACGGGTGGCGGACATACATGGTGGGGTAGGGGCCACGAACGAACGGGGCGAAGCCTGGAAAGCTGTCCAGGAACGGCAACCCCTGCAGGTCAGCCTCACCATATCGACGCCGGACGGCAATGCCCTCCGGCGTTTCTCGGGTCTCGCCGGATGGCGATTTTTCGGAGGCCGGTGAAGGCGGCGACCAGTCGATCCGGGAAAAGTCGGGAATCACGCCGCCACCCTAGTCGCCGGCCGAAGCAAGCGCTTCGTCAATCCTGACGGCAGACAGCTTCTCGCATGAGACCGCGCCGTCGTCCGGCATGGGTTGGCGGCTGGCCTTCAGGATGTTGATCGGCCGCTCCTTTTCGGTGCGATAGACCGTGGTGCCGACGATGGCGCGCGCCCCATCGGCATATTTGACCTGCCGCCGGGCGCGGGCTTGCATAACGCGCTTTTGGATATGGCCGTTGGCCAAGCTGCGCAGGACACCGCCTTCGGACTCGATGCGACGGAACTCCTCCCATGCCTTCTCGCACAGGCCTGCCGTAAGCGATTCGATGGCGCCGGAACCCGCGGCCGGATCGGCGACGAAATCCAAATGGCTTTCGCCCGACAGAAGAAGCTGCGTGTTGCGGGCAAGCCTGCGGGCGAAGCCATCCGGCAGGCCGTGAGTGATCGTATGCGGCAGGACCGCAATCGAATCGGCTCCTCCCGCGGCAGCGGCGAAGGCGGCGATGGTCGAGCGGAGTATGTTGGTCTCCGGATCGCGCCGCGTCATCATCCGGTAGGATGTCTCGGCGTGGATCGTGACTGGAGAAGGCTCTATCGAGCATGTCTCCAGCATACGCGCCCAAAGCTTCCGCACGGCCCGTATCTTGGCCATGGACAGGAACTGGTTCTGGTCGACGCTGGTTGCAAAGCCGATATGCGGCGCGGCGTAGACCAGCGGCTGGCGGGCCTGCTCGAACATGCGCAGGTGGGAGACCGCCGAGGAAAGCATGATGCCCAATTCCTGAGCCTCGGTCGCGCCGGCATTGTGGAAGACGCGCCCGTCCGCCTCAAGAAGAACGCCCGGCAGCGCCAGGGCGAAGAAGCCTGCCAGCGATTGCGGCATGGAGGCTTCCAGCGCGTCTATCGACATGCGCAGCCTGCCCGTGCCGGCAAAAAGGGACGCCGGATCTATGCCGAAGGAAAGCGAAAGCTTTTGCGGATCGACGCGCCGACCCTGGAGGAGATGGGCCACCCAGTCGATGGAGGCGCGGCTTTGCGGATGCACGTCGATGCGCAGCCGCACATCGCGCAACGGGATGTCGGCGAGCACCGCTTCCAGCGCCTGCGGCCCTGACGGCAGGCCATAGCCGAACGCATTGGGCGCGCCGGCAAAGATCAGGGACAGGCCGGTCGCGCCCTGTTCCAGGTCTTCGCGCGCCTGGACATTGGCCCGCGCCTCGTCGGGATCGTCGATGCGCTGGATGATCGTCCAGGGAACGGAGGGCTGAACGCGCGGCAGCGCCTGTGCGCCTTCGGCTCGATCGTAGAGCGGCGCCACACTTATCCCGTCGTCCGTTTCATGCGATAGCGCCGCCATGCCCGCTTCGTCACCGAGCGATTTCGACACGAGCGAGAGCCACTGTTCCCTGTCAACCTTGGGGAAATCCGCCCTGGTCAGGACCGTGCGATCCATTCTGCCTCCTCAACACCCACGGCTAATTGAACAGAGAGTTTAGGATGCCCTTCCTCCCGCCGCAATGCACCAATGCGAGACATTTCTTCAACCTGTTCAAGTAGCGAATTCCTTGGGCGGCGGCTCGCCGGATGCAAGTATGGATTGTCGCGGTGGCCGGCACTGACTATACGGTTTAGTAGGCCATGCCGATACGGGCGGACAAGGAGAGGCGAGGGCATGACGTCGGAAGACAGCATTTTTCTGGGAGCCAGCCGGCACAATGACGATACGTATCAGCGGGCCGAGCATCTGCTTCTGAAATACGCCAACCGGCATGGTCTGGTGACGGGCGCGACGGGCACCGGCAAGACCGTCTCGCTGCAAATCCTCGCCGAAGGATTTTCCAATGCCGGCGTTCCGGTGTTCTGTGCCGACGTCAAGGGCGACCTTTCGGGCATCGCCGCTATGGGCGAGGAAAAGGATGTCCTGGCGAAGCGGGCGGCCACCATCAAGCTGGACCCCTACGAGTTCCAGGAATTCCCCGTCATTTTCTGGGACCTTTTCGGCGAGAAGGGCCATCCCATCCGCACAACCGTTTCGGAGATGGGCCCGCTGCTTCTGTCGCGCCTGATGAACCTGTCGGAAGCACAGGAAGGCGTGATGAACATCGCCTTCCGGATAGCCGACGAGGAAGGCTTGCTGCTGCTCGACATGAAGGACCTACAGGCCCTTTTGCTGCATATGGCCGAGCGCTCGGACGAGTTGAGTACCCGGTACGGCAATGTCTCCAAACTCTCGGTCGGTGCGATCCAGCGTTCGCTCCTGGTTCTGGAAGAGCAGGGCGGCACGCATTTCTTCGGTGAGCCCGCGCTGGAGATCGCCGACATCATGCGCACCACGCGCGACGGGCGCGGCGCGATCAGCGTGCTTGCCGCCGACAAGCTGATGATGAATCCGCGCCTTTACGCGACATTTCTTCTCTGGCTGCTTTCCGAACTGTTCGAGGAACTGCCCGAAGTGGGCGATCCGGACAAGCCCCGGCTCGTTTTCTTTTTCGACGAGGCGCATCTCCTGTTCAGCGAAGCGCCGAAAATCCTCATCGACCGGGTCGAGCAGGTGGTGCGGCTGATCCGCTCCAAGGGCGTTGGCGTCTATTTCGTGACGCAGAACCCGCTGGACGTGCCGGAGACCGTGCTGTCGCAACTGGGCAACCGGGTCCAGCATGCCCTGCGCGCCTATACACCGCGCGAGCAGAAGGCCGTGAAGGTTGCCGCCGAGACCTTTCGTCCCAATCCGGATTTCGACTGCTTCGAGGCGATTACGCAACTGGGCGTGGGCGAGGCGCTGGTTTCCACGCTAGAGGCCAAGGGCGTGCCATCCATGGTCCAGCGCACCCTCATCCGCCCACCTTCTTCGCGGCTGGGGCCCATAAGCGACGCGGAGCGGCAGAAGATCGTCCAGCAGAGCCCCGTTGCCGGACAGTACGACAACGGCATCGACCGGGAATCCGCGTTCGAGATGTTGCAGAAGAAGGCAACCGAAAAAGCCAAGGCCGAGGAAGAAGCACGCGAGCGGGAGGAAGCAGACAGCAGCGAAGGCTCGCGCTGGACCTTGCCGGACTTCGGCGGCGGCTCCTCACGCGGCTTGAGCACGAGGCGCAAAAGCTCCTATCGCAGGCAGTCGGTGACCGAGGCGGCCGTCAAATCCGTGGTGCGTTCCATCGGAACGACGCTCGGCCGCGAGCTTATCCGCGGCATCCTGGGGAGCTTGAAGCGGGGACGGTAGAACGTTTCCGTGCGCCCGGATGGACGCACGGAAACATAAGGATCAGACCGTGCGCAAACCGCCGCCGGTCACCAGGATCGGCGAACCTTCGGGAACCCGGTCGTAAAGATCGATCACATCCTGATTGATCATGCGCACGCAGCCGGACGAGACAGATTTGCCGATTGTCCACCATTCGGGAGATCCGTGGACGCGGTAGAGCGTGTCCTTGCCATCCTGATAGATATAGAGCGCGCGCGCCCCGAGAGGGTTCTGCAGGCCGCCATCCATGCCGCCATTCCAGTTGCCCGTTTCCTTGTCGAAAACCGCGGCGTATTTCTCCAGTTCCGGCTGGCGCTCGATCATCTCGGTGGGCGGGAACCATTTTGGCCAATGCTGCTTGCGGGCGATTTCGGCGCGGCCGGCCCACTCGAAGCCGGCGCGGCCGAGGCCGACGCCGTAGCGCAGGGCACGCCCGCGCTCGCGCACGAGATAAAGGAAGTGCTGCGACGTGTCGACGACGATCGTGCCAGGCCGCTCGCCGGTCGGGTCGGCAACCTCCTGCCGGAGGTAGCGTGGGTCGATCTTGTCGATGGGGATGGCCGGGAGCTCAAAACCGCCGTCGACCATGGCGCCGTACATGGCGCGGTAATGCGCCGGTCCCGTAGGCTCGGGCCGTGCGGGGACGGGCGGTGCGTTCGAGGGAACGGTCACGCAGCCTGAAAGGGTCAGCGCAGCGGCCCCCGCGCCCGTGGCTGAAAGAAAGCGTCGGCGAGTGAGCGAAATGGATGGCTTTTTATCAGATGGCATCGGGTCTCTTCGCTAGTTCGGTCAAAAATATTCTCTATCGTGAAATGCAAGGCCGCCCGTCACAGTTGCGTTGCGGACCATCCCCATATCTCCGAGGAAAGCAAGCGGATATGTCCCCGTGATTCGGGCCAGACGGTGAAATTGCCGCCGCCGGCCGCAACTTCCCGAGGCATATTGCTTTTATGCAACGCTTCGGGCAATGCCGCGCTTCATCAACTCGTTGTGACAAGTCCTTCAAGAGAAGGCAAAATCAGCGCCGGACTGTAGTTCTCGTACTCGTCCGGCTGTTGCGACCGGTTGACCCACACGGTTCTGAACCCGAACTTGGCGGCGCCTGCTATATCCCACCGATTGGATGACTGGAACGAAACTGCGTCGGGATAAAGACGCCACGCGGTGGTGACCATCTCGTAGACGGAGGCATCCGTCTTGAAGCGCCGGACGGCGTCGGCCGACAGAACATCGTCGAGCACGGTGTCGAGGGCAGCCGAGCGGACGGCTGCATCGAGCATTGCCGGCGAACCGTTCGACAGGATTGCCAGCCGGGCTCCGCCAGCCTTGAGCTTCTTCAATACGGCCGGGACTTCCGGATAGCAGTCGAGGTGCCAATAGGCCTCGAGCAGCTTGTCCCGCAGCGACGGATCGGCGGAAGGAACCTTTCGAAAGGCGAAGTCGAGCGCCCGTTCGGTCAGCGCCCAAAAATCGCTGTAGGATCCCATGAGCGTTTCGACCCACGAATATTCAAGCTGCTTGGCGCGCCATATCTCCGACAGGAGCTGGCCTTCCGGGCCGATTTCACCCGCGTGCCGGCGCACGGCGGCGTGGACGTCGAACAAGGTTCCGTAAGCATCGAAGACAAAAGCGGTGTGGCGCATGCACATACCTTTGAAATATGCTGGCAGTTGAATGCAAGCGTTTTCTGCCGTCAAGGAGGCTGGCATCCACCTATGCGGCCGCTGGTGTTTGACGCCGCGCGCGGACGCGCTATTGATCTGGCCGTAAAAGAAGAAAGAGGAAATCCCACAATGAATGCCGTGCCCGCAGCGCAATCCACCACCTGGACATTTCTCGACGGCGACTGGCACGAGGGCAATGTTCCGATCGCCGGGCCGCGCACCCACGCCATGTGGCTGGGCTCCTCCGTGTTCGACGGCGCGCGCTGGTTCGAGAACGTGGCGCCCGACCTCGACCGCCACGCCGCCCGCGTCAATACATCGGCCGTCAATCTTGGCCTCGCGCCGACCAAGTCCGTCGAAGAGATCGTCGGGCTGACATGGGACGGGTTGAAGAAATTCGACGGCAGAACCGCCGTCTACATCAGGCCGATGTATTGGGCCGAGCACGGTGGCTATATGAGCGTACCCGCCGACCCGGACTCCACCCGCTTTTGCCTCTGTCTCTATGAAGCGCCGATGATTGCGCCGTCCGGCTTTACAGTGGGCGTGTCGCGCTTCCGCCGCCCGACGATGGAGACTATGCCGACCGACGCCAAGTCCGGCTGCCTTTACCCGAACAATGGCCGCTCGATCCTCGATGCAAAAGCGCGCGGCTTCGATAACGCGCTGGTGCTCGACATGCTCGGCAATGTGGCCGAGACAGGCTCCTCCAACATCTTCATGGTCAAGGACGGGGAGGTTTTCACGCCGGCGCCCAACGGCACTTTCCTCTCAGGCATAACGCGTAGGCGCGTGATGGCGCTGCTTGGCGAGGCCGGTTACAAGGTGGCGGAGAAAACCTTGCGGGTTCATGACTTTATGGAGGCCGATGAGATTTTCTCCAGCGGCAATCATTCCAAGGTGGTGCCGGTTACAGGCGTGGAAGACCGCAAATTGCAGCCCGGACCGGTGGCCAAACGCGCGCGCGAACTGTATTGGGAATGGGCGCATGCCGACCTTGCCGCCTGAGTGAGAGCGGGAACGATCTACCGGGGGCAGGCGTTGTCAAACCGCCTTTGCGTCCCCATTTGCGGAATGCAGATTTTCAACCATGGTTACGAGGGAGACCGATATGGCCTTTGAACTGCCAGACCTGCCTTACGACTACGAGGCGCTTCAGCCCTACATGTCGAAAGAGACGCTGGAATACCACCACGACAAGCACCACAAGGCCTATGTCGATAACGGCAACAAGCTGGCTGCCGAGGCCGGAATGGACAATTTGTCCCTCGAAGAGGTGGTCAAGCAGTCCTTCGGCAAGAACCAGGGCCTCTTCAACAACGCCGCTCAGCATTTCAACCATATCCATTTCTGGAAGTGGATGAAGAAAGGCGGAGGCGGAAAGAGCCTGCCCGGCGCCCTCGAAAAGGCCATTGCGAGCGATCTCGGCGGCTATGACAAATTCAAGGCCGACTTCATGAATGCCGGCGCCACGCAGTTCGGGTCGGGCTGGGCCTGGCTGGCCGTCAAGAACGGCAAGATCGAGATCATGAAGACGCCGAATGGCGAGAACCCGCTGGTGCATGGCGCGACGCCCATTCTGGGCGTGGATGTGTGGGAGCATTCCTATTACATCGATTACCGCAACGCGCGGCCCAAATATCTCGAGGCTTTCGTCGATAATCTGATCAATTGGGACTACGTCCTGGAGTGTTACGAGAAGGCCACCGGCTGATATCGAAGCCTGAAACTGCAGGTTGATGGGAAACCCGGCTCCGGCCGGGTTATTCCTTATTGGCGTATAGCTCACGAAAGCGTGATTGAATCTTACGGATTGTTAAGTTTCGCCGGCGTGCCAGTCGCTAAGGTGCGGCGGGATGACAAAGACCGGAGATTGCAAATGAAGACTATCCTCCTATCCATTTCGGCCTTGATGATTTCAGCGGCGGGCGTTGCCGCCGCCGACGATCCGATTGCAGTCCGCAAGGCACTCATGCAGGCCACAGCGGCTTCCGCCGCCACGTCCGGCGGTATGATGAAGGGCGACATCGCCTATAATCCGGCCGTCGCCAAGGCGGCCATCGCAACGCTGAATGCGGTTTCGCATGCTTATGGCGATTTCTTTCCGGAAGGTTTGTCCGGGGAAAATTCGACCGCGTCGCCCAATATATGGGAAGACACCGACGCTTGGCAGCAGGCCTTGAGCAAGTTCCAGATCGACACGCAGGCGGCCGTCGAGGTCTCCGGCAAGGATGGTCCCGCTGACCTTGCTTCTTTCCAGGCCGTGATAGGACCCGTCTTGTCCAATTGCAGAAGTTGCCACGAGAATTTCCGCGTGCAAACGAACTAGCCATGCATCGCAAGATCTTAACGCCTGTCGCCGCGTTGGCGGCAGCCGGCGCTGCTTTCTGGTTTCTTACGGGAGCCGAAGGGCTCGACGCCCAGGCGCTTGCGTCGGTCGAACCCGGCGATGCAGCGCGGGGCGAGCGGGTTTTCTGGGCTGGCGGCTGTACTTCGTGTCATGCCCGGCCCCAAGCGCAGGGCGACGCCAAGCTGGAACTGGCAGGCGGGCTTGAACTGACGACTGATTTCGGCACCTTCGTGGCCCCCAATATCTCGCCCGATCCGGATGACGGCATCGGCGCCTGGAGCGAAGCGGACTTCGCCAACGCGATGCTCCGGGGTGTCTCGCCCGAGGGTGCGCATTACTATCCCGCGTTTCCCTATACGTCCTATGCGCGCATGGAAACGCAGGACGCCGCCGATCTCTTCACCTTCATCAAGACGCTGCCACCCGTTTCGGGCGCGGCGGGCGAACACCAACTCTCGTTCCCGTTCAACATCCGCCGAGGGCTGGGGCTTTGGAAGATGCTCTATCTGAACGAGGAACCGGTGCTCGCTCTCGGCCAGGACGCATCCGAAGCCCTGCGGCGTGGACAGTATCTGGTCGAGGGGCCAGGCCATTGCGGCGAGTGTCATACGCCGCGCTCGTTTACGGGCGGATTGGAGAAGGGAAAATGGCTGGCCGGCGCGCCGTCGGCGGAAGGCAACGGCATCGTGCCCAACATCACGCCGGACGAGAGCGGCATCGACTCCTGGTCGGCAAGCGATATCGCCTATTATCTGGAAAGCGGCTTTACGCCCGACTTTGATTCGGTGGGCGGGGCAATGGCCGCGGTCCAAGCCAACATGGCGAAGCTGCCGGCCGAAGACCGCGAGGCCATCGCCGCCTATCTCAAATCCGTGCCGCCCCGGCCGAACGGCTATCCGGCTTCCCAATGACCTTCATCATGCCCGTGACCTTGAGCATGAAAGCATAGGCGAGCGCCACTTCTTCCAGCCTTGAAAAGCGGCCGGAGGCGCCGGCATGGCCGGCCTCCAGATTGGTGCGCAGGAGGATCGGCTGGTCTCCCGCATTGTGCTCCCGCAGCTTGGCCACCCATTTGGCCGGCTCCCAATAGGTCACCCGAGGATCGGTCAGGCCGGCGAGGGCGAAGATCGCCGGATAAGCGCGCGGGGCGACGTTGTCATAGGGCGAGTAGCTGCGGATCAGCGCGAAATCCTCGGCGCTGGCCAGCGGATTGCCCCATTCGGGCCATTCCGGCGGGGTGAGCGGCAGGGTGTCGTCGAGCATCGTGTTGAGCACGTCGACGAACGGTACCTGCGCCACGATGGCGCGGAACGCCTCGGGCGCCATGTTGGCGACCGCTCCCATCAGCATGCCGCCGGCCGAGCCGCCCTCGGCCACCAGCCGGTCGTGGCTGGTGTAGTTCTCGGCCACGAGATGGCGGGCGCAGGCGATGAAATCGGTGAACGTGTTCATCTTGCTCGAGCGCTTGCCGTCCTCGTACCAGGAAAAGCCCTTGTCCTTGCCGCCGCGCACATGTGCGATCGCGTAGACGAACCCGCGGTCGACGAGCGACAGCGGCGCGGTGCGGAAGGAGGCGGGGATGGTTATGCCGTAGGAGCCGTAGCCGTAGAGGAGGCAGGGAGCCGAGCCGTCGAGCGCGATGTCCTTGCGGTAGAGCAGCGAGATCGGCACCAGCGCGCCGTCTTCGGCGGGCGCCATGAGGCGGCGGGTCACATAGTCGGAGGGATCGTGCCCGCTCGGCACTTCCTGCGTCTTGAGCAGCGTGCGCTCGCGGGTGCGCATATTGTAGTCGAACTCCTGCGTCGGAGTGGTCATCGAGGAATAGGTGAAGCGGATCGTCTCGGTGTCGTATTCGGCTGCGCCAATCAGACCGAGCGAGTAGGCCTCTTCGTCGAAGGCGATGGCGTGTTCGGCGCCGGTCGCCCTTTCGCGGATGACGATGCGCGGGAGCCCGTCGACCCGCTCGATGCGCACAAGGTGATCCTTGAAGGCGACCATGCCGATGATGAGCCGGCCCGGCTGGTGCGGCACGACCTCGCTCCAGTTCGCGCGGGAGGGATCCGCCGCCGGCGCGCGCACGATCTTGAAATCCTTGGCGCCGTCGGCATTGGTGAGGATGAAGAACTCGTTCCCGGCCGCCTCCAGGTCATATTGGAGCCCGGTCTCGCGGGGTGCGACGAGCTTGGGTTCGGCATCCGGCGTGGCGGCCGGCAGGATCCGGTATTCCGATGTTTCATGGTCGTGGATCGAGATCATGATCCAGTCGTTGGCAAGGCTCGCCCCGACGCTCATGAAGAAGCCGGCGTCGGTCTCCTCATAGACCAGGCGGTCGTTTGCCGCATCTTCGCCGATGCGGTGGTAGAACACTTTCGAAGGGCGGTGATTGTCGTCCACCAGAGTGTAGAAGAAGCCATCGGACCCGGCGTCGAACGCGCCCGAGCCGGCGGTGTTCTCGATCCGATCGGTAAGGTCGGAGCCCGTTTCTAGGTCGCGCAGATGCAGCGTGTAGAACTCGGAGCCCTTGTGATCGGCGCTCCATAGCAGGCGGCGATGGTCCGGCGCGTGCTCGACTGAGCCGATGTTGAAATAGGTCGTGCCCTCGGCCTCACGATCGCCGTCGAGAAGGATCATTTCTTCGCCGCCCTCGGTCGGCTGCCGGAAGAAATACGGATGCTGGCCACCCTTGCGGAAGGCGCTGCCATAGGCATAGGGACCGTCTTTCATCGGTATCGAGGAATCGTCCTCCTTGATCCGGCCCTTCATTTCCTCGAACAGTACTTTGCACAGCTCCTCCGTATCGGCCAGCACGGCCTGCTGATAGGCGTTCTCCGCCTCCAGATGCGCCCGTATGTCATCGGCGAGAAGGGAGGGGTCCTTGAGTACTTCCTGCCAGTTCGCCGCCCTCAGCCACCCGTGATCATCGGTCAGCTCGACGCCATGGCGAACCTCGATTCTGGGACGCTTCTCGGCTTTTGGGGCAACAAGCGCCGGAAAGACGGGCTTTGTCAGCATGAAATGAACCTTTCGGGAGGATGAGAACACACAGAGCTGGAAGGCCGGCAATAAACAGGGCCTTCATCGCTCGTTCAAGATGGGCGTGGGATTATCGGTTTGATGAAGGAGGAAGCAAATGCGCATTTCCCTGTTAGCAGCCGCGCTCGGCCTGAGCATGATCGGCAGCGCCGCCGAGGCGACGGTCTTCGCCGCATGGGAGGTGACGAACGTGCCCTGGGGCGACACGCTCAACGTGCGGAAATACCCCGCCAGCCATTCGCAGAAGCAGACGGCCTATCCGAACGGCACCGTGCTCCAGATGACCGGCCGCTGCACCGGCGGGCTCGATCTCTTGTCGATTGCCGGCGATCCGGAGTGGCACCAGAAGCAGGCCGTGCGCTACCGCTGGTGCGAGGTCTGGCACGACCCAGCCCGCAACGGGCATTTCGTCACCGGCTGGGTCTACGGAAAATATATCCAGCCCGCCGATTGATACGAGGACAGCGGACACCGGTCATTTCGGCTCGAAATCGAGGGCATGACCGTTCATGCAGTAGCGCAGGCTCGTGGGCTGTGGACCGTCGGTGAAGACGTGGCCCAGATGGGCGTCGCAATCGGCGCAGCGGATTTCGGTACGGGTCGAAAACCACGACCGGTCCACATGTTCGCTGACGGCGTTCTCTTCGACAGGGGCGTAGAAGCTCGGCCAGCCCGTGCCGGAGTCAAACTTCGTCTCGGACGAAAACAGTGAGCGCCCACAGCCTACGCATCGGTAGAGGCCGGGCTCCTTGTTGTCCCAATAGGGACCGGTGAACGCCCGCTCCGTGCCGTGCTGGCGCGTGACGTGATACTGTTCCGGCGTGAGCTGCTCTCGCCACTCCGCGTCTGTCTTCTGCACCTTGAAATTCGTTTGATCGGACATGTTCGTGCTCCTGACAATCGTTGCCCCTATGTAGTGCCCGGCGATTGCAAATGTCAGCCTTTCGCGGAAACTTCAGTTGCGGACGATGTGTGAATAAACGGACCGATTGTCGCGCCCGCCTTGCTCCGGTGAAAATGAGCGTCTATGTCCTTTCGGGGTTTAGACGAATGATTGAGCGGGGACCTTCATGGCGGCGGATGGGCACTGGCTGACATTTCTTGTTCTAATGCTGCCTTTCGCCGGCGCTGCCGTTGCACCCTTCCTGGTTCGCTCCTTCGGCCATAACGCCGCCTGGCTGCTGGCGCTCATTCCCGCTTTCATGTTCTACCATTTCACCGGCTTCCTCAGCTCCGTCGCCAACGGGGAAACGGTGGCGGCGGGGTATTCATGGATACCCTCGCTGGGCGTCGATTTTTCCTGGTATATCGACGGGCTGTCACTGACCTTCGCCCTGCTGATCACCGGCATCGGCGCGCTGATCGTTCTTTACTCAGGCGGTTATCTGAAGGGGCACCCGCATCTGGGACGCTTCTTCTCGTTCATCCTGATGTTCATGGGCGCAATGCAGGGGCTGGTGCTTGCCGATGGCTTCCTGACCCTGTTCGTCTTCTGGGAGTTGACGTCGATCACCTCGTTCCTGCTGATCGGCTTCGACCACGTCCGCGAAGCCTCCAGGCGTGCCGCGCTTCAGGCGCTGATCGTGACCGGGCTCGGCGGCTTGTCGCTGCTGGCAGGGTTGCTGCTCATCTGGAACATGACGGGGCTGGGCTCCATGTCGGCGCTGCTGGAGGCGGAAGGCGCGCTGCGCGAGGCGCCGCTTTATCTCGCCGCCTTGCTGCTGGTTCTTGGTGGCGCCTTCACCAAATCGGCGCAGTTTCCGTTCCATTTCTGGCTGCCCAACGCCATGGAAGCGCCGACGCCGGTTTCCGCCTATCTGCATTCGGCCACGATGGTGAAGGCAGGCGTCTATCTTGTCATGCGGCTCAACCCGGTGATGGGTGACACGGTTGCGTGGGAAACGATACTGCCCGTCTTCGGAGGCACGACCCTGATCGTCGGCACGCTGCTGGCGGTCCGGCAGACGGATCTCAAGCTGATGCTGGCCTATACGACGGTTTCCTCGCTGGGGCTTCTGATCATGCTGACGGGCTTCGGCTCGGAGAAGGCGGCCGAGGCAGCCGTGCTTTATCTGGTTGCTCATTCCATGTTCAAGGGTGCGCTGTTCATGGTCGCCGGCGGCATTGACCATGAGACCGGCACCCGCGACATCACGAAGCTTGGCGGCATCGGTCGCGCCATGCCCATTACCTTCGCCGCCGCCGTTCTGGCGGCGATCTCCATGGGTGGACTACCACCCTTCTTCGGTTTCCTCGCCAAGGAGGAAATCTATGCCGGGCTCTGGCAAGGCAGCGGCTGGAGCGGCCTGATCACGCTTGTCGCCATCGTCGGCAACGCGCTGATGTTCGCGGTCGGCTTCGCGGTTGCGCTGAAGCCCTTTACCGGCCCGAAGGTCGAAACGCCGAAGCATGCCCACGAGGGCCCGATATTGTTGTGGCTTGGGCCACTGGTGCTAGGCCTCGGCGGCCTTTTGACCGCGCTTGCCTCGCCCCTGAGCCATCGCTTCATCAGCAATCCGATGGCGAGCGCGGTGGTCGGCGAGCCTGTCGAGATTTCGATATCCGTCGTCCCGCATGTCGGGCTGCCGCTGCTTCTGTCGGTGATGACCATCGCGCTCGGGATAACGGCTTATCTGGCGCTGGCGCGCGGACGCGAGATAATGGCGGGGACATTGAGGACCATCGGTTGGGGGCCTGACCTGGGCTTCGACCAGGCCATAGGCGGGACGGTGCGGATTTCCTCGACTGTCACGCGGGTCGTTCAGAGCGGACGCCTCGACTACTACATGACGGCGACATTCATCGCGCTGGCGCTGGCGCTGTTCGTGCCGATGATCCTGTTCGGCGAACTTCCCGCGCTGCCCGATTTCCCGAGCCTTCGGTTCTATGAATGGACCGTGCTGGCCATCGCCTTCATCGGCCTGGGCGCCGTCCTTCATGCGCGCGACCGGCTGACCGCCATCGTCTCGCTGGGTATCCAGGGTTTTGCCGTGGCGTTGTTGTTCATGCTTCTCGGCGCGCCCGATCTTTCGTTCACCCAATTCATGGTAGAGACGCTTTCGGTTGTCATTCTTGCGCTGGTGATGACGCGGCTCAGACTTTCGCCGACGGACCACCGGCCCACGGGCGAAAAGGCCGGGGATATAGCCATTGCTGCAGTCTGTGGCGCCACACTCGGCCTGATGCTTCTGCGCGTGACTCAGATACCCTTCGACGACACGCTGAGCGCCTTCTTCGCGGAAAACTCACGGGCGATCGCCCATGGCCGCAATATCGTCAATGTCATCATCGTCGATTTCCGTGGCCTGGATACGCTGGGCGAAATCGCCGTGGTGATGATCGCCGGTCTCGCCATCCTTGCACTGGTGCGCATTCGCGCCGGCAAACCGGCAGATGCCCGGAAAGGAGGAGGCTGACCATGCGCACGCTCATCTTCCGCACCATCGCGCCATATCTGACCAGCCTAATGGTGCTGTTCTCGATCTTCGTGCTGCTGCGCGGCCACAATGAGCCTGGCGGCGGGTTTATCGGCGGGCTGATAGCGGCTTCCGCCTTTGCCATCTACGGCATCGCTTGCGGCGTCTCGCCGGTTCGCCGCGCGCTCTATTTCCACCCCATGGCGATCTCTGGGTGTGGGCTGCTGGTCTCGGCGCTTTCCGGCCTTGTCTCCATATTCGAGGAAATGCCGTTCCTGACCGGGCAGTGGGGCGTGATCGAGGTACTTGGCGTGCCGGTGGACATATCGACGGTTCTCTTCTTCGACATAGGCGTCTACCTCGTCGTCGTCGGTTCCATTACCTCCGTCGCGCTCGCACTTGAAGAAAGGGAGCATGCCTGATGGAGACCGCGCTCTCGGCGACCGTCGGCATCTTCTTTGCCGTCGCAATCTACCTGATGCTGTCGAAGCACATCATTCGCATCCTCCTGGGCGTGGCCATTTTCGGCAACGCGGTGAACCTGACCATCTTCACCGCCGGCCGCGTGATGCGCGAAGTGCCGCCGATCATTCCAGAGGCGCTGATAGCGCCCGATGCGGCGACCGCCAATCCGCTGCCCCAGGCGCTCATCCTGACGGCAATCGTGATTTCATTCTCGTTCTTCGCCTTCCTGCTCGTCCTTGCCTTCCGCGCCTATCAGGAGCTCGGAAGCGACGATACGGACACGATGCGGGTCGCCGAGCCCGAGAGCGAAGACCTACCACCGCTTGGATATTGAACGGCCATGGCAGTTGATCCCGGAAAGACAGTCGACCTGGCGCATGCGATGGTGATGAAGCCCGTTGCCGCCGCCGATTGGCTGGTGGTAGCGCCGGTCGTCATCCCACTCGTCTTCGGCGCCGTGATCCTGATGCTGCGTCATGAGACCAGGATGCACGCCTCGATCGCCATCGCCGCCCTGGTGGCGACCCTGGCGGCCAATATCGGGCTTTTGGCGCGCGTTATCGAGACCGGGCCACTGGTCATGACGATGGGACGGTGGCTGCCGCCCTTCGGCATCTCGTTCGCCGCTGACGCGCTTGGGGCGTCACTGGCTCTGGTGGCGACGCTGGTTGCGCTGGTCTGCGCGATCTATTCGCTTTCCGACATCGGCTCGATTGGCCGAAGATATGGTTTCTATACCTTCATGCTCCTGATGATGGCCGGTGTCGGCGGAGCGTTCCTCACGGGCGATATCTTCAACCTCTATGTCTGGTTCGAGGTCTTCCTGATCTCGTCATTCGGACTTCTGGTCCTGGGCTCCGAACACCGCCAGCTCGACGGTGCGACGAAATACGCCATCCTGAATCTCGTCGCCACGACGCTCTTCCTGACGGCGACGGCTTTTCTCTACGGCATCTTCGGAACGCTGAACATGGCGGACATCGCCCGCAAGGTGGACGGCCTGCGCGACACCGCGCCGCTGATGACGCTAGGCGTGATGTATCTTCTGGCCTTCGGCATGAAAGCGGCCGCGTTCCCTGTCAATTTCTGGCTGCCCGCCTCGTATCATACGCCGCGCATCGTGACCGCGGCGCTGTTCGGCGGCATTTTGACCAAGGTGGGGGTCTACGCGCTGTTGCGCACCCTGGTCATGCTTTTCCCGCCGGAGCTGGCGCTGCTGTCGGGCCTTATTGCCTGGGTGGCGGGCCTGACCATGGTGATCGGAATCATGGGCGCGCTGGCGCAGACGGATTTGCGGCGAGCGCTCGGCTTCGTTGTCATATCGGGCGTGGGCGTCATGATGGCGGGGCTGGCGCTGGGCACGGGCGAGGGGCTCTCAGGCACCATCTTCTATGCCTTCCATTCCATGATCGTCATGGCCGCGCTTTATCTCCTGGCCGGCGTGATGAACGGTGTCGGCGGAAGCTATTCGATACGCACGCTGTCGGGTCTTTACGGGGCGCACCCAATGCTGGCGGCGTTCGCGTTGCTCCTGATGCTTGCCGCTGCCGGGCTGCCGCCGGCTTCGGGCCTGTGGCCGAAAGTGATGCTGGTTCGTGCTTCACTCGATGCCGGCTATCCGTGGCTCGCCTTTACGATCCTGGCGACGGGGCTGCTGACGACGCTGGCCCTGGGAAGGGTCTTCATTCTGACCATCTGGCGCCCGCGCGCGGAAGAGCGCTTGGCCGCGGCGGTCTCGCCAAGGCTCGGCTACACGGTCCTTGCCGCTTTATCGCTGCCCATCGTCATCATGGGGCTCTATCCCGACCCGGTCATTCGCGTGGCCCAGATCGCCGCGGGCAACCTTCTCGATGCGGCGCCCTATATCGGAACCGTGTATCCGGGGGGAGGCGGCCAATGACCCTCTATCTGATCAATATCCTTCTGGCGCTTGCCTGGACGGCGGTGACGGGTTCGTTTTCGCTGGCCAATATCGTGCTCGGTTTCGTGCTCGGCGCAGGGGCGATTTACCTCATCCGGGAACAGGTGGGATCGCTCGGGTACTTTGCGCGGGCTTTTCGGCTGACCGGGCTGGCGGCGCTCTTTCTCTATGAGCTCGTGCTGTCGGCGTGGCGCGTGGCCGTTCTGGTTCTGAAGCCGGACATGAACCTGAAGCCCGGCATCTTCGCCTACCCGCTCAGGGCCGACCGGGACTTCGAAATAACGCTTCTGGCCAATCTCATCACCCTGACGCCTGGGACGCTTTCCGTCGATGTCTCCGAGGACCGGAAGTATCTCTATGTGCACGCGATCGATTGCTCCGATGTCGAAGCGTTGAAACGCGACATTGCGCAGGGCTTCGAGCGCAAAATACTGGAGGCGTTTCGATGACCGATGGCAGCACCTTCCGGGAACTCGCGGAACTGATCGCGCTCGCCGTTTTGAGCGGGTCGTTTCTGCTTGCCGTTGTGCGTGTCGTGCTGGGGCCGAGCCTGCCGGACCGGATCCTGGGCCTGGATATGCTGGTCTCCATCGCCATCGGCTTCATCGCCGTCATCGGCATCCGCACCGGCTATACGCTCTATCTCGATATCGCCATCGCATTGGGGCTGGTCGGGTTCCTGGCGACCGTTGCCTTCGCACGCTTTGTCCTGAGCAGACGTTATGAAGAGGAATTCATCGCCGAGGACACGCGCGGCATATACGGGGAGAGCGAGAATGATTGACCTGCTGCAGAACCTGCTGGTCGGCGCGCTTCTTATCATCGGCGCGGCTTTTACATTCATCGCCACGGTCGGCATCCTGCGTCTGCCTGACCTCTATACGCGCATGCATGCGGCATCGAAGGCAGGTACGCTCGGCGCGGGCCTGCTACTGGTGGCGTTGGCCATCTTTGCCGAAGATCATGCGACCGTGACGCGGGCGCTGGCGGCGGTCGTATTCCTCATGCTGACAGCGCCGATATCCGCGCATCTGCTGGCGAAGGCGGCGTACGAGGCCGGCTATCGCCTCTGGGACCGCTCGGTGCATGACGATATGGCCGGTACCGGAAAAGACAAGCCGTCCGACTCCTGACCAGACAGGCTGCCGCGGAGCAGGGCGATCCCGCTCGGGAGATCGCTTGTCGGCATGATGCAAATCGCGATCGCAGCGACATGCGTTCTTTTGACGGCATAGAACGATGCCGCAGTTGATTTGGATATGCGCGTTGTTTTCTCCGAAACTTCAATCCGATATTCACGCCTGTACCGCAGTATTGCTGCCGTATCATTGAGGCAATGTTGCACAAAAAATGAAATTAAGTATAACAGACATATCTCATCCCATATCGTGAAAGAAATTGTGTGTTGACCTCATGCAACAAACCGTGAATACGAACTTACGAGTTGTGGGAATCCTCTGAAAAGAAGATTCGAAGAGAGATAAAAAAGCGAATTGTTCAGGTGCGGGAAAGCGGTGCGAGCGAAATGACGTTGGGCAAGGTAACGGAAATGGATGAACAGCAAACAACAAATGATGATGTGCTTATTGAGCTGACGGCGGACGTTGTCGCGGCTTATGTAAGCAACAACCCCGTTCCGGCTTCAGAATTGCCGAACCTGATTGCCGATGTGCACAGCGCCCTGGGGCGGGTGAATCGCAATTCGGAACAGCCGCCCGTGGAAAAGCAGAAACCTGCGGTGAATCCGAAGCGCTCGGTGCACGATGACTATATCGTCTGTCTCGAGGACGGGAAGAAGTTCAAGTCGCTCAAGCGCCACTTGATGACCCATTACGGCCTGACGCCTGAGCAGTATCGCGAGAAGTGGGGTCTTGATCCCAGCTATCCGATGGTTGCTCCAAGCTATGCCGTGGCCCGTTCGCAGCTTGCGAAGAAGATGGGTCTGGGGCGCAAGCGCAAGGCGCGTTAGAACACCCCATAGTCATCGATCATTGCGTCGGCCCGAGAACCTGCACCGGTTTTCGGGCCGATGCGTTTTGAACCTCGCGCGGTTCAAGCGTGGGTGCCTCCTTCGGCCCTTACCTGCCGGCGCGACCTGCGGCGCTGCCGCCTTTTCATGGCGGCATCGAAAGACGAGCGCCGGCGCTTCCGGACAGCGCTGTCGTCCGGGTCGTGACGGCTGCCTTCTGTGCATAGCCGGGCAAAAGCGTTCTTCAGGGCGATATGGCGGTTGAGATCGTAGCTCCAGTGGCCGCGAAGCCCTTTCAGCCTTTCGCGTTCGAGCAGGCGTGAGACACGCCGCCGGACTGCCACGCGGGCTTCGCCGGACGATTGCAGGGCTTCCCCCAAATCTATTCCCGTCATGATGAAGAATGCTGCGGTCTGCCGCGCTTCGGCGACGCGCTGTTTCCTGGCGCTGCGAAACGCCGCCATATCCATTTCAAGAGAATGCATGCCTTACCTCCGCCTGTGTCGACCAGTGTGCAGCGGGCCGGGCGAGCGGGGATAAATCGGCAGTTCATTTCATGTGGGAACATTAAAAAGGCAAGCAAAAACAGCGGGATGCATGTTGCATCGCAAATCTTTTGTTCTTTATTTGTTCACGGTGTAGGTGATAAAGGATATAAGAAAATATTCCTTTTAATGCTGGGGGAAATTCAGTGCAGACGATTTCAACAGGCAACCTTGCCACCGAGAAGGATCATCAACCTATCGAGGAGCCTTCCATTGGACATGTGCTCCCCAGGGTAAGCCCCGTGAACGATGAAAGGGTTGCCGATATCTGCGAATGCGTGATGGATCTGACGGCGGCGCTCTTCAATGTAAGCGGCAAGGAACTGCGCAGCCCCGGGCGGAGCTCGACAAGTGTGGCGCGCGTTCGCCAGATCGGAATGTATGTAGCCCATGCCATGCTGCGGCTGAACATGACCGAGGTCGGCCGGGGTTTCGGCCGCGATCGCACCACGGTCATGCACGCCTGCCATATGATCGAGGATATGAGGGAGGATCCCGATTTCGACCAGATCATCATCATGGCGGAACGGGTGACAGCCGCCGCCTTTCGGCAGATGGAGGTGCGCTGACATGAAACGCGGCGATGCAGACCTCGCACGGGGAGCGCGCGAAGGAACCCGGCTGATCCGGTTCCTGGCCAAGGGCACGGCCCGGCTGGAAGGAGCGGCGTGCACAGGCCGGATGCTGATCGATGGCGGCGACCGGGGGACCGTCTCGGCCAGGCCCGACGTCATCGTGGAACTGGCGCGGGAGGGCGTCATCCTACGGCAAGGCAACCGGATCGCGCTCACGGCGGACGGCATGGCACGTGCCAGGCGGGCCGATGCGGCGGCGGACCCGTTCGCGGCCCAGCACCGGACCGTGGGTACGGTGCGGACGGAGGTGGCCGGCCATTGGACCGAAGCGACGGTCAATTTACGCGAATCGCCGCTGGCACGGCTGGCAAGGCAACGCGGGCGGGCGGGAGAAACCTTTCTCGGCGAGCGGGAGTTTCGTGCCGGGGAACGCCTGCGCGCCGACTATACGCGCGGCCAGATCATGCCGCGTCTCGGGGCGAACTGGAGCGAAGCGGTGGCGGGCGGACGGCGCGGAAGCCACGAAAACGGCATCGGCGAGCTGACGGATGCGGCACTTTCGGCCCGTCAGCGCGTGGAAAAGGCCCTCGAAGCGGTCGGCCCGGAACTTTCCGGCGTTCTCGTTGACATATGCTGCTTCCTGAAGGGACTCGAGCAGGTGGAGGCCGAGCGCGGCTGGCCGGTGCGCTCCGCAAAGATAGTGCTGAAGACGGCGCTTGGCGCGCTCGCTCGCCATTACGAGCCGCAGCACACGTCGCAGCGGCGCTCGGTGCTGCATTGGGGGGCGGCGGATTTTCGTCCGAGCATCAAACGGTAAGAGACTGTGGTGCTACGCGGCGGCAACCGCCGCGCCTGCCTCGTCCTTCATGCGCTTGATCATGGCGCGCAGGCCGTTGGCGCGCTGTGGGGTGAGGTGCTCGTCGAGACCCAGCTCGCGCATCGTCTGCTCCGCATCGATGGCCGTGATCTCGCTTGCGCGGCGGCCGGAGAACAGCGCCATCATGATGGCGACGAGGCCGCGCACGATATGCGCGTCGGAATCGCCCTTGAAGCGGATGACGGGATCGGCGCCGTCGCCGGTTTCGGTGACGAGCCAGACCTGACTGACGCAGCCGCGCACCTTGTGGCGGTCGTCCCGCGCCTCGTCGGGGAAGGAGTCAAGGTCGTTGCCGAGCTCGATGATGTAGCGATAGCGCTCCTCCCAGTCGTCCAGGAAGGCGAAATCGTCTCGAATGGCGTCGATAGTGATGCTCATGCCCTGCATATAGTGGCTGTACGGGCCGACGTCACGGGTTTTTGCCGTCCTATTCGGAGGCTTCGATGCTTCCAGTGGTCAGGACAGGCTCGCTGGGCCGAGGCGAATCGCCGGCCGTTTCAACTGCTGCTTTGCTCGTTTCGTCTGCATCCACCAAGCCGGAGGCGATGGTGACGGCCTGCCTGGCGCGGGCCGCGATCGTCGCCAAGGCGGCGCGGCCGGTTTCGCAGACCTCAGGCTTGCGCTCGCAGATGCCGACCATGTCGACAACCGCTTCCCGCGCGGCGAAGAAGGCCTGGATGGGGCCGATGGCGTCGGGGCCTTCGCCCCCCGAGCCCGTGTCGAGCGGGATGACGAGCAGCACCAGCGAAAGCCAGAAGGCGGATCGTATGAGAAATCCCATTTGACAGTCCCTAAATGCCGCCCCGATTTCCGGGGCTTCCTTCAATCAATCTCTCACAGGCGGGCCAAGGACATATTGCGAAATTGGCTAAAATTCGAGGCAATTGAAATTCAAAGCGGTGAAGGATTGCTGTTGATTCGATCTTTCGATGAAGGCGGGAATGCGGTGCAACATACTCTTTACCAACCAAGCTTCTGATAAGGCACGAAAAACTTCGGGAGCTGCGCGGCGGGACGTCTGTCACTGAGCCGTTTCCGCGGGGCAAAATCGGCCACCCTTTGTTAACCATGCCGGCATTCGGATGCCCGCTGGCCGCGAAAAAGCGGTGGATTTGGGTGCGAGAGGCGCTCCTGGCGCGCGCACTTATCCATTCCTTAAAAGGTGGATGCGAGTTTTGCTTTCAGAACGAGAACCCGTAAAGCGGACACGAGTAGAGCGCGTCGAGTTGAGCACACGAGCCTCCATATCAGCAGATTGGCCCAAGGGCGCCGCAAAGGCGTGCGAACGGCTGTTGCATCCTTCCGTAGGGGAGGCTGCGGAGCGTGCGCGCCAGTCGCGGCTGTTGGGCGTGTTGCTCGCTGGCCCCTCGCTGGTCGCAGCGGGCCTTCTGCTGGTGCTGCCGGGCCATATGGATGGCGCGGTTTCCGTGGCGTGGGCGGCGATGACGCTCGGCCTTGGCCTCCTGTTTCCCTTTGTGCTGATCGCCACGGCTCTGCGCCGGCTGGTGGAGCCGGCCGCCCTTGTCGCAGGCGTTGCCGCCGCCGGATCGCTGGCCGCCCTTGCGGGCGGAGCGGCGACGCCGATGGCCGGCCTCTGCGCTGCGCTTGCAATCGAGGCGGCATGGGTAGGACGCTCGCGCCCGGCCGCGGCGGCGGGCATGGGTGCGGCAGGCATTGCCATGATAGCGGGCGCCCTGTTTCCGTGGGAAGCGACGGGCACCCTGTCGCCGGCCTGGGGCTGGCTCGTCATCGGTGTTTATGGCGCCACGCTGGCCGCCCGGATTCCGTTTTCCAAGGCGCAGGCCGCAACGGAAGATGGCGACGGGCCATTGGAGATCGAGGAATTGATAGGCGCCGCGGTATTCCAGATGACGCTGAGCGGCGATATCGTCCACGCATCGGACAGGACGCGCCAATTGCTGGGCGTTGCGCCTGAAATAATGCTTGGTAGCGGTCTCTTCGACCGACTGCTCGTTGCCGACCGGGTGATTTACCTGTCGGCGCTGGCCGATTTGCGTGACGATTGTGACCGCAAGTCCTTGCGCGTGCGGCTGCGTCGGGCAGTTGGAGAAGCGGGCGAGGGCGCATACCGGCCTTTCTTCCTTGAACTCGTGAGGCGCGGGGACGGTGAAACGATCGCCGGCGTTCTGTACGAGGACCGATTGGCTGCCGAACTCGAGCACGCCTTCGTTGAGGCGCGCGAGAGCGCGCAGGCGGCGGCGCTGTCGAAGACGAAGTTCCTGGCGTCCGTGAGTCATGAATTGCGCACGCCGTTGAACGCCATTGTCGGGTTCTCCGACGTGCTGGCGAACGAAATGTTCGGACCGTTCGCCAACGAGAAGCAGCGCGAATATGTGGGGCACATCCGTGAAGCGGGCGACCATCTGCTTTCCGTCGTGAACGCGATCCTGGATGTTTCGAAGATCCAGTCGGGAACCTATGCGCTTGGCTCCGAGCCTTTCGAATTCGATGGCGCAGTTCAAATGGCGATGCGCATGAACCTCCAGAAAGCGCAGGAGAAGGGCATCGAGCTCGGTGCCGACATTGCCGACGACGTCGGCACGGTGGATTGTGACCGTCGGGCGGTGCAGCAGATCCTGATCAACCTCCTGTCCAACGCCGTCAAGTTCACGCCTGCCGGGCAGGTGGAGGTTACTGCGCGCCGTCTCGGCAATCGGCTGGACTTTACCGTGAGCGATACCGGCATCGGCATTGCCGCCGACGATCTGGACCGGCTGGGAACACCGTTCATGCAGGTGCAGAGCGACTACACGCGCCATGTCGAGGGTACCGGCCTTGGATTGACCCTGGTGAAGGGTCTGGTCGGGCTGCTCGACGGAGGCATGAGCATCGAGAGTACACCTGGAAAGGGCACGAGCGTGACGGTGTCGCTGCCGGTGGGACATCAGCACCAGGTCGAAGAGCTCGGCGAGGGCCTTGGTTCGGTGCAGGGTTTTTGGAATAGCGAGTGGACAGATGACGCGTTACGCAAGACAGCCTGATGAGCATGCCGGAGTGACAGGCTGGATCGCCGCAGGTTTTGCGGGATTGGGCAGTGCCATGGCGCGCAATCCCATGGCCGTCGGCGGAACGACCGCATTTCTGATTTCGCTGGCATTCGTCTCGGCCAATGCCATCTGGTATCAACCGCAGCCGCATCCCAGTGCCTTCATACCGACGCGCGCTCCGGTGCGAACCTTTGCGCCGGCGCCCGATATCGTATCCGAGATGCCGGCACCGCGCACCGCGCCGCGCGACGTGCTTGCCGTCGGCGAATCGGCGAGCCAGCCGAGCGAACCGGTTGCAGCTGGCGAAATGGACCCGAACGGCGATCCCTCCGTTGGTTCCGTCCAACGGGTACTGGGCGATCTCGGGCTCTACAGGGGGCCGGTCGACGGCATGAACGGCCCGCAGACCCGCGCCGCGATAGAGAATTATCGCCGCATCGTCGGCCTGAGCGGCGGTAGCGAGATCGACGGACCGCTGCTACGTCAGCTCGGCCTTGGCCGGGATGTGGTCGATATTTCGGACGTTCCCGCGCCCAAGCCAGCGCCTCGTCCGCAAACTGGAAACCTCGCCGAGAACCCGGCCACGAACCCGAATGACGGCATGCATACGGCCTCGGTGGAGGGGTCGAGCGAGACGGTAAGGCGGGTGCAGGCAGGCCTCAAAGCTTTTGGCAACGAAGGCATCGAGATCGACGGCATGATGGGCGCGCGGACGCGCGAGGCCATTCGCGAGTTCCAATCCCTTTTCGGCCTGCCGGTGACGGGCGAGGCCGACGAGGCGCTGCAGGCGAAGATGCGCGAAATCGGCCTGACCAACTAAGCTAAGGTCTGTCGATACTGGGGTCTGGATGGGCTGCAAATGGGATTTTTGGGCGCTTCCGGTGCTCAAGTAGCTGCATGTCCATCCCGCTCGTCGCTGCGCGACGTCAAAAAAGCACAATTTCCATCTCACCCGGATTGAATCTCAACAGACCCTGAGGCAAGGCGGTTTCATGCGTATCACCAGCGACCTTTGGGTTTCAGCTCTCGTCAGGCGGGTTTTCGCCGATGGCGGCTTCGCAGCCATACGCAGGCGCGGCGCGCGTGAGGCAGGGGCTATCATGGTGCTGTTTCGCAAGCCCTTTGGCGAGGTCGATCTGTTCATACCCGCGCCGCAGACAAGCTATGACGACACACGCCCCCACGACCGGCAGTTCATGGCTGCCAAAACGGCATTGCAGGACGCCGATATAGATCAGATCATCGAGCGCGAACTGCGCTTCGACAGCGACATCTGGGTGGTGGAGCTGGAGACGGCGCGCGCGGCGGAGAACTATATAGCCGTCGTCGAGCCTTGAGCGGCATATTGGGCGAGGGGACCGGTCTGCTCGGCCGAACGCTTGCGCCATAGGTCCAGCTTTTCGCGCGCTGTCTCGGCATCAAGCGTACGGTAGCGCTCCAGGAAGAGGCGGATGCCGGCCGGATAGGCGACCTGGGAGGGATAGACGGCGGCGGTCACCAGGAATGCCTTTTCCTCATCCAGGTCGAGAACCCGCAGCGCCGGCATAAGCGCGGAATAGGTGACGCCGTCGCAGAGGCGGGCGGCGACAGCGGGGGAGATGGCAAGGAGCCGGGAAAGGGTTTCCGGCAATTTCGCCGGCCCCACGGTCAAAGCCGCCTCGCGCAACGCTTCATAGGCTTCCTGGGTATCGGGCAGCGCCGGTTCTGCCGCCTCGGTGGCGGCTGTTCCGGCCGCCTCGCTCATGAGGCCGCGCAAATGTTCGCGCATCTCCTCGACCGCGGTTGCAGCCGAACGGGACTCGGGTCCCGATGACGCTTTCTCGACGCGGGACAGGAGCGCGCGGACGAGCGCGGCGACCATGGGATGGAGATTTTCGCGGCGGGCGATGACGCGCGCATGGGCAAGGCCGTGGCGCGCGATGAGGGCGATGAGATCGACATCGGTGAGTGCGGTCGAGCGCACGAGAAGGGGTGCAGCGGTCTCGACCGGCTCGTCGCACAGGCGCTTTACCAGGCCGCCAGGCGCGGGATCGCATTCGCTGAGAGCGGCGGCGGCAAAGCGCCGGGCTTCCGTGGAAACGCGGTCGAAAAGGCCGAGCGCCAGATCGTCGAGCTGGACCACCTCTTCCCGGGTAGGCCGCGAAAGAGAGCAATAGGCTGTCACCGCGGCGCGGAACAATCGCTCGCAATTGCCCGGGCCCCCTCCAAACGCAATATGTCTGAAGTCCGCAGATGACACGCAGAATACGCCTACCAACAGATACAACAATGGTCCGCTGCAACGCCTTGTGGCGTGGCGGACCGGCACATCGGTCAAACTAGACGGAATGGATTAGCGATCCATTAACCCAGCGATTAAGGAATGCGTTCACCATTACCAGGCGGGAGCGATTTTGGCGGTAACCAATCGTTAACCATAACGGCGCAAGTTCGCGTCAGGAGGCGTTGCGTAAATGCTCCAACCCAAAAAGGGACGCGAGACATGGCGACAATCCTGCCCTTCAGGCGCCAGACCGCGGCGAGACTCACCCGCCGGGCGGCCCGGTGCAATGCGGAAATCATCATCTTCCCGGGCGTTCGTTATGAACGCGGCGCGGGTATCGATGCGGGCAAGAACAAGCGGCCGCCCGTCGGCGGAACGCGCGCCAAGCGGCGCGGAAAGAGCTGACGGCAGACGCCGCCGTTCTGCGGTCGCAGCGTATCAGAGAGGCTCGCAGCGCATATTTTCGAGGAAGGCGCCGGCGACGGCGGTCCAGGTCTTGTCGGGCACGAACAGGCGAACCAATGCGACGCCCTGATCGATTTCCGATTCCACGAACACCGATTGGGCAAATTCAGCCGGCAATTCACGGCGGAGCGCCAGCATCTGAGCCGTACTGGCGACGACCACGTCCAGATCGTCACCGGCTGCCGCGCGGTCGCTGATGGAAAACACATTGAGGCCGCGGTCGTCATAGATGGCCATCGACCAGAAGGGCACGCGACCGGTGGCGCGGACATGGAGAACGCCTTCCGACAGGTCGAACCGGCAGGCGGCTGCCTTCAGGAAAGGGTTGCGCGGCGTCGGCACGCGCCCTCCGGGAACCGATGGCGACAGGACCACCGTCTCATAGGCCTGCGCCGTCGTCGACAGACGGGTCCAAACATCGCGCACCGAATAGGCCGGCAGCATGAACAGGATGGTGACATGGACGATGCCGACGCCGACGAGCCCCAGAACCAGCGCGTAGAGAAATCTAAGCATCGCAGCCTGTCCGTATGATGTCGGGCATCGATATCTGGTCGATACCGGCGCTGGTCGAGACCGGTGTGTCGAACAGGGTCAGCACCAATTGCATGGAGCCTTGACCGGAAAGGGCGAGCCAGTTCCGGGGAGCTGGATAGTGCGATGCCGTGATCTCGATCCCCTCGGGCTCCTGCAGGATCATTTGCGAATGGAGCGCGGGCGCTCGGCGCCCGGTGGGGGGCAAGGGCATTCCCGAAAGATCGGCTGCGTAGAGCGTCCAGAGCCGTGAGACGGGCAAGGTTCCCGACAGGCGGTAGGCGCATTCGCGCCTTAGCGCCTGACCGTTGCTATCGCGCGTGGCGGTGAAAGCGATGCCTTCCGCCTTGCCGAGCGGAATGCCGCCCTCGCGAACGAAGCGGGCGCGCGAATAGGGGTCGGCCTGCGGCGTGCCGGCGTTGGGAAAGGCGGTCCAGGGCCCGATACGCAGGGCATCGATGGCCGGTGCTTCCTCGAGCATCATCCAGACGCTGACCGCTCCGCCGCCCAGCGCCACGGCGATCGCGAGCAGCAATGGAAGAACCGTTTTCATCATGATGGAAAGGCGCTCAAAGGGCGGAAAGAGTTTCAGAGGCGGATTTCGGCTTGAGCGGGGCAGCGCGCCGGAACTGCTCGCCGATTTCCTTCAGCGCATCCGTCGTGGCCGGCGGCATGGAACGGGCTGGACGCAGGCCATTGCCGTCCTCACCATTCTCGCCATTTGCCGCGGCCACCGCTGCCGGGTCCAGCTCGGGCAACGGATTTTCGATGCCGGGTATGGGCTTCAGCTCGATGTTCTGGTGGGCGTAGGCCATGAAGCGCTGCCACACCATTGCCGGCAGCGAGCCGCCGGTCATGCGGCGGGTGGGGTGGTAATCGTCGTTGCCAAGCCACACGGCGGCCACGTAGTTGCCCGTGTAGCCGACATACCAGCCGTCGCGATAGGACTGGGTGGTACCCGTCTTCCCCGCCGAGCGCACCATGGGAAGGGCCGCGCGCCGGCCGGTGCCCCATTCTGGAACCTGCACGAGGATACTGTTCATCGAGGACACTGCCTGCTCCGAAAGGACCCGGCGGGGCGGTGGGGCATCGCGGGCAAAATCATAGACTACTTCGCCCGAATGGGTGAGCAATTGCAAGACACCGTGGCGTGTGCCGGCATAGCCACCATTGGCGAAAACGCTGTAGCCGGTTACCTGATCCATGACGGTCATACCGGATGTACCCAGCACCATTGTCTTGTGGCCGTTGAGCTCGGTCTCCACACCCATGTCGCGGGTGAGCTCGACGATGGGATCGATGCCCAGATGGTCGCGGGCAAGGCGCACGGGTACGGTATTGTACGACTTGACGAGCGCGGTGGTCAGGTCGACGCTGCCGGCATAACCGCGCGTGTAGTTTTGAGGTGTCCAGTTGCCCCAGGAAATGGGCGCATCGGAGATGACCGATGTGGGGGTGAAGCCGGCTTCCATTGCGGCGGCATAGACAAAGGGCTTGAACGAGGAGCCTGGCTGACGCTCGGCACGGGTGGCGCGGTTGAACTGGCTCTGGCCATAATCGCGCCCGCCGACGATGGCCCTGACGGCGCCGTTGGTCTCGAGCACCACCACGGCGCCTTCCTCAACGTCGTAATCCTTGCCGTGCTGGCGCAGGTGGAACTCCAGCGACTCCTCCACGGCGTGCTGCAGGTCGGGGTCGATGGTGGTGCGGGCAATCAGCGAATGAGTGCCGCCACGGGGAACGATGCGCTTGACCTCTTCAAAAGCCCAGTCGAGAAAATAGTCAGGGCTGTCGCGGTGCCCGCGGTCGACCGGGGTGGCCGGGTTGCGGCGAGCGGTCAGCACCTGCCCCTCGGTCATGAAGCCTGCCTGGACCAGATTGGTGAGGACCTCGTTGGCGCGGGCACGGGCGGCGGGCAGGTTGATGTGCGGCGCATAGCGCGCCGGCGCCTTGAACAGGCCGGCGATCATCGCCGCCTCGGCGACCGTGAGGTCCTTTACCTGCTTGTCGAAATAGAAATCGGCGGCCGCCGCGATGCCGAAGGTGCCGCCGCCCAGATAGGCACGGTCGAGGTAGAACTGGAGGATTTCCTTCTTGGTCAGGTTGGCCTCCAGCCAGATCGCCAGGAATGCTTCCTTGACCTTGCGGTCGAGCGTTCGCTCGTTTGTGAGGAACAGGTTCTTGGCTAGTTGCTGCGTGAGGGTGGACCCGCCTTGCACGATGTTGTTGGCGCGCACATTCTCGCTCACCGCGCGCAGAAGACCGATAGCGTCTATGCCGAGATGCTCGAAAAACCGCCGATCCTCGGTGGCCAGGACTGACTTGACGACGTGGTCGGGCATCTCGTCCACGGGGACGGAATCGCGCTGGATGATGCCGCGCTGGCCGATCTCGTTGCCGTAACGATCGAGAAACGTTACGGCGTAATCGTCCTGCGCACGCCAGTCTCCTGCGGTCTCGTAGAAGGCCGGCATGGCCAGCGCCAGCATGACGACCGAGCCGACGGCCAGTAACGTGAAGACCTCGCTGTAAATCTCCGCCACAGCGCGGCGCGGACCGTAGAGGCGGAAGCGGCGGAAGAAGATGGTGAGGTTTTCCCAGAACTCCGACGCCTTGAAACCCGCCTCGTAGAGCGTGGAATCGAGCCACGCATCGATCTCAAGCAGCCTCGTGGCCCGTGGAGCCTTGGCTTTATGGCGCTTGTGCTCTTCGTCCATGGTGGGCCGTCAGGCGCCTTCTTCCCTGTTGCCGAGCCCGAGCCGGTTCCCTCACGGGATCACTCGGACAAAGCCTGCATTTTTAAGCATATTTAGCACATTCTAACTTCAGGGGAGGGAAATTGTGCTGACACAGTGCGGTGCAACCTGCATTTACGGTAAATATTGGGAGGATCAGGTCGAGTTGCGTGAAATCCGACAGAGAAAGGAAAATATTCCTTGACCGCGTGACGGTCCGCTGGTAGGGTTCAGGCATCGTCGGAAAAGTGGGTTCGAAGGTGGCCGGGGCGGCTGGTTGGTTGCGCCGGGGCTTGTCGCCATTTCAAAGTGTTACAGCGTCCTTTGCGCATCCAATTGGATGCGCGGCGCTGTGTGTTTTCCGGATTTGAGGTTTTGGAGCGCCGCGGTTTTGCCGGGGCGCTTTTTTATTGGCTGAAGGAGGTGGATATGGCGACTGCGGCGGAGAGGCCGTTGCGGGCGGTGCGCGCGACCTTCGAGGGGGCGGAGCCCTCGCTGGAGCTGCTGGCGGAGGCCACGCAGCGCTCGCTGGCATCGCTGCAGAGGCAGGCGGAGCGCGACGGCTGGAACGGCGATGGCCCGGTGGATGCCGGGGCGCTGGAGGGGCGGCTCTTGCGGCTTTCCGACACGCTGGTGCGCGAGTTCGAGAAGTTGAGCCGCGCGGGAAAGGCGGCCGGCAGGTTCGACAAGGGGCGCATCGATGCGCTGAACTCGATGCTGAGGATGATCGAGAAGATCGGTGACATGACGCGCCTTCCCCAACGCGCGGCAGACAGGCAGATAAAAAGCGATGCAGAAATGGCCGCCGCCCTCAAAGCGATCGATCAGCGCATCCTCATGCTTGCCAGAGAGCTTGCCAGCTGTCTCGACGACGGCGAACTGGTCGCCGGAACTGACGGAAAAGATTCTTGACGAATGGGTGATGTCCGCACGGCTGGCGCAGTACCCGATATTGAGGGTCGCTCCCGTCTGGCTCGTGATGGGCGGGCGTGGAGCGGGCAAGACGCGGCTCGGCGCCGAATGGGTCAACGGGCTGGTGCGCGGGCTGACGGTGTTCGGCGGTGCGCGCTACGGCCGCATCGCATTGGTGGGCGAAACGCTGGGCGATGTGCGCGAGGTGATGATCGAGGGGCCTTCCGGCATCCTCGCCGTCTCGCGCCGCGGCCTGCCCCGCTACGAGCCGAGCCGCCGGCGGCTGCTCTGGGACAATGGCGCGGTGGCGCAGGCGTTTTCGTCGGAAGACCCCGACAGCCTGCGCGGGCCACAATTTGATGCGGCATGGTGCGATGCGAAGACGATCTGGGCCTCGCTGGTGACGATTGCCACCGCGCTCGCCGGCATGTTCGGACTGCCCGTCGACGGGCTTGATGCGGCCGCAGTATCTGAATCGCTGCTGCAGGCGATCACTGCCATATCGGGCCTGGCCGCCATATTGGGCCGGGTGGGCGCGCAGAGTCGAATTCGCTGAGTCTCGCCGCCCGTCCCGTGCGATGCGCGGGGCGGGTGGCTCGCGAGTTATTCATTCCCCATTCAGACAGTTTGCGTTAAACGAACGGTATGAAAAAGCATCGCCCAGTTCCCGTAATCACTGCCGCAATCATGTTTGTGGCCGCATGTGCTGGCGGCGCGCGGGCGCAGGAGGAAGCGCCGCAATTGCTGGCCCAGAATGGAGCCGATTGTTATGCGATCGGCCAGCGCATCGCCGCCGAGAACGGTGGGACGCTTGCCAAGGCGACCGCGCAATCCCAAGGCGGATCGACGGTTTGCAAGATTGTCGTACTGGTCCCCGGCGGGAGCGGGGAGCGGCCGAGGCGGGCCGAATTCACGGTGCCTGCCGGTTAGGGCGGGGCTTTTGAAATATTCCTGGAAGGCATTTCATGCGAATTCTCGTTGTCGAAGACGATCAGGATCTCAACCGCCAGATTAGTGAAGCCCTCGGCGATGCGGGTTATGTCGTGGACCGGGCCTTCGATGGCGAAGAGGGGCATTTTCTCGGCGACACAGAACCATATGATGCGGTGGTTCTCGATATCGGTCTTCCGCAGATGGATGGCATCAGCGTGCTGGAGCGCTGGCGGCAGGGCGGGCGCGTCATGCCTGTCCTCATATTGACCGCGCGCGATCGCTGGAGCGACAAGGTTTCCGGGATCGACGCGGGCGCGGACGACTATGTGTCCAAGCCGTTTCACATGGAAGAGGTACTGGCGCGTGTACGCGCGCTCATCCGGCGGGCGGCCGGCCATGCGACATCCGAACTGGTTTGCGGGCCGTTGCGCGTGGACACCAAATCCTCGAAGGCCGACGTTGACGGAGTTTCGCTGAAGCTGACGTCGCATGAATACAGGATGCTGGCCTATCTGATGCACCACAAGGGCTCCGTCGTCTCGCGCACCGAGCTTGTCGAGCATCTCTACGATCAGGATTTCGACCGTGATTCGAATACGATCGAGGTCTTCGTGGGCAGGCTCAGGAAGAAGCTCGGCGTCGACCTGATCGAAACGGTTCGGGGCATGGGATACCGCATGCGCGAGCCGGATGCCTGACGGCCGGCAGCCGAAAATTTTCTCGGACGGTAGGCTTCGCGATCGATTGAAGCGCCTGGTCCGCATGGTCACCTTCCGCGTCGTCGCCTTCTCTTCGATATGGGCGATCATCGCGCTTGTCGTCATTGCAACCGTCAGTTCGGCACTCTTCCGGCAGGTCAGCCACCGCGGGTTCGACAGCGTGTTGTCGGCACATCTTTTCAATCTGATCGCCTCGGTCAGCGCATCGGATTCCGGGCGGCTGTCCGGTACCCCCAATCTCGGCGATCTGCGTTTCTCGCAACCGCTTTCAGGCTGGTACTGGTCGGTCGAGCCTGCCTCGGAGGCTTTGCGCAACAGGCTGTATTCGCCTTCCCTTGCCGCGTCGCTCCCACCGGATGTTCCGGCCAACGTGCCTTTCGATGACAACTTCCAGCGTGAATACGTGGTAACAGGACCTGGCGGCGAGCAAGTGGAAGTGCTCGAGGCCGAGGTCGTGCTTGGCGAGGATGAGCGGATCGCCCGTTTCAGGGTCATGGGCAATCTGAGCGAGTTGGAAGAGGAAATCGCTGCATTCACCCGCAGGCTGTTCGGCTATCTGACGATCTTCGGCGTGGGCATGATCGCTATCAACGTTATCGCGATTCTTCTGGCGTTGCGGCCGTTGCGCAGTATCCGGCGGGCGCTGGCAAACATTCGTGCCGGCAGTGCCGAGCGCCTTGCCGGTCCCTTCCCGACGGAGATTGCACCTTTGGCCGAGGAGACCAATGCACTGATCGAGAACAATCGGCGGATTGTCGAGCGGTCGCGCAAGCAGGTGGGCAATCTGGCGCACTCGCTGAAGACGCCTCTGGCGGTGCTGATGAACGAAGGCGATGCGCTGGGCGGCGGGCGTGGTCGGCTGATCGCCGGGCAGGCCGAGGCAATGCAGAAGCAGATCGACCACTATTTGCAACGGGCTCGCGCGACGGCCCAGCACGGCACTTTATCGTTTCGCACGCCGGTAAACGCAACGCTGGCGCGCCTGGCGCGGGTGACGGCGAAGCTGAACAACGAAAAGCAATTTGACGTGAGCTTGGCGGATGTGGACCTCGTCTTCGCCGGAGAGCGCGAGGATTTGGAGGAGATTGTCGGGAATCTCCTGGAGAACGCCATGAAATGGGCCCATTCCCGCGTGGTCCTGTCGCTGAACGATATCTCCGGGGAAGCGGGGAGCGAGGGCCGTTTCTCCATAGTGGTCGAAGACGATGGACCGGGCATTCCGCCCGATCAGGCCTGGCAGGCGTTAAAGCGCGGCCGGCGCCTCGACGAAACCAAGCCGGGAACGGGCCTTGGACTGGCTATCGTGGCCGACCTTATCGAAGAATATAACGGCAAGCTTGCGCTTGAGCGGTCGCCGCTTGGCGGGCTAAAGGCGGTAGTCACGCTATGGTGCTCCTGAGAGCCTAACCGCTATTGACGGACAAAAATCCTCAGGCAGCCCTAGACTGCCGAGTTTCCGGTGGGTTCTGATGCAGGCGGGACGCCGGTAGACAAATTTCCGACAAACATGGTCTATTATTCATGTTCCCGGTATAAGCCCCACGGCGATCAGCAAAGGTTGGAATCCAGAATTGGCGAGTTTCATGAAATCTGCGGCATTGGCTATGCTTTCCGCGGTCGCGCTCTCCGGCTGTGCCACGAACATGCTGAGTGGGGCGCCAGAGGCGAATGCGCTGACCCAGCCCCAGAGTTCGGACGGACAGCAGTCGATCAGCGGCATCGTGGGTGCGGGGCTGCTGATGAGTGGGCTGGGTTCCGATCTCAGCCGAAGCGAAAAGATCGCCGCGCTTGACGCCGAGTACAAGGCGTTGGAGACCCGCATGGCCGGTGAACCGGTAATATGGCGCGATGAGAAATCGGGCCGTTCCGGAACGGTGATCGCTGCGCAGCCCTACCGTGTCGGATCGCAGGATTGCCGGCCCTTCACCCATATGATCGAGGACAATGGGCAAAGCCGATCGGTGCGTGGCACCGCCTGCCGCAATCGCGACGGCAGCTGGACGCTCTTAAACTGAGGGCCTTTGACCGCTTGCCGTTTGCCGCCCGCATGAATGCCAAAAGGCCGCATCGGCGTCAGGTTGGCATGGGTTCGGGCGATGGATATGAGTGGCTATGATGTTCTGGATCTTTGCCGCGCTCCTGACGCTTGCTGCTTCGCTCGCGGTTATGCGCCCCTTTCTGCGCAAGAGCGCCGACGCTGCGCACGGCGATCAGCACGATATCGCCGTCTATCGCGACCAGCTTGCCGAGTTGGAGCGCGAACGCGAGCGCGGGCTGCTCGACGAGGGTGAAGCAGAGGAAGCACGCGCCGAGATCGGGCGGCGCATTCTGGGGCTTCAAAAGAGCGACGCATCTCAAGAAGCGGCCAACGGAAATCAGGGCGCGTTGGTGAAGGTCGTTGCAATCGCTGCCGTCCTTTCGGTTCCCGTGGTGAGTTGGGCGACATATCAGCTTATCGGCCGGCCGGACATACCGGCGCAGCCCTTGGCAGCGCGGCTCGAGAAGGATCCAGCCCAGGCTTCGCTCGACGAACTGGTCGCACGCGCCGAAAACTATCTGGCCGAAAATCCCCAGGACGCGCGCGGCTGGGACACGCTGGGCCCGGTCTATATTCGCCTTGGACGGTACCGGGATGCGGCCAATGCCTTTCGAAAGGCGATCGACACGGCCGGCGGCACCGCAGAGCGCGAAGCCGCTCTTGGCGAAGCGCTCGTCGGCGTGGGCGAGGGGGTCGTGACGGGTGAAGCCGAAGCGGCATTCATCCGCGCCCGCGAACACGATCCTGCAAATCCACGCGCCCGCTTCTACCTTGGAATGGCAGCGGCGCAGGAAGGCGACAGTGCGCGTGCCGGAAAGATCTGGCGCGCCCTGGCCGAGGAGCTCGACGATGCCTCCCCCTGGAAAGGCGCGGCAGCTTCTGCCCTCGCGGATCTTACAGGGGGCAGTCCTTCCCAGAACGACGATGCCGCAACCGACAGCAATTCGGCGTACGAGCGTCAGCAGATGATCGAGGGAATGGTGGCGAGCCTCGATGCAAAGCTCCGCGACAATCCGCGGGATGCGGAGGGTTGGCGGCGTTTGATAAGGTCCTATGTCGTGCTCAATAAGCCATCGGAAGCCAAAGATGCCCTGGATCGTGCTGTGGCGGCTTTCGGAGCCGGCAGCGAGGAGGCCGACGCGCTGAACGCATTTGCGAAGGAACTGGGCGTTTCGTCAACGGAATAGGTAGATCGTGACCCGCAAGCAAAAACGTTTAGCCGTCATCGGCACGGGTATGGGCTTCCTGGCGGTTGCCGCCGCGCTCGTCTTCTACGCGCTGGGCCAGCAGACCTCCTACTTCTATATGCCGGGCGACTTGCTGACGCGGCCCGCCGTGGCGGGCGACAGGATCAGGCTTGGCGGCCTTGTGCAGGCCGGCTCCGTCGTGCGCGGCGAGGGGACGCAGGTCCGCTTCGCCATCAACGACGCCGACAACTCGGTGCAGGTCACCTATAATGGCATCCTGCCGGACCTTTTCCGGGAAGGGCAGGGCGTCGTGACGGAGGGCACGCTGGGCCCCGACGGCGTCTTTGTCGCCGATACGGTGCTGGCCAAGCACGACGAGAACTACATGCCGCGAGAGATGGCGGAGAGCCTGAAGGAGCGGGGCGTTTGGCAGGAACAATGATCAGCTGGTGCCGCCTATGAGCGTCGAGCTCGGCCATTTTGCGCTGATACTGGCTTTCGCGCTGTCCCTGGTGCAGGCATCGGCGCCTCTTGTCGGAGCACGCCTGGGTAATGGGCGTCTCATGCAGATCGGCGAGCCCGCTGCGATAACCGGCTTTGCCCTGATTACCCTGGCATTCGCAGCCCTGATGCTCGCTTATGTCCAGTCCGACTTTTCGGTGCTCAACGTCTGGGAGAACTCCCATTCGGCCAAGCCGCTCCTGTTCAAGCTGACCGGCACCTGGGGCAATCACGAAGGGTCGATGCTTCTTTGGGTTCTTATCCTTTCGCTGTTCGGCGCGATGGTGGCCTTCTTCGGAAGCAATCTGCCACCCTCGCTGCGCGCCAATGTGCTCGCGGTGCAGGGGATGATCGCATCGGCCTTCCTGCTGTTCATCCTTGCCACCTCCAATCCCTTCGCCCGGCTGCAGCCCGCGCCCATCGAGGGCCGCGACTTGAACCCGATCCTGCAGGACGTGGGGTTGGCTGTTCATCCGCCGCTGCTTTATCTCGGCTATGTCGGCTTTTCGATTTCCTTCTCCTTCGCCGTCGCGGCGCTGCTGGACGGGCGCATCGACGCCGCCTGGGCGCGCTGGGTGCGCCCCTGGACGCTCGCCGCATGGGCCTTCCTCACCGGCGGCATCGCCATGGGGTCCTACTGGGCCTATTACGAACTCGGCTGGGGCGGTTTCTGGTTCTGGGATCCCGTCGAGAACGCCTCGTTCCTGCCGTGGCTTTCCGGAACGGCGCTGCTGCATTCGGCGCTCGTCATGGAAAAACGCGGCGCGCTGAAAATATGGACGGTCCTGCTCGCCATCCTGACATTTTCGCTCTCCCTGCTCGGCACTTTCCTGGTGCGCTCGGGCGTGCTGACTTCCGTCCACACATTCGCGAGCGATCCGGCCCGTGGCGTCTTCATCCTCGCGATCCTGATGCTTTTCATTGGCGGCGCGCTGGCGCTGTTCGCCTGGCGTGCATCGGCGCTTGCTCCGGGCGGGCTGTTCCATCCGATATCGCGGGAAGGCGCGCTGGTTCTCAACAACCTGCTGCTCACCACGGCTGCCGCGACGGTGCTTGTCGGAACGCTCTACCCACTGCTCGTCGAGGCCGTGACGGGCGACAAGATCTCGGTCGGCGCTCCGTTCTTCAATCTTACCTTCTTGCCGCTCTTTCTTCCTCTGCTGCTGGCCATGCCTTTCGGTCCCGTGTTGGCTTGGAAGCGCGGCGACCTGGTTGCCGCGGCGCAGCGCCTCCACCTTGCATTCGCCGTGGCGGCCATCGCCGGCTTCATGGTCTATTTCCTCGTCGACCGGGCAACGGCCTTCGCAGCCATTGGCGTCGGCATCGGTCTCTGGCTGGTTTGCGGTGCAATTGCCGATCTGGCCGTCAAGGCGGGGGCAGGCAAGGTCGGGCCAGTCGTCGGGCTGCGCCGCCTGTGGGGCCTGCCGCGCGCCATGAAGGGCACCGCGCTTGCCCATGCGGGAATGGGGCTGACGGTGCTCGGCGTCGTCTGCGTAACCACGCTCGAAGCCGAACGCATCGTCACGATGCAGCCGGGCGACAGGGTCGAGATCAGCGATTTCTCGTTGCGTTTCGACGACATCCGCCCCTTCACCGGTCCCAACTACTCGGAAGAACAGGCCTTCTTCACACTGTTTTCGAGCGGCGGCCGGCAGATCGGCGAAATCGTCTCGTCCAAGCGCTTCTACACGGCGCGCGGCATGCCCACGACCGAAGCCGGCATCGAGACGCTCCTTCTCAGCCAGCTCTACATCTCCATAGGCGACGCGACGTCGGCCGGCGGCCTGGTGGTCAGGGTGTGGTGGAAGCCGATGGTGACGCTCATCTGGCTCGGCGCCCTCGTGATGATGATCGGCGGCACCGTCTCGCTTCTCGACCGGCGGCTTCGCATCGGAGCGCCCAAGGCGAGCCCCAAGCGCCGCCTCGCGACCGCGGGAGAAGGCGGATGACCATTCGGCGCTTCGTGCTGATCGCCATCGCCGCGCTGCTGTTCGCGGCGGGGCCGCAGGTGGCCGGCGCCGTCCAGCCTGACGAGATGCTTTCCGATCCGGTGCTCGAGCAGCGCGCGCGGGACCTGTCGGCCGGGCTGCGCTGCATGGTCTGCCAGAACCAGTCGATCGATGATTCCGACGCCGAACTGGCACGCGATCTCCGGGTGCTGGTCCGCGAGCGCCTTGCTGCCGGCGACAGCGATGCCGAGGTGATCGAATACGTCGTCTCGCGCTACGGCGAATTCGTTCTCCTGAAGCCGCGTGTGAGCCCGCGCAATGCGCTCCTTTGGGCCACGCCCGTCCTTATCCTGCTTGCCGGTGTGATCGTGCTTGCCCTTGGCGTGTCGCGGCGCAGGAAGAAGCGCGCGGCACCTCTGACCCCGGAGGAAGAGGCAGCGCTAAAGGGCATCTTGAACGAACGGGACTGAGTTCTCGCGCTCTTGTGTTCGCCGGTGGCTCGCCAATCCGACGCCACATCCCTAAGCTCCTCTACCATACCCACCGACGTCCGATCTTCGGGCCGGTGATATAAATCGGAGGAGGCAACATGACTTCCAGTGTTCAAAAGCTCGAATTTCCGGGACATTCCGGTGCGAAGCTGGCGGCGAGGCTGGATCTTCCCAATGGGCCGGTGCGTGCCTATGCCATCCTTGCCCACTGCTTCACCTGCTCCAAGGATCTGAAGCCGCTGCGCCGTATCGCCGCTGACCTGGCGCGGGAAGGCATCGCCGTCCTGCGCTTTGATTTCACCGGACTGGGCTCCAGCGATGGAGAATTCGCTTCCACCGATTTCTCTTCCAATATCGCCGATCTGCGCGCCGCCGTGGATTATCTGCGCGAACATTACGAAGCGCCTTCCGTGCTCCTGGGCCATTCGCTGGGCGGAGCGGCGGTGCTGGCGCTGGCCAAGGACGTGCCCGAGGCGCGGGCGGTGGTCACAATCGGCGCGCCTGCCGATGCTTCGCATGTCCTTTCCAGCTTCGGTGCAAGCCTGGAGGAGATCGATCAGCGCGGTGAGGCGAAAGTGACCCTCGAAGGGCGCCCGTTCACCATCACGAGCGATTTCGTTGCCGATGTGCGCGATCAGGCAATGGCGGAAGCCATCGCCGCCATGCGCAAGCCACTGCTCATCCTCCACGCTCCGCGCGACGAGGTCGTCGGAATCGAGAATGCCGAGCGCATATTCACCGCCGCCAAGCATCCCAAGAGCTATGTTTCCCTGGATGATGCCGACCATCTCCTGACGGACCCTGAAGACGCCGCCTATGCCGCGTCCGTCATCTCCGGTTGGCTTTCCCGCTATATTCCCAGAGACAAGCCGCAGGGCGAGGAACCTGTCGAGCATGTGCAGGTGCGCGAAACCGGTGAGGGACGCTTCCAGAATTCCGTTCAGGCGGGACGGCATCGCCTGTTCGCCGACGAGCCGGAGGCGGTGGGCGGCATGGACAGCGGGCCGTCTCCCTACGATTTCCTGTCCATAGCGCTCGGGGCCTGCACCTCCATGACGCTGCGCCTTTATGCAGAGCACAAGAAGCTGGCACTTGGCCGTATCGACGTCGACGTTTCGCACAGCAAGGTGCATGTAGAGGATTGCGAAGAAGATGCGAAAGGCGGCAAGGGCGGCCGCATTGACCGGTTCGAGCGCATTATCTCGATCGAGGGCGAAGTCCCGGCCGAGCTGAAGGACAAGCTGGCGGAAATCGCCGGAAAGTGCCCCGTTCACCGCACGCTGGAGGGAGATGTGCGCGTCGTCACCTCGGTCAAGGAAGACGTCCAGGCTTAGGCAAGCGCGAGAATGTGGGAACATTACCAAAGTTTCATGCCACGGAAATGGCGCGGTAAGGTGCCGTAACCTATTTGAGGGACAACGGAGCGGCGCTCCTGCCGCTCGGTCCCGTTAATCTCAGTAGAATGGCAAAGGAGCCTCTATCGATATGAGTGCAAACAACTCGACTATATCGAAGACGCGCAAGAGACTGGTGGCGGCCGCCGCCTCCGTGGCGATCGCAGGCGCGATCGGTCTTGGCGCCGTAACCACGGGCACGGCCCCCGTACTGGCCGAAGCGGTCAAGCTGAATGCGCCTGTTCAGGCGCCAAGTTTTGCCGACGTGGTGGATCTGGTTTCACCGGCGGTGGTGTCCGTTCGGGTCAAGGGCAGTGTTCAGGAAACGAGTGGTCCAGCAGCTCCCTTCTTCGATATGCCTGGCTTCGAGGACCTCCCTGAAGATCATCCGATGAGGCGCTTCTTCGACCAGTTTCGCGAAGGTCCGCGCGGCCAACGGCATGATCGCGGCCCGCGTCCGCCCCGGCCCATCTCGCAGGGTTCAGGCTTCTTCATCTCGGAAGATGGCTACCTGGTCACCAACAATCACGTGATCCAGGGTGGCGACCAGTACACGGTCGTCATGGATGACGGCACCGAAATCGATGCGGCACTGGTTGGAAGCGATCCCCGCACCGATCTGGCCGTCCTCAAGGTCGACGAAAAGCGCAAGTTCACTTATGTCGATTTCGCCGATGACAATGGCGTCAGGGTCGGCGACTGGGTCGTTGCCGTTGGCAATCCCTTCGGTCTCGGCGGCACCGTGACGGCCGGCATCGTTTCGGCTCGCGGCCGCGAAATCAGTGCCAACCCTTATGACGACTATATCCAGATCGACGCGGCGGTGAATCGCGGCAACTCCGGTGGTCCGGCATTCAACCTGTCGGGCGAGGTCATCGGCGTGAACACGGCGATATTCTCACCCTCCGGCGGCAATGTCGGCATCGCTTTCGCCATTCCGGCCTCGCTTGCCAAGAGCGTCACGCAGCAACTCATCGAGAACGGCGAGATCGAGCGCGGCTGGCTCGGCGTCCAGATCAGTCCCGTTACGGCCGAGTTTGCCGAGTCTCTGGGTCTCGACGAGGAAAAGGGCGCCTTCATCCAGGGTGCCGAGGAAGGCGAGCCGGCAGCCCGTGCCGGCATTCAAGCCGGCGACGTCATCCTGGCCGTGAAGGGCGAGAGCATCGCCTCTCCGCGCGATCTGGCCCGCAAGGTGGCTGAATTGCCGCCCGGCGAGAAGGTCGAGGTATCGATCTGGCGCAACGGCAAGGCCATGACGCTCGACGTGGAACTGGGCGAAATGCCCACCGACCCGCAGGTCGCTTCCGCACCGTCAGAGCAGCCCGCACCGGACGCCGATGCGGCTTCGGCAGGCTTTGGCCTCACGGTCACTCCGTCGGAGGACGGTGTTGGCCTGGTCGTCACCGATGTGGAACCCGGCAGTATCGCCGACGAAAACGGCATCCAGCCCGGCGATGTCCTCCGTTCGGTCAACACCCAGGACGTCAGTTCCGTTGAGGATATGAAGGCAGCCGTCACTGCTGCCGAGGAGGCGGGCCGCCCGGCGGTTCTCGTGCAGGTGGTGCGCGATAGCGCCAACCGATTCATCACGCTGCCCGTCGGCTAAAAGGCGGCAGGAACCCACCGGCTTTCCCCCAAAAAAAGCCGGTGTCAGAGCGTGACCCGCTCGGGGCGCGGCGGTGGGTTTCCCGCCGCCGCGCCTTTTTCGATTGGATGCGTGAAGGTATAAGGCCGAGATGAAGATTCTGGTGATCGAAGACGACAGCGAAGCTGCCAGCTTTGTGAAGAAGGCCTTCGCCGAGGCCGGCCATACCACCGATGTCGCGCCCGACGGAGAGACGGGTTTCACGCTGGCGCAAACAGGCAGTTACGACGTCCTGGTGGTGGATCGCATGCTCCCGCGCCGCGACGGCCTTTCCGTCATTTCCGAGTTACGCGCCGGCGGCGATACGACGCCGGCGCTGGTTCTTTCCGCGCTTGGGGAGGTCGACGACCGGGTAACCGGGTTGCGGGCAGGTGGCGACGATTATCTGACCAAGCCTTACGCCTTTTCCGAACTGCTGGCCCGTGTGGAGGTACTCAGACGCCGGGTCGGCGCGAAGGAGATCGAGACCGTCTACAAGGTGGGCGATCTGGAGCTAGACCGTCTTTCGCATTCGGTCAGGCGCGGCGGACAGGACATCACGCTGCAGCCCCGCGAATTCCGCCTTCTGGAATATCTCATGCGCCATGCAGGCCAGGTCGTAACGCGCACGATGCTGCTTGAAAATGTGTGGGACTATCATTTCGACCCGCAGACCAACGTCATCGACGTCCACATCTCACGCCTGCGCGGCAAGATCGAGCGTGGCTTCGAGACGCCCGTGCTCCACACGGTGCGCGGGGCCGGCTACATGCTGAAAGCGGGCTAGGCCTTGGCTTCCATGCCCGCCATCATGCGAACGACGGCGGCGCGGCTCTCCGCGCTATATCTGATATTGTTCGCAATCTGCGCTGTTTTTCTCGTCGTCTACATGACCTCGCTGTCGGTTCGCATGCTGACGGCGCAAACCCGGGACGCCATTCACGAAGAGGTAGCCAGCCTCGATCTGGCATATCAGCGGGGCGGCCTACCGCGGCTGGTGCGGGTGATGGAGATGCGCGCGCGCCAACCGGGCGCCAACCTTTATCTTATCGCCGATGCCACCGGCTCGATCCTGGGCGGCAACGTCGAAAGCCTGGAGCCGGGTGTTCTGGATACGACCGGCTGGACCACCCGGCCCTTCGCCTATCAGCGCTACGGCGAGACACGTTCGCAGCAGGACGGCGGGCGGTCGCCTGGACCTCACGATGCGGTCGCCCAGGTATTGCGGCTGCCGAATGGCATGATCCTCCTGGTGGGGCGCGATCTCGGCGAGCCTGAGAAATTTCGCAAGGTGGTGCGCCGGTCCCTGATGGCCGCGCTCGGCATGATGGGTTTCGGGGCCTTTCTCATCTGGTTTTTCGTCGGCCGCCATGCTCTCAAGCGCATCGACAGTGTGTCCGAGGCGAGCAACGAGATCATGGGCGGCGATCTTACCCGCCGGCTGCCGGTGACGGGCGCGGGCGACGAGTTCGACCGCCTGTCGGAAAACCTCAATTCCATGCTCGACCGCATTGCCGCTCTCAACGAGGGGCTTAGGCAGGTTTCGGATAACATCGCTCACGATCTGAAAACGCCGTTGACGCGCCTGCGCAACCGTGCCGACGCCGCTTTGAGCGGCGATGCGGATGATGCGGCTTGCCGCGAGGCACTGGAGCAGACGATCGCCGAATCGGATCAGCTCATCCGCACCTTCAACGCCATCCTCATGATCTCCAGGCTGGAGGCCGGATACTCGGCCGAGTCCACGCAGACAATTGAACTCGATGCCACCCTTGCCGATGTGGTCGAACTCTATGAGCCGCTCGCCGAGGAGCAGGGCGTTGTCCTGGTGGGCACGACGAAGGAAGCGCTGCGTATCGAAGGCAATCGCGAACTGATCGGCCAGGCGCTATCGAACATCGTCGACAATGCCATCAAATATTCGGCCAGAGCCGACGAAGAACCTGCCGGGGAAGCACCGCGCGTTACGGTATCGCTCGAACGGTCGAAGCAAGAGGCCCGGCTCGTCGTCACCGATAACGGCCCGGGAATACCGGCCAGCGACCGGGAGCGCGCAACGGAGCGTTTCGTCCGTCTCGAAGCCAGCCGCACCCAGCCCGGTTCTGGCCTTGGTCTCAGCCTTGCCAAGGCCGTCATGAAATTCCACGGCGGTCGGCTGGAACTTTCCGGGGGCGACCGGGGGCTTTCGGTTGCGATGGTCTTCCCGTTAGGCAAGACTGCGTGAATGGAAGGGACACAGAACAGGCAAGCGCGACGAACCGGCTGGTTTTCCATCCCGCCGCGACAGTTGTTCGTGCTCGATGAAGAGCACGCGCGCGACGAAACGAGGACGCTTGCCGAAAATGCCGAGGAGCAGGACTGCCCACGTCTGGCGCAGTTGCTGGCGGAAGACGGGCCGTCCACCCGTTTCCTTGGCGCTGTCTTCGATCTTTCGCCCTATCTCCGCGATTGTGCACGACGAGACCCGCAGGCGCTCGAACATCTGTTCGACCAGACACTGGAAGAGCGGCTGGCGGCGCTGACGGCCGCGATCGAAGCCGCGCCCTTCGCCGAGGAGAACTCCGAGGGTGCCATGATGGCGCTGCTGCGCCGCCTGAAGCGCGAGGGGCATTTTCTCATTGGACTGGGCGCCATGTCGGGCGAGGCCGGTGCGGAAAAGACTGTCGAGCGGCTGAGCACGCTCGCGTGTATCTGTGTCCGCGCCGCCGTCGACTTTCTGCTTCTCGATGCCCACCGCCAGGGCAAGCTGGCGCTGCCTGATCCCGCGCGTCCTTCACAGGGCTGTGGCTGGATCGTGCTGGCCATGGGCAAGCTTGGCGCAGGCGAACTCAATTTCTCGTCGGACATCGATCTCATCGTCCTGATCGATCCCAACGCGCCTGCTATAACCGATCCGGTCGATGCGCCGGACGTTTTCGTGCGCCTGACCCGCCGGCTCGTGCGCCTGCTGCAGGACCGCACCGAGGACGGCTACGTCTTCCGGACCGACCTGCGCCTGCGCCCGGATCCAGGCTCCACCCCGCTGGCCATTCCCGTCGAGGCGGCGCTCCACTACTACGAAAGCCGCGGCCAGAACTGGGAGCGGGCCGCGATGATCAAGGCGCGGGCCATCGCCGGCGATATCGCGGCGGGAGAGAATTTCCTGCGCGAACTCCAGCCCTATGTCTGGCGCAAATACCTGGACTATGCGGCGATTGCCGACGTTCATTCCATCAAGCGCCAGATCCACGCCCACAAGGGCCATGGCGAAGTGACCGTGCGCGGCCACAACGTGAAGCTCGGGCGCGGCGGTATCCGCGAGATCGAATTCTTCGTGCAGACCCAGCAGCTTATCGCCGGCGGTCGCTTTCCCGAATTGCGCGGGCGCGGGACCGTGGAAATGCTCGGGCAATTGTCGGAGCTTGGCTGGATCGACGAGGAAGCGGCCAGCGGCCTTGCCGAGCAATACTGGTTCCTGCGCGACGTCGAGCATGCGATCCAGATGGTGGACGACGAGCAGACACACATCCTGCCCGAAGACGATGAAGGGCTCGACCGTATCGGCCGCATGCTCGGAATGGCCGACGGCAAGGTTTTCGCGGAGGCTTTCCGCAAGGCGCTGCATTTGGTCGAAAGGCATTATGCGGCTCTGTTCGAAACCGCCCCGCAGCTCTCGCGCGGCGTCGGAAACCTCGTCTTCACCGGCGATGGCGACGATCCAGGCACGCTGGAAACCTTATCCGGGCTCGGCTTCGAACGCGCCAGCGACATCGGGCGTGTCATTCGCGGCTGGCATTTCGGGCGCTATCGCGCCACCCAATCCGCTGAGGCCCGCGAGCGGCTGACCGAGCTCACGCCGGCGCTGCTGGAGGCCTTCGGGCGGACCCGCCGGGCCGACGAAGCGCTCCTGCGTTTTGACGAGTTTCTCTCGGGGCTGCCCGCCGGCATCCAGCTCTTCTCGCTGCTTCAGTCGAACCCGCGCCTGCTTGAACTGCTTGCCACCATCATGGGCGCTGCGCCGCGCCTTGCCGCCATCATCACGCGTCGTCCTCATGTCTTCGATGGATTGCTCGATCCTCATCTTCTCTCCGAGCTCCCCAACAGGGCTTACCTTTCGGAACGGCTGGAAACCTTTCTGGCCGGCGGCCGCGCTTTCGAGGAAGTGCTCGACCGGCTGAGGATTTTCGCTGCCGAACAGAAATTCCTGATCGGCATGCGCCTTCTCACCGGCGGCATCGACGCCGAGCGTGCCGGAAAGGCGTTCTCCGATCTTGCGGATCTCACCATCGCCGCTGCCTTCGATGCCGTCTCGGAGGAATTCGCCCTCACACACGGGCGGGTGCCAGGCGGGCGCGCGGCCATCCTCGGCATGGGAAAGCTGGGCAGCCGGGAACTGACCGCCGGCTCCGATGTGGATCTCATCCTGCTCTATGATCACTCTGCCGACATCGAGGAATCGGACGGCGGCAGGCCGCTGGCGCCCTCGCAATACTACGCCCGTCTGACCCAGCGCCTCATCTCCGCCGTATCGGCGCCGACTGCCGAGGGCGTGCTTTACGAACTCGATCTGCGCCTGCGCCCGTCTGGCAACAAGGGGCCGGTCGCCACCCATATCGAGGCTTTCCGCAAATATCAGCGCTCCGACGCCTGGACCTGGGAGCACATGGCGCTCACCCGCGCCCGGCCGATAGGCGGTGACGAAAGCCTGTGCGGTCAGGTGAGCGACGAGGTCGAGCAGATCATCGGAATGCAACGCGATATGCCTACACTCCGCAAGGATGCGGTGAAGATGCGGCATCTCATCGAAGAAGAAAAGCCGCCCCGTGACATCTGGGACCTCAAGCTCATACCGGGCGGCATCATCGATCTCGAGTTCGTCGCCCAGATATCTGTCCTGTCCGGAAAATGCACCGCCGAACCCCGCCCAACCCGCACCGACACGATCCTGGCCAACCTTGCCCCGGACTTCGCCGATCGGCAGACGAGCGACGATCTCGTCGCCGCCCACCGCCTCTATATGTCGCTGACCCAGATCGTGCGGCTTTGCCTCACCGGTCCGCTCGATCCCGACGATGTGCCGCCGGGGTTGGCAGACCTCATCCTGCGTACCGCCGATCTTCCTGAACTTTCAGTTCTCGAAGCCCATGTGAAGGAGACCGCGGCGCAGGTCCGGGCGCATTTCGAGCGGCTGCTGTGCCCGTAATTTTCGCTTCCCTTCAGGCCGCCTTGGCCTCGTCCGCGACGGGTATCCTGACCGATACGATCGTGCCGACGCCCTGCGTCGAGCGGATCTTGAGCGTGCCGCCGTGCAGCTCGGTCAGCGAGCGCGAGATTGCAAGGCCGAGGCCGGAACCCGTATGGTTCTTGGAGAACTGATTCTGCACCTGCTCGAACGGGCGGCCCAGTTTCCTTAGCGCGTCGCGCGGGATGCCGCAGCCCGAATCCTCGATGGTCAGGACTACCGCCTTCGAGGTCCGCCGCGCCCGCAGCGTTATGTGCCCGCCTTCGCCGGTGAACTTGACTGCGTTGGATAGGAGGTTGATGACCACCTGCTTGATGGCGCGGCGATCGGCATAAAGCGAGATGGAATCGGGTATCCTCGTGTGCACCTCGATCTGCTTCTTGTCCGCCTGCAGCGCCACCACCCGCACCGTCTCGCGGATGAGCGGGCAAAGGTCGATACGCTCCCTGTCGACGGAAAACTGGCCCGCCTCGATCTTCGACATATCGAGAATGTCGTTGATGACGCCCAGCAGGTAAGTGCCGCTCGAATAGATGTCGCCGACATATTCGTCGTAGCGATCCGAGCCCAGTGGGCCGAAAAGCCCCTGCTGCATCAACTCCGAGAATCCTATGATGGCGTTGAGCGGGGTGCGCAGCTCGTGGGACATATTGGCGAGGAACTCGGACTTCGCCCTGTTGGCCGCCTCGGCGCGCTCGGTCTCGCGCATGTATTTTCGGTTGAGTTCGACCAGCTCGCGCGCGCGCTCCTGCTCCGCTCGCCGCGCCACGCTCAGATCGTGGATCGTCGCCATCAGCCGCCGCTCGCTGTCGACCAGCTTTTCCTGATGCTGCTTGAGCTGGCTGATATCCGTGCCGACCGACACCGTGCCGCCATCGCGGGTTTTCAGTTCCGTCACCTGCAGCCAGCGCCCGTTTGCAAGCTGGCGCTCGAAGGTGACGCCGGCGCGGGGGTCGGCCGACCCTGCCAGACGCCGCTCCGAGCGGATCGAGTTCATTCGCGCCTCGATGTCGCTGCGCCGCACGCCAGGTACGATCTCGGCCGGCTCCAGCCCGGTATATTGCTGGTACTTCGTGTTGCACATCACCAGCCGTTCCGCCGAGTCCCAGAGCACGAAGGATTCGGTGATGTTCTCGATCGCCGTGCGCAGCCGCTGGTCCGCCACCTCCGATTGCTGGACCAGCGTGCGCTGCTCCGTCACGTCGACGGCGATGCCGATGAGGTGGATTTCCTGCGAGTCGGGATCGACGACTTGCGCGCGGGCGCGCATCCAGACCCAGTTTCCGTTGGCATGCCGCATGCGGAAGACCTGGTCGATCTGGTCCGTCTCGCGTGCCACGATGCGGTTGGCCAACTCGAAAAGGTCGCCATCGTCGGGATGGATGATCGCCGCGACATCGCCGAAGGACAGCATGATGTCCGCCGCCTCGTAGCCCAGCATCTCATACATGGATCGCGACCAGTACATCTTGCCGCGCCCCATGTCCCAGTCCCACAGGCCGCATTTGCCGCGCACCAGCGCCAGGTCGATGCGCTGGTGAGCCTCCAGATAGATGCGGTCCGCCGCCTGCGCCCGCGCCGCCTGGCTGAAATAGGCATAGAGGATCGCCATAAGCACGCCGGCTGTCAGAACGAACAGGGTCGCGTTGAGTGAGACGGATTTGCGCCATTTGCCGAAGACTGCGTCACGCGAGGCCAGCGCCACCGCCGCGCCGCCGCCTTCCATCAAATTGATGGCCGCCATCCAGTCGGCACTGCCTATCTGCACATCCAGCACGCCGGCGCGCTCGCCGAACATGAACAGCGGCTGGCCGCCGGAGAAAACCGTTTCCAGGTTCCTCCCATCCAAATCATGCCCGCGCTGCGAGGAGGCGACGACCTTGAACCGGTCGTCCGTCACCGCCAGCACCCAGCCGCCGCCTGCCGCCAGGTGGCGATTGGCGGCGTCGATCAGCCGCGTCGCCTCGCGCGGCTCCAGGGGATCGGCGCCCGAACTCTGCGCGATCGACATGGTCTGCGCCAGGTTCGAAGCGGTGATCGCCAGCACGGTCTTGATGTCGCGTTCGATGTCGTCGCGCCAGTTCATCAGCGAGAACGCCCGGGCCGCCGCAATGATCAGCAAAAAAATGACGATGAGTATGGGGATCGCGCGCCGCAGATAGGGTTCGATGGCGAGGAGCTGTTCATAGGCCGGCGCGGCGATGATCTTGGCATTGCCGGCGACACTCGTGCCGCCTCCCTGCCGCCTGCGCCAGCGCGCAAATATGCCCCCCGCAGGCATGGCCGCCCACGGCTCCGCCTTCGCCATCCGAAGGGCTCCTCGTATTGTTTCCCCGATGATTCGCTAAACCGCACCTGCGAATCATCCATAAAGAATCAGAGGTGATTCGCCTTGTCCAGAGCCCAGCAGAAAAGTTGATAAATGCTTACCGCCGAATCAGGCGAGCGTACGTTCCACGATGTCGCGCAGATCGCGCGACAACTCCTTCTCCTGGGCGATGGTCGCCAGCGCCTCGCGTGCATGTTCCTGGCGCTTTTTCTCGAGCGATCTCCACGATCTGAAGGCGATGGCCAGCCGTGCCGCAAGCTGGGGATTATCCTTCTCGATCGCCAACACCGTCTCGGCCAGGAACCGGTATCCCTCGCCGTCGGCGCGGTGAAAGCCGGTCTGATTGGCGCTGGCGAAGGTGCCTATGAGCGCCCGCACCCGGTTGGGGTTGGCGAGCGAGAAGGCCTCGTGCGCCATCATCTCGCGTACCTGCTCCACCGTGTCGGGACCCGGTGTGGTGGCTTGGACCATGAACCATTTGTCGAGCACGAGCGGGTTGCCGCGGTAGCGTTCCTCGAATTGGGAAAGGGCCAGTGCGGTCTGCCGGGCATGCGGAAACTGGTGAGCGAGAACGGTGAGCGCGGCAGCCATCGCCGTCATGTTGTCCGCCGTCTCGAATTGTCGCGTCGCATACCGGGGCGTGTCGGCGCCGGCGCTCAGATAATCGAGAAGCACGTTGCGCAATGCCCGCCGGCCGGCGCTCGCGGCATCGGGCGTGAACGGCTCGCCGCTATCGAGCGCTTCATGGATATCGCCGAAGGTGCCGGCACACTTCTTCCCGATGGCCTTTCGCAGCCCGGAAATGGCGGCATGGATGGCATCGGGATCGATCCCGCTGCCGATCTCCCGCGCAATGTCGGCCTCCGCCGGCAGCGTCAGAGCCTGCGCGCGATACGCGGCCTCCAGCGTTTCGTCGGATGCGATCTCGGCCGGATAGGCAAGCAATTCGCCAGGAAATTCCGGCTCCTTGCCGCCCCTGATACGCTGTGTCGCCTCTATAAGGGCCTCCGTGAAAAGCGTATTCAGCGACTGCCAGCGCGAGAACAGGTCGTTGTCGTGCCGGGCCAGGAACATGCGGTCCTCGGCGGAAGCTTCCAGCGAAAGCGTCACCGGCGCGGAAAAACCGCGATTGAGCGAGACCACAGGCCGCGCCCCGATGCCTTTGAAGCGGATCACATGCTTGCGCTTACGCAGATGGATCACACCATCCTCGACATTGGCGCCGTCGACGCCGTCGAAATCCATCTCCTCGCCGTTCGGCCCCACCAGCCCGAAGGCCAGCGGGATATGCATCAGGCGTTTGCGCGCCTCCGATGGGGTAGGAGGCACGCTCTGCTCGATCTCCAGCGTGAATTCCCGCGTACGGCCGTCATAGCGGCCGCTGGCGGTTATGCTCGGCGTGCCGGCCTGGTGATACCAGAGCGCGAATTGCGCCAGGTCCACGCCCGACACATCCTCGAAGCAGCGCACGAAATCCTCGATCGTGACCGCCTCACCGTCATGACGCTCGAAATAAAGGTCCATGCCCGCCCGGAACTTGTCCGCCCCCAGCAGCGTGCGGATCATGCGCACGACCTCGGAACCTTTTTCGTAGACGGTGGCCGTGTAGAAATTATTGATCTCCCGGTAGCGCCGGGGCCTTACGGGGTGAGCGAGCGGGCCCTGGTCTTCCGGGAACTGATGCGCCCGCAGTGTTCTTACCTCGGCGATGCGCTTCACCGCCCGCGAACGCTGGTCGGCAGAGAATTCATGATCGCGGTAAACCGTCAGCCCTTCCTTCAGGCAAAGCTGGAACCAGTCGCGGCAAGTGATTCTGTTTCCAGTCCAATTATGGAAGTACTCATGGGCGATGATGGCTTCGATATTGGCGAAGTCCATGTCCGTGGCCGTCTCCGGATCGGCGAGCACGTATTTGTCGTTGAAGACGTTGAGACCCTTGTTCTCCATCGCGCCCATGTTGAAGTCGGAGACGGCGACGATGTTGAAGACGTCGAGATCGTATTCCCGGCCGAAGCGTTCCTCGTCCCAGCGCATTGAGCGTTTGAGCGCATCTATCGCATAGGCTGCGCGCGGCTCCTTGCCGTGCTCCACATAGATGGCCAGCGCCACTTCGCGGCCGGATGCGGTGGTGAAGGTGTCGTGCACCGCCCCGAGGTCGCCCGCCACCAGCGCGAAGAGATAGGACGGCTTGGGGTGTGGGTCATCCCAGACCGCGAAATGCCGGCTGTCGTCGAGTTCTCCGTTATTCGTCGGATTGCCGTTGGAAAGCAGCAGCGGTGCCGTCTTCCTGTCGGCCTCGATGCGAACCCGGTAGACACTCAATACGTCCGGCCGGTCGAGGAAATAGGTGATGCGGCGAAAGCCTTCGGCCTCGCATTGCGTGCAGAAAACGCCATTCGAGACATAGAGCCCCATCAACGCCTTGTTCGCCGAAGGATTTGTGCGTGTCACAAGCGTCAGTTCGAACCGCCTTGCCGAAGGTGTCTTGCGCAGAACAAGGCTGTCTTCGGTCGCTTCGTAGTCCGTTTCGGCGACCGGCGCGCCGTCGATCAACAGGTTTTCGAGCGTCAGTCCGTCGCCGTCCAGGATCAGCGGTTTGTTCGCCGCAACACCGCCCCGCCTTTCCACCGTCAGCCGCGCCTCGATCCTGGTATCGGTGGGATCGAGCTGGAATACCAGGTCGGTCTGGGGAATGAGGTAGTCGCTCGGGCTGTAGTCCTCGAGACGGAACACCTGGCCGGTATCGGTGCGCATTCAACATACTCCGGAAGGGTCCAGGCAACTTGCGCGATGCTGGACCAACAAAATCGACTGTGGCTCTTTACACGATGGAGCGGGTCGACAAAACTGACATCATCTCTATGTCTTCATTCGTCTCCATTTTCACGGGCAAGGAACTCGGTATGACGGTTCTCACACCGAAATTCGGCATGGGCGCATCCGTGCTGCGCAAGGAAGACCAGAACTTCATCACCGGCAAGGGACGCTACACGGACGATGTAGCGGTCGAAGATGTGCTGCATGCCCATGTGCTGCGCTCGCCCATGGCGAAGGCGAAGTTCACCATCGGCTCCCTTGACGCGGCAAGGGCCGCGCCCGGCGTGCACCTGGTGCTCACCGGTGCCGATACAGCCCATCTGGGGAACCTGAAATCCGGCGCGATGCAGAAGCAGCCGGACGGCAAGTTTGCGCCCACCAAGGACATTCCGATCCTGTGCCGTGAGCGGGTGCAGTATGTCGGCGACGCCATCGCCTTCATCGTGGCCGACAGCCGCAGCCAGGCACAGGACGCCGCCGAGCTGATAGAGATCGACTTCGAGGACGAGGAACCGGCCGTCGATACGGCAGCCGCGCTGGACGATGGTGCCCCGCTGGTCTGGCCGGATCTGGGCAGCAACCGCGCCTTTCTCTATCATGTCGGCGACAAGGCGAAGTCGGAAGCCGCGTTCGCCAAGGCGGACCGCGTGGTCGAGACCTCCTTCAAGAACAACCGCCTCGTTTCCAACTACATGGAGCCGCGCGCGGCGCTGGCCGAATGGGATGCGGCGAGCGAGCACTTCACGCTGACCACCGGCTCTCAGGGCGTGCACTCCATGCAGGAGATCCTGGCGAAGCAGGTCTTCGGAATCCGCAAGGACAAGCTGCGGGTGATCACGCCGGATGTGGGCGGCGGCTTCGGCCCCAAGACCTTCGTCTATCGTGAATATGCGCTGGTGATGGAGGCTGCCAAACGCCTCGGCAGGCCCGTCAAGTGGACCGGCGACCGCACCGAGCACTTCATGACCGACGCGCAGGGCCGCGACAACGTCGTCAAGGCCGAGATGGCACTCGACAAGGACGGCCGTTTCCTTGCGCTCCGCGTCAATCTCATCGCCAATATGGGCGCCTATATCTCGCAATATGGCCCCTTCATTCCCTTCGTCGGCGTGTCCATGTCGACAGGCGTCTACGACATCCGGGCGCTCGACGTGACCATCGACGGCGTCTACACCAACACCTGTCCGGTCGACGCCTATCGCGGGGCCGGACGGCCGGAGGCGGCCTTTCTCCTGGAAAAGCTGGTCGACGAATGCGCCCGCCAGACCGGCCTTGGCCGCGATGAGATCCGGCGCCGCAATTTCATAAGGCCTGAGCAGTTCCCCTATACCACCCAGACCGGCCGCAAATACGATGTGGGCGAGTTCGAGGGGCACATGAGTTTGTGCATGGAGCGCGCCGGCTGGGCCGATTTCGACAAGCGGGCGGAGGAGGCGGCCCGGCGCGGCAGGATCCGCGGCATCGGCATGGCGACCTATATCGAGGCCTGCGCCTTCGCCGGCTCCGAGCCCGCCCATGTCACGCTCAACGGCGACGGCACGGTGACGCTGGCCATCGGCACCCAGTCGAACGGTCAGGGCCACGCCACGGCCTATGCCCAGTTCGTCGCCGAGAAGCTCAATATCGACATCGACAGGATCACCGTCCATCAGGGTGATACGAACGTCCTGGACAAGGGTGGCGGCACGGGCGGCTCCCGGTCCATCCCCCTGGGCGGCGTGTCGGCGTCCCGTGCCGGCGAGGACCTTGCCGAAAAGATCAGGAAGATCGCCGCCGACGAGTTGGAAGCCTCCGCCGCCGACATTGAACTGGCAGACGGCACTGCCCGGATCGTCGGCACCGACCGGAGCCTTGATTTCTCGGCCATCGCCAAGGCTGCCAGGCAGCCGGACGACCTCAAGGGCTTCGGCGAGTTCGTGCAGGACGAGGCAACCTATCCCAACGGCACCCATATCTGCGAGGTGGAGATCGACCCGGCCACCGGTGGAACGCTACCGGTCGGCTACTGGATCGTCGACGATTTCGGCGCGACGGTGAACCCGGTTCTCCTGGCCGGGCAGGTTCATGGCGGTGTTGCCCAGGGTGCCGGCCAGGCGCTGACCGAAGACACAGTCTATTCCGAGGACGGTCAGCTCGTCACCGCGACCTTCATGGATTACGGGATGCCGCGCGCGGACCTTTTTCCCGACATCCATTTCGAAACCCGCAACGTGCCCTCGACCACCAATGCCATGGGCATCAAGGGCGCAGGCGAAGCCGGCACCATCGGCTCTACACCCGCCGTCCACAATGCGGTCGTCGATGCCCTCTGGCGCGCATACGGCATCAACCATATTGAGATGCCGGCAACACCGTTGCGCATATGGAGCGCCATCCAGGAGGCTTCGGGAGAAGGGTGAACGCGGATTTGTCCAGCCGGGCATGGCGGAAAGCCGGCATTTGCGCATCGCTTTCCGCCCGTGCCATCCCATATGCTTCACGCAAGGCGCACGCATGCCGGCCATAACCGAATTGGGCGCTTCGAGCCGGCCGCTGATAGGCATCGCGCTGAAGGTAATGTCGGTGACGATCTTCGTCTGCATGTCGTCGCTGATCAAGTATTCGGGCGATGTGCCGCCGGGGCAGATCGTCTTCTTCCGGTCCTTCTTCGCCATCTTCCCGATCTTCGCCATGCTCGCCTGGCGGCGCGAGCTGGCTACCGCCTTCCACACCACCAAGCCGTTTGGCCACATTGCGCGCGGGCTTGTCGGCGTCGTGGCCATGGCGTTGGGCTTCTACGGCTTGACAAAGCTGCCGCTGCCCGATGCGATCACGCTGAACTATGCACAGCCCCTCATCGTCGTGGTCTTCTCCGCACTCTTCATGGGCGAAACAGTGCGCATGTACCGCTGGAGCGCGGTCATTGTGGGCTTTGTCGGTGTGGTGATCGTCGCCTGGCCCAAGCTGACCTTGTTGAGCGGCGAGGGGGGCTTGGCGGCGGAGCAGGGGCTCGGCGTCATTGCTGTCCTCGCTGCTGCGGCCTGTTCTGCCGTAGCCATGCTGCTTGTGCGAACGCTGGTGCAGACCGAAAAGACGGCGACCATCGTCTTGTGGTTTTCGGTCACCGCAACCATCATGTCGCTCGTGTCGCTTCCCTTCGGTTGGACGGTACTCTCCGACGGCCAGATGCTGGCGCTCATAGGCGCTGGCCTGTGCGGCGGCGTCGCGCAGATCCTGATGACGCAATGCTATCGCTATGCCGAGCTTTCGACGATTGCGCCCTTCGAATACACGTCGATGATCCTTGCCATCGTCATCGGCTATTTCGTCTTCAAGGACGTGCCGACGCTCTACACGCTTGTCGGCGGCATCATCATCGTGGGGGCGGGCCTGTTCATCATCTGGCGCGAGCATCGGCTTGGACTCAAGCGTGCCGCCGCCCGGCGCTTCGTGCCGCCCACATCCTGACTTCTACTTGCCGACCGGCCCCTCCCGCTGCCGCAGAAAGTGCGCCGTGGCATCGTCGGCGGGAAAGAACGTTTCCAGCGCCAGTTCGGACAAGGTGACGTCGAGCGGCGTTCCGAACACGGTCGTGGTGGTGATGAAGGAAAGTTCTTCCCGCCCGACCCGCAGGCGTAGCGGAACCGCGATCGTCTCGGCCTCCACCGGGCGTTTGCGCGGTTGCGTGGGCCCGACCGGATAGGCCGCAAGTTCCTTTTCCAGCGCATAGAGCTGCGGATCGGCAAACTGCCCGTTGAGCTGCTTCAGCCGCTCCAGCACATGGTTTCGCCACTGCGCCAGATTGACGATGCGCGGCGCGATTCCCTTCGGATGCAGGCTGAGCCGCAGCACGTTCACCGGCGGCGAAAGCAGCGCCGTCTCTTCGACGCCCTCCAGAAAGGGCGCGATCGCCTCGTTGGAGGCAACCATGTTCCAGTGCCGGTCGATGGCGATGGCCGGGTTGGGGGCATGGCCGTCGAGGATCCGCTGCACCGCATCCATCGCGGGCTTCAATGCCGGATCGTCCAGGCTGCGCTCGGGAAAGGAAGGCGCGAAGCCGGCGGCCAGCAGCATGCGGTTCTGCTCGCGCAGGGGCAGCGAAAGGCTGTGCGCCAGAAGCAGCACCATATCGCGCGAAGGCCTGGCGCGTCCGCTCTCCACGAAGCTCAGATGGCGCTGCGAGATGCCTGCCTCCAGCGCCAGGTCGAGCTGGCTCAGCCGCCTCCGCTTGCGCCAGTCCCGCAGCAGGTCGCCGGGGCTGTCATTTTCCATACTTCTCGTGTCCATGGCCGCAAGCTACCTCGCCTGAAGCATCAATACCATTACCTCCCGCGTAATCGCCTTGAGCGCCGGGAACGGTCAATCTTTCGGCGTGAACCGGCAAGCGCCGGCCAATCAAGGAGAACGATCATGAGCCAACCCATCACCTCTTACCTTCGCAAGGTCCTCCTGCTGGATGCAGCTGTCAGCGGCGCGGCGGGCGTTCTGATGATCGCCGGAGCGGGCATCCTGTCCAGCCTGCTGGCATTGCCGTCCGGGCTTTTATTCTGGTCCGGCCTCGTGCTCGTGCCCTTCGTGGCGATGCTGGTCGCCGTCGCCCGCCGGCCGAGCGCGCCGCGTCTGGTGCTCATCGACATCGTGGGCGTCAACGTTCTGTGGGTGATCGCCAGCTTCGCGATCATGGCCGTTGGTATCATCCAGCCGAACATGCTGGGTGTGTTCTTCATCACTGTGCAGGCCCTGGCGGTGGCATTGTTCGCCGCGCTCCAGGCGGCAGGGCTGCGCGCGACCGCGGTGCCCGGTTAAGCGTCCAGCCGTGCTTTCACCGCGAGAAAATCGCGCCATGCCAGCTTCTTGTGTGCGGGGTTGCGCAACAGATAGGCGGGATGCAGCGACGGCAGGGTGGCGATTTTCACGCCGCCCGCCGTTTCGTGTTCGGCCCATTTGCCGCGCATCCGCATGATGCCGGTCGTGGTCCGCAGCAGGAGCTTGGTTGACGGATTGCCCAGCGTCACCAGAACTTTCGGGTTCACCAGTTCGATATGCCGCTCGATGAAGGGACGGCATATCTCGGTCTCGATGGGTGAGGGATCCCTGTTGCCGGGCGGTCGCCACGGGATAACGTTCGATATGTAAGCCGATGTGCGGTCGCGTCCGATCGCCGCCAATATGCGGTCCAGGAGCTGCCCCGAGCGCCCGACGAAGGGCAGGCCCTGCAAATCCTCGTCCCGCCCCGGCGCCTCGCCCACCAGCATCAGGTCGGCTTGCGGATTGCCGTCCGCGAAGACCAGGTTCTTTGCAGTCAGCTTCAGATTACAGCCGTCGAAGCTCTCCAGGATCGACCGCAACTCGTCCAATGTCGCCGCCTGCCGCGCCAGCTCGCGGGCTCTCGCCGCCTGTGCCTCGTCGGGCACGCTGGCCGCCGGCGCAATGGCAGGCGCGGGGATGCGCTCGGATCGGGCGGCCAGGGCAGGGGCAGGAGCCGGGGGAGATGATGGCGCACCGCCTGCAGCGTTGCCGCGCGTCTCGGCCGGCCTCTCCCGTGCCGTCGGTCGTTCCGAAAAACGGTCGACAGGCTCCTCGCACAATGCCTCCTCGACGCCGGCATCGGCATAAAAGGCAAGCAACTCCCGCAGGCCGAAATTTGTGTCGGTGGCTTCTGGTTTCATGGCGTCAATCTTGTCCCTCGGGCGCGCCAATGCAAGCTCAGGACAGAGGAATGCGCGGGTCCTGCACCAGATAAAACGGCGAAACGGGCGTCAGGTCGGTGATCAGGATGGAGAAACTGGCTGACTTGTCCGGGTCGACCTTGCCCTTGCGGAAGAGGAGCCGGTCATGCGGCTCGAAATTGCGGTCATGAAGGTCGAAGCGGTCGGAATGCATTCCCCGCGGCTCGATCCGCCGCTGGTCGAACGACAGCCCGTCGCCATAGGTGCTGGGCCGCCCCGGTTCCTCTTGCAGCTCGAACTGAAATTCGATCCAGCCGAGTCCGCTCGCGTTGCGTGTGCGCAATGTCAGGTAAAGAGCCGTGCCGAGCGATCCCGGTATGATGCGCGGGCCGGCGTCCGGCCCGTATCCGCTGATGACGAGCACCACCGGACTTGCCGAGTAGAACTCCTGGGTCAGCACCACTGGATCCTGCCGCGTTCCCTCGCCATACGCCTCGACGATGCGGAAGCCGCCCATCTCGTCGGAAAAACGATATCCGCCTGCCGGCCATTGCCCGTCATCGGCTGGCCCTGCTGCGGGAATGATGAAGGCAGCGGAAACCGCCGCCAGAATTTGCGACAGGCTCCACATGTCCCTACCTTTCGGCCATCGAGTGCCGCCGCGCTCATTGTAGCGCATCCGTCGCTCTCAGGGGAGGGGAACTTGATTTACCTTTACGTAAAAGAATAAAGTGGTTCAGGGAATAAAATCTTGCCCAGGCCGGCCCTGTTCGGACAACCGAACATGCGCTATAGGCCGGACAGCGAAAAAAGGCAGCCGGCGCATCGTTGGCGTGGCAACCGGGGAGACAGGAATGAGCGAGACCGAGCGCGAAAGCATGGAATTCGACGTTGTCATCGTCGGCGCGGGGCCCGCAGGGCTGGCCGCTTCCATCAAGCTGAAGCAGCTCAATCCGGAGCTTTCCGTGGTCGTCCTGGAGAAGGGCGGCGAGGTCGGCGCGCATATCCTGTCCGGTGCGGTCGTCGACCCGATCGGCATCGACCGCCTGCTGCCCGACTGGCGGGAGGACGAGAGCCATCCCTTCAAGACGCCGGTCACGGACGACCGGTTTCTGGTGCTGGGGCCGGCTGGCTCGCTGCGCCTGCCTAATTTCATGATGCCGCCGCTGATGAACAATCATGGCAACTACATTGTCTCCCTCGGCAACGTATGTCGCTGGCTGGCCGAGAAAGCGGAGGCTTTGGGCGTCGAGATATATCCGGGCTTCGCCGCCGCCGAGTTGATTTACAACGACGAAGGCGCGGTCATCGGCGTGGCCACCGGAGACATGGGCGTTGAGCGCGACGGCAGCCACGGCCCCGCCTATGCACCGGGCATGGCTCTGATGGGCAAATATGTGCTGATCGGCGAAGGCGCTCGCGGATCACTGGCCAAGCAGTTGATCGCCAAATTCAACCTCGATGAGGGCCGGCAGCCGCCCAAATTCGGCATCGGCCTCAAGGAATTGTGGGAAGTGAAGCCGGAAAACCACCGGCCCGGCCTGGTGCAGCATTCCTTCGGCTGGCCGCTGGACATGAAGACGGGCGGCGGCTCCTTCCTCTATCATCTGGAAGACAACAAGGTCGCCGTCGGCTTCGTGCTGCATCTCAACTACAAGAACCCCTACATCGCACCTTTCGAGGAATTCCAGCGCTTCAAGACGCATCCCGCGATCGCTCCCACCTTCGAAGGCGGCAAGCGCATCTCCTACGGCGCGCGCGCCATCACCGAGGGCGGACTGCAATCCGTGCCGAAGATGTCCTTCCCGGGCGGCTTGCTCATGGGGTGCTCGGCCGGTCTCGTCAATGTGCCGCGCATCAAGGGTTCGCACAACGCGGTGCTGTCCGGCATCCTGGCTGGGGAACACGTTGCCGAAGCGCTTGCCGAGGGGCGCGAGAACGCCGACCTGACCTCTTTCGAGGAAGCATGGCGCGCCTCCGACATCGGCAAGGATCTGAAGCGCGTCCGCAACGTCAAGCCGCTATGGTCGCGCTTTGGGACGATCCTCGGCATCGGCCTTGGCGGCTTCGATATGTGGACCAACCAACTCCTGGGCTTCTCGTTCTTCGGCACGTTGAAGCACGGAAAATCCGATGCCGAGACGTTGGAGCCGGCCGAAAAGCACCAGCCTATCGACTATCCCAAGCCGGATGGCGTGCTCACCTTCGACCGCCTGTCCTCGGTCTTCCTGTCCAACACCAATCACGAGGAGGACCAGCCGGTCCACCTGCTCGTCAAGGACATGGAACTCCAGAAGAATTCGGAATTTGCCGTCTTCGCCGGCCCTTCGACCCGCTACTGCCCGGCGGGCGTTTACGAATGGGTCGATGCCGACGGCAACGCGCTGGCCGGAGGTCCGGGAGCATCCGAAAAGGGTGGCGAGGCCAAGGCAGGCCGGGAGCCCCGCTTCGTGATCAACGCGCAGAACTGCGTCCACTGCAAGACCTGCGACATCAAGGACCCCAACCAGAACATCGACTGGGTGCCTCCCCAGGGCGGCGAGGGACCGGTCTATACAGGGATGTAGTTCTGCCTTTGGCATTTGCGGTCGAGTGGCATCACCCGACGTCCGCATAAATGTGGTAAAAACAATTAGGTGGAGCGTCCTTTATACGGTCAGGTGGATGCGCGGCACTCTAGCGTTCGGTCTTGGCCTGGAGGACCGGCTGTTCCTCGCTGCCCGGTTCGATCTCGAACGTCAGCAGCACCGGAAGATGGTCCGATCCCACGTCTTCCAGCCGCTCGATCGACAGCGCCCGCACGCGCCCCTTTGTCAGAACGTGGTCGATCGGCAAGCCGGCATAGCGGCGCAGCAGGTCCGGCAGGGGCCGTTTGAGCCATGTCGGCCCTACCAATCGAGGCGCCGTCAATTCGCCGGCCGCCTCGACCCTGCGCGCCGTCACGCTCCACGGCGATGCGTTGAAGTCGCCGGCCAGAATGGCGGTCGGGCCGAGCGTCTCCAGCACCGGATACACCCGGTTTACGTGCTCATGCTGGTCGAAGGGCCAGGGCCAGCCCAGATGCAGCGCGGCGACAGTGATGGTGTTGCCGCCCAGACTGATGCTGGCCGTCGCCATTGACCCGCGATCATGGCAGGCAGCGGCCGCCGGATGCCGGAAGGGTCGACGCGACAGGACGGCGACGCCCCCGATAAAGGCCCGCGCCCGGCAGACGATGCGGTGAGAATAGGCCCCGTCGATGAAGGCGAGCTCGGTGCGCCACATGTCGGAGACTTCGTTGAGTGTCACGATATCCGCGTTCGAGCGGCCGATCAGGGACAATACCGCTTTCGGCGTTGCGTTGTCGTAGCGCAGGTTGAGATGCAGGAGCCGGTATCGGGCCGAAGGCGTATCCGATGCGACGGCTTCCGCAAGCTTGCCACCATATAGCGAGGTCGATCCCGCAGCGGCCACACTCAATATCAAAGCAGTCAGCCCGATCTGGCGCCAGCCGCGGAAGAACAGGAGCGGTAGGGCAAGGATGGCCACCAGCGCGGCCAGGTGAAGGCGGAAATGTGCCAGCGCATCGAAGACCGGATGCAGCGCACCCCAATAGCCCGCAACCAGCGGCAACGTCGCGAACATTGCCGATACGGCCAGCAACGGGCAAATCCAACGGCGGTGGCCCCGTGATTTGGACGCACCACCTGCTTCCATCGTCCCCGCCATCGCTTGTGCCCGCTACTGGAACGCCGTTTCCGAAAAGCTTCTGAGCTTACGCGAATGCAATCTCTCCGGCGGCATCGCCGCCAGCTTCTCGACCGCACGTATGCCGATCTGCAAATGCTGGGCAACCTGCCGCTTGTAGAAATCGGTGGCCATGCCCGGCAGCTTCAATTCCCCGTGCAGCGGCTTGTCTGAAACGCACAGAAGTGTGCCGTAAGGCACGCGGAAGCGGAAGCCGTTGGCGGCTATCGTGGCCGATTCCATGTCGAGCGCGATGGCGCGTGACTGTGAAAGCCGCTGCACCGGCCCCCGCTGATCGCGCAGTTCCCAATTGCGGTTGTCGATGGTCGCGACCGTGCCTGTCCGCATGATCCGCTTGAGATCATAGCCGGAAAGCCCGGTGATTTCCGCCACAGCCTCCTGAAGTGCCACCTGCACCTCGGCCAGGGCCGGCAGCGGCACCCATACTGGCAGGTCGTCGTCGAGCACATGATCTTCGCGCACATAGGCGTGCGCCAGCACATAGTCGCCCAGCGCCTGGGTGTGGCGCAGGCCGGCGCAATGGCCGAGCATCAGCCATGCATGCGGCCGCAGCACCGCGATATGATCGGTAATGGTTTTGGCGTTGGACGGGCCGACGCCGATATTGACCATGGTGATCCCGCAATGGTCGGCGCGGGTCAGGTGGTAGGCCGGCATTTGCGGCATGCGCTGCAACGCCGTCTCCGGCGGCGTGGTTTCTCCGGCCTGCGTCATGATGTTGCCCGGCTCCACGAAGGTCTCGTAGCCTTCGCCTCCCCGCGCCATCGCCCCCCGCGCATAGGCGCAGAATTCGTCGATATAGAACTGGTAGTTGGTGAACAGCACGAAGTTCTGGAAATGGTCGGGTGCCGTCGCCGTATAGTGCGAAAGCCTGTGCAGCGAGTAGTCGATGCGCTGCGCGGTGAACGGCGCCAGCGGCATCGGGTCGCCCGGCGTCGGCTCGTGGGTGCCGTTGACGATGTGGTCGTCGGTGGAGTTCAGATTGGGCACGTCGAAAAGATCGCGCAGCGGCCGCTTGAGCCGGTCCGCGACCGAGCCTTCCACATAGGTGTCCCTCAGGAAGGCGAAATGCAGCGGTATCGGCGTGTCCGATTCACGGACGATGATCGGCACCCCATGATTGCGGATGAGAAGCCCGAGCTGCTCGATCAGATAGGGGTCGAAAAGATCTGGCCGGGTGATCGTGGTGCGATAGGTGCCAGGTTCCGGCACATGCCCATAGGCAAGCCGCGTGTCGATCTGCGCGAAGGATGAGGTCGCGAGGCTGACTTCGGGGTAGTAGGCGCGATACCGACGCCCGCTCTCGCCCGTCTTGGCGACATGGGCAAAGGCGTCCCGCAGGAATGCGGTGTTGCGGTCGTAGATGACTTTCAGCGCATCGACCGCCGCGCGCGGATCGGAAAAGGCCTGCCGCGCTATCGGCTCGGGGCTCGAAATGGTCTCAATCGGTTGAGGATAGATTCGCTTGTCCATATCCCATTATAGGTGTTCACGATGACGGTTTCGAGGCCCTGAATCCTCTTCGACGAGCATATACAGGTACAGGAAGTCTACTGCGCCCGCCGCAAGCTCACCATCAGGACGAAGCCGGCCCCGCTGGGCTTCTTGTAGGAGCCTTCGATGATGTTTTCGTTGCCGGCCCGCACCGAGCTGACGGCTGCCAGGGGAACACTGACCATGCAGGCAAGCGCGATAACCCGTGGAAGCATGCGTATGCCGTCCGTCATGAAATTTCTTGCCTTCATCTTTCACCTGCCCGCCCGCCAGGGGCGACTTGCGAGCCGCGCTCAGATAGCGCAGGCGCTCTTGTCATCATGATCGAGGCAGGAGTTCACAGTTAGGTTCGCGCGCCACTTGCCATTTGTACGGCTTGCCTCGGCCACCAGCACCGCTGCGAACATGCCGGCAATCGCCGCCAGCACACAGATTGCCGTAAAGCCGCGCGTTAACATGGGGTGTCTCCTTCATCGTTCCGGCAATATGCCCGGACGCGCCTGAACGGTGACTGAGAAGGCTATTCATCAACCGTTCAGCTTTATAAACACGAATAAGTTATCCATTCAAAATACCGTAAACGGAATCGTTTGTCGATCATTCCGGCTGTCTCTTGCACTATCATTGCGAAACGGCTGCATCGCACTTATGTCTTCAAACAAACAGGAGAAAGAGCCGAATGATTGAGCAACATCAACCGATAGAACTGCATTATTGGCCGACGCCCAATGGCTGGAAAATCTCCATCATGTTGGAGGAACTAGGCGTTCCCTACGAAGTGCATTATGTGAACATAGGCAAGGGCGAGCAATTTCGGCCCGAATTCTTGAAGATCGCGCCCAACAACCGCATGCCGGCCATCATCGATCCGGAGGGACCGGGCGGCGAACCGATCTCCCTCTTCGAATCGGGAGCCATCCTCCAGTATCTGGGCCGCAAGTTCGGCACGTTCTACCCGCAGGACGAGCGCCAGCGCGTGGAAGTGGAGCAATGGCTGTTCTGGCAGATGGGCGGCCTCGGCCCGATGGCGGGGCAGGCGCATCATTTCCGTCAATATGCACCGGAAAAGCTGCCCTATGCAATCGAGCGATACACCAACGAGGTCAACCGCCTCTACGGCGTGATGAACAGGCGCCTTGCCGACCGCGATTTCCTGGCCGGCGATTATTCCATCGCCGACATCGCGTCCATCGGCTGGGTGAAACCGTATGAACGTCAGGGCCAGGACCTGAACGATTTTCCCCATCTCAAACGCTGGTTCGAGACCATCATGGCCCGCCCCGCGGTTCAGCGCGGCCTTGCGGTAGGCGAGGAAAAGCGCGGCAACATCGCCGAGGACAAGGAAGCGCAGAAGGTCCTGTTCGGCCAGCGCGCGAGCTGACCTTCCTTCGAGCGCTGCAAAAGGGCCGTGCGTTTCGCGCGGCCCTTCTCGTTGCGCGGCGCGTTACATTCGCGACCAGGTTTCGTTGCGGCAGATCAACCCGCCAAGCACGCAACCGCCCATCTTGAACGAGTTGCCGCTGAGGCTGCCTTTGCCTGAATATGTCTTATCGTTGGCCGGGTCCGTCACCGTTCCGGTATATTGACCGTTGTCTTCCGGCTTGAACTTGCCGATCTGCTTGCCGGCGTGCTCGCCCGTCTTCAGCGTGATGCAGTACTGGCCGCCGCACGGCACGATCTCGGCCGTGTTGCCCGATTTCGTCTTCCAGCGTCCCTCGATAGGATCGGCGAACGCCGCTCCGCCCGCCATCAGCAACGCGATACCCGTCAACAGCACTCTGCGCATGGTCCCGTTCCTCCCTGTTCGACCGCTCAATTGGCTTACGCAGACGTAAGAGTAATGCAACGGCGCGGCGAGCGAAAGAGGATTTCACTTGCTGCCGTCAGCCGGTCCCCAGCCGCTCCCCAGCCGCTCCCATGCGTGCCGAAAGCCGTTTCGTGGTTAGGAAAGCGTTGCCCCCTCTCGTACGCATTTTAACGAAGCAGCGTCCGAAAGCCCGGCAATCCGGACTTCCTATCCTTAACGGATCCTACCCGTTTACCGAATGTTTGAACTTTGTTTTCGCCTGATTAATCAAGCTGTTTAACGCCGATTTCAATCCTCTCCGCCATTCTTCGATCCATCGCAGCACCGCTCCAGGGGACAAGGAGGGCGGGCCGCTCTCAGGAAGACAGGGGACTTGAAAATGGCACGTTTTGACTTTCAGGAAGCAGGTTCAGGCGCCATCGGGGCAGGTGCGCAGGCCGATGTGATCTTTCAGCTCGGCATGATGTATGCGACCGGCCGCGACTGCGACGTCGACCTGGTCGCGGCGCACAAATGGTTCAACATCGCGGCCATCAAGGGTTCGGCCCGCGCTGCCGAGCTGCGCACCGAGCTGGCGGCCAATATGTCCAAGATCGAGATCGCCCGCGCCCTGCGCGAGGCGCGCGAATGGATGACAATGCATTGAGTTTCACAGCATGATCCCGAAAAGTGGATACCGGTTTTCGGACAAGGTCATGCTCCAAGGTAGTGCGGGGGCACCGGCTCACGAGCCGAAGAGCGCCGCGCCGGGCTGAGGAAGCCGGCGCGGCGTTGTCGTTTTGCCGGAACCTTTAGAACCAGCACAGCCTCTCAGCCCGCTTCGTCGAACCGCACCAGTACCATCCCGTCGGTGACCTGCGCCCCCTCCATCGCAATTTCGGCGACGACACCGTCATGCGGCGCGGTGATCGTGTGCTCCATCTTCATCGCCTCCAGAACCAGCAGCGCCTGGCCCTTGGCGACAGTATCGTTGGCGGCTACCCGCACCAGCTTCACCAGCCCCGGCATCGGTGCGCGCAGGCTGTCGCCGCCGGCCGCGCCTTCATCGGCCAGGCTGAACGGATCGAAGCTCTGGAAGACATGGCATTCCGGCCCCTCGAACACCGCCACATGCCCCGGCCATTGCACGACCCGCGCCGCCTCGTCCGGGCCCAGCGTGACGGCCTCCTCGGCACCCTCGCTGCCGCGCAGCGTGATCGAGAACCGCCCGCCGCCGAGGGCTTCCAGGGCATAGGTCCACTCTCCCTGGGCTCCCGCCAGCCGCCCGTGATGTCCAAGCCGGCTGAAGTGCCCATAGCCTTCAAAGGCGTCGAAGGGGTCGTCACCGGCCGGGGCGCGCCTTGCGCCGGAGGCTGCCAGCGCCGCCAGCGCAACGGCATGCGTTCCGGCGGTCCGGCCCTGCCGCAGCGTATCCATATGGCGGCCTATCAGGCCGGTATCGATATCGCCGGACGCAAATTCCCCATTGCGCGCAAGCCGCGCCAGGAACGGCACATTGGCCGTGCATCCGGCGATTTCCGTCTCGTCCAGCGCCTTGCCGAGCGCCTCCAGCGCCTTCGCCCGGTCGTCGGCACGCACGATCACCTTGGCGATCATCGGGTCGTAGAAAGGTGAGATTTCATCGCCCTGCCGCACGCCCGCATCCACGCGTACCGACCCGCCATCGAGCGTTTCGGGGAAGCTCAGATGATGCAGCCGGCCCGTCGCCGGCAGGAAGTCGCGCGCCGGGTCTTCCGCATAGATGCGCGCCTCGACCGCGTGGCCGGAAAGCCTGATCTCCTCCTGCCGCAGCGGCAGCTTCTCACCCGCCGCCACCCGCAGCTGCCATTCCACGAGGTCGACCCCTGTCACCATCTCCGTGACGGGGTGCTCCACCTGCAGCCGGGTGTTCATCTCCATGAACCAGAAGCGGTCCGGCCGCAGCCCGTCCGATGCGTCGACGATGAACTCGATCGTGCCGGCGCCGCTATAGCCTATCGCCTTGGCGGCGGTGACCGCCGCCTCCGTCATGGCGGCGCGCATGGCTTTTGTCATGCCGGGGGCGGGGGCCTCCTCGATCACCTTCTGGTGCCGCCGCTGGGCCGAGCAGTCGCGCTCGTAAAGATGTACTGCCCCGCCGTGATTATCGCCGAACACCTGCACCTCGATATGGCGCGGCTTGTCGATCAGCTTTTCCACCAGCACCTGGGCATCGCCGAAGGCCGCCTTGGATTCGCGCTTGGCGGACGCCAATGCTTCCGCGAAATCCTCCGGGCGGTCGACCCGGCGCATGCCCTTGCCGCCGCCGCCGGCCCGCGCCTTGATCAGCACCGGATAGCCGATCTCGTTGGCCTTGGTGGCCAGCACAACATGTTCCTGCGCCTCGCCGTGATAGCCCGGCACCACGGGCACGCCGGCCTTTTCCATCAGCCGCTTGGCCGCATCCTTCAGGCCCATGGCGCGGATGGCTTTGGCCGAGGGGCCGATGAAGGTGAGCCCCGCCGCCTCGACCGTCTCCACGAAGTCGGGGTTCTCCGACAGAAACCCGTAGCCCGGATGAATGGCCTCGGCCCCTGCCTCACGCGCGGCGGCGATGATCTTCGCCCCGTTAAGATAGCTTTCCGCTGCTGCGGCCGGGCCGATGGGAATCGCCCTGTCGGCCAGGGAAACATGGAGGGCGTTGCGGTCGGCATCGGAATAAACGGCGACCGTCTTCACTCCCATGCGCTTTGCCGTGCGGATGACCCGGCAGGCGATCTCGCCCCGGTTGGCGATCAGGATCGTGCGAAACATTGAACCTCCCGAAAAAAGACGGACCACGATGGCAGCTGGCACTCAGGCCAGACCGCCCGACGACCGCACAAAGGCGGAAAAGTAAAAGACAGCCGATCTTATAGACCGTGGAGCAGGTGCCAGGCCAGCACGCCGCGCGCCCTGGCCGCACATTCCCCTTTTACGGTGGAGCAGGGGCGTTCCGGCGGAATGGCGTTGAGGACGAAGCTGGGCTCTTCGGCCCCGGCGTTTACCGTAAGCGTACCCTTTGGACACTGATCGGCATGCCCGCCGTCTCCTAATGGTGCTGACGAATCTGTACCCGGCCCTGAGTCGGTCCGAGGCTGTCCCGCCTGCCTAAAGGCCTCCGCCACATTGCGTTCTTCGACAGTAACCGCGTCGCCCGGCACCGGGCCTTCACCGTGACACCGCTCGCGCAATGGGGTTTCCATGTCCAATCTGCTTCAAGTCCTGCTTACTTTCTTCGCTGCTCCTCACGGGAAGGCGCGCGCCGCCGCGTTTGGCCGGTGCCGACCGCCGAGCGCGCTCACAGCCCGTCCCGGGCTTCTCTCGCTGTTCCTGGCCGGGCTGTTGCTGGCGCTCGCGCCGCAGAGCGCTCAAGCGCAGACGATCCCGCCGACGTCGCCTTGTACGGTCGGGGCTGGTCAGACGCCGCCGGGGTGGACGAACGGCGTTGCGACTCCAGATTGCTCGACCACAACACATTGGGCGGGGCAAAGCGCAAATCCTTGGACTGGAGGTCCGATTCCGGCAACTCCAGACGGCAACACTACATTTGCATCCATGGGGCAGGGCGGAGGTGCTGCTGAGACGGGAGAGTCCATCTATACCCAAATGACGGGCTTGATCCCTGGCAATACATATCGTGTTCCCTTTTATGGCATCCCTAAAGGCTGGGGAAGCTATGGCCCATGTGCAGGACTGCGCCTTTCCACGGCAACCACCACGACGGATTTTGTCCTCCCAGATTCAGGCGCCTGGTCGCAGCGCGTGTTTGAATTCACCGCTACAGCATCGACGCAAACACTGACGGTCTATTCGTATTCCGGAGGGGTAAATTCGACCTGCTTCACCAGTTTCTACCTCGGCGGCGAAGTCATCGAGATCATCAAGACGGCGTCGAGCGGGGCGACGCAGGCTGGCGATACGGTGACCTTCACCATGGCGGTGGAGAACCAGGGCACCACGGAACTGACCGGTGTGTCAATTTCCGAGGACACGCTGGAGCGGCTCGACGGGACGGCGCTGACGCTGGCCACCGGCCCGACCTTCGTCTCCAGTTCCGTTGGCTCTCCGGAGGGCACCTTAGCCCAGGGCGAGACCGCCACCTATGAGGCGACTTATGAGTTGACCCAGGAGGACGTCGATGCCGGCGGCATCCGCAACAGTGCCGTTGCCGAGGGCACCGATGCCGACGGCAACCTGTTCGACGACATTTCCAGCGACACACCGGGGGTGGACGAGAACCCGACCGTCGTGACCATCGCCGCCGCTCCCTCCTACGACTTCATCAAGGAATCCGCCCACGACGACGCCGACAGCAATGGGCGTGTCGATGCCGGTGAGACGATCGCCTACACCTTCACCGTCGAGAACACCGGCAATGTGAGCCTGACCGATGTGGTTGTGACGGATTCGCGCGCCGTCCTTTCGGGCAGCCCGATACCCGGGCCGCTGGCGCCGGGCGCGGTGGACACGACCAGCGTGACCGGCACCTACACGGTGACGCAGGCCGATATCGATGCCGGCGATCTGGACAATCTGGCCTCGGCCACGGCCAAGGACCCGGGCGGCAATGACGTGACCAAGCAATCGCGCCCGCCGAATGGCGCGGAAGGCGAGCCCACCACCGTTCCGGGTTTCGCGCAGATCGCCGATTACGACTTCGTCAAGGAAGCAAGGCATGCCGACGCCAACGGCAACGGCCTGTTCGATTCCGGCGAGACGATCGACTACACGTTCACGGTCGAGAACACCGGCAATGTGACCTTGAGCGATGTGGCGGTCACGGACAGCCGCGCCACCATCTCCGGCAGCCCGATCCCGACGCTCGCGGTGGGCCAGGTGGACACGACCAGCGTGACCGGCACCTACACGATCACGCAGGCCGACATCGATGCGGGCGACCTCGATAATGTGGCCGACGCCACGGCCAAGGATCCCAATGACGACGACGTGATCAGGCGGTCGCGCCCGCCGGGCAGCAATCGGGGAGACCCGACTAGCCCGCCGGGCGGTGTCACCCAGGTCGCCGACTACGATTTCGTCAAGGACGTGACCCAATGTCGACGCCGACGGCAACGGGCGGATCGATGCGGGCGAGGTGCTTGATTACACCTTCACGGTCGAAAACACCGGCAATGTGAGCTTGACCGATGTGACGGTGACGGACAGCCGGGCAACGGTTCGCGCCGACCTTCATATCGTGAAGAACTGGGATGCCCTCGTCGAAGGCAGGGCGTTCTACACGCCCACCATCAAGTCGGCGGACTACGGCTTCCTGGCCGCGCTCTACCGCCATGTCGGCAACAACTTCAAAGTCGGCGCAGGCTATAATTTCGGCCGGTTCTCCGACGATCTGCGCGACCTGACGCTGGACGACAAGGGACCGTTCCTCAACGTCGTCGGAAAGTTCTGAACCATCAGAAACCTGCCTCCCCACGCCGACGGCGCGGGGAGGCTAGAAACGATCTTCCCGACTACTCGGCGACGCCGTAGATCCGGGCAATTTCCTTCAGCATCAGCCGCGCCGCCAGAATGCCGCCGGCTGTGTTCCATATGACGTCGTCGACCGCATGCACCTTGCCGCCCTCGACCACATCGAGGCTTTGCCAAAGCGGATCGTTCAACACTTCCTCCGTGGCTTTCTCGCCTTCGCCGTCGCCCGTGTCATAGGTGAAGTAGATAAGGCGGTCGCCTTCCATATCCGGAATGCTCTCCTTGCCCACCCGCAGCGCGAACGCGTCGACGTCCTGGTTCGGCGGGCGGTTGAAGCCGATCTGGTCGAGGATGAAGCCCGAGAAGCTGTCCTTCTGGTAGATGCGTATCTGACCCGCCAGGATGCGGACGATGGAGACGCGCTCGTCGGTGCGCGCGCCGAGCTTTTCGCGCAATGCGGCAATCTCGGCATCGAACGCAGCCAGAACATCCTCTCCCTGCTTCGCCTGACCGACAGCTTCTGCGTAGAGCTTGAAATTGACCCGCCAGTCGCCGCGCAGCCGCTCTGAAAAGACTGTTGGCGCGATGGCCGAAAGCTGCGGATAGATGGCTTCCTGGCGCGTCTTGTTGCCCAGGATTAGGTCCGGCTGGAGTGCCGCGACAAGCTCCAGATTGACCGCGCTCTCCTTGCCGACCGGCGTGACCTCGGCCATCTGTTCGGCGATGTGCGGATACCAGGGGTCGCCCGTCCAGGAGTTGACCGCGCCGACCGGCGTGATACCCAGCGCCAGCAGCGCCTCCGTGCCCTCATTGGTCAGGACGACGATCCTTTTCGGCGCGTCCGGCACGTTCGTAACCCCCATCGCATGGGCTATTTCGCCGGCGTGCGCCGAAAAGGCGCAAAGCGTAAACAGCGCTGCCGCCGCCAGTTTCGATAACAGTTTCATCGGGGTGCTCCTTTCAGGCGTTGAGGTGTCGACATGCCGAAATGTGATTGTCGGCGTCAAGTTATAAGTTGACTTCCACGATCATATTCAGCAAACGGCGCGGGTTGGAGAAGGCCATGAAAGCCCTGACCGCCGTTCTGATTGCCATCCTTGTGCTGCTGGCCGCCGCCAGCCTGCATCTGGGCGTGCGCTTCACGCCGCCGGCCGAGGTCTGGCGCGCATTGACGGCGGGCGGCGGAGACCAGACGGCCCTGATCGTCAACACGCTGCGCCTGCCGCGCGCGATGATCGCCATGATCGTGGGCGCCGCGCTCGCCATTGCCGGCGTTCTCATGCAGACGGTGACGCGCAATCCATTGGCCGAGCCCGGCTTGCTGGGCGTCAATGCGGGGGCGGCCTTCGCGGCGGTCCTGGTCGTCACGCTGACCGGGGAGGAGGCCCTGGCGCCCCTCATGGCGGCTGCATGCGCGGGCGCGCTGCTCACGGCGGCCGTCGTCTATGGCGTCGCGCTGACCGGGGGAGGGCGCGCCGCGCCGCTGCATCTGCTTCTGGCCGGCATCGTGGTCGCCGCGCTGCTGGCCTCGCTGACGCAGATCCTGCTGGTTTCGAACGAGCGTACCATGGAGGAGCTGCTCTTCTGGCTTTCCGGCTCTTTTGCCGACCGCAACCCGCTCTTCGTCCTGCCCGCCGCCGGCCTCGTCCTTGCCATCGGCGTCGGCTGCCTGGCTGCGGCGCCGCAGCTCGACATTCTGTCGGCCGACGAGACGACCGCTTCGGCGCTCGGCCTGTCGGTCGTCCGCATGCGTTTTGCCGCCATTGTGGGCGCCGCGCTTCTGTCGGGATTCTCGGTGGCGCTTGCCGGTCCGGTGCCGTTCGTCGGGCTTGCCGCCCCGCATCTGGTGCGTCGGCTTGGCGTGCGTGGACACGCCCGGCTGCTGCCGCTGGCAGCCATTGCCGGGGCGGCGCTGGCGATGGCCGCCGATATCGTCTCCCGGTTCATCATCTATCCCTCGCAGGCCCCGGTCGGCGCCGTCATGGCGATGCTCGGCGTTCCTGTGCTCCTGATGCTGCTTCACCGGCGGGCGGCGGGGGTCGGCCTATGAGCGCCATCATGCAGGGCGCAGCGGACCGGTCCGCGATGCCGCGACATGCCTCGGCTCCCATGCTGGGGCTGGTGGCAGCGGTGCTGCTGGCGGCAATGCTTGCCGGATTGAGCATGGGCAGCTCGCCCATGCCGCTGGAGCGCCTGCTGCCGGCGCTGATCGGGCAGGGCTCGGCGACCGACATGCTGATCCTGTGGACCCTGCGGGCGCCGCGCGTGCTGCTGGCCGGTGTCGCCGGCGCCTCGCTGGGCCTGGCCGGCCTCGTCCTGCAGCGTGCCACCCGCAACGCACTTGCCGCGCCCTCCGTCCTGGGCGTTACCGACGGCGCGGCGCTGGGCGCGGTCGCATTCCTTTTCCTGTTCACCGACCCGGCCAACATGCTGACCGTCAGCATCTATTGGCAGCCGGTCGCCACGGCTCTGGGGGCGGCTTTTTTCGCCATGCTCGTGGCGCTGCTGGCCGGGCGCGGCAATGTCGGGCCGGTAAGCCTGATATTGTATGGCTTCGCGCTCGGCGCGCTCGCCCGCGCCGGCGTGACGCTGTTTATCGTGGCCGGGCCCGTCTACCGCGCCAGCCAGGCCGCGATATGGCTGGCAGGCTCCGTGCACGAGGCACGCTGGAGCGATGTCGCGGCCACCGGGCTGGTGCTGTCGATCTGCCTTCCGGCCGTGGTGCTGATGGCGCGGCGGATGGACCAGCTTCTGCTCGACGACAACAGCGCCATGGCGACAGGCGTCGCCGTGCGGCGCAGCCAGTTCATGCTGATGGGGCTGTCGGTGGTCCTGACGGCGGGCGCCGTCTCCTTCGTCGGCGCGATCGGCTTCGTCGGACTGGTGGCGCCGCACGCGGCCCGCCTTCTCCTGGGCCTGCGCGCCCTGCCGCTCATCGCCGGCAGCGCCATGCTGGGTGCGCTCGCCGTCATCGCGGCTGACATCGTGGTGCGCTACGGCTTCGCCCCGCTCGAAGTGCCGACGGGCGCCGCGACCGCGCTTCTGGGGGCGCCGTACTTCCTTTTCATCCTGTTCCGCGCGAGGCAGAACCATGCTTGAACGAACCCTGACCGGCTTGCGGAACGGCCTCGAATTGCGCGGTGCCGCCGCCGGCTACGGTTCGCGGCTGGTATTCGAAGGGCTGGACCTTGCCATCGCCAGCGGCCGGGTGACGGCACTGTGCGGCCCCAATGGCTGCGGCAAATCCACGATGCTGCGGGCCATGCGGGCGATGCTGCCTTTGAGCGCCGGCGCGGCGCTGGTCGACGACGGCTCCGTCGACGCCCTTCCCGTGCGCGAGCGCGCGCGGCGCATTGCGATGCTCAGCCAGAACCCTTCCGCCCCCGACGAGATGACGGTCGAGGATCTGGTGCGGCTCGGCCGCTATGCGCACCGCAAGCGCTTCGCCCCCGCCGGCCCCGGCGACCGGCAAGCCGCCGATGCCGCCATGGCCGCGGCCGGCGTCGACGACATCGCCGCCCGGCCCATCGGCTCGCTTTCGGGCGGGCAGCTGCAGCGGGCCTGGATCGCCATGGTCATCGCCCAGGCAGCGCCCGTGATCCTGCTCGACGAGCCGACCAACCATCTCGACATCGCCCATGCGCTGGAAACGCTGGATCTGGTCGCGCGCCTGTGCCACCGCGAGGCCCGCACCGTGGCCGTGGTGCTGCACGACCTCAACTTGGCCGCCCGCCACGCCGACGACATCGTCTTTCTCAGACAGGGCCGCATCGTGGCGCAGGGGCCGGTGGCGCAGACCTTCACGCGCGACGTGATCTCCAGCGTTTTCGGCATCGAATGCCGGGTGCTGAGCGACGAGGAAACGGGGCGGCCCTTCTGCATCCCCGTCCGCGCCACCGGGCACGGCTGACGCTTCAATTTTGCGCGACCCCTCTATTCGCCGGGCTCGTAAACGCGCTCGCATGACCTATAATTGCGCATCGGGCCGCTGCATTTCCAACGGGGCCGGCCTGCCCCCCAACTGGAGAACCCGACGATGATGACACGACGCGATGCGCTGAAGCTGGGTGCCGCCGGAGCGGCGGTGCTGGGCGCCACCACCGTTATGCCTTTCGTTGCACGCGCTCAGAAAGGCGGCGACACCTACGAGACCGAGACCGGTCAGATCACCATTCATCCGATCGACCATGCGTCCTTCGTCATGACCGTGCCCGGCATGGTGATCTATGCCGATCCTGTGGGCGGGGCCGCGGCCTATGAGGGCCACCCCGAGCCCGATCTCATCCTGGTCACGCACGAGCACGGGGATCACTACGACGCCGAGACGCTTGCCGCCCTTGCCGGCGAGAACACGCGGCTGATCACCAACCCCGCCGTCCACGACATGCTGCCCGAAGAGCTGAAGGCCAAGGCCACGGCGATGGCCAATGGCGAGACGATGACGGTCGGCGATATCGAGATCGAGGCCATCCCGGCCTACAACACCACGGAGGACCGCCTGCAATACCACCCGCAGGGCCGCGACAACGGCTATGTGCTGACCATCGACGGCCGCCGCGTCTATATCGCCGGCGACACCGAGGATATCCCCGAGATGCGCGCACTCGAGGACATTTACATCGCCTTCGTGCCCATGAACCTGCCCTATACGATGGATATCGAGCAGGCGGCCTCGGCCGTGGCCGAATTCGCCCCCACCTATGTCTATCCCTACCACTATCGCGGCCAGGACCCGGAAGCCTTCGCCGCCAGGGTGGCGGAAGCGGAAGTGGAGACCGAGGTCGTGCAGGGCCCCTGGTATAGCTGATCGGCTCCGGAGCGGAGCGGACGCGCGGATTCGTTCCCGCGCGCCATCGCACCGGGTTTCAAAGAGCGTGGGAAGCGGGGCGCGTTGTCCGTGCCTCTCTGTGTAATTTAATGTGGCGCGATCAACGCGCCCCGCCGGCCGCTGTCCTGCGTGACCGGTCAAGGAAGGTTCCCATTGCCCTTTTGGGGCGCCCAGGCTCGTCACTGAGACGCCTGGACCGAACCTCCCGCGGCTTCTCCGCGCCCTGCGTCCTTCGACAAGCTCAGGACACAGGACTCCGGCCTGCTGCAGGCCCTCACATGCCTCCGGTACCGACCCGGAAGGGGAGGCTGCCGCCGCCCTCCCTGATCCCCGGTCCGGACCCGGTTCCCGTGAGGGCGATGGGGAGCATGATAAGGGCGGCGGGGCGCGTGGGGATAAGTTTCCGCGAGGAAAATTGGAAAAGGTGTGCCGGGACAAGGGCTTGGCCGGAACGGGGCGCGGATTTTGTCCACGGGCGGCGGGTTTATGGGGTCGCCGGTGGCCGTCGCCAGCATTCAGGCATGGGTCCTCGGGTTAAGCCCGAGGATGACGAATGGCAGGAGGGATGGCGGCAAAACGCCGGCGCCGGCGCCTTGACACGCGGCGGGCGGCGGGAAACATGCCGTGACCGATGGGCGGTCGATGGATGAAGGGTGCGCAATGCGGATTTTCGTGATGCTGGCGATGCTGGCGATGGCCGGGACAGCGGCGGCGGGCGACTGGCAGCCTGTCGAGAAGGTGGAGCCTTACCAGATAACCGGCGCGACGGGCATCGCGCTGTACGAGTCCATCGGCGCGCGCGGACCGAAGGTGGGCATCGGACGGGCCATCGCCTACACGGATTTCAAGCTGACATGGACCCGCGACTACCAGCAGCAGGGCGGCGGCTGCGTGCTCGCCTCGGCAAAGCCCAAGCTCATCATCACCTACCGCCTGCCGCAAGTTTCCGGCCCGCTTCCCACCGAGACGAAAAAGCTCTGGGACCGCTTTATTACGGGCGTTACGGCGCATGAGCACGTGCATGGCGAGATCATCGTCGACATGGTGAAAAAGATCGAGGCCGCCTCGATAGGTCTCGCCATGCAAGCCGACCCCGACTGCAACAAGGTCCGCGCCGAACTCCAGAACCGCCTCCGCACGCTCTCGCTGGAACAAAGGCGGCAAAGCCGCGAGTTCGACCGCGTGGAGATGAGCAATGGCGGCAATGTGCACCAACTGGTGCTGGCGCTGGTGAATGGGCAATAAAACCGCTTGTGGCGGCGGCAGGGCCGAGCACATCTGGGTGGAGGTGATCGGCATGCGAAACGGTGTCTTTCAGGGCCGGCTCGCGAACGATCCCGTCACTCCCGGCTACCGGGCCGGCGATCCGGTCGAACTTTCCCCGGACGAGATCGAGGACTGGATGATCAACACCGGCGAGGCGCGCTTCGGCGGCTACACGGTCCGGGCGATGATGGGCGACATGCCCGCCGCGCAAGCGGAGGAACTGCGGCGGCAGTTCCGCGATTGAGAAGCTACTGCTGGGGGAGATGGCGTGCAAAATCGCATTCCGGTGCTGGCGCGGTGAACGGGGGAGGGGCGGTTGGCGACTGGCGTGTCATCATGCATGACGGCGAGGTTCTGGACATTCTGCACATCGGGCCGCGCGGCGGCGTCTACGACTGATGGAGAAGAGCATGGCCGATACGATCACGATCACCCGCGAGGAATACGCAAGGCTGCGCGCGGCCGCCGAGAAACTGGCGGACATCGAAGCCTATGACCGCGCCATGGCCGATCCCGGCCAAGCCATCCCCGCCGAATATGTGCGCCGCATGGTGGACGGCGAAAGCCCGCTGCGCGTCTTCCGCGACCTGCGCGGCCTGACCCAGGCGGCGCTGGCCGAACGCACCAGCGACAACCGGGTGCAGATTGCCGATATCGAGGCCGGGAGGAAGACGGGATCGGTGCAGACACGGCGGAAGCTGGCTGCGGCGCTTGGTGTGGCTGTTGATGATCTGGTGTGAGATGTTCTCTCACTGCTTGAAGCAATTTTCGCGGTGCCAGGCTAGGAAATGCGGGTGGGGGCGGAGCGACGGGCGGTCTGGCGCCAGTGCCCGGTAGGTCCGGTTGATGAGACCATGCACACGGTCGGGGTCGTTGACCTGGCGCGAGACAAGGATTTCGAGATCGTCTGATAGGCTGATCAGCCCACGATCGAACATCCAGTGCACCGTGCCGGAAAGCGCGATGCCGTTCCTCACCGTGTCGGGTCCATTTGCCTCGACCGGGCGGATATGGGCGGCCTCGACCTCAGCCCGACCGCGCCCGTTGATGAGTTTCAGCCCAGTCACGGCGCAGCGTTCGTCATAGGCGCGCAGGACGATGCGGCGGAAGATGCGATCCCTCACGACGCGTGATGTCAAGTTGCTAATCCGCTCACGCTTCTGCTCGAATTGGAAGGGGGTCTGCTCTTCCCGAAACCCGTCGGACGTGGCCTCGCCAAAGCGGGGCAGCAATAGCTCTCCGTCCTCCAGCCCCGCCATAACAATCCGATGGAAATCGCTGGAAGAGATCGAGCGGACAGCAGATTGCGCACGACCGGAAATTCGTCCTTGCTCGTTCAGCACGCCCCGTTCGATTACGCCACCTGGGCCGCTGAACGGAACGGGATTGGCGAAATCAAGATAGGTGCCGGGCTCGATCAGGGCCAGGTACATACCTTGTGTGCCGGGATCGGGAATAACCTCTTGGACTTTTGCGACGGCAAAATAGCCGCGAGTATCGGGCACTTTGCTCGGCTCATAGTAGATGATCCAGCTACCGACGCAGGCTTTCACCCGTCCGAGATATTGGGCGGGAAACTGGTACTGCTCTGCAGGACTATCGTCGTAAATCGAATCTGAGCGATGAATAAATACCCCGAATCCCATCACGCTTGTATATCGGGTCCGTCCTCAGGCTGGCAATTCGAATATGATGCCGTCGCCCCACTGTCGGGCTGGCGAGTAAAGCGGGCGGCCTTCGCGTTCGTATTTCGCCAGGATTGGCTTCTCGAAGGCCACGTCCTCGTCCTCGCGCTCGACAACGATCAGAACGATGGCATCCCGCTAGCAGTCCAGCGCTGCTAGTTCCACAGCATACCCCCGCGTCGTCTCCTCATCGAAGCCGACAAAGATAACCCTCTCCGGCAATTCACTCCCCTCCAGAAACTCCGCCACCGCTCGCACCGCGATGCGGGCGGCCTCATCCTTCGGATACCCGTAGACGCCGGTGGAAATGGCCGGGAAGGCGATGGAGTTGCAGCCGTGGTCGCGGGCGAGCTCCAGGGAGCGGCGGTAGCAGGAGGCGAGGCGTTCGGCTTCGCCCTGGCCGCCGCCGTGCCAGACCGGGCCGACCGTGTGGATGACGTGGCGGGCGGGGAGGCGGTAGGCTCTGGTGATCTTGGCCTCGCCGGTCTCGCAGCCGTTCAAGGTCCTGCATTCTTCCAGAAGCTCGGGGCCGGCGGCGCGGTGGATCGCGCCGTCCACGCCTCCGCCGCCGAGCAGCGAAGCGTTGGCGGCGTTGACGATGGCGTCGGCTTCGATCCTGGTGATGTCGCCGGTGATGGCTGTCATGCGGTCTATGACGGGCATGGGCTTGCTCCTTCCGTTGTTGAAAGAGGATGCCTTGGTGGGCGCTCGGGCGCGTGCCGGTATCGTCGTCATTGTTCAGGCATGGAAGCTCGGGTCAAGAGCGCGCGGATGACGAAGCGGAGGGGATGGCGCCAACGCTTGCCCTATCGAAGGTGGGCTCCGGCCGCTCCTGCTGACGGGGATGACGAAGTGGAAGGATGGCGCGAACGCTTGCACTGTCGAAGGTGGACGCTGGCGGTCCATCATGTAAGCAGTATCCCATCCCCTTCGTCATCCCAGGGCGGAGCCGAAGGCGGAGACCCTGGGATCCATGCCGTTCCCTTTCCGCCCGCGCCAAACGCTTCCGGCACCGTGCTCCTGCGGTCGATGATCGAAGCATGTAAGGCTCAAACCCGTCCGCGATGGGCGTTACATCCTGAACACGCCGAACCGTGTCTCCTCGATGGGCGCGTTGAGCGCGGCGGAGAGGGAGAGGCCCAGCACCTCGCGCGTTTTCGCCGGGTCGATGATGCCGTCGTCCCATAGGCGAGCGCTGGAATAGAGCGGGTGACCCTCGCGTTCGTATTTTTCCAGGATCGGCTTCCTGAAGGCGGCTTCCTCCTCCTCGCTCCAGGTGCCGCCCTTGCGCTCTATGCCCTCGCGCTTGACGATGGAAAGCACGGTGGCGGCCTGTTCGCCGCCCATGACGGAGATGCGGGCATTGGGCCACATCCACAGGAAGCGGGGGGAGTAGGCGCGGCCGCACATGCCGTAATTGCCGGCGCCGAAGGAGCCGCCGATGATGATCGTGAGTTTCGGCACGCGCGCCGTCGCCACCGCCGTCACCAGCTTGGCGCCGTCGCGGGCGATGCCGCCGGCTTCGTATTTGCGCCCCACCATGAAGCCGGTGATGTTCTGCAGGAAGACGAGCGGGATCTTGCGCTGGCAGCACAGCTCGATGAAATGGGCGCCCTTGAGCGCGCTTTCGGAGAACAGAACGCCATTGTTGGCGATGATGCCCACCGGCATGCCGTGGATATGGGCGAAGCCGGTGACGAGCGTGGTGCCGTAATTGGCCTTGAACTCGTCGAGCTCGGAGCCGTCGACGATGCGGGCGATCACCTCGCGCACGTCATAGGGCTGGCGGGTGTCGGCGGGGATAATGCCGTAGATCTCATGAGGATCGTGAAGCGGCGGAATCGGTTTGCGAACCGCGAGCTTCAAGTCCTTCTTTCGATTGAGGTTCTTGACGATGCGGCGGACGATGGCCAGCGCGTGCTCGTCGTTGAGCGCGTAGTGGTCGGCCACGCCCGATTCGCGCGTGTGCACCTCCGCGCCTCCAAGCTCCTCCGCCGTCACCACCTCGCCGGTGGCGGCCTTCACGAGGGGCGGGCCGCCGAGGAAGATGGTGGCGTTGCCCTTTACCATCACGGTCTCGTCGCTCATCGCCGGCACATAGGCCCCGCCTGCCGTGCACGAGCCCATGACGCAGGCGATCTGAGGAATGCCGCGCGCCGACATGTTGGCCTGGTTGTAGAAGATGCGCCCGAAATGCTCGCGGTCGGGAAAGACCTCGTCCTGATTGGGCAGATTGGCGCCGCCCGAATCGACCAGGTAGATGCAGGGCAGGTTGTTTTCCAGCGCGATCTCCTGCGCGCGCAGGTGCTTCTTCACGGTGAGGGGATAGTAGGTGCCGCCCTTCACGGTGGCGTCGTTGACGACGACCATCACCTCCACGCCCTCGACACGCCCCACCCCGGCGATCAGCCCCGCCGAGGCGATGTCGCCGCCATAGAGCCCGGAGGCGGCGAACTGGCCGATTTCCAGAAAGGGCGCGCCGGGGTCGAGCAACTGCGCCAGCCGCTCGCGCGGCAGGAGCTTGCCGCGGCTGGTGTGGCGCTCGCGCGCCTCGTCGGTGCCGCCCTTCCCGATCACGGCCGCCTTTTCGGCCATCTCCGCGACCAGCGCCTCCATGCGCGCCCGGTTGGCCTTGAAGGTTTCGGAGGCGGGCGAGAGCTGCGAGGAAATGACGGTCATGCGCGGTGGGTCTCCTCAATGGCGTTCAGGGGCTTTGTGGAACATGCGCGGAGATTAGGCCTGTGGCGAAGGCATGCAAGCCCCTCAGGCCTCTCCGGCGATTTCGCGGCCGATCAGCCAGCGGCGGATTTCGCTCGTGCCGGCGCCGATCTCGTAGAGCTTGGCATCGCGCAGCAGGCGGCCGGTCGGGTATTCGTTGACATAGCCGTTGCCGCCCAGAAGCTGGATCGCGTCGAGCGCGGCCTGGGTCGCCTTTTCGGCCGCGTAGAGAATGCAGCCGGCGGCATCCTTGCGCGTCGTCTCGCCCCGGTCGCAGGCCGCCGCCACGGCATAGACATAGGCGCGGCAGGCGTTCATCGTCGTATACATGTCGGCCAGCTTGCCCTGCACGAGCTGAAACGCGCCGATGGGCTGGCCGAACTGCTTGCGCTCGTTCACATAGGGCACCGCCACATCCATGCAGGCGGCCATGATGCCGAGCGGCCCGCCGGCCAACACCACGCGCTCATAATCGAGCCCGGACATGAGGATGTTGACGCCCTGGCCCTCCTCGCCCAGCACATTGTCGAACGGCACCTCGACATCCTCGAACACCAGTTCGCCGGTATTGGAGCCGCGCATGCCGAGCTTGTCCAGCTTCTGCGCCACCGAAAAGCCCTTCATGCCGCGTTCGACGATGAAGGCTGTGATGCCGCGTGGGCCGGCCTGCGGATCGGTCTTGGCGTAGACCACCAGCGTGCCGGCCTCGGGCCCGTTGGTGATCCACATCTTGGAGCCGTTGAGCACATAGCGGCCGTTGTGCTTTGCGGCCTTCAGCTTCATGGAAACCACGTCCGAACCCGCGCCCGTCTCCGACATGGCGAGCGCGCCGACGGTCTCGCCCGAGCACAGGGCAGGGAGGTATTTCCGCTTCTGCGCCTCGCTGCCCCAGCGCCGGATCTGGTTGACGCAGAGATTGGAATGGGCGCCGTAGGAAAGCCCGACGGAGGCCGAGGCGCGGCTGATCTCCTCCATCGCCACCACATGGGCAAGATAGCCGAGGCCGGAACCGCCCCGTTCCGGCTCCACCGTCATGCCAAGCAGGCCGAGTTTGCCCATTTTCGGCCAGAGCTGGGCGGGAAAATCGTTTTCCCGGTCGATCTCGGCGGCCAGCGGCGCAATCTGCTCCTGCGCGAAGCGGTGCACCATCTCGCGCAGCGCCTCGATCTCCTCGCCGTGCCCGAAGCGCATGGTCTGGTCGAACATGGTCGTTCTCCTCCTCCTATACCAAGGCCATTGTCCCTGGTCCCGGTATCAACCGGCGCCGACGAGGCGCATGGTCATGATGTGATAATTATGGGCCACTTCGCGTACGGAAAGGCGCTCGTCGGGCCGGAACCAGGCGATGACGCCGGTGATCATCTGGATGATGGCCATGGCCGTCAGCGTGACGTCCTCTATGCGGAAGCGGCCCAGTTCCGCCCCGTCGCGCAATATCTGGCGCAGTTCCTTCTCGTAGGCCGCGCGAAGGCGCAGGATATGGGTGAGCTTTTCCGGAGAAAGGCTGCGCAGCTCCATATTGTTGACATGTGTGGAAAGCCGGCGCTCGACGTGGAAATGAATGTGGTTGCGCACGAACGCGGAAAGCTGCGCCGTCGGATCGGCGCTCTCCGGCTTCGCGTTTTCCCACGATGCCAGGAGGCCGGTCATGTGCTCTTCCATCAGTGTGAAAAGCAGCGCTTCCTTGTTGGGGAAGTAGCGGTAGAGCGCGGCCGGCTGTACGCCGACCCGCTCGCCGAGCTGACGCATGGACATGGCCTCGAAGCCATGGCGGGCGATCAGCGACAGCGCCGACTGGCGTATCGCCGCCAGGGTCTTTTCGCCATCCGAGCCTGCCGTCCGCGCCATGGTGCCTCCAGAGTACAAAGAATTAATAGAACGTCCGTTTAATTAATTCAAGAGCGTCCGTTTCCGCTGCAGTTGGAAACCCTGGAACTCCGCCCGCCCTGTAACCATTTTAGAGGGTGAGATCGTCCGGACAGCCAAGGGAGAACGGGATGGCGACACTGACCAGGCAAGCCGTCGAAGACATTCTGGGGCCCGTCGACAACGCCCTTGTCGCCGAGATCGCCGCCACCGGCGCGACACCTGCGGAACTGCAGGAGGCGCATGCATGGGTGATGAATGACGATGCGCTGGTGAACGATTTCAGGCCGATGCCGAAGGGGAAGGTCGCTGAGCTCGTGGACATACTCTATCGGCAGGAAGGACCGGCCGGGGAAGAGGACATGGCGTGAACGGCAGACCAGCCGGCTGTGCCGCCCGATACGCCCGGGCATGATGAATTCGGGGCGGATCAAACGTATCTGCCGCCAAGTTTTTGCGCCCGCGGCCGCTCATTCGCGTCGCTGCGAGGAAGAGCGGTATAGCGCTTGCTCGTCTTTCGGGAACGGCGTTGTCAGACCCTCATGAGACGGAGACCCTCGCGAAGGCCAATTGCCGGTCCGAACCCATATTATTTCAAATTTTGCCCCGGTTTGCTTGAAGGGCGCAGTGGACGATCTCATCCCAACTGCTGATGACTATATCGATCGCGAAGCGGCGCGCGGAGCGGGTTGCCGCCTTACCGAGCCGCCGGCGCAATGCTTCGTTCCCCAGCACAAGAGAAAGCGAGTTGGAAAGGGCACCGATATCGCCGTTGGGAACGAGCAGGCCGTCTTTGTCAGGGGTGATGATTTCGGCCGGCCCATGACGGCAGTTGAACGATACGACGGGCAGTCCCGCCGCCATCGCCTCGGCAAGTACATTTCCCCAACCTTCGTAACGGGAGGACAGAACGAACACGTCTGCGCTCTCTATCCACTGACAAGGACGTTCGCTAACCCCCGGAAACAGTACGCGGGTACCGAGACCAAGTGCATCGCGTTGCGCGATCAAATTCGATCGCTCCGGCCCTTCGCCCCAAATCATCAACTGCCACTCGTCATGAACTGAGGCGATGCGAGCGAAGGCTTCAAGAAGAAGATCAAATCCCTTCTGAGGCACCAGTCGTCCCACCGCGGCCAATGTCTTGTTGCCGCGCCGATCTGGAAGGTCGGCCGGTAGTGCAACGGGATTGGGGATGACCCAGGTTCGCGGCCGCTCTTTAGGCGGAAAGAAATCCATCGCTCCTTTGGTGATTGTGACGAGGCCGAAAGCCCGCGGATAGAGCTGCCGGCGTAGCCACGACCAGATAAAACCGAATTCCTGAAGTTCAGGATTGTTGCGCTCGGAAACGACGACCGGAATACCCGTACCTGATGCAGCCATGACGGACAGGATGTTGGTGCGAGTAAGAAAACTGATGACAAGGTGCGACCGCTGGTTCAGGAATGTGCGGCGCAGACAGAATATACGGTTCGCCGTCAGCCACAGTGCTCTGATCCAATTGTTTCGTGCCGTTTGTAAGCCGAGGCGGATGATCTCAACAGCAGGATGGGTCGCGTAATAGGAATCTTTCTCCGATCCCTCCAACGTCACGATCGAAATCCGCCAGTTCCGCTCCGCCAAGTGATTGGCGAGCAAAGTCATGACGCGCTCACTACCGCCCGGATTCAGTGATGGCAGAACCATGGTGATCCGCACATCTTCGGTCGGGTTAAGGTCTCTGCTTACATCATCTGCGGGCACAATCCGTACAGTTTTCATCTGTCCAAAAGGAGGTGAGTGGGGATCCCGATCATCCGACCCTTGCACAATAGATTAAGGGTTCAGATTCGAAATATCCGAATTTCCTGACGTGACGGAAGTGAAGACTGCCTGAGCGAGTACCTATTGGGACAATTGGACAACGCCGCTCTGTCCGCATCGCTGACGTCCCAGCCGAGTCGTCCGATCACGGTGTGTGTGGTGACGGAAAGCGTCGATGACCACCGCGCTACCCAGCTGCACTACGTACGGGAGGCGTCACCCGACATTTCAGAGGCCGGTGCTCAGGCGGCAACGACAAAGAGATCAACGTTTATCTATCTCTCGAAGGAACCTCTCCAGAACATTCCGGCTTTCGACCAGCCTTTCCGCCTTTTGGTCGACAAGGCGGATCTGCTCGCGCAAGACCTCGCGAAGTTCATCACACGGTTCAAAGACGGGGCCGTCCCCTCTGATGCAGGGCAAGAACTGTTGGATTGTCGCGAGCGTCATGCCCGCAGAGCCGAGCAGCCTGATTCGCTCCACAGTACGTTCCTCTGCCAGATCGTAATCCCGGTAACCGCTTGCCGTGCGCTGCGGCTTCAGCAACCCCTCGGCCTCGTAGTAGCGGAGCATGCGAATGCTCACACCGGTGCGCTTCGATAGCGTGCCTATTTTCATTCCATACTCTTGACTCTGACAGCACTGTGAGACCCTAGAGCTATTGCTCTTTCGTGTGAACTCACTCAGGAGCAAGAAACATGTCCGCTGAAGCCGGTACTGACCAAGCGCTAATCGATGGCCGCCCGGCCATCGTTGCTGAGCTGATCCCTCTGGCCTTCGCAGGGTTTGCGCATTTCACAGCGATGCAGGTTCGAAACCGCAAGGTGAAGGGCTTTGATCTACATCTGGCGCGTCTACGCCAGGCTTCAAATGCATTTTTTGGCAGAGCATCGACCGACGAACAACTTCGATCCTATGTCAAGGCGGCAATCGATGGCGGTCCAGAGGATCAGTCGCTGACGGTTACGGTGTTTTCACGCCACGGCGAATTCACCGCCGACAGCATGGATGTGGAACCGGCTACCCTCGTCCGCACTGGAGCACCATCTGACGGTCCACAAGGTCCGCTGCGGCTGAGCGCAGTGGATCACGAGAGACCCCTTGCCGCTATCAAGCACGTCGGCGAAGTCGGCAAAACCTACTACTTGCACCAGGCCGTCAGACAGGGTTTTAACGACGCCGCTTTTGTAGACAGGCATGGGCGGCTGAGCGAAGCGACGATTTGGAATCTCGTCTTTTGGGATGGCGCCGCCGTTATTTGGCCTGAAGCTGCGGTTCTAACCGGAACGACGATGGGAATTGTTCAGCGGCAACTGGACCGTCTTGGTGTTCCCCAGCGCCATGAAGAGGTCAGCTTGGATCGTCTTCAGGACTTATCTGGAGCGGCGGTGATGAACTCATGGACACCGGGTATCCCGGTAACCGCCATTGCTTCAAACCCTATCGCAGAGGCAAAACCATTCGTAAGCTTGCTTCACAGCGCCTACGAGGCTGAGCCTGCCAGCTTCCTTTAGTTAGGGCTCCCAACATTCGTGACAAACAATGGGAGCGCGGCCCGTTCAACTGGAAAGCCGGATCGTGTGTCCAATCTTTTGCCTCCCGAATGGTAGCTTGGAGTAAGGTCGAGCCACCAATGTTTGGCGGTCGAGCGCCCGCTCAGCTGTTCCAGTCTGCCCGCACCAACCTACAAGCGGCCATTCGCAGATTTAAGGTGATGGCCGCTACGCCCCCTTGGCCGCCGACCGTCCGGAGCGCGCCGCTTCCCCGGACCCTCCCATTTCGACAGGCCCAGTTGATGGGAAATAGCGGATCGATCGTCACTGTCTGCTCTCCGGCGCGTAATGGAGGATGACGACACCTGACTTGAGCGTCCTCGTTTCCAGGTGCTTCAGGGGTATCCGGTTCGGGCCGCCCTTGAAGAGCGGCGTGCCTCTGCCGAGAATGACGGGGTTGATCCCGAGGTGATACTCGTCGATCAGGCCGTGCTCCATCAGCGTCGCCGTGAGGTCGGCGCTGCCGAACACGAAGATGTTTCCGCCGTCCCTGGTCTTCAGCTTGGAGACTTCTTCCGCGACATTGCCGTTGAAGAGCTTCGTGTTGTTCCAGTCGGCGCTTTTCAGCGTGCGCGAGAAGACCACCTTCTCAATTCCGTTCATGAAGTCCGCGATCCACCCCTGCTCGGATGGCCAATGGGCTGCCATGAGCTCATAGGTCACGCGGCCGAAGATCAGCGTGTCGGCCTTTTCCTGGGTCTCACGAATGTAGGTCTCGAGTTCTTCTTCGAAGGCGAACCAGCTGATGTCCCTGTTCGGACCTTCGAAGAAGCCGTCGACGGTCACCATGTCCCATATGATCAGCTTTCGCATGGAACCCTCCTCTTCGTGCATTCCTTTGTGATTTCCCGGCCTCACCCCGCGAAACGGATGCGTGTGTTGGTGATCTGCCGGCTTCCGGGACCCCGGTCTTCTCCGCCTGACCGGCTCCAAGCCTATCTGACCGAAGAGGCGGATGCGGTCGCCGATGGCCGCGCGCGCGACAAGGATGAGGACTTCGCCCGCAGGTCCCAATTCGAGCCGGCGGGAAGCCGCAGCATTCAGCGGGATGCGACGAAGCGCTCCAGCTTGCCCAGGGTCTGCAGCCCCAGCTCCTCGGCGCCGAAGCCCTTCGCCTCCTGGAACTCGGCAGCCGTGCTGAATGCCATGCCCAGCGTTACCTTCGTTGCCCCGTCCTGATCCTCGAACGAGACCCAGGCGTCGGCATGTTTCGGCCCGTTTTCGCCCCAATGCAGCGTATAGCCGATCCTCTCCTCGGGCCGGACCTCGTTGTACAGGTGGTGGTTCGGGAAGACCGTGCCGTCAGGCGCGATCATGTCGAACACCCATTCGCCGCCGGTGCGCAGATCGATCCTTTTCGTGCGACAGGAGAAGCCTTCCGGCCCCCACCATTGCGGCAGCGTTTCAGCGTTCATCCAGGCGCCCCACACGATGGATCGCGGCGCCTGAATTACCCGCTGCAGCACCATGGTCCGTTCAGCCGTGCCCGCGAGGTTGTCCAGGCCGGCACTGAAGCCTTCCCGGTAGCCTGCCTCCATGTCCTCTGCCAACGAGGAAAGCTGCACCGTCACGACCAACCGGCTGCGCTCGTCCGCGCCTTTGAAATCGGCTGTCACCAGCGCTGCTGATTGCGTCACGCCTTCGGACGAGATCACTTCGTAGTTCACGCTGCACACCGCCGGCTGTAACGCCAGCCAGCCGCACTCGCAGCGGATGTCAGGCTGGCCCTCTACCTTGCAGAGCGAGACCTCGCGGCCGCCCACCCTGGTGTCGGCTTCGAGAAACTCCACGGCGACCGAGGGCGATGGCGCAGCCCAGATCGCCCGCGCGGCCGGAGCCGTCCATGCCTCCCACAAAACGGCCAATGGTGCGGCCATGTCCCGTTCGAAAGTGAGCGTGGCAAAGCGGCCCTTCCCATCGTCAGGCGCCGCACGGATCGCACTGTTTGCTGCGAGGTTCTGTGTCATTCTTCGCCTTCCTTCATCACATTCATCACAAATGCATCCAACCGGTCGAGCCGAGCCTCCCAGATGGCCCGCTGTTCGTCGAGCCATGTCCGCGCCGGATCCAGAGCCTCGGGTACGATGGCGCAGGTGCGTATCCGCCCGTCCTTGGACGTGGTGATCAATCCTGCCTCCTCCAGCACGGAAAGGTGCCGCATCACGGTGGGCAGCCGTAGTCCCGTGGGTCCGGCCAAATCCGTCACCCGCGCCGGTGTTTCGGCGAGCCGGGTCAGGATCGACCGGCGGGTCGGATCGGCGAGCGCGTGGAAGAGCAGCGAGAGATCAGGATCATGCTTAGCCATATTGCTAACTATGGCTCAATTTGACGGCGGCGCAAGCGAAAACTTCGTCAAGTGGCTAAGTTTTTTCCGCCCAAACGCGCGGAGTTCTTGGAGCAGGCGGCTTCCGTTGCCGAGTCCGCTGAGAATGGAGCGACGGCGGATCACGTTGAACTCATCCCGTACTATTCCACCGCCTTGAGCGCCTCCGGAAGTTTGGCTTCGAACACATTGATCTCTTCGGCAGGTCCCACACTGACACGGATGCAGCGGTCGATGCCCGGCGCCATGGGTTTGCGTACGAATACATCGCGCTTGCCCAACTCCTGCAGCACTTTCATGGCGTATGCGCCATCGCGGCCGCAATCCATGGTGACGAAATTGGTGGCGGAGATGAGCGGCGTCAGCCCGTTTTCGCTTGCGATACGGTAGAGGCGCTGCCGGCAGGCCTCCACCTCGCCGCATACCCAATGCAGATGCCCCTGATCCTCAAGGGCGGAAAGGGCCGCCTCCTGCGCCATCCGCGTCATGCCGAAATGGTTTCGCACCTTTTCGAAATTGCGGATTGTCTCCGCCTCGCCGATGGCATAGCCGCAACGCAGGCCCGCAAGGCCGTAGACCTTGGAAAAGGTGCGCATGCGCAGGACGTTGGGCCGCGAGATGTCGAGCGCGGGCAGGGTGCTTTGCGGCGCGGTCTCGCCATAGGCCTCGTCGAGCACGAACATCGTGGTGGGGGGCAGCGCATCGATGAAGTCCTCGACGGCATCGGCTTCCCACCACGTGCCCATGGGGTTATCCGGATTGGAGAGATAGACCAGCGGCGCGTTCTGGAGCTTCACCGCGTCCAGAAGACCCTCGAGATCCTCGCGGTCGTCGCGGTACGGCACCGTCACCAGCCGCCCGCCGAAGCCGGCGACATGGTAATTGAAGGTGGGATAGGCCCCGAGCGAGGTGACCACCGGCGCGCCCTGTTCCACATATTGCCGCACCACAAGGCCGAGCAGCCCGTCGATGCCTTCGCCGATGACGATGTTTTCGGCGCCGACGCTGAGATGCCGCGCCAGCGCGTTGCGCAGATCGTGGTTCTGGGCATCGCCATATTTCCACATCTGCGGCGCGGCCCCGGCCATTGCCCTGGCGACGGAGGGCGCCGGGCCGAAACCGTTCTCATTGGCGCCTAATCGGGCGCGAAACGGGCGGCCACGCTCGCGCTCCTGCGTTTCCGGCCCGACAAAGGGCACGGTTGCGGGTAGGGAGCGGACGAGCTCGGTGGGAGAAGGTCTTTCGGTCATGGCCCCGATGGTCGAATGGTTGATGGCTTTGTGGTTGGTAGAGCAATCGCCTAAAACATTCTAGCCAACTGTCTCAGCACCGAAATCTCAAGCTGCACCGCCGTATCCTCGCTGGGCTGGGGACGCGATGACGTCTTGGCAATGACGATGCCCGTTATGGGATCGGCCCATATATATTGGCCATGAATGCCTATTCCGCAAAACGAACCGTGGACATCGCGCGCCTGATACCAGCAGGAGCGGTAGGTGCCTTCCGGGAACGTTTCGAAGAAGTCGCCCTTCTCCCAGGCCTTGCGGTCGCCGGCCTCGCGCATGTCCGATATCCAGGCGGCGGGGATGAGCTGTTCGCCGGCCCGGCTTCTTCCGCCGTCGAGAACCAGTTGGCCGAACAGCGCCAGATCGCGCGGCGAGATGCAGATGCCGCCCGCCGCCCGCGCCGTGCCCTGACGGTCGACGGTGACGATTGCCGCGTCCTTCGCTCCCATCGGCTTCCAGATGCGCTCGCCGAGATAGTGATGAAGGCGCACGCACGTCGCCCGCTCGATTACCAGGCCGAGCATGTCGGTATTGGGCGAGGCGTAGTAGAAGCGCTCGCCATGCCCGCCCGTGCGCATGGCGAGCGTCGTCAGAAACGCTTCCATTGTCTCGGGGCGGGTATCCTCCCGTTCCGGGTTCCACAGCATGGCCCTGCGGTAGCGGTCAAAGGCGCCGCCGTCGTCGAGATATTCCTCGTCGAAATCAAGGTCCACGGTCATATCGAGAAGATCGCGCACGCGTGCGCTCGCGTAAGCGCTGTCTCCGGGGGTATCGACATAGGCTGCGACCGGCGCTTGCGGGTCGAGGACGCCGTCGCCCACGGCAACGCCGGCCAGCATGCCCGTCACCGACTTCGAGATCGAGAAAATGAGATGGGGGAGGGCAGGGTCGACATGATCGCCATGCCATTCGCCGATCACCGCGCCGCCGCGCATGATCACAAGGCTGTCGCTGTGCGAGCGGGCCAGATGGTCGAGAAGGCCGACCCTGTCGCCGTCAGGGTAGTTCAGCATGACGCCCGGCAGTGCCGGGCCGGTCGTATAGGGTCCGCCCGATGGCCCGGCGATTGCCGCCGCCGGCACGATCTCGCCCACATGCTGGAAGCTCCATCGCGAGTGGGGTGCGGTTCGCCAGTTTCGCAGCGTTATCGCGCGGCGTGCCAGCCACGATGCGTCCGGGGTGCCCTGCAATTGTGCATCCATTTTCGCGCCTCCTTCTGCTCTAGTACAGGAAGGGCGGCAATGGACGAAACGGGGCAGCGGTGCCGAAACGGCGGTCCAGATATGACTTGGAATCGGCACCCGCCACGGCATCGGCCCGAAAATCGGAATCGGTTTTCGCAAAGCACTATGCGTAGATTCAACGGCTTACAGCGTCCCTTGTGATGCACGGCGCATTAAAACAGGCGCAACTGCGTCCGCTTTCCTGGGCATTGCCTCAACCGCCGGGAACCCCGCGCTCGAGAACCACGATGCAGGAATCGCAGGTAAAGGAAGCTGGGAAGGGAAAGTCGGGCGCTATGGCGCAGAGCAGCAGGTTTTGCCAATCCTTTGAAGCTCGAAGAGCGCTGAGAATGGCGGGCCACGACGGATAGTGATGAGCACTACATTTACGCCCTATGACTGGGCGATCCGACGAGCGCGGCGCCTCGCGGCCACTACTCGACTCTTCCGGCGCCCAGCCTCGTGAGACAAACACCGAGAAAGACGAAAGCGGATCAGGGAAATGGCCAGAGCGAAACAGTGGATGCAAACGACCCGCGCGGCCCGCCCCAAGCTGCCGGATGACGCGGAAAAGCAAATGATCGTCGCGGCCTGCGAGGCCTTCATCGTCGACGTATTGAAGCCGCGCTTCCTGCCGCAGATCAGGCCGACCGAATGGAACTACGTGATTGACATCCACGGCGCGTGGGCGGCGGGGCGATACCGCTTCATGCAGCGGTACCGGTCGGGCATGGAACTCAATCGTGGCGAGGAGTTCGACGCGCCCTTCGCCCGGTTCGACCGCATGGGGCCGGACCGCTTCGATATCTACTGGATGCGGCACACCGGCAAATGGTGGCGGCTCCATAGCGGTGTGACGCTTGTCGAGGCGCTTCGAATCCTCGAAACGGATGGTGTCCTGCATCCCGTCTGATTCCCCGCCAAGGCGACCGTGACCATGAGCGAATACCAGTACTACGAATTCCAGGCCATCGACCGCCCGCTCGGCGGAGCGGATCAGGAAGCCCTGCGGGCCTTGTCCACCCGGGCGCGGATCACGGCCACCAGCTTCACGAACTCGTATGAATGGGGCGACTTCAAGGGCGATCCGGCCAGGCTGATGGAGAACTGGTTCGACCTGCATCTCTATCTCGCCAATTGGGGCTCGCGCCGGCTGATGATCCGTTGGCCGGTGCATCTGGTCGATCGCAACCTGCTCGACGCCTTCCTGGGCGAGGTCGATGGCGCAGAGTTGCGGCGCGCCGGGCAGAACCTGATCTTGGACACCGCCTTTGACGAGGTGGAAGCCGAGGATTGGGACGATGGCTCGGGCTGGCTGGCGGCGCTCGCACCGCTGCGCGCCGACGTGCTCGGGGGGGGACCTACGTTTGTTCTATCTCCTCTGGCTGAGCGCAGTCGAGGCGGACGTGTTCGAGCCTGACGAGCCGGAGCCTATGCCGGGCATCGGGCCGATGACCGGAGCGTTGGAAGCTTTCGCTGAATTCTTCGATATCGATCGCGACCTCGTCGCGGCGGCCGCAGAGCGCGGTGCCGACCCGCTGGCGGAAAAGCCGGCGTCATCGAAAGCAGTCAAGTCAGTCATCGCCGCGATGACCGACCCCGAAAGGACCTCCTTTCTTACGCGGCTGTTTGACGGCGACGCGCATGTCGGCAATGAGTTGCGCGCGCTCGTCCGCCATCGCTTGACCCCGCCAACGGATACCCCGGCCATCGCCGTGCGTACCGTCGGCGACTTGCGTGCGCGTGCCAAAGCGATCCGGCAGGCCGGCGAGCGCGCGCTGGCTGAAAAGGCGGCTGCCGAGCGGAAACGGCGCGAGGAGGAGACGGAACGGTTCCGCCGCGCCCGGCTCGACGCCATTGCCCGGCGGGGCGAGAACGTCTGGCGGGAGATCGAGACCGAGATCGAGCGCCGCAACGCGACCGGTTATGACAGGGCCACCAGCCTGCTCCTCGACCTGAGGGCGATCTCCAAGGAAAAAGGCGCGCCCGAGGACTTCTTACGCCGCCTGCAGGAGATACGAAACCGTCATGCGCGGAAGGAGCGGTTAATCGAATGGCTGGCGAAATTGGGATAGCGTAGTGCGCTCTGGCGTAGGGTGGCGGAGAGGAAGGGATTCGAACCCTCGAGACGGTTGCCCGTCTACTCCCTTAGCAGGGGAGCGCCTTCGACCACTCGGCCACCTCTCCGTTCGCAGCGCTGGATAAAGAAAAGCGCAGCCACAATCAACACGCATATGCGTTCATTCGCAATTATTGGCCCACAACCGAATCGGATGGCACGATGGTGGATGAGACAAAACCTGACGCCGTTCACAGGCCGGCTACTGTCGAACGCTGCGCCATTGAGGATGGAGACTGCTTCAACGGGGATGGAACGCGCAAGGGAGGCAGGAGCTGGGCCAACGCCCGCCGATTCGTCGCAGGGATCGAGATTCGCGGCGAACCAGTGGTTCTTAAAGGAGGACGGGGCCTGATCGGGCCTCCAACGGTTAACAACTTCTTTCCGTGGGGGGCATTTCCGTGGCATTTGTGCAACAGGCAGTCTTCATAGCGATGATGATGCGGCATGAATGCGGCAATGCCGGTTGAACCCGGCCCCGCCATGAGTAATGTCGCTCTCGAAGAAGACGCGCCGGGTGCGTGCCTTTTTCATGTATCGGGGATGGGGCAGGGAACGCTGTCCTTCAGCAATAAATACCCAGACCCTTATTTAAGAACTTTGACTGGAGGTCAGAAAATGAAGATCAAGAGCCTTCTCATTGGCTCCGCGGCGATCATGGGTGGCGTATCCGCCGCTCAGGCAGCCGACATGGTTGTGGTTCCAGAGCCGGAGCCCATGGAATATGTCCGCGTCTGTGACGTCTACGGCGCTGGCTTCTTTTACATCCCGGGCACCGAGACCTGCCTGAAGATCGGCGGCATGGTCCGTTATCAGATCGGTTTCTCGGACGGTGACTTCGGTGACAACAACGGCTGGCGCAAGTATGCCCGCGGCGAACTCAACATCGACGCCCGCTCGGAGACCGAATACGGCACGCTCGGCGCATTCATCAAGTTCCGTGGCACCACCTCTTCAGACGAGCCGCTTATCATTCCCGGCCTGAACGAAGGTGATGCATATTCGCAGGGGATCACAGGCTCGGGCGTGAACCTGCAGCAGGCGATCATCTCGCTGGGCGGTCTCTCGCTGGGTGTGAACGACTCGATCTGGGATACCGGTCTTTCCGGCGAGCAGGACGTGGGCTTCTTCCCGTACTCCCGCGTTCACTTCATCAACTACACCTTCGACGCTGCCAATGGTGTGTCCTTCGCGGTCTCTCTTGAAGAAGCTGACCGTGACTACGACTACACGCCGAATGTGGTTGGCCGCGTGGGCGTGACCCAGGGCTGGGGTAGCGCAGACCTTTATGCTGCCTACGACGCCACGGGTGAAGAATACGCAGTCAAGGGTATCGTCAAGGCGAACCTGTCCAGCAATATGTGGCTGGGCGTGCTTGGCCAGTACGAAAGCGGCATCAGCTACTACTCGGTCAATCCGTTCGATGACATCGGCTCCACCGGCCTGTCCTTCCACACCGGTGCTGAGTGGTCTGCCGCAGCTGAACTCGGCTACAAGTTCACGCCGAAGCTGAAGGCCTCGCTGGGCGGTTCCTACTACAGCAACATCGGCCACGACACCGACGTCAATGCCTGGAAGCTCGGCACGACAATCGACTACGCCATCGTCGAGAACTTCAATGCCAAGCTGGCCGTCAACTACACCAAGTTTGACGGAACTGTGCTGGGTGTTGAAGACCCGAACCAGTGGACGGGCTTCCTCCGTCTGCAGCGGGACTTCTAATATCGGTTAGAAGAACGTCTCAGGAGACCCGGCGAGCTTGCTCGCCGGGTTTTCTTTGTGCTTATGAATGATAGGCGTGAGGGCCGGGCGGTTCCCAGGCGCTATACTTTTCCGGCGCGCTCGGCCTTCGACAGGAAAGTGCCGATTCGGCGGGGTAGGCCGCCCGTCTCAAGCAGCGGCGCATGGCCTTGCCCCTCGACCGTCAGCGCTTCCAGTCGGGGATGCCGCCGCTCCATTTCGTCGAGCGTTTCACGCGACAGAAGCTTCGAGTTTGCGCCGCGCATGGCCAGGACCGGCACCGAACGCAGCCCTTCGAACTGCGGCCAGAGGGTGGGCAGCGGATTGTTGAGGTCGACGAGCTTGAGCGTTTTCAGGAGTCTGGGGTCGAAATCCGCGACAGGACGCCCGCTTTCGGCAGACCTGTAGAGCGCCCGCGTCTGGCGCTCCCAATTCTCCTGCGTCAGCGCCGAGAACGCATCGCCGTGCACCGCACGCTGCAGCCGCACCGCCTCGTCGATGCTGGCGGGCGTGGGTGCGTTTTCCAGGTAGCTGCGGATATGAGCGAGCCCGGCACCTTCGATCACCGGGCCGATATCGTTGAGCACCGCTGCCTTGATCAGCGCCGGACGCATCGCTGTCAGCGCCATGACGATGAGCCCGCCGCGCGAGGTGCCGATGAAGCTGGCGTGCTCCACGTCGAGCGCCGTTAGCCCGGCGGCGACATCGTCGGCCTCCACCGGCACGGCGTAGTTTTGCCAGTTGGGATCGTAGCTGGACCGGCCGCGGCCGCGATAATCGAAGGCGATGAGCTGCCGCGGCCGCTTTTCGTCCTTCGAAAGGATATGTGCCAGCGCCTCGAAATCCCGCGCATTGCGCGTCAGCCCCGGCAGGCAGACTACCGGCCACGTGCCGGGGGAGGGTGCGCCGTAGATCCGCGCATGCAGTTTGAGGCCATCCTTGGCAGAATAGAAGAAATCGCGAAAGTTATCGTCGCCCAAAGCCCTTGCCCCCTCGAACTTGCAATCGCTGGGCTCCCGACAATGCAACGTCCGGCAGTCCTCAACGCCCCTTCACAAGATCCTGCTCGACGGTGAACTGCCCCGTCAGGCGCATCTTGTAGACCTGATAGTTCTCCATGACACGCTGAACATAGTTGCGCGTTTCGGTATAGGGAATGCGCTCGATCCAGTCGACCACCGCGTCGACCGGCTTTCCGCGCGGGTCGCCATAGCGCTCCGCCCATTCCGATGCCCGGCTCGGGCCGGCATTGTAGCCGGCGAAAGTCAGAACGTAGGAGCCGTCGAACCGGCCGAGTTGCTCCGACAGGTAGGCCGCGCCGAGGGTGGCGTTGTAGCCGGCGTCGCTGGTCAGCTTGGAGGCGGAAAAGGGCAGGCCGTTCTTGCTGGCCACCGCCCTGGCCGTGGACGGCATCAACTGCAGGAGGCCGCGCGCGCCGGCGCTGGAAACCGCACCCGCATTGAACTCGCTTTCCTGCCGCGCAATGGCATAGGCCAGCGCCTTGCCTGCGCCCGTGACCGAGGCGCTGGCCGGGATGGCGCCAATCGGATGGGCCAGCGTGCCGATGTCGAGGCCGCGCGCCGCCGCCATCTTGCCGATGCGTAGCGCCAGGTAGTGGTCGCCTTGCCGCTTCGCCGTCGCCGCGAGCAGGGCTAGCTCGCCGGTGCTGTTCAACTCCTGCGCCAGGTCGCGATAAAGGATCCGCGCGCGCTCCTGGTGACCCGCTTTCTCAAGGCGATCGATCGCGCGCACGGCCTCGCGCACGGAAAAGTTCTTGCGATCCGTCGCCGTGGGTTTCGGATAGGCGGCTTCGAGCCTGGCGCGGCCAAGCTTGGCGGTGGCAAGCTGCCCGTAAAACGCCGTGCCATAGGCCGCAGCCTTGCCGTAGAAGCTCGCCGCGTTGCCGCCGCTGCCCGCTTCCGCGGCGCGGCCAAGCCAATAGAACGCGCGCGCCCGCGAGATGGGCCCGTCCGCGACCTCGGCGATGCGGGAGAAATGGCGGGCCGCACGCTGCGCGTTGTCGAGGAAGCGTAGCGCGTACCAGCCGGCGTGGAATTCGGCGTCGGCTATCGTGGCCGCGTTGCCGCCCGCCTGCGCGGCGGCGATGCGGTAAGCGGTCTGTGCATCGTCGATATCGATGAGTTCGCGGGACAGGGCCCGCCGCTCGAACCACCATTCGTCGGGGTCGATCGCCCGCGTTGCCTCGCGATCCACCGAAAACACCACCTGCGCGGCTTCCTTGAAGCGCTCCGTCCGCCGCAGGTAGCGCGCCCTGGCGAAATGGTAGCCCGCCGTACGCTGGTCCGCCGGTACCGCGTCGAGCAGCTTTCCGGCGTTCCTTTCGTTGCGGATGACGGCTGCCCAGGCTTTGGTCAGCGCTTCGCCGCCCGCGCGTTTGGCCACGCGCTCGGCCGAGCGCACCCTGTCGTCATAGAGCATCCGCTCCATGCGATAGCGGTGGTCGGCTGCCGGAATGATCCGGCCGAACTCACGCAGGATGGCCGCTTCCTCCCTCGCACCGAGCTTCTCGACCCGCCAGAAGGGGGAGAGCACGGCGCGCGCGGCGGCCATGTCGCCAAGCTCAACATGCGCCCGCGCCAGTGCGACGGTACCTTCATACGTGGTCGGCTGCGTGTTCTGGAAGGCTGCGATGACCTCTCGCGCCGGCGGCTGCTCACGATAGAGCGCCCGTTCGCTGCTGGCGCGCAACCTCTCCATGCCGGGCCAGTCGGCCAGGTCCCGTGCCGTCTCAGCGATATCGAGGCTTGGTACGCCGTGGCCGGTCGACAGTGCGACCGCCCAAGCCAGGATCTTGCGGTCGAGCGATTTGGGCTTCAACTTGTCGCGGATAGCCCGTGCCGAGGCCGTATCGCCACCCGACAAGGCGTCGAGCCCCTGCTTCAGCGCTGCGATATCGTCCTGCTTCAGCAGTCCCGAAGTGGCGAAGGGAATGGTTGCCGTCACCGCGGCGCGGTCGAGCGGGGCGTAGGGGCGCGGCTCGGGCACGGGCGCGCTCTGCGGCAGCTCGAAAGCCCCGACGCTACCGGTCAGCGAGAGCAGGAGGGCGAATGCGCCGACTTTAGAGCGCTGTGCGTCCATTCGGACGCACAAGGGACGCGCCAGCTTGAAGCTACGCATCGTGCTTTCCGGAAATGGATTCCAATTTTCGGGTCGATGCCGTTGAAGACCAGTACTGCACGCGTTTCATCCTCGAAACCATGGTGGCTGCCGAACGGGCTGGGCCCCGGCGTTATTGTTCTCGCGGCAGCTTCCCCCGAATCTAAAGGGTTTGCGTGAAGGGCCCGTTAACGAAAGGTTAGCGTGGGCGGCCGCTCTGTGCCAATAAGCACCCGCTTCGTTGTTCTTGCCGCCATTCGATGGCGAGACTATGGTGCCGCGCTTCGCAATGGGCTAGAAGCCGGCAATATAGCGGCCAACGGGCCGTATCAAAAGGAATACGAGGAGTTTCGGTCAATGTTCAGGGGGTCCATAACAGCGCTCGTGACGCCGTTCAACAAAGACGGCAGCCTGGACAAAAACGCCTTCAGCTCTTTCGTCGAATGGCAGATCGAGGAGGGCTCGACCGGGCTCGTTCCGGTAGGCACGACGGGCGAGTCGCCGACGCTGACCCATGACGAGCACCGTGAGATGGTCAGGCTGTGCGTGGAAGCCGCCGCCGGCCGCGTTCCGGTGATCGCCGGCGCGGGATCGAACTCGACGCGCGAGGCGATCGGTTTCGTGGAGCATGCGGAGACAGTGGGCGCGGACGCCGTTCTGGTGGTCACGCCCTATTACAACAAGCCCAACCAGCGCGGCCTGTACGAGCATTTCGCGGCGGTGGCGCGCTCCACCAGTCTGCCGATCATCATCTACAATATACCGCCGCGCTCGGTCATCGACATGCTGCCGGAGACGATGGGCCGCCTTGCCGCCGACTTCTCCAACATTGTCGGCGTGAAGGATGCGACGGCCAAGATCGAGCGGGTATCGGAGCAGCGGCTCGCCTGCGGCAAGGATTTCATTCAGCTCTCCGGCGAGGATGCCTCGGCGCTGGGCTTCAACGCGCATGGCGGCGTGGGAGCCATCTCGGTGACGGCCAATGTGGCGCCGCGCCTTTGCGCCGAGTTCCAGGAATCCACGCTCAATGGCGACAAGGAGAAGGCGATCGACCTGCAGGACCGCCTGATGCCGCTGCACAAGGCGCTTTTCATCGAACCTGGGCTTTGCGGCGCAAAATACGCGCTGTCGCGCCTCGGCAAGGTAGAGAACACCGTTCGCCTGCCGCTCGTGCCCGTGGAGGCTTCGACGGCGGAGCGCATCGACGCGGCGATGAAGCACGCCGGGTTGATGAACTAGAGCGATTCCAGGAAAAGCGGGGTGCTGAACGAACGCGCCCCGCGCGCATTGGGAATTCATGGCCAAGGAAAAGAACCCGAACATCAAGACGGTCGCGGAAAACCGCAAGGCGCGTTTCTCCTACGAGGTGGCCGACACGCTGGAGGCCGGCCTGGTGCTGACCGGCACCGAGGTGAAATCGCTGCGCGAGGGACACGCCAACATCCAGGAATCCTACGCCTCGGTCGAAGGCGGGGAGTTGTGGCTGATCAACGCGCATATCCCGGAATATTTCGCCGGCAACCGCTTCAATCACGAGCCGCGCCGCAGGCGAAAGCTGCTGGTCTCCAAGAAGGAGATCGCGCGGCTTTCCCAGGCGGCGGACCGCGAAGGCATGACCATGGTGCCGTTGAAGATGTATTTCAACGAACGCGGCATCGCCAAACTCCAACTGGCGGTCGCCCGAGGCAAGAAGCTTCACGACAAGCGCGAGACCGCGAAGCAGCGCGACTGGAACAGGGAGAAGGCGCGGCTGTTGAAGGAGAAGGGATGAATAGTGAATAGGATTGGTCGGGGATGTTTTCTCTGGGCAAGTCGAACACGGAGAGGGACCATTCACCATTCACCTAAAAACTCCCTCACCCTCCCGAACACCTCCACGAACATCTCTTCCGTCAGCCGTCCCGTATTCGTGTTGTAGCGCGAGCAGTGGTAGGAGGCGAACAGGCGCAGCCGGCCGCCGTCATGCTCGCATCCATGGCTGAAGGGATAGTCCTTCACGGCGAGCCCCAGCGCGCGGACGGTGGACTGGTGTGCGATGGTTCCGAGCGAAACGATGGCTTTGAGATTGGGAAAGCGCTCTATCGTCGGCATGAAGTAGTGCTGGCGGCAAGTGCGTATCTCGCTGCCGACAGGCTTGTTTTCCGGCGGCACGCAGCGCACGGCATTGGTGATGGCCGTGTCGACCAGTTCCAACCCGTCGTCCGGCCGCGCGTCGAAGCGTCCCCGGGCGAAGCCGAATCGCTCAAGCGTGCCATAAAGCAGCGTTCCCGCATAATCGCCGGTGAAGGGTCTTCCCGTGCGGTTGGCCCCGCGCACGCCCGGCGCGAGCCCGACGATCAGAAGCCGTGCCTTTTCATCCCCTTCGGCGGGCGCGAAGGTGGGGACGGGTGCGTTGTGCCATTCGGGCTCGCGCGCGCGCCATTCGGCAATGAAATCATGCAGGCGCGGGCAAAGGGGACAGTCTCTCGGCGGCTCGCTGCCGCCCTGGTATAAGATGCTCATTCATCAATATCGTTGTTCTCAAAATCATCGGTCTCGGGGCGACGAAGCGGTCTTTCCGAGGGGTCGCGGCCGATTTCCGCCTGAAGCGATGCAAGGTCGATATAATTATCGGCCTGCCGGCGCAATTCGTCCGAAATCATCGGCGGCTGCGACTTTATGGTGGACACGATGCTGACCTTGCGGCCCTTGCGCTGCAGCGCTTCCACCAGCGTCCGGAAATCGCCGTCACCCGAAAAGAGGACATAGTGATCGACGACATCGGATAGCTCGAGCGCATCGATGGCCAACTCGATGTCCATATTGCCCTTGATCTTGCGGCGGCCGGTGGAATCGGTGAATTCCTTCGCCGGCTTGGTCACGACCTTGTAGCCATTATAATCGAGCCAGTCGATCAACGGTCGGATGGAGGAGTATTCCTGATCCTCCACAAGGGCGGTGTAGTAGTAGGCGCGCAGAAGATAAGCCTTCTGCTGAAAGCTGGACAAAAGCTTGCGATAGTCGATATCGAAACCGAGCGATCTCGATGTGGCGTAAAGATTAGCCCCGTCGATAAACAGAGCGATCTTTTCGCGAGGGTCAAACATGTTCAAATATCCTTCGTGGCAATTGGCTGCGCAGGCAAAACCGGAATGCGCCATATTGCTGTCGGCGCATGTTCCGTCCAGCATATCTGCTGACATAGTGCGAACTTGTTTTCATTCCAATGCCAATTAAATTCTAAAGGTCAATCATGGTTGATGTGAATCTTGATTTAGGCGGTGGGAAAAGCCGTACGGCATGGATTGGTTCCCCGCTGAGGAGAGGCGTTGGTGCGCGGCCTTATGCCTGCTTGAGGCGAAATTTCTTGAATCTCGCGCGCCAAAAAGCTATGGGACCGCAAGATTTCCGGAAATTCCAAGCATGAAAGGGGCAAGCCATGGCCCGTGTTACCGTTGAGGACTGCATCGACAAGGTCGAAAATCGTTTCGACCTCGTTCTGCTTGCAAGCCACAGGGCGCGCCAGATATCGCAGGGCGAGGCGATCATGGTGGATCGCGACAACGACAAGAATCCTGTCGTGGCCTTGCGCGAGATCGCCGACGAGAGGCTGTCGCCGGGCGACCTGAACGAAGCGCTGATCCATTCGCTGCAGAAGCATGTCGAAGTCGACGAGCCCGAAGCAGACCTGCCGACGATCAACGATCAGGCGGAGACCGCCGCCGCCGAGGCCGACCGGCCCGAGGACGAGCCCATCTCCTTCGACCGCATGAGCGAGGAAGATTTGCTGGCCGGCATCGAAGGACTTGTGCCGCCTGAAAAAAGCGACGACTTTTAATCCAGTCGAAGCGCCGCCCTTTCGTGGCGGAGTTTTCATGCCTATTCTAGGAAAATGCGCCGCGCGGCCGACGTGGCGCATTTTTTGCGTTTGAAGACGGTCCACAGGTCCTAAATTGGGAGTCGTTGCCCATGATGCGTCAATATGAGCTTGTCGAGCGCGTGCAGCGCTACAAGCCCGACGTGAATGAGGCGCTTCTCAACAAGGCTTACGTCTATGCCATGCAGAAGCACGGCCACCAGACGCGGGCCTCCGGTGACCCGTACTTCTCGCATCCGCTCGAAGTCGCGGCCATCCTCACCGACATGCACCTCGACGAGGCGACCATCGCGGTGGCGCTTCTGCACGACACGATCGAGGACACCAGCGCGACGCGCTCGGAGATTGACGAGCTTTTCGGCGACGACATCGGCAGCCTGGTCGAGGGCCTGACCAAGCTCAGGAAGCTCGACCTCGTCTCCAAGAAGGCGGCCCAGGCGGAAAACCTGCGCAAGCTCCTGCTGGCGATCTCGCAGGATGTGCGGGTGCTTCTGGTCAAGCTTGCCGACCGTCTCCACAATATGCGCACGCTCGACCATGTGCCGGTGCACAAGCGGCTGCGCATCGCCGAGGAGACGATGGAGATCTATGCGCCGCTGGCCGGCCGCATGGGCATGCAGGACATGCGCGAGGAACTGGAGGAACTGGCCTTCCGCTACATCAATCCGGAAGCCTTCCACACGGTCACCGAACGGCTTGCCGATCTTTTCGAGCGCAATCGCGGCGTCATCGGCGAGATCGAGAGCTCCCTTGCCGGACTGTTCGAGAAGAACGCGATCAAGGCAACTGTCAAGAGCCGCCAGAAGAAGCCCTGGTCCGTCTTCAAGAAGATGGAGACCAAGGCACTATCGTTCGAGCAGCTTTCCGACATTTTCGGCTTTCGCGTGATCGTGGACACGGTCGAGGATTGCTACCGGGCGCTCGGGGCGATCCATTCGACCTGGTCGATGGTGCCCGGCCGCTTCAAGGACTACATCTCCACTCCGAAGCAGAACGACTACCGCTCCATCCACACGACCATCGTCGGCCCGTCCCGCCAGCGCGTGGAACTGCAGATACGCACCCACGAGATGGAAACGGTGGCCGAGTACGGAGTGGCGGCCCACACGCTTTACAAGGATTTCGGCTCCAAGACGAAGGATGGCGGCCACAAGATCTCCAAGGATACCAACGCCTATGCCTGGCTGCGCCGAACGATCGAGGCGCTTTCGGAAGGCGACAATCCGGAGGAGTTTCTCGAAAACACCAAGCTGGAGCTTTTCCAGGACCAGGTTTTCTGCTTCACGCCGAAAGGCCGGTTGATTGCGCTGCCGCGCGGGGCAACGCCCATCGATTTCGCCTATGCGGTTCACACGGATGTGGGCGATACCTGCGTGGGCGCCAAGGTCAACGGCCGCATCATGCCCTTGATGACGGAGTTGAAGAACGGCGATGAGGTCGACATCATCCGCTCCAAGGCGCAGGTGCCGCCGGCTGCCTGGGAATCCGTGGTCGTCACCGGCAAGGCGCGCTCGGCCATCCGGCGAGCCACGCGCAATGCCGTGCGGAAGCAATATTCGGGCCTTGGCTCGCGCATTCTGGAACGCGCCTTCGAGCGCGCAGGCAAGCCGTGGAACAAGGAGTCGCTGAAACCCGTCCTGCATCGACTGGCGCGCAAGGATGTCGACGATGTGCTTGCCGCCGTCGGCAGAGGTGAACTGACCTCGCAGGACGTCGTCCACGCCGTTTTCCCCGACTATAAGGACGAGCGCGTCACCCAGAACCCGAAGGCCCGGGAAGAGGGTTGGTTCAACCTGCGTAACGCGGCCGGCATGCTGTTTCAGATACCGGGCCGTTCCTCGCGCAGGAAGTCCCGGCAGAACAAGGAGACAGCAATGGCCGGTGAGGGCGGTGCGCTGCCCATCCGCGGTGTCAGTGGCGATCTGCCGGTGCGTTTCGCGCCGGAAGGCGCGGTGCCGGGAGACCGCATCGTGGGCATATTGCAGCCCGGCTCCGGCATAACGATCTACCCCATCCAGTCGCCCTCGCTGACTGCGTTCGACGATCAGCCCGAGCGCTGGATCGATGTGCGCTGGGATATCGACGAGCATATGAAGGAACGTTTCCCGGCGCGCCTTTCGGTGACCGCGATCAACGAGCCCGGCTCACTTGCGGAAATCGCGCAACTGATCGCCTCAAACGACGCCAACATCCACATGCTGTCCATGGCGCGCACGGCGCCCGATTTCACCGAAATGATCTTTGATCTGGAGGTCTGGGACCTGAAGCACCTCAACCGGCTGATGTCGCAACTGAAGGAGGCGCCCTGTGTGTCGGAGGTGCGCCGGGTCAATGGCTGAGGAGTGGTAGTCGGAACAACGGGCGTGCCTTTGTCATTGCCTGTAATGGGACGCATCGCGCCGGAAAGTCATCGATCTGCCTTGCTCACACCGCATGGCGTTCTCTATATCTTGGCAGCTGGCTGGTATTGTCCATGGGAACGCAGTGTTAACAGGCAGGTTTTAGAATCGCCGGGGTGGGGTGCTCCGGTGGGTGGAATATGGCGGCAATGTTATTTCGACGCAGGAAAAGCGCTGATTTTTGGGAACGTTTGAGGACGATGGTCTGGCCGCGCCGGTCGTTCTGGCGGTCCGCCCAATATTTCACCAAGCGCGCTCTGCGCCTGCGCGCAACACCGCACGCCATCGCCGCAGGTATCGCCGCCGGCGCCTTCGCTTCGTTCTCGCCATTTCTCGGATTTCATTTTCTCCTGGCCGCTGCGCTGGCCTGGCTGGTAGGCGGCAACGTCGTGGCGTCGGCAATCGGCACTGCAGTCGGCAATCCGCTGACTTTCCCCTTCATCTGGGGCGCAACGCTGCAACTGGGCAAGGCCATGCTCCGTGGCGCTCATCCCGGCCCGCATGTGCCGGTGGATCTGGGCCGTGCGCTACGGCATCTGGAGTTCTCCCAGTTATGGGACCCCCTGATCAAGCCCATGGCCGTGGGCAGCTTGCCGCTCGGTTTGGCGGTGGCGTTGATATTCTATTTCCTGACGCGGTGGACAGTCGTCGCCTTCCGCGAACAGCGGCGCAAGCGGTTGGCCGAAAAAGCCCGCAGACGCGCCGAGATGCAATCGCGAACCGCACCGGCGGCGGCAGGCTGATGATCATCGGACTGGGCAGCGATCTCATCGATATCAGGCGCGTGGCCAAGACGCTGGAGCGCCACGAGCATCGCTTCACGCAGCGCGTTTTCACCGATATCGAGCGCGCAAAATCCGACCGCAGACGGGAACGAGCGGCATCCTATGCCAAACGCTTCGCCGCCAAGGAGGCCTGCTCAAAGGCGCTCGGCACGGGGATCTCGCGCGGCGTCTACTGGCGCGACTTGGGCGTGGTCAATCTGCCGGGCGGCAAGCCGACCATGGTGCTTACCGGCGGCGCGGCAGAACGCCTGCGCCAGATGCTGCCCGAAAGGCATCGCCCGCTCGTCCATCTGACCATCACCGACGATTTTCCACTGGCCCAGGCCTTCGTCATAATCGAGGCCGTGCCCGATTATTGACACACCGCCATGCTGCGGCCCTAGGGCGCGCCTTCCCGCATTGCCCCGTTTGGCGCCAGCCGGTAAGAGGGGGCTCCAGACAGAGGCCATGAACGCGCGATTCCGTGGCCCAGAACCGAGGACGACATGAGCGTGGCTGAAAAATCCAAGAAAAAGGCCGGCGGGCTGGGCGAAACCGTCAGCGTGATTGTGCAGGCGCTGCTCCTGGCGCTGGTTATCCGCACATTCCTGTTTCAGCCCTTTTCCATTCCCTCCGGCTCCATGCGGCCAACGCTCCTGGAGGGGGACTATCTGTTCGTGACGAAGTGGGCCTATGGCTATTCGCGCTACTCGCTGCCCTTGTCACCGCCGATCTTTTCAGGCCGCATTTTCGGTGCCGAGCCGGAACGCGGGGATGTGGTCGTCTTCAAGCTGCCCTCGAACACTTCAGTCGACTATATCAAGCGCGTTATCGGCCTGCCGGGCGACCGCATACAGGTGCGCGAGGGCATTCTTCACATCAACGGCGAGCCGGTGAAGCGGGAAAAGATCGGTGTCATCGACGACCCGGACATTACGGAAATGACGCGCCCGGTGGACCTTTACCGCGAAACTCTGCCGAATGGCGTTTCCTACGAGACGCTCGATCTTTCCCCCAATTCCATCGGCGATAACACGCGCGAATTCGTGGTGCCCGAAGGTCATTATTTCATGATGGGCGACAACCGCGACAACTCCACCGACAGCCGCTTCTCGGTGGGATTCGTGCCGGCGGAAAACCTCGTTGGCCGTGCCAATGTCATTTTCTTCTCCATCGCCGGCGGCGCAAGCCCGCTTGAGCTTTGGAAATGGCCCACCGAGATGCGGCCCGGGCGCATCCTCAACTGGGTGGATTGATGGCCGACAAGCGCCTCACCGGGGAGGAACTCGCCGAGGCCGTTGAAAGGCGCACCGGCATCACCTTTCGCCAGAACGGACTGTTGCTGGAGGCGCTGACCCACGCCAGCGCGCGCGGCGCGAAGGGCTCGGACTACCAGCGTCTCGAGTTCCTGGGCGACCGGGTTCTTGGTCTCGTCGTCGCCGAAATGCTCTATCACGCATTTCCCGATGCGCCGGAAGGCGAGCTATCGGTGCGGCTCAATGCGCTGGTCAATGCTGAAACCCTGGCCGAGGTCACCGACGAGCTGGCTCTCGACGAACTCATCCATATAGGCAGCGACCTCAAGGCGCTGGCGGTGCGAAAGCAGGTGAACCTGCGTTCCGACGTGATGGAATCGTTGATTGCCGTCATCTACCTGCAGGACGGGTTGGAAGCCGCCCGAAGCTTTATCCACGCAAACTGGGAAAAGCGGTCGCGCAAGCCCCTGGCCGCGCGCCAGGATCCCAAGACGGCGCTGCAGGAATGGGCGCATCAGGTGTCGGGGGCCACGCCCGACTATGCGGTGGAAAGCCGCGAGGGGCCGGACCATGATCCCGTCTTTACCGTCGTGGTGAGCATCAAAGGCTACGGGGTCGGGCGCGGCAAGGGCCGCTCCAAGCGCGAGGCCGAGCAGGTGGCGGCGACCGAAATCCTCATACGCGAAGGCGTCTGGCAGAAACAGGAAGGCGCATGATGACCGGCGAGGATTCACAGCACGCCGCAACCGGTACACGTTCAGGCTTTGTCGCGCTCATCGGCGCGACCAACGCCGGCAAGTCGACGCTGCTCAACCAACTGGTCGGCGCCAAGGTCTCCATCGTCACCCACAAGGTGCAGACGACGCGCGCACTGGTGCGCGGCATCGCCACAAGGGACAGGACGCAGATCGTGTTCATCGACACGCCCGGCATTTTCCGGCCGCGCCGCCGGCTGGACAAGGCGATGGTCAACACCGCCTGGGGCGGCGCGCGTGATGCCGACATCATCGCGCTTCTGATCGACGCCGAACGCGGCATTCGCGGCGACGCTGATGCGATCCTCAATAGCCTTGCCGAGGTGCGCCAGCCGAAAATCCTGATCCTCAACAAGATCGACCGTGTCAAACGAGAGGCCCTGTTGGCGCTGGCGGCCGAGGCCAATGGACGCGTTGCATTCGACCGCACCTTCATGGTCTCGGCGCTGACGGGATCGGGCTGCGGCGATCTTCTCGATTATTTCGCCGAGAGCCTGCCGCAGGGCCCTTGGTATTATCCCGAGGACCAGATCTCAGACCTGCCGATGCGGCAGCTCGCCGCCGAGATCACGCGGGAAAAGCTGTTCCTGCGCCTTCACCAGGAGCTTCCCTATGCCACCCATGTGGAAACGGAGAAGTGGGAGGAACGGAAGGATGGATCCGTGCGCATCGAGCAGGTGATCTATGTCGAGCGCGACAGCCAGAAGAAGATCGTCCTCGGCCACAAGGGTTCGGCAATCCGCGCTATCGGTCAGGCCGCGCGCGAGGAGATCGCCGAGATCCTCGAGCAGAAGGTGCACCTCTTCCTGTTCGTCAAAGTGCGCGAGAACTGGGGCAACGACCCCGAGCGCTATCGCGAAATGGGGCTTGAATTCCCGCATTGACAGGCTGATACCAAGGGCCATGGAATGGCGCGACGACGGCATGATACTCGGGTGCCGCAGGCACGGCGAAACCAGCACGATCCTGGAGGTGATGACGGCCGCCCATGGCCGGCACCTGGGATTGGTGCGCGGCGGCCGCTCGCGAAGGATGCAGCCCCTGCTGCAGCCTGGAAACCGGGTCGAACTCGTCTGGCGCGCCCGGTTGGATGAGCATCTGGGCCTGTTCCAGGTCGAGCCGCTGGAGCTTCACGCTGCCCGTCTCATGGCTTCGGCCGCCGCCGTCCACGGCATCCAGCTATTGGCCGCGCATCTGCGGCTTCTGCCCGAGCGCGACCCGCATCCTGCCCTTTATGAAACGATGTGCGTGGTGACGCGCCATCTGGACGAGCCAGGCATCGCGGGGTCGCTGATGGCCAGGTTCGAACTCGCGGTGCTGGAAGAACTCGGCTTCGGCCTGGACCTTTCCCGGTGCGCCCTGACCGGTGAGCGAGAGGGGCTGGCGTTCGTGTCGCCGAAGACGGGCAGGGCGGTGACGAGGGAGGCAGGCCAGCCATGGGCCGACAAGCTGCTGCCGCTGCCCGAATTCCTCGGTTCCCGATCGCGGGCCGAAGGCGATGCCGGCGGGCTGGCCGAAGCTTTCGGCCTGACCGGCTATTTTCTGCATCGCAACGTCTACGAGCCGCGCGGGATCGAAGCGCCCGATTCCCGCGCGGGCTTTCTGTCCGCCCTGGCCCGCGCTCTGGCAAAAGGCGAGAACGCGGCCTGAGCGTCAGGCGATTTTACCGCCGCCCTGCTTGGTGACGACGAGCAAGGACGGGCGCACCGGCAGCTTCTCGTCGAAATCCGGCCAGCGGGTTGCGGGGCTCTCGAAGGTGGCAAGCCCCTCGTCGCCCGGATGCTGCACGGCAAGGAACAGCGTCTCGCCGCTCGGCGTGAAGTAGGGGCCGCACATTTCCGCGCCCACGGGAACGCGGAAGAAGAGCTTGGAGGTGCCCCGCGCTTCGCCTTCCGTATCGACGGCCCACAACCCGTCGGTGCGTCCGGTTTTGCTCTGGCTGTTGCCATCGGTTGAGACCCACAGCCTGCCGTCCGCGTCGATGGCGCAATTGTCGGGCATGCCGAACCAGCCGTTCTCGCTGGTGGCAGGAGAGAACGTCGCGCCCACCTCGGCAATGGACGGATCGCCGCATTTGAGCAGGATTTCCCATGTCGATTTTGTCGAAGCGAAATCGCCGTCCGTTTCGGTGATCTCGATGATGTGGCCGAAGGCGTTTTCCGGGCGCGGATTGGCTACGTTCACGTCGTCGGCCTTGCGCCGCGTGTTGTTGGTCAGCATGCAGTAGACCTTGCCGGTCGCCGCATTCGGCTGCACGTCTTCCGGACGATCCATCTTGGTGGCGCCCAAAAGGTCGGCCGCCCGCCGCGTCTCGATCAGAACGTCCGCCTGGCTTTCGAACCCGTTCTCCGCCGTCAGCGGGCCCTCGCCATGGACAAGCGGCAGCCACTCCATCGTGCCGTCTTCGTCGAAACGGGCGACGTAGAGGGTGCCTTCGTCGAGAAGGTTCATATTGGCAGTGCGGTCGGCTTCGTCAAAAGTGCCGGCGGTGACGAATTTGTAGACATAGTCGAAGCGCTCGTCGTCACCCGTGTAGCAGACGACCCTGCCGTCACCATTGACGACAGTCTCGCAGCCTTCATGCTTGAAACGGCCCAGCGCGGTGCGCTTTCTCGGCGTTGAATTGGGGTCGAGGACGTCCACTTCGACGATCCAGCCGAAGCGGTTCGGCTCGTTCGGCTCCTTCGACACGTCGAAGCGGTCGTGGAAGGAAGCCCAGTTGTACCAGCCGCCCGGGGCGCCGACGCGCTTGTAGTTCTCCTCTTCCCGATGGCCGGCCGGCAGTTCGCCGCCGAAATAGCCGTGGAAGTTTTCCTCCGCCATCAGATAGGTGCCCCAGGGGGTGACGCCGCCGGCGCAATTGTTCAGCGTGCCGAAGACTTTCGTGCCGGAGGGGTCGGCATTGGTCTTCACCCGGTCATGGCCGGCCACCGGGCCTGAAAGCGCCATTTCGGTGTTGACGGTGATGCGGCGGTTGTGGGGGCTGTCGAGCACCGGCTGCCATTTGCCATTTTCGCCCTTACGGATTTCGATGATCGTGCCGCCATGGGCGGCCATCTCGATGTCGACCAGTTCCCTGGTGTAGTCGCCCATCTCCACCTTGCCGTCGACCACGCGGGCAAGGCCGGGGAACATGAGTTCACCATTGGTGTATTCATGATTGACCACGAGAAGGCCGCGGTCCTCTGACCCGTCGAGCGGGATGAAGCCGACATAGTCGTTATTGTAGCCGAACTGCTTGGCCTGCGCGTCGGCGCTCTGGTTCATCGGATCGAAGTCGGGGGCATCGGGCAGCACCTTGTCGCCCCAGCGCAACAGGATGTCGGCGTCGTAGCCTTCGGCGATATGGTGCGTTTCATCGACGCCCGCGATCGTTTCGGTGAAGTCGAATGCCGAGGCAGTGGCGGCTTGCGCCTTGCCGGCGAGCAGCGCCATCGGGCTCACGGTCGCGCCGATGGCGGCTACGGCGAGCGAGCCGCCCAGAAAGCCGCGGCGCGAGTAGCGGCGGTTGATGATATCGCCCATTGTCGGGTTGGGCGTATCGTTGCGGCCGATATCCTCGGACTCCTCGCGGATGTCGGTCGGCGTCTTGATTTCGGTTGGGTCGACGTGCTCGTTCATGTCTGCCTCTCCTCGATGGGGAATATCCACGGAGACGCAATAGGGCGCGTCTATTGCAGCCGCATGACAGCCATGCGGTCCGTGAACAGCCTATTCCGCCGGTGCCAGAATGGGCCTGTCCACAGGCTGCTCCTTGATCGGCCAGTGGACGGCCGCGGCAAACAGGCCCAGCGCTACGCCGAGCCACCAGACGGGATCATAGGAGCCGAGCTTATCGTAAAGATAGCCGCCCAGCCAGACCCCCAGGAACGAGCCGATCTGGTGCGAGAAGAACACCAGCCCGCCCAGCATGCCGAGATAACGCGTGCCGAACATGACCGCGACCAGCGCATTGGTCGGCGGCACGGTGGAGAGCCACAAAAGCCCCATCACGATGGCGAAGATGACGACGGTAGTCGGCGTCTGCGGGAACAACAGGAACGCGGTGACGGCGACGGAACGCGCTATATAGATCCAGGCAAGGAACATGGGCTTTGAGTAGCGCTGGCCGATGAAGCCGGAGGCGAGCGAACCGATGATGTTGAAGAAGCCGATCAGCGCCAGCGCGATGACTGCGTAGCGCGCATCGATGCCGAGATCGCCGATATAGGCGGGGAAATGGGCGGTGATGAAGGCGACCTGGAACCCGCAGACGAAAAAGCCCGAGACTAGGAGAACGAAGCTGCGATGCGCGAAGGCCTCGCGCAGCGCGGCGCCGAAGGTCTGCTCCATCTCGACGGCCCTTGGCACGCGCCCGCTGGACGAATTGCCGACCAGCGGAATGGCAAGCAGCGGCACCACCAGCATCGCGATGCCCATATAGACCAGCGTGTCGGACCAGCCGAAAGTGTCGATCAGCGCCTGGCTGATCGGCGCGAAGATGAACATGCCGGCGGAGCCGGCGGCGGTGCCGATGCCAAACACCAGGCTGCGATTCTCGGCCGTCACGTTGCGGGCGAAGGCGGCGAGCACGATGCTGAAGGAGCCCGATGCGATGCCGAGCCCGACCAGCACGCCGCCGCTGATATGCAACATCGTCTCGCTGGTCGCCGTGGCCATGAGGATGAGGCCGGCGGCATACAGAAGGCCCGACATGGCCATGACCCGCCAGGTGCCGAACCGGTCCGCGATTGCGCCGAAAACGGGCTGCCCCATGCCCCAGAGCAGGTTCTGTATGGCCATCGCCAGCCCGAAAGTCGTGCGGTCCCAACCCCGATCCTCCAGCATGGGAAGCTGGAAGAAGCCCATCGCCGAGCGCGGCCCGAAAGTCATCGCGGCGATGATGCAGCCGCAGATCACGATGAGCCACGGAAAGCCGACGGCGGCGGGGCGGGCGGGGGCAGCTTGCGACATGAAGAAGTTCCTCACTTACGGCGCGGAGACGTGCTTGCGGCCGCTAAATGCCGCCGTGATTCGTTTAGCCTACAAGCAACACCTCCCGCAGAACGTCTCCGGAAGGTGTCACAATGACGCCTATTCTAGCCAGGACTGAAATTCGGACAAATGAATTGATCGCCGGCCAGCGTTCAGCAGAATTGATGCATGGGTCCAACGCCGCGGAACAAGATCACGCTCGGCTCTTGCTTCCCGCTGCACGTTTTGGCCTGGGCGCTTCCGCAGGCACATAGTGCACGTCGCGCTGCGGGAAGGGGATGGTGATGCCCTTGGCGTCGAAGGCTTCCTTCGCGGCCTTGGTGAGGTCGAACTGGACCGGCCAGAAATTGCTCGCCGCCGTCCAGTAGCGCAGCGTCACTGTCACGGCGCTGTCGCCGAGATCCTTGACAAGCACCTCCGGCTCGGGAACGCCGATCACGCGATCATCGCTGCGCGCAAGCTCCATCAGCGTGTCGTGCGCGAGGTTGATGTCGTCGCTGTAGCTTATGCCGATATCGAGATCGAAACGGCGTGTCGGGTTGCGCGAATAGTTGGTGACGGCCTTGTTCCATAGCTCGCTGTTGGGAGCCAACACGTAGAGCCCGTCGAAGGACGTCAGCTCGGTCGCGAACAGGCCGATTTCCTCGATCGTGCCCGATATGCCGCTGGCATCGACATATTCGCCGACGCGAAACGGCCGCAGGACGAGCAGCATGATGCCGGCGGCAACGTTCTGCAACGTGCCCTGGAGGGCAAGTCCGATAGCCAGACCGGCCGCGCCCAGCGCGGCGAGTATGCTGGCGGTCTGGACGCCGAACTGGGCCAGCACCGTGACGCCGACCATAATGAGGACGGCATATCGAACAACTTTCGAGAGAAAGCGGCAAAGGGTCTGGTCGAAGGCGTGCGTCCGCGAGAGGGCACGGCCTATCGTCCGCTCCAGATAGCCGGCGACGATGAAGCCGGCGATGATGAGAATAATGGCGCCTAAGACCGAGAAGGCATAGTCGACCGCGAAAGCGCTGGCTTGCGCCAGCGCGGCCTCACCTGCGGTCAGCATGGCAGCGGTATCGATTTCCATGGATATAAATCTCCGTTCAACCTTGTGGGTTAGGCCAGTCGTCGTCCGCCCCGCCTGAGGCTGAAATCGTCGATGCAATTCAGCCTCGACGGGGTTTTACGCTAAAGTGGCAAAGAAAACATTGCCACGACCTCCGCCCGCGAAATTCTCTGTTCTCCGCCGGCGGCGGCAATGCTAAGAGAGGGCAAATCTGTGGGGCCAATCGCCAGCAAATGAGTGCCGACATTCGTCCGGCCCGCGCGTCCGACATCGATGCGCTTCTCGCCATCGAAAACACCGTTTTCGATACGGACCGCATTTCGCGGCGTTCCTTCCGTCAGCATGTCGAGAGCGATACGGTGACACTTCTGGTGGGCGAGGAGAATGCGTCGCTGGCCGGCTACTGCCTGGTGCTCTACCGCAAGGGCAGCGGGGTCGCTCGCCTTTATTCCATCGCCGTCTCGCCGCAAAGCGCGGGCTCGGGCGTCGGACGCATGCTGCTGAAGGCTGCCGAAGATGCCGCCTATGCGCATGAGCGTCTGGTCCTGCGGCTGGAGGTGCGCGAAGACAACAGCCGCGCCATCGGCCTCTACGAGAGAACCGGCTACCGCCGGATAGGCAGGGAAGAAGACTATTACGAGGACGGCGCGGCGGCGCTGCGCTACGAAAAGCTGCTGCGCGGCGAGGTTTCGCCACATGCCGGCGTGCCCTATTACGAGCAGACGGCGGATTTCACCTGCGGCCCCGCCTGCCTGATGATGGCCAAGGCGCGGTTCGACCCCGCGTTCAAGCCGAGCCCTATCCTCGAAGTGAGGCTGTGGCGGCAGGCCACGACGGTTTTCATGATGTCGGGTCCGGGCGGCTGCGAACCTTTCGGCCTTGCCGTCGCGGCGGTCGATATCGGCCTTGCTGCCCAGATCATGGTATCGCACAAGGGGCCTTTGTTCCTGGATTCGGTGCGCGACGAAGAAAAGCGCCGGGTGATGCGGCTGGCGCAACTCGACTTCCGCAACCGGGCCCGCGCGCTCGCCATACCGGTTTCGGACCGCGCGTTCACGCTGGACGACATCCGCGACGCGCTGCAGCGCGGGGCGCTCGTGGCGGTGCTGATCAGCGGCTACCTGATGTTCGGCAAGAAAGTGCCGCACTGGGTCCTGGCAATCGGCGATGACGGCGGCCATATTTTCGTGCACGATCCCTGGGTGGAGGACGAGCGCGGCGAGACCGCCGCCGACGCCGCGAACATTCCCATCCCCCACGCTTCTTTCATGCGCATGGCGCAGTTCGGACGGCGCGGCCTGCGCGCGGCCGTCGTATTGGGAGACATGAAGACACGATGACCTGGGTCATACTTACCGGCCGTCCCGGCGACCTCGACCAGGTGGCCACGCCCCACAAGATCATCACGACCAGGGACTATCTGGCCCACCCGTCGCTGTTTCGCGGCCAGCGCCCGAAAGTCATCAATCTTTCCAACAGCTATGCCTATCAGAGCCGCGGCTACTATGCCTCGCTGCTGGCCAGCTCGCGCGGACACAAGATCATTCCGTCCGTGGAAACGCTGATCGACCTGTCGGCGCGCAAACTCTACGAGAATTCGCTGCCTGAGCTGGAACAGGCCCTCAACAGATGCCGGCGCGATGTTGGCGGGACATTTCCTTCATCTGTCTCGATCTTCTTCGGCATCGGCCCCTCGCGCGCCTGGGACCGATTTGCCCGGCTTCTGTTCGACTGGTTTCGGGCCCCGGCGCTGGAAGTTGCCATCGAGGACGGCGAGTGGGCGACCATCCGCAAAATCAGCTTTCTGCCGCTGGCGCGCATGAAAGCGGATGAAAAGGCGCGTTTCCTGGCCAATCTGGAAACCTATACCAGCAGGCAATGGCGCGATACCAGGACGCGGACACCGGCGCGGTACAGCTTTGCCACGCTGATCGACCCTCAGGAGGCCCTGCCGCCTTCCTCGGTCAATTCGCTCAAATACTGGTCGCGCATCGCCGGGAAGATGGGCGTCGAGGTCGAGCCGATTACCCGCAAGGACCTGCCGCGCCTGGCCAATTACGATGCGCTGTTCATCCGCGAGACCACGTCTATCTCCAGCCACACCTATCGCTTTGCCCGCCGTGCCCAGCAGGAAGGCATGCCCGTCATCGACGATCCCATGTCGATGATCCGCTGCACCAACAAGGTCTACCTCAACGAACTGATGATCACGCACCGCGTCCCGGTGCCGCCGACCATGATGATTTCCGGTCCCGCCGACCTGCAGGCGGCAGCCGACACGCTGGGTTTTCCCATTGTGCTGAAGATCCCCGATGGGGCGTTTTCGCGGGGCGTGAAGAAGGCGGCGAACATGGAGGAGCTGAAGCGCCTTGCGACCACCTGGTTAGAGGATTCCGATCTTCTGATCGCCCAGAAATTCCTGCCGACCGAGTTCGATTGGCGCATCGGCGTTCTGGGCGGTGAGCCATTGTTCTCGGTGCAGTACCTGATGGCCAAGAAACATTGGCAGATCGTCAACCACGAAAGGCGCGGCAAGCCGGACGAGGGCGGCTTCCGCAGCTTCACCATCAAGGAAACGCCGCCCGAGGTGATCGACATAGCGGTGCGCGCCGCCCGCTGCATCGGCAACGGCCTTTACGGCGTAGATCTGAAGGAGACGACCGAGGGCGTCTATGTAATCGAGGTCAACGACAATCCGAATCTCGACCATGGCTGTGAGGATGCGGGCGAAAAGGACGCGGTGTGGGTCAAGCTGACCCAGTGGTTCATCGACCGCCTGGACCGGCAGGGGCGTCAATAACGCTTCACCGGCGTCTGCGATCCCTTCTCCCGCAGTTTCTCGATCAGTGTGAACCGCGCCAGAAACGCTTTCTGCGCGCGCCGCGCCGGCTGCGGTTTCAATTCGAAATTGTCGGCGGAAAAGCCGCGCGGGCGGCCGAAGAAGCGCGCTGCCTCCGCTTCGGCAAACTCCGCCAGCCGCGTGGCCTCGAAGAAGGCCGCGATGCGATCGGCACGCTTGATTTCCTTGGCCAGCTTGGCTGGCATGTCGAGCGGCAGCGTAAAGCGGAGATGGATAGCGCACTGAAGCCGCTTCTCGACGGATTTGTAGTCGTCTCCCAGGGTCGCCTTGAACGGCGATATCATGTCGCCGATCACATATTCCGGCGCGTCGTGCAGAAGCGCCGCCAATGCCCAATTGGCCGAGGCTGATGGGTTGTTGATGCGGAAAATCTCTTCCACCAGCAGCGAATGCTGGGCAACGGAAAAGGCGTGGTCTCCTCTCGTCTGCCCGTTCCAGCGGGCCACCCGAGCCAGGCCGTGAGCAATGTCGGCCACCTCGATATCGAGCGGCGAGGGGTCGAGCAGGTCCAGCCGCCGGCCGGAGAGCATACGCTGCCAGGCGCGTGGATTTTCCCCGTCGCGTGCCGCCATCAGGCGGTCTCGCCGTTGAGGGAGAAGCTCGCATAGGCCGGCACGCTGAGCGAGACGGGGATACCGCCGGCGGTGATGGGCGCTCCCCGCGCGTTGGCTTCGGCCACCCGGTCGATGCGTACGATGGCAAGCCCGTCCTGCCCCTCCACGGTCCCTAGTGAACCCAGGGCCCGCCCATCGGCCGAAAGTTCGCAGCCGGGCGGGGGCAGGGGTGCTTCGGCGCGAACGATCACCAGCCGGCGCCTTGCCGTGCCACGGTGCTGCATGCGCGAGACGACCTCCTGGCCGACATAGCAGCCCTTCTTCAGACCGACGCCAGCATTCTGGTCGAACAGGACGTCGTGGGGGAAAGCGTCGCCCAAGGTGTAGTCGGCGCCGCTTTCGGCCACGCCATGAACGATCCGCAATTGCTCCCAAAGGTTTCGCTCGCCGGCCGCGGCGGGCTGTGTTCCGTAGATCCGCTTAACATCGATGCTCTCTGGAAAACGCTCGTCGGCAACCCCTTCACCTCCCGAATCATTTTCCCAGGAAACCGTCACGTGCTCCTGATCCATAACGGAAATCTCCGCCTTGGCTCTCATCCGGTAGAGCATGAGGCGTTTGACCAGGTCGTCCGTCAGGTCCTTGCGGCAATCGATCCGGAAGGCGCCTTCGCCGGCGCGCGCAACGACGAAGTCGAAAAGGATTTTCCCTTGCGGCGTCAGCAGCGCGCCGGGACGCGCCTTGCCCGGCGTCAGCGACGACAGGTCGGTGGTTATGACATTCTGCAGGAAGCTTTCGGCTTCCGGCCCCGTCACGGAAATGACGGCGCGATCTGAAAGATGAATCGTTGGCATTACAGACTCTCAATCTCCGGCAACGAAGAACCGCCACTGCCCGTCCGGCGTGATCGCGGAGCGGTAGAAAATATATGCCCCGAAATTCTTCATGTCTTCGTAGTCGCCGGCCGTCACCAGGGTGAAAAGTTCCACCCGTTGTTTATCTGTCAGTTCCTCGATCGGAATGGCGAAGAAATAGGGCCAGACATAGAGCTCCTCATCGGTGCCGGGGTTGAGGTGCACGAAGCCAGCCTCCATGACCTCCAGCAGGATGGCGAGGATTTCATGGCCGGGCTCGTCTCCTGAAACATCGCGCAGATAGGCGACCGGATCGTCCACCGGGCCGCCGAAGGAAAGCTGGGTGGCTTGGGCTCCCGAGCCGAGCAGGGGGCGCAATCGTTCTACGTCGCCGCTGCGGCAGGCCTCGATGATCAACTGGCGCATGCGCCGCACCGGCTCCGGCAGCCTGTCCAAATCGTAGATGACTTCGGGAAGTTCCTTGCCGAGACTTGTGTCAGGCCGGGTGACGTTGCCGGAAGGTTCCTGCTCGTCGACTGGCTGCGTATCGCCGTCGGGGAGGGTCATGGGATCCGGCAGCGGAATGCGCGGAACGGAAGGCTCTTCTTCCGAACCGGTTTCATATCGCGAAAGCGCATCGCTCAGAGCGAGGGCCGGGGCCGCGCCGCCGAGCAGAAGAACCGCCGCCACGGCGGCGTGGATGCTCAACCGATGCCACGGGGCTTGCCGATGCGTTCCCCCGGTAGCGGATGGAGCACGAAACCCGTTGCGCATTGTCGCCGCCCTTCGAACTGGTGAACCGGCCCCGTGATACCCAAAGCCGGCGGCGATCTCAATGGCAGGTTCGGTCGGTGTAGAAATCGCCCTTGAGCACCCGGTCACGCATGTGCTCCAGCAACAGAACCAGGGAATCCTCGCCGCCATTCCGCGCAAGTTCGCTGAGGGCGGTCTGCATGGCGGCTTCGGCGATAATCTCCGGCTCGATGCCCGCCCACAGGCCCTCGGCCCAGGCAGCGCTGTGGCTGGCGGCGCAGGTCGTGCGTTTTTCTTCCTCGATCTTGGCTTCGATGTCTTGAATCGTCATATGCATAGGCACTCCACCCGTGGCCCTAGCGCGGCAATGTCCCGTTGCCGCCGGGGCGTCCCGAATTGTCCCCCGGCCAAAGAGATAACACGGCTGATGGGCAGACGCGGCGATACGCGCCGGATATGGTAAACACAGGGTAAATTCCCGCGCGTCGGTTCGATTTAATTGCCGTAGCGCAACACGATGTCGTTGGCCAGTTTCTCGCCTTCCGCCATATAGCGCTCGATGGCGGCGACGGCCTGGTCGGTGCACTGCGTATAGATGTTGGCGTAGGAACGATAGCCGTGGTTGAAGCTGGCGACGAATTGGGCGCGCCGCTCGTCGGTCGGCGCTTCCGCCTCAAGCAGCGCCTCCATCTGCTCGCGCCAGGTCCCGCTTTCCTCGCCGCAAAGGCGGCGCAGGAAGTGGACGGAGCCCAGCACCTCGGCCAGGCGCATCAGCTGCTTGTCATACGGCGCTTCCGTCGCGGCCGCAGGCGGTGGCACAAGCAACAGGATCAAGGCAGCGCAAAAGGCGGCAAATGTTCGGGTGAAACAATTCATTGGAAGCATAATTGCCGCGAAGACAGGCCAATGCAACGCTATTGCGGCTCATAGGCGTGCGATTCAGCGCCTTCGCTCCGCAAGCAGCGTCTCGGCAAGCATGAGAGTCGATTGGGTGACGGGCATCCGCCGCATGTCCTCAATGGCGTACCAGCCGGCGTCCGCCGCATCGTCCCCGGCCTTCGGCTCGCCGCTGCAATACTCCGCACTATGGGCATGCAGGATGAAGCGGGGGCCGCTGCCCTCGGGCTCTATGACGAACTTCCGCAGATAGCGGACTTCGCCCGCCTCCAGCCCGGTCTCCTCCAGCAATTCGCGGCGAACGGCGTCTTCCTGCGTCTCGCCTTCTTTCATGCGGCCGCCGGGAAAGGCAAACAGGTCCTTGGCGGGTGCTCGCCCGCGCAGGACCAGGAGGAAGCAGCCTTCCTTGCGCATGACCGCCGAGACGGCGTGAATGTCGTGAATGACCATCCTCAGTGTCTTGCCCGCGCCGCCTTCAGCCGTCAACATCGCCATCGAGATGAGCAGGTGGACGGAGCGTTAGCGACATGTGCGGACGATTTCAGCTTGCCGCTACGCGGGCGCAGGTGGAGGACGCGATCGAGGTGTTCGACCTCGACGATTCCCCGTTCCGCTACAACATCGCGCCGACCCAGCCCGTTCAGATGGTCATCGCCGCCGGGCCGCGCGCGCCGGGATCGAATCTTCCCGACCGGCGAGGAATGCTTGTGCGGTGGGGCTTCATTCCCGGCTGGGCGAAAGACGTCAAGGAATTCCCGCTGCTCATCAACGCCCGGTCGGAAACCGCTGCCGAGAAGAACACCTTCCGCGCCGCCATGCGTCACCGCCGGACCCTGGTGCCTGCTACCGGGTTCTACGAATGGAGGCGGGACGGTGCGAAGCGCTCGCAAGCCTTCTGGTTGCGCCCGCGCGATGGCGGTGTCATCGCCTTCGGCGGCCTGATGGAGACCTATAGCGAGCCCGGCGGCAGCGAAATCGATACCGGCGCCATCCTCACCACCACTGCCAGCCAGGACATTGCGCATATTCACCATCGCATGCCCGTGGTCGTCAGGAAGGAGCATTTCACACGGTGGCTCGACTGCATCAGCAATGAGCCGCGCGATGTGGCCGACCTGTTGCGGCCTGTGGAGCCCGGCTTCTTCGAGGCCGTTCCCATCTCCGACAAGGTCAACAAGGTCGCCAATGTCGGCGCCGATATTCTGGAGCGCGTCGAGGAGAGGCCTTCGGAAGAGGCGACGCTACGGAAACCCGACGACCAGCTCACGCTTTTCTGATCTGTCCCTGCGGCTGAGCTCCACTGTCAGTTGCAAAGCCGCGGGCATTCGGCCAAAGACAATTGCATGACGCCAGCCCTGATTCCTCCCTTCATATCGGGTCTGCTCCTTGGTGGATCCCTCATCATCGCCATCGGCGCGCAGAATGCCTTCATTCTGCGGCAGGGCCTCCTGCGCCGGCACGTCTTCCTGCTCTGCCTGATCTGCGCGCTGTCCGATGCGCTGCTGATCGCCGCCGGGGTGGCGGGGCTGGGCACCCTCGTCGCCCGCTCGCCCGTGCTGATCACGGGAGTAACGATCGGCGGCGCGGCCTTTCTGTTCGGCTACGCGGCGCTGGCGTTTCGCCGCGCGATGCATCCGGATGCGCTGAAGGCCGCGCGCCAAGGGGAGACAAGCCTCAGGGCGGCGGTGGCCACCTGCCTTGCCTTCACCTTCCTCAACCCGCATGTCTATCTCGATACCGTGGTCCTGGTCGGCTCGCTCTCCGGCGCCTATGAAGGCAGCGCGCGGACGAGCTTCGCCGTCGGCGCAATCGCGGCATCGTTCCTGTGGTTCTACGCGCTTGGATATGGCGCCAGGCTGCTTCAGCCACTATTCGCGAAGCCGCAGGCCTGGCGTGTGCTCGACATCCTGATCGGCGTCGTGATGGCGGCGCTGGCGCTCAGCCTACTGGCGCGGCTTATCTGAGCGCGCCTTCTGGGGCTTGAGCTTCGAGCAGCACTGTAGCGCTGCATTGATGGCCGCAGGGCCGACCTTGCGGTACTCATCGATCAAGTGGGCCTGATCGGCGCGCTTGTCTTCGGATTTGGTCGTTTGCTGTGCCATTATGATTGCCTGGCGTTCGCGTTACATTAGATTGCGCAGATGCTGCGCGATTCCGACGAAATCATGTCTACAACGATCAGCGCCGGCTTAGGTTCATAAAATTGCGCCAACAAGCTTAACAGTCTCTTCACGCTGTGTGGCCGGCTGGTAACAGGCGCCGGAAAGAACGAGGCCAATACGCGCTTGACGGCGGGCGGTGTGAAGGCGATAAGTCGGGCTATGAAAACGCGGTTGGCCATTATCGGCATTTGCATTATCGGCTAGCGCCGCTCGCTGGTCCGGTCGTTTTCGCTCAATTTCCCCGCACGAAAAACGCCCCAGCCAGCGGCCGGCGCATGATTTCGACTGGGATTGGGAATTGATGAGCGAAGCATTCAAGGGACTGCGCATCACCAACACGCTGACGCGGGAGAAGGAGGATTTCATTCCTCTCGATCCGCTGAATGTGCGCATGTATGTGTGCGGGCCGACAGTCTACGACTACGCCCATATCGGCAATGCGCGGCCGGCCATCGTCTTCGATGTGCTGTTCCGTCTTCTTCGCCATCTTTATGGCGGGGAGCACGTGACCTATGTGCGCAACATCACCGATGTGGATGACAAGATAAATGCCCGCGCCCTGCGCGACTATCCCGGCCTGCCGCTCAACGAGGCCATTCGCAAGGTGACCGAAAAGACGGCGAACCAGTATCACGAGGATGTCGCCGCGCTTGGCTGCTTGAAACCGACCTACGAGCCTCGCGCCACCGAGTTCGTGCTGCCGCGCCCGGACGGCAAGGCCGACATGGCCAGCCTGATTCAAACTCTCATCGACCGCGGCCATGCCTATGCGGCAAAAGGCGAAATCCTTTTCGACACGCAGTCGATGCCGGGCTATGGCGGGCTTTCCAGACGCAAGCTGGAAGACCAGCAGGCGGGCGCGCGCGTGGCGGTCGAGGATCACAAGAAGAACCCGGCCGATTTCGTCCTGTGGAAGCAGTCCTCGCCCGAGGAGCCCGGCTGGGAGGCGCACTTCACCGTCGACGGCAAGCCGCTCGTCATCCGCGGTCGGCCCGGCTGGCACATCGAATGCTCGGCCATGTCGGCCGCCTTTCTGGGCGAGGTCTTCGATATCCATGGCGGCGGCCTCGACCTCATATTCCCCCACCATGAAAACGAGATCGCCCAGTCGCGGTGCGCCCATGGCACCGAAACCATGGCGCGCTACTGGATGCATAACGGCTTCCTGCAGGTCGAAGGCCGCAAGATGTCGAAGTCGGAGGGCAATTTCGTCACCATCAGCGAGCTCCTGCACACGGAGGCTTTCGGCGGGCGCAAATGGCCGGGCGAGGTGCTGCGGCTGGCGATGCTGATGACGCATTACCGCGAACCCATCGACTTTTCCGTGCGCAAGCTGGAGGAGGCGGAAGCCGTGCTCGACGGCTGGTATCGCGCCGTGGGGGATGTGCAGCCGGCCGGAATAGACTGCGCCGACACGGTTGGCGCCCTGCTCGACGACGTGAACACCACCACCGCCATCGCTGCGCTTCATGAACTGCGCGCGGAGGCCGCGAAGGGCAGCGACGGCGCCAAAAGGTGCCTCAAGACGAGCGCCGCGCTCATGGGCCTGCTCGAGCGAACCGAAAGCGACTGGAACGCCGAGCGCGCCGCCGAAGCGAAAATCGACGAAACCGCCCTGCAAGCTGCCGTCGAACGCCGCCTCGCCCTCCTGCGCGTGAAGAACTTCGCCGAGGCCGACATGATCCGTGACGATCTCTCCGCGCAAGGGGTCCAACTCATGGACTATAAGGATCCTGAAAGCGGCGAGCGGCGGACGAAGTGGGAGGTGAGGCGGTGACGATGCATCCTGTTGACACAGAAACAAGGGAGTTCCTTGCATGATCGATCACATCGGTATCCGCACGGCGGATTTCGAAGCCGCCAAGGCCTTTTACGACAAAGCGTTGGCGCCGCTGGGTGCGTCGCTGCTCATGGTGGTGCCGCCGGAATACACCGATGGTGTCAAGGTTGGCGGCTACGGGCGTGACCGGCCGGTCTATTGGCTGAGCGAAGGCGAGCCCGCGAGCGAGCCGAAGCACGTGGCCTTCACCGCCAACAGCCGTGCCGAGGTCGATGCCTTCCACGCGGCAGCGCTGGCCGCCGGCGGCAAGGACAACGGCGCGCCCGGCCTGCGGCCGCACTACCACCTGGACTATTACGGCGCATTCGTCATCGACCCTGACGGCAACAATGTCGAAGCCGTGTGCCACAGGCCGGAGGAGGCGTAGCTATGACGCTCGACAACCAGCCCGTGTTCACGGGCGGCTGCCAGTGCGGCGCGGTGCGCTTTCGCGTCGAGGGCGCCTTGCGGAACGCGTCCATCTGTCACTGCCGCATGTGCCAGAAGGCCTTCGGAAATTTCTACGCGCCGCTCGTTTCCGTCCGCGACGCCAAGCTCACCTGGACCCGCGGCGAGCCGAAACGCTATCAGTCGTCGAACCACGTCAAGCGCGGCTTTTGCGATGCGTGCGGGACGCCGCTGACGTTCGAGGCTCCGAACGAGAGCCATGACGGCGTGGCCCTGGCCATCGGCGCCTTCGACCATCCCGAAGAACTCGCGCCGCAGATACAGTGGGGTATCGAGGGAAAGTTGCCCTATGTGGACGAGCTTCACACGCTGCCCGGCCAGGAGACGATGGAGGATACGCAACTGGCGAGCTATCTCGACGACCTCGTCTCCTACCAGCACCCCGACCACGACACGGATCAATGGCCGCCCGAGGACGGACGGTGAGCGCGGAGCCGTTCACGGGCGGTTGCCAGTGCGGCGTGGTGCGTTTCAGCACCACACGCCTGGGACGGCCGTCCATCTGCCACTGCCGCATGTGCCAGAAGCAGTTCGGCAGCTTTTTCGGCGCTTTCGTCACCGCCTTCGAAGACGATCTTGCCTGGACGCGCGGCACGCCGGCCTTTTTCCGGTCCTCCCAGACGGTCGAGCGCGGTTTTTGCGCCCGCTGCGGCACTCCGCTCGCCTACAGGTATGATGGGGGTATCGAGCTTTCCATCGGTTCCTTCGATCATCCGGAAGCGCTGGAACCCAAGGTCCAGGTGAATTTCAGCAAGCGCCTGCCGTGGATCGAGCGTCTGTTTGAAACGCCACTGAACGACAGTGCGGCGATGGCGGAGTTCCACGCTTCGGTCGTCTCGTACCAGCATCCCGACCACGACACCGATCAATGGCCTCCGGAGCCGTCCGCATCATGAACCGCGAACGCATCTATCTTTTCGACACCACCTTGCGGGATGGCCAGCAGACGCCGGGCATCGATTTTTCCGTCGAAGACAAGATCGCCATTGCCGGCCTGCTGGACGATTTCGGCATCGACTATGTCGAAGGCGGCTATCCCGGCGCCAACCCCACCGATACGGATTTCTTCGCCAAGAGGCGCACCCGCAATGCCTCGTTCGTCGCTTTCGGCATGACCAGGCGGGCCGGCGTTTCCACGTCCAACGATCCGGGACTGGCCGCGCTTATCCAGTCTTCCGCCGATGCCATCTGCTTCGTGGCCAAGAGCTGGGATTACCATGTGCGCGTGGCCCTCGGCTGCACGAATGAGGAGAATATCGAATCGATCGCGGCTTCGGTGGGGGCCGCGCTCGCGGCCGGCCGGGAGCCGATGGTGGATTGCGAGCACTTCTTCGACGGCTACAAGGCCAATCCCGCCTATGCGCTCGCCTGCGCCAGGGCGGCCTTTGAGGCCGGTGCGCGCTGGGTGGTGCTGTGCGACACCAATGGCGGGACGCAGCCGGCCGAAATCCGTGAGATCGTCGCCGCCGTAGTCGCCGCGGGCATCCCCGGCGAGAGGCTCGGCATCCACGCCCATGACGACACCGGCCAGGCCGTGGCCAATTCGCTCGCCGCCATCGAGGCCGGCGTGCGCCAGGTGCAGGGCACGCTCAATGGCATCGGCGAACGGTGCGGCAATGCCAATCTCATCTCCATCATCCCGACATTGATGCTGAAGCCGGTTTATGCCGGCAGGTTCCGGACAGGCATTTCGGCGGAAAAGCTCGCCGACATCTCCCGCCTTTCCCATGCATTCGACGAGTTGCTGAACCGCGCGCCGGAATTGCAGGCGCCCTATGTGGGAGCCTCGGCTTTCGCGACGAAAGCCGGCATCCATGCGTCCGCCCTCCTGAAGGAGCCGCAGACCTACGAGCATGTCCCGCCCGAAAGCGTGGGCAACAGCCGCCGGGTCATGATTTCGGATCAGGGCGGCAAATCCAACTTCGTCGCAGAGCTTACGCGCCGCGGCATCGCGGTCGACAAGTCCGACCCGCGCCTCGATACGCTGATCGCCATCGTCAAGGAGCGCGAGGCACAGGGCTATGCCTATGAGGGTGCGGATGCGAGCTTCGACCTTTTGGCCCGCCGCACGTTGGGCCGCGTGCCCGATTTTTTCACTGTCGACAGCTTCCGCTGCATGGTAGAGCGCCGTTTCGACGCCAACGGGCAGCTGAAGACGGTGTCGGAGGCGGTGGTTCGGGTGACAGTCGACGGCGAGACGCTGATGTCGGTCGCCGAAGGCCACGGCCCCGTCAACGCGCTCGATATCGCGCTGCGCAAGGATCTGGGCAAGTATCAGGCGGAGATCGCCGATCTGGCGCTGGCCGACTACAAGGTGCGGATCCTCAACGGCGGCACCGAGGCGGTCACCCGCGTGCTGATAGAATCCCAGGACGGCGCGGGAAACAGGTGGTGGACGGTCGGCGTTTCCGACAACATCATAGATGCCTCATTCCAGGCGCTGATGGATTCCATCATCTACAAACTTGTCATCAATCGCGAAAAGGCTGGCCTCGCGGCCAAATAATCCATGGCAGATGTCCTTACGAGCGATCCCGCTGCGCGCAGGAGCGACGCGCTTCGCGGCTTCGGGTTCGCCTTTTCCGCCTATTTCCTGTGGGGGCTGCTGCCCTTTTTCATGAAGGCGGTGGCGCATATCCCGGCGGTGGAGATCGTGGCCCACCGGATCGTCTGGTCGGTGCCGCTGGCCGGGCTGGTGCTGCTGGCGCTGGGGCGCACGGGCGACGTAAAGGCGGCCTTCCGCTCGCCCAGGACCCTGCTGATGGCGGCGCTGACCGCCTCGGTCATCACCATCAATTGGGGCGTTTATGTGTGGGCCATTTCCGTGGACCGCACGGTGGAAACGGCGCTGGGCTACTACATCAACCCGCTGCTGAGCATCGCTCTTGCGGCTGTTTTCCTGGGTGAAAAGCTGACCAGGACGCAACTGGCTGCGGTCGGTCTGGCAGCCGTCGCGGTGACGATCCTCACGGTAGACGCCGGCGGGCTACCCTGGGTCTCGCTGGTCCTTGCCCTGGCCTTCGCCATTTACGGTTTCCTGCGCAAGACATTGCCGATCGGCCCCAGCCAGGGCTTTTTCCTCGAAGTGCTCATGCTCGCGGTGCCGGCGCTGTTTTACATATTGTGGCTGGAATCGACGGGGCAGGGGCATTTCCGCCCGTCCGAGCCGTGGGACATCGCGCTGCTTCTGGCCTGCGGTCCCATCACGGCGGTGCCATTGCTGCTCTACAGCTTCGGCGCCAAGCTGTTGCGCTATTCCACCATCGGCATCATGCAGTACATCGCGCCGACGATGATCTTCATCATTGCCGTCTTCGTTTTCGCCGAGCCGTTTGACACCGTGCGCGCCCTGGCCTTCGTGCTGATCTGGACGGGCCTGGCGCTCTACACATGGTCCATGTTCCGCGAAAGCCGGAGAGAGAAGGCCGAGGCGGCCAGCGCCTTGCGCTGACTCAATGCTGCCCATTTTCTCGCCTACGCCGTGATCGTTCATTTAAGCTATTTCCATTGAAGAGGTCTGTTATGAAGTCGATCATGATCACCGCCGCGCTATCCATTTCCGTTTCAGCCGGGTTGCCCGCATTCGCTCAGGAAGGGCAAAGCCTGCTCGTCGCCACACCGACATCGACAAGCACGATGGTGGCGGGCGCCGATGTCGCGTTCATGCGGCAGTTCGATATCCTCCTGGTGAATGGCGGAGACCAGGCCATCGATCTGTCAAAGAGCTGCCTGCAGCTGGTCGGTGTCGACGACGGGGGGAACTTTGAGCTGGAAATGGTGGATGAGAAGCTCGTAACCGGCGTTCTCGAGGCAGGCGCATCCCGCAAGGGATTTGCACGTTTCGCAAGTGAGGACAGGGCGGTCTACGATGCCGATATCGTCCGCTTGAAGACGGATTGCGCGGCCTCGCAATAAAACGCAGTTCGCCTCGCTATTGACACCGGCCGCTCTTTCGATGGGCGGAGCAGCCGGTGTTTTCGGTGCGGCTACTTCAGGCCGAAGCAGTTGGCGTAGTAGGTCGTCGTAGCTGGCCAGTCGGAGAAAAGGCCGACAATGCCGACATCCTGGTGCAGCACGTTCATGAGCTTGTAGACGTCGCCGTCATTATCGATGACATCGCTGACCGACTGGTAGTACCACCCACCGCCGTCCTGGAGCAGACCGGAGCGCTCGGCCGTCCAGGTAATGATCTCAAGCCCGGCCGCCTTGGCCTCCTTGGCATAGGTCGAAGGGACGATCTCTCCATTTTCCACCGCCACGAGATACCACATGGGCGGCGCGATATAGTTGACGCCCATTTCCTTGAGCTCGGCCATGCCGTTGGCCCAGGTCGAGGCGTCCATCGGGTCGAAACCGTCGACAGTGTCGTTGCTGTCGTCGAGGTAGACGGCCTGCTTGCCGAACTCAGGCTCGTTCTCGATCCAGTAGAGCACGTCTTCCAGGCTGAACGACTGCGGGAACACGTCCGCCGGGTCGACGCCGGCTTCCTTGTAGTCGTCGATCATCTGCTGAGCGTAGGTTTCCTGCGTGTAGTCGCCCTCGAAAGGCATTTCAACCGACGGCGCCTTGAGCTCCGGCGTGAACTTGACGCCGAGTTCCTTGAACAGCTCGATGGACTCCATATGCGTCATAACGGTGCCCTTGGTGGCGTAGAGGTCCGTGCGCCAGCCGGCCGTCGCGTCCATGAATTCCGCGACATTCGCCGCCTTGGGGTTGCTGGCGTCCATCTTGCCGTTGAGCTGCCGGAACTCGGCCAGCGTGATATCGGATGTGCGGCACTCGGCGGCCGCGTCCTCGTCGCCGGAGGCCGGCTTGAAAGGCGTGGTGCATTTCGCTCCGAGCTCTGTCGCCAGGATGTCCGTCGTGGTCGCCAGATCGTTTTGCGCGTGGCGGCAGACCAGTTCACGGTCCTTTGTGAACGTCACGTCGCATTCGATCACGCCCGCGCCCATGCGGGCTGCGGCGGTATAGGATTCCCTGGTGTGTTCCGGAAACTGCATCGGCGCGCCGCGATGGCCGATAGACCAGGTGGACTTGGTGAAGGGCCCATTCTGGCAGGACAGAAGCTTTTCCTTCAACGCGCCGTCATCCATGTCCTGGACGAGGTAGAAGGGGCGGGGGCCGAGCTGGACGCTGGCGGCGTCCGTCATCTCAGCCTGTGACAGGCTTGTCGAGCTGGCAAGCACGAGTGCGGCGGCGGCGAGGCGAAGCATAGTCTTTCTCCATGATGCTGAAACGCGCCCGGAGAAAACCAGCATCGTGTAACAGAACCGCCTCAAACATCTGACGCTTTCATGACACCCGTCTCTATCAACAGATCGTCGAGGCAGGCCGAGGATTCCGGCCCTAGAGCCGCTCGATAACGTCGTGGTCCGTCTCTCCGCCTGCCGTTCTTGCCGCTGCATCAAGGATGGATGGGACGATATCCGCTGCGCTTTCGACGATCAGCGGTTTCAGCATGTGCTGTGAATGCACGAACCCTTCGGCCTTCATATGGTCGATGAGCTGCAGCATGGGATCCCAGAAACCGTCTATATTGGCGAAGACGATGGGCTTCTCGTGCCGGCCGAGCTGCGCCCATGTCATGATCTCGACGATCTCCTCCAGCGTGCCGATGCCGCCGGGCAGCGCGACGAATGCGTCGGAACGATCGAACATGAGATGCTTGCGCTGGTGCATGTCCTCCGTGACGATCAGGTCATCCAGGCTTTGAAGCTCCTGCGCCGTTGCTTCGCGGGTCACGAGAAAGCGTGGAATGACGCCGGTGACGGTGCCGCCGTTCTCGAGACAGCCCGCAGCGACGGCGCCCATGATGCCCTTGGTGCCTCCGCCATAGACAAGGCGAAGCCCGGCCGAGGCGAGTGCTTCGCCGAGCCCGTACCCCGCCTTCATGAAAGCGCCGTTGCTCCCTTCGGAGGAGCCGCAATAAACGCAAACGGATCGAATTTTTGTCATAGTCTGTGGGTTGAGGCCGATTGAGGAGGGGATCGAGTCTGCCTCAACCTACAGCATTTTTGCGGTCAGGTGGAATCCACATTGGCCGCTATGTGGTGCAATAATAGGCCTGCAGCGATGCGGCATGCCCCCAAAGCCCGCCCAAGTGGCTTTCACTGTCGGATTTGACCGGCAAATCCGGGCTATTTCTTGTCCCTCTCGGCAAAAGGGGCTAGACCGCTGTCAGGGGCTTAGGAACTGTGACTATGGCAACAATACCAATCAAAGTGCTGCTCTTCATATTCGGCGCCGCTGTGGCCGGGCTGGGCACGGCATATTTTGCCGGCGCACTCGACCCATGGCTCGGAAAAGAACAGCAGATGGAAGTTGCCAACCAGGCGGAAGTTCCATCTTCGACCACTGAAACGGGCAAATCCGACCGGCCCGAGGCCGGCCCGGCACCGGGCGGTCAGGACGCTGGCGACACCGTGGAGCGGGTCGGCGGCGAGAAAGTCATCGTGCCCTCTTTCGACATTGTCCGCGCCGAACCCGACGGATCCCTCGTGGTGGCCGGAACGGCCGCGCCGGACGCGGAAGTGGAAATCCTGAGCGGATCATCGGTTCTGGCCACCACACAGGCCGGGCCGTCCGGTGATTTTGCCGCCGTCCTTGATCAGGCGCTGGAGCCGGGCGACCACAATATCGTGCTGCGATCGACCGCGGGCGACGATGTTGTCGCCACTTCCGAGCAGACCGCGATCGTATCCGTGCCCAGCGACCCGAGCGGCGATGTCGTGGCGCTAGTCCAGCAGCCCGGCGAGCCGAGCCGGCTCATCTCCGTGCCCGAGGCCCCGGTGTCGGGCGAAACGTCTGCACAGGGGACCACGGAAAAGGCGACACCCGAGGAGAAGCTGGCCGGCACGGCCGCTCCGGCCGCGTCGGATGCCACCGTGCCGGAAACGGACATTGCGGCCGCGCCGCCCCGCGATACTTCGGCTGCCAAGGATGTTAAGCGAGCGCTCCCAAGCGAGGCCGAGAAGCTCGCCGGAAGCGATGGCGCGGCAGTGGCGGACGCAGGCGGTTCGGCAGAGACGACGGAAGTCGATGCCGCCGAGGCTGGAGCGAAAGCCAGCGGCGCTCGGACTGAAGCAAGCGCGGATGCGTCGCAGGCCGGCGCGCCATCCGCCGGGACAGCGGCCGATGGCGCGCCTTTCATCGAGGCGGTCGAGATCGACGGCCGTCAGATTTTCGTCGCCGGACGCGCAGAAGCGGGCCGCACCGTGCGCGTCTACATAAACGACACGCTGCTGGGGCAGGCCGTGGCCTCGCCGACGGGCCGCTTTCTTGTAGAGACCGAGCGGGATCTGCCGGTGGGCGATTACATCGTACGTGCCGATATCCTGGCCGATGACGGCACGGTGATCGCCCGGGCGGCGGTTCCCTTCCAGCGGGAATCCGGGGAGAAGGTCGCCGCCGTTGCGCGCCCGCAGCCACCAACCGGTACGTCGCCCGCTCCAGGCTCGGAAAAATCCGGACAGGCTGCGCAGGAGATGTCGCAAGCACCTGCTGCCGGCACCACAACAGACCGCGGTCCCGCCTATGCAGAAGACGGAGCCGAGGCCATCGCGAAAGCCGGAGAACAGACGTCCGGTGGTGCCGACGCGCCTGCGCAGCGGGATACTCGGATGAGTTCCGCACAGACCGCCGAGAGCATGCAGGGCGGGCAGGGTGACGCTAGCGGCGATGGTGTCGTGGTTGCGCAAAAGCTGGAGCCGGTCGACGGGTCGGTCATCATTCGACGCGGCGACACGCTCTGGCATATTTCCCGGCGCGTCTATGGCCATGGCATACGCTACACGACCATCTACCTTGCCAATCGGGATCAGATACGCGACCCGGACCTGATCTGGCCCGGACAGGTCTTTGCCCTTCCCGAGGAAACGGACGAGGGGGAAAAGGCCGATCTGGGCGCGATTGACGATCAGGTCGTCGAGCCGGCAGAAGGCTACAAGGCGCCCCAGTAGCAAGGCGCACGCTGCCGGGACTTCTCAATCCGAGGGTTGATACCGGGGTACAATGGTTTCCGGAAACCCCAGATATTATTTATTGAACGGCAGCTATTCATCGTATATCGTCGATTTACGATGAATGAAAATAACAGTAGCGATAACCTCTGCTGCGGCGACGATGTGCTTTCGCGCCGGTTCTCGGCGTTGGCCCATCCTGCGCGCATAGCCATTCTGCGCCATCTCTCGGGCGTGGAGGCCTGTTGCTGCAAGGATGTGGTCGGCCGGCTACATCTTGCCCAGTCCACGGTTTCCCAGCACCTCAAGGTCCTGCTTGAAGCCGGCCTGGTCCGTGTCAGCCATGTGCGGCAGAGTTCGCACTATATGGTCGACCGCGAGGCGCTGCGCGAAACGGGCCTTGCCGCCAATGAAATGCTGGATGCCTGTGCCGCCGGCACTGGCGACCGAAAAATGACAACCTCCTGACGCAGGGCGCGAACATTTGGCCGACAAGACAGTCTCCGCCGATACCGGCAGCACATTCCGCACGCTGAAAAACCTGTGGCCCTATATGTGGCCATCGGACCGCCGCGACCTGAAGATGCGCGTTGTCGTGGCGACCTTGTTCCTCGTCATGGCCAAGATCGTGCTGGTGCTGGTGCCCTATTTCTACAAATGGGCCACCGACGTTCTGGCGGGCGAGGGCAGTCTGCCTGCGTATCTTCCAGCATTTCTCGCAGGCCCCATAATGCTTGTGGTCGCCTATAACCTCGTGCGCATCGTTCAGCTGGGTTTCAATCAGCTTCGCGACGCGCTGTTTGCCAGCGTGGGCCAGCACGCCGTGCGCCAGCTTGCCTACAAGACCTTCGTGCACATGCACGAACTGTCCCTGCGCTTTCATCTGGAGCGGCGCACCGGCGGGCTTTCGCGCATCATCGAGCGCGGCACCAAGGGCATCGACACGATCGTGCGCTTCACGATCCTCAACACATTGCCGACCCTGCTGGAATTCGCGCTCGCCGCGGGCATTTTCGCCTACGCCTATGGCTGGGCCTATGTGGCCATCATCGCCGTCACCGTAGGGCTCTACATCGTCTTCACCATAAAGGCGAGCGATTGGCGCATCGGGATTCGCCGCCAGATGAACGATTCCGATACGGACGCCAACACCAAGGCGATCGATTCCCTGCTTAACTTCGAGACCGTGAAATATTTCAACAATGAAGGGATGGAGGCCAGCCGCTTTGACCGTTCAATGGCCCGCTACGAGGACGCAGCCACCAGAATATGGACGTCGCTCGGCTGGCTGAACTTCGGCCAGGGCGTCATTTTTGGGCTGGGCATGATGGCCGCCATGGGGCTTTCGGCGTGGGAGGTCATGCGGGGAACGCAGACCGTGGGCGACTTCGTATTCATCAACGCCATGTTGATGCAGCTTTCCATCCCGCTCAACTTCATCGGTTTTGTTTATCGGGAAATCCGCCAGGGCCTGACGGATATCGAGCAGATGTTCGATCTGCTGGACGTGCCGGCCGAGGTGAACGACAAGCCCGGCGCGCGGTCGCTTGCAGTTGCCGAAGGCAATGTCCGCTTCGACAACGTGGTCTTCGCCTACGATCCGGAGCGTCCCATCCTCAAGGGGGTCAGCTTCGAGATTCCGGCCGGCAGGACAGTTGCCGTCGTCGGACCCTCCGGGGCCGGAAAGTCCACGATCTCGCGCCTGCTTTTCCGCTTCTACGACATCCAGCGGGGCGCGGTCACGATCGACGGCCAGGATGTGCGCGACGTGACGCAGGAAAGCCTGCGCGCGGCGATAGGAATGGTGCCCCAGGATACGGTGCTCTTCAACGACACCATCGCCTACAATATCCGTTACGGCCGGCCCGACGCCAGCGAGCAGGAGGTGCGCCGCGCCGCCGAGCTCGCCCAGATCGGGCCGTTCATCGAGAGTCTGCCCGACGGTTACAAGACCATGGTCGGCGAGCGCGGGCTGAAGCTGTCGGGTGGGGAAAAGCAGCGCGTCGCCATAGCCCGCACCATCCTCAAGGCGCCGCCTATCCTCATCCTGGACGAGGCGACTTCGGCGCTCGACACCCACACCGAGCAAGAGATCCAGGCCGCGCTGGATCTCGTCAGCAAGGGACGGACGACGCTGGTAATCGCCCACCGACTCTCAACGGTGATCGGCGCCGACGAAATCATCGTCCTGAAGGACGGCGCGATCACCGAGCGGGGAACGCATCGCGCGCTGCTGGATATGGGCGGGCTCTACGCGGAGATGTGGAGCCGCCAGCTCGAGGCCAGCGAGGCGGAGGAACGTCTGCGGCAGGCGCGCGAAACCGACGAGATGGGCGTCATCGTGCGTCGTCCTCCGGTTTATTGACCGGCGGCAGCGCCACGCGTTGCGGCAGGAGGTGGATTTCGATAGGAAGGCGGCAACGTTCTCCATGAGGCAGTGCGGCGATGAGCCTGGTCGACACAATCAAGAATACTTTCGTTCCGATCCATCGCGAGGGTTACCCCTTTATCGCGGGCTTCGCCGTCGCGACCCTCGTGCTCGGGCTCATCTGGGGGCCGCTGTTCTGGATAGGCCTGATCCTGACGGCCTGGTGCACCTATTTCTTCCGTGATCCGCCGCGCGTCACTCCCGTCGACGACCGTTTCGTGATCGCGCCGGCCGACGGCATCGTTTCGGCGGTGGGCCCCGCCGTGCCGCCGCCGGAGCTAGACATGGGCGCGAGCGAGATGACGCGCATTTCGGTCTTCATGAACGTGTTCTCCTGCCACATCAACCGCGCACCGGTGCGCGGCCGCATATCGCTCATCGAGCATCGGCCCGGACGCTTTCTCAATGCTGATCTCGACAAGGCGAGCGTGGAGAACGAGCGCAACAGCCTGGTCATAGAGAGTCCGCACGGCCCCGTGCCGGTGGTGCAGATCGCCGGGCTTGTCGCCCGCCGCATCGTCTGCTGGGCCGAGGCGCCGGGCGAGATCGGCATGGGCGAGCGCTTCGGCCTGATTCGCTTCGGCTCGCGCGTGGACGTCTACCTGCCGGCCAAGGCCCGCGCGCGCGTGGCCGTCGGCCAGATTGCCGTCGGTGGCGAAACGGTGATCGCCGAGTTCGGCTCGCAGATGCCGCCGCCGCTCGTGCGCGTGTCCTGAGCGATGAGCGGTCCTTTCCCACCCTTCGAGCCCCATGGTGGCGGCGGTCCGCGCATCCGCGAGATACCGCTGCGGATGATCGTCCCCAACCTGATCACGGTTCTGGCCATCTGCGCGGGCCTTTCCGGCATCCGCCTGGCCTTCGAGGACAGGTTGGAACTGGCCGTCATGATGGTGCTGCTGGCGGCTTTCCTCGATGCCGTCGATGGCCGCGTCGCGCGAATGCTCAAGGCGTCGTCGAAATTCGGCGCGCAGATGGATTCGCTTGCCGATATCGTCAATTTCGGCGTCGCGCCGGCGCTCGTCCTTTATGCTTATCTGCTGGACCAGGCAGGCGCCATCGGCTGGATTTCGGCACTTCTTTTCGCGATTGCCTGCGCCCTGCGGCTCGCCCGCTTCAACGTCATGCTGGAAGACCCCGACCAGCCCGCCTGGCAGGGCGACTATTTCGTCGGTGTACCCGCCCCGGCAGGCGCCGCCCTGGTGATGCTCCCGATCTATCTGGGTTTTCTCGGCCTTGGACCCGACCCGGTGGTGGCGCTGGCCGCCTGCGCCTATACGGTCGCGGTCGGCGTGCTCATGATCAGCCGCCTTCCGGTCTATTCGGGAAAGGCTTCCGGCAGCCGCGTGCGCCGCGAACTGGTCATGCCGCTGATGCTGGCCGTCGTGTTCTACGCACTGCTTCTGGCAAGCTACACCTGGCAGACCATGGCCGTTTCGGCCATCGCCTATCTTGGCTTTCTCGTCTTCTCCCAGCGCGCCTATGCACGCCGCGCGGCGCGAGAGGCGAAGAAGGAGGCCGGCCGGGAAAATATCGATCGGAACGGTTAAAGACGCAGGTCGGCAGGCGGTCGACAGGACCGCCTGCCAGTCCAGCATGTCCCGGGTGGGGGCAGCTTATCGCTTTTTCTCGAGAGCCTTTGTCAACTCAGCCTCGAAGGCCGCTTTGGTGGCTGCAGTCATCTTTCCGAGCTGTTGCCTGTCGACAAGGGCCAACGGTCCGCCTTCCTTGAGCTTGCCCTTCATTGCTTGAAGAGTGCGTTTGGTTGGATGATAGGTAAGCACGACGTCTGCTTCCATCGCCGCAAGCCTGCCGAAGCTTTTGCGGAAATCCTCGATGATCGCCGGATAGCGCTTGTTGCCAACCAGGATATTGCCGGCGACGGTGGTGCTGCATGGGAAGACGACGTCGAGCGCCTGTCCATCGACCATCGCCTGAGTAGACCATGTGGTGCAGCCGGGCGTATGCCCTGGGGTCATAGTGGCCGTCATACGGGTGTCGCCGAGGCTTACAATATCGCCATTCATGAGCACCCGGTCGACCTTGACCGCCGGAAAGCGCCCGCGCGGATAGTCTGTCTGGCCACCATGGAGCCCTTCCTCCAGGGCGCCGCGGTCGCCGGCGCTCGCGTAAAGCTTGGCACCGCTGTCACGCTTGAGCTGTGCCACTGCGCCCACATGGTCGTTGTGGGCGTGGCTGGTGATAATGGTTTTGACGTCGCTCATCTTGAAGCCGAGCTTGGCGATGTTGCGCTTAATCATCGGCGCGTTCTCTTCCAGCGTACCGTCGAGCAGAATCGCCTCCTTGCCCGCCGTGATGAGGTAGGCGGCAAGTCCCTCGGCTCCGACATAATAGATGTTGTCGACGATGCGGAAGGGCTCGGTGGGCCTTGTCCAACTGGAACGGTCAACGGCCTGGGCGGCATTGGTGGTAGCCAGCGCCAACGCCAGGCCGCCCGCGGCGGCAAAATATTTCTTCATGGCAATATCTCCAGTCTCTTTTCAAATCACACTTGAATATGGCTGCACTGCCTGATTACTAGGGCTTCGCGCCCGCCACAAACGACGATATGCCCTGCCTGCCATAAATAATATTGAGGCGTCTCCGATGGTCCGTCCGTATCTTCCGCTCAACGGGCTGCGCGCCTTCGAGGCCGCTGCCCGGCACCAAAGCTTCACCCGCGCTGCTATCGAACTTTGCGTCTCGCAGCCTGCCGTAAGCCATCAGGTGAAGCGGCTCGAAGACAGGCTGGATGTCAGCCTGTTCAAGCGCTTGCCTCGTGGCTTGATGCTCACGGCGGAGGGGGAGGCCCTGCTGCCGATAGTGCGCGAATCGTTCGACCAGATGGCCAACATGCTGGAAAGATTCACGAGCGGCTATGTCCGCGAGGTACTCACTCTGGGGGCGGTCGGCACATTTGCAGTCGGTTGGCTGCTGCCCCGGCTTGCGCAGTTCCGCGAGCGCTATCCCCACATCGAGTTGCGTCTTTCGACCAACAACAATCGGGTCGATCTCGCTGCGGAGGGGCTGGATTGCGCCATTCGCTTCGGCAATGGCGCGTGGCACGGGCTGGAAGCGACGCCGCTCTTCGGAGCGCCGCTGGCGGTATTGTGCGTGCCGGAAATTGCGGAGCAACTGTCATGTCCTCAGGACCTTTTCGGCTACACTCTTCTGCGCTCCTACCGGGCCGACGAGTGGCCGGCATGGTTTGCCGCAGCCGGGGTAAAGTCGCCCTTGCCCGTGTCCCATGGCATGATCTTCGATTCCTCGTTGGCGATGATGGAGGCGGCACTGCAGGGGACGGGCGTAGCCTTAGCCCCGCCCGTCATGTTCGATCGCGGCCTTGCCTGCGGCGCGATTCAGCAGCCCTTCGATGTGTTCGTATCAAAGGGCGGCTATTGGCTGACCCGGCTGAAATCCAGAGATGAAACGCCCGCCATGGCGTCCTTCAAGAAGTGGTTGACCGGAGCCGCCGCTCTGTCGAAAGACTCTAAACCGCTTGCTTGCCACCATCTTCAACGGGTTCAGGAGGCAGATTGCGGACTGCGATCATGCGTTGGAAGAAGGCTTGCGCGGCAAGCGGCGTCTCGTCGCCAGCGAGCGCGATCATTTCGGCAATCGTCTGCGGGGGCAATGTGATGAGCCTGAGCTTCGGCGCAAGGCGCCGCCTGGCTCCGGGCGCCAGCGAGAACAGCGTTTCGCTCGCGCCGTCGATATAGATCGGCACAACGCTCGCATCCGCCCTGGTGGCGATCCGCGAAATGGCGCGAAATAGCCGAAACGCCTTGGCCTCCGGCGCTACGTCGTCCGGCAAGTAGACCGCCAGCCTGCCATTGCCCTTGAGCCGCCGCACTAGGCGCCGGCTGACGAAGACATGATGCGCCCGGAATGCGATGTTGCGGGCAAGCGCACGCCAAGGATCGAGCCAGATCGACTGCGACGACGCCTCATCGAGGATGTGCAGCGTGTCGTCGGGAAGCAGAGACAGCATCAGTGCTGGCTCGAGATGCGATTGATGCCAGACCGCGTAGATTACCGGGGGATCCGCTTTCCGGGCCGTTCTTATGGCGCCGTCGTTGATCCGGAACAGAAGCTTGAGCGGCGCATAGAGCAGCGCCTGGTGGAGGTTCAACTCCAGCCTTGCCACCAGCAACGTGGCGAGGCCGACCAGCACCGCGAGGAATGCCCCGAAAAGCGCGATAGCCGCCACCATATCGTGCCTCCCGATCCAGCGCCGCGCGGACGGTACCCGCGCAATGAGTTAGAGCAAACTGGCAAATGCCAATAGCGCCGGACGCATGCATGGCTGCGCGCTCGACATCGCCCGCAGGGTATCCGATGGGGAAGCAGCGTCAATAGTCCTACATGCAGGGCTATTCCGGCATCCGGTATCGCGTGAAGCGGTTCTTCGGAACGTCGAAGATCAGGCCCGTTTCCGTCAGTTCCGGGCTTGCAAGGGGAAGGATTTTCGCTGCAACTTCAGAGGGATGCGGCAGGGTGTTCGGGTCTTCTCCGGGCATCGCCTGGGCGCGCATGGCGGTGCGGGTTGCGCCGGGATTCACGGAATTGACCCGCAACGGCATGTTCCTGGTCTCGTCTGCCCACGAACGCGCCAGCGCCTCGACTGCGGCCTTGGAGGCTGCGTAGGGCGCCCAGAACGCCTTGGCCGAGTGCGCTGCGCCCGACGACATGATGATGGCGCGTCCCGCGTCGGAAGCGCGCAGCAGCGGATCGAGCGAACGGATCAACCGCCAGGTGGCCGTGATGTTGATCTCCATGACCTTTTCGAAGGTCTTGGCCTCGACATGGCCGATCGGCGAGATGACGCCTAGAACGCCGGCATTGGCGACCATGATATCCAGCCTGCCCCAGCGTTCGTGAATGGCGCCGCCGATGCGGTCGATGCCGGCCATATCCTTGAGGTCGAGCGGTACCAGTGTTGTCTCGCCGCCTGCCGCCTTGATCTCGTCGTCGAGCTCTTCGAGCCCGCCCACCGTCCGCGCGACGGCTATCACATGGGCCCCGGCCGCTGCCAGTTCCTTGGCGATAAAGTAGCCGATGCCGCGCGAAGCGCCGGTGACGAGTGCAATACGGCCGGAAAGGTCGGGCTTCTCCGTCATGTCGAATTTCCTGAGATTGTGGATTTATGCCAACCGCGGCATCACTGGCCACCCGCCGCCAGAAGCGAGAGCTGGCGCACATTGTCCGCCCCGTGATGGTCGGTGAGCCGCGTGGGATAGTCGGTGGTGAAGCAGGCGTCGCAATATTGCGGTTGCTCATTGTCGCGGTTCATCTCGCCGACCGCCCGGTACAGCCCGTCGATGGACAGGAAGCCCAGCGAATCGACGCGGATATACTCTGCCATTTCCTCGATCGACATGCGCGAGGCGAGCAGCTTGTTCGTCGACGGCGTATCGACGCCGTAAAAGCAGGAGGCACGGGTCGGCGGCGAAGCTATACGCATATGCACTTCCTTCGCGCCCGCGTCGCGCACCATCTGCACGATCTTCTGGCTTGTGGTCCCGCGCACGATGGAATCGTCCACCAGCACCACACGCTTGCCTTCGATGGATTTGCGGTTGGCGTTGTGTTTCAGCTTCACGCCCATATGGCGGATGGCGTCGGTGGGCTGAATGAAGGTGCGGCCCACATAGTGGTTGCGGATGATGCCGAGTTCGAAAGGAAGGTTCGCCTCCTGCGCGAAGCCGATGGCCGCCGGCGTGCCGGAATCGGGCACAGGCACCACGATGTCGGCCTCCATCGGGTTCTCGCGCGCCAGCTCCGCGCCGATGCGCTTGCGCACCTCATAGACGTTGCGCCCCTCCACCGAGGAATCCGGACGGGCGAAATAGACATATTCGAAGATGCAGAAACGCTGCTTGGCCGGTTCGAACGGAAAATGGCTTTCAATGCCGCTATCCGTCACCACCACCATCTCGCCGGGCTTGATATCGCGCACATAGGTAGCGCCGATGATGTCCAGCGCGCAGCTTTCCGATGCCAGGATATGGGCGCCGTCGAGGTCGCCCAGCACCAGCGGACGGATGCCGAGCGGATCGCGGCAGCCGATCATCTTCTTGGATGTTAGCGCGACAAGCGAGAACGCGCCTTCGAGTTGGCGTACCGCGTCGATGAAGCGCGCATTGGTGTCACGCCCCTTGCTGGTCGCCACCAGATGCATGATGGTCTCGGTGTCGGAAGTCGACGAGAAGATCGAGCCTTCCTTCTGCAGCCGGCGCTGCACGGTCATGGCGTTGGTAATGTTGCCGTTATGGGCGACGGCGAGGCCGCCATCGGCAAGCTCCGCGAAGAAGGGCTGCACGTTGCGCAGTCCTGAGTCGCCGGTGGTGGCGTAACGCGTGTGGCCGATGGCGCGACTGCCCTGCAGCCTGTCTATGACCGATTGCTTGGTGAAAGTGTCGCCGATCAGGCCGATATGGCGCTCGACGTGGAATTGCGTGCCGTCGAAGGAGACGATGCCGGCCGCTTCCTGGCCGCGATGCTGGAGAGCGTGCAGACCGAGCGTGGTGATCGCAGCGGCGTCTTGCCTGCCGAAAATGCCGAACACGCCGCATTCATCATGGAAATGATCATCGGCCTCGCCCGCGAAGGGCAATTCATAGTCTTGTGCCATTCCTGGCCGCCTCGTTTTTCACTAGAGCGCCCTGCATCCACCCGGATGCACCAAGAACGCTCGATCTCTTTGCCTTTCCGCATTTATGCGGACGTCAGGAAGTTCCACCTGACTGCAAATTGCAATGTGTCCTGGCGGCCTTGACCGTCAGTTACTCGTTTCCGTTTCGCCATCCGTGTTCGGCGACAGGCGGTCGATTATAGACGCATCCGGGTCATCCGGCAGCAAATCTTGCAGCCATGCGCCGACGCTGTCCAGGAGCGGGCGGGACTTTGCCTCGCTGACCCAGGCCGGCGGGTTGGAACCCAGCAGCCAGTTCAGGAACAAAAGCGCCACGGCTACCACCAGCACGCCCCTGGCCGCTCCGTAGAGAAAACCGAGGGTGCGGTCCAGTGCGCCGACCCGCGAATCGACAATGAAGTCGGCAATCTTCATGGTTATGATCGTTACGATGATCAGCGCCACGAAAAACACCGCTGCCGCCGCTATGCCCAGCGCCAGCATGCTGTTGTTTATATAGGGCGTCACATAGGGCAGCACAAAGGGGTAAAGGAAATAGGCCGCGATTGCGGCGGCGGCCCATGAGGCGATGGACAGCACTTCCCGCGAGAAGCCGCGCACCATGGCAAGCATCGCCGATACCAGCGTGAAGCCGACGAGTATGCCGTCAAGCAACGTGATTGGCATTGTCACCCCTACTCCTATTCAAGGCAGGATGCCCCCGCACATTCATTCTTCATCCCCGGCCGTCTGGCCGGCGCGAGAGCCCGCAATCCGGGCGACAAGATCCGCCAGCCCCTCCGGACGGAAACCGCGTGCGGCAATCGCGCCGCCAGGCTCCTCGTTACCAGGAGGCAGGACCGCCTGGGCAAAGCCCAGCTTCTCCGCTTCCTTGAGCCGGCTGGTCGCGTGGGCAACAGGCCGTACGGCGCCCGAAAGGCTGATTTCGCCGAAATAGACGCAATCTGCGGGTAGAGCAAGTCCGGTAAGCGAGGAGACGAGCGCCGCAGCCACCGCAAGGTCGGCCGCCGGTTCGGTGATCCGATAGCCGCCGGCAACGTTGAGATAGACGTCGTTCTGCGCGAACCGCACCCCGCAATGGGCTTCCAGAACGGCGAGCACCATCGAAAGGCGCGAGGAATCCCACCCCACCACGGCTCGCCGGGGCGTGCCGAGCGGCGAGGGGGCGACAAGAGCCTGTATCTCCACCAGCACCGGCCTCGTGCCTTCCATTCCGGCGAAGACGGCGGCGCCAGGCGCCTTGGTGCTGCGTTCTCCCAGAAAGAGCTCCGACGGGTTGGCGACTTCGCGCAGGCCCTTGTCGCCCATCTCGAAGACCCCGATTTCATCGGTCGGGCCAAAACGGTTCTTCACGGTACGCAGGATGCGGTAGTGATGGCCGCCTTCGCCTTCGAAATAGAGCACGGCATCGACCATGTGCTCGACGACACGCGGTCCGGCGATCTGGCCTTCCTTGGTGACATGGCCGACGAGCACGATCGCCGCCCCGGTCGATTTGGCGTAGCGGATCATGGCCTGCGCGGCGGCGCGTACCTGCGTGACTGTGCCGGGGGCCGAATCGGCGAGGTCGGTCCACAGCGTCTGGATGGAATCGAGGATGACGAGGTCCGGACGCCTGCCATCCGCGATGGTGGCCAGGATGTCCTCGACATTGGTTTCGGCGGCAAGCTCGACCGGCGTCCGCGCGACGCCCAGCCGCTGCGCCCTGAGCCTGATCTGCGCCACCGCCTCCTCGCCCGACACATAGACGATGCGGTGGCCCTGGCCGGCAAGGGCCGCGGCCGCCTGGGTGAGCAGCGTCGATTTGCCGATGCCCGGATCGCCGCCGACCAGCAGCGCCGAACCGCGCACGAAGCCGCCGCCCGTGGCGCGGTCCAACTCGCCGATGCCGGTCACGATACGTGGTGCATCCTCAATCTCGCCATCGAGCGTCGTCAGCGCCACGGCCCGGCCGGTGCGCGCCTTGCGCAGGGATTGCGGTCCCGCGCCGATGCCGCCCGCCGTGCCTTCCTCGATTAGCGTGTTCCATTCGCCGCAGCCATCGCACTTGCCCGCCCAGCGCGCATGCACGGTGCCGCAGTTCTGGCAGATGAACTGGGAGCGGGACTTGGCCATCAGGAGATGATCCTGTGACCGACGCCGTGGTCAGGTGAGTGGCTCATGCCTCGCCTCCCACATATTCCCTGTGATAGCGCCGTCCGAGCGTGGTCAGCAGCTCATAGGCGATTGTGCCCGCCGCCTCGGCTACCCGGTCGATGGGCATGTTCGGCCCGAACAGCTCGACATGGTCGCCCACGGCCACCGCGTCCTCGCCGAGCGCCGTCACGTCGAACATGGTGAGATCCATCGTCACCCGGCCGAGCACCGGAACCTCGTATCCGTGGATGAAGCCGCTGGCACCCGCGTGGGTGGCGCGCAGGGGAACGGCGGCGCCGGACGCGGAACGGTGGTAGCCGTCGGCATAGCCCGTGGAGGCGACGGCGATGATGGTGTCGCGGGCAAGCGGCGTCGCTGCGTAGCTGACGCTCTCGCCAGCCCGCGCCCTGCGCACCTGGGCAATGCGGGCTTCGGCCAGAACCACGGGGCGCATGGGATTGGCGATGCCGCCGACCGCGCTGCCGCCATAGAGCGCAATGCCTGGCCGGGTAATATCGCACAGGTAATCGCCGCCAAGGAAGATGCCGGCCGAATTGCACAGACTTGATTCTGTTTCTGGAAAAAGCGCCTTAACCGCTTGAAAAGACTCCAGTTGCCGGCGGTTCACCGGATGACCGGGCTCGTCCGCACAGGCAAGATGGCTCATGACCAGTATCGGCGTGAGGGCCTGCGTCAGCGCATTTTCCGCGGCCAGAGCCCGCGCGCGCTCGAAGGTAAGACCAAGACGGTTCATGCCGGTTTCAATATGCAGGGCGCAGGGGCGGGGGCTTTCTCCGTCCCACCCATAGGCTTCCCACACGGCAAGATCGCTCTGCGAATTGACGACCGGTATCAGGCGGTGGCCGCGATAGGCGGCGGCGGCTTCCTGGCCGAACAGCCCGTTCAGCACGAAGATTTCGGCATCTGGCAAGGCCTGCCTTAGCGCTATGCCTTCATGCGGCAAGGCAACGAAGAAACGCCGGCAGCCCGCGCCTGCCAGAGCCCTGGCGACAGGCGCGATGCCGAGCCCGTACCCATCCGCCTTTACCACGGCGGCAGCCTCGGCAGGGGCTGAGCGCGCGGCTAGATCGCGGTAATTGGCAACCAGCGCGTCGAGGTCGATGGTCAGCCGCCCGCCCGCCAGATATGCATCCGGGCCCGTGCCTTTGATGGTGTAGCCGCCAGCCACTTCTATTCGAACCGCTCCGGCAGGTGGCTTTCCTCCGCCAGATCGGAAAAGCGCGTGAACTCGCCCTGGAAGCCGAGACTGACCATGCCGGTGGGGCCGTGGCGCTGCTTGGCGATGATGACTTCGGCCTTGCCACGCATCTCGTTCATCTCCGCCTCCCACTTGATATACTCGTCCGTTCCCGGCTTGGGTTCCTTGTTCTTAAGATAATATTCCTCGCGGTAGACGAACAGTACCACGTCAGCGTCCTGCTCGATGGAGCCGGATTCGCGCAGGTCGGAGAGCTGCGGACGCTTGTCGTCGCGGCTTTCCACCTGTCGCGAAAGCTGCGACAGCGCGATGATCGGGGTGGAGAGTTCCTTGGCCAGCGCCTTCAGCCCGGTGGTGATCTCGGTGATCTCCTGCACGCGGTTCTGTTGCGATTTGGCCGACGAGCCCTGCATGAGCTGTACGTAGTCGATGACGATGACATCGAGCCCGCGCTGGCGCTTGAGCCGCCGGGCCCTGGCCGCGAGCTGCGCGATGGAGATGCCACCGGTCGGATCGATGAAGAGCGGGATCTTCTGCATCATCTGCGCGCAGCCCACCAGCTTCTCGAAATCCGTCTCGGTGATGTCGCCGCGCCGGATCTTGGACGAAGGGATCTCCGTCTGTTCGGAGATGATGCGCGTGGCAAGCTGTTCCGCCGACATTTCCAGCGAGAAGAAGCCGACCACGCCGCCATTGGCGGCGGTGAAGGAGCCGTCCGCCTGCTGCGCCGGCTCGTAGGCGTTGGCGATGTTGAAGGCGATGTTGGTGGCGAGCGACGTCTTGCCCATGCCGGGACGGCCGGCAAGGATGATGAGATCGGAAGGCTGCAGGCCGCCCATGCGGTGGTCGAGGTCGCGCAGGCCCGTGGCGATGCCCGACAGATGGCCATCGCGCATGAAGGCGGCGTTGGCCATGTCGATGGCGGTCTTGGTGGCGTCGCCGAAGCTCTCGAACCCGCCATCGTAACGGCCCGTCTCCGCGAGCTCGAAAAGGCGCCGCTCGGCATCCTCGATCTGGTTCTGCGGAGCCATGTCGACGGGGGCATCATAGGCGACGTTGACCATGTCCTCGCCGACCGCGATGAGCGCCCGGCGTATCGCCAAGTCATAGATGGCGCGGCCATAGTCCGACGCGTTGATGACCGTGACGGCCTCCGCCGCCAGCCGCGCCAGATACTGCGCGACGGTCATCTCGCCGACCTTGTCGTTGGCCGGCAGGAAGGTCTTGATGGTAACCGGATTGGCCATCTTGCCCATCCGGACCAACTCGCTGGAGACCTCGAATATCTTGCGGTGCAGCGGCTCGTAGAAGTGCTGTGGCTTCAGGAAGTCGGAAACCCGGTAGAAGGCGTCGTTGTTGACGAGGATAGCGCCAAGCAGGGCCTGCTCGGCCTCGATATTGTTCGGTGCTTCACGATAAAGCGTCGATTCGGCCGTTTCCAGCTTGCGGACTGCGTCAGCCATTCCGGATCCTGTTCAATCTCTCGCGCCCGGATCAACTGATGACTTGATATCCCGGCACCCCCAACGGATAGTCCTACCGTTTGTGCGAACCGCTGTCGTGCGAAACACAAACAATCACCGATATCCACACCGGTTATCGAGTGCGCGCACACAAAACCATACCGCCACCGCTTTCGCTTGACAGCGAATCAGTCCGCTTTTCAGATTGTATTCCTATTCGGCCGCGTGTTTGTAGTGCTTGCCCTTGTGCGCCCCTGCCAGCCGCTTCTCCGTCTCGCCGATATAATCACGTGTGAGCGGTAGCGTTTCCCGCTTCTTGGCAAGCTGTATCTGGAACACCACCATATCCTGCCAGCGGAAGGACGCTTCGGAGCCTGCCAGGTAGAACTCCCACATGCGGGCGAAGCGCTCGTCATAGATTTCGACCGCCTTTTCGCGATTGGCCATGAAGCGTTCGCGCCAATGCCGCAGCGTCTCAGCATAATGGAGCCGCAGGATTTCGACATCGGTGACGATGAGACCCGATTTCTCGATTGCCGGCGTGACCTCCGAGAGCGAGGGGATATAGCCGCCGGGGAAAATGTACTTGCGGATGAAAGGGTTTGTGATCGACGGGCCGGAGGTGCGGCCAATCGTGTGCAGCAGCATCACGCCGTCATCGCGCAGCAGCTTGGCGCATTTGTCGAAGAACGTCCGGTAATGGTTGATGCCCACATGCTCGAACATGCCGACCGAGACGATACGGTCGAACGGGCCCGTCAGCGACCGGTAGTCGGCGATCTCGAAACGCGCCTTGCCCGACAGCTTGGCCGCCTTCGTCCGTTGGTCAGCGACCGAGTGCTGTTCGTCCGACAGCGTGACGCCCAGCACCTCGGCATCGAACTTTTCGGCCAGATAAAGACCGAGCCCGCCCCATCCCGAGCCGATGTCCAGCACCTTCTGGCCGGGTTCCAGTGCGAGTTTGGCGGCGATATGGCGCTTCTTCGCCAGCTGCGCCTCATCGATGCTCATGTCGGGATTTTCGAAATAGGCGCAGGAATACTGCATATCCTCATCGAGGAAGAGCCGGTAAAGCGCGCCCGACAAATCGTAGTGGCGCTGGACATTGCGCCTGGAACGGCCGGCCGGATTGAACTGATGGAACCTGCGGACCAGAAACCGCGCCGCCTGGCCAAGCCGCATCATCATCGCCTCGGCGCCGTTGCGGTCCATGTTCTGGTAGGCGATCTGGAGCAGCCCCAGCACATCGCCTTCGACGATGTCCAGTTCGCCCTCCATGTAGCATTCCGGAACTGCCAGCATGGGATCGAGCGCGATTGCCCGTTCGCTGCGGCGTGAATGGATGACGAGGTGCACCGGCGCTCCCGTCCCGTCGCCATATTCGTGCACCGCCCCATCGGCATCCGTGATCTTCATCGACCCGGTTCTGATGAGACGCCCGGCAAAATTCGCAAGCAATCGATTCATCACTGGCCCCCGACAACGTTGGGTGGCTCAATATGTAGCAAATCAATGTCCGTTGAAAAGACTTGGGCGCGAAGTTGCCAGGGCGCGCAGCGCATCTCCTGACACATTGGTGCCGCGAAGTTGCCGGGTTTCCAAGCGTTCCAACTTATAGAACATGAAAATCAATTCGGCTGAACGGGGGGCAAGAATTATTGACACGCCTGTCGCAAGCGGCAGAGAAAAAGAAACAGGCCGGGCGACTTGCCCGGCCTGCAGCATTCTGAACGGCGTTTCGCTGATCGCCCGTATCAGCCGGTCAGGCTTTGTCTTCGTCCTCGCCGCCTTCGCTCTCTTCGCCGGCCTGCTCACCCTCGGCCTCGTCGAACTCGGCCTCCGGATCGAAGAAGGCCTCGGGGCGGGAGCTTTCGTTGATGTCCTCGCCATAGATCGCTTCGGCCGAATCCAGCGTCTCGCCGCGAAGCTGGCGTTCGGCCTCGTCGGAGGAGCGGGCGACGTTCATCGTCACCGTGACCTCGACTTCCGGATGCAGCGCGATCGCCACATTGGTCAGGCCGATGGTCTTGATCGGCTGGTTGAGCTCGACCTGGTTGCGGCCGATCTTGAAGCCGTCCGCATCCAGCGCATCGACGATATCGCGGGTGGAGACAGAACCGTAGAGCTGACCGGTTTCAGCGGCCGAGCGGATGACGGTAAAGGTCTTGCCGTCGAGCTTCTCGGCGACCTGCTCGGCTTCCTTCTTGCGCTCGAGATTGCGCGCCTCAAGGTCGCTGCGCTGGTTCTCGAACTTCTTCCGGTTGGCTTCGTTGGCGCGCAGCGCCTTGCCCTGCGGCAGCAGGAAGTTGCGCGCGAAACCGTCCTTCACCTTCACGACATCGCCCATCTGGCCAAGCCGTGCAACACGTTCCAGGAGAATGATCTGCATCGTTTCCGTCCTTGTAAGCGGCTGTCGCCGCGGTCCATCTACTTGTTTTCGCAGTTGTGCGGACGTCAAGCGTTCCACTTGACTGCAAAATGCTCTGGCAGGGTCAGGAAACGGAAAGCCGCACGGTGTAGCTGGCTTGGGTTCGCTGTCCTGCCGATTGGCAGTTAGGGAAGGGCGGGTCGCCGCGTCCCAACTCGGGTTTTCACACTTCCTCTCCACGCCCGCCGCGGAAAGGAGCCGGGCGCACCACAGAGGCACGCCCGGTCTTGTTCTTACTTCACCACGTAGGGCAGAAGGCCGAGGAAACGAGCGCGCTTGATCGCCTTGGCGAGTTCGCGCTGCTTCTTCTGGCTGACGGCAGTGATGCGCGAGGGCACGATCTTGCCGCGTTCGGAAATGTAGCGCTGAAGCAGCTTCACGTCCTTGTAATCGATCTTCGGCGCGTTGGCACCGGAGAACGGGCAGGTCTTGCGGCGGCGATGGAAAGGACGCCGGGTCGGGATTTGATTGATGTCGACCATTACTGGGCTGCTCCCTCATTGCTGTCGCGGTCGCGGCGCGGGCCGCGGTCGTCACGGTCACGGCGCGGGCCACGATCATCGCGGTCACCGCGCGGGCCACGATCATCGCCACGCGGACCGCCACGGTCGTCACGGCGCGGGCCGCGGTCGTCGCGGCGCTGCATCATTGCCGACGGGCCTTCCTCGTGGGCATCCACGCGCACCGTCATGAAGCGCAGCACGTCCTCGGAAATGCCCATCTGACGTTCCATCTCCTTGACGGCGTCTGCCGGCCCGTCGATGTCCATCAGCGTGAAGTATGCCTTGCGGTTCTTGTTGATCCGGTAGGCGAGGGATTTAACACCCCAGTTTTCCACCCGGCCCACGCTGCCGCCCGCATTTTCGATAACGCCCTTGTACTGGTCAACGAGCGCTTCGACCTGCTGCTGCGAGAGGTCCTGCCGGGCAAGGAACACATGTTCGTAAAGAGCCATTGTCTTGCCTTTCTTCAGTTTCCGTCTGTCCGGGCCCCGGCGGCAAAAGCCTCAGCGACCAATCTTTCCCGTTACGGGCGAAGAAAGGCGCATAGACGGTCGAGAGCGGAGACACGGGAGGCGGAAGAACTGGTCTTCACAACGTGCGCTTTCACGTACGGCCCTCCGTTCAGCCCCCAGCCGGGACCGGCAGACTGGCGGCTTATACAGCGTTTTGGCGCGGATGCAAGCATGCGGGGCGCCGGAAACGGAATGAAAGCACGCCGACCAAGTTCGTCCTGGGCGGGCGGCCGCGATCAAGCCTTCAGCCGATATCCCGTCTTGAATATCCACCACACAAGACCAAGGCACAGCGCAAGGAAGAAAGCGATCATGGCGATGCTGACGCTCACGCTCACATCCGCCGTCTCGTAGAAGCTCCAGCGGAACCCGCTGATGAGATAGAGCACCGGGTTGGCCAGCGTCACCTTCTGCCAGAACTCGGGCAGCATCTCGATCGAATAGAAGGAGCCGCCGAGGAAGACCAGCGGCGTGACCACCAGCAGGGGAATGAGCTGCAGCTTCTCGAAATTGTCGGCCCATATGCCGATAATGAAGCCGAACAGGCTGAAGGTCACGGCGGTCAGAACGAGGAAGAAGACCATCCAGAAGGGGTGCCTGATCTCGATCGGGACGAACAGATGCGCGGTGGCCAGGATGATGAGCCCGAGAATGAGCGATTTGGTCGCCGCGGCTCCCACATAGCCCAGCACGATCTCGAGAAACGACAGCGGCGCCGACAACACCTCGTAGATCGTTCCCGTAAATTTCGGGAAGTAAATGCCGAAGGACGCATTGGAGATGGAATTCTGCAGCAGCGTCAGCATCATCAGGCCGGGAACGATGAAGGCGCCGTACTGGACGCCATCAATCTCCTCGATGCGCGAGCCGATGGCCGCCCCGAACACGATGAAATAGAGCGATGTGGAAAGCACCGGGGAGACGACGCTTTGCAGGATGGTGCGCTTCATGCGCGCCATCTCGAAGAAATAGATGGCTTTGACAGCTTCGAAATTCACCGGGATTCCTCCACCAGCCGCACGAAGATTTCCTCGAGCGAGCTTTGCTCCGTATTGATATCCTTGACCGTGACGCCGGCGCGGTTGAGGTCGGCCAGAAGAGAGCCGATACCCGTACGCTCGGCCTGCGTGTCGTAGCGGTAAACGAGCCGTTGACCGCCATCCTCGATACCGAGCTCATAGCGCGCCAACGTGTCGGGCAATCCGTCGAGCGCCTCGTTGAGGTCGAGCGTCAGCTCCTTCTTGCCAAGCTTGCGCATCAACTCGTTCTTGTCGTCGACCAGGAGGAGTTCACCCTTGTTGATGACGCCGACCCGGTCGGCGATCTCCTCGGCCTCCTCGATATAGTGGGTGGTCAGGATGATCGTGACGCCGTTTTCGCGCAGTCCGCGGACCAACTGCCACATATCCTTGCGCAGTTCGACATCGACGCCGGCGGTCGGCTCGTCGAGGAACAGGATCTTGGGTTCGTGCGCCAGTGCCTTGGCGATCATCACGCGCCTTTTCATCCCGCCCGACAGCGCGAGGATCTGACTGTCCTTCTTGTCGTAGAGCGAAAGGTCCTTCAGCACCTTCTCGACCAGCGCCGGGTCAGGCTTCTTGCCGAACAGGCCCCGGCTGTAGCTGACCGTCGCCCATACCGATTCGAATGCGTCTGTGTGCAGTTCCTGCGGCACGAGACCGATCAACTCGCGCGCGGCACGAAAGTCCTTGATGATGTCGTGGCCTTCGACCGTGACCGTGCCCGAGGTCGGGTTGACGATGCCGCAGATAATGGAAATGAGCGTTGTCTTGCCCGCGCCGTTGGGGCCGAGCAGGGCGAGGATTTCGCCACGGCGGATGTCAAGGTCGATTCCCTTGAGGGCCTTGAACCCTGTGTCATATTCTTTCGAAAGTCTTGAGATGGAAATCGCGTTCTGCATGGAGCCCGTGCGAATGTGAGAAACGATTGGGCGCACGCGGGAAAAATGCAATGACCCGCGAGGCCGGAAGGCGAAGCCGGCCTCATATAGGTCATATGGCCGCACCGTGCCATAGCGGCGCGCGGCGTGGCTGACACCTCCTGACACATCGGTGCCGAAGATCAGTCGTTGGCCGGATCCATCTCCGCCTTGAATGCCAGGCGGGCGCAAATGTAGACGGCATACAGGGCCGGCAGTCCCAGAACGGCACCGACCACGAGCGTACCCACCTCGCCAAGGCCGAGAAGCCCGGTGAGTGCCCACAGACCTGCGCCTGTAGCGGCAACGATTTCGGTAGCGACAAAAAGGGTGACCGATACCAGGCCGACGATGCGCATGAGGGTTAAGGCGGGACGGTCGGGCAGGGCCGGCGTACCGGTAGGCGAAACTGGATTCTCAGTCATGGATGCAGTCCGGAAACGCCACCACAGGCGGGGCGGAGCGCAGAAGCATCACGCCGCGATTGTGGAAAATTCAAGGCGGTTTTCTTCCTGGAGGGCCGCGCATGCGCGGCGGCAAAAGGCTTGACGACCATGGTCAGTTACGCCACGGAATGGCCAAGAAACAGATTGGGGAGTAACCGCCGCGATGAGCATCGCATTCACTTTTCCGGGGCAGGGCAGCCAGTCCGTTGGCATGGGCCGCGAACTGGCCGAAGCTTTTTCGGATGCGCGGGACGTCTTTGCGGAAATCGACGACGCGCTTGAGCAGAAACTGTCGAAGATCATGTGGGAAGGCCCGGAGGACGAACTGACCCTCACCGCCAACGCCCAGCCGGCGTTGATGGCCGTCTCGATGGCTGCCATCCGCGTGATGGAAAAGGGCGGGCTTTCGCTGAAGGACAAGGTGTCCTATCTAGCCGGCCATTCGCTGGGCGAATATTCCGCCCTTTGCGCGGCCGGGGCATTCACGCTTGCCGATACGGCGCGCCTGCTGCGCATTCGCGGCAATGCCATGCAGGCAGCGGTTCCCGTCGGCGAAGGTGCGATGGCGGCGATCATCGGATTGGAAGCAGACGATGTCGAAGAGATTTGCGAGGCCGCCGGCCGTGGCACCGTGTGCCAGATCGCCAATGACAATGGTGGCGGGCAGCTCGTCATTTCCGGTGCGAAACCCGCTGTCGAGCAGGCGGCAAGGCTCGCCACCGACAAGGGTGCCAAGCGGGCGATCATGCTGCCGGTTTCGGCGCCTTTCCATTCCGCGCTCATGCAGCCGGCAGCCGATGCCATGCGCGAGGCGCTGGCCGATGTGGACAAACATGCCGCTTCCGTCGCGGTCGTCGCCAACGTCTCCGTGACCCCATTGACCGACCCCGAAGAAATCGCCGAGCGCCTGGTGGAGCAGGTAACAGGCCGTGTGCGCTGGCGCGAAACGGTCGAATGGTTTAGCGGTAACGGCGTCGAGACGCTCTACGAGATCGGTGCGGGCAAGGTATTATCGGGCTTGGCACGGCGTATCGACCGCAACCTGAACACCGTGGCCGTTAACACGCCGGCCGACATCGAGACCGTAATGAAGGCGCTCGGCTGAGCGGCATTTTTCTTAAGACGCATAAGGGATCCAGCGATGTTTGATCTTACCGGGCGCAAGGCGCTCGTCACCGGCGCATCGGGCGGTATCGGCGAGGCGGTTGCCCGCGCGCTCCATGCCCAGGGCGCCACAGTCGGCCTTCATGGCACTCGTGTGGAAAAGCTGGAAACGCTGGCGTCCGATCTGGGCGACCGCGTGAAAATCTTTCCGGCCAACCTGTCGGACCGCAATGATGTCAAGGAGTTGGCGGCAAAGGCCGAATCGGAACTCGAAGGGGTCGAGATACTCGTCAACAATGCCGGCATCACCAAGGACGGCCTTTTCGTACGCATGAGCGACGAGGATTGGGACGCCGTGCTCGAGGTCAATCTCACGGCCGTATTCCGTCTGACGCGCGAGTTGACCCATCCCATGATGCGCCGCCGCTTCGGCCGCATCATCAACATTTCCTCCGTCGTCGGTTTCACCGGTAACCCCGGACAGGCCAACTATTGCGCCTCCAAGGCCGGCCTTATCGGCTTCTCGAAGTCGCTCGCCCAGGAAATCGCCACCCGCAACATAACCGTCAATGCAGTCGCGCCCGGCTTCATCGAATCGGCAATGACGGACAAGCTGAACGAAAAGCAGCGCGACGCCATCATGAGCGTTATCCCCATGAAGCGGATGGGGGTGGGCGACGAGGTTGCCTCGGCCGTTGCCTATCTGGCTTCTAACGAAGCGGCCTATGTAACGGGCCAGACGATCCATGTGAACGGCGGCATGGCAATGATCTAGAAGGCGCCGGCGCACGGCAAGGCGCGCCGGCTTGGCGAAGTCGCGCCTTTCGTGATATGCGCGCATCCCGAGCTGCGGCGGTTGTGGTGTTTTCGCACCCGACGGAACCGCCCCACAGCAAAAGTTCAACCACCGGCTGGAGCGAAAGCCGTTCACACGGTCATCTTTTCAGCTTGATTAGCGGCAAGCGTGCCGCTAACGAAGACCGGAAATTCATAGAGTCGAGGGTTCTCAAATGAGCGATACTGCAGAACGCGTCAAGAAAATCGTTGTCGAACACCTGGGTGTCGATGCCGAAAAGGTCTCCGAAGGCGCCAGCTTCATCGACGATCTTGGCGCAGACAGCCTCGACACCGTCGAGCTGGTAATGGCGTTCGAGGAAGAGTTTGGCGTTGAAATTCCGGACGACGCGGCCGAGACAATTCTCACCGTGGGCGACGCCGTGAAGTACATCGACAAGGCAACCGCCTGAGTTCGAGCTTCGTGCTGAAAGCCAATCACAGGCGAGATCATCCGTGATATGAGACGTGTCGTCGTCACCGGTATGGGATTGCTTTCACCATTCGGCCTTGGGGTCGAACACGGCTGGGAGCAATTGTTGAGCGGCCGTAGCGCGGCCAGGCGCATCGATCAGTTCGAGGTCGATGACCTGCCGTGCAAGATCGCCAACATCATCCTGCGGGAGGGTGATGGCGCGTTCAACGCGGATGACTTCCTGGAGCCGCGCGAGCAGCGCAAGATTGGCGATTTCATCACCTACGGGATTGCCGCTGCGGACCAGGCTCTTGCCGATTCGGGCTGGGAGCCGAAGACCGAGGACGAGAAATACGCCACCGGCGTATTGATCGGCTCGGGCATCGGCGGCATCGAGGGTATCGCCGAGAACGCGCTTATCCTCCATGAACGCGGCCCGCGCCGTATCAGCCCGTTCTTCATTCCCGGCAATATCATCAACCTGGTTTCGGGCCAGGTGTCGATTCGCCACGGATTGAAGGGGCCGAACCATGCGGTGGTGACCGCCTGTTCGACCGGCGCGCACGCCATTGGTGATGCCGCACGCCTCATAATGCTGGGCGATGCCGATGTCATGCTGGCCGGCGGCGCGGAAGCGCCTGTCACGCGTCTTTCCATTGCCGGTTTCTCGGCCTGCAAGGCGCTCTCCACAAGCTATAACGATACGCCGGAAAGGGCTTCGCGGCCCTACGATCGTGACCGCGACGGTTTCGTCATGGGCGAGGGGGCGGGCGTCGTCGTGCTCGAAGAGCTCGATCACGCCAAGGCGCGCGGCGCCAAGATATATGCCGAGGTTGTCGGCTACGGCCTGACCGGCGATGCCTATCACATCACCGCTCCGGCGGAAGACGGCGACGGCGCCTTTCGCTGCATGAAGGCAGCGATAAAGCGGGCCGGACTGGAACCCGCGGATATCGATTATATCAATGCCCATGGCACCTCCACCATGGCCGACACGATTGAGCTCAAGGCCGTGGAACGGCTTTTGGGTAATGCGGCCAGCAAGACCTCCATGTCGTCGACGAAATCGTCGATTGGTCATCTGCTGGGAGCCGCTGGAGCCGCCGAGGCGATCTTCTCGATCCTCGCCATTCGCGACAATATCGCGCCGCCGACGATCAACCTCGACAATCCGCAGGCCGAAACTCCTATCGATCTCGTGCCCAACGCGCCGCGTAAACGTCAGATCGATGTAGCGCTTTCGAATTCCTTCGGCTTCGGCGGCACCAACGCGTCGCTTGTCTTCCGCCGTTACGACGCTTGAAGCGCAGCCACCGGGGCGCCACTTTTCATCCGGTTTGATAAAGGCCTGTAGAGTGCCGCGCGGATTGGCTTTGCCGCCGGAAAATTGACGCTATTGTGCTGCATCCATTAGGTGATTCCGCGCGAAGATCGGAACGAACGAGCAAGAGCACGATGACGGGTAATTCACAAGAAGGCAGCGGTTTCGGCCGGCAACCGGACAAGCCGCCCAGGGCCGTGGTTGCCAAATCCGCGCGCGAAGCACTGCGTCCCGAAGCCGGTACACCGCCGCCAAAGCGTTCGCGCCAGTCGCGCAACCAGTTCGTGGTCTTCTTGAATTTCGTCTTTTCCTCCATCGTGTTTCTGGTGATCGCGGCGGGCATCGTCTTCTATCTCGGCAAGCGCGAATTCGACGGGCCAGGTCCCTCACAGTCGGCGGAGACCATCCTCGTTCGCCCCAATATGAGCGTGCGCGACATTGCCGATGCGCTGGAGCGCGAAGGGTTGATCAGCGACCAGCGCATCTTCCTGCTCGGCCTGCGGGCCCATGGTGCCGACAGCAAGCTCAAAGCCGGCGAATACGAGATCAAGGCGGGTGCCTCCATGAAGGAAATCATGGAGCTGATGGAAAGCGGCAAGTCCGTTCTCTATTCGCTGACCATTCCGGAAGGGTTGACCGTCAGGCAGGTTTTCGATCGCATTGCCGCAACGGAGGAGCTCTCGGGTGAACTGCCCGAGGAGCTTCCGCCCGAAGGCAGCCTTGCCGCCGACACGCTGCGCTTTACCCGCGGCCTTGAGCGGGCGGCGGTCGTGGAAAAGCTGATGGCCGACCAGCAAGAAATGGTGGATGCGATCTGGGAGCGCCGCGCCGACGGTCTGCCCATCGAGACGAAGGAAGAGTTCGTCACGCTGGCCTCGATAGTCGAGAAGGAAACCGGGCGTGCCGACGAGCGTTCGCGCGTGGCCGCAGTGTTCCTCAACCGGCTGGAAAGGGGCATGCGCCTGCAGTCGGACCCAACCATCATCTACGGGCTCTTCGGCGGTGCCGGCAAGCCCTCCGACCGGCCGATCTACCGCTCCGACATCGACAAGGTAACGCCCTACAATACCTATCAGATCGACGGCCTGCCGCCCACGCCTATCGCAAATCCGGGACGTGCTGCCCTTGAGGCCGTCGCCAATCCATCGCGCACGGACGATCTTTACTTCGTGGCGGACGGCACAGGCGGCCATGTCTTCGCCACGACCTTGCAGGAGCACAACGAGAATGTAGCCCGCTGGCGCAAGATCGAGCGCGAGCGGAGGAGCCAGGCGGGCGAGGCGCCAGAGGACGCAACCGAGACGGAAGCGCCGGGTGGTAACTGAATAGCCACGGAAATCAAAAAGAAGGGCCGGGGGAGACGATGACGCTGCAAAGTATGACGGGCTTTGCCCGCGCGGCGCGCGAGGACGAGCAGGCCTCGGTGTCCTGGGAGTTGCGCTCGGTCAACGGCCGGGGGCTGGAGGCGCGTCTGCGTCTTCCCCCGGGGTTCGAACGGCTCGAACAGCCGGCGAAGGCCCTGATCCAGAAGCGCTTCACGCGCGGCAATATCCAGGCGAACCTGACGATCACGCGCGGTGCGGTGCTCCGGCGTCCTGTCATCGACGAGGATTTCCTGATCGAGCTTGCCGGGCTGGCCAAGCGCCTGGAGGAGCAGTACGGCGCCGCGCCGGCCAGAGCGGACGGCCTGCTTGCCCTACGTGGCGTGATGGATGTGCCGGACACGAGCGCCGATGAGGCGGTGCGGGACCATATGGACGCGCTCGCTCTGGCCGCGCTCGACGACGCGCTGGGCGAACTGGAGCTGGCGCGCATAGACGAGGGCGCGTCATTGGGCGCCCTGCTGGCCGGCCAACTCATGACCATCGAGTCGCTGACCTATAGCGCCGAGGCCGATGCCTCGCGTGAGCCCGCCAATATCCGCGCCCGGCTCCAGGATCAGGTGCGGATTCTGCTGGACGCCGCACCGCCGCTTGATGAAGGTCGCCTGCTGCAGGAGGCTGCCTATCTGGCGACCAAGGCTGACATCCGCGAGGAGATCGACCGGCTGAAGACCCACGTCGCCACTGCCCGCGCGCTGATGAAGAAGGGCGGTCCGATCGGCCGCAAGCTCGACTTCCTGGCGCAGGAATTCAATCGCGAATCGAATACGTTATGCTCCAAGTCCAATGCCGCCACGGTCACCGCGATCGGCCTGGAGCTCAAGGCCGTCGTGGACCAGTTCCGCGAGCAGGTTCAGAACCTGGAGTAGCTCATGGACGGGACCCCTTCATCCGCCGACATTCGCCGCCGTGGCGTCATGCTGGTGCTGTCGTCGCCCTCCGGCGCCGGCAAGTCCACCATTGCCCGCAGCCTGCTGGAAAACGATCATGGTTTCGAAATCTCCGTCAGCGTCACGACACGGCCGCGCCGGGCGAGTGAAATCCAGGGCGTGCACTACCATTTCAAGACCCAGCGGGAATTCGAGCTGCTACGCGATAATGACGATCTCCTCGAATGGGCCGAGGTCCACGGCAACCATTACGGGACGCCGCGCCGGCCGGTCGAGGAAGCGATTGCCGAGGGGCGGGACATGCTGTTCGACATCGATTGGCAGGGCGCCGAGCAGTTGCGCGAGAAGATGCGCGGCGACATCGTCTCGATCTTCATCCTGCCGCCCAGCATGAAGGAACTCTTGTCGCGGCTGACGCGGCGGGCGGAAGATACGGCCGAGACCATCCAGACCCGGCTGCAAAACGCTCGCTTCGAGATCGAGAAGTGGCGCGACTACGATTATGTGGTCGTCAACGAGGATCTCGATCGCGCCTATGAATCGGTGCGCGCCATCGTCCAGGCAGAACGCCTTCGCCGCGACCGCAGGCCGGGCCTTTTCGATTTCGTTGCCGAACTCCTGGAAGAAAAACCGGCCTGACTCAGATTGCGTTGGCCAGCGCGGCGAATTCTTCCACGGACAGCGTTTCAGCCCGCCGTGTCGGGTCGATGCCCACGCTTTCCAGCAATACCTCTCCGCCGAGGCTCTTGAGGCTCTGGCGCAACATCTTGCGGCGCTGGCCGAAAGCGGCCTCGGTGACGCGCGCAAGCTTTTTCACCTCGACCGCAACCGGCTCCCGGCGCGGCTCGATGTGAACGACGGACGAGACGATCTTGGGCGGCGGCGTGAAAGCCTGTGGCGGCACGTCGAAGGCAATCCGCGCTTCCGTGCGCCAACCGGCCAGCACGCCCAATCGGCCATAGTGCCCTTCGCCGGGCCGCGCCACGATCCTCTCGGCCACCTCGCGCTGGAACATCAGCGTCATCGACTGGTAGTAGGGCGGCCAGTCCTTCACGGTCAGCCAGCGGACGAGCAGTTCCGTACCGATATTGTAAGGCAGGTTGGCGACGATCTTGACGGCGGCGCTTTTCCCCGCCAGCTGTGCGAAATCTGCTTCCATGGCGTCGCCGGCGACGATCTCCAGCCGTCCTGGATAGTAATCCGCTATCTCCGCCAGCGCCGCCAGGCAGCGTTCATCCCGCTCGACGGCGACGACCTTCGCGGCGCCCTCGGCAAGGAGAGCCCGGGTCAGGCCGCCGGGTCCCGGTCCGACCTCGATGACCGTCACGCCGTCGAGCCGGCCCGCCGTGCGCGCCACCTTGCCGGTAAGATTGAGGTCGAGCAGGAAGTTCTGCCCCAGCGATTTTTTGGCTGAAAGACCATAGCGCTGGATCACGTCGCGCAGGGGCGGGAGCCCGTCCAGGCTCATGATGTGCCGGCCCTCAGCGCCAGCGCATGGGCGAGCCTGATGGCCGCAACCAGGCTGTCGGGGCGGGCGATGCCCTTGCCGGCAATGTCGAAGGCGGTACCATGGTCGGGTGATGTGCGGATGAAGGGCAGGCCCAGCGTTACATTGACCGTATCGTCGAAGCTAAGCGTCTTCACCGGGATCAGCGCCTGGTCGTGATACATGCACAGAGCCGCATCGTAATTGGCGCGTGCGGCCTTGTGGAACATGGTGTCGGCGGGCAGGGGGCCGAAGGCATCGATGCCCTGGTTGCGCAGGGCGGCGATCGCCGGGGCGATGACGACGATGTCCTCGCGGCCCATTGCGCCGCTCTCGCCGGCATGCGGGTTGAACCCGGCGACAGCGATGCGCGGTCTGGCGATGCCGAAACGAATTTCGAGGTCGCGCGCGAGGATCGCGCCGACCTTTACGATCAGCTCCGTGTTCAGCGCCGCCGGAACGTCGGCCAGCGCCTGGTGCACAGTCACCGGAACCGTCCGTAGATCCGGGCCGGCCAGCATCATCACGGGATAGGCTTCGCGCCCGGTTGCTTCTTCCGCCAGTGCGCCGAGATACTCCGTATGGCCGGGGAAGGAGAATCCCGCATCATAAAGCGGCTTCTTGGCGATAGGGCAGGTGACCAGCCCGGCTGCAAGACCGGCTATGGCGTCTTCCACACCCCGCCGGATCGCCTCGATCGTGCCGGCGGCATTGGCAGCCGACGGCAGGCCGGGCGTGTCTTCAAGGCAGTTTTCCAGCGGGACGACGGGAAGTGCATCCGGAAAATGCCGCGCCGCTTCCTGTTGGGAAATCTCGGCAATCGGCAACCTGATACCCAGTCTTTCGGCCCGGGCCGCCAGCAGCACGGGGTCGCCGAGGACGTAAAAGGGTGGCAGCGAAAGGTGCGTGCGCGACTGCCATGCGGCGATCAGGATTTCGGGGCCGATGCCGGCCGGTTCGCCGATGCTGACGGCAAGCGAGGGAAGGGTTTCTTCGGTGGATGTCAACGTCGTAGCGCTCAGAGACCTTTTGGAGATTGGATGATGCCCGGCTGCAAATGGCGTTTTCCTGCGCTCCGGTGCTCGCGCATCTTGACGTACGCTCCACTCCAGTGCTCGAAAAACGCCATTTTCGCCTCGGCCTGATCCATTTCCAAAGTCTCTTAGCGCTTGACGATACGCGCTTTCTCGCGCAGCTCCGCTGTCAGCTCCTCGGAAACCTTTTCCATCGGCTTGTCTTCCGCCTGCTCGCTCTGGAAGAGCAGCTTGGCGACGTGATCGTCGGAGACTTCGCGCGCGCTGCACACGCCGATAAACTCCACGCCTCGGGCGGTCTCGCGCACCGGTGTCGCCTGGCCTGGTTGCAGCTTCACGATATGGTCTTTCCAGTCGGCGGGAAGCTCCGGCGCCAGTGTGCGGCCGAGGTCGCGCACCGTCACGTCGATAAGGCCCTTGGCGAATTCGATCGTATTGTCACAACCGTTGAAGCGATCCCGCATCGCTTGCGCCTCGCGCTTGCGCTTGCCAAGCAGTTTCGAACGCTCGCTGTCAGGCACGACGAAGATGACCTGCTGCAGCGTGTATTCGGTCGCGCTCGGCTTCTGACCGCCTTGCTCCAGCATTTTCTGCACCACGTCCTGCTGGCTGAGTTCAACGGTGGAGCGGCCTTGGGCCTGCAGCACGCGGCCCCAGCCCATCTGGGTACGGATGAATTCCTTGAAGTGATCTTTTGTGACACCGGACTGGGCGAGAATCTGGTCCAACTGGGCCGTGCTCATACCGTTGCTCGATGCAAAGGTAGCGTAGGACTCATTGACCATTTCATTGGTGATCGTCACCCTGTTACGCGCCATTTCCTGCTGACGCAGGACCTGGTTGATCATCTCCTCGGTGGCAACCTCCTGCAGATTGCCGCTGCGGCGCATCAGCTTCAGGAGCGCGGCCCGCCGGGCGATGTCGTAGCTGGTCACCGGCGTGTCGTTCACGATGTATCGAATTTCGGCGGCTGAAGCCTCGTGCACCGGGGCCATCACCATGAAAGGCAGGGCAGCGGCCATGGCGATGGCCGTCAGGAACAGACGGCCCTTGCGGCCGGTTTTCGTCAAGCTCGTCATCATCATACGACCATCAATACTCGGTTTAAGCGTGGCATGCACGCATCATGGGGCAAAACCGTGACGCAGCAACCGGTCTACTCGTCAAAGGTGCTGCCGAGCTCGCCCGAACTGGAGCCGAAATCGCCGAGTGTGCGCAGCGATATGTTGAAACCGAACGACTCCTTGGTCTCGTTGGTGCTGGCGGTGCGCGTCTGCGAGAACGTCATCGAGTAGATAAAGCATTCGTCGTCATAGGCAAACCCGAAGGAGTTCTTGACGAGCGTCTTGCTCTCCAAATCGTAGGTTGCCGAAGCAAAACCACTCCAGTTCTCGGCAAAGCGGACGCGCGTGCGGCCGGTAACTTCACGTCTGTCGTTGTTGAAGCCGTAGAGCGGCTGCGCCTGGATGAAGGCGTATTCCACACCTGCCGTAACCGGACCGCTGGTCGCTCCCGCCTTGAGGTCGACGCGCCGTGTCTCGAATGTCTCTTCGTCGAAGCGGCCGGCTGCCGAGAAGGCGATACCGCTCGGCCCGGCAAACCCGATCATGCCCACGAAGTCGGAAGCATCGGTCTCGAGCCCGGAAGAGGCCCCGACATTCACAAGGTCGGGCGATGCATAGGAATTTGCGCCTGCCAGATGGTAGGACTGGCCGAACAGCCCCTGCGCGGTCCAGCCGTTCACGAAGGTGCCCGAATAGCGGATGCCGAGATTGGCGCGGGTGCCGCCCTCGATGCGGTCGTAACCCGAGAACTTGTCCCGCTCGAAAAGCGTGCTGGCGTCGAACACCAGCGACTGCGCGTCCTCGTTGGGGATGCCCAGCCGATCATGATAGGGCTCATCTGGCCGTGCGAATATCTGGCCGATGGGTTCGACGACATGCGTTGAGTTGGCACTGGCGAACAGGATCGGCCAGCGCGCCTCGAGGCCGGCGGTGGCCATCGTGCGGTAATAGGAGGAACGCACGTCGCTTGGGCCGAACGCATTGATCGCCTCGATGGAACTTGCCGCATAATCCGTGCCGATTGCGTCGGCGCGGCCGTGCAGCATCGGCGTCAGCATCAGGCCGCCTGGTGCGATGAAGCTGCGCTTCCACTCCGCTTCGGCCGTAAGCCGCGCGGAACCACCCTCCAGCCCTTGCAGCTTGGTCGAGCCGAGACCACCCATGGCCTCTTCACGGATGAGCCCTTGGGCGTTGATATCAAAGTTGAGTTCACCACCCGCGATGGACCGATCGGGCGTGTAGGAATAGTCGAAGCTCGGCAGTACCCAGGGCTGCTTGTCGTTGCGGGCGCTGGCGCTGCCATTGAGTGCGCTTTCCTGCACGTTGAATTTCATCGCCCGCACGTCGAAATAGTTCCGGCCGTTGAGCCCGGTCAGATAGACCTCCGATCTGTGCACGGATTCCTCGAAGCCGTCGATGCCGTAGGTGCGGGAGAAATTCTTGTCCGTCTGTGCGAGGACGTCCCAGCCGAAGGTCCAGCGGGGGTTGATCTGAAATGTGCCCTTGGAGCCGACCATGCCGCGGTCGGTAACCGTAGAATCGACCCCGCCGGGGCCCCATGCTTCCGGTTCGTTCTGATGGATTCCGGCAATCCTGAGATTGTAGAAGCCGTTGTCGAACTGCTGGCGCCATTCGGCCTCGCCGAGGAAGCCCTGCCTCGTATATCCCGTTGCCGACACCGTCAGGTCATAGGTTGGCGACAGGGCGAAATAATAGGGGACCTTGGCTCCGTAGCCCAGGTCGCTTCCCGTCTTTATGCTTGGGATGAGGAAGCCCGATTTGCGCTTCACGGTCGGATCGGCCACCTCGAAAAAGGGCAGGTAGGCGATCGGCATGCCGAAGAATTCGAAGCGCGCACGCTCGAAGCGAACCGTCTTGGCTTCACCGTTCCAGATGATCTTCTGCGCCTTGATCTGCCAGATCGGCGGTTTGCCCGGCTTTTCCTCGCAGGGTTCGCAGGCCGTGTAGACACCCTTGTTGAAGGTCGTCAGATTGCCGCCCGTACGCTGCGCGCTTTCGGCTGCGAAATAGGTCTTGTCCACCGTTTCGACCCGCAACGCCTGCACGAAGCCGTCGCTGAAATCGTCGGTGACGTCGATTTCCTGTGCGTAGATCCTGTTGCCGTCTTCCTCGACGATCTCGACATTGCCGCTGGCGACGACGCGCGACGTCTCCCTGTTGTAGGTGACACGCTGGGCGACGAGGCGGTTGCCGGCATATTCGATCTGGACGCCGCCGACCGCGCTGATCGTATTGCGGTCATTGTCGTAGACGAGCGTATCGGCGGTCAGAAGCATCTGCGCGCCCTGCGGCAGGTCGCGACTGTCGAAACCGTCGACCTGGGCAAGGAGGACACCTGTGGAGGCCGCAAGGGCAATAAGGGCCACGCTCGCTTTCACACGCAACCGGTGCGTCAAGCGGGTGGTTCGACGGCCCTTTTTCACCGCAACCCCCACTACCCATCCTCCTTATACAACAGAAACGTCACCCCAAAGAACATTGCGACCATGACCGGTGTCCACGCCGCAACGAAAGGCGGCACGAATCCGGCGGTGCCGAACGCCTTTACCAAAACCGACACGACATAAAGCAGAAAGCCGGCGAGGATGCCACCCAGAATCACGGTGGCGGACTGCCCCATTCTCGCAAAACGCATTGAAACCGTTGCAGCAATCAGCGTCATGGCGACCAGCAGTGGCGGCAGCGTCAGCAGTGAATGAAATTGCATGGCGAAAGCATTGGCCCGGAGGCCGAAAGAGCGTGCGACTTCGATCTTTCCAGGCAGGCTGAAAACCGAAACCGATTCGGGCTGGGTGAGTTGCTCTCCGACGAACTCCGGCTGGAGATTGGTTGGCACATCGGCGGCCTTCAAGCGCTCCGGCGCACTGGTTCCCCGCCGCCGCACCACTTCGGTGAGTACCCAGCGCCCTTCCTGCAATTCGGCCCGCGCTGCGTCGAGCCGCTCGACGATGCGGTCATTCTCGTTCAGGCGCAGGAACACCGGGCGAACCAGTACGGTTCCGCCCTCCAGCGCCGCATCCGCGCCGATGATCGTCTCACCCTCGTCCGTGCGCTGCTTGATCCAGCGCTCGCTCTCGGGATTGGCGCTGGTGTTGGCGCCGCGCACTTCCGCTTCCACCGCTTGCGCGGCTGAAAACCCCGTCGCCGCTATCGGATTGAGAATGGTGACCGATGCCAGCCCGAAGACGAAGGCTCCCACCGCGATGGGGGTCAGGAACTGCCAGGCCGAAATACCGGCCGCGCGGGCGATTACCAATTCATACTTGCGGTTCAGGCTGAGAAGTGTCGCAATGGCCGAGATGAGCCCGACAAAGGGAACGGCCTGCTGCATGATCATGGGAAGCTGAAGAGCGGCGAGCCCCAGCGCCCAGCGCGCTGAGTAGCCTGGAAGCCCACCCGACCGGCCGGAAATCTCGGTGAATGTGACGATGAAAACCAGCGCCGCGATGCCGACGAAGTTCCATAGCGTGATGACGGCATATCTGCGGAAAAAATAGCCGCCGAGCGTCGGGCCGATCATGCGCTGCCCCCCTTCAGTCGCACTATTCGCTGAAGGCGAAGCCCCAGTCTTGCCAGCACCTCGCGGTCGCGCCGCATGCGGGCGAACCACTTCTCCGTCCAGCTCGTCGGTAGCTCCATCACCCTATTGGTGGCGATGAACCCTACGCTGACGAGACCCATGCCGATTGGGACGGCGTAAAGCATGAAGGAAAAGAACGGTATCGTTTCAGCCTCGTTGCCCGAGTAGAAGCCGCCCCATCGCACCAGCAGGCCGATGGCCATCGTTGTGATCATCGGATGCAGCCGCGCCTCCCGGAAGGAACGGGCATCGCCGGCCACGGCGATGCCGATCAGGGCAAAGACGATCGGATAAAGCCACTCCGAAAGCCGCATGTGCAGTTCGGCCCGGAACGATTGGGGATTGTCGACATAAAATACGTCTTCCGGACTTGGGTCGAACAGATAGGGCAGGTACCGATCCTTCGGATACAGTGTCGGCCGCCCGCCGGCCGATGTGAACTGGGACAGGTCGAAGGCGTAGGAATCGAAGCGTATAATCGAAACGTCGCCGTTTTTCGATTGCCGCTGCACCTCGCCGTCCTGCATCACGAGCACGCTGCCCGTTTCGCGCTCCACCGTGGCTCCGCGTCGCGCGTGATAGACGAGCTTCATGTCCTTGTCGCGCGAGTCGGCCACGAAGATGCCGCTCAGCTCCCCATTGGGAAGGCGTTCGGAAATCTGGACGAACAGCCCGTCATCGACCTTCTGGAACGCCCCTTCCTGCAGGACGGTGGTGATGAGGTCTGCGTTGGCGCCGGCGAGAATCTGTCGCAGCTTCTGGCGGGCATAGGGCTCGAGCGAGTTATTGATGGCGAAGGCGGCGATGCTGGCGGTGATGGCGAGGATGAGGATCGGACGAACGACGGTTATGCGCGGGCTGCCGGCCGCGCTGACCACTACGAGCTCGGAATCCGCATTCATGGTGGCCAGTGTCTGCGCAACGGCGATGCCGATGGCGAACGGCATGATGATCGGGATGACGGCGGGCAGGGCCAGGGCCGCCACCGCGAAGAAGGTGGACGCCGTCTGGCCGCTGCTGGTCACCAGGTCGAGCCTGTTGAGCACCTGCGTCGTCCACACGATGATGAGCACCCACGCAAGCGCCGCGGCGAAGATCGCCACGGTGCGCCGCAATATATAGAGCTCGATCACTTTCATCGTCGGCAGCTATTCCGCTATTCATGGCAGGCGCATGGCGAGGCCGGCGAAACGGATGCTTCGCACGAACCGTGGTACACCACTGCCTGCCGGCTTAGAAGGCGTCTCCATAAATGTCCCCGCGCCAGTCTGTCGCGGGGAGGGCTAATGAAGCGGAAACGAACACGGTTAATAAATTGATGCAGTCAAAGCCAAACGGCTTTGGCCAAGCCACCCCTTGTCAATTTTCCGAAAAACGCCAAGATCGCCACCAGTTCGTTACCTCAACCTACAGGAAGTTCCATGACCGAGAGACCGACCGTTGCCTTTGCGAAGTTCTCCACTCCCAAGAAGGGCACTGTGGTCGTGCTGGTGCCCGAGGGTGGCAAGCTCGGTTCCCATGCATCGGATGCCGATCCGGTGAGCGTGCTCGGACGTGCATTTTCGGCCGTCGACTTCACGGGCAAACTCGTCTCCACCGTTGAAGTGCTCGCCCCACAAGGCAGCGAGTATGACCGGCTGACCGCCATCGGCGTCGGAAAGCTGGAGGACTTGAACGAGGAGGCATGGCTGAAGATTGGCGGGGCGGTGGCCGCCGCTGCCAAGAAGGCTTCGGATGTCACCGTTATCGTCGACATTGCCGGTCATGAGGCCTCGCCGAAGGAGGCAGCCTCGATCGGCCTGGGCGTGATGCTGCGCTCCTATATCTTCGACAAATACAAGACGCGAAAGGATGAGGACAACGGCAAGACGTCCAAGTCCGCCCGTTTCACCATCCAGTGCGCCGATCCATCTGCCGCACGCAAAGCCTGGGCGTCGGCCGAGGCCATAGGCGAGGGCGTATTGACGGCCCGCGATCTGGTCAACGAGCCGGCCAATATACTGGGGCCGGTCGAATTCGCCGAAAAGGCCAAGGAATTGGAGAAGCTCGGCGTCAAGGTCGAAATCCTTGGCGAGAAGGAGATGAAGAAGCTCGGCATGGGTGCGCTTCTAGGCGTAGCCCAGGGCTCCGTCCGCCCGCCGCGCATGGCCGTCATGCAGTGGAACGGCGGTAAATCCAAGGAAAAGCCCGTGGCCTTTATCGGCAAGGGAGTCGTGTTCGACACGGGCGGCATCTCGATCAAGCCGGCGGGCGGCATGGAGGACATGAAGGGTGACATGGGCGGCGCGGCGGCGGTGGTCGGCGTCATGCACGCACTGGCTGCCCGTAAGGCCAAGGCGAACGCCCTGGGCATCATTGGGCTGGTGGAGAACATGCCGGATGGCAATGCCCAGCGTCCCGGCGATATCGTCACGTCGATGTCCGGCCAGACCATCGAGGTCATCAACACCGATGCCGAAGGCCGGCTGGTGCTGGCGGATCTGCTCTGGTACTGCAACGACAAGTACAAGCCGCAGTTCATGATTAATCTCGCCACGCTCACCGGCGCCGTCATCGTCGCGCTCGGCCATCACCACGCCGGCCTGTTTTCCAACAGTGATGAATTGGCCGAAAGGCTGTCAGCATCGGGCAAGGTGACAGGCGAAAAGGTCTGGCGCCTGCCGCTCGGCAAGGAATACGACAAGCTGATCGACACCAAGAACGCCGACATGAAGAATACCGGCGGGCGGGCCGCCGGCTCCATTACCGCCGCCCAGTTCCTGCAACGTTTCGTCAAGGATACGCCCTGGGCGCATCTCGATGTCGCGGGAACGGCGATGGCGTCGCCCGCAACCGAGATCAGCCAGGGCTGGGCCTCCGGCTACGGCGTGCGCCTGCTCGATCGGCTGGTGGCCGATCACTACGAGGGATGAGGTGGACGTTCTTTTTTACCACCTGACCGAATCGACACTGGAAGAAGCGCTCCCCCCGCTCCTGGAAAAGAGCCTAGAGCGGGGGTGGAAGGTGGCGGTGCAGACGGCGAGCCCGGAGCGCCGCGATGCGCTGGACGCACATCTATGGACCTTCCGCGACGACAGTTTCCTGGCTCACGGCACAGACCTGGAGCCGGAACCGGCGGCACAGCCCATTTTGCTGACCACCAGGGCGGACAACCCCAACGAGGCGTCGATCCGCTTTCTGGTCGAGGGCGCTGAACCTGGCGCTCTCGACGGATATGAGCGCGCCGTGTTTCTGTTCGACGGACACGACACGATGCAACTGGAGGCCGCGCGCGGCCAGTGGAAGGCGATGAAGGCCGCCGGCCACGCCGTGACCTATTGGCAGCAGGGCCCGGACAGGCGCTGGCAGAAGAAGGCCTAAGGCGCTGCGGAGTGGTGATACGCTCATTGTTTGGAAACTCGACCGGCTCGGTAGGGATCTTCGGCACCTCGTGAACCGTCATAAAATGTATGCTGCCGATTTCAGCAAAGCATGTTATTTCAATGAAGCAGTTTTCTCGCCTCCTCGTCTTAACTCCCGCATTGGCCGGAGTTCTGCTGCAGGGATATATCGCCTTCGTGATGCCGGACGGGCACCTTGACGCATGGCTGGCCGGGCTATTTCTCTATTCCTGTCTTCCTTACGCGATCTGCTGGGTTATCGCCACCCGGTCCAGTCCGCTGGCCGGATTTTTCGGTGCGCTTGCCGCGCTGATCGCTGACATGATGACGTTTTACGATGTCTTCGTGGCGCCCACCTCTTCCACCGCAGCACTCGGACTGGTCATTGCTCCGGCGGTGAACCTCGTCCTTTTTATGCCAATCGGGCTCATCATCGGATGGTGCATTCATCGCGGAATCCGTGCCTGTCTCTTGCGCGGCCAGATGCCTCCGGCGGATTCATGAGGCGGACAGCAGCGAGGGGGCTGGAATGGCTCGCGGATCATCCCGAACGAGTACCTGAATGCCGAGCACCGGCCCTGAGGGAACCGCTAGGTGTTCAGTCCCGGCATTTGATGATTGGGTCGAGAATGAATCGATCCGGCTCTGAAGTCCATCGTTTGCAGATGAACTCGTAAGGTGTGAGGCCTTTGAGCGTCTTTAGCCTTCGCCCGAAGTTGTATGCGTCGATGAAGTCCTGAAGATGCCGGCGCAGTTGGTCATGATTGTCGTAATGGAAGCGCTTGACGGTCGCCTCCTTGATGGTTCGGTTCATCCGTTCCACCTGTCCGTTCGTGAACTTGTCCCATAGTGCCTCCTTCCATTCATGGGAAAAGATTGCACCATCAAAATGCGGGATTAAACACCCCTAGAAGACCCGCGTGCAGATTCCGCGGCCTGGTTCGTCAAGTTTGAGGTATCCGTTGATGCGCCTGGGCGCGCGCGTTCCCGCCTCGTCATCCTCAACGCAAGAATCAGCGGGGCATTGGCAAAACGGAGTTGATGAGGATAGGGGCCGGTTCACCGTCCTGCCGGAGGCGGCGGCGGTGACATGGCACCCTATCCGGCCATCTCTTCTTCATACTCGGCTGAAAGGGTCAGCCACTTTTCCTCGTGCCTTGCGATGGTCGCGGCCAGGTCGGCCCGCTCCTTGGCAAGCCGGGTGGCCTTCGCGGGATCGCGCTCATAGAGCACCGGATCGGCCATCTCGGCCTCCACCGCGGCCATGCGCTTGCGGGTACGCTCGATCAGACCCTCCGTGGTCTTGATCTCCTTGGCCAGCGGCTCCAGCGCTGCGCGCCGCTTTGCCGCCTCGCGCCGCTTGTCGGCCTTGGAGGCCTTGTCCGCTTCCTTGCGCTCGCGCCGCTGGCTGCCGCCTCCGGTGGTCAGCGCGCGATAATCCTCCATGTCGCCATCATAGGGCTTCACCGTCCCCTGATCGACCAGCCACAGCCGGTCGGCGCATGCCTCGATCAGGTGCCGGTCGTGGCTGATGAGGATGACGGCGCCGTCGAATTCGTTGAGCGCCTCGACCAGCGCTTCGCGGCTGTCGATATCGAGATGGTTGGTCGGCTCGTCGAGGATGAACAGATGCGGCGCCTCGAACGAGGCGAGCCCCATGACAAGCCTTGCCTTTTCGCCGCCCGAAAGGTCGCGCGCCGGCGTTTCCATCTTCTCGGTGGAAAGCCCGAACTGCGCCACCCGCGCCCGCACCCTTGCTTCCGGCGCACCGGGCATCAGCCGGCGCACATGCTGATGGGCGTTTTCGTCCGGGCGCAGATCCTCGAGCTGGTGCTGCGCGAAGATCGACACCTTCAGCCCGGGGGCCAGCGTCAGCGTGCCGGCCTGAAGGCCGAGCCTGCCGGCGATGAGCTTGGCGAAGGTGGACTTGCCGTTGCCGTTGGCGCCGAGCAACGCGATGCGGTCGTCATTGTCGATGCGCAGGGACAGGCCCTTGAGTATGGACTTGCCGTCCTGATAGCCGACTGCGCCGTTTTCGATGGCAACGATAGGCGAGGCCACGGCCTTTTCAGGGTTCGGAAAGCGGAAGGGCGTGACGTTCTGGTTCACTGTCGCCGCAACGACCTGCATCTTCTCCAGCGCTTTCAGCCGCGATTGCGCCTGCCGCGCCTTGGACGCCTTGTAGCGGAAGCGGTCGACGAAGGACTGCATGTGCTTGCGCTGAGCGTCCTGCTTGACCCGCATCTTTTCCTGCAGCTCGGCCTTCTCCGCATATTGCCGGGCGAACTGGTCGTAGCCGCCGGACCAGAAGGTCAATTTGCGGTTTTCCAGATGCACGATCGAGTTTACCGCCTTGTTGAGAAGGTCTCGGTCATGGCTGATGAGAAGGACCGTGTGCGGATAGCGCGAAAGATAGCCTTCAAGCCACATCGTGCCTTCCAGGTCGAGATAGTTGGTTGGCTCGTCGAGCAACAAAAGGTCCGGCTCGGCGAACAGCACTGCGGCCAGCGCCACCCGCATGCGCCAGCCTCCGGAGAAGGACGAGGCGGGGCGTTTCTGGGCTTCGGCGTCGAATCCCAGGCCGGCCAGGATCGAGGCGGCGCGCGCCTCGGCCGAATGGGCCTCGATATCGGCCAGCCGGGTCTGGATCTCCGCGATGCGGTGGGCATCGCCCGCCGTCTCCGCCTCCGCCATCAGCCGCGCCCGCTCGGCATCCGCCTTCAGGACGATGTCGATCAGCGGCTCCTCGGTGCCGGGTGCTTCCTGCGCCACCTGGCCGATGCGCGTGGCTTTCGGCAGGTTGACGCTGCCCGTCTCCGGCGACAACTCCCCCGTGATGGCGCGAAACAGCGTGGTCTTGCCGGTGCCGTTGCGGCCGACAAGGCCGGCCTTGGCGCCGGCGGGCAGGGTGACCGAGGCATGTTCGATGAGCAGCCGGCCGGCGATACGGAGTGAAAGATCGTTGATTGTAAGCATGATCGCGCGGTTTTGGCTGAGCGGACCGCCGCTTGCAAGCCCCCATCGGTCAATGGGCGTAAAGAAAGACCTACGATAGGCAGCAGGTTACAGGGATCGAGCAGGATGCCGCTTCCTGTTCTACATGAAGCGCGCTCCGGCTTCGGTGCGCTGAAAATATATGAGGTCCAGCGACGGCGGGTTCTGGTTCAATTGAGACAAGATCGTGTGCGCCTGGCCGCGATGGTGCGTCTGGTGGTTGAAGAAGTGGGCGAGCGCGGGGGAAAGCCGCTGCGTGACGGTAGCCGGCTGGACGATCGTCCTGTAGGAGAAGGTCCGTTCGAATGCCGCATCGGCCAGCCCGCCGACATAATGCTCGATCCGCGCGTCCTCGACCTCCCGGGCCGCTTTCAGGTCGGCCAGGCGGTCATGAAGGATGGCGTCCAGCCTCGTAGGCGCGTCGCCTTCGCCGGTGAAGCGCTTCATCCAGATGCGGTCGGCAACAAGTATATGGTTGAGCGTGCCGAGCATGGACCCGAAAAATGCGCCCACATCCCGCCCAAGCTCGTCGTCCGACAGCGCCTCAGCCGCTTCGTAAATCCTCCCGTTGGCCCACCGATTATAGGCAGCCATCATCGTATAGTGCCCCTTCATATCGAACCCTCGTCTCTCATTCGTTGGAAGGCTTGCATTATGAAGCAGAACGGCCGGCCTGAAACATCAATTCCCCTTATGAAAGCATTGATGAAACTCCATAGAAAATCTGCCCGCTGCGTGTAGAGATCGGTCCCGACATCGATCGAGGAAAAGGCGTGTATCATGACCATTCTGCTTTACGACCTGGTGGGAGAGGACGCCGCGCGTCCATTCAGCCCACATTGTTGGAAGACCGCATTCGCGCTCGCTCAAAAGGGTCTGGAGTTCCAGTCCGTACCGACCCGTTTCCTGGACGTCTCGACGATTGAGGATGGCACCACCAAGACGGTGCCGCTGATCCGCGATGGCGGAAAGCTCGTGGCGGATTCGTTCGAGATCGCCGTTTATCTCGATGACGCCTATCCCGACCGGCCCACGCTTTTCGGCGGTGAAGGGGGCAGGGCGGCGACAAGATTCGTAGAACGCTGGTCCCAGCTCACGCTCCACACCTTCATCGGCCAGGCCGCGCTGATGGACATCCACGATATGCTCGGGCCGCAGGACCGGGCCTATTTCCGCAAGAGCCGGGAGGAGCGCTTCGGCAAGGCATTGGAGGAGGTGCCGGTGGGCCGCGACGAGAAGGTCGCAGCCTTCCGAAAGGCGCTGGAACCGCTCAGGACGCTGTTCTGGAAACAGCCTTTCATAGGCGGCGATGGGCCGCTCTTCGGCGACTACATTGTTGCCGGCGCGCTGCAGTGGGCGCGTGTGTCTTCGCCTTTTGTGCTGCTGGAAGGCGATGATCCCGTCGCGCAATGGTTCGAGCGGTGTCTCGATCTGCATGGAGGCCTCGCCCGCCGCGTGCCTGCAGCGGCCTGAACACCCTTCACAGACGCCTCCGCCCCGGCTATAGAGCCGCCATCTCAAATATTCTCCCAGAATCGAAGGATTTGAAATGGCGATCGAACGCACCTTTTCCATGATCAAGCCGGATGCGACCAAGCGCAACCTGACGGGCGCCATCGTCAAGATGTTCGAGGATGCAGGCCTCAAGGTCGTCGCCTCCAAACGCGTCTGGATGAGCCGCCGCCAGGCCGAGGGCTTCTATGCGGTCCACAAGGATCGCCCGTTCTTCGGCGAACTCGTCGACTTCATGTCGTCGGGGCCGACGGTGGTGCAGGTGCTCGAGGGCGAGAACGCCATCGCCAAGAACCGCGAGATCATGGGCGCCACCAACCCGGCCGAGGCCGCGGAAGGCACCGTCCGCAAGATCTTCTCCCAGTCCATCGGCGAAAACTCCGTCCACGGCTCCGATGCGCCCGAGACGGCGGCCGAGGAAATTCGCTACTGGTTCGCGGAAACCGAAATCGTCGGCTGAATCGATTTTCCAGCCGCAAGCCGCAGACTGTTGAAAAGACTCTGAAAAGCCGGTGGCGGTGCCGCCGGCTTTTTCTGTTCCTGGCTATTTCTTCCAGCGCCCGGCCGCTGCCGCATCGCTTTCCTTGGCTTCCACCCAGCCGCCTTCGCCGCTATCGGCAAGATGTTCTTTCTTCCAGAACGGCGCGCGCGATTTCAGGTAGTCCATCAGGAAGTCCGCTGCCTCGAACGCCGCCTTGCGGTGCGCGGACGCCGCCACGACAAGGACGATATTCGCACCCGGCTTCATCATTCCGTGGCGGTGGATGACGGTAAGGCCGGTCAGCGGCCAGCGCTCGGCGGCCTCCCGGGCGACCCGTTCGATCTCGGCTTCCGCCATGCCCGGATAATGTTCCAGTTCGAGCGCGGCCAGCCGGCCACCTTCGTCGCGGCACAGGCCGGTGAAGGTGACGACGGCGCCGATGTCGTGCCGATTTTCCGCCAGCGCCCTTATTTCCGCCCCGGCGTCGAAGTCGTCGGGCTGGACCCTGATCGTGGGCCGGCAGGCTGCCATCTCAACCACCCGTCATGGGCGGGAACAGCGCGATCTCTCCCGATTCCGGCAAGGGAGTGTCGTGGCTGACATGCTCCTGATTGATGGCGACGCGTATGATCTCGGGATATTCCAGCGCCGCGCCGTAGTTCTCGCCCCGCCCCTTGAGCCAGGCCAGGAGGTCGGACACGCGCGTCACATCCGCCGGAAGCTCGACATCCTCCTCTCCCTTGCCGATGCGCTCGCGTACCCAGGCAAAATAGATGAGCTTCATCGCGCTCACTCCTCGACGATGTGCTTCAAGCCGGCCCGGAAATAGTCGTAGCCCGTGTAGAGCGTGACCAATGCCGAAAACCACAGGAGCGCTATGCCTGCTTGCGTGGTGTACGGGATGATTTTGTCACCGGCGGGTCCGGCCAGCAAGAATCCGATGGCGATCATCTGGATCGCCGTCTTCCACTTGGCGAGCTGCGTGACGGGGACACTGACCTTGAGCGCGGCAAGATATTCGCGCAGGCCCGAGACGAGGATCTCCCGGCACAGGATGATGATGGCGGCCCAAAGCGTCCATCCGGCAATGGTCCTGTCGGTGTCGGCGGCCAAAAGCAGCAGGCAAGTCGCCACCAGAAGCTTGTCGGCGATCGGGTCGAGCATCCTGCCGATATTCGAGGTCTGTTGCCATGTGCGCGCGAGATAGCCGTCGAAATAGTCGGTGACACTGGCGGCCAGGAAGATGCCGAGAGCCGACCACCGCGCAAAGTCGCTCGATTGCAGGCGCCCCTCCAGAAAAAAGCAAAGCACGATCAGCGGCACCGCCATGATACGTGCGTAAGTCAGAAGGTTAGGAAGGTTGTATGCGTGCTTGGACATGAAAGGCCGCCAGAAATTCCGGTACACCCTCAAATCAGATGCCGGTAGCAATGGTCAAGCGCCAGCGTGTCCGCCGGCATTCAATTGGTGCGGCGCGCTCGAATACCTCATCTGCCATCGTGGAAATGATCATAAATCGACTTGGCCATGGATTCGGAAATTCCCTCCACTGCCATCAGGTCTTCCAGCCCGGCCCGGCTCACCGCCTTAGCTGTGCCGAAATGGTGAAGCAGCGCCCGCTTGCGGCCAGGCCCGATACCGCTGATCTCGTCGAGCGGGTTCCTGACCATCTCCTTCTTGCGGCGCGCACGGTGCGAGCCGATGGCGAAGCGGTGCGCCTCGTCGCGCAGCCTCTGCACGAAATAAAGCACGGGATCGCGCGGCGGCAGCGCGAAGGATGGCCGTCCCTCGACAAAGAAGCGCTCGCGCCCCGCTTCGCGGTCCGGCCCCTTGGCAATGCCGATGGCCGTCACCTGATCGGCGATGCCCATTTCGTCCAATATGGCACGCACCGCGGACATCTGGCCCTGGCCGCCGTCGATCAGGATAACGTCCGGCCATGCGGGAAAGGCGTCCGCATCCTTCCCGTCGTCTTCGCCCCCCTTATCGGCCTCACCATCGTTCACCCCGTTGTCCCGTAGTCCTTCCTCCTTGAGAAGGCGGGCAAAACGCCGCTGCATGACCTCGCGCATCATGCCGAAATCGTCGCCGGGGGTGATGTCCGTCGAGCGGATGTTGAACTTGCGGTACTGGTTCTTCACGAAGCCTTCGACGCCAGCCACGATCATCGCGCCGACGGCGTTGGTGCCCATGATGTGCGAGTTATCGTAGACTTCGATACGGCGCGGGGCACTGTCGAGCCCGAAGGTCTCCGCAAACCCTTCCATAAGGCGGGTCTGGGACGAGGTTTCGGCCAGCCTGCGCCCCAGCGCTTCACGCGCGTTCTGCAGGGCGTGGTCCGTCAGGTCCTTCTTCTCGCCGCGCTGCGGCGCCGAGACCGTGACCTTTCGCCCGGCCCGTGTTGAAAGTGCTTCGGCCAGAAGCTCCTGCTCCTCGACGGGATGCGACAGAAGAACCAGGCGGGGGCAGGGCTTGTCGTCGTAGAACTGGGAAAGGAAGGCTCCCAGCACCTCGCCGCCCTCCATCGCGGAATCTGCCTTGGGGAAATAGGCGCGATTGCCCCAGTTCTGTCCCGTCCGGAAGAAGAACACCTGAATGCAGCTTTGCCCGCCCTCCTGGTGGATGGCGAACACGTCGGCCTCTTCTATGCCCTGTGGATTGATGCCCTGATGCGCCTGAACGTGGCTGAGTGCCGACAGACGGTCACGATAGACCGCCGCGCGCTCAAAATCGAGTTCTTCGGCCGCCTGCTGCATGGCGGTGGCGATGTCGGACTTGACCTTGCTGGAGCGGCCCGAAAGGAAGGCCTTGGCCTCATCGACGAGTTCGGCATAATCGCCGGGGTCGATCTCTCCCGTGCAGGGCCCCGAACACCGCTTGATCTGATAGAGCAGGCAGGGCCGGGTGCGGCTTTCGAAGACCGAATCCGTGCAGGTCCTCAACAGGAAGGCCCTTTGCAGCGAGTTGATCGTGCGGCCGACGGCGCCGGCGGAGGCAAAGGGGCCGAAATAGTCTCCCCTGCGCGAGCGCGCACCGCGATGCTTGAAAATGCCGGGGGCGGGGTGGTCGCCGGTCAAAAGGATATAGGGAAACGATTTGTCGTCGCGCAAAAGCACGTTGAAGCGCGGCCGCAGCCGCTTGATGAGATTGGCCTCCAGCAGCAGCGCTTCGGTCTCGGTCCGCGTGACGACGAATTCCATCGACGCGGTTTCGCGGATCATGCGGGTGATGCGGTTGGTATGACCGCGCCCCTGGGCGTAGTTCGTGACGCGCTTCTTCAGGCTGCGCGCCTTGCCGACATAAAGAACGTCGCCGGCCGCATTCATCATCCGGTAGACGCCGGGCTGGTTGGGCAGGCGCTTGACCGCCACCTGGATGACCTCGGCCCCGGAAAGACCATGGTCGGTGGCCGGCGTATCCCAGGAGATGGCTTCGGCGGTGGGTATGGTCGTATCGGCAAGGGACGTCATTCATTCACCCCCGCGATGTCCGGTGTTTCCCAGGCGAGATGCTGGCCGCCGTCGAGCGCGATCATTTGCCCCGTCACGGAACGCGCTTCCCACAGAAAGCGCACCGCCGCGCCGAACTCCTCCAGCGAAGGCCCACGTCCAAGCAGGAGCGCTTCCGTCTGCCGGTCGAAATCCGCCTGCTCCTGCCGCCGGTTGGGCAGGGTAGGGCCGGGCCCGATGGCATTGACGCGGATTCGCGGCGCAAGCGCCTGCGCCATGGTGCGCGTCGCGGTCCACAGCGCGGATTTGGAAAGCGTATAACTGAAGAAGCGCGGTGTGAGCTGCCAGACCCGCTGATCGATCATGTTCACGATGAGTGCTTCCCTGTCGGCCGGCAGCGAGGTGGCGAGCGCGCGCGCCAGCAGCGCCGGCGCCTTCACATGCACGTCGAAATGCCGGTTCCAGACTTCGTCGTCGAAATCGGTCACCGCGTCCTCTTCGAAAACCGATGCGTTGTTGACGATGATGTCGGGTATGCCCAGCGCCTCTTCGGTCTGGCCGACAAGCGCGCTCACCGCATTGCTGTCGGCAAGATCGGCTTGTAGCACGGCCGCGCGGCCACCATCCTCTTCGATCTCCCGAGCCAGATCGTCGGCCTCGCGGATCGAGTGATCGCAATGAATCGCTACCGCGAAGCCATGAGCAGCCAGGTCGCGCGTCAGCGCAGCGCCAATCCGCCTGGCCCCGCCGGTGATGAGGGCGACTTTTTCAGGTCTTGTCATTGCAGCCCATTTTTTAAAAGTGTCGGCGATGCATATTCGCTACGCCGACAATATCCTCACCTCCATGTAAGCCGAATATGTTGCGCCTCCAAGCCCGTCGGCAGGCCCTGGGGACGACTTCCTGACACGGTGGCCCGCCTGCTTGTCCCACTCTCAGCATCTCTTCGGGGCAGCCTGTTATCCGGTTTGTAAGCGTATTCGTATACGTGCGCATTCAGCTGTACATGCACCCCAATCTTGCCATGTCGGCGCTCGCTGGAAATCCCAATCGCTGCTTGTTTCAGCCATAATTTGCTGGCAAGAAGCACCGGACTGCTTCTCTGGCGCCTTTCAGGCTTGGAAGCAGCTGTCCGTCGCGGAGCCATTTTCCCGCACGGGCGACAGGATAGTCGATTGCTTGAATACATAATAGTTTAAGGATTTAAGATGAAAGCCAGTAGGATTACTACTATTGCCGCAGCTATGATGGCTGCGGCGGCGACGCTTCCCGCGCAGGCGGCCGATGCCATCAAGCCGCAGCCGTCGGCACCACTCGCCCCGGCCTATGTTTCCACTCCGGCCCTAGATTGGGACGGCGGCTATGCCGGTGTAGCGCTCGGTTATGGTTTCGCCGGCAGGAATGAAGTCACGCAGCAGCACATCGAGGCTAAGACCAAGGGCTTCATCGGCAGCGGTTTTGCCGGCTGGAACTTCCAGACGGGCGGCTTTGTCTACGGCGTCGAAGGTGACATCGGGTACAGCGCGGTCAAAGGCTCGAACGCCGGCATGGACTTCAAGTCCGGTGCAGAAGGATCGTTGCGCGCTCGTCTGGGTTATGCGATCACCGAAAACATTCTCCTCTACGGTACGGCAGGTGGCGCTGCCGAGCGTCTGAAGGTCACGCAGGGCGGACGATCCGACACGAACACCATGCTTGGCTGGACAGCCGGTGTTGGTGTCGATGCCAGGGTCACGGACAATGTCTTCGCTCGGGTGGAATACCGCCTCACGAGTTTTGGCAGCAAGAACTTCGATCTCGGCTCCGGTTCGGCTTCGGTCAAGGACGGCAATAACAGAGTCATGATCGGCCTCGGCATGACGTTCTGATATTTCCGGCAAGGGCCGGGGAGAACGCTCCGGCCCTTGTGTCTTTTGCGCAACACTCGGCGCTGCGTCAGAATGATGACGCTTTGCAACCATTTTCCGGACATCTTTTTCTGGCTGTTACGCCCAAGGCGGGAACCGCGCAGGTGCATAAGCATTATGCACCGGGCGGAACTCGGGGCTCGGCGGGACGCTTGTCGGCCTCCCTGACATGGCGTCGCTGCTTGTTTGATGTGGCTAAGGAGTTCTGAGAATGAAGGCCAGTAAGAATCTCACGCTGTCGGCTGCGGCCGCAGCCATTATCGCCGTTACCGGCGTTTCCACCGTCTACGCTGCTGATGCTGTTATGGAACAGCCGCCAGCACCGCCCGCTGCTCCCATGGAAGTCGCGCCGGTCGCAACCTGGGCAGGTCCCTATGCGGGTATCGCGCTCGGCTACGGCTTTGCGGGCAGTGCCGACGTAGAAGGTACCACCGACATTGAAACCGACGGTTTCGTGGGCAACGTGTTCGCCGGCCACAATTGGCAGCAGGGCTCGTTCGTCTACGGTATCGAGGGCGATGTCGGCTACAATGGCATGAAAGGCGACAGCGCCGGTTTTGAGTCCGAGGCTGGCGTCGACGGTTCATTGCGTGCCCGTCTCGGCATCGCGGCAACCGAGAACGTGCTGCTGTACGGCACGGCCGGTGGTGCTGCGGGCCGTCAGGAACTGACCGGTCCCACCGGTGCTTCCGACACGAACACCCATCTCGGCTGGACCGCCGGTGCCGGTGTCGACGTCAAGCTGACGCCGCAGTCCTTCGCGCGTCTCGAGTACCGCTATACCGATCTCGGCAGCGAGACCTACACGCTGGGCGGCACGGACTACGAAGCCGACGCATCGAGCAACAAGGTCATGCTCGGCTTCGGTATGAGCTTCTAAGCTTCAACAGGCTTGGATCGCAGAAAAAGCCCGGCCGTTGCGCCGGGCTTTTTTGTTTCAGCGCGTAGCCGGCATCAGTGCCTGTTCGGCGCGGCAGCCCTTGCTATCCACCTCGGGGCAGGCGCGAAATTCCAGGTCTTGCGTCAGGCAGATGCGTACCTCGCGTAGAAAACGCCCTCTGCAGGTCACGGCGATGCCCTCGGCATTCAACCCTTCATTGGCATCCATGAACGCCGTTTCGACGCCCGTCGGCGAGGCCAGCAGGGGCGAGGCGGGGTTTTTGAACGATTCAGGCACAGAAATGCGCTCACGCGCCTTCCGCACCAGATCGAAATAATCCCGTTGGCTCAAGCCGGAGCAGGTGCCATGCTTGCGCCATTGATGCCCGATCAGGCCGGCAGAAGGCATGAGGTCGATGACCTTGCCGACCAACTGGTCGGGAACCCGGTCCGGCAGGCGGGCACGGCAGAATTCGGGGTATCCGTTGTCATATTGCGGCCAGAGCCCGTGCACGACGAAGGCGAACGGCCGTTCGCGGCGGCATTGCTGCGGGGTGGCCTGATCGCCTTCCGCAGCGCAATAGCTGGGCGACCAGGAGAGCGAGAGGACGTAATAGTCGAACGTGCCGGGCTCTGCGCCGCGCTCGCCGGCCCCGGCGGGCAATGCCGCAGCGACAAAGGCAGCAACGGTCGCTCTACACAGAAAACGGTTCAATCCACGCCCCGGCGTCAACAACTCAACGCAGCACTCGGCATGAGCCGTTGTAGACCTTCCAGCGGTCGAATCCCGACAGGCAGAACTCCACATTGTCGCCAATGGAAGCGAAGCCCTGACCATATTCGATCACATACCAGATGTTGCGGTCGCGCCCGTCGGAAAGCCGCGCGGTCGCCCGGCAATAGCGCCGTTCGATGGGGCTATCGGCTGCCGCCGGCTGATAGCGTGTCAGACCGGCGCCATAGAAATCCACGATCTCCACATCGGGAAGGTTCGGCACATGCGTGACCTGATAGCGGAACCGCTTCTGAATAGTGGTACGCACATTCTTGTGCCCGCAGATCGTATCCGTCCCGTCATAGATGCCAATGATGTCAGCCGCATGGGCGGTAGGAGCGGTTGCCAGTGCCGCAACGAATGCGGCTGCTGCAAGGCCTGTCGAGCGTAACATTGCAATCCTCCAGTTCAGGCGCCGTTCGAGGGATTCGCGATGCCCGATTTGACGTTGCGGCACTTTTTACCAGGTCCGGCAAAGGGTCAAGCCGGAAGTTCGCAGCTGCTATTCACCCACCAGGCGCGTGACGGCGATCTCGCCGCCTCTGGTCTCAGTCAGGATCGGGGTGAGGGCGGATAATATCCGCCGCACTTCCTCTTCCAGAACGTAGGGCGGGTTGACGACGATCATGCCGGTTCCATCCAGCCTTGGCTCCGGCGAGGGCGGGCGTTTCTCGAACACGATGTCGATCATGTCGCCGATGCCGCTTTCGGCCAGCCCCCGGCGGAAGCCGGCAACCGCCTGCCGGTCCTTGATCGGGTACCACAGCGCGTAGATACCGCCCGGCCAGCGACGGTACGCGGTCCGCAGCCGCTCGATCATCCTGCCGAACTCACCCTCCTGCTCGAAAGGCGGGTCGACCAGCACCAGCCCGCGCTTTTCCTTCGGCGGCAGATGCGCGCCCAGCGCCAGCCAGCCGTCGAGATGAATGGTGCGTACCTGGAAATCTCCGACAAAACGGGCGGCCAGTTGAGCCGCGTCCGCCTCGTGCAGTTCGATCGCTGTCAGCCGGTCCTGCCGGCGCAGCAGATGGCGCACGATCGTCGGCGAGCCGGGGTAACAGGTGAGCGCGCCCGGCTGATTCACCGCGCGAACGACCTCCAGCAAGGGACTCAGGAGATTGGCACTTTCCGCATCGAGCGTACTCGTCATCAACCGGCCGATACCCTCGCGCCACTCGCCGGTGCGCTGTGCTTCCTGCGAGGAGAGATCGTAAAGGCCGATGCCCGCATGGGTGTCGATGACCCGGAACGCTTTGTCCTTTCGCTTCAGATATTCCACAATACGCGCCAACACCGCATGCTTCACCACATCGGCAAAGTTTCCAGCGTGAAAGGCGTGGCGATAATTCATCGGCAGTTTCCGAAACGGGCTTTAGACGACCGATCACTGTCCTTGATCGGTAGACGTACATTATTTGATGAAACTGGCTCTACGCTCCCACCGAAAGAATCGCTAGTCTCCGGCCCATGAACACGCACAGCAATATCCATATCGGTCATTCCGCCTGCCCGCATGACTGCCCGTCCACCTGCGCGCTCGACATCGAGATCGTCGACGGCAGGCTCGGCCGTGTGCACGGATCGAAGGACAACAGCTACACCGCTGGCGTGATCTGCGCCAAGGTCGCCCGTTATGCCGAGCGCGTGCATCACCCCGACCGCCTGTTGAAGCCGATGGTGCGGGCGGGCGCAAAGGGCGAGGGGGCCTGGAAGGAGGCGAGTTGGGAAGCTGCGCTTGATCTGATCGCCGAGCGGTTCCTGAAGGCCGAGGAGCTGCATGGCAGCGAAACCGTATGGCCGTACCAATATGCCGGCACGATGGGCCTGGTGCAGCGCGATTCGATCCACCGCCTTCGCCACGCCAAGCGCTATTCAGATTTTTTCGGGACCATCTGCACCAATCCTGCCTGGACCGGATTCGCCATGGGTGCCGGCGATCTGCGCGGACCCGACCCGCGCGAAATGGCCAAATCCGATTGCGTGGTCATCTGGGGCACGAATGCGGTCGCCACCCAGGTCAATGTGATGACCCACGCCATCAAGGCGCGCAAGGAACGCGGCGCGAAGATCGTCGTCATCGACATTTACGACAATGCCACGATGAAACAGGCCGATCTTGGCCTCGTCGTGAAGCCGGGCACCGATGCAGCACTCGCCTGTGCCGTCATGCATATCCTGTTTCGCGACGGCCATGCCGACTGGGAGTATCTGTACAAATACACGGACGATCCCAAGGGCCTCGAAAGGCATCTGAAAACCCGCACACCCGAATGGGCCGCCGAAATCACAGGCCTGCCGGCTGTCGAAATCGAGGCCTTCGCGAAACTCGTCGGTGAAACCAAGCGCACATTCTTCCGCCTCGGCTACGGATTCACCCGAAACCGCAACGGCGCCGTGAACATGCACGCTGCCCTTTCCATCGCAACGGTGACGGGCGCATGGCAGTATGAGGGCGGCGGCGCGTTTCATTCCAACTCGTCGATCTTCGGGCTCGACAAGTCGCTGGTGGAAGGTCACTCCTACAAGGATCCGCATATCCGCGCGCTCGACCAGTCGCAGATCGGCCGGGTGCTGACGGGCGACCCGCAGGCCCTCTACGGCGGCCCGCCGGTGACGGCCATGCTGATCCAGAACACCAACCCCGCCAATGTCGCGCCCGAGCAGCGGCTGGTGAGACGCGGCCTTGAGCGCGACGACCTCTTCGTCGCCGTGCACGAGCAATTCATGACCGACACGGCGAAGCTCGCCGATGTGGTGCTGCCGGCCACCATGTTCGTGGAGCATGACGACATCTATCGCGGGGGCGGGCACCAGCACATCCTGCTTGGACCGAAGCTGATCGACCCGCCCGGCGAGGCCCGCGAAAACCTGTTCGTGATCGAGGAACTGGCAAAACGCCTCGGCGTCGATCATTTCGACGGGTTCGGCCTGACCGCGCGGCAGCATCTGGACTGGATGCTTGGCAAGCGCGGGCTCGGCAGCTTCGACAGTTTCCGCAAGGAGCGCTGGGCCGATGTCCAGCCCGATTTCGAGACGGCCCATTTCGTCAAGGGTTTCGGCCATGCGGACGGGAAGTTCCGTTTCCGGCCGGACTGGACCGGGACCGCCGCGCCAAACCGCCCGCCCGAATCGATCGGCATCCAGGGGCCGCACGAGCGCCTGCCGGAGTTTCCCGACCATGTGAATTTCATCGAGGCGGCCGATGCCGAGCATCCGTTCCGGCTCGCCACCTCGCCGGCGCGCACTTTCCTCAATTCGAGCTTTGCCGAGACGCCCGGCTCCATCAAGCGGGAAGGGCGGCCCGAACTGATGCTGCACCCCGAAGACGCCGCCATGCTCGGGCTCGCCGCCGGCGACCGCGTCGAGATCGGCAATCCGCGTGGCGAGGTCGTTCTGCATGTGAAGATGTTCGAGGGTCTGCGCCGCGGCGTCGTCGTGGCTGAAGGCATCTGGCCCAACAGCGCCCACGAGCGCGATGAAGGCATCAATGTGCTGACCGGCGCCGACGCCATCGCTCCCTATGGCGGCGCGGCTTTCCACGACACCAAGGTTTGGGTGAAGGCGGTTCAGGAATAACGCGTCGATAGTGGCAGGCGCCCGCCTCCGTCATCAACCATGTTTTGCGAACGCGCCTCTGAATTCTGGCATCGAGGATGACGATGTAGGGCACCCCGCCTCGTCATCCCGACCGACCACAGGGAGAGCCGGGACCCATCGGGTTAGCGCGGCCGGTTTCCGCAGAAAGGGCCACGATTCTGAAATGCGCCGCGACGAGGCCCTTCGACAAGCTCAGAGGGGCCGCGCTCTACGTTGTTCTTCCAAGGCCCCGGCTCTCCCTACGGTCGGCCGGGGTGACGAGCCGGGTTCCTCGCGCTCTGCGAAACGCATCAATGGAGTTCGCCTGAATTGATGACGAGCTTCTGGCCTTCGCGCACCGACTAACCCACGGGGAATTGGCACTATTCATTTCCCAGTGCGATAGGTCAAAGCGAGCCCGATACAGTGTCTTAGCGCGTTTTCCGGAATCTCCTTCTCAACGCGAAACAGCAGTGCCCGCGTCCCTTCATAGTCAAACAGGCCGGGGTAATGCGCCTCGAACTGCTGGGTCAGGCTGGTGCTGCAGTGGACAAAAAGCGCATAGCCGTGGTGGGGCGACTTCGGGATGCCGAGCCTGATCGTGCTGCCGCTGCCGGTCTCGGGGGTCAGATAGGCTGGCTGGCCCCATTTCAGCGTCTCCTTGATGGCTCCGACCTCAGGCGTTGCTGCCGCGACCTCGAAGATCAGACGGCGCAACGCGAGCAGGCGACCCCGTGCAGGTGCCTCAATCGCTGCGAAAGCGGAAGCCACAAGGGCATCGCCAAATGGTGGCGCAGCGCCGATATCGGGGTGGGATGTGCCCATCATGAGGGCAGAATGACGGGCGGCCAGAATGCCGTCAACGGCCCGGCCCGCCAAGCCGGCCCTATCGCGCCCTTCCCGTCAGGGCGTCAGCCGGGCCAGATCCTCTAGGTCGAACACCTCCTCGATGGAGGAGGGCACCGTCAGCGAGGCCGTTTCGCCCCAGCCGATATTCGCATTTCGGTCGAATATTGTGCGCCCTCCTTCCATCCGCGCCTTGCCCGAGGCGACCAGCGCCAGGGCCAGCGGATATATCCTGTGCTCCACCTTCAGGATGCGGGCGGCGAGTTTCTCCTCGTCGTCTTGCGGTAAAACGGGGATGGCGGCTTGCGCAATGACGGGACCGTCATCCATCTCCGGGGTGACGAAGTGCACGGTGCAGCCATGGATACGCATGCCGGCTTCAAGCGCCCGCTTGTGGGTTTCCAAGCCCTTGAACAGCGGAAGTAGGGAAGGATGGACGTTGATCATCCGTCCTTCGAAGCGGCGCACGAAGGCGGGGCTCAGGATGCGCATGAAGCCGGCAAGGCACACGATTTCCGCACCTAGGTCGGCAAGGGCCTCGCCGAGGGCCGCCTCGTGTGCCTGCCGGTCGGGAAAATTTGCGCGGGGAATGGCAAGCGCCGGAATGCCGGCGGCCTCGGCCGCTGCGAGACCCGGCGCGTCCTCATTGTCGGAAATGACACCGCAGATTTCGGCCGGGTAGTTCGCCTCCGCCGCGGCGCGGATGAGCGAGCTCATATTGGAGCCGCGGCCGGAAATCAGGATTGCCGTCTTCCTTGCGGTCATAGCTGGAGCGCTCCGTTGTAGATGACGCCGTGCTGGCGGCGCGGGCATATGCGGCCGAGCGTGGTGACGTGCTCGCCCTCCTTCTGCAGGACAGCCGCCACCTGGGCGGCTTGTCCCGCCGCCACCACGGCGATCATGCCGATGCCGCAATTGAAAGTGCGCAGCATTTCGGTGGCTTCCACCCCACCCGTTTCGGCAAGCCACGAGAAGACCGGGGGTGCTTCGATGGCGTCGAGGTCGATCTCGGCGGCATATTCGGCCGGCAGGACGCGCGGAATGTTCTCGGGGAAGCCGCCGCCGGTGATATGCGCGAGCGCCTTGATGCCGTGGGTGCCGGAAATCGCGCTCAGGAGCGGCTTTACATAGATGCGGGTCGGTTCCAGAAGCGCCTCGCCAAGCATCTTGCCGGCTGCGAAGGGAGCTTCGTCCCGCCAGCCCAGCCCGCTCAACTCCACGATCTTGCGCACCAGCGAGAAGCCGTTGGAGTGGACGCCGGACGAGGACAGGCCGAGGATCACGTCGCCTTCGACGATGTCGTTGGTGGGCAGCAGCCTGCCGCGCTCGGCCGCACCCACGGCAAAGCCAGCCAGATCGTAGTCCTCGCCATGATACATACCGGGCATTTCCGCCGTCTCGCCGCCGATCAGCGCGCAGCCCGCCTGGCGGCAGCCCTCGGCGATGCCTGATACGATGGCCGCCCCCTGCTCGGGATCGAGCTTTCCGGTCGCAAAATAGTCGAGGAAAAAAAGCGGTTCACCGCCCTGCACCACCAGATCGTTGACGCACATGGCGACGAGGTCGATGCCGACCGTATCGTGCCTGCCGGCCTCGATGGCGATCTTCAGCTTGGTGCCCACGCCGTCATTGGCGGCGATCAGGATGGGATCGGTGAAGCCGGCGGCCTTGAGGTCGAACAGTCCACCGAAGCCGCCGATTTCGCTATCGGCCCCTGGCCGCCGCGTTGAGCGCACCATGGGCTTTATCTTTTCCACCATCGCATTGCCCGCATCGATGTCGACGCCGGCCTGCGCATAGGAGAGACCGTTTTTCTTTTCGCTCATGACCACACCTTTTTTGCAGCCTGCAAGGCGGCTCTTCCCTGGCTAATCGCACGCGTGGGCGCGGCCTGCAAGGCTGTGCCGCAATCGCGCACAGACCAGTTCCAACTCCCGCGTGGCCCAATTCTTTCCCCTTGAAGGGAGCCGCCCGCGGGGGCATCTATGCATGACGCCGCAACTGATCCCGGGCGAGGGAGGCACCGGATTGACCATCCCCAACATTATCACGCTGATGCGCTTCGTGCTCGTCCCAGCCGTGGTCTTCGCGCTGTTGACGGAGAATGTTGACTGGGCGTTCGCCGGCTTTCTGCTTGCCGGGATTTCTGACGGCGTCGACGGTTTCATCGCGCGCCAGTTCAACCAGCGCACGGAACTCGGCGCCTATCTCGATCCCATCGCCGACAAGCTGCTGCTGGTCAGCGTCTTCGTGGTTCTGGGCTATATGGGGCATCTGCCGCTCTGGCTGGTCATCGCCGTGGTCTCCCGCGACGCCTTGATCGTCGGCGGGGTCCTGCTGGCCACCATCATGGGCAATCCCGTCGCGATGAAGCCGCTGTTCATCTCCAAAGCCAATACACTTGCGCAGATACTGGTGGCCGCAATGATCCTTGCCGAACTTTCGCTGGAATATCCGTTCGGGCCGCTCCATGACGGGCTCATCTACCTGTGCGGGCTCTTGACCGTGGCTTCCGGCGCGGCCTATCTCGTGAACTGGATCAAACATATGAGCGGCTATGTCGATACCGGCCCCTGACATGGAAGAGACTGGCGGACAGCCGCAGGGGGGGCGGTTGAAGCGTCAGCTTGTCTTCTGGGCCTTGGCCGCAGCCTTTCTCATCCTGTTTCTCTACGTTTTCAGCTCCATCCTGCTGCCCTTCCTGGCCGGCATGGTGGTTGCCTATTTCCTCGATCCCGTGGCCGATCGCCTAGAGCGCCTCGGCCTGTCGCGCACGCTGGCGACGGCGTTGATTCTCGTCGCGTTCGTGATCGCGCTGGCGCTGGCGCTGATGATTATCGTTCCAGTGCTCGGCAATCAGCTGTTGGGCTTTCTCGGGCGGCTTCCCGACTATCTCTCGCGTCTGCAGGAGATGGTCACCACGCTCGATCCGGACTGGTTCGAGCAGACCCTGGGCGTTGAATCGGCTGCTCTGCGTGACGGCCTGTCGACGCTGCTGGCCCAGGGCACCGGCTTTGTGGCGACCTTGTTCGGGTCCGTCTGGAGTTCGGGTGTCGCGTTGATCAATCTTGCCAGCCTGTTCGTCGTCACCCCGGTGGTCGCGTTCTACATGCTGCTGGACTGGGACCGGATGATTGCCCGGGTCGATAGCTGGATCCCGCGCGACCATGTGGTGACCGTGCGTCAGATCGCCCGCGACATCAACGTGGCAACCGCCGGTTTCGTGCGCGGCCAGGGCACGCTGTGCCTGATCCTCGGCGTCTACTATGCCGTCGCCCTCACGCTCGTCGGCCTCAATTTCGGTCTCCTGATCGGGTTGGCTGCCGGTCTCATCAGCTTCATTCCCTATGTAGGCTCTCTGATCGGGCTGGCGCTTGCTCTCGGTGTGGCCTTTGTCCAGTTCTGGCCCGAATGGTATTGGGTCGCAGCCGTTGCGGCGATCTTCCTTTCGGGCCAGTTCGTCGAAGGCAACATCCTCCAGCCCAAGCTGATCGGCCGCAGCGTCGGCCTGCATCCGGTTTGGCTCATGTTCTCGCTCTTCGCCTTCAGCTTCCTGTTCGGCTTCGTCGGCCTCCTCATCGCCGTTCCGACCGCCGCCGCTATCGCGGTTCTGATTCGTTTCGCGATCGCCCGCTATCTGGAATCGCCGCTCTACCATGGCCACAGCGGGCCCGCCGGGACACACAAGCACGAACCCCGATGACGCGGAACGACGACGCTCCCCGGCAATTGCCGCTGGACCTTGCCCACGGTTCGGCGCATTCACGCGACGATCTGATCGTCACGTCCTCGAACGAGCGTGCCGTGGCGCTGGTGGAGGCCTGGCCCGACTGGCCGTCGCCGATCACGGTCCTGGCGGGTCCTGCCGGCTCCGGCAAAACGCATCTGGCCGCCATATGGGCTGAGGCGACAGGGGCCGCCGCCGCGCCCGCCGGCGCTATCGAGCCTTCCTTTTTGGCGCTCGCGGAAACCCGGCCGATCCTTATCGAGGATGCCGACCGTCCCGGCCTTGATGAAAAGGGCCTGTTTCATCTCATCAACGCGGTGCGGGGCGCCGACAGTCACCTGCTTCTGACCGCGCGGCGTTTTCCGCTCGGCTGGGGCGTCGAACTGCCCGACCTGCGCTCCCGTCTGCAGGCCTCGGCCACGGTGGAAATAGACGAGCCCGACGACATGCTGCTCGCCGGCGTCCTGGTAAAGCTCTTTGCAGACAGGCAGGTTTCGGTCGAGCCGCATGTCGTGCAGTTCATCACGCGCCGCATCGAGCGTTCGCTGTCCACCGTGCAGCGCGTGGTCGAGGAACTCGACCGTGCCGCGCTCGAGCGGAAGTCGCGCATCACCCGCCCGCTCGCCGCTGAAGTCGTCGCGCGGTTCGAAACAGGCCGGAACTGAATGTCTGGCTACCAATATCGGCGGTGCGACAAAGCTGCGATTGTTCGTATTCCCCCTTGCGCCCCGCTGCACGAAACCCTAATGAGACCAGGCCTCGGAGCGTAGCGCAGCCTGGTAGCGCATCTGGTTTGGGACCAGAGGGTCGCAGGTTCGAATCCTGCCGCTCCGACCACGGCATCTCTGGCCATCATGGGGCTTTTCGCCTATCACTTTTGGCTGAAACAAGATCAAGCAATGAGGGTCGAACGTGTCCGCGCGCATCTACAGCCCCGCTAGGAACGCCATGCAGTCCGGCACCGCCAAATCGGGTCACTGGGTACTTGAGTTTGAGCCCGAGGCGCCACGCAAGATCGACCCGCTGATGGGCTATACCTCGTCTTCCGACATGAAGAGCCAGGTCCGCCTCACCTTCGCCACGAAGGAAGAGGCGGTGGCCTACGCCCAGAAGAACGGCATCGCCTTTCGGCTTGAGGAGGCCAAGGCGCCGAAGCGCCGTCAGGTTTCCTATGCGGAGAATTTCCGCTATGACCGCAAGGTCCCGTGGACGCACTGATTGCCGCCGTCCGCGCGCCGGTCCCGTAGCTCAGCTGGATAGAGCACCGGCCTTCTAAGCCGATGGTCGCAGGTTCGAATCCTGCCGGGATCGCCACGACTCCAAGGGGTCCATTCTGGACACATAGGTTACATTTTATACCGGACACATGGGTAACACTTTCGGCCCGAAGAGGGCGAGAGATTCCTGCCGGCATGTCTCGTCGTCAGACGTGGTGGAACATTCCCCGCGGGCTGACGTTTCCCGTGGGTGTTCAACCCAGAGGAGGCAAAGATGACCATCGCCCGCGTTACGGAAATATCCGCGACATCTTCCGAGAGCTTCGACGATGCGGTGAAGCAAGGGATCGAACGGGCCGCAAAGACGCTCCGCAACATGAAGAGCGCCTGGGTGAAGGACCAGAATGTCGAGATCGAGAACGGTGGGGTCTCCATGTACCGGGTGAATTTAGCCATTACATTCGTTTTGGAAGACAGCTAGGCCCGGCACAATAGCTGACTGACTGAAGATGGCGCCGGGCAATCGGATAAAATCACGCTGCGGCAATATGTTATATCGCGGTGATGATTCAGTTCATCACCGACTAGAATAGCGAGCCCTGCTTGCCCGGGGCCTTCGGCTTGGCGGCCCCCTTCTTGGCGCCCGTCGCGGGTTTTCCCGCGACCACGGCGCCAGCGACCTCATCGTAGAACTGGATGTGCACTTCTTGCCCGGCGATGAGTTCGGCCGCGCGCTTGACCGGACGGTCGGAAGCGTCCCGTACAAGCGCGAATCCCCGCTCCAGGACGCCCTGGTAGGAAAGTGTCCTTGCGAGCCGCTCCGTCTGGTCGAGCCGTCCGCGCGTGCTCTCCAGCCGCTGTGTCATCGCCCGGTCGAGCCGCCCGGTCGCCGCATCCAGCTTCTGCCGGTTGAGTGCGATCCGCTCGGAAGTCGTGCGCGGCGTGATCCGTCCGCCGTCCCGTTCGAGACGTGCCCGCTTGTTGCGCAGGAGGCCAAGAAAGACCACGGGAAGCCGCGCGCCGCATTGCGCCGAGCGGCGGCGCGCTTCGCCAAGCCTGCGTTCGAGCGATCCGATGGAAAGCCGCAGCCCTTCATGCTTGAGCCGCTTGCGCTGCGTGGAGGCGTGCAGCGCACGCACGATGCGGCCCGCTGCCTCGTCGAAACGCCGGCGTGGCAGCGCGAAGAGCTGATCGGGTGAGGGCAGGGCACGTGACAAAGCGCGCAGACCCTGGTTGCGCCGATCGAGGTCACGGGAGATCGCCCCCTTGAGTCGCGCCGAAAGACGCGAGAGGCCAGCCTCGAGTTCAGCCTTGACAGGCACCGCCATTTCCGCGGCGCCCGTGGGCGTCGGCGCACGCCGGTCGGCGGCCAGGTCGATGAGCGTCCAGTCCGTCTCATGCCCGACGGCGGATATGATCGGTATGTGCGAGGCCGCCACGGCCCGCACGACAGCTTCGTCGTTGAAGCCCCACAAGTCCTCCAGGCTGCCGCCGCCCCGCGCCACGATCAAAAGGTCCGGGCGCGGCAGCGTTCCGCCGGCATCGAATGTGTTGAATCCGGCGATTGCGCGCGAGACCTCCGCCCCTGCGGTCTCACCCTGCACCCGAACCGGCCAGACCAGCACATGCACCGGGAATCGGTCGGCGATACGATGGATGATATCGCGGATGACGGCGCCGGTGGGCGAGGTGACGACACCGATGGTGCGCGGCATGAAGGGGAGAGCCTTCTTACGCTCCTCGGCGAACAGCCCTTCCGCCCCGAGCTTGCGCTTGCGCTCCTCCAGGAGCGCCATCAGAGCGCCGGCGCCTGCCGGCTCGATGCTTTCGATGACGATCTGATATTTCGACGAGCCGGGATAGGTGGTCAGCTTGCCCGTCGCGATGATCTCCAGGCCTTCCTGGGGCAGGAATTTAAGCTTCGAGAAAACGCCCTTCCAGATGACGGCTTCAAGCCGCGAGCGCTCGTCCTTGAGCGAAAAATAGCAATGTCCCGAGGCGTGCGGGCCGCGATAGCCCGAAATCTCGCCGCGCACGCGTACATGGCCGAAGACATCCTCGACCGTACGCTTCAGGGCGATGGAGATCTCGCTGACCGAGAATTCGGCAACGTTGCTGAGCGAATCGCTGTTTTTCTTATCAGGCATGTGACGATTGAGCGGCTTGGGCACCGCCAGGTCAAGCCCGGCGCACGCCTGCTTCCCATGGTATTACATCACCACCCTGGCAGGACCTGGCTTGGCCTCAGCCGCTTCCCGCGGCGGTGGGTAAGGGATGCGAAATCGAAACCTTCGGCCTCATCGGGCATCAGCGGCACCGAGATGTTGTCGAGGCTCTCAGTGACATGCCGCGCCAGCGCGTCCACCACCTCCATGTGGCTCGTCCGGCCGCGCATGAGGCCGATGCAGCAATCGGGAAGCGGGGGAAAACCATCGTTCTCACCGAGAACGCGCATCCCCGGCCGCAGCGCGCATTCAGGCAGGACCGATATCGCCGCGCCCGAAAGCACGGCGGCGCTGATCACTGTGGCCGAGAAGCTGGTGAACAGCGTCCGGTATTCCCGCCCCATTTCGTTGAGCGCGTCGCAGGCGTGCCGGCGCCAGGTGCAGGTCGGGCGGCCGAACGCCATCGGCAGGATCTCGCGCTCATGGGTCGCATGGCTTACCGAGGATACCCAAAGAAGCGGCTCGCGCCGGACGATTTCGCAGGTGTTGTCGTCGGTCAAAAGTGCGAGGTCGAGGTGACCCTGGCGCACATGGTGGATGAGGTTGGGCGTCGGCTCGCACAGGACCGACAATTCCACGCGCGGATTGGACCGCGAAAAACGCGCCATGATTTCCGGCAGGAAACGTTCGGCATAGTCGTCGGGCATGCCGATGCGCACGCTGCCTTCCAGCGTCTTGTCGTCGAAGGCTGCAAGCGTTTCGCGATTGAGGCGCAGCATCCGCCGGGCATAAAGAAGCAGCCGCTCGCCCTCCTCGGTCAGCCGATTAGTGCGGCCATCCTTTTCGAAGAGCGCCTTGCCGACCCGTTCCTCGAGCCGCCGCATCTGCATGGATACGGCCGATTGAGTGCGATGCACTTCGTCCGCCGCACGCGTGAAACTGCCGGTATCGGCAATGGCGACGAAGGTGTTGAGCTGATCGAGATCGAGCGGGGCTACCATTGTGGCGATCCATATCATCACTGATTTTGATGCGAAAGATTAGAAACATTCGTTCGACTAATCAATCTCATCGTGAGAAAAACGTAATTGTTCCGGCAAAGGCAATGACGCTGCTGGAAAGAGTTCGCCCCCAGGGCATTTAGCAGCCGACAACGCGCAGTGCAGCGCCGCAGAAAGTTTTCTGCGCGTGGCTTTGTGGTCGGCTCGCGGCCTGCGAGGCGGGCGAGCCATTTGAAACGCGAAGGAGAAGTCCGATGACTGTCGCTCACCACAGTGCAACGCCGATCACCGCTGCCGCCCGGCCGGGATTTGCCGCGCGCGTGGCCCGTGCGGCGGCGGGCCTCCTCACCCTATGGAAATCGCGCCGGGCCATGCGGCACCTCAATGATCTTTCCGATTGGGAACTGGCCGATCTAGGCCTTGTCCGGGAAGACATTGCGCGCGCCTATGAAATCCCGCTTCTCGACGATCCCACGCTGCGGTTGCAACAGATTGCCCGGAAGCGGGCCCGCTCGGAAACGATCATGCGCCGCCGCCCTTGAATTCAAAGTTCTCCCATGCAGGCGTTCACTCCCATCACGCCGGTTCCCCCCGGCTGCCTGCATCTTTGCCCGGTTCCCTGTGAACCGGGCTTTTTTATTGCGCGATCTCACTTGTTTGCAGAGAAACGTTCTCGCCGCTTTCAGACCTTGTGGACGGTTGAGTGTCTGCGCGAGGCGTGCTGTCCACGGCTTCGGGATGCTTGAAGACGGTGGCTCTCGTGTCCTGGCAGGCGCCGGCGAAAAGCATGGCGAGTGCGCAGGCTAAGGCAATCGGCAGTCGATGCATCGAAACGACGCTCTCTTCATCTCGCTTGGCCGGTGCCCAGTCTGCTGCGGGCGCGCCCACGCTTTGGCTGAAAAAGAGGGATAGCCGATCGGACGAAAATTACAACTAGAAGTAGATAATAAAGCAGAAAGCAATGACAGCGCGAGCTTTCGGCGCCGCTGTGACCAAGGAAATGTCAGTTTTCCTCGCCTTTACCCTCGTCGTCGAGAGGTGGTCCTGGAATGGTATAGGAGCCGGACAGCCAGCGGTTGAGGTCCACGTCCTTACACCGCTTCGAGCAGAAGGGATAGAATTCGCGCTCGGAAGGCTTGCCGCATTCCGGGCACGGTCTTCTGGGCCTCAATGGGGTTACTTTTTCCGTATCGGACAATGGTCAGCTTCCGGATCCTGCAAGCCAGTTGAAATGTACTTTGAAGCCGTCGGCCGTCAACAGGTTGACTGTCTCGAAGAGCGGCAGCCCCACCACATTGGTGTAGGACCCGACGAGCTTGACCACGAAGGTACCGGCCAACCCCTGGATGGCATAGCCACCCGCCTTGCCGCGCCATTCCCCCGACGCCAGGTAGCTTTCGAGCTCCTCGCGCGACAGCCGCTTGAAGCGGACGCGCGTTTCCACCAGCCGATGGCGCAGCTTGCCCTCCGGCGTGAACAGACAGATGCCCGTGTAGACGCGGTGCGAACGCCCGGAAAGCAGGCGCAGACAGTTGGATGCCTCGTCCACCATCTCCGTCTTTGGCAGGATGCGCCGCCCGACGGCGACCACCGTATCGGCCGCCAGCACAAAACAGTCCGTTGTTTCGCCATCCTGCTTCAGGCGATCCAGCGCTTTCTCCGCTTTGCTGCGCGACAGTCTCTTGGCCAGCGAGCGGGGGTGTTCGGCCTTGAGGGGCGTTTCGTCTATATTGGCCGGGATAAGGCGTTCCGGCTCAATGCCCGCCTGCTGCAAGAGTTCCACACGCCGCGGCGAGGCTGAGGCAAGCACGAGTTTCTTGAATTCGCTCATAGAAAGGGCACCGCCGCTAGGGTCTTTCGATATTCAGGTCAGGGCGGGCTGCAAACGGTGCTTTTCGGCGCTTCCGGTGCTCAAGTACCTGCATGTACGTTCCGCTCCGGCTTTCGAAAAGGACCATATTTGCCTCGCCCGGACCTGAAACCGGTTCTCCATCAGGAACCGCGGCAAGACGAACGTGCCCGCGCTACTTGAAGCGGTAGGTGATACGACCCTTTGTCAGGTCGTACGGCGTCATTTCGACCAGCACCTTGTCGCCGGTGAGAACGCGAATGCGGTTTTTGCGCATGCGGCCAGCGGTATGGGCAATGATTTCGTGTTCGTTTTCCAACTTTACGCGAAACATGGCATTGGGCAGAAGCTCTGTTACGACTCCTGGAAACTCTAGAATGTCTTCTTTCGGCATCCGGTACCTTCTTCTTGGATCAGTCTCCGGCCGGCGATCAAGCGCTGTTGCGGGACATGCCCGGCCGAAATCGCGCGGAACCTAGCCCATTCGCCACCATTTGTGAACATGCTTGTTCAAGTCTTGTTCCCGTCTGCCGAAAGGTTGAAGCGGCGGGCAATGCGCCGGCTCAGATTTTCGCGGACATCGCGATAGGCTGCAAGGATCTGCTCGCGCGTTCCCTCGACGACAGAGGGATCGAGCATCGGCCAGTATTCGACGTCCACGGACATGGAGCGCGTCAGTTCGAGCGCGGCATGGTGTGCCTCGGGCGCAAGCGTCACGATCAGATCGAAATAGGCGTCCTCCAGATCGTCCAGCGTGCGGGGCCGCCTGTCGCCGAGATCCAGCCCGTTTTCCGCCAGCACCGCGTCCACGAACGGGTCACGCTCGCCGGCCCGCACGCCGGCCGAGGCGACGAACGTCGTTCGCGGCAGCATCCTGCGCGCCAGGGCTTCGGCCATGGGCGAGCGTATGGAATTCATGCCGCACAGAAAAAGCACCGAGCCCGGGATTGCAGCTCCCGGCGTTGCTTCCATGGACCGCGCGCGTGGGGACACCGCCGACATCGACTATGCCGGAGGACAGAGGGCGAGGCTGCTTTGTCTGAACAGATCCGTCAAAATCGGCCTCCCTCGGCGCTATCCGCGCCAGTGCAGCACGCAAACGAGCGTGAAGAGCCGTCGCGCCGTGTCGAAATCGAGATCGATCTTGTCCCGCAAGCGATCCATCAGCGTCTGCGAACCCTCATCGTGAAGCCCCCGGCGCCCCATGTCGATCGCTTCGATCTGACTTGGCGTCGAGGTGCGGATTGCCTGATAATAGCTCTCGCAGATCAGAAAATAATCCTTCACGATGCGCCGAAAAGGCGTCAGCGACAGGATGTGCGTGACGACCGCCTCACCGTCTTCGCGGAAGATTTCGAACACCAAGCGGGAATCGGCCAGCGATATCTTCAGCTTGTATGGACCATTCTTCTTGTCACCCACCGGACGGAAGCTGTTCTCCTCGACGAGGTCGAAGATCGCCACAGCGCGCTCATGCTCGACATCCGGCGTGGCGCGCCCGACGGACTCATCCAGCTCGACATCGATAAGGCGCGCCGTGCCGAAGTTCCTGTCGTTCATCGCCCTGCCTTGATGTTACATGTTCAGCCGGATCGAGACCGACCGGCCATGCGCTTCCAGCCCCTCGGCCGTCGCCAGCGCCACCGCCGACGGCCCTAGCGCACGAAGCTGCTCGGCACCCAGACGCAGCGTCGACATGCGCTTTACGAAATCGAGCACCGAGAGCCCGGAAGAGAAGCGCGCCGAACGCGCCGTCGGCAGTACGTGGTTGGAGCCGCCGACATAATCGCCGATCACCTCCGGTGTGTGGCGGCCGAGGAAAACAGCGCCGGCATTGCGGATTTGCGGCAGCAGATCGTCGGCCCGGTCGGTCGCCAGCTCCAGATGCTCCGGCGCTATGCGGTCGATAAGGGCAGGGGCCTCCTCCAGCGATCCGACGAGAATGACCGCGCCGAAGTCGCGCCAGCTTGCCGAGGCGATGTCGGTGCGCGCAAGCTGTCGCAACTGCCGCTCCACCGCCTCTACAACCGCCTCCGCAAAATCCGCGTCGTCGGTCATCAAGATGGATTGCGCTGCGGTATCGTGCTCCGCCTGCGCCAACAGATCGGCGGCGAGCCAGTCGGGATCGTTGTCGCGATCCGCCACGACCAGCACTTCCGAAGGCCCGGCGATCATGTCGATGCCCACTTTACCGAAGACCTGGCGCTTGGCTGCGGCCACATAGGCATTGCCCGGACCGACGATCTTGTCGACGGCGGGCACGGTTTCGGTCCCGTAAGCCATCGCCGCAACGGCCTGCGCTCCGCCGATGCGGAAGATTTCGTCGACGCCCGCAATGTCAGCGGCTACCAGCACCAGCGGGTTGAGTTTGCCGTCGGGCGCAGGCACCACCATGACGACTCGCTCCACGCCTGCCACCTTGGCCGGTACCGCGTTCATCAACACCGAACTCGGATAGCTCGCCATACCACCAGGCACATAGAGCCCGACCGTGGAGACGGCGGTCCAGCGCCAGCCGAGCTCCACGCCGATCGGATCGGTATATTGCGCGTCCTGCGGCAATTGCCTGCCGTGATGGGCCTTGATGCGTCCATGGGCCAGCCGCAGTGCATCGAGCGTTTCCGGCGCGCAGGCCCGATAGGCCGCTTCGATCTCCGACTGCGCCACGCGCATGCCGACCGTCGTCACATCGAAGCGGTCGAAGCGCCGCGTATAGTCGGCAAGCGCGGCATCTCCCTCAAGGCGCACCCGCGCGATGATCTCGCGCACAACATCATCGACTTCCTGGCTTGATTCGCGCTTGGTCTCCAGCAAGGCGGCGAAGGCGGCCTCGAACTCCTCGTCGGCGGTCGTAAGTCTGGCTACCATCGATGGGCTCCGTCAGGTGCTGTGGCGGGGGCGGATGGACGTATCCCAGGCCGCGCCCGTGTCGCCAAGCCGGGCCTCGATGCATTCCACGTCGAGTTGGATCGCCGCATCGCCCGAAAACAGCAGTTCAATCGTGCCGGAAGGCTGCTCGCCCGCGACGAAGCGGACGGCGAGCAGCGACAGCACGTCGTCGGGCTTGTCCATCTTGATGCCGGCGGACCGCGCGGAGAGAACCCGCTCGAAATGCAGCACACTGTAGTGCCGTTCATGCTTGCGCCGGAAGAGGCCGCGCTTCTCCCGCTCCCATGCGAAGCGGTTCATGGCCAGCGCGAAGCGCTTCTCGTGCTGCAGGAAGGTGAGGTCGCGCACTTTCAGTACAGCGTCCTGCACATGGGCCGATATGACGGCCAGGTCCTCTTCATCCAGGGCGACGAGCTTCAACAGATCCATTCACACTCTCCGACCGCTACGCAATCATTCGCGCCAAGTCCCCGAGCAGCGGCACAAGCGCTCCGGTATTTCGGCGACACCAGGCCAACTTCAGCCTGAAATCCGTTCGATCTCCGCGCCGCAGCCCGACAGCTTTTCCTCGAGCCGTTCAAAGCCGCGGTCGAGGTGATAAACGCGATTGACCAGCGTGTCGCCCTCCGCCGCAAGTCCGGCAATGACGAGCGAGACCGAGGCCCGAAGGTCGGTCGCCATGACAGGCGCTCCATTGAGCTGACCCACGCCCTCCACGATGGCAGTCTGTCCCGACAGCGAAATCTTGGCGCCAAGTCTGGCCAGTTCCTGCACATGCATGAAACGGTTCTCGAAGATCGTTTCGGTGATGTGCGAGGTGCCCTTCGCCATCGTCATCAGCGCCATGAACTGCGCCTGCAAATCGGTCGGAAAGCCGGGGAAAGGATCCGTCGACACGTCGACCGGCGCGATTCCGGCGCCGTTGCGCCGCACGCGGATGCCGGTATTGGCCCGGGTGATTTCGGCGCCGGTCTGCTCGATGATGCTGAGGGCTGATTCCAGCAGGTCGGGGCGCGCTCCTTCCAGGAATACGTCTCCACCGGTCATCGCCACCGCCATCGCATAGGTGCCGGTCTCGATGCGGTCGGGAATGATGCGATGGCGCGCGCCCGAGAGCGACGACACGCCTTCGATCACGATCGTCGCCGTGCCCGCGCCCGAAATCTTCGCGCCCATGGCGTTCAGGCATTCGGCCAGGTTCACCACTTCGGGTTCGCGCGCGGCGTTCTCCAGCACCGTCTCGCCCTTGGCGAGCGCGGCCGCCATCATCAGAACATGCGTCGCGCCGACGGAAACCTTGGGAAACACATAGCGTGTTCCCACGAGCCCGTTCCTGGTTCGGGCATTGGCGTAACCGCCCTCGATATCGATCTCCGCGCCAAGCGCCCGCAGGCCATCGATAAACAGATCGACAGGCCGCGTGCCGATCGCGCAGCCGCCGGGCAGCGAGACCCGCGCCTCACCTCTGCGCGCCAAAAGCGGGCCAATCACCCAGAAACTCGCCCGCATCTTGGAGACAAGCTCATAAGGCGCGGTCGTATCGACGATGCTGCGCGCGGTGAAATGGATGGTGCGCGAGTAACCCTTGTCCTGATTCTCGCGGCGGCCGTTCACCGAATAATCGACGCCGTGATTGCCGAGGATGCGGATGAGCTGCTCGACATCGGCCAAATGCGGGACATTCTCCAGTGTCAGCGTATCGTCGGTCAGAAGCGACGCGATCATCAGGGGAAGCGCTGCGTTTTTTGCCCCGGAGACAGGAATCGTGCCGTTGAGCGCGCTGCCCCCCCGAATGCGAATACGGTCCATGAACGTCTCTTTCCCGGGGAATTGCCCCAGATTGTCTAAGGTTGGTTGCCCGGTCTAGAGCAAGCCGCCGTACTGTTCAAGAAAATGCGCGCCTGCCGGAAACCTTCACGACCGGCTGTCGTCATCGTCAGGCTTCGCCGAGGGGATTCCTTCGTCCCGGTGATCCGCCTCGCCGGCTCGCCTGGATCGCGCCTGTGCCTTTCGACGCGCCAGATTGGCCCGCAGTTCAGCCGCCAGCCGCTCCGCGCGCGCGTCACCCTTGCTGCTCGCTCTTTCGGGCCTTCCCTGATCTTTGGCGGACAATTTCCTACTCCTTCCCACAATGGCCGGTATTCAACGTGTAGTGCGGCCAAAATACCCGTTCTGTAACGTCGAGCTAGTGCTTGCGCTTGGCCATACGATATGGCAGAACGCCGCCGACTTACAGCGCATGCGCCCTTGGGACGCACATTACGCGCTCATATGCTGCCGTAGCTCAGGGGTAGAGCACTCCCTTGGTAAGGGAGAGGCCGAGAGTTCAAATCTCTCCGGCAGCACCAGTTTTTCAATGACCTGACAAGTCGCTCCTCCTCTGTGTCGAAACTGCCCGGAGACGGCCTGACGCGCTCCGGCGCGGTGTCTTATTTGTTCATAATGGCCTGTCGGGCTGACCTCGAACCATGAACGAATCAGCGCAGCAAGACGGCAGGACTCTCAACCGAGCAGGTAGGACGCCGGCGATACGCCGTATCGCCATGACGGTCCGCTCGGCCCGAGCGGCGACAGACACAGTGGTTCTGCCATGAAACCCCGCCTGTTCGCCAAGGACTGGTTCGATCCGTTCCCGGGCGTTCCCTTCGCGGGACCCGTCGAACGATGGTCGCAGTGGCTGGCAGACGAAAAGTCCATCGGAACCTATGAACTGTGGTCTCAGCTCTCGAAAATCGACCGCTCCTGCCGCGAGGCGGGGGAGCGGAACGGGGCGATGCCGATCCGCCTGATCTATGCCCGTCGCCTGGTCCGTATCGCGTTGAAAATGCGTAAAGCCACTTTCGAAGACAGACAATCGTAGCCCCGGCTGAGGGCCCGGAGCGATGCCCCGGCGGTCTCTTTTCCAGGAGATGCGCCACAATCGAGGTTGTTGACGAGCGATGGGCAATGCCACGAACGCAAAAACGGCCGGGCAGGTCGAGCCGATAGATGAAAAGCCGGCGGCCGGGGCTATGGCCTCGCTCACTGAGCGGGTGGCCAATACGAGCAAGCCGCAGCCGGACTATCGCCTTTCAGCTCTCGATTCCCTGCTGGCCAACCCGAATTTCAAGGCTTCCGAGCGCAACAAGCGGTTCCTCAGATTCATCGTGGAGGAAACGGTGGCCGGCCGCTCCGACCGCATCAAGGCCTTTACTGTGGCCGTCGACGTTTTCGGCCGGGATGCCAGCTTCGACGCTTCCACAGACCCCATCGTCCGCATCGCGGCCGGCCAGCTACGCCGGTCGCTGCACACATATTACCAGGGTGACGGCCGTGCCGACCCAGTACGAATCGATATTCCGCTCGGCGGCTACGTGCCGGTTTTCAAACGCGCTCTTCCATGGCGTCCGCTCCGGTCATGGGGCGCGACAGGCGCGAGCGGGCGCCGGCGCATCGTTCTGGCTGCTGTGGGGTGCACCATTTTCGCCGGAACGCTGGGCGCCTATCTGCTGACAGGGATACCCAGAGGCGGCACGGGGGACACGCGGCCCGTTGTCGTGGTCGACAGCGCGCGCGCAACCGATGCCTCAGCCACCACGCTGTCGATCAGCAGAAAGCTTACGCAGGCACTATGGGGCCGACTCGGACAGGGCGGTTCGCGCATCGTCGCCGTGCCGGAGCCGGAACGTTATCTTCATGTGGTGGAGACCACCATGCGCTTGGCCGAAGGGGTATCAGTGATCAAGGTGTTGTCGGAAGTGCACGCCCATGGCGAGGGATTGACGATCTTCTGGAACGTGCTCGATGGCCGCACCAACGAAGCCTTCGGCTCGGGCAGGCTCAGCGCTCAGGGGAGGCTCGCGGCAGATGTGGAAGCTCTCGTGGAGACAACCGCGTCCGAGGTCTCGGCTGCTGTGCAAGGGGCGTTTGAAGCCCCGGCAAGATAGCGCAGCTGCCGAGGGGTTGTGCCGTCAACGCGCCGTGCGTCCATCAGCGCGCGACACAAGGACGCTCCATCTCCTTGTTTTTCCGCAGTTGCGCAGTCGCCAGGTGATTCCGCCTGACCGCAAACCTTTGGAATCAGGGATGCCGATAATTCCGGCTCCGATCTGCGAGGATCGACCGGATGGACGTTTGCGCCGAGCCGTCGAATCCGGGATGCATCCTTTTGCACTCTTCGAGGAGGTTCAGATCGACGGGTCCGTGCTGCACGAGCAGGATGTCCAATTCTTCTTCCTGAAGGCCCAGCGCAATGCATTCGTCCAGAAGTTTCAGGATCATCATCCTGTCGACAAGCGGCTTCGCGGGCACGTAGCGCGTCCATTGGCTGGCGTTGCGGATATCTGACGGTCACGCTTACTGTTACCAGGGAAGGGTCCCAAAGCCCCGCCTGACGATGCCCGAAGGCACGGCAGACGAGGCTTTGGGCAAGCCGGTCCGGGGGGCGGGAGGACCGGCTATTCTGAGCGCACACGGCAGCGTTTCACCTCGTGTCCGAGGCGCGGCTGCGCTCGAAGAGCTCGCCGGCAACCGCACCCTCGTATTCCGCTTTCTGGCGGCAGGGATAACTGGAGGCGGTGCGAGCCAGGCGGTTGGGAGCCCTCTGGATGCGTTCGATCATGTATCCTGTGTGAGGCAGAGAGACGGTTATGGGCAAATAGCGGGGAGGTTGAAAAACGACGGAAACGACGACGACCCGGCCGAGCGCCATCGTCCTCGCACCCTGCGAAATCGCTGAAATCCGTGTGTGCTGATAACCGGATGCTTACCTGCCCGGCCTATCATGCGGCCAGCCAAGGGAGGTGTGGGTGAGCGGAATCGACGGGCTGTACGGCTGTATGAAGGAATGGCCGATCTGGCGGCAGGGCCTTCTGATCACGGCGATAGCCACCGTCGCGGCGGAGGCGCTGACGGTGTTCTTCTACAGCATCTTCTTCGCCGATCGGCTGCTTCTCGACCTCTTTCTGACCGCGGTCATCACGATCGCCATCGCTTTTCCTATCGCCTGCATGTTCCTGCGCCAGACCGCCAAGGTCTTCAGGCTGGCCGAAGAGCTCGATCACGCCGCGAGGACCGACTATCTCACCGGCCTCAAGAACCGGCGCGAGTTCATGATTCTGGCTGAGAAGGTATTGTCGGAGGCGCGCAATGCGCCAGCGGGCGCGATCCTATATATCGACATCGACCACTTCAAACGCATCAACGACCACTACGGCCATGCCACCGGCGACCGCGTCATCCAGATCATGGGAGAAGCGATCCGCGCGGCATCGCGCGATGTCGATATCGCCGCACGCCTGGGCGGCGAGGAGTTCGTCGTGCTTTTGCCGGGAGTAAATTTGGAGCAGGCGCGCAGGGTCTGTGACCGCATTCACCGCGCCTGCCGGGAAGCCGGCCGCTCCGCCGGCATAGAGGGGCTGCAAACCTCTGTCAGCATCGGCCTGTCGATGCACCGCGCTGGCCAGTCCGTCGACGACGTGCTCAACGAGGCCGATGCCTTCCTGTATGAAGCCAAGAGGGCCGGGCGTGACCGAATCATGCAGTCTGTGCCCATTGAGATCGTCGCCTGACGCCGGGATCCCAGCGACAGACGGGCGCGATCTCTCCTCTGGAGCGACCAGAAAAATGCTGAACAACACCTAGATGGAGCGTCCTTCGTGCGTCCGAATGGACGCACGGCGCGCTAGCGGGCTGCGGCAGCCAGCCCTTTCTCGATGTCGGCTTGGAGGTCGTCGACGTCCTCGAGGCCGATCTGCAGGCGTATGACTGGACCGGCCTCGGGCCCCTTTGCAACGGTCCGGTCGTCGAGTTGCACATGCACCGCAAGGCTCTCGAATCCGCCCCAGGAATAGCCGAGCCCGAAAATCTCCAGCGCATCGAGAAAGGCATGGGCCTGCGCCTGGCCACCGCCATCGAGAACGATGGAGAAGATGCCGCTGGCACCGGAAAAATCGCGCTTCCAGATGGCGTGGCCGGGATGGGAGGGAAGGGCCGGATGCAGGACCTGAGCCACGCCGTCCTGGCCTTCCAGCCACTGGGCAAGGTGCAGTGCACTTTGCTGATGACGATCGAGCCGTACGCCCATGGTGCGCAGCCCTCGCAACACTTGATAGACATCGTCCGGGCCGGCGCACACGCCCATCGTCAGATAGGCGTCGTAAAGCCGCCCCCAGCAGGCTTCGTTGGCCGATACGGTGCCGAGCAGAATGTCGGAATGGCCGGCCGGATATTTGGTAGCAGCGTGGATGGAGATATCGACGCCGAAATCGAGCGGCCGGAAATAAAGCGGTGTGGCCCATGTGTTATCCATCATCACGACGGCGCCCGCCGCATGGGCGGCGGCGGCGATGGCGGGAATGTCCTGCATCTCGAAGGTGTTCGAGCCGGGCGACTCGGTAAAGACGACCTTCGTGTTGCCCTTGATCAGCCGTGCTATGTCTGCGCCGACCAGCGGATCGTAATATTCCACCTCCACGCCAAGCCGCTTGAGCATCGTGTCGGCGAAACGGCGGGTAGGATGATAAACCGAGTCGACGATCAGCACATGGTCGCCCGCAGAAAGAAAGCCGAGCAGCGGGACGCAGACCGCAGCCAAGCCCGACGGCACGGCGATCGTGCCGGCCGATCCTTCCAGCGCATCGACCGCCGCCCCGAGGGCATCCGTGGTGGGTGTCCCGCGCGTGCCATAAGTATATTTTTGACTCCGCGCGGCCATCGTGGCCGCGTCGGGAAAGAGCACCGTCGAGGCATGGACGACCGGGGGATTGACGAAGCCGTGAAAGTCGCGCGGGTCGTTGCCGACATGCGCTAGCCTTGTGTTCACGCCATGCGTCGCGTTGTTCTTGCCCATAATGTTGCCTTCGTTTCTGGTAGGGCCGCTTGCACGGCGATTGTCCTCGATTAATTTCTTCGCGCCCGCAGCACAACCCTGCGCCGCCTTGTACGCGGCAGGCCGGAGCCAATTGACATCATTGTCCCTTTCGCACTTGACCCGCGCTGCAATATGGCATTCGATGGGCTCTGTGCATGGGAGAGGAAGCGTGCAACCGATACAGGTGTTCATCTGAATGGATACGCAAGCTTCCGCACAAGTAACCAAGGGGATGAACCCTGTACGCTAAAAATAAAGGGTCAATGAACATGAAGAAACTTATCACGGCACTGCTCGGCTCGGCCGTTGCCATCGCGGCAGCTCCAGCCTCGGCAGCCACCCTGGACGACGTGAAGTCGAAGGGTTACGTGCAGTGCGGCGTTTCCACCGGTCTTGCCGGTTTCAGTGCGCCGGACGACAGTGGCGACTGGACAGGCCTGGACGTCGATTACTGCCGCGCCGTAGCCGCTGCGATCTTCGACGATCCGGACGCCGTTCGCTTCACGGCGCTGACCGCCAAGGAACGCTTCACCGCGCTCCAGTCGGGCGAGGTCGACATCCTCTCGCGAAACACCACCTGGACCATCAGCCGCGATACCGCGCTCGGCCTCAACTTTGCCGGCGTCACCTACTATGACGGCCAGGGTTTCATGATCAACGCGAAGAAGCTTCAGGGCATTAACTCCGCCCTTCAGCTTTCCGGTGCTGCCGTCTGCGTGCAATCCGGCACCACGACCGAGCTCAATCTGGCCGATTACTTCAAGGCCAACAACATGGAATACAATCCTGTTGTGTTCGAGAAGCTCGAAGAGGTGAATGCGGCTTATGATTCAGGCCGTTGCGACGTCTACACCACCGACCAGTCGGGCCTCTACGCAATCCGCCTCACGCTGGCCAATCCGGACGACCATGTCGTGCTGCCCGAGATCATCTCGAAGGAGCCGCTCGGCCCGGTCGTGCGCCATGGCGACGATCAGTGGTTCGACATCGCGAAATGGGTCTATTTCGCGATGCTGAATGCCGAGGAATACGGCATTACCCAAGACAATCTCGACGAGATGCTGAAGTCCGACAATCCCAACATCTCGCGCATGCTCGGCACCGAGGAAGGGTCCAAGCTGGCCGCAGATCTGGGGCTTGAAGAAGACTGGGTTGTCCGCATCATCAGGCATGTCGGAAACTACGGAGAAATCTTCGAGCGCAATGTAGGCGCCGAGAGCCCGCTCAAGATCAACCGCGGCATCAATGCGCTGTGGACCAAGGGCGGCATTCAGTACGGCCCGCCGATCCGCTGATCGACGAAACTTCGCCTTCATGACGGGCGAAAGGCGGCAGCCGCCTTTCGCCCCCCTCATCGGGTATCGATATGGCAACCCAGGACTCAGTCGCGGAGGGCCGTGAGGCTCCCCGAGTACCGTTGCTTTATGATCCAAAGCTTCGATCGATCGCGTATCAGGTCATCGTCTTTGTCGGCCTCTTCGCCTTCGTCTACTGGATCGTCGGCAATACCGTAGCCAATCTGCAGCGCGCCAATATCGCGTCGGGATTCGGCTTTCTGCAAAGTCGCGCCGGCTTCGACATCGGTCAGAGCATGATCGAGTACACGTCGGACTCGACCTATGGTCGGGCCCTGCTGGTCGGCTTGCTGAACACGCTTCTGGTGGCGGTGCTGGGCATTGCCACGGCTACCGTAATCGGCTTCATCGTCGGTGTCGGACGGCTGTCCAAGAACTGGCTGATCAACCGGATCTGCCTCGTCTATGTCGAGGTCTTCCGCAATATCCCGCCGCTGCTCGTCATCTTCTTCTGGTATTTCGGCGTGCTGTCGGTGCTGCCCGGTCCTCGCGACAGCATTGAACTCCCTTTCAACACTTATCTGAACGGGCGCGGCTTCTATTTCCCGAAGTTTCTCTGGGGAGAGGGATCCGGCCTGATCGTGATCGCCTTCCTGCTGGCGCTGGTCTTCGCGTTCTTCGTGCGGCGCTGGGCCTATAAACGCCAGGAGGCCACCGGGCAGCAATTCCCGGTTTTCCTGACGAGCCTGGGTCTTATTGTCGGGCTGCCCCTGCTGGCCTTCGTGCTGACGGGTATGCCGCTGGAATTCTCCTACCCCGAGCTTTCCACGTTCAATCTACGCGGCGGCATGCAGGTCAAACCGGAGTTCCTGTCGCTCTATCTCGCGCTGTCCTTCTATACCGCAGCGTTCATTGCAGAGATCGTGCGGGCAGGCGTGCTGGGCGTCAGCCACGGACAGACGGAGGCCTCGTTCGCGCTGGGCCTGCGCCCGCGGCAGGCCCTGCGGCTTGTCATCGTGCCCCAGGCCCTGCGCATCATCATCCCGCCGCTAACGAGCCAGTATCTGAATCTGACCAAGAACTCGTCGCTGGCGATAGCCATCGGTTATCCGGACCTGGTCGCCACGGGCGGTACTGCCCTCAACCAGACGGGGCAGGCCATCGAGATCGTGGCAATCTGGCTGGTCGTCTATCTGGGCCTCAGCCTGATGACTTCGGCTTTCATGAACTGGTTCAACGCGCGCATGGCGCTGGTCGAGAGATAGGGGACGGCCATGCAGGAACACGATCTCTCCTTCGTCCGCGCGCAGATGGTTGCCGAGCAGGCGCCGCCGCTCCGCGAGCGTGGCCTGGTGCGGTGGCTGCGCAAGAACCTGTTCGCCAATATCACGGACACGATCTTCACGCTGATCGGGCTGTTCATCATCTTCTCGATCGTCCCGCCGGTGCTGAACTGGGCCTTCTTCAACGCGCAGTGGTTCGGCACCGACCGCACGTTCTGCGCCACCGTGGTGCAGGGCGGGATGCAGCCGGAAGGCTGGTCCGGCGCCTGCTGGGCCTTCGTCCGTGCCAAGTTCCTGCAGTTCATGGTGGGGCGCTACCCGGTAGATGAGCGCTGGCGCGTCTATCTGACCGGCCTCATCTTCGTGGCGCTGCTGGTGCCCATGCTCATGCCGAGGGTGCCGCGCAAGGGGCTCAACGCCATCCTGTTGTTCCTGGTGTTCCCCATCGTCGGCTTCTTCCTGCTGTCGGGCGGCTATTTCGGCCTGCGGGAAGTGCCGACGCCGCTTTGGGGCGGGCTGACGGTCACGCTGGTCCTGGCCTATGTCGGTATCGCCGTCTCGCTGCCCTTCGGCATTGTGCTGGCGCTCGGGCGACGGTCGCAGATGCCGGTCGTCAAGCTCATCTGCATCATCTTCATCGAGACGATGCGCGGCGTGCCGCTGATCACCATTTTGTTCATGGCCAGTGTCATGCTGCCGCTCTTCCTGCCGCCCGGCACCACCTTCGATAAGCTCCTGAGGGCGCTTATCGGCGTCGCGCTGTTCGCCTCCGCCTATATGGCCGAGGTCATCCGCGGCGGGCTGCAGGCGATCCCGAAGGGACAGTACGAGGGTGCGGACGCGCTGGGGCTGAGCTATTGGCAGAAGACCAACCTGATCGTGCTGCCGCAGGCCATCAAGCTCGTCATTCCGGGGATCGTGAACACCTTCATCGGCCTCTTCAAGGATACGAGCCTGGTCTACATCATCGGCATGTTCGATCTTCTGGGCGCCGTCCGACTGAATTTCGCGGATGCCAACTGGGCCTCGGCGCAGACACCGATCACCGGCCTCGTCTTCGCGGGCTTCATCTTCTGGCTGTTCTGCTTCGGTATGTCGCGCTATTCGATATTCATGGAACGCCGGCTCGACACCGGCCACAAACGATAGCCGGCCGCCCGGGCTGGCAAGGGGAAAACAATGGCAAGTCAGGCAGAAAAAAAAGAAGCGCCCGGCCACGGTGAGATGCAGATATCCGATACGGATGTCGCCATCGAAATCGTCGACATGCACAAATGGTTCGGGGAGTTCCATGTCCTCAAGGACATCAATCTGAAGGTCATGGGCGGCGAGCGTATCGTCGTCTGCGGCCCGTCCGGTTCCGGCAAATCCACCATGATCCGCTGCATCAACCGGCTGGAGGAGCACCAGAAGGGCAAGATCATCGTCGACGGCATCGAACTCACCAACGACCTCAAGAAGATCGACGAAGTGCGCCGCGAGGTCGGCATGGTATTCCAGCACTTCAATCTGTTCCCGCATCTGACCATATTGGAAAACTGCACGCTGGCGCCCATCTGGGTGCGCAAGATGCCGAAGCGGGAGGCTGAGGCCGCCGCGATGCGCTATCTGGAGCGGGTCAAGATTCCCGAGCAGGCCAACAAATATCCCGGCCAGCTTTCCGGTGGGCAACAGCAGCGGGTGGCCATCGCCCGTGCACTGTGTATGAACCCGCGCATCATGCTTTTCGACGAACCCACCTCCGCGCTCGATCCCGAGATGATCAAGGAGGTGCTCGACACCATGGTCGACCTCGCCGAGGAAGGCATGACGATGATCTGCGTCACCCACGAGATGGGTTTCGCGCGCCAGGTGGCCAACCGGGTGATCTTCATGGATCAGGGGCAGATCGTCGAGCAGAACGAGCCGGCCGAGTTCTTCGACAACCCGCAGCACGAGCGCACCAAGCTGTTCCTGTCGCAGATCCTGCACTGATCCGCCTGCGTCATCAAGGGCCGCATCACCGGCCGGGCGTTGCCTCTGCGTCGTGGCCATAGAGCCAGTCGAGATCAGCCAGCAGCCGCTCCTCGCTCCTGAGCGCAAGCGCGACGTTGCGCGCGCGCGCAACGATACCGCCGGCGTGCCAAGCGAAGCGGTTGAAGCGGCCGCGCGCGGCGACGCGTTTCAGTCGAGGCTTGCGCAGGGTCTCGAAGCGTTGAAGCATTGCGGCGCGCTCTCCGCCCCGCGCGTGCAGAACGGCCAGCAAGGCCGCGTCCTCGATCGCCATCGCCGCTCCCTGCGCTGCATAGGGCGTCAACGCATGGGCGGCATCGCCGATCAGCGCCATGCCGCCCGGATGGTGCCAGCGCCGCAGGCTGCCGATGGTATGCAGCGGCCACGTCCTCCAGGGCGCAGCCACTGAGACGAGCATGCGCAAGCGAGGGGAGGCGCCAGCCATGGCTGCGACCAGCGCGGTCATGTCGGCCTCGCTTGTCCAGCGCCGACCGAGGTCGCGCCCCCGTGTGACGGCGACCAGGTTGACCTGGCTGCCCCCTTGCACAGGATAGGTTACCAGATGGAAACCGGGGGCGAGCAGCGCGCAGACACTGTCATTTTCCGAACTCAGGATGCCTTCCGGCACATCGCCGGCACGCACCACGGCACGATGGGCGACATGGCCGCTGAACCTGTTTTGGCCGTCGCCAGCCAGCCTTCGCAACCGTGACCACACGCCGTCGGCCGCCACAAGCAATCCGCAGTCCACCTGAGCGCCCGAGGAAAGACGAACCGCGACCGCCTCGCCCTGGAAAGCCGCGTCGTCGACGCTCTCGCCCATTACCAGGCGTATGGAGGGTGTCTCGCCGACCACCTCCGCAAGCGCCCCCTGAAGGTCGGCGCGGTGCACGACCAGATAGGCCGCTCCCCAACGCGCTTCGGCCTTTCGCCCGAGCGGCACCCGCCCAAGCTGCTTCAGCGTTGCCGCGTCCTTGAGGAGGATCGCCTCCGGAGCGACAGCCTTGCCGGCCAGACGGGCCGTGACGCCGAGGCGGTCAAGGATGCGTGTGGCATTCGGGGAAAGTTGCAGGCCCGCGCCCGCTTCCTCGAGGGCGTCGGCTCGCTCGTAGATGGAAACGTCGAACCCTTGCGCGGCAAAGGCAAGCCCGGCCGTCAGGCCAGCAATTCCGGCCCCTGCGACGACGACGTGCCTTTTCACGGAGATTGGATCTAAGCCGCTTCGGTGTAGCGGCAATCCTCGGGGCGGGTCTCGGACGCGTTCAGCTCGGGGTTGAAGCGGTAGAGCGTCGAGCAATAGGGGCATACGCGCTCGACATCGTCACCCATGTCCAGAAACACATGGGGATGGTCGTCGGGAGCGGCCGCGCCGACGCACATGAATTCCTTCACGCCGATCTCGATCGAACGATGCCCAGCCGTGTTGTGAAAATGCGGTATCGTATCGCCAGCCATGTCATTCTCCCGCAGATTTGCACCAGCATATGGGCTGCGTTTGTAGCATAAACGGCTTCTTTGCAAGCCTGTGATATGAAACTGTCGCAAAACCATGTCACTGCATAATATGGCGCGGTGCAACGTAGCAGGTTGCCAGGCATTCGGCCGGGTATTCAGTAACACAGCGAGAAGACGATGAACGAGTTGAAACCAGTCAAAAGCGAGTTCCCGGCCCAGGGCGCTGCCGATGCGGTCGCCGGCCCCGACCGGTTCGTCAATCGCGAGTTCTCCTGGCTCCAGTTCAACAGGCGGGTGCTCGACGAGTCGCAGAATGCCATCCATCCGCTGCTGGAACGTGTGCGCTTCCTTTCCATCTCTGCCGACAATCTTGACGAGTTCTTCATGGTCCGCGTCGCCGGCCTGGCCGGTCAGGTGCGCGAGAACATCGCCACCCGCAGCGCCGATGGGCGCACACCGGAAGAGCAGCTTGATCAGGTTCTCCGCGAGGTAAGCCGCCTGCAGGTGGACCAGCATGCAAGTCTTTCCCGCCTTCTGGAACTGCTCAAGAAGGAGGATATCGAGTTGATCCGGTCCGGTGCGTTGACAGCGGACGACAAGAAATGGGTCGAGGCGCATTTCCTGGACGACATCTATCCGGTGCTGACGCCGCTCTCCATCGACCCGGCGCATCCGTTCCCCTTCATTCCCAATCTCGGCTTCTCCGTAGCGCTCGATCTCCAGAACCTGACGGACGGTGAGGCGATGACGGCCCTGCTGCGCCTGCCCGTCGCCCTGCAGCGCTTCATAGAACTGCCCCGGCGCGGCAAGACCATCCGCTTCATCGCGCTTGAGGATGTGGTCGAGCTTTTCATCGGCAAGCTCTTCCCCGGCTACAAGGTCAACGGGTCGGGCACATTCCGCATCATCCGCGACAGCGATATCGAGGTGGAGGAAGAGGCGGAGGATCTGGTCCGCCTGTTCGAAAGCGCGCTGAAACGCCGGCGCCGTGGTTCGGTGATCCGCATCGAGTTCGAACGTTCGATGCCGGAGTCCCTGCGCGCTTTCGTGGCGACGGAACTCGGTGTGCCGCCGACCCGCATCAGCGTCTTGGAAGGGCCGCTGGCAATCAACCAGATTTCCGAGATCGTCAAGATCGCGCGCGAGGAACTGAAGTTCCTACCCTACAATCCGCGCTTTCCCGAGCGCATTCGCGAGCACAACGGCGACTGCTTCGCCGCCATCCGCGAGAAGGATCTGGTCGTCCATCACCCCTACGAATCCTTCGATGTCGTGGTGCAGTTCCTGCGTCAGGCATCCCAGGATCCTGATGTCGTGGCGATCAAGCAGACCCTCTACCGCACTTCCAATGACAGCCCCATCGTGCGCGCGCTGATCGACGCGTCGGAGGCGGGCAAATCGGTCACGGCTCTTGTGGAGCTCAAGGCCCGTTTTGACGAGGAAGCCAATATCCGCTGGGCGCGCGACTTGGAGCGGGCGGGCGTGCAGGTCGTTTTCGGCTTCATCGAATTGAAGACCCACGCCAAGATGTCGCTGGTCGTGCGTCGCGAGGAGGGCAGGCTGCGCAACTACTGCCATCTGGGCACGGGCAATTACCATCCGATCACGGCGCGCATCTATACCGATCTGTCCTATTTTACCGACGATCCGAGCATCGCCCATGACGTGGCCAAGGTCTTCAATTTCATCACCGGCTATGCCGAGCCCGATGTGGACATGAAGCTCGCCGTTTCTCCTTTCACGCTGCGCGACCGCATTCTGCGGCACATCACGGCTGAGGTGGAACACATCAAGGCGGGGCGTCCGGGGCAGATCTGGATGAAGATGAATTCGCTCGTCGACCCCGCAATCATCGACGCTCTCTATGAGGCCGGCCGCGCCGGCGTGGAGATTGACCTGGTCGTGCGCGGCATTTGCTGCCTGCGGCCGCAAGTGCCCGGCCTGTCGGAAAATATAAGGGTCAAGTCAATCGTCGGCCGGTTCCTGGAACACAGCCGCATCTATTGCTTCGGCAATGGCCACGGGCTGCCCTCCGACGAGGCCATCGTCTACATCTCGTCCGCCGACCTGATGCCCCGCAACCTCGACAGGCGGGTCGAGACCATGGTGCCTATCACCAACCCGACTGTGCATGAACAGGTGCTGGGCCAGATCATGCTCGGCAATATCATGGACAACCAGCAAAGTTTCGAAGTATTGCCAGACGGCACCTCGAGGCGCATTGTGCCCGAGGATGGAGAGGAAACCTTCAACGCCCAGGAATACTTCATGACCAATCCCAGCCTTTCGGGCCGAGGCGATGCTCTTAAATCCCATGCGCCAAAGCGCATTGCGGCCTTCAAACGCCGCAAGAAGGCCGAAGCCGGCGGCTGACGGCGCGTGGGCATAAAAGCATCGCAAGGCCGGCTGCAGGATCGCCGGCCCCTTTCGATCATCGACATCGGATCCAATTCGATTCGTCTCGTGATCTACGAAGGGATTGCGCGGTCCCCGACCGTCCTTTTCAACGAGAAAATGCTTGCCGGCCTCGGCAAATCGATCGTCACCACCGGCGAACTCGATCCCGACGGGGTGAGCCGGGCCGTCGAGGAGTTCCGGCGCTTCCGCGCGCTTTCGGAGCAGGCTGGCGCTCAGTCGCTCCACGTTCTGGCGACCGCCGCCGCACGGGAGGCGACGAACGGTCCCGATTTCATCGCCCGTGCCGAAGAGATTCTCGGAACGGAGATTCGCGTTCTGTCGGGGCGCGAGGAAGCGAAATATTCGGCGTTCGGCATCATGTCGGGCTTTCACAGGCCTGACGGCATCGTCGGCGATCTTGGCGGCGGCAGCCTTGAACTCGTCGATGTGAAGGATCGCGACATGGGCGACGGAATCACATTGCCGCTGGGGGGGCTTCGTCTGCGCGAAATGTCCGAAGGGTCCGTCGCGGCCGCGACCCGCATCACCCGGCACGAGTTCGCCCGCGCGGACTGGTTGGGTCATGGCGCGGGCAGGGCATTTTATTGCGTCGGCGGCACGTGGCGTAATCTTGCACGGCTCCACATGAATGTGATCGGGTATCCCCTTGAAGTCATGCACTATTACGAGATGGACCCGGTTCGGCATGCAGCTTTCCTGAAGCGCGTTGCCAAGGGCGGCATCGACAAGATGAAGGGGATTGACCGGATCTCGAAGAACCGCCGTGCCCTGCTGCCCTACGGCGCCGCCGTGCTGCTTGAGGTCATCCGCGCCGCCAAGCCCTCCAAGATCGTCATCTCCGCCAATGGCGTGCGCGAGGGTTATCTTTATTCGCTGCTTGAAGAGGCTGTGCGTGAAACGGACCCGCTGATTTCGGCGGCCGAAGAACTGGCCCTTCTGAGATCGCGTTCCGTCACCCATGCGCGCGAACTGGCCGACTGGTCGGCCGGAGCCTTCCAGGCGCTCGGCATACAGGAAACCGAGAATGAGGCGCGCTACCGAAGGGCCGCCTGTCTCATGGCCGACATCGGCTGGCGTGCGCACCCGGAGTATCGGGGCACCCAGTCGCTCAATATCATCGCCCATGGCTCTTTCAGCGGGATCGACCATGCCGGCCGTGCTTTCATCGCGCTCACCAACCTGTTCCGCCATGAAGGCCTGTTCAATGACGGCTTGTCGCCGGAGATGCGCCGGCTTGCGACCCCGGTCTATGTAGAGCGCGCCCGGCTTCTGGGCGGCCTGATGCGCGTGGTCTATCTGCTGTCCGCGTCAATGCCCGGCATTATTCCACAACTAAAGTGGGAGAAGCGTGACAATGGCGCGCTGGCTCTGCTGGTGCCGCGCTCGCACGCCGCTCTCATGGGTGAGCGCCCGCATGGCCGTATGGCGCATCTGGCCAGAGTTACCGGGCTCGACCTGACATTGGAGGTCGCCGAGTCTTAGATTGCGAAGGAACGCGTGCGGAACACCGCAGCGGTCTATTCGGCGGCGTTCACCAGGTCAGGGCTGGGTGAAAACGTCTCGATGCGACGGTTATTGAAGCGCAGGGCGGTCTCGCCGCGCATCAGCTTCAGGGCTTCGCCGCCGAAAACTTCGTGCCGCCAGCCCGAAAGTGCTGGAACATTGGCCTTCTCGCCTTCGGCCGCGATTCGCTCGATATCGTCGCTGGAAGCGAGCATCTTGGGGGCGACCCCCTCCCGCTCAGCAACGAGCTTCAACAGAACCTTGATGAGTTCGGCCGCCGCCGCTGCGCCTTCAGGCGCATGGATCGGCTTTGGCAGCTTCGGCAGATCTTCCCGGGGCAGGGCGAGAGCGGCGTTGACCGCTTCCAGAAGACCGGTCGCCGCGCCGGAGCGTTCCCAGCCCCTTGGGATGGAGCGTAGCCTTCCCAGAGCCTGCATGTCCGTCGGCTGCTGCTGGGCGATTTCGTAGATGGCGTCATCCTTGAGGACCCGGCCGCGGGGTACGTTGCGCTCACGCGCTTCCAACTCGCGCCAGGTCGCTACGCGCTGCATCACCGCCAGTTCGATGGGCTTGCGCACCCGCAGCTTCAACCGTTTCCAGGCGTCTTCGGGATGCGGATCGTAGGTCTGACGCGCCGTCAGGACATCCATTTCCTCGTTCAGCCAGTGCGCCCTGTTCTCACGGTCGAGTTGCTGCTTGAGATGCAGGTACACGGGGATGAGATGGGTTACGTCGGCCAGCGCGTAGTCGAGCTGCTTATCGGAAAGCGGCCTGTGCCGCCAATCGGTGAAGCGCGACGTCTTGTCGATCCGGTCGCCCGTGATGCGTGCGACGAGCTGGTCATAGGAGATGCTGTCGCCGAAGCCGCAGACCATCGCGGCGACCTGCGTGTCGAAGATGGGATGCGGAATGAGTTCTCCGAGATTGAAGATGATCTCGATGTCCTGCCGCGCGGCGTGAAACACCTTCGTCACCGCCTCGTTCGCCATCAGCTCGAAGAATGGCTTGAGGTTCATGTCAGGCGCGAGCGGATCGACCAGCGCCGTCACGCCCGGCGCAGCCATCTGGATGAGGCATAATTCCGGCCAGAACGTCGTCTCGCGAATGAATTCGGTATCGATAGTGACGAAGTCGGATTTTTCGAGCTCGGAGACGATCTGTTCGAGCTCTTGTCTTGTTTTGATCAGTTCCATGAAACCTGTTTATGCGCAGATGGCAGAAATGTGAAGATTTGTATTCACATCCTATCGTCCGTTCCGGGAACGACCTGCCGCGTCAGCCGTCTGTCCAATCCCCGCACGCCTTGACAAATCGCACCTCTCATGCGCTTTTCGCGCCGATCTCGAAGGGCCGGTTCTCAACGGTCCCCGCGCATATTCCAACACACGGACGACACGACCATGCATCGCTACCGCAGCCATTCCTGCGCCGAACTCAGAAAATCCGACGTTGGAGCGACAGTCCGTCTCTCGGGTTGGGTCCATCGCGTGCGCGACCATGGCGGCCTGCTCTTCATCGATCTGCGCGATCATTACGGCATCACGCAGATCGTCGCCGATCCCGATTCGCCCTCCTTCCAGACCGCCGAGCGTGTGCGCGGCGAGTGGGTGATCCGCGTCGACGGCGAGGTCAAGGCGCGCACGGACGAGACGATCAACCCGAACCTGCCGACCGGTATGGTGGAGGTATTCGCCCGCGAGATCGAGGTGCTTTCCCAGGCCAAGGAACTGCCGCTGCCCGTTTTCGGCGAGCCCGATTACCCCGAGGACATCCGCCTCAAATACCGCTTCCTCGACCTGCGCCGCGAAACGCTGCACAAGAACATCGTCGCGCGCACGAAGATCATCGCCGAGATGCGCCGTGCCATGGGCGAGGCGGGCTTCACCGAATATTCGACGCCGATCCTGACGGCGTCCTCGCCCGAGGGCGCGCGCGACTTCCTGGTGCCTTCGCGGCTGCACGAGGGCCAGTTCTATGCACTGCCGCAGGCCCCGCAGATCTACAAGCAGCTCATCATGGTCTCGGGCTTCGACCGCTATTTCCAGATCGCGCCCTGTTTCCGCGACGAGGACCCGCGCGCCGACCGCCTGCCGGGCGAGTTCTACCAGCTCGATCTGGAGATGAGCTTCGTCGTGCAGGAGGACGTGTTCCAGACAACGGAGCCGGTCGTCCGCGACATCTTCAAGGCATTCGCAAACGGCAAGCCGGTCACCGAAACCTTCCGCCGCATCCCCTATGACGAGGCCATGCGCAAATACGGCTCCGACAAGCCCGACCTGCGCAACCCCATCGAGATGCAGGACGTCTCCGAGCATTTCCGCGACTCAGGCTTCAAGGTCTTCGCCAACATCCTCGCAAACGACCCGAAGGCAGAAGTCTGGGCCATTCCCGCCAAGTCCGGCGGCTCCCGCGCCTTCTGCGATCGCATGAATTCATGGGCGCAAGGCGAGGGGCAGCCCGGTCTCGGCTACATCTTCTGGCGCAAGGAAGGCGACGGACTGGAGGGCGCCGGCCCGCTCGCTAAGAACATCGGTCCTGAACGCACTGAAGCGATCCGCACCCAGCTCGGCCTCGATGACGGCGACGCCTGCTTCTTCGTTGCTGGCGATCCAAAGAAATTCGTTGCCTTTGCCGGCGCCGCCCGCACACGCGCCGGCGAGGAACTGAACCTCGTCGACCGCGACCGCTTCGAGCTTTGCTGGATCGTCGATTTCCCATTCTTCGAGTGGAACGAGGACGAGAAGCGCGTCGATTTCGGCCACAATCCCTTCACCATGCCCCAGGGCGGGTTGGAGGCGCTGGAGAGCGAGGATCCGCTTTCCATAAAGGCATTCCAGTACGACATGGTGTGCAACGGCTTCGAGATCGCCTCGGGCGGCATCCGCAACCACCTGCCGGAAGTCATGGTCAAGGCCTTCGAGATCGTCGGCTTCGACCAGGCGACCGTGGAAGAACGCTTCGGCGGGCTCTACCGGGCCTTCCAGTACGGCGCGCCGCCGCATGGAGGCATGGCCGCAGGCATCGACCGCATCGTCATGCTGCTGGTGGGAGCGAAGAATCTGCGCGAGGTCACCATGTTCCCGATGAATCAGCAGGCTCAGGACCTGCTCATGGGGGCGCCGTCGGAGGCCACCCCGCAGCAGCTTCGCGAACTGCATCTGCGACTAGCTCCGGTCAAGAAGGACTGACGCGGTGGCGGCCAGCTCGCAACAATGCGAACCGGCCCGTCCGCGCGTTCTCGTCACAGGCTTCGGCCCGTTTCCCGGCGCGCCGGTCAACCCGACCGAATGGCTGGCGGAAGCTTTGGGAAGGCAACCCTGGCCCGATGCCGACCTGCGCTCAGCAGTGCTCGCTGTGGAATACGGCACGGTGGCCCGCAACGCTGAAAGGCTGGGCGAGGATTTCTCCCCCGACATCGCAATCCATTTCGGCCTGAGCGCCGTGGCGCAGGGCTTTACGCTGGAGCGCATCGCCCGCAACGAGATCAGGCGGGGCAGGGCGGACAATGCCGGCGAACTCGCCGCCAGCGACCGCATCTGCAAGGGCGAGGCCGCGCTGCCCTCGACCCTGCCGCTCACGCGTATCGAGGCAGCGCTGAAGGCGCATGGCCTGCCTGTCTCGTGGTCCAACGATGCCGGCGGCTATCTTTGCAACTATCTTTTCTACCTGTCGCTCAGCCCGCAATGGCCACGCATCGCTCCGGCCATGTCCGGCTTCATCCATGTGCCGTCGCTGCGGGACGAAGATGGCGGCCCGGCCAATGCTCTTGGACGCGAGGAGATGCTGGAGGGCGCGCGGCTGATCGTGGCGGCCTGCATTGAGGTCTGGCTGGAGGAACGCCGGCTGTCGCTCTAGCAGCCAGCGCCGTCCAGATCGCCTACTGGTTCGCCTTCACCGTAAGCCCTACCTGTTTGGCCAGCATTTCCGGCGCGCCCATGGCCGCCCCGATGAGCATCGCGAACGGCACGGGGGCGCTCGGCATGGCGCTGATTTCGATGTTTTCGGGCGATTTCAGGAAAGTGGTTACCGCCTGCGTCACTTCACTCGTAAGTTCGGAACCCAGGAACGGCGAAAGCTGCATTGGGATGATCATCTGCGCCTGCGCGATGACGTCTTGCGGCGTTCCGCCCTGTTTGGAGGCGGCGAGGTCGAGCAGCTTGCCGCTGAGCGAATCGTCGTTGAACCGGATCGACAGCCGATGGAAGGAGAGCTGCTGCATCATTCCCAGCATCGCCATGCCCTGATTCGATCCTTGCGATTCGTCCTTCATTTTCTCGGCCATCTCGTTCATCGTCCTGATGAATTCGGGCGTATAGCCGGAGATTTCACCCGCAAGGACTAGCGTGCCGCCGTCATCGAGGGTGAGGGCGTAGCGGTCGAGCAGGAGTTGCCCGTCCGACGGTCGCCAGCGGCCGGAAAGGTCGAGCGAGCCGGTCAGTTGTTCATAGCCCAGTTCCTGCATGGTCTTGCGCGGGTTCTCGCCTTCGGGGAGCGTTGTCATGTCGACGGTGAACCGCTCTGCTCCGCCCACAACCTCCATGGCTTCGTCCTCGCCGGAGATCGACATCTGTGCAGAGAGGCCATCGACGGACCCCAGGAGGGCGCCGTCCTCATCGCGCATCTCGGCATGCTCGACCTCGAACCGGTCATAGCGCAAAGCGCCGCCATAGGGATCGGCCGCGCCGTCCTTGGCCAGTATGAGACCACTGATCGAAAGGCCGCTCAGCGAGATCGTCGCGTCGTCCGATTCGTGGGAGAGCGAAGCAATATCAAGGTTTTCGATGCGGTAGCCGGCATCGGTCTCGCTGACCTCCTCAAGGCGGATTTCACCGAGCGGGAGCGTCTCCTCGGCATGCTGGTTCCCGGCGGTTGCACCTTCGAGAACCACCGAGCCGCCTTCCTGCCGCACAGCTTCCCATTCGAGTTCCACCTGCTGGCGGTCAAGCTGGGCCTTGAGGGCCGACGCCACGTCCTCAGCTTCGAAGCCGAAGGCAGTCTGGGACAACGCGCCAAGAAAAAGGCTCGCGCCCATAAGGCGCTTCGTCAGGAGAAAAGGGCTGGCCATCGGGTGTGCTCCACACGTAACGGTTACGGTTTAATTCTATAGAACTTGCAACAATGTCGGTCCGAAAGATGACGAGCGCATATGCTTGTGTCAATTTACCGGCGCAATTCATGATGAATGGAACAATTGAACTATGCACCACGTCGCGTTCGCGAGAACAGATCGCCTCTTCATATTGTGCCTTTTGACGCTGCTGGCGCTGATCGCCGTCGCGATGACGGGCATGCCGGCCAGGGCTGGCGCGCTGCAGGAGGGCGTGAACTATGGCGGTGGCCTGGCGCTGGACATCCATCAACCCGGCGAAGAGGTGACGCGCGCCTCTCTCGGGCTCAATCTCTTTGCTTTCGCCGGCAGCAGACCGAAGCCCGTGGTCATCTACGCTCATGGGGGAGGGTGGGTGAAGGGCAGCCGCAAGAAGGTCTATTCGCTACCCGAATGGCTGAACAGCAAAGGCTACCTCCTTGTTTCCATAGATTATCGCAAGGTGCCGGCTACCACGATTGACGGGCAGGCAAGGGACCTTGCGCAGGCGGTTTCCTGGGTGCGTGCCAACATTGGGCGCTATGGCGGCGATCCTTCGCGCATCGTGCTGATGGGGCATTCGGCGGGCGCGCATCTGGTGGCGCTGGGTGCCGCGCGCGGCATGGTCGGCAATGTGCGCGGCGTCATCCCCAACGACGTGCAGGCCTACGACATGGTGGCCTATGCCGGCATGCGCGGCTCGCTCGGCTACCCCTATATAAACGCCTTCGGCTCCAATCCCGATGACTGGGTGCGCTGGTCGCCGGTCACCTATGCCCGGCGCGGCAGCGGCTTTCCGCCTCATCTCTTCCTGCATTCGGGTTCGAACGGCGAGCGCCGCCGCGCGCTCACCAACGGCTACGCGAACCTCTTGCGTGCCCGTGGAGCACAGGTCGCCGTCTTCGATGGCGGGCGCTACACACACGGCTCCATCGCCAGAAAGCTCGGCCAGCCTGGGGATCCGGCGACCTTGGCTGTCGAGCGCTTTCTGGAGCAGGTAACGCGGTAGGGAATCGTGCATAGTGAATAGGCTGGAAGAACAGGCTGCCACTCACCATTCACCGCTCCGCCACTTCCCCTTGCCGCGAATCACTCACTGGTCTAACCGAAAGCCATGGGAAAAGATCTGCTTCCACCCGGCGGTGAAGGTCGCGCATCGGCCGAGCCGGTCGACCTGAAGAAGGCGCTCGAGGAGCGCTATCTGGCCTATGCGCTGTCGACCATCATGCACCGGGCCCTGCCCGATGTGCGCGACGGCATGAAGCCGGTCCACCGCCGCATCGTCCATGCCATGCGCCTGGCCCGCCTGGAGCCGGGGCAACGCTTCGCCAAATGCGCCAGCATCGTCGGCGATGTGATGGGCAAGTTCCATCCCCACGGCGACCAGTCGATCTACGACGCGCTGGTACGCCTCGCCCAGTCTTTCGCCATGCGCTACCCGCTCGTCGACGGGCAGGGCAATTTCGGCAACATCGATGGCGATAACGCGGCCGCCATGCGCTATACCGAGGCGCGCATGACGGAGGCTGCCACTTCGCTTCTGGAGGGCATCACCGAAGACGCGGTCGATTTCCGCAAGACCTACAATGAGGAGGACGAGGAGCCCACGGTCCTTCCCGGCGCTTTCCCCAACCTCCTCGCCAATGGATCGAGCGGGATCGCGGTCGGCATGGCGACCTCGATCCCGCCGCACAACGCCGCCGAAATCTGCGACGCCGCCCTTGCCATCATCGATGATCCGTCTGTTGCCGACGAACGCCTGCTCGACTTCGTGAAAGGACCGGATTTCCCGACCGGCGGCATCATCGTTGAGGATCAGGATTCGATCCGCGAGGCCTACAGGACTGGTCGCGGCGGCTTCCGGGTGCGCGCACGCTGGGAAAAGGAAGACCAGGGCCGCGGCATGTGGACAGCCGTGGTCACGGAAATTCCCTACGGCATCCAGAAATCGCGGCTGATCGAGAAGATCGCCGAACTCATCATTTCCCGCCGGCTGCCTCTGCTGGAAGACATCCGCGACGAGAGCGCGGAGGACATCCGCGTCGTGCTTGTGCCCAGGAGCCGGACGGTGGAGCCTGAATTGCTGATGGAATCGGTGTTCAGGCTGACCGACCTGGAAACCCGCTTCCCGCTCAACATGAACGTCCTGTCGCGCGGCAAGGTGCCGGGCGTGCTCTCGCTCAAGCAAGTATTGCGCGAGTGGCTCGACCACCGCCGCGAGGTGCTCCTGCGCCGTTCGCGCCATCGCCTTTCAGAGATCGAGAAGCGGCTGGAGATCCTGGCCGGCTACCTTGTCGCCTATCTCAACATCGACGAGGTCATCCGCATCATCCGCGAGGAGGATGAGCCCAAGAAGGAGATGATCGCCCGCTTCGAGCTGACCGACAACCAGGCCGAAGCCATCCTCAACATGCGCCTGCGCGCCCTGCGCAAGCTGGAGGAGTTCGAAATCCGCAAGGAGTTCGACAAGCTATCCGAGGAAAAGACCCAGATCGAGGGACTGCTCGCCTCGGAGGCCAAGCAGTGGAAGACGGTGCGTTGGGAAGTCTCGAAGGTTCGTCAGACCTACGATCCGGAAAAGAACCCGGAGCTAGGCGCGCGCCGCACCACCTTCGCGGACGCGCCGGAGCACGACTTGGAAGACGTGCAGGAAGCCTTGATCGAGCGCGAGCCGATCACGGTGGTGCTCTCCGAAAAGGGCTGGCTGCGCGCCATGAAAGGGCATTTGTCCGATTATTCCACCCTCGCGTTCAAGGAGGGTGACAGCCTGAAGCTCGCCTTCCATGCCCAGACCACCGACAAGATTCTGCTGCTCACCACGGGCGGCAAGGTTTACACGATCGGCGCCGACCGTCTGCCCGGCGGACGCGGCCACGGAGAGCCCGTGCGTATCATGGTCGACATGGAAAACGACCAGGCGATTGTCACTGCTTTTGTCCACGACCCGGAGCGCAAGCTTCTTCTGGCTTCCCATGCCGGCAATGGCTTCGTGGTCGCTGAAAAGGACATGATAGCCAACACCCGCAAGGGCAAGCAGGTGATGAATGTGAAGGCGCCGGACGAGACCAAGATGTGCGTCCCCATATCAGGCGACCACGTTGCCATTGTCGGCGAGAACCGCAAGCTGCTGGTCTTCCCCCTTTCCGAGGTGCCGGAGATGGCACGCGGCAAGGGCGTGCGCCTGCAGCGCTACAAGGACGGCGGTATCTCCGACCTGAAGTCGTTCGCCATGGAGGCGGGCCTTTCCTGGCGCGATTCGGCCGATCGTACCTTCGTGAAATCGCGCGAGGAACTGGCCGAGTGGCTCGGCAACCGCGCCGCCGCCGGCCGCATGGCGCCGAAGGGCTTTCCGCGCACGGGCAAGTTTTCCTGAGACGGTGGCTTTGAGTAATTCCGTTACAGGCATTCATGCGGGCGTCAGGTGATTCCACCTGACTGCAAGATGCTCCGTCGCCCCGTCAGAGAGGATGCCGCATCAAAGCGGCGGCGCGCCGTCTTCGCCCGGCATGGATCTGCCATAGGGAATGCGCAATCAGCGTTACCACCAGGATGGAGCCGCCGATCAGGCTTTGTATGGTGGGAGCTTCAGAAAAGATCAGCCAGACCCACACCGGCGCCAGCACCGTCTCCAGCAGATAGAACATCGCCACTTCGGGACCCGACAGATATTTGGGCCCGTTGGCGAGGCAGAAGAAGGCGAGCGGCATGACGATCGCGCCGTTGAGAACGATCCACCATGGAGCTTCGATCCGATAGCCAGTCTTGGCCGTCATGACGGCCGACAGGACAAAGGGCAACGCGACGGCCACCAGGGCGGCGAAACCCATGTCGCGCTTGCTGGCCCGGCTCACGGTGATTGCCGAGGCGATCAGGAAGGCCGATGCCAGCGCCATCATGTCGCCGGCAAGATTGCCCGTGCCGACGCTATCGCCGACGATGATCAGCACGCCGGCCATCATGACGAACATGGCGACGATCGTCGCTGGGCGCGGCCTTTCCTTGAGGAAAATCCAGGAAAGAAGGGCGGCGAACATTGAGTTGAAAGCCAGGATGAACACCAGATTGGCGGTCGACGTGTTGTAGACGGCGCCGATGAACGTGATATTGGCGAGTGCATAGAGCCCTGCCACTATCAATCCATGCTTACCCGGAACCAGGGCGGGAACATCGCGCGAGAACATGCGCCATACCGACCAGATCACCAGAGCGGCGATCACGGTCAGTCCGCTGCGCACCATCAGGATAGGCCAGTGATCGCCGTCCGCCAGCCGAATGAGCGGTATGTCTATGGTAAGCGTCATGCCGCCGAGTGCGGTCAGCGCCAGTCCCTTGATATGCATGGAAGGGTCGGGTGCGGACACGGTTGGAGAACCTCTCCGGAAAAGAGCTTGCAGCGGGTACGGCCGGATCGCCTTCTATTCGATGCGGCCCCAGCCGTTGGGGCCGAGGTGTTCCTGCGGCTTGAAGCGCACCTTATAGGCCATCTTGCGCGACCCATTGACCCAATATCCAAGATAGACGTGGGGCAGGCCGGCGGCGACCGCGCGCCTTATGTGGTCGAGGATCATGAAAGTGCCCAGGGACCGGTCCTCATGGGCGGGATCGTAGAACGAATAGACCATGGATAGGCCGTCGGCCATCTTGTCCGTCAGCGCGACAGCCATCAGTTCGCCTTCGCCTCGCCCTGTAACGAAGGAACCGGCTCCGCGCCGGCGGTACTCGATGATCTGGGTGTCGACATGTGTATCCTCGACCATCATCGCATAGTCGAGAACCGTCATGTCGGACATGCCGCCCTTCTTGTGTCGCGCATCCAGATAGGTCCGGAACAGCGAATATTGCTCCGTCGATGGTTCGGCCGCGTGGGGCGAGCCGATCATGTCGCCGTTACGTTTGAGAATGCGTTTCATATTGCGGGTGGGCTGAAATTCCTGCGCGAGGATACGCACCGAGACGCAAGCCCGGCATGTCTCGCAGGCTGGCCGGTAAGCGATATTCTGGGATCGGCGGAATCCGCCCTGCGTCAGCAGATCGTTAAGCTCGGGGGCTCTGTCGCCAACCAGATGCGTGAACACTTTCCGCTCGAATTGTCCCTCCAGATAGGGGCAGGGAGAGGGGGCGGTCAGGAAGAATTGCGGAGATTGGCTCGGCTGCTGCGTCATCGTTGGCGGGCGTCACTCCCTGGAATGGTGAATGGCGTGTGCGCGCCGCGCTCCCACGCCCTAGTCCTCTTCAAAGCCCATAATACCATGGACCGACAAGGGAAAAGGTCAACCAAATTATAATCACAAGCGGAATGCCAGCCTTCATGAAATCGCGAAACGAATAATGCCCGGGTCCCATCACCAGAAGATTGGTCTGATAGCCGATGGGCGTTGCAAAGGACGCGTTGGCTGCGAAGATCGTCGCCACCACGAAGATCTCGGGCGGGGCACCGATCGCATGGGCAATGCCGATCCCGATCGGCGTGAAGAGCACCGCCGTGGCGTTGTTCGACAAGAGGTTCGTCAGCACCGCGACCACGGCGAAATAGCCTGAGAGGATCACCACGGCGCTTTGGTCCTTCAGCAAGTCCACTGCCGTATCCGCGATCAGCATGGCCCCTCCGGTCTGCTCCAGCGCGGTCGCAGCGGCAATCGACGAGCCGACCAGCAGGAATATCTGCCGATCGAAGGCGCGCCCGGCTTGTGCCAGCGAAAGGCAACCTGTGGCAATCATGGCGAACGAGCCGATAATGGCGGCGGCGACGATGGGCGCGATGTCGAACGCGGCAACGATGACGATTGCTGCGAAAATGGTAAAGGCGATGCCGGCTTTCCGCCGCTGCGGCACGGGCTCGGCCGACCATTCAAGCACCAGTAGATCGTGGCTTTCACGTAAGTCCTCGAAGGCCCGGTCGGACCCGCCGATGAGGATCGTATCGCCCGGTTCGAGGCGGATGTCGGCAACGGGCGTACGGCCCATGCGGCTCTTGCGCTGGACGCCCAGCATGTACACGCCATGCTCGGTCTCAATGCCGGCATTGCGGATGGTGCGTCCCGCATGGCGGGAGCCAGGTGGAATGACGGCTTCGGCGATATGATAGTCCGGACCGGGAGGGGAGGCTGGATCGTCGGGCCGCTGGTGGCTGGCCGTGCCGCGTGACAGCGCCTGGGTGAAGGCCCGCCGTGTCGCCGTCACGATCAGCCGGTCGCCCTGCGAGATCACCACATTCTCGAAGGGCGGGTGAAAGATCATGCCGCGCCGCACGATCAGCCTGGGCGTCAGGTCGCTCAGGCCCGGAAACATGCCCGCTCGCGACTCGATACCTATGAAAGGGTGTCCCGCCCCGATGTGGATTTCGCCGATGAATTGCGTGCCCGACTGGGCCTGCTTGAACGTCGTCTCGTTGCTCGAATCTCGCAGGATGCGCGGCATGATGACCAGCACGTAGAAGCCGCCGACCGCCGCCAGGATTATGCCGAGAACCGTTATGTCGAAGAATCCGATGTTGATTCCGGACTCGGCCGCCACGCCCGCCACGAGCAGGTTCGTCGACGAACCGATCAACGTGGTCATGCCGCCCAGGATCGACATGAACGACAGCGGCATCAGTGCCTTCGAGACGGCAAAGCTGCGCTGCGCGGCAAAGACGATCAGGACGGGAATGAAGATCACCACCACCGGTGTGTTGTTGAGCACGGCGCTCAGTACCGTTGCCGTGATCAGCGTGATGACGATGGTGCGCGCGCTCGACCCACCGGCTGATTTGGCCAGAAGGCGCGCCGGGCGGTCCAGCGCATCGGTGGCGAACAGACCCTGGCCCACGATCAGCAGCGCAAGAACCGTGGCTAGCGCCGGATTGGCAAACCCGGCCAGAAGCGCTTCCGGCGACAGCCCCGCTGCTCCGTTCTCATAGGGAATGAAGGCGAACAGGGCCAAAAACGCCACAAGGCTGGCCAGCGCGACCAGCTCGAGCGTGAAGCGTTCACTGACATAAGCGGCGACAGTGCAGACGATGATCGCATAGGTCGCCCACAGATGGAAATCGGCCATTCAGTCCCTGTCGCTCAAAACGCTTCGGCAAATGCCAGAGCATAAGCACCAAGGACTGCGCCGCAAGCACGGATTTGCCCTCGAGCGGTCATATGCGCAACAAGGCATCTGCGCGCCACCGGTTTGGCAGCACGGATTTCCCAAAAACCGTAGCGTGTTTCAGGAATCGCGCGTCACCACGGCGTTGAGAAGCAGGTCGTGAACTGTGCGCTTGTCTCGCAGAAACAGGGGCGCAAGGACCAACGAAGCCACCGGCAGGCGGGCCTCTTAGCCCGTTCGTGTAACCACCGTTCCCAAAAGCAGGTCGTGCAGGGTGCGCTTGCGGTCGAGAACGAGCGTGGCAAGCAGGATGAGCGGGGTCAGGATAGCGTTGGCGGCCCAGAAAAGAACCGTGTGCACCACGGCCAGGACAGGGTCCACGCGGCGTCCATCGATGCGCTCGAGCCGGATGTCCATGAGCCGCATGCCGAGCGTCGCCTGTCCGCGCCCGCCCAACGTTGCTGCCACATAAAGGAGCGCGGTCAGGGGAAAGAGGATACCGAACAACAGCCATCCAAGGCCCAATGTGAGCACGCCCAGCAAGGCAACGATGACGGCAAGCGGCACCATCAAAAGGAGGATCAACGCATAGTCGATCAGGAATGCGAAGACCCGGCGCGTGCGAACGCCGGCAAGAAGCCGCCGGTCATCGAGGCGATCGACCATGATTTCACCATCCAGGGTTTGCATTGCCATTGTCGTCCTACCTCTTCCAGGTTGCGATCAAGGCGGTAGATGGGGCTTTCATCGGGCTTTTCAAGTAACGGCTACCCTCGCAGGCGCCCGGCCACCTCCGGCGCGAAATAGGTGAGGATGCCGTCGCAGCCGGCACGCTTGAAGGCCAGCAGACTTTCCATCATTGCCTGATCGCCATCGATCCAGCCATTGGCGGCTGCGGCCTTGATCATCGCATATTCGCCCGACACCTGGTAGGCGTAGGTCGGTACGCTGAAAACGTCCTTTATACGGCGCACGATGTCGAGATAAGGCAGGCCGGGCTTGACCATCAGCATATCCGCACCTTCCGCCAGATCCTGTTCGGCCTCGCGCAAGGCCTCGTCGGAATTCGCCGGGTCTATGTAATAGGTCTTCTTGTCGCCCTTCAGCAGCCCATCCGTGCCGATGGCCTCGCGGTAGGGCCCGTAGAAGGCGGAGGCGAACTTCGTCGCGTAGGACATGATCGCCACATCGTGGAATCCGGCGGCGTCCAGCGCATCGCGAATTGCGCCGATACGGCCATCCATCATGTCGGACGGCGCGATGATGTCGGCGCCTGCCGCCGCCTGCAGAACCGCGGCCTGCGCTATCTGCTCGACGGTCTCGTCATTGACGACGACGCCGTCTTTGAGAATGCCGTCATGGCCGTGGCTGGTGAAGGGGTCGAGCGCGACGTCCGTAATGACGCCCAGTTCCGGCACTGCCTCCTTGATCGCTCGGCTCGCCCGGTTGATCAGGTTGTCGGCGTCGAGGATGGCGCTGCCGCGTGCATCGCGGCGGGAATGTGGGATATTGGGAAAGGTCGCGATGGCCGGTATGCCCAGGCGGGCGGCGCGCTCGGCCTGCTTTACGGCAAGGTCGATAGTATAGCGGCTCACGCCTGGCATGGCGGCGACGTCCTCCTGGCGATCCTTGCCGTCGATCAGGAAGATCGGCCAGATAAGGTCATCGACCCGCAAATGGTTCTCCTGCACGAGCCGCCGCGACCAGTCGGCCTTGCGCATGCGCCTCAGCCGCCGCCCGCCGGTGATCTCGTCCACGGTACGGTTCGCCTGTGGCTGTTGGCGTGTGATCCTGTTCACCTGGGCTCTCCCGTTTGCTGGCCTAGTACGCGCTAATCCGACGGTCCGTCCTGCGCAAGGGGCGGGCAGGGGGCGGATTGACGCGCCGTCCATCGTCATCGGCATTGACGAGGCGGCATACGACACATAATCACCGATTGTCAGATTGAATGCGAGTGGAGGAATCGGGTGGAGCGTGATTTTGCAGCAGGCGGCGACATTCGCTTCATGCAAAAGGGCAAGGCCGGCATCATCACGCTCACACGGGCGCAGGCACTGAACGCGGTCAACCACCGCATGATACGCGCCATCACAGCGGCACTGGAGGAATGGCGCGACGACGATACGGTCGAACTCGTCATGATCAGGGGAGAGGGCAGAGCCTTTTCCGCCGGCGGCGATCTTCAGGAAATCTACCATTCGGGCAGGGCGGGGAAACCCAATACCGAGTTCTTCGCCGACGAATACCGCCTCAATGCCGCGATTGCGACATACCCCAAACCCTATGTGGCGCTGATCGACGGCATCGTCATGGGCGGCGGCGTGGGCCTGTCCTGCCACGGTTCCCACCGCGTCATGACCGAGAAGACCGTTTTTGCCATGCCGGAAGTGGGCATCGGCTTCTTCCCCGATGTCGGCGGAAGCCAAATCCTGTCCCAACTCGTTGACAGCTACGGGCAATATCTGGCGCTCACCGGCAACAGGATTGGACAGGGCGATGCCATATGGTGCGGCCTTGGAACCCACGCCGTCGCCTCTCAGGACATGGAGGCGCTGGCCGATGAAATGTCCCAGGCCGGGAAGGTGGATGCGGCGCTGTCGCGGTATTGCCGCCAGGTCCCGCGCGATATCGATGACGCCACAATACATATCCTGTCCGAGCATTTTTCGCTGGGAACCCTCAAGGATGTGGTAGCCAGCCTGAAAGAAGCGGCCGACAAGGGTGACGAATTCGCCAGCACAACGCTCGCCACCATGGAAACACGCTCGCCCACCAGTCTTCACGTGACGTTCCGGGAGATTGATCTGGGCGCCATGCTTTCCATCGACGAATCCATGCGCATGGAATTCCGCATCCTCAACCGAATGCTAAAGGGCCATGATTTCTACGAAGGCATTCGCGCCGCCATTATCGAAAAGACGAAGGACCCGAAGTGGCAGCCGGCGCGATTGGAAGATGTCGCCGAAGAAATGGTCGATGCCTATTTCGCGCCGCTTGAGGAAGGAGAACTGGAGCTTTGACCAAGGAGGAAGCGGCAGGCCTGACGGTGCGCCCCAGCTCGCTTGACTTCGCCTCCGAGCTTTTCCTTCGCGCAGTGGCCATTTCGTGCCTGGTGCTCGGTATTGCTTATTGGGTGCGCCTTCTGGGCTTCTTCGACGGTCCTCAGTGGCGCTTCGACCTTATGCCGGTCTACTGGCAGGCCACGGCCGTGCCGCTCGCGGTGCTCTTCCCCTTTGCGGCCGTCGGCCTTTGGGCACTTGCCTCCTGGGGACCCGTCGTTTGGTTCCTGTGCGCCTCGATGGAAGCGGTAATGTATGCTGGCTTCCCCCACCTTTACGGCGCCAGGCCCTGGCTCCTCATTCTCCATGGGCTGGTCGCCGTCCTCTACATCGCTTTGCGTGCCGCCTTTGCGCTGCGCAGCCGCAAGGCGCATTAACCCAGGTTAACGCCTTTTTAGCCGTAATCGCAGGAGGGCCGTCCGTAAGGCCTTGTTAAGCCTAGCGTTTAAGTCGAATTTTAGGTGCATTCGATACGGTCGCGACCAAGGTGAAAAAAACAAAACTCACCGGCGTCAAAACGAAAGGCATCTACCATGATCAACTCGCGACCCGCGAAAGAACCGCTGTCTGGAAGTGAAGAACGTGAAGACGCGCTTCGTTCCCTCTACCTCGAATCGCTCCAACTCGTCGAGAAGCTGCACCGCCGCCTGCTCGACGTGATCAAGGACGAATTCGAGCGCCAGGGGCGCAGCGACATCAACGCCATTCAGGCCTTGCTTCTGTTCAACATCGGCAGCGCCGAGCTGACGGCGGGCGAGCTTCGCTCGCGCGGCTACTATCTCGGCTCCAACGTGTCGTACAACCTGAAGAAGCTCGTCGACATGGGCTTCATCCACCATCAGCGCTCGCGCGTCGACCGTCGGTCGGTTCGCGTCAGCCTGACACCAAAGGGGCAGGAAGTCGCCAAGGTGGTTTCCAAGCTCTACGATCGTCACACCGGTTCGATCGAACAGGTCGGCGGTATCAATGCGGACGAGTTCCGCCAGATGAACCGCGCCCTCCAGCGGCTCGACCGCTTCTGGAACGACACGATCGCCTACCGCATGTGACCATTGCCATTTGACGGCCGGGGGCAACCTGGTCATAGCGGGGCCGCGATTTTGGCTCGGCCAGCGTCCGTTTCGGGCGCTGGCCGTTTTGCATTTTAGGCTAAGTTCAGTTTTGCGCGCATAACTGTCACGTTAAGAACATAATCCGGTGGAACTGAGAAGCGGTATTCCGCCGAAAACAAGCGTTCCAGGCTGGCTGGACGCCGATGGGCGATTTGCCTGGCGCGCCGGCTGTTGGGTGTTTGTTAACGCTGTTGTCGCAGGATTTCACGCCGGACGGTTCGGCCGTCGAAGGATTTGAAGGTTCTCAGATGATGAAGACAAGCCGCCGTATGTTCATTCGCGGTGCGGGCGCGGCAGGTGCCTTGACGTTCGCCGGTTCTGCCAAGGCGCAGAACGCGCTCGATGCCATCTTCAATTCCCCGCGCCGAGGCGCCTGGAACGATCAGTTCGACGCTCAGTCCTCACCCGGCGGCAGCTCCGTCAATTCCACTCAGCCGATTCTGAGCCCGGCGACGGTGGGTTACGTCGAACGCGCCATTGGAGATTATTCCAACATCGTCGCGGCGGGCGGCTGGCCGGTCGTGCCGGCGAACAAGAAGCTCCAGCTAGGTGTCATCGATCCCGACGTTGAGGTTCTGCGCCGCCGTCTGATGATTTCGGGTGACCTGTCGCAGCGCGCCGGCATGTCGCCGGCCTTCGATTCTTATGTCGATGCCGCGCTCAAGCGCTTCCAGACGCGTCACGGCCTGCCGGCCGACGGCGTGACCGGCCGCTACACCTATTCGGCGATCAACGTGTCCGCGCCCATCCGCCTCGGCCAGCTTGAAACCAATCTGGTCCGTCTGCGGTCCATGGTAGGCGATCTTGGACAGCGGTTCGTGACCGTGAACATTCCGGCAGCCGAGATCGAGGCGGTCGAGAACGGCCGCGTCGTGCTGCGTCACACTGCCGTTGTCGGCAAGATCGATCGCCAGACGCCGGTTCTCAACTCGCGCATCCACGAGATCATCCTCAATCCCTACTGGAATGCGCCCGTCTCGATCGTCCGCAAGGACATCATTCCTTATGTGCGTGAGAATCCGAATTACCTTGCCGAGAACAATATCCGCATCATCGGCCCCGATGGCGCCGAGATCGACCCGCTGATGGTCGACTGGTCGACCGACGAGGCCGTGAACTATCGTTTCAGGCAGGATCCCGGCAAGATCAACGCCATGGCGTCGGTGAAGATCAACTTCCCGAACTCCCATGCGGTCTACATGCATGACACGCCGCAGCAGCAGCTTTTCCGCGATCAGGAGCGGTTCCATTCTTCCGGCTGCGTGCGCGTGCAGAATGTGCGCGATCTCGTCACCTGGCTCCTGCGCGACACGCCGGGCTGGGACCGGCGCACCATCGAAACCTCGATCAAGACCGAGGAAGACAAGCGCATCCCCGTGGCCGATCCGGTACCGGTCTATTTCACCTACATCTCGGCCTGGTCGACGGGCGACGGCGTCGTGCACTTCCGTGACGACATCTACGGCCGCGACGGTGTCCAGGAACTGCAGATCTCCACGGCCCTTTAGGCGCCACAGAGACCGGCTTGATACGAGGCCGCCTTCGGGATGGCCTCTCTATCTGCTTTCATGGTTCTGTCCCGATTGCCACAGGCCTGGAAAAAGTATGCTGCGGTGATGGTGGGGGGCGCCGAAAAGTGCTAATGGCGCGCGGGTTCCGCACATCTTCTGAGCCAGTAGGGGTGACACTGCCATGGCACAAGCGTCCACAGCATCGGTAGAAACCGAAGCCTTTTTCTCGAAGCCTCTCGAGGAAGCCGACAGCGATATCTTCAACGCGATTCGCAGCGAGCTCGGGCGTCAGCGCCACGAGATCGAACTGATTGCCTCGGAGAATATCGTTTCGCGTGCCGTTCTGGAGGCTCAGGGTACGGTGCTGACGAACAAATATGCCGAAGGCTATCCTGGCAAGCGCTATTATGGCGGCTGCGAGTTCGTGGATATCGTCGAGGAACTGGCCATCGAGCGCGCGAAACAGCTCTTCAACTGCAAGTTCGCCAATGTGCAGCCGAATTCCGGCAGCCAGATGAACCAGGCCGTGTTCCTGGCGCTTTTGCAGCCGGGCGATACCTTCATGGGCCTCGATCTGAATTCCGGTGGGCACCTGACGCATGGCTCGCCGGTCAACATGTCCGGCAAGTGGTTCAACGTCGTCTCCTATGGCGTGCGCGAGGGCGACCATCTGCTTGATATGGACGAGATCGAGCGGCTCGCTCATGAGAAAAAGCCCAAGCTGATCCTGGCCGGCGGCACCGCCTATTCGCGCATCTGGGACTGGAAGCGCTTCCGCGAGATCGCCGACGCCGTCGGCGCCTATCTGATGGTGGACATGGCCCATATTGCCGGCTTGGTGGCCGGCGATGCGCATCCCTCGCCACTGCCGCACGCCCATGTCGTCACCACCACCACGCACAAGTCCCTGCGCGGCCCGCGCGGCGGCATGATCCTCACCAATGACGAGACCATCGCCAAGAAGATGAACTCGGCCGTTTTCCCCGGCCTTCAGGGCGGCCCCCTGATGCATGTGATCGCCGCCAAGGCCGTTGCGCTCAAGGAAGCGCTGCAGCCCGATTTCAAGGAATACGCTCACCAGGTGGTCGCCAACGCGCGGGCCCTTGCTGCCAGCCTTCAGGAGACTGGGCTGGATATCGTTTCGGGCGGCACCGACAACCATCTCATGCTGGTGGATCTGCGGCCCAAGAACGCTACCGGAAAGCGCGCCGAGGCGGCTCTCGTTCGCGCCAACATCACCTGCAACAAGAACGGCATCCCCTTCGATCCGGAAAAGCCTTTCGTGACCTCCGGCATTCGGCTGGGCACGCCGGCCGGCACCACGCGGGGTTTCGGAGTGGCGGAGTTCGGACAGATCGGCCAACTGATCGCCGAAGTGCTGGACGGCCTCAAGGCTGCGAACTCCGACGAGGGAAATCTGTCGGTCGAAGCCGCTGTCAAGCAGAAGGTGATTGCGCTGACGGACCGGTTCCCGCTCTACCCTTATCTGGGGTAGGGCCGGGCGCGCCCGGAAAGCAAGCAGACCGTACCGCGATGATGAAAGACTGAGATGCGCTGTCCCTATTGCCAGTCCGAAGACACGCAGGTGAAGGATTCGCGCCCGGCCGAAGATGGCATCGCCATCCGCCGCCGGCGCGCCTGCCCCGATTGCGGCGGCCGCTTTACGACCTTCGAGCGGGTGCAGCTGCGCGATCTCGTGGTGGTGAAGCGTTCCGGCCGCAAGGTTCCCTTCGACCGCGACAAGCTCGCCCGTTCCTTCGATATCGCCTTGAGAAAACGCAATGTCGAGCCCGAGCGGATCGAGCGCGCTGTCTCCGGTATCGTGCGCCAGCTGGAGAACTCCGGCGAGAGCGAGGTCGCTTCCGACGAGGTGGGCCTTCTGGTCATGGAAGCGCTGAAATCGCTCGATGACGTGGCCTATGTGCGCTATGCCTCGGTGTATCGCAACTTCCGCGAGGCCAAGGACTTCCAGGACGTGCTCGGCGAATTGACGGTCGAACCGGACTCCGAATGAGCCGCATGAACCTTCAGATCGACAGAGATCAGGAGGAAGCCGACCGCCGTTTCATGGCAGCGGCTATCCGCTATTCACGGCGCCATCTGGGCCTGACCGGCACCAATCCCTCCGTTGCTACGTTGATAGTGGCCGACGATGGCGGCGGTCCGGCGATCGTCGGGCGCGGTGTCACCAGCCTCGGCGGAAGACCCCATGCCGAGCCCCAGGCCATCGCCGAGGCCGGCGAACGGGCGCGCGGCGCGACCGCCTATGTGACGCTTGAGCCCTGCGCCCATCATGGCCGCACGCCGCCTTGCGCCGAGGCGCTGGTGACTGCGGGCATCGCACGCGTCGTCGGCGCAGCGACGGATCCGGACTCCAGGGTAAGCGGCCGCGGCTATGCTATCCTGCGGAAGGCCGGTATCGAGGTGGTGGAGGGTGTACTCGCCGACGATGCCGCCGATCTCATGCGCGGCTACCTCATGCGTTCCGTAAAGAAACGGCCGCAAGTGATTCTCAAGCTGGCCCTTTCTGCCGATGCGAAGATCGGTGTGGAAGGGGCAGGGCAGGTGCCCATCACCGCCGCCATCGCACGGCGCCAGGTCCATGCCATGCGCGCCGAGGCGGATGCGATACTGGTCGGGATTGGCACGGCGCTTGCCGACGATCCATCGCTGACATGCAGGCTGCCGGGCCTGGAAAACCGCTCGCCGGTAAGGGTCGTGATCGACAGGAAAATGCGGCTGCCACTTGATTCCACGCTCGTGCGGACCGCAGGGCAAGTCCCGGTCCTGGTCACCGCCGCGGGCGACATTCAGGAGCGCCGGGGGCCGCTTGCCGCCGCCGGCGTGGGTTTCATTGCGGCAGAGGTGCATGAAGACCACATCGCCCTGCCGGAGCTGTTGGAGGATTTGGCCGAGCGTGGCTATGCGACGCTTCTTGTCGAAGGCGGCGCCTTCACCGCCGAGGCCTTTCTGGCCGAAGAACTGGTCGACCGGATCGTACTCTTCACTGGACCAGAGAAAATCGGCCCCCGGGGCATTGCCGCACCGGTTGATCCGGACCATGTCCCGGTCGGATTTTCGCTCTGCAGGCAAGCAGTTTTCGGCGAAGATGGCTACTTCGAATATGTGAGGGACGATTGATGTTCACCGGCATCGTCACGGACGTGGGCAAGGTTGGCTCGGTGCGTTCCCTGGATCGGGGTGTGCGCTTGCGCATCGAGACGGCCTACGATCTCCGGACCATCGATATAGGGGCTTCCATTGCCTGCGCCGGGGTCTGCCTGACCGTGGTGTCGCTGCCGGGCCAAGGCTCGAACGAGCGCTGGTTCGAGGTTGAGGCCTGGGAAGAAGCGCTTCGGCTGACGACGGTCGCCCAGTGGAGCGAAGGCACGCGGCTTAACCTGGAACGCGCTCTGAAGGTGGGCGACGAACTCGGCGGCCACATCGTCTCCGGCCATATAGATGACACCGCGCAGATCATCGAGCGGACGCAGGAGGGCGACGCAGTGCGTTTCCGGCTGCGCGCGCCGCACGAGCTTTCCCGGTTTATTGCGCCTAAAGGCTCAGTCGCCCTTGACGGAACGTCGCTGACAGTCAATCAGGTGGCCGGTGACGAATTCGACGTTCTGCTCATTCAGCACTCCCTGTCGGTGACGACGTGGGGCGAGCGCAATGCGGGCGACCGCGTCAATCTGGAAATCGACACCATGGCGCGTTATGCCGCGCGGCTTGCCGAAGCCGCCAAAGAAGCATAATTGCAGCCCATTCCTTACAGTGTCGTGCGTCCAACGGGACTTACGAGCACGACGTGCTAGCGGCGGCCGAGGTTACGAATGGCGAAACATGCAGGACTGCGCCTCCTTATTGTCGAGGCGCGCTTTTACGACCACTTGTCCGATGGTCTGTTGGACGGCGCGAAGGCCGGGCTCAATGCGGCGGGCGCGGCCTATGACGTGGTGACCGTGCCTGGCGCGCTGGAAATCCCCGGCGTCGTGGCCATGGCCGAGCAAGCTACCGCCAAGGGCGCAAGCCGCTATGACGGCTATGTCGCGCTCGGTTGCGTCATTCGCGGCGAGACCTATCACTTCGACATCGTAGCAAATGAATCGAGTCGCGGCCTGACCGACCTGGCCGTGCGCTACGGTCTTGCCATCGGAAACGGTATCCTCACCGTCGAGAACGAGGCCCAGGCGCTTGCCCGCATCGAAAGCAGCGAAGGCTCGGGGGAGGGGGCCGGCAAAGGTCGCTTCGCCGCCGAGGCCGCCCTGCGCATGATTGAAATCCGAAAAAAACTTGGAGCCTGACCAGGCATGCCCGCCGACCCGAACCAGCCTGCCGAATTCAAGCCTGCCAACAAACGCGGCGCAGCGCGCCTGGCTGCCGTGCAGGCACTCTACCAGATGGATATCGGCGGCACCGGCCTGCTCGAAACCACTGCCGAATACGAAGCCTTCCGCCTCGGCAAGGAAATCGACGGCGCGACCTATCGCGAGGCCGATGCGCAATGGTTCCGCGCCATCCTGTCGGGCGTGGTCGAAGCCCAGAAGACCATCGATCCTGTCATCCGCCAGTCGCTGACCGAGGATTGGCCGCTGTCGCGTCTCGATTCGACGCTGCGTGCCATCCTGCGCGCCGGCGTCTATGAACTGATGAAGCGGGCCGATGTGCCTGTCGCCGTCATCGTTTCGGAATATGTCGACATCGCCAAAGCGTTCTATTCGGAAGATGAGCCCAAGCTGGTCAATGCCGTGCTTGACCGTGTCGCCCGCAGGAGCCGCAACGAGGGTCGGGGAACGTCGTGACAACGGGCCTCCATCGTGAAGCGCGTCGCACGGCTTTCATCCTGGCTTGTGCGCAAGCGATCGTGGGGGCGGGCACGCCGATCGCCATTTCCATGGGCGGGCTGGCCGGCAGCTATCTGCTTGCCGCCGACAAGTCGCTGGCCACCGCTCCGATCACCGGTTTCAATGTAGGCGTGGCGCTGGCGGCGCTGCCCGCCGCGGCTCTCATGCGTGCCGTCGGCCGCCGAAACGGCCTGATGGCGGGCTCTCTTGCCACGTCCGTCGGCGGTGCTGTTGCGGCTTTCGCGCTGTTCCAGACCAGTTTCTGGCTGTTCGCCCTCGGTCTCCTGTTCATCGGCAGCGGCAACGCATTCCTGCAGCAATACCGTTTTGCGGCCGTCGACAATGCGCCCGCCGACTTCAAGCCCAAGGCCATTTCCTGGGTTCTGGGTGGCGGCGTGTTTGCAGCGATCATCGGCCCGCAGCTTGCCATTTTCACCCGCGAACTGTTCGATCCCGTCATGTTCGCTGGCGCTTTCATGTCGGTGATCGGCCTGGGTATCGCCGGGGTGTTCATCCTTTCTTTCCTGCGACTTCCCAAGGACGCGCCGTCGGCGCAGCTTGACGACCACCTGTCCGCCCGCCCGCTCAGCCAGATCCTGCGCCAGCCGCGCTTTCTCGTGGCCTTGTTGTGCGGCGTCGGCACCTTCGCGCTGATGAGCTTCGTGATGACCGGGGCGCCACTCGCCATGGTCGGCTGCGGTTTCTCGCCCGATGAGGCTACCATGGGCATCTCATGGCATGTGGTTGCCATGTACGCGCCCAGCTTCGTCACCGGCAGCCTCATCGCCCGCTTCGGCAAGGAGCGGATCATTGCTGCCGGCCTGATGCTGCTGGTCGGCTGCGCCATCGTCGCGCTGTCGGGCATCGCCCTTTGGCAGTTCTGGTTCGCCCTGATCCTTCTGGGTGTCGGCTGGAACTTCGGCTTCATCGGCGCAACGGCCATGGTCGCCGACTGCTACCGCAGTTCGGAGCGCAACAAGGTGCAGGGCGTGCATGATTTCTTGCTCTTCTCGTCTGTTGCCTTCTCCTCCCTCATGTCAGGCCGCGTCTACAACGCGTTCGGCTGGGAAATGCTCAACTGGGTCATCTTCCCGGTGGTGGGCATATGCCTCGTCGCATTGGTGTTGCTTGCGCTGCGCAGTCGGCTGAGAACCGCCTGAAAGGCTGTTTGGAAACCCGTCGGGGCGAGATGAGAATGGTGTTTTTCGAGCACCGGAGCGGAGCGAATATTGGGTATGTGAGCACCGGAGCGCATAACGACGCCATTTGCAGGCGGCCATAGCGACGTTGGAACAGCGCTGAGCGAAAGCGGGGCAAAACGTCGCACCAAACCTTGACGATCCGGAACGACTTGGCAAAAGTCCCTGTCGGCGCGCGGATTTTTTCTCCAACGCGCACTGTTCTCAAGGCCCGGGGGGACGTCCAGCGGGTCGAAAATCAAGGGATATTTGGCAATGACCATGCTTTACGTCGTCATCGCCTGCGGCTTGCTTTCTGTGCTCTACGCCGTTTGGGCGACACAATCGGTCCTGGCGGCCGATCAGGGCAGTGAGCGGATGCAGGAGATCGCCGGTGCCATTCGAGAGGGCGCGCAAGCCTATCTCACACGCCAGTACACCACCGTCGCCTTCGTTGGCGTTGTCGTCTTCGTGATCGCCTGGTGGCTTTTGACCGCGGCCGCGGCCATTGGCTTCCTCGTAGGCGCGGTATTGTCGGCTGCGGCCGGCTTCATTGGCATGCATGTCTCCGTGCGTGCCAATGTGCGCACCGCGCAGGCCGCGTCCAACAGCCTGGCGGCAGGCCTCGACATCGCTTTCAAGTCCGGCGCGATCACCGGCCTGCTCGTGGCCGGGCTGGCGCTATTGGGCGTGTCGGTCTATTTCGCGATCCTTACCGGTCCGGTGGGGCTCGACCCGACCGAGCGCACGGTGATCGACGCGCTGGTGGCGCTGGGCTTCGGCGCTTCCCTGATTTCGATCTTCGCCCGTCTCGGCGGCGGCATCTTCACCAAGGGCGCGGATGTCGGCGGTGATCTGGTCGGCAAGGTCGAAGCAGGAATCCCCGAGGACGACCCGCGCAATCCGGCGACCATTGCCGACAATGTCGGCGACAATGTCGGCGACTGCGCGGGCATGGCGGCGGATTTGTTCGAGACCTACGTCGTCACCGTCGTTGCCACCATGGTGCTCGCTTCCATCTTCTTCACCGGCGCCACGGCGGTCACGCTGATGCTTTTCCCGCTGGTCATCGGAGGGGCCTGCGTGGTGACATCGATCATCGGCACGTTCTTCGTGAAACTCGGCTCCAACAATTCCATCATGGGCGCTCTCTACAAGGGCTTCGTGGCCACGGCGCTTCTGTCAGTGGTCGCGCTGGGGCTCATCGTTTGGCTCTGGCTCGGCGGCTCGACAGAGTTCACCGCCAGTAATGGAGGGGCCTTTACCGGCCTTGATCTATTTTACTGCGGCATTGTCGGCCTCGCGGTGACGGGCCTGATCATCTGGATTACCGAATACTACACGGGCGTCGGCTTCCGTCCGGTTCGGTCGATCAGCCAGGCATCCGTTTCCGGACACGGGACGAATGTCATCCAGGGCCTCGCAATCTCGCTGGAGGCGACGGCGTTGCCGGCCATCGTCATCATTGCCGGCATCATCGTCAGCTTTAATCTCGCCGGCCTGTTCGGCATCGCCATCGCGGTGACCACAATGCTGGCGCTGGCGGGCATGGTCGTGGCGCTCGATGCCTTCGGCCCGGTCACGGACAATGCCGGCGGTATCGCAGAGATGGCGGACCTGCCGGCAGAAGTGCGCCAGACCACCGACGCGCTCGATGCGGTGGGCAACACTACGAAAGCCGTTACCAAGGGCTATGCCATCGGCTCGGCGGGTCTTGGCGCACTGGTGCTCTTCGCCGCTTATACGGAGGACCTGAAGTATTTCGCTGCCAACGCGGCGCCGGGTTCCTTCTTCGAAGGTGTCAGCGTCGATTTTTCGCTTTCCAACCCGTATGTGGTCGTCGGCCTGCTGTTCGGCGGTCTGCTGCCGTTCCTGTTCGGTGGCCTCTCCATGACTGCGGTCGGCCGGGCCGCCGGCGCCATCGTGGAGGAGGTGCGCCGACAGTTCCGCGAGAAGCCGGGCATCATGGAAGGCACAGAAAAGCCCGACTACGGCCGGGCGGTCGATCTGCTTACCAAAGCGGCTATCAAGGAAATGATCGTGCCCTCGCTGCTGCCGGTACTCTCGCCGCTGGTGGTTTTCGGGCTCATGTACGCGATCGCTGGCAAGAATGAGGCCTTCGCGTCGCTCGGCGCCATGCTGCTCGGCGTGATCGTTACCGGCCTCTTCGTCGCCATTTCCATGACGGCGGGCGGCGGCGCCTGGGACAACGCCAAGAAATCCTTCGAGGACGGATTCGTCGACAAGGATGGCGTACGGCATGAGAAGGGTTCCGAGGCGCACAAGGCCTCGGTGACGGGCGATACGGTTGGCGATCCCTACAAGGATACGGCCGGCCCGGCCGTGAACCCTATGATCAAGATCACCAACATCATGGCGCTTCTGCTCCTGGCCGTGCTCGCGCACTGACAGAGAAAGTTGGCGCAATTCCAGGAAAAATGGAAACCGGTTTCGCGTCCGGAATTGCGTAAAGTCAAATAGTTGGATCAGTTCGACATCTCTGTAAAACGATGCAATGATCTAAAAGGAAAAGGCCCGCGGGAGCGCATCCCGCGGGCCTTTCTGTTTTGAATGGTGGAAAACTCAGTTCACGCCGAGCGGGTTGGAAGGTGGTCCACCCTTTGCGACACCGGCGATGAGTTGGCCAAGGAAACTCTGGTCCTTGCCGCCGGTCGGCGTGGTGCGCGCGATGAAGTCGAACAACTTGCCGTCCTTGGTGCCATAATCGGCGATCTGGGTAACCCGGCCATCATCGCCGAAATAGACCGCCAACACCCGCTGATCGACAAGCTTGGGCTTCATGAAAGCCGCGTTACGCACGCGCTTCTGGGAAATGTAATAGAAGACCTCATTGTCGAAGGTCGCTGTGGTCGACGGTGTGCCGAGCGCCAGCAGCACCTGCTCACGGCTCGATCCCACCGGCACAAGCTCCAGCGCTTGCGGATCGACGACATAGCCTTGCGTGAAAGTCTCCTTGGCCTCGAGGGTGGCGCCGATATTATTGCACCCGGCAAGGGTGAGTGCCGCGCCTCCAAGCGCGAGAGCCGCTATGAGCCGGCGGCTCCTGGCGTTGAATTTATGCACCTGCAACAACATCTCCTCTCGGTAGGGCTTGCGGCCAGGCCGTCATGCCACCTTGCACGCATTGGCAAAACGGGTAAACCAGCTTTCGCGCCGATGCAACTGGACCAGCATGAAGCCAGCGTATCGGCCGGAGCGCCAAATAGCGCCGAAGAACCAGCCTGAAGGAGGGCATTCCTCATGTTCCAGTGGCTAGCGGGTGCGCGCCGGCGCAATCGTCGTTCCGTAGTGGATGCCCTTTATGCACAAATCGTGGCGGCCGCGCGGCGGCCCCGGTTTTATTCCGAATGGCAGACGCCGGACACGCCGCTCGGCCGGTTCGAGATGCTGTCGGTGCACATGTTTCTGTTTCTGCATCGGCTGCGCGGAGCCGAGGGGGCCGCGCACGCCGTCGCTCAGGACGTAACCGACCAGTTTTTCCACGACGTCGACCACTCGCTGCGCGAGTTGGGCATAGGTGATCTGGGCGTGCCCAAACGCATCAAGAAGCTGGCGCGCATGTTCTATGGTCGGCTGTCCGCCTATGGCGAGGCCGTCGATAGGGGTGACGTGGCCGCACTTGCAGAGGCGCTTCGGCGCAATATCCGCCCGGAGGCGACCGAATGGAGCGAGGCGACCGATCTCGCCAACTATATTCTCAGAGCCCATGAAGCGCTGAAGGGGCTCGACGAAGAGCGGTTATTGACAGGCGAGCTTTCATTTGCCCCTGTGGAAGACGACCATGACACAAACTGACGCCAAAAGCCCCGTTTCCCTGCCATTTCGCACCAGCCGGCTGCCGCGCAAGGGCACGGACCTGACGATCACGGCCGATCCGGATCAGCGTGCCGGCCTGGCGAAAGCGCACGGGCTTCTGTCCGTCGAGCGCTTCGAGGCCGAGATCGCGATTCGCCCGTGGAAGGCGGACGGCGTTCGGGTAAAGGGCACCGTTTCCGCCGATATCGTGCAGGAATGCATCGTCACGCTCGACCCGCTCCCTGCGCGAATCGCCGAGGATTTCGAGGCGCTCTTCATTCCCGAAGGCTCCCGCCTCGCGCGACAGGAATGGCGCGATGGCGAAATCGTGATCGAGGCCGAGGGTGCCGATATGCCGGAACCTTTCTCTGGTGATACAATCGATCTCGGCGCTGTGGCCGAGGAGTTCTTCGTGCTCGGCATCGACCCTTATCCGCGCAAGAAGGGATCGGAGCTTGCCTCCAAAGTGGAATCCCACGCCGACGAAAAACCAGCCGGCCCGCTCTATGAAGGGCTCAAGAAGCTGCGTGGACAAAGCTGAAACAGGGGAAGTTGGCTGAAACGCGGTTGTGCGCGCGCCCAAAACCGCTATTTTCGCCGGACTTTTCAGGCGGCAGCCCGAAACAGAATGAGGCAGTGAACGCGTGATACGCATTTCGATTGACGCTATGGGCGGGGACCATGGACCCGGGGCCACGCTCCCCGGCCTTGTGCGCGTGGTGGAGCGTCGCCCTGACATCCGCTTTGTGCTGTTCGGCCGCGAGGAGATCGTGCGCCCCGTTCTGGACAAGCTGCCGCGGCTGAAGGAAGTCAGCGAGTTCGTCCACTGTGATGTCGCGGTGCGTATGGACGACAAGCCGAGCCAGGCGCTGCGTCTTGGGCGCTGGAAGTCGTCCATGTGGCGGGCGATCGAGGCGGTGAAGGCAGGCGAGGCCGATGCATGCGTCTCCGCCGGCAACACCGGCGCTTTGATGGCTATGTCGAAATTCTGCCTGCGCACCATGGCCGACATCGAGCGCCCTGCCATTGCCGCCATTTGGCCCACCATCAGGGGCGAGAGCATCGTCCTCGATGTCGGCGCGACCATCGGCGCCGATGCGCAGCAACTCGTGGATTTCGCCATCCTCGGCGCGGCGATGGCCAACGCGCTCTTCGACATTGACCAGCCCACGGTCGGGCTGCTCAATGTCGGCGTGGAGGAAATCAAGGGCCAGGAGGAAGTCAAGGAGGCCGGCCGCATGCTGCGCGAGGCCGCCCTCGAGACCATGCGGTACCAGGGTTTCGTCGAAGGCGACGACATCGGCAAGGGCACGGTAGATGTCGTCGTGACCGAAGGGTTCGCCGGCAACATCGCGCTGAAGTCGGCCGAAGGCACGGCGCGTCAGATCGGCGGATATCTGCGCGAGGCCATGAACCGGACGCTCATGGCACGCATTGGCTATCTTTTCGCGCGTGGTGCGTTCGCTCGCCTGCGGGAGAAGATGGACGTGCGCAAGAGCAATGGCGGAGTGTTTCTGGGCCTCAAGGGTATCGTCGTCAAAAGCCACGGCGGTGCGGATGAGGAAGGTTTTGCCGCTGCGGTCGAATTGGGCTACGAAATGGTGAAAAGCGGCCTTTATGAGAAAACGCGCTCTACGCTCGATCTATATCACGCGCGCAAGCTGAGCGTGCCGGCCGTCGACGCGGCTTCAAGGGTTTGAGGAAATAGTATGATCAGGTCAGCCGTGTGCGGCATAGGCTCGGCGCTGCCGCGCCGCATCATGAAGAACGCCGAATTCGAGACCCTTGTCGACACCACCGACGATTGGATCGTCCAGCGCACCGGCATCCGCCAGCGTCACATCGCCTCCGACGATGAGACCACGGCCTCGCTGGGCGAAGCGGCAGCGCGCAAGGCGCTCGACGATGCCGGGCTGACACCAGCCGACATCGACATGATCGTGCTGGCAACCTCGACACCCAACAACACCTTTCCCGCTACTGCGGTCGAGATCCAGGACCGGCTGGGCATGGCCCACGGCTTCGCTTTCGACATGCAGGCGGTCTGTTCGGGGTTCGTCTACGCGGTCAATACGGCCGATCTTCACATCCGCGCGGGCCAGGCAAAGCGTGTCCTGGTGATCGGTTCGGAAACCTTCTCTCGCATCCTGGACTGGGAAGACCGCACGACCTGTGTGCTGTTCGGCGACGGCGCGGGTGCCGTCGTTCTGGAGGGCGTCGAAGGTGACGGTGTTCTGGCCGACCGCGGCATTATCGCCGCCAGCCTGCGCTCCGATGGCGCCCAGAAGGATAAGCTTTTCGTCGATGGTGGCCCGTCGACGACCGGCACCGTCGGCCATTTGCGCATGCAGGGCAGGGAAGTCTTCAAGCACGCTGTAGGCATGATCACCGATGTGATCGAGGACGTCTTCGGCCGCGCCGGCATCTCCGCCGGGGATATCGACTGGTTCGTGCCGCATCAGGCCAACAAGCGCATCATCGACGCCTCTGCGAAAAAGCTGGGGATAGCGGAGGAAAAGGTGGTCATCACCGTGGACCTTCACGGCAACACGTCGGCGGCCTCCGTGCCGCTGGCGCTGGCCCATGCCGTAAACGAGGGCAAGATAAAGCGCGGCGACCTCGTTTTGCTGGAGGCGATGGGCGGCGGATTCACTTGGGGCGCTGTCTTGCTGCGCTGGTAATTCCTCAACGACAGCAATAATTTGTCCCTTAGTTCAGGGTGCTTGACCTTACCCGTCCAAGTTTTGTAACGTCGTCGCAGTCGCTTGAATTTTCAATAGTTTCGATTGGTTGGGTGGTCGGATGGGGGGAAAGACGGTTACACGAGCCGACCTCGCCGAGGCGGTTTACCGCAAGGTAGGCTTGTCTCGCACGGAATCGGCGCAGATTGTCGAAATGGTGCTTGAGGAAGTCTGCGATGCGGTGGTTCGCGGCGAGACCGTGAAACTTTCCTCCTTCGCGACTTTTCAGGTTCGCGACAAGAATGAGCGCATTGGCCGTAACCCGAAGACGGGCGAGGAGGTTCCGATCCTGCCGCGCCGCGTCATGACGTTCAAGGCGTCGAACGTGCTCAAGCAGAAGATCCTGGACGCTCATCAAGCCCGCAGGCACGGTAAAGCCGCCAGCTGAGACACCTCTGTCGCCGGCCGCTGAAAGCTGTTGAAATAATGACATGACTCGGGACATCCTTGCCTGAGACCGTTCATGCCAGCCATGTGAGGAGTCCGATGGATAAGAGCCCAGACGCCTTCCGTACCATCAGCGAGGTTGCCGAGGAGCTGGATCTGCCGCAGCATGTGCTGCGCTTCTGGGAAACGCGTTTCACCCAGATCAAGCCAATGAAACGTGGCGGTGGCCGCCGCTACTACCGGCCGCAGGATGTCGAACTCATCAAGGGCATCCGCCATATGCTCTACGATCAGGGCTACACCATCAAAGGCGTTCAGAAGCTTTTGCGTGAGAACGGAAACCAGTTCGTCGTCGCTATCGGGCGCGGCGACATGGCCGCTGTTGAAGCCATAGCCCAGCAGAAGATGGCCGAGGCCGAGGCCAAGTCCGAGAAGGCGGGTGATGAGGAAATGCTGGTAGGCACGGCGAAAGCCAAGCCCAGCCGCCGCTTCTTCGGCATCGCCCGCGGCGAGGAGGACGGCCCTGTCACCCCTGATGGCGCGCGTCTTTCACGCGACAACCGTGCTCTCCTGCAGGAAACCCTGTTCGACCTCCTGGAGTGCAAGCGCTTGCTCGATCAGGTGCGCTGACCGCTGCGTCTGGTGCTTCCGTCAGGGAACCCACGATCCCCATCGGGCGTTGGCCACAACCGGCCGTTCCGATGCAGGGAGAGTAGGCAATGACCGAGGTCTTGAGCAGAATACACGACGGAATGCGTATCATCGATGCTACCGGTGAAGAGATCGGTACCGTCGAAACAGTTCATATGCCAGAAGGCGATCTGTCGAACCCGCAGGCCGAGACACTGACGGCAGGTCCCAATCCGGGCCAATTTGCATCGACGCTGACAGCGTCCCTTGCCCGCGCTTTCACGACCGACCATGTTCCCGAAGTCCTTCAGAAGCGTCTTCTGAGAGAGGGTTTCGTCCGGGTCGACGTCGACGGGCTGCTTGCCGCGGACCGGTATGTTCTACCCGAGCAGATCGATTCTGTCGCTGGTGACGCTGTACACCTGACGGCGTCCCTAGAAGAGCTCATCCGGCGCAGCTGAGTGCCGCGTATCGCTGGGGCGGCAGGCTACCGCCCCAACCAGGACGACGATGCCGTATAGACCCAGTACTGCAGATTCGCGAGCCGGCTCTGCGCCGTGGTCGGCTCATGGCCTGACTACTGGGAACAAGGTTTGTTCAAACCTGGAAAGCGACAAGCGCCTGGAAAGCTGAGCGTTGCGAGGGAAACGGGGGACCGGAAGATCCTGGAGAGCTTGTCGGAGCGGGGGGCGATGCGGCGGAATTCCTTGGCGGTTGGCTGATCGGGCGAGCCGCTACAAGGACTTTCGTTTGATCAAACCTGCAGCTGCAGTGCCCCGCGCCCCCTGTCGGGCGCAGGAAGCGAATCAGCCGGAAGCTACTCCCGCCGAGGTCTTGGGCGACGAGGCGACAGAAGCAAAGTAGAAGTCGAGCATGGTATCGAGAGGCGCCGGATCGCGACGCAGCCTGCTGCGCAGGGCGGCTCCCTCCCAGCAATTCACGACCAGATCGGCCAACAACCGCAGGTCCGAGCCCGAAGGAAGATCGCCTCGGTCGCGTGCCTCCTCCAGACAGTTCTCAATGCGGCCCGCGATGATGGACAGACACGCCTCGATCTTCTGCTGAAAAACAGGGCTGACCCCGGACAGTTCCTGACCCAGCCCGCCGAGCATGCACCCGAGGTAGCCTTCCTCCTGGTATTTGTCCCGTGTCGATTCGAAGAACTTCCGCACGCGAGCCAGCGGCGGCAGGGAGCGGTCCCCCAAGGAATCGTCCAGTCCATCGTGCACCTCGCTCATATAGCGGTCGATGACCTGAAGGGCGAAATCCTCCTTGCTCCTGAAGTGGTGGTAGAACGAGCCTTTCGGCATGCCCGTCTCCTGCAGCACGGCCTGGATGCCAAGATCATTGTAGCCATGGCGCAGGAGCATCTTCAGCCCCGCGTCGAGCATCCGCTGCTTGGTGGAATCACTCATCGAGAATGTCCATCTCATGGTCCTCAGGTGCGAAAAATCGGCTCTCGGATGCCGAAGGTCAAGGCCGCCACGCTGGTTGGCGGGGCGGCCTTGCAGTTTGCGGGCCGCGCCGGCGGCAAGTGCCGGGCACGCCGCGGGTCAGTGTTGGTGTTCGGGCGGCGCGAAGAGGATCAATTCCACGCGATCGTCGCCTTCCACATGAGCGTCGTGGTCTGGCGGGATCTCAAAGAAATCGCCGGGCGCGATTCTTGTTCTCGCTCCGGTATCGAGCATGCGGACGACAAGCGTGCCGGCGATGCAATAACCGGTGTGGTGCATCGGACACGAGTCCGGGTTGCCGAGAAGTGGCTTCTCGTCCTTTTCCCAGGTCCAGCCAGGTTCGAACACGGCGTGCATGCCGGTCGCTCCGGTTCCCATCTTGATGATGGCGATGCCGCCGCATTCTTTCATATCGAGCAGGTCGTCGGGCTTGTCGAAGCGCCGAATCTCAATGGCTGTGGTCATCACGTCATTTCCTTTCCAGGTGAGAGTGAAAGAGGCCGGTTCCAATGCAGCGTTCCGTCCAGTCGGTTCGTCGGTTTGGAAAGCCCCTAATCAATCGATCGGGGTGCCGGGCACTGCGCCGCTGCAGGGCCCGCGGCGAATGCCGCGAGTGCGATCAGGCGAAAGCGGCGGGGTACATGCGATGCCGGAACCGAAGGGACTGCTTCGTCATGAGTGTTCTCCCTTGTCAATTCTTCGAATAGACCGGTCGGTCTAACTAGAATGTCACACAGGAGGTGGCGTGCGTCAATCCTTTGGGTTTGGATTCGTGCGTCGATCCCTGGGTTTGGATGATGTTCGAACCCAGAAGGCGGTGAGCGTACCGGGAGCAAGGGCGGTCGTTGCACCGAGGCTTGCCCGTGGTCTGCCAGGCGGGCCTGCCGATCGGGTTTGTTTCGCGCCGAGCTTGTATTCGTCGCAGGCGATGGCCATATGCGGCAAATCGGTCGCTTGGCCGGCGTGGAGGTCCTGCAAGATATGCGGTGAGGTCCCCGGGAAGCGATCGCATTTGAACTGAAAGACCATGGGCGATCACGAATGTACTGGCGCCCATTGAAGGTTCAGGAACGAAGGGAAGCGGGCTCAGGCCCGCTTTTTTGTTTTCTGGCGCAGTTTTGAGTCGGATCGGATTTCATCCCAGATATACGCGGCGAAAAATTTCGATGAATGCCAAGGCTGGTGGCTTTTCATGCCGATGGTGTGATTTTGGCCTTGCGCCTCAATCGCCGAAAATATAAGCCTTCACGCGGCTCGGAGCGTAGCGCAGCCCGGTAGCGCACTTGACTGGGGGTCAAGGGGTCGTGGGTTCGAATCCCGCCGCTCCGACCATTTTCTTCTTGACCCATATCCCTTGCTGGTGCGCCTGATGGCACTGTTCCAGCGCCATGCATCCCCAGATCAGACCGAGGATCAGATAGAAGTGCCGCCAGTGGTCGGTGTCGATCACAGTGCCGAGCGCGATATGGCCGATGAGCACCACATAGGCGCACAAGAGATAGGGTTGCCACGGGCGGTTGCGGAAGAGGATCCGGAAGGCACCCGCGACGGTCCAGATTATCAGCGTGAAATAAGCGGCGAAGCCGAGCCACGAATAATCGAGCAGCGCCTTCAGCCATATATTATGCGTATCCTCGCCCAGCATCTGGCCGAACTCGAGCGGGCCGATGCCCATGGGATGCTCGACCGCCATCATGAAACCGATGCCGTAGCGTGCGAAACGTCCCAGCCGGGCGCTGTCATAGTCCTGCGCAAGCTTGGCCCGTTCGGAGAATAATTCGGCCACTTCCGGAATCTGCAGCGCGACCAGAAGCGCCATCGAGGCGATGGCGAAGGCGGCGATGCTCATGGCGATGATACGCAGCCGCACCATGCCTCGCCGGTTGTGGATGAACAGCGCCAGGGTCAGCACCAGGGCGCAGCCTAGGTAGAGGCCCCAGGCCCCGCGCGAGAACGAGAAGAAGACACCGAGCGTTATGATGATGAAGGGCGCTGTGGCCATGAGCGCATGGCGTAGGCCGCCGGTCATCATCCGGTGCAGGAGATAGATGCCGGGAACGGTCAGGAACGGGCCGAAGACATTTGGATCCTCGAAAACACCTGCCGCACGGCCATAGCGGGTGAACATCTCGGCGCCCGGAAACGCATTGAAATAACCCAGAATGCCGGCGAGCGACGTGATGCAGGCAGCCGCCAGCCACGCCCGGAAGATGAGCGGCAGCACGGCAGGCTGCGTTTCGACCACTGCGGCGAAGAATACGGCGGTCAGCGCCAGAAACAGCGAGACGGCGATATAAAGCGGTATGTCGCCGAGATCGGCCAACTGGCTCATGGATATGAGCCCGCCGATATTGAACAGCACCAGAAGCACCAGCAAGGGCGCAATGGAGCGCGATATCCTGAGGCCGAATAGTGCCCAGACCCCAATCAGCCCCGCCATGTAGAGTTCGTAAGGCGCCGGCTCGCGGATGACGAACCCTGAAAGGAAGACGCCGATCGTGATCGCTCCGGCTCGAACGATCTCGATCAGCCGCCGGTTGACCGCCTCGCCCGGCAGCGCGGCCGTACTATGGCCGGAGGCGCTCAATAGGCGTTTTCCGTGTTGAGCAGGCGGATCGGGGTGAGGAACAGGATCTTGAGATCGAGCCACAGCGACCAGTTCTCTATGTAATAGAGGTCGTACTCCGTGCGCTTGCGGATTTTCTCTTCGGTGTCGAGCTCGCCGCGCCAGCCATTGATCTGAGCCCAGCCGGTCACTCCCGGTTTGACCCGGTGCCGGGCGAAATAGCCGTCCACGACCTCGTCGAAAAGCCGGTTGTGCGCCTCGGCCGCAATGGCATGAGGGCGCGGTCCTACGAGGGAGAGGCTTCCGAAAAGCGCGTTGAAGAATTGCGGTAGTTCGTCGAGGGACGTCTTGCGGATGAACCGTCCGACACGGGTGACGCGCGGATCGTCCTTCACCACCGCGTTCCTCGCCGTCGGGTCGCATTGCTCCGTGTACATGGACCGGAATTTCAGGACCTCGATCTCTTCGTTGTTGAAGCCATGGCGGCGCTGCTTGAACAGAACGGGACCTTTGCTGTCCAGCTTGATCGCAATGGCCGTCGCCAGCATGACCGGCGAGAAGACGGCGATGCCCAGCAGGCTGAAGAAGATGTCGAATGCCCTTTTGGCCACCGAGTCCCAGTCGTTGATCGGGCGATCGAAGATGTCCAGCATCGGCACCGAGCCGATATAGGAATAGGCGCGTGGGCGAAAGCGCAGATGGCTCGAGTGGGCTGAAAGCCGGATGTCGATCGGCAGCACCCAGAGTTTGCGCAGCATGGCCAGGACGCGTGCCTCGGCATTGAAGGGCAGTGAGACGATCAGCATGTCGATGCGCGCGATGCGGGCGAACTCGATCAGTTCCTCGACATTGCCCAGCTTGGGATAGCCCGCCACGACGGGCGGTGAACGCTTGTCGTCGCGATCATCGAAGATGCCGCAGATGCGGATATCGTTATAGGGTTCGCGCTCGATGGAGCGGATCAGCACCTCGGCGTTTTTGCCGCCCCCGACGATGACCGCGCGGCGCTCGATCCGCCCGTTGCGCGCCCAGCGCTTGAAGAGCTGCGCCGTGGCCAGACGCAGCATGAAGATCAGCCCGAGGCCGGTCGCATACCAGGCGCCGAGCCAATAGCGCGAGAACTCGGCCGAGATTTTCAGGAAGAACAGCGCCACCGTGGCCAGCGCGAAAGTGGCCGACCAGATGAGCAGGATGCGCCCGATCTGGCCGATCGGATTGCGCAGCGCCGGCATTTGATAACAGTCGGAGAATTCCATCAGGATCACCGTCACCAGCGATATGCCGAGGATGATCAATGGGTACTGCAAGTAAAGATGGGTGCCCAGTCCCACATAGCCGGCATAGAGCGCGGCGCCGGAGACGAACAGCAGCCCGAACTCGACGATCCGCATGACACCGCTGACCATCACAGGGGACATGGTGTCCCGACGGTATTGCAGCGCGACCTGATTGGCCACCTGACCTAGCTTCGGCCTGGCCTTGCGCGGCCCGTTCTCCGGTTCCGCCGACCGCCGGACAGCTTCCTTCGAGAAACGGGATGTGGGATCATATTTGTTCATTGCATATAACCGCCAGTTTATCCGGCGATAGCATCAAGGCACTAAGATTCCCTTGATGCCCGGCCTCATCGCGACATCGCCTGGCGGTAGATATCCTCGATCCGTGAAGCCATCGCGTCAGCCCCGAAGCGTTCGCGCAGCGCATCCCTTGCCGGCATCGAGCGGGCAAATTCGCCGGGGCTTTCGAGCGCGAACGTCATGCGCTCGGAAAGCGAGATGGGTTCTGGCCGGCAAAGAGCGGGCGACTCTCCGCCGAGGATTTCCGGAATGCCGCCCACCGCTGTCGCGATCAGCGCGCGCCCCGCCGCCAGCGCTTCCAGCACGATATATGGCATCGCCTCTGCCCGCGAGGGAACAACCATCACACGGCCCCTGGCAAACGCCTGGCGTGCCGGCATGGCGGAAAAGAACCGCACCCTGTCGCCGAACCCCAATTCCCTGGCCTGCGCCTTGTATTTCTCGAGATCGTCTCCATCGCCGACCATCACCGCTGTCAGCGGTCGGTGCGCGCGCTCCTCGACCAGCTTCAGCGCATCCAGGAAAAGGTCGGGCCCCTTCAGGTCCCGCATCATGCCTATATAGAGGAAGTCCGCCGCATCCGGCGTCTCCGCCACATCCGCGAATTCTTCTGCGCGCAGGCCGTTATAGACGAGGCTGTGGGGTGGGCGCGGCTTGCCCACTTTTGTCTTGTAGGTGCGCAGCTCGTATTCGGAAACGAACAGGATGTGGTCGGTGAAGCGGCCCATCAGTGCTTCGAGCGAGAAGAAGAAGCGTCCGGCGATAGTATCCGGGTCGTAGTGCAGACTGCCGCCATGGGGCGAATAAAGCCGCAAGACCCGGCTGCCGCCCATTTGCAGCGCGGTTCCGAAAAGGCGGGCATAGGCCCCGCCCTTGGCCCCGTGCCCGTGCAGAATGTCCGGCCGCATGGCACGTATGATTTGAAGCGTCCGCCAGGCTGCGGCGATGTCGCCCGGGCCGACATGGCGCTGTATCGGCGTGCGTGTGACCCCGAGAGCAAGCCTGTCGGCGATCCGACGGAAGTAGCGGTCCTCATATTCGCCGCCGGTGGTGGAATCGCAGACGATCCCCACCTCGTGTCCCGCCGCGACCTGCGCATCGCACAGATCGCGCACGTGGCGGAATATCCCGCCCACGGGAGACCGGAACAGGTGGACGATGCGCAAATTGCTCACCCTGCGAAGATGGAAGCGCCCGGGAGAGCCATCAAAAGAGCCGCTCCCGGACATAGACCGTATCGCCGGGCAGCAGCGGGTCCGAGGTGACGACGCGCCCGGTCATCACCTTGCCGTTGATCTCGCGCGTCACATCGACATTGGCCTGGTTGGCGCGCGGCGAGAAACCGCCCGCCGCCGCGATCGCCTTTTGTACCGTCATGCCCGGAACGTAAGAATACTGCCCAGGCCCGCCGACCTCGCCCATGATGAAGATGGGCCGGTAGCGGTCGACTTCGACCGTCACGTCCGGATCCCGCAGATAGCCGTTACGCAGCATCTGGGCGAGTTCCTGTTCGAGTTGCTTGGGCGTGCGGCCGCGCGCCGGCACCGATCCAACCAGCGGAAAGGAAATGTAGCCCGCCTGGTCGACGCTGTAGCTGTTCGTCAGGTTCTCCTGGTCGAAGACGGTGATGCGCAGCTGGTCGCCGGCATCCATCACATAGGGCTGGTAGAGCGCCTTGTGGAAAGCCGGCGGGGGAGGGCGATAGCCGCCGCAGCCGGCAAGCAGGACCGCCGCCGAAAGGCCGATAACGATAGGGGTACGGTTTTTCATGACCGGATACACGTATCTCTTGTTGGGCAGCGGAACGCTCATCAATGCACCGTAAGGTTATCCGGCGATTACGGTTAATGCCGGGTTAAGCGACCGCACTTGGCTGCGTGCCCGAGCGCTGCGCACCGTGAATGGAGGCTGTTTTGCGGTTAACCCCATGGTTACCACGTCCATTTACCTTGACGGCGACAAGCACTGGGGTGGGATGCATGAAGAGCGGTGAAACAATGGCCAGCGACGTTGACGTCGATCTCGGCCGGCTGTTCGCAAGCCTGCGGCGCAACTGGCTGCGCATCGCAGTGTTCGCGCTCGCCATCACCGGAATCGTTTTTCTGCTGGCCGCGCTCGCCACGCCCAAATACAGGGCCGAGACCCGGGTACTGATCGAAACGGGCGAATCCGTCTATACCCGCCCGTCGACGATTGACGATCAGGGCCGGGCCGTGCTCGACGCGGAAGGGGTGGTCAGCCAGGTCCAGGTCATCTCCTCTGCTGAGATACTGACCCAGGTGGCGCGGCAGCTCGATCTTGCGAGCCGCGATGAGTTCGACACCGCCCGGATATCGCTGCTCGACCGCCTGTTCATCATGACCGGTCTCAAGAGCAGCCCCGCGGCCATACCGCCGGAAGAGCGCGTTCTCCAGGCTTTCCGGGAAAAGCTGACAGTCTATCGCGTGGAGAACTCCCGCGTCATCGTCATCGAATTCTCCTCCGAAGATCCCGTCCTGGCCGCCAGCGTGCCCAACGCCATCGCCGATGCCTATGTGGCGTCGCAACGGGCGGCGAAGCAGCAGTCAAACGCAGAAGCCACCGACTGGCTGGAGCCTGAGATCGCCGATCTGAGGGAGCGCGTGAAGGAAGCCGAGGGCAAGGTGGCCGATTTCCGTTCCCAGTCGGATCTTCTGATGGGGCAGAACAACACGGTTCTGGCAACCCAGCAGCTGGCTGAGCTTTCGAGCGAGCTTTCCCGCGTTCGCGCCGCCCGCTCGGCGGCCGAAGCGAAGGTCGAGACCATCCGGGCGGCTGCGGGGCGCGGCGCTTCGCTTGAGACGTTGCCGGACGTTCTGGCTTCGGGGCTGATCCAGCGTCTGCGCGAGCGACAGGTTGAGCTCAAGGCACAGATCGCGGACCTGTCGACATCGCTTCTCGGCAGTCACCCGCGCATCCGCGCCCTGCAGTCGCAACTTGCCGATCTCGATGGACAGATACGCTCGGAGGTCGACAAGGTGCTCGAAGGGCTGGAGACCGAAGCGGACACCGCACGCCTGCGCGAACGCGAACTCGTTTCCCAGTTGAACCAGTTGAAGGCCGAATCGGGCCGGGCCGGGCAGGAGCAGGTGGAATTGCGTGCGCTTGAGCGGGAAGCTGCCGCCCAGCGCGAGTTGCTGGAATCCTACCTTACCCGCTATCGCGAGGCCGCCGCCCGTGGCGACCGCAACTACCTGCCGGTTGATGCGCGCATCTTCTCGCGGGCTACCGTTCCCGCCGAGCCCTATTTCCCAAAGATCATCCCCATCACTTTCGCCGCCTTCGCCGCCTCGTTGCTGGTGATGGCTATCGTCACGCTGTTGCGGGAATTGTTCAGCGGGCGCGCCATGCGCCCGGTCGGCGGCGAGGTAGAACCTGTCGAACAGGTCGAGATGGCGGCCGACCGCGAGCCCGCCACGCCGGCATTCCCGGCTGACCCCGCCGTCAATTCCTCCGGCCTGGAAGAAGAAGCGGAAACGGCCTTTGAAGAGAGGCAGGCGCCAGCCTCCGTTCCTCCCGCCTCACGACTGGGCGAAGTACATGTGGACGCGGCAGCCGAGGCGCTGATTGCCACCGGTGTCGGACGCGCCGTCTTCGTTTCACCCGAGGGCGACGATGCGGCGGCGACCGCCGTACTGGTCGCACGCGAGGTCTCCGACGCAGGCCTGCGTGTTCTCTTGGTCGACCTGACGGCTTCCGGAGCCGCCTCGATGCCGATGCTGGAGACTGTCTCCTATGCCGGCATCACCAATCTGCTTGCCGCGGAAGCCCAGTTCGCCGACATCATTCACAGCGATCTCTACTCGGAATGCCATATCATCCCTATCGGCACCGCCGATCCCGACCGCGCCATGCGTGGGCTCGACCGCCTGCCGATTATAATGAACTCGCTTTCCACCGCCTATGATCTGGTCGTCGTCGAATGCGGGCCGGCAGAGGCGGAAGCGCTCGCAAGGCTCATGGACGATGACACGCAGATCCTCGTCAGCGTACTCGATCCCTCGGACAGGGTTATCGAAGCGGTGCGGGATGAGCTGAGGCGGGAGGGCTACGACGCACCGCTGCTCGTAACGCCCGTCGGCCAATTCCCGCCGCCGGCCCCACCCGGCAGGGATGTCGCGTAAGCCTTACGACTGGCCTCTGCGCCTCAAGCGGCGCACGATTTGCATCAGGACCGGGCTGGTCTTGATAAATCGCTTTGCCCGGCTCCACGTTCGCAAAACTGCGGCGACAACGTGCCCGCGCGATGAAAGTCCGGCAATTACATCGGCATGGTGCGTTTCCAGGTCGCACCAGATGCGCTTGTAGGCCTCGTCGCCGACGCTGAAATCGTAGACCGCGAAACCGTCCTCCGCTGCGGCGGCGATGTTCTCGTAGAACAGGAAGTCGCCGGGGCTTGCGTGAGCAAGCTCATCCTCGGCGAAGGTGCTGAACTCGCAGATCAGCGTATCCTCGGTTTGGCTCGACCCGGTCACTGCACGCACCACCCCTCCGACCTCCAGCGCGTGCAGGACGAAGGGCGGCGGCGATAGCTGCAAGGCGTTCATGAACAGTATCCGGAAGCTTGCCTGCACGGCGGGATCGTCGAAGACGTCGCTGATTCCCATCTTGGCGAACCGGTGGTGCTTCATCCGGAAAAAGGCATCCAGAAGAAGGTCGACTTCCTCGACAGTCCGGGCCGCGTAGCGGCGATAGCCGCCGGCAACCTCCAGCTTGCGGACTTGCGAGCGGTGCTTCTTGCGCCGTCGCTTGCCGCTGCTGCCACGGAGGACTTGCTCCAAGCCGCCAGTCAGGTCCACTGCCAGCGATACGTTGGGGCTGGTCGCATGGGGCAGCGCTGCTAGAGGATTGGCATGGCCGCGAAAGGTCGTCCGCTGACGCTCCAGGGCGAGGATGTCGATATCGGGCCGCTGTTGCCGCAAAGCTGCGACAAGGGCGCCGGTCACTTGCCTGGAATCGGCTCCATAAGCCAGAGAAAGGGCAGGAAAATTGCCGTTTGCATGGGTGCCTCCGACAAAACGCGCCATACGGAAGACTCCGCTCCGCTCGACCACCAGCGGCAGCGCCAGCGCCGGGGCCTCGTCGACGTGGAGCGTCACCACGAGCACGTCGTTATGGTGCGAAGCCCAGGCAGCCAGCCAATCGGGCGATTGCGGTGGGGGGAAGACGGCATTCTCGCAAAATCGGCGATAGGCGGCGATGCCTCGCTCATCGGCGGCGGCGACCCCGGCGGTCAGCGTCGCCGCTTCGCCTTCCTTGGAAACAGGCGCCATGCCCTCATGTGCCGATGCAGCCCCCGACATTTCACCCTCAAACGTTCCGCATGCGGCGGAACCTATCGAAAAAGTGTGAAGGAATGCTCGACGGCGCGGTTTACTTGCCGGCCTTTGGCCGTCCCTCCATCCATTTCACGATCAGCATGGCCGGCAATATCCAGGCGAGACCGGAAACCAGATAGAATACGAGATGGACGAGCGGGCTCTTGTCGGTCAATTGCGCGACCGCGAAGGCCGTGGATACAATGGCATAGATCACCACGAGTGCCACAAGGCCGATCATGCCTATGAATTTCCGCAACCGCACCGGCATTGTCGTGTCCTTGTCCAGTAACTCTTGTAGGCATGGCGCCGCCCGGTTCGGACTGGGCAAGGCCGGCTCCTCGTACAGTCGCCTGATCGAATGTTCAACCACAACCGCGACCGCATGTCGCCGCCAGGAGACTTGCCAGAGGCCGGCGGTTGCGGCACGAACCCTTCGAGATGGAAGGCCGGGAACGCCGGGCGGTGTCCGCCCGTCCCGGTCGCTTCCCGATTTTTCCGGTGAAAGATGACTTCGATAGCTGAAACGACGATCCCGAGTGCCGTACCCGTCGACGATCGCAGGAATCGGCTATGGGTTCGATTGTGGCTCTATGCGGTCCTTGTTACCTTGTTCGCGCTGGTGATCGTGGGCGGGGCGACGCGGCTTACCGATTCCGGTCTCTCGATCACCGAATGGAAGCCGATACACGGCGTCATCCCCCCGCTCAGCGAAGCCGAATGGCAGGAGGAACTGGATAAATATCGCCAGATCCCCGAGTATCAGCAGATCAACAAAGGAATGAGCCTCGACGCCTTCAAGACCATCTACTGGTGGGAGTGGGGGCATCGCCTCCTCGCCCGTGGCGTTGGCTTCGTCTTCGCTCTGCCTCTGGCCTTCTTCTGGCTGACCGGACGCCTCGAACGACGCCTTAAACCGAAGCTCTTGGGCATTTTGGGTCTCGGCGCGCTGCAGGGCGCGATCGGCTGGTGGATGGTCGCTTCGGGTCTCGTCGACCGGGTTGACGTCAGCCAGTACAGGCTGGCCACCCATCTCACCATCGCCTGTGTGATATTCGCCGCCGTCATGGTCGTTGCCCGCGGCCTTGCGCCCCATAGCGGCGGCCGCGCCGTTCCCCGCGTTCAAAACCTTGCCGGCTGGCTGGTCTTCGCGGTGCTGTTCCAGATATACCTCGGCGGGCTGGTGGCCGGCCTCGATGCCGGCATGACCTACAACACCTGGCCGCTGATGGATGGGGCGATCGTCCCCCAGGGTCTGTTCGCCCAGTCACCGGCCTGGCTGAACCTGTTTGAAAAACCCAAGACCGTGCAGTTCGTCCATCGGCTGGGCGCCTATGCCCTGCTTCTGCTTGCCCTGTGGCACTGCGTTGAGACATGGCGCCGCGCGCCGGGTTCGACCCATGCAAGGCGCGCAGTGATCCTCCTCCTCCTGATCTGCATACAGGCAGCCATCGGCATCGCAACGCTGCTCATGGTCGTGCCGCTGGGCTGGGCGCTTGCGCACCAGGCCATGGCGCTCATGGTGCTGGGCTTCGCCGCCGCCCACTGGCGCGCCACCAAGGGCGCCTATCCGCCCGAAACGCGGGTGGAACTGCGCTCCTAGGAACCACCGCTCAAGTCCCGTTCAGCGAATGCTGCATGTCGTCGCTTTACAAAAGTAATATAGTATGATTTTTTCCTTCTGCTGCTCCGCAGCTGAGCAATTCGGGAGGAAATCATGCTCTTTAAGTCAGCTCTTGCTGGCGCGACTATGCTCGCGTCGGCTGTCCTTGGCACGTCGGTGGCTTCGGCAACGACCGTTGGATTTTCACAGATCGGTTCGGAGTCGGGCTGGCGCGCGGCCGAGACCACCGTCACCAAGAAGGAAGCCGAAAAGCGCGGCATCGACCTGAAATTTGCCGACGCCCAGCAGAAACAGGAAAACCAGATCAAGGCGATCCGCTCCTTCATCGCGCAGGGCGTCGATGCGATCCTGGTGGCACCCGTCGTTGAAACCGGCTGGGACTCGGTCCTGGAAGAAGCGAAGGACGCGGAAATCCCGGTCATCCTTCTCGACCGCACCATCAAGGCATCCGATGATCTCTACCTGACCGCGGTAACCTCGGACCAGGTACATGAGGGCAAGGTCGCAGGCAATTGGCTGGTCGAGGCCGTCGGCAACAAGGATTGCAACATCGTCGAACTGCAGGGCACCACCGGCTCATCCCCGGCCATCGCCCGCAAGAAGGGTTTCGAGGAGGCCATCGCCGGCAGCGAAAACCTTGAGATCATCCGCAGCCAGACGGGCGACTTTACCCGTACCAAGGGCAAGGAAGTGATGGAAAGCTTCCTCAAAGCGGAAGACGGAGGCAAGAACATCTGCGCCCTCTACGCCCACAACGACGATATGGCGCTTGGTGCTATCCAGGCCATCAAGGAAGCCGGCTTGAAGCCCGGTGAGGACATCCTTGTCGTCTCCATCGACGCCGTGCCGGATATCTTCAAGGCGCTTGCCGCCGGTGAAGCCAACGCCACCGTCGAACTGACGCCTAACATGGCCGGGCCGGCCTTCGACATTCTCGAAGCCTACCTTGCCGACGGCACCACGCCGGAAAAGTGGATCCAGACGGAATCGAAGCTCTTCACCCAGGCTGACGATCCGATGGCGGTCTACGAGGAAAAGAAAGATCTCGGCTACTGAGCCCCGAAGGCGGGTCGCCCACGCGGCCCGCCTCTTCTTCGTATTCCGCAACGCCAATCCCTTTGGTTTCGGCCTCCGCCGAAGCTTGAGCATGATCTCGAAAAGTGGATACCGGTTTTTGGAAAAGATCATGCTCCAACAAAGGGATAGATCAAGATGGCGTTTCAACGAAAACTCATCTTGATCTAGAACAGGACGGGTCATGTCGAGTGAACCGATGCTCCGCGTCGAAAACCTCACCAAGCGCTTTCCCGGCGCGCTGGCGCTCGATGCGGTCGATTTCAGCCTCAAGGCGGGCGAGGTACACGCACTCCTGGGCGAGAACGGCGCCGGCAAGTCGACGCTGATCAAATGCCTCACCGGCGCCTACCGCCGCGACAGCGGCGAGATCGTATTGGACGGGCAGCCTGTGGATCCCCGCGATACCTTCGACGCGCAGAAACTGGGCATCGGCACCGTCTATCAGGAGGTCAACCTCCTGCCCAATCTCACTGTCGCCGAAAACCTCTTCATGGGTCGCCAGCCGCTGCGCTTCGGCATGGTCGATACGCGTTCCATGAACCGCGACGCCCGGCAGATGCTGGCCCAATACGGGCTGGAGATAGATGTCGCCCGCGAACTCTCCGCCTATTCCGTCGCCGTACAGCAGATCGTCGCCATCGCCCGCGCCGTCGATCTCTCGGGCAAGGTGCTGATCCTCGACGAGCCGACCGCCAGCTTGGATGCGCATGAAGTGCGGATGGTCTTCGACATCGTGCGCTCGCTGCGCGAAAAGGGGCTGGGCATCATCTTCATCACCCACTTCCTCGACCAGGTCTTCGAGATATCCGACCGCCTCACCGTGCTGCGCAACGGCCGTCTTGTCGGTACCCGCGCTATCGCCGAGACGGAAAGGCTCGATCTCGTCACCATGATGCTGGGCCATGAGCTCTCCCAGGAAACGCGAGAACACGCGGCTGAACGCGGCGGCAAGCCGGAGACGCGCTTCCGCTTCCGTGGGTTCGGCAGGGCAAGGAGCATCGCGCCCTTCGATCTGGACATCGGGCGGGGCGAGGTGGTCGGCATGGCCGGGCTTCTCGGCTCGGGCCGGACCGAGACGGCCGAGGTTATTTTCGGCATCCGTCCACACGACAGCGGCAGCGCCGAAATGGACGGCGCGCCGCTTGCGCTGACCTCGCCGCGCAAAGCTATTGCCGCCGGTATCGGCTTCTGCCCCGAGGACCGAAAGACCGACGGCATCGTCGGCGATCTTTCCGTGCGCGAGAACATCATCCTGGCGCTCCAGGCCCGCCGAGGCTGGGCGCGGCCGCTTTCGGCACGCGAGCAGAACACTCTGGCCGACCGCTTCATCAAGGCGCTCGACATTCGCACCTCCGACCGGGAGAAGCCGATCAAGCTGTTGTCGGGCGGCAACCAGCAAAAGGCGATCCTGGCGCGCTGGCTCGCGACGGAGCCGCAACTGCTCATTCTCGACGAGCCGACCCGTGGCATCGACGTTGGCGCCCATGCCGAGATCATCAGGCTGATCGAGGATTTGTGCGCCGAGGGCATGTCCCTCCTGGTGATCTCGTCCGAGCTTGAGGAACTGGTCGCCTATGCACGCCGCATCGTCGTGTTGCGCGATCGGGCGCATGTGACCGAGCTCGGCGGCGCCGAGATCGACACGGATAGCATCGTCCGCGCCATTGCCGCGGATGCCGGTACGGAGATCGGGACATGAATGCAGAGACGCTCGGCGCCGTACGCCGCTTTCTGCCGCAGATCGTGGCGCTGTTCGCCATTCTGGCGATCAATACCGCCGTATTTCCCGGATTTCTCGATATCACGGTGCAGAACGACCGATTCTATGGAAGCCTGATCGATATCCTGAACCGGGGCGCGCCCGTGGCCCTGCTCGCCATCGGCATGACGCTGGTCATCGCAACCAAGGGCATCGATCTTTCGGTCGGGGCGGTCATGGCTATATGCGGTGCTGTGGCCGCGTCCGGGGTCGCCGGCGGAGGCAGCGTCGCCATGGCGGTCACCACGGCACTCGTCGTCGGCGTGGCCTGTGGCGCCTGGAACGGCATGCTGGTCGCCATGCTCGGCATTCAGCCGATTGTCGCCACGCTCATCCTGATGGTCGCCGGGCGCGGCATAGCGCAGCTGATTACCGAAGGCGTCATCCTGACCTTCAACAATGAGGGCCTCGCCTTCTTCGGCAGCGGATCGATATTCGCGCTGCCCGTGCCGGTGCTGCTGTGGATCGGCATGGGCGTGCTCGTGGCCTTTGTCGTACGGCGCACCGCGCTGGGGCTTCTGATCGAAGCCATCGGCGTCAATCGCCGTGCCGCAACGCTGAGCGGCGTCAACAGCCATGTGCTGCTGATAACGGTCTACATGATTTCAGGCCTGTGCGCGGCCATTGCCGGCGTCATCGCCGCCGCCGACATTCGCGGGGCGGATGCCAACAATGCCGGCCTGTGGCTTGAGCTCGACGCCATTCTGGCCGTGGTGATCGGCGGCACATCGCTTCTGGGAGGGCGGTTCACGCTGCTTGGTTCTCTCATTGGCGCCATGATCATCCAGTCGATCAATACCGGCATTCTCAGCTCGGGCTTCCCGCCGGAGTTCAACCTCATCATCAAGGCCGTCATCATCCTCCTCATCCTGGTTATCCAGTCGCCTGCGCTTCGCACGTTCGTTGTGTTCTGGCGGGGCCCGAAGGAGGAAGTCTTCGACAAGGAGCAATCGGCGCCATGAAGTCACGCTACCTGCCGCTGGCGGCCACAACCGCGATCTTCCTGATTGCCTATGCGCTCTGTTACGCCCAGTTCCCCGCCATGCTGTCGACGCGGGTGATCGGCAACCTGCTGACCGACAACGCCTTTCTGGGCATCGCCGCCGTCGGCATGACATTCGTGATCCTGTCGGGCGGGATCGATCTTTCGATAGGTTCGGTCATCGCCTTCACCACGGTCTTCATCGCCGTCGTGCTGGCCAACAGCTCCATGCATCCGCTGGCGGTCTTCGCGCTGGCGCTCGTCATCACCACGTTGTTCGGCGCGACCATGGGCGCGATCATCCATTATCTGGAGATGCCGCCCTTCATCGTCACGCTCGCCGGCATGTTCCTGGCGCGCGGCATGGCCTTTGTCCTGTCGACCGATTCGATTCCGATCGCCCATGAGTTCTACAGCGTTCTGCAGTCGCTTTACTGGCGGATGCCGGGTGGCGGGCGGCTGACGCTGATTGGCGGCCTGATGCTGCTGGTGTTCCTGATCGGCATGGTGCTTGCCCATCGCACCCGTTTTGGGGCCAATGTCTATGCGCTGGGTGGTGGCGTCGCCACCGCGCGGCTGATGGGCGTTTCGGTGGGCCATACGACGATCTGCATTTACGCGCTTTCGGGCCTTCTTGCCGGGCTCTCGGGCATCGTCTTCTCGCTCTACACGACGGCCGGCTATTCCCTTGCCGCTGTCGGTGTCGAGCTCGACGCTATCGCCGCCGTCGTCATCGGCGGAACGCTTCTGACCGGCGGCAGCGGATTCGTCGCAGGTACGCTGCTTGGAATTCTCATCATGGGTCTGATACAGACCTACATCATCTTCGATGGCACGCTATCTAGCTGGTGGACGAAGATCGTGATCGGAGTTCTGCTGTTCGTGTTCATTTTCTTGCAGAAGGGGATACTCTGGGCCACCTCCAGGAATGCGGCGGCACTTGAGAACGCACATGGGCGGTAATGGGGCTTTTTGAGACGACACTTTCCGGATCGTTGCGCCGCACCAGCCATTCGCATGTGGTGAACGAACTCGGTCGTGAGATCGTCTCCGGCACAATCCCCATAGGTTCGATCCTTCCAGGCGACAATGAACTTGCCGATCGATTCAAGGTCTCAAGAACGGTCCTGCGGGAGGCGATGAAGACATTGTCGGCCAAGGGCCTGATCGTGCCGCGCGCGCGCATCGGCACCAGGGTAACCGAGCGCAAGCAGTGGAACCTTTTCGACGCGGACGTCCTGTCCTGGCATCTGGAGCGCGGCTTCGACCGACTCTTCCTAATCCATTTGAGTGAGATGCGGCTTTCCTTTGAGCCAAGCGCGGCCGAGCTGGCGGCAAAGCGGGCCACGCCTGAAAATGTCCGCGCGCTGTTGCGCATAGCCGACGAGATGTCGTCGGCCGGAACGCCCGAGGATCTCATTCGCGCCGATCTGCAATTTCATCTGACGGTTCTGCAGGCCTGCGAGAATCCGTTCATGTACAATGTCGGCTCGCTTATCGAAGCAGCGCTCGTCGGTGCTTTCGGCTTGAGTTCTCCCGACCGGCCGTCGCGTGAATTCCAGGAGATCGGCCACTCGCACCACCTGATCGCCGAAGCCATCTCACGGCGCGACCCACCAGCCGCCGCCGAGGCCATGCGTCAGGTCATCCTCATCGGCCGTGACCACGCCCTGGGGCGCGTTGATGGTGGGAAAGCTCCGCCTGAGGCCGACTAAACGCCCATGCCGCGCAGCATGAGGTTCATGTTCTGGACAGCCGCGCCGGACGCGCCCTTGCCGAGATTGTCGTAGACGGCGACCAGAAGGGCCTGCGCTCGTGCCTCGTTGACGAAAAGATGGAGGCGCATGGCATCGGTGCCGTTGAGCGCCTGCGGCTCCAGTGTCGGCGAACGTTCCATCGCCTCCAGCGGGGCGACCTCCACGACGCTTTCCTTCAGCCCGGCATAATGGTCGGCGATGGCCGCATGAAGCTCGGCGCCCGTGGGAACCTTGTCGAGAAGGGCCAATTGCAGGGGCACGACGGTGATCATGCCCTGGGCGAAGTCGCCCACCGCCGGCTGCATCAGCGCATCGCGCGAGAGCCCAGCATAGGCCTTGAGCTCCGGCAGGTGCTTGTGGTTCAGGGTCAGGCCATAGGGCAGGAATTCCGGGGCGTCTTCGCCTTGGCTCTCGTAATCCTCGATCATCGTGCGACCGCCGCCCGAATAGCCGGTAATGCCGTTTACCGTTACCGGGAAGTTGGCCGGCAGCAGGCCGGCCTTCACCAGCGGGCGAAGGACAGCTATCGGCCCCTGCGGCCAGCAGCCGGGATTTGCGACCCGTTTTGCATTGGCAATAGCATCCGCCTGCACGGCGTCGATCTCCGCAAAACCGTAGATCCAGCCGTCGGCCACCCGATGGGCGGTGGAGGCGTCGATAACGCGGGTCGTCTCGTTCTCGATCAGCGCGACGCTTTCCCGCGCGGCATCGTCGGGAAGGCACAGGATCGCGATGTCGGCCCGGTTGAGATAGTCCGCGCGCGCGGCCCGGTCTTTCCGTTGCGCGACCGGAACGGAGATGATCTCGATGTCCCTGCGTTCGGCAAGCCGCGATCTGATTTGCAGTCCCGTGGTGCCGTGTTCGCCGTCAATGAAGATTTTTGCCGTCATTTTCCAAGTCCGAAAAAGAGTCCGGTTTCAAATGGTTGAAACGCCCCGCTGAAACAATGCGAAAAGCGACGATAATCGCCGCGCGGGTTCGATTATCGTCGCTTTTCTGCCAGCAGGCCCAGATAATGCATGGCAACCGACGCGCCGGCGATGGCCGTGATGTCGGCATGGTCATAGGCCGGCGACACCTCGACGATGTCTGCGCCGACCACGTTCAGCCCGCCAAGCTGGCGCAGCACCGACAGAACTTTGGCTGTCGAAGGTCCGCCGGCAACCGGCGTTCCTGTGCCGGGTGCGAAGGCGGGGTCCAGACAGTCGATGTCGAAGGTGAGATAAGCCGGCAGGTCGCCTACGCGCTGCCTGATCACCTCGGCAATCTCGCCGGCCCGCATCTCCTCGATCTCATGGCCGTGCAGCATCTGGATGCCGCAATCTTCAGGAGCGTGCGTGCGTATGCCGATCTGGATGGAGTGTGCGGCGTCGATGGTGCCGTCACGCGCTGCGCGCCCGACGAAGGAGCCGTGATCGATCCGCTTGCCGTCGTCCGGCCACGTGTCCTGATGCGCGTCAAACTGGATGAGGGCGAGGGGCCCGTGCTTTGCTTCATGCGCCTTGAGCAGCGGCCACGTCACGAAATGATCACCCCCGAGCGTCACGAGGAACGCGCCGTTGGCGACAATGCCAGCCGCCTCGCGCTCGATGGTGGCCGGCGTCTCCTGATGATTGCCATAGTCGAGCAGGCAATCGCCATAGTCGACCACCGCAAGCTTCTCGAACAGGTCGAGATGGAACGGATATTGCGGATCGTTGTCGAAGATGGCCGATGCCCGCCGAATGGCTTGCGGTCCGAAACGCGCGCCTGGCCGGTTCGATACGGCCGCATCGAACGGCACGCCCCAGACCACGGCATCGGCTCCCTCGACGTCCTTCGAGTATTTGCGCCGCATGAAGGAAAGCGCACCGGCATAGGTAGGGTCCTGGGCTGCGCCCACGGCCTGATGTGCGGTGAAGGCATGGTCGATGGATTTCGGGGGCATCTGGCTTCTCGCTGCGATCACTGAGCGATGGCATGTGGCTTGCTGCGGTACCCCTCTGTCAAGGCTGAGTTGCGTGTGACGCCCGAATTTGTGTCGAACCGGGACACTGTTCGGCGTCCGTGAGCCTTTCTGGAACAAGCAGGATAACATGGCGGCACATGAACGGGGCGTGGAGCATGGCGGGACCGAGGAGCCTCGGCCTGGTGCTGGCGAGATACTCTATTCAGTGCAGTATCTGCGTGCTGCCGCTGCCTATCTGGTCGTTCTGTTCCACCTGACGGCATCGCTCGGCGGCGAAACGAAACAGGCCACCGGTTTCGCCGTTGGCGCGATCGGGGTCGACATCTTCTTCATCCTGAGCGGCTTCGTCATGGCGCTCATCGTCGACAGGTCGCCGCGCATCGACAACCGGTTTCTGATACGGCGGCTGGCGCGCATCGTGCCGCTCTACCATTTGATGACGCTCGCTCTCTTCATGGTAGTGCTCTCCGCGCCGTCGCTCCTGAACACGGCCCGTGCCGACTTCGCTCATCTGGCAAGCTCGCTGCTCTTCCTGCCCTACGACAGCCCGGGAGGCGGCAACCATCCCATCCTGACGTTGGGCTGGACGCTCAACTATGAGATATTCTTCTATGTCCTGATAGCGTTGTGTGTCCGACTGTTCCACGATCGGACGCTTCTAAGCGTTGTCGCCCTGCTTTGCGGGCTGGCCGCACTGGGAACCATGCTGGGCAGCAACACTTTGGTGGCGCGCTTCTACCTAGACCCGATCATCCTCGAATTCGGGATCGGTATCCTTGTCTATCGCTACATCTATCGGGAGCAGGGCGGGCCGCGTGTCGGTGTCTATTGGCTGGCGCTTTTCACCGGGCTGCTGATCCTCCTGCTTCGCTACGACATAACCAGCCAGGACTGGCGTTTCATCGCTTTCGGAATACCAGCGAGCCTGATCGTGGCAGGCGGGGTGAAGACCTTAAATTTCAGGGTCGAGTGGCTGCGCCGGCTGGGTGACTGGTCCTTTTCCACCTACCTGATCCACGTCTATGTGATCCAGTTGGCGGTAAAGCTCGTCCTGCCGGCGCTCGCCCCGTCGATGATGACGCCGCTGCCGCTGGCGCTGATCGTCCTGCCGGTGACGATCCTGGCTTCCGCGATTCTCTATCGCCATGTGGAGATGCCGGCGATGAGCTGGGTGCTGCACGTTACCGGCAGTAGGCGGCGGCAGGCGGCCCCGGCAACCTGAACGACACAGAGGTTTGCCACCAACAAAAAAGCGGGCCCGAAGACCCGCTTTTCCGCATCGATGATGATGAAGCTTAGCGCTTGGAGAACTGGAAGGAGCGGCGAGCCTTGGCCCGGCCGTACTTCTTGCGCTCCACCACGCGGCTGTCGCGGGTCAGGAAACCGCCCTTCTTGAGCACGGCGCGAAGCTCCGGCTCGTAATAGGTGAGGGCCTTCGAGATGCCGTGGCGCACCGCGCCCGCCTGGCCCGACAGTCCGCCGCCGACAACCGTGGCGACGACATCGTACTGGCCGTTGCGGTTGGCTGCGATGATCGGCTGCTGCAGGATCATCTGCAGAACCGGCCGTGCGAAATAGGCTGCGAATTCCTTGCCGTTGACCGAGATCTTGCCCGTGCCCGGCTTCACCCAGACACGCGCGATGGCGTTCTTGCGCTTGCCGGTGGCGTAGGCGCGACCCTGGGCGTCCAACTTCTGGACATGAACCGGGGCTTCCGGCTGCACGGCGGTCGCCTGCGTTGCCTCACCCAGTTCCTGGAGAGAGTTGATTTCAGCCATATGCCTTGACCCTTACATTCTTCTTGCTCATCGCCGCAACGTCGAGCGTCTCGGGCTGCTGGGCGGTATGAGGATGATCGGCGCCTGCGTAGACGCGCAGATTCTTCATCTGGCGGCGGCCGAGCGGTCCACGGGGGATCATGCGCTCAACGGCCTTTTCGACCACGCGCTCGGGAAAACGGCCTTCAAGAATGTCGCGCGCGGTGCGCTCCTTGATGCCGCCCGGGTGACCGGTGTGCCAGTAATACTTCTTGTCCTGGTGCTTCTTGCCGGTGAACACCACCTTGCCCGCATTGATGATGATGACATTGTCGCCATCGTCCACATGAGGGGTGAAGGTGGGCTTGTGCTTGCCGCGCAGGCGGTTTGCTACGATGGTGGCGAGGCGCCCGACGACCAGCCCTTCGGCGTCGATCAGGATCCACTTCTTCTCCACCTCCGCAGGCTTCTGCGAGAAGGTTTTCATGCGTTTTTCCACTTCAAAGACCGGGCCGCGAGGCCGGGCGTTTCTTGTTGCTTGAACCGATGGCCGCGACGGATATTCAAAAATATCGGCGGACCCTCGAAACATTGAGGCCGTAACCGCAATCTGCGGGCTTATAGAAGGGGCGGCGGATCAAGTCAAGCGGAAGAAAGACGTTCTTGGATAAGAAAGTGAAATGAAAACAATATGTTAGATCAGAGGTATTATAATACCTCATCATTTCGACGCTGGCGGGATGGAATAGGTGCCCGTGGCGTGCGCCACCAACTCTTCGGCCTTGCCGGCCACAACCGCGACGTCGAATACCATCAGTGCCTTGCCGAGCTTCAGTATCCGGCAGATGCCGTCGATCTCGCCGGCTTCCGCCTTGCGCATGAAATTGATGTTGAGATTGGTGGTCACCGCCAGCGCCTGCCTGCCGATATGGGAGAGCGCGCAGACATAGCCGCCGATATCGGCAAGCGTGAAAAGGGCGGGGCCGGACACCGTGCCGCCCGGTCGCAAATGCCGTTCCCCGGCCGTCAGCCGCACCCGGCAGCCGCCCGGCCAAACCTCTACCGCCCGGTATTCCGTATAATCTGTATTGAGCTGCGGATAGACCACCATGAGATAGGCATTCACTTCATCCGCGCCCATTACCGGGGTCAATGGCGGTTTCGCCGTCCTTGCGTCCATGCAATGTCCTCCCTTTGCTTCCAATTTGGCACTGCTGCCTCCCAAAGGAAAGACGCGCGCCGCACAATGCCACTGTAGTCGCCGCGTCCCCTATGTTAGGTGAATTGGCCAAACAGGAGAAACGGGTATGGCGCAAACGGCACAAGCGCATCCGGAAATGCAAGCACCGCTAGCCCTCGTGCAGGCCGCGTCAAACGGCGGCGTGTTGACGCTCACCCTTTCCAATCCGCCCGCGAACGCGCTTTCTATCGCCATGATGGAGGCGCTCAAGGGCGCGCTCGACCGGGCGCGCGCGGACAACGATGTGAAGGTCGTCGTGCTGGCCCACGAGGGCAAGGTCTTCTGCGCCGGCCACGACCTCAAGGAGATGACCGCGCATCGCGCCGATGCGGACCGGGGGCGGGCCTTTTTCACCGAGACCATGGGCCTGTGCTCGGATCTCATGCAGACCATCGTCCGCCATCCCAAACCGGTGATCGCGGCGGTAGGCGGGGTGGCGACTGCCGCCGGCTGCCAACTCGTCGCCTCTTGCGATCTGGCAGTGGCTGCGCATGGCGCGCGGTTCGCAACGCCGGGCGTCAATATCGGCCTGTTCTGCTCCACGCCCATGGTGGCTCTGTCGCGCAATGTCAGCCGCAAGCACGCGATGGAAATGCTTCTGACCGGCCAGATGATCGACGCCGAAACAGCGCTGAGCTTCGGGCTCGTCAACCGCGCCGTGCCCGCCGAAGCATTGAATCGAACCGTCAGCGAACTGGCGCAATCCATTGCATCCAAATCACCTTTGACGCTCAAGATCGGCAAGGAAGCCTTCTACGCACAGATCGAAATGGGGCTTACGGAAGCCTATGACTATGCCGCCCGCGTCATGGTCGAGAACATGATGGCGCGCGACGCCGAGGAAGGCATCGGTGCCTTCATCGAGAAGCGCAAGCCGGAGTGGAAGGGCGAATGATGGCAGGGCGCGGCTTGCGAGCCTGGGAGAAAGAATGAACCACGACACCTACGACAACGCCTATATCTCCGGCATCCTCAACACGGTGAAGTCCATCGCCATCATCGGCGCATCGGCGAACGATGTGCGCCCGAGCTTCTTCGTCACCAAATATCTCCTCGACAAGGGCTACGAGGTCTTTCCGGTCAATCCGGGGCAGGCGGGCAAGGAGATCGCCGGCGCGATGACCTATGCCTCGCTGGCCGATTTGCCGAGGCCTGTCGATATGATCGATATTTTCCGCGCTTCCAGCGCCGTTCCCGGCATTACCGACGACATCCTCGCCATGGACCCGCTGCCCAAGGTGGTCTGGATGCAGTTGGCGATCCGCGACGACGCTTCTGCTGAGCGGCTGGAGGAAAAGGGCATCAGGGTCGTCATGAACCGCTGCCCCAAGATCGAATATGCGAGGCTTTCCGGCGAAATCGGCTGGAACGGCGTCAACAGCCGGACGATCTCGTCCAAAAAACCGGTGATGAGACAGGGTTTCCAGAGCTTCGGCATCAGGCAGCGCTGAAAACGTTCCAGCGAGGCGGTCCGGCCAAGCGGTGGACATGTTTTCGGTTCTGGCATGGATCCTCGGGTCAAGCCCGAGGATGACGAACTGTACGGTAGGATACCGTCAACCGCCCGCCTTGATGATTTACAAAAGCACCTCAACCTTCGTCATCCTCGGGCTTGACCCGAGGATCCATGCCAGAACGGTGATGAGACGCGCCGGCCTTGCCGAATGATTCCCTTCAGCCGCCGGAAATAGGGCAAATCTTCTTTGCCTCACTCGCCGTCGCCTGTATTGATGACCCGGAATTTTGCCAAAGCGGAGGATATCGATGATCGAGCGCACACCTGGTTTTGAAACACTGGCCGTCCACGCGGGCGCGACCCCCGATCCCGCAACCGGCGCGCGCGCCACACCGATTTATCAGACGACATCCTATGTGTTCGATGACGTCGATCACGCCGCCTCGCTCTTCGGTCTCAAGGCGTTCGGCAATATCTATACGCGCATCATGAACCCGACCCAGGCCGTGCTCGAGGAGCGCGTGGCCGCGCTCGAGGGCGGTACGGCGGCGCTGGCGACGGCTTCGGGCCACGGCGCGCAATTGCTCGTCTTCCACAATATGATGCGCCCCGGCGATAATTTCATCGCGGCCAGGCGCCTTTACGGCGGATCGATCAACCAGTTCGGTCACGCCTTCAAGAACTTCGACTGGCAGGTGCGCTGGGCCGACCCATTCGACCTGGACAGCTTCGAAAGCCAGATAGACGAACGCACCCGCGCGATCTTCATAGAGAGCCTGGCCAATCCCGGCGGCACCTTCGTCGACATCGCCGCGATCGCCGAGATCGCACGCAGACACGCCCTGCCGCTGGTGGTCGACAACACCATGGCCTCGCCGTATCTGGTTCGGCCGATCGAGCATGGGGCGGATATCGTCGTGCACTCGCTCACGAAGTTCATGGGCGGGCATGGTAATTCCATGGGCGGCATACTGGTCGACGGCGGCACCTTCGATTGGTCGAAATCGGGCAATTACCCGATGCTGTCCGAGCCCCGGCCGGAATATGGCGGCATGGTGCTGCATGAGACCTTCGGCAATTTCGCCTTCGCCATCGCCGCCCGTGTGCTGGGCCTGCGCGACTTCGGTCCGGCGATCTCGCCGTTCAACGCCTTCATGCTCCTGACCGGCATCGAAACCCTGCCGCTCCGGATGCAGCGCCATTGCGACAACGCTCTCAAGGTAGCGACGTGGCTGAAGGATCAGCCTGCCGTCGACTGGGTTTCCTATCCGGGGCTGCCGGACGATTCGAACCATGAGCTGATGCAGAAATATTCGCCGAAAGGCGCCGGCGCCGTCTTCACCTTCGGCCTCAAGGGCGGCTTTGATGCCGGCGTCAAGGTCGTCGAAGGTGTCGAGCTTTTCTCGCATCTGGCCAATATCGGCGACACCAAGTCGCTCATCATCCATCCGGCCTCCACCACCCACCGCCAGCTCACCGACGAGCAAAAGCAAGCGGCCGGCGCGGGCAACGACGTCATTCGCCTTTCCATCGGCATCGAGGACGCGGACGATATCATCGCCGATCTGGAGCAGGCGCTGGCGAAGGCCGACTGAACTTTATACTGAGCTTGGCGATCAGGAGGGAACCGGCAACGGTCCGTCCGTCTTCACCGGACGCAGCGAGAAGTTGGACCGGATATCTTGGACCATCGGCAGGTTGAGCAGCACGTTGCTGAGCAGTTGCTCATAGGCAGCGAGATCGGGGACGACGATCTCGGCTATGAAGTCGGGTGCGCCTGAGACCATGTGGCAGGAGACGATTTCGGGAACGCCCTCCAGTGCCTCCTGAAGCGCGTCGGCGTTCTTCCTAGTATGGCGTCCGACCTTGATCTCCGTCAGCACGGTGAGACCGAGGCCGGTGGCAGCTCTGTCGACGATGGCCCGGTAGCCCCGAATGATCCCTTCGGCTTCCAGCCGCTTGACCCGGCGCAGGCAGGGGGAGGGCGAAAGGCCCACCTTGTCGGCCAGCTCGACATTGGTAAGCCTGCCGTCCTGCTGCAGAGCCCGAAGAATGTTATGATCGATCGCATCCAGTTTGTTTGGCATGATCATCAACCTTGTCCAAGTTCCATGGCATTTTATGCTGGAACAGCAATCTTTACAGCCACAAAACGCAAGGACACGTCCCTGTCGGCGAAGGCAATATGCGGTTCCAGCATGGAGCCACGTGATGCCGATCGAACTTTGGACGACTTTCATAGTCGCGTCTCTGCCTGTGCATTTCGCGCCGGGTCCGAACAATGTGCTGGCGTTTACCCTGGCCACGGCGCGGGGTTACCGCGTCGCGCACATGGCCTCGTTCGGTCGCTATCCCGCCTATTTGATGATCTTCCTGGCGGCCGGTCTGGGGCTTGGCATCCTCCTCGCTCAGTCGCCTGTTGCCTTTAGCGCGGTCAGGATCATTGGCGCGGTCTATCTTGCCTGGATCGGCCTGCGCATGGTCCGCCAGGCTGGCAGCATCAATGACATTGCGGAGGCTGGCGGCAATGATCTCTCAGTATGGCCTGCCGCGAGGCGCGAATTCGCCGTGGCGATCCTCAATCCCAAAGCAGTGGTCTTCGCCACTGCTTTCTACGCGCAGTTCGTCGACCCGAGCTTGCCGGGCTATGCGACGCAGTTCGCCTCCATGGTAGCCGTCTCGCTGAGCCTGGAATGCACGGCTGCGGGCTTCTATGCGCTGCTCGGCGGCATGCTGCGCGGCCGGGCCGGCGGCCGCTCCGGCCTGGTGGTCTTGACCCGCATATTGGGAGTGATCATGATCGGCTTTGCCGGGCTTCTGGCAGCAGGTTGAGAAAACGCGAGCGCTCCACCCTTGCACAGAGGGAAGGGGACATCTTATCTATCGCGATTGAACCGAACGATTCTGCCGTTTTGCGCCTTGCCGGCGCATCCTGCCCGAAAGGTGTATCCATGCCCAATCCATTCGAGACCGCGATGAACCTTGTGCCGATGGTCGTCGAGCAGACCAATCGGGGGGAGCGCGCCTATGATATCTTCTCGCGCCTTCTCAAGGAGCGCATCATCTTCATCACCGGGCCCATCGAGGACGGCATGGCCTCCTTGGTCTGCGCCCAGCTTCTGTTCCTGGAGGCCGATAATCCGAAGAAGGAGATCGCCCTTTACATCAATTCGCCGGGCGGCGTCGTCACCTCCGGCATGGCGATCTACGACACGATGCAGTTCATCCAGCCGCCGGTCTCCACCCTGTGCATGGGGCAGGCGGCTTCCATGGGCTCGCTGCTGCTGTGCGCCGGCGCCAAGGGCATGCGCTTCGCCACGCCCAATGCGCGCGTCATGGTGCATCAGCCCTCCGGCGGTTTCCAGGGCCAGGCCTCGGACATCGAGCGTCACGCCCAGGACATCATCAAGCTGAAGCGCCGCCTCAACGAGGTTTACGTCCAGCATACGGGCCAGGACTACGAGACCATTGAAAAAACGCTCGATCGCGATCATTTCATGACGTCGGACGAGGCAAAGGAATTCGGTCTGATCGACAAGGTGATCACGCAGCGCGAAGCGATTGAGGGCGTGCATTCTGTCTGACGGGGCGATTCGGCGGGAAAGCCGGCTCATGACGAAAAGTTTTGCTACCGGCTGCGTCATTTCCGTCACAATTTGCTGTTCCGTAGAGGCTGGCAACGCCTTACGTTAAGCCTATGTTGAGTTTCAACACCCTAGTCTCGACCAGGGATAATGAGTCGTTGCCGCGCTTTCCGATTTGTGTTTCGTTCGGAAACCGAGAATTGGGCGATCTGCTTCGGGGCTGTGCATGTTGCGCGGATCGCTCTCCCGGCGCCGTCGATCCCATCGGGCACCGGTGTACTGAAAGGACTGTGAAATGAGCAAGATCAGCAACAGCGGTGGTGATTCCAAGAACACCCTGTACTGCTCGTTCTGCGGCAAGAGCCAGCACGAGGTGCGCAAGCTGATTGCGGGACCGACCGTGTTCATCTGCGATGAATGCGTTGAATTGTGCATGGACATCATCCGCGAGGAAAACAAATCGTCGATGGTGAAGTCGCGCGAAGGCGTGCCCACACCGCAGGACATCATCAAGGTTCTCGACGACTATGTGATTGGCCAGAACCACGCCAAGCGCGTGCTGTCGGTCGCCGTTCACAACCACTACAAGCGGCTGGCGCATGCGGGCAAGAACCAGGAAGTCGAACTGGCGAAGTCGAATATCCTCCTGATCGGCCCCACCGGTTGCGGCAAGACGCTGCTGGCTCAGACGTTGGCTCGCATCATCGACGTGCCGTTCACCATGGCCGATGCGACGACGCTTACCGAAGCCGGATATGTCGGCGAGGACGTTGAGAACATCATCCTGAAGCTGCTGCAGTCGGCCGACTATAATGTCGAGCGCGCCCAGCGGGGCATCGTCTATATCGACGAGATCGACAAGGTCTCCCGCAAGTCGGACAATCCCTCCATCACCCGCGATGTCTCGGGCGAGGGTGTCCAGCAGGCGCTGCTGAAAATAATGGAAGGCACGGTCGCTTCCGTGCCGCCGCAGGGCGGGCGCAAGCATCCGCAGCAGGAATTCCTGCAGGTCGATACGTCCTCGATCCTGTTCATCTGCGGTGGTGCATTCGCCGGTCTTGAAAAGATCATCTCCGACCGCGGACGCAAGACCTCGATCGGCTTTGGCGCCAATGTGTCCTCGGTCGAGGACCGCCGCCAGGGCGAGCTTCTGCGCCAGGTGGAGCCGGAGGATCTTCTTAAATTCGGTCTCATACCCGAATTCGTCGGCCGTTTGCCCGTGCTGGCGACGCTCGAGGATCTCGACGAACCGGCCCTGGTGGAAATTCTCTCAGCGCCGAAGAATGCGCTCGTCAAGCAGTATCAGCGCCTGTTCGAGATGGAGAATGTCGAGTTGACGTTCCATGAGAACGCCCTGAATGCGATTGCCAAGAGGGCGATCGAGCGCAAAACCGGCGCCCGTGGGCTACGTTCCATCATGGAATCGATCCTGCTTGACACGATGTTCGAGTTGCCGGCGCTGGAAGGCGTGCAGGAGGTCGTGATCTCCGACGAGGTCGTGGCCGGAAATGCGCGTCCGCTCTACATTTATGCCGAGCGCGAAAAGGAAAAGGGCAGCGTCAGCGCGTGACGCGCGACGCCTGGCGATGCGACCCGGCCGGAGCGGCGAAGCTTTCGCCTAGGCCGGAACACGCTATGCTGCTGTGAGTGTCTTGCACGCCGCCCTTGATCTCGCCGCCGCGGACCTCCAAGTAATGGAGGAACCGCGGCGGGTTTTTGTTCCTGATGGTGGTGTTGCAATTGCAAGCCTGGCATGGGCGAACCGGCTTCCCTTTCTAAACACGATGCCGCAAGCTGGCTATGGAGCGGCTGCGGCGTGAGAAGGCTGAATAATGACTGAAACCCCGAACATTTCCGGCAATACCCTTTTCCCGGTGCTGCCCCTGCGCGACATCGTGGTGTTTCCGCACATGATCGTGCCGCTCTTTGTGGGGCGCGAAAAGTCGATCAAGGCTCTGGAAGAGGTGATGGGTGCGGAGAAGCAGGTGCTTCTGGCCACTCAGATGAACGCCGCTGACGACGATCCGGAGGCTTCTGCGATCTACGACATCGGTACGCTTGCCAATGTGTTGCAGCTCCTGAAGCTTCCCGATGGCACGGTGAAGGTGCTGGTCGAGGGTACATCGCGCGCCCGTATCACCGATTTCACCGAACGCGACGCCTTTCATGAAGCGCGCGCCGAGGTGCTGAGCGATCCCGAAGAGGACGAAGTCGAAATCGAGGCGCTGGCCCGTTCCGTGGTCGGCGACTTCGAAAACTACGTGAAGCTCAACAAGAAGATTTCGCCCGAGGTCGTGGGCGCGGCGAGCCAGATCGAGGACTACTCCAAGCTGGCCGACACCGTCGCCTCGCATCTGGCAATCAAGATTCCCGAGAAGCAGGAGATGCTCGCCACGCTTTCCGTGCGCGAGCGGCTGGAAAAGGCCATGGGCTTCATGGAAGCTGAAATCTCCGTGCTGCAGGTGGAAAAGCGCATCCGCTCGCGTGTCAAGCGCCAGATGGAGAAGACCCAGCGCGAATACTACCTCAACGAACAGATGAAGGCGATCCAGAAGGAGCTCGGTGAGGGCGAGGACGGCCGCAACGAGGCCGCCGAACTGGAAGAGCGCATCAAGAAGACCAGGCTTTCCAAGGAGGCCCGCGAGAAGGCGGAGGCCGAATTGAAGAAGCTGGCCACCATGTCGCCGATGTCGGCCGAAGCCACGGTCGTGCGCAACTATCTGGACTGGCTCCTGTCGATTCCGTGGAAGAAGAACTCCAAGGTCAGCCACGATCTGGCGCGCGCCGAGGAAGTGCTCGAGAACGATCACTTCGGCCTCGACAAGGTCAAGGAACGCATCGTCGAATACCTCGCCGTGCAGTCCCGCCAGAAGAAGCTGAAGGGCCCGATCCTGTGCCTCGTCGGCCCTCCCGGCGTAGGCAAGACCTCGCTCGCCAAGTCGATCGCCAAGGCGACCGGCCGCGAATATATTCGTATGGCGCTGGGCGGCGTGCGTGACGAGGCCGAGATCCGCGGCCACCGCCGCACCTATATCGGCTCGATGCCCGGCAAGGTCATCCAGTCGATGAAGAAGGCGAAGAAGTCCAATCCGCTCTTCCTGCTCGACGAGATCGACAAGATGGGCATGGATTTCCGCGGCGACCCGTCCTCGGCTCTGCTGGAGGTTCTGGACCCCGAGCAGAACATGACCTTCATGGATCATTACCTTGAGGTCGAATACGACCTGTCGAGCGTGATGTTCGTGACGACCGCGAATACGCTGAACATCCCGCCGGCCCTGATGGACCGCATGGAGATCATCCGTATCGCCGGTTACACCGAGGATGAGAAGGTCGAGATCGCCAAGCGGCATCTCCTGCCCAAGGCCGTGCGCGAGCATGCGCTCAAGGAAGAGGAGTTCTCGGTCACCGACGGCGCGTTGCACGAGATCATCCGCACCTATACCCGCGAGGCGGGTGTGCGCAACCTTGAGCGCGAGCTGATGAAGCTGGCCCGCAAGGCGGTGACGGAGATCATCAAGACCGGCAACAAGAAGGTTGAGGTGACGGAAGACAATCTGGCCGACTATCTGGGCGTCAAGCGCTTCCGCTTCGGACAGGCCGAGGGCGAGGATCAACTCGGCGTCGTGACAGGCCTTGCCTGGACCGAGGTCGGGGGCGAGCTTCTGACCATCGAAGGCGTTATGATGCCCGGCAAGGGCAAGATGACGGTCACCGGCAATCTGCGCGACGTGATGAAGGAATCGATCTCCGCCGCCGCCTCCTATGTGCGTTCGCGTGCGGTCGATTTCGGCATCGAGCCACCGATCTTCGACAAGAAGGACATCCACGTGCATGTGCCGGAAGGCGCGACGCCCAAGGATGGCCCGTCGGCCGGCGTCGCCATGGTGACGGCGATCGTCTCGATCATGACCGGCATTCCCGTGCGCAAGGACATCGCCATGACTGGCGAGGTCACACTGCGCGGTCGGGTGCTGCCCATCGGCGGCCTCAAGGAAAAGCTCCTGGCGGCTCTGCGCGGCGGCCTGAAGACGGTGTTGATCCCCGAGGAGAACGCCAAGGATCTGGTCGATATTCCCGAGAACGTGAAGAGCGGTCTCGAGATCATTCCCGTTAGCCGGGTCGGCGAGGTGCTGGAGCATGCACTGGTGAGCAAGCCCGTGCCGATCAAGTGGGTGGAGCCGGTGGCCGACCCCGCCAAAGTCGACGTTGCCGACAAGGCGGGATCGCAGACGGTGGCACACTAGCCTGCCGTCAGGGGCAAAATTGTGCACTGCAACCAGAAAAAGCCGGCTTCATTGCCGGCTTTTTTCTGAAAACCGCGGAAAACCGGGGGTTTTTGAGCTCATTTGTTCATTTCTCGCTTGGTTGCCCCCTTGCTTCTTCATATTCTGCGCACCTCGCCGGTTGAGTCGCTCTCCGGCCGAAATTAAGGAAGGGGTTTATAGTTTATGAACAAGAACGAACTGGTATCCGCCGTTGCCGACAAGGCTGGCCTGTCAAAGGGCGACGCGCAGTCGGCTGTCGACGCGGTCTTCACCGTTGTCACCGATGAGCTCAAGAAGGGCGGCGACGTTCGGCTTGTGGGCTTTGGCAACTTCAGCGTTTCGCGGCGCGAGGCCTCCAAGGGCCGCAACCCGCAGACCGGCGCAGAAGTCGACATCCCGGCCCGCAACGTTCCGAAATTCTCCGCTGGCAAGGGCCTGAAAGACGCGATCAACTGATTCCGTCTGGAGCATCAGCTTCAGAAAAGGCCGGGCTCTCAGCCCGGCTTTTTTGTTTCGGCGATCGCAGCCATCTCTGTCACGATCCCGGTATGGCGCACGTCACGCGGGCAGTGTCGATCGCTCGGAGCTTTCCGACGGCGGGATCGAACCTGACCGCCCAGATCGTATCTGCCGCCTCGATCCAGCCGCCCGTATCCTTGACGTTCACGATTCCTGCTACCGTCGGCTCAAGACGCCCATCGATCTCGCATTCTCCGATTGCCCAAGCTTGCCTGTCGGTCAGCGCGGGGGTGTCGATCATGTCGAGCACGCGCAACAAGGGCTGGCGGTCGGCCATGCGCGTTTTTTGCTCGGCGATTATGGCGATCACGTCGCCTTCGGCATTCTCCAACGTGCCGATAGAATAGCCGCAAATGTCTCGGCCGTCGGGAATACACGCGCCCATACTGCTGGAAAAACCGTCGGGGTAGGGTGGAACTTCGGCGCCGATCAAACTGCCTGCCGCCGCCGGTCCGGCGGAAAAAAGTGCAAGAAGCAAGTAAGCCCGTCTCATTCACGCCATCTCCAGAAACAAGGGCGGCAAAGGCGGCGGTCGTTCAGCGCGATTTAGCTGGCGATCTCACCAGGGAGCACAATGGAGCTAAACGCGCAATGAAATTTGAGGCGTAGCTGCTTCTCGCGGAGAGCCTAGCGAACCGAGTATAGCACGCCATCACCGCCCCCTCTTTCAGATTGCGGGCACCGTGGCGAGATGCGTGACCTCGTCACGGGTGGCGGCATGCGCCGTGTTCCCGCCCTTGCGCGGCGAGCGGATACTCTCTTCGGCCGGGTACTGCTTGCAGGTTGACGATGTGCAAATGAAAATGAGGGCCACGACCAGCGGCGGTCGTGACCCTCTTCAACATTGACAACGCGCGGGATTGCCGCGCCGGCGCGGAAGGGGCCGGCGCTACGACGTGCCGGCCCCTTCGGCGGTAGATGGCCTACCAGTTCACGGTATAGACGGCCTTCACGGTGGTTCCTGGCGCAGGCAGATGGCTCGTATTGGTGCCGCTGCGCAAGAGCTGGCTGTAAACGGGCGCATAATCCGCATTGAAGAGATTCTCGATACCGACGTCCAGCTTACCCCTAGGCAGTTCAAAGCTGGAATAGGCGTCGACGACCAGATAGTCCTCCACCGCCCGACCGCCGAAGCCGACACCGTCCTCGAAGGCGCGGTCACGGCTGCCCGAATAA